>NC_016641.1:3202798-4643096 GCF_000235585.1 Paenibacillus terrae HPL-003
CAAAATTATCGCTGTTGATCCTTCTGTCATTCCTTTGGGAAGCAAGGTTGAGCTATGGATAGAGGGGAAAAATTGGGGCGAATATGTGGCCGATGATACGGCTGGCTCCACGAAGGGCAAACGCATTGAGATTTTAATGGAAAATGCGGAGAAAAGCCTCCAATTTGGTCGAAAACCTGTCATTGTGAAAATCAAGCAGTGGGGGGACGGAAGAACTCGCAGCGCAAATTCAGAAGTAGATCAATCCATTCCGTCCTACCAGATCAACCGGACCACAGAAAAGGTATCGTATTTCAAGGATTTTACGGCCCATAAAACGAGTCTGGACCCTTTGAAATTTGTAGATATCGTAGGTGCCACACAATTTTTCACGAATGAAACGCCTAATCAGGTCCGTAATGTTCTAGGTTTTCAACGAACAGACGGGGCAGGCCAGGTGAAGAAATTTACGTTTGTGCATGACTGGTTCAAGGCAGGCTGTTTGAGCTGGGCCTATGTTTCGGATATGGATATCGAGGATAGAGTAGAGGTGAAGGTGGACGACCATGTAGTTGCGACCATTGAAGGGGTCAATGCCAAAAATGGACTGGCTTATCCTCCCTCTATTCCAGTGACTGGTGGACACCACAAAATTGAATTTTCCATGTCGAATCCTTCCAAGGCGTCAAGGGGCAATTTCGGGATCACTTTACTGAAAGCCAGAGAATTTGATGTGGAATCCATCTCGGCCAAAACAGTCTGGACGTTTGAAGACCCGATGTGCACAATAAACAATTGGACTCCCGATCAGCAGGTAGTGGTCACGGATCTGGGAAATCAACAGAAGATATCCACCACACGGGAAGAGGCTGGGATTGAACGGGCTGGAAAGATCAACAAATTTCCATTTACGATGCAGTTCCGAATCAAGGCTGATCAGGGAACACAAGGGAAAATAATGATCTCTAATGGCTCCAAAGCCTTTGTGCTCAAGGTTACAGATCAGGGGATTTCTACGAATGTTAACTCCTATAGCCATAACCATTTGAGTGAGTACACGGATTATGTTGTAACCTGTCATAATGAAACGGATATGGATGTATATACAAAAAATATTCAACCGGGCGGTATCGAACAATGGGAAAATATCCGTGTACGCGGCGTATCCGAGGATGATACGACGAACAGACTGCGGTTTTCCGTATCCAGCGGTGGTTTGTATATTGCAGAGGTAAAATATGCCTTTCATGATTACTCTATTGAGCAGTTTGCCACCCATATCGCAGATACGTATAAGGAGAAATGGTATGACGTCGGCGGGTTTCAGTACGAGGATACCGTTTCACTGGAACGAGATGTGATGAACTGGGAGGTTTATTCTCACATGGACATGTCCTCGAGCTCAGCCTCCGTAACTTTAAATAATGCCAAAGGGATCTATTCCCCATTCCTGGAGCAATACGCTGCATTTTCTGATGGAAAGAAGCAGTCGTCCAATGAATTTACCTATTGGGAGGAGGGAGAACGGCGGCACCTGATTAGTGAAGGGACTCCGATCCGTATTTATGCAGGTTATGGCGATGAGCTGGTACGTGTATTTACAGGCATGATCAAGGGTGAAATTGAGGAGGATGCCAAGAGAAGAACGCTTATGTTTCACTGTGTAGACCGTTATGACATGCTGGAGGAATTTGTATTGTATAAGGATATGATCTACCCTCCAGAGGAAGCGTATGCCGGGGATGGCGGCGCCTTTGCCTGGATGAAGTCCAGCATTGTAAAGGATATTGTGGTTGCAGCCGGTCTTGATTCATGGCGTGTGCACAGTGAAGATTGCAAATACCCTGATTTGGATATAGCCGAAACGGAGTATGTTGATGTGAAGAAGGGCAATCACTCCTTTATGAGATTTGATCCCAAGACAGGAGAACTCCAGACGATTCCCCAAGATCAAGAACGTATAAAAACAGCAGAAGGCTGGAAAAGTCCTGTCGTAGCCAAGGTATCCTTCAAAGCAGGGACAAGGGCATCAGATGCTATACAAACGCTCATGCAGGATTTGCCCTATGATGTCAGATGCAATCGCTATGGAACGTTTGTATTGAAACGGATGGATTTTCTGGATACTCCGGATTGGGATCAGGCAGCGCGTCCCAAATGGAGCCTTACAGATGATCATTTGCTTGAAATGACGTCTTCTACCGACTATTCGCGTGTTCGTAATCATCTGATGATTACCGGTTCTGCGGGGTTAACAGAGCATTTTCTGGATAAAAGCCTGATTCTCGCCACCAAAGGGAACATGAGAACCATGGGATTACAGCTGCCATGGATTGAAGAGCAGGATGAGGCATCCATGCGCGATCTCAAGCAGCAGATAGCGAATAAAGTATTTTTTGATATGAAAAGACAAGCCCGCACCAAAAATATGGTCATTCTGGGCAACCCGCACATAGAGCTTTTGGACGGGTGTTATGTATATGACAACCATACCTGTAATGCGGGATATTATCTGATCAAGGGCAACAGGCTGGTTGGTAATGAATGTGGCATGGTCAACTATCTGGAGCTAACCTGGTCGGCTCTTCCTGCAACATCCTGATTTTGACGTTATAATCTATAATCCATAGCACAAGCAAAAAGGAAATGACATTACGCAGTCTGCGTTAATTGTCATTTCCTTTTTCTTATATTGAAGGAGAAGGGGAGGTGTGAACTTTGGAGAACCAGAATTTTACGAATTCCAACGAGGTATTCCCGATTATTGATCTGATTCGACGTGAAGTACGCAAGGAAAGGGTACATGCAGGTCAGGCGGACGGCTTGTTGGATAAAAAGGCTCAGGAGGAGCCCAATGTCATTACCATCGATATGGCCCGTGAAATGCCTCAATATCCTGCATTGGTAACGTCAGTGCTGTACACCTATGATAACGGTTTGTCGGAACGGCTAACGCTGTATCGAGACGATCTGTTGCAGGTGACCGGATTTTTTATTGAATTTGAAGCCTCCACAACCCTGAACGCAGAAATGGAAGAAGAGGCTGATATTCTGACGTTAAACGCTATACGGGGAAGCATTATCCGGGAGAATGGCTTGTTTAAAAATCTGACTCTTGATTATGTAAGGGCGGTGTAATCGTTGTCCAGTGGTGCTAATTTTGCAAGCTATATGGTAGGCGGGCGTTTGGACCCGCCTTTTATGCCAACGAAGACCCAGCCGTACATTGTGGGCAACCGAATTGAATCCAGAGGAATTGGCAGGGTAGAAAGCACAATGCAAGTCAGTCATGATTGCGAACTGCTTGCGGTAGCTGTGGGAGCGTCCTTTTATGAGTCCAGCGATTATTGGAATTTATATGTGGGAGATAAGCTGGTATGCCAACGGATCTTCACGAAGGACCTGCCTGAAGGAATGTATTTTACCGCTGTTATTCCTTGTCCGACGGGGACTGAATTTCGTTTTGAGTTCTTTAATGAAGGCGGCAGGAACAAGGATATATGGGTGAACTATCAAATGCTCCAATAGAAAGGTGGTGAAATATCATGCCAGAGGATAGTCCTTGGCTGGACATGCTCGTTAACGAAGACCAGCTGTTGCGTCAGATCGTGGCCCTTTGCTCTAAAAACGGATGGGATATGGTGGATGAATTTCATAAGGTCGTATATTCAAGCAGATTGACCAAACCCACGATTCAGCGCTTCTCTCTTCCACTCGTCAACTCCTATGTAGATATTCCCAAGCTTGCGCATAAGGATGACTACTATGTGTATTTGGATGACGAGCTTATGCCGTCTTCCCATTATTCAGCAGAAGAGAAAAAGGATGGCGGACAACGTATTACCTTCGCGTCGGGAGTTTCAGGAGAGGCCGCTGTTTATTACAGTGATCTGAACGGCTCGGAGGAATTTGAATTTGTTGTAGCCAAGCACTATATTTTGCGAAATGTATCGGGGCATCTTTTTGGCCTGGCTATGCTGGGCAGTGTGAAGGAAAAGCTGCACAATACAGGCTCAAAAATCCCTTTCGCTATTCACAGGAAGCATGCTGATTGGGGAACGCAGCTGGAGCCACAATCTGACGGTATATTCTCTTGGGCTGTCCAAAAGATCGAAGAGGCCAACCTGTTTGAGCGTCATACGATGTATTTTTATCAATTGGAAAAGTTCGTGAATACGAGCAGAATGATTGTGGGCTGGGAACAACCCGCTGATTTCAAGCGGCTTGCTTTGGACGTAGAGATTCAATCCTCCATGTGGGGGCTGCACGAGCAAACCCAAGCGCTTCAATGGAGGATCACGCATCAGTTTCCTCAATTTTATCAATCGCCTTACGTTGCTTCACGGACACGGATTCCACAACTGGATCGTTACGAACAGGTGGCCTCCATGAATGTGAAATTCACCAACTGGTGGCAGGACAGCAAAGTCCAGCTTAGAGGCTACGTGGATGGAAAGTCTGCCATGCTGGTTTTGCTGGCAGATACAGCACCTGCCTGGGAGCGTAATGCAGTACCTTCGATCCCGATCTACATGGGCGACTTTGATGTCCAGAGCAATACAAATTCAATCATGAACGAGAGTTGCATGTTTGAACTGAATGGCGGTGAGGAAGCTCGCAAAGCAACCTTTTTCTCGGATAGTCCTATGGTTAATACCGGATCGACGATGAAGGTGTGGTTATCGGGAGATGTGGCTGCGGAGTCAGACTATATTTCTCTACGTATTGCAGGTCAGGAGTTAGTAAAGCTACGAACCACAGAAGCCCAGCCCCCCGTCCAGTCCAGAGATCAGGCAGAGTACCTTGGAGAGTTCTCCGTATACGGGGTGGATGGTAAAAATTCATTTGATTTGGAAGTGTTCGCTGCTTCCGGAGTTGATGGCTTTAGTCCTGTTTCCGCAAGAGTCTGGGTGGATCTTCAAATCTATACAGAAAACGCGGGGGCTACAGCCGCTCTATTCGCAGGAACTGCCTTTGCGAAAGACGGCTTGAGTTTAGAGAATGCGCTCAGTCAATCGGCCCGGTTTGACTATGATGATACTGATCCCAAACGTCATCAGGATGTGCTTATGCCGATCTTAAAAGAATATCCTGCTCACCCGAGTAACGGTATTGATTCTGTCATGGTCAAGAGAACAAAGTATGGTGCGCGTTATCAATCGTACTATTTTGCCTGGAATGTTCCGTCGAACAGGATGCCTCCCTTGCGGGAGGACACGTCGGGTGCCAAGCACGTCCGAGCCTGGAACAACAGCGATATGAGCAATGCCTATCAATATGAGTTTAATCCATCCCGCTACACGGAGCAGGTCCATTCTTCGAGAGCTTTATTAATACATCCGGAAGATGGTACACACGGAACACTACGAAATGTTATTTTACTGTCGCCCTTAACTATAATGAACGGGGATGAGCTGGAGGCCGTTGATGAACACTGCACCAATGGAGAGGGCCCTAAGCATCAGACATATTCTTATTATCTGACAGAGGGCATATCACCATTGACCAAACGGGCAGCGACACCTTATCGACCAGCAGGCATCGGTATTTTGAAGAGTGGAAATCTTCGCAGGCCGGAAAAACGACTACCTATTTCGCCACCTCCGTTCGTTGTATCCCTAACTCCGTCCCATATTTCTGTCCATGTCGGGGAGGGAGTGGAATTGATTTCTTCCTATAACAAGCATTCACCAATACTTATATTCAACTGGTTTGCTTCAGATGGTGCAAATCCAGAAGGCCGTACGGTGAATAACGCCCGCTTTACTTTTCATAAAGAGGGAAAGTATACCGTTACCTTCACCGTAACGAATGAATTGGGACAGATAGGAACGGCGTCAGCGGACATCGACGTAATGAAGTGAGGATTTTGCAAAAATCCAATAAGCGACTTCCAATGAACAATATATAGATCGAAAGGGTCTAGTTCGTCTATATATTGCACTTTGGAGCGATTGGAATCGAATTTTGCAAAATCCTGAAGTAGCAAAGAACAAATCGTAATTCAAAGAAAGGGGAGAAACAAATGTCATTCATTGATACGACAGCAGCAGCATTTACTCCAAAAGTAACAGAATCGGACTTACAGCCCCGTATGGGAGAGCTGCTCGCTACCGCAGGCTGGAAAGTCGCGGCCAATTACAAAAGGGTCATTTTTGATGCAAATATTACCCATCCCTCGGATTTAGTGAGGAACTATACAAATTATCGGATCACGGTTGCCGAACATTTTATATATTCCAATAAGGAAAATCAAAGCTTCGGTATCGCCATCGCCGGAACCTGGTACCCTCGATTAGCTGATTATGTGAAGCGCCCGGATAAAGATTCCTACAAGCAGTTTGGGGAATGGGCAACGAATGAATTCCGCAAATATCGACTGTCCCATACGTTATATGTGTATATGCTGGAGGATTTGAAAGGATTAAAGCCAGACGGTGCAGATCTTGTACTGGCCTGGAACGATAATTCTGAAGCCGGACAGCTTCGAGCAGCGCTGGATATTGAAGTAGAGGAATCTGCGTGGAAGACGACGAGTAGCGGTCCCATGTTTACAGTGACCAGAGCAGAAGGCGCGCGAATGCAGTCTCCAATCATGCAAGCAGGTCTGCGCTACAAGCTGATGGAGTCTTACTACAACAACTCTTTTAACTACCCTGTTCAAAACACAAACTGGTGGAATGATTCTGAAATTTCCGTAAAAGGGACACTTTCAGACACGAATTTCTTTTTTATCATTCAGTGTGATAATGTACCGGCTCCAGAGAATAATCTGGTACCGATCATTCCGCTCTACTTTGGCAAGTTGGACCCAATCGAGGAAGGCGATAACGTTTATGCTTTATTTGCAGGCACGGTTCCGATCAGGGATACGGTGAATGGAGTCGCTACGTATGACTTTGATGATACCACAACCAGACAGCCCCATATTATGCCATTGTTAAAATCATATCCTAACTTTCCGGCTAATGGTCTGGATAATATCATGGTTAATCGCGCCAAGCAGGGTGCGAGATATCAAGCCCATTATCTTTCCTGGAATTCGCCGCCCAATCTCATGCCGCCGGCCAGAACCTCTGTTGACGGCAAGAAGGATTATCCGCGAGCCTGGAATAATGCTGAAAATCCTTTGTACAAATACACTTTTAATCCTTCTCGTTACAGCGGCAAGGTGCATACTTCCAAAGTATACGTTATTCACCCCGAAGAGGGTGTGCGCGGTACGTTAAAAGATACAATCTCTTTGGCGGCCTTTTCCTTTAATGCCAACAAATTAAGAGTCAAGCGGGCCCACTGTCCCGATGAATTTGATGTTTACCGTTACTTCCTGGTAGAGGGAATTTCCCCATTGACCAAAAAACCAGGTACTCAATTCAGGCCTGCGGGCATTGGCTTGTATGTGAACACAGTAGATGATGAAGGAAATGAAATAAAACCAGCCCCAACCCCTTTGCCACCGGACACTATACAATGTGGTGAGGTGAATGAATCCGGGGGAGGAAAGCTTACAGAGAAGAATCATGAAATGGGCTCTGAACCAGGCAAAGTGGTCATTGAATACGATATGTACACTCAGGCTGACCGAATGGATGTGTATTATCAGAATGAAGTAGTCGCTACTACAGGTGGCCTCGTTTCTAATACGGGCAAACTGGAGTTCGACTATAAGCCGGTTAATGGAGTGACTACCATCAAGGTAGTCGTAAGCTCAAATACCGAATCTACATCATGGAAATATTTAGTTAAATGCCCGGTGTAGTAACCGAATAGAAGCGGAATTCAGTCAAGTGAGAATCGGCTTGTCTTAATATGAAATAGATAAAATTATAACCAACTACCCTGTAGGGTAGCTTGGCTAATCTAATATTAGAGGTGATTGATTGTGTCGTGGTTTGATGGAGATGCTACTTTTCAACTGTTTCCGCAGGAATTGGAGAAACAATTCAATGCTCATGGCTGGAACACGTTTATTAAATACCGGGCAGTAACCGGGAACCCTAGAAATACGGCGACCAAATTCGCAGACGTTCGATTGTTCAGATCCACGGGCAGTGACGGTCAGATACGTAACTTCGGTATGGCTTTTGGTTACGGCGGGACGGTCAAACAGCCGGGGGAGATGGACTTCATCTCACAAAACTCCGTGCTTGGAGAGGCTAAGCGGGTACAAGGTAGTGACACGCAATTGCAGGTCGTTGTGCGTCCTGTAGAGCCGGATTCTGAGATGTTATATAAGAATGGTGTATTCGTTCAGAAAACGGAATATACCTTTGAACCTTACAGTGGCGTATTTAAGCTCAATAAAGCAGCACTGGCAAGCGATCAATTTACCGTATCCTATGCGCCTGCTGCGAATGCTCCGAGTCTACCCAAGCGTTTATTTTTCTTTACCTTCGATGATGTACGCTCGGAAAAAATTGTGGAAGCTGTAAATAACGGAGTAAGGGTAGGCGATCCTGAATCCCTTCTTCCTGACGGAGATGGAACTCGTCGAGAATTTAAAATACCTGCTGACACGACGATCAAGGCAGGAAGCGTACGGTTATATATTAATCAGGTAGAGGTTTCTCCTACCGATTTTATAGTTGACTACGCAACGAATACGATTAAAATCCCGACGACAGTTAAAGCACCGGACGCTGGCAGTGAGCTTCATGCTTCTTACATCAGGGTACTGGCGGGTACAGGAACAGAAATGATTAATTTCGGGGATGTGACTACCCGGAACTTTGACCCGGATTCCGGAGCGAGCTTAATGGACGCTGTATACTCCTGCATATACTATATTTATCCTTCGTTGCCAACAGCATTGTCCTTCACTTCACTGGATAATTATACCCGGGGCTGGCAGCGAGACTCCAGCATATATTATTGGGGAAACTTCAACAAAGACCGTATTGTCATGTTCCTGCGTCCCGATCCTACCTCTGGTCCTGAGAACACATACTTTGCACCCCTTTACATTGGCAAAATGACCACGCTTGGCAAATCGCCAAGGAAAAATCACGTTCTGATCTCTGGCTGCCGGGAAAAGGACGAAGTGAAATGGAGAAAGGATATGAAGCTGGGCGCCACATACGTAGACTATGGACTGAATACCTCGAACGGTAACAGCTCGGTACAGCTTCAACAGTCCATTGGCGGAACGTATTACCAGCAGCATTATCTCGCCTTCATTACACATGACAAGCAGGTGGATGCGGGTGAGTCCCGGTTTAGCCCTTCGGTGTACAGTGGAAAATACCATATTTCTCCTATGTATGTGGTTCATCCCAATGACGGTTTTGTCGGTAAGCTGGACGAGTGCTATGCTGTTCATCCGAAAAATATCTCTCAGCTCGATGAGCTGGAGGTCGTAGAGACGACAGACCATGAAATTCTGGGCACAGGTGATGGGAAAAACAAGGTGTTCCATTTATCCCATCAGCCTTCTTTAAAAGATGATGGTACACCATTCAATCTGGTGATCAAAGTCAATTGTGTTGAGGTCAAATTCGGAACGGATTACACATTGGATTTGGAAACCAAGCAAATCACATTCCTGGATGGCAAAGCACCGAAAGCGGATGAAGAGGTTTTGGCAACCTACGAGTACAAGCAGATTTACCGTTACACCTTGGCGGATACACCTGTGAGTCCGTTCACGTTGGCTACCATTAGTCCATTCGCTCCGATCGGCTTGGGTATTCTGAAGGAAACGCTTGTTAAGAACAGTTAACCTGCAGGGTTAAAGGAGGTCGGCGGTGACATGCTGGACGGTAAAAAATCTTACCTGATCAGTATCACCGCCCTTTTTTCTAAAAAGGGCTATGAACTGGCATTTGGTACAGACATGATCTTGGATACACAGCGGGATACGCGTTACCATCTGTCTGCTCCTGTGAATAGTACGTACCGAACGCTGAGGCAGGATACGTTAAAGAATGCATCCAAAGCTCCATATTCCGCTACAAGTTTATTCGGGAGAGATTGGAAAGAGGCAGCGATTGCTGGTGAATTCGAGGGTCAAACCGTGGAAGCCGTTCACTCGACGATTGTATCTTACTTATCCGATATTCACAGACATTTTAAAGGAGAAATCAGACAGAAGGCGCAGCAGCCTTTACGTTCCACAGCGCCAGAGGCTCGTTGGAAAATGGGCGGCAAGATCCATTCCATGGAACATGCAGATTCTATACAGCAGGGAGATCGGCAGAAGTCCATTCAGGCTGATTTCATTGTTAATGCGGTGCAGGAGAAAGATGCCGTTTCCCAAATGAGGCCACAGGCAGAGACTTCAAATGATGCCTATGAATTCGCAAATGTTTTGCCTGCCTATGAGGGGCTTCTTGATGCAGGCTCTGTATCCGAGCAGCGTCAGGGTAACGGATCGCCTTCTTCTGAGTCTGCAATTCACGGAGAAACAGTGAAACAGGGAGATACCGCTGAACAACAGACGGTGATTCAACAGATATTTCAGGATCGTGAAGCGGTGGTAGAGTCGCCAGTCGCGGCTGAGGGATTGGCGATGGAATCTATATTCCAGCCAGCAGGTGAGGCGTTGCCCCATCGAACCGATATTCGGGATGCCCTGATCGAGACATCACGGCCTGGTGTGAAGGAACAGATTTTGGATTTGGACGAAATCAACGCTTTAACCAAAGCCGGAAAGCTTGAGCAGGTAGTAGGGACTATTCCTGATGATGTGCTGGAGACCGAGGCCAGTGCCAAGAATGATCATGCCCCCGTAGAAGCACGTACAGCAAAGTCCGACAAAAGTGAGGATGCCTTCATAGATTGGCAGATGCTTGTCGAACAGCGCCCATTTAAGGATTCCGCCAACGAACAAAGCACTGCTGCATCGATGCGTTTTGGCACTGGTGCTGGGCATGAACGAATGCGCGCAACGGAGTTGAAACAGGACAAGTTCATGATGATTCATGAGTCCGCGACAGGTAATCGTATAGATCTTCCAGATGCTGCGGAGTCCCAAGGCATGTTGGAGGCGGAGCATGGCATATTTTCTATACAACCGGAGAACACGTCGTCCATTACAGCAGATCCAACGATGGGATCAATCACCGGGTCGCCCGAGATGGGTACGTTATCTGAAGGAATCCGCTCTGTATATGGCGAGTACGCGACAGAAATGGTCAAAGCGGGAATGGAAAATATCCTGCCAGAGGGCTTGCAGCACGTTGATGTACCAGCTGCACCAAGCTTGATTGAAAGTGTAATTCATCGAATGCAGGAGACTCCAAACGGCGGCTCACTGGAGGGGATTCAAGGTCATTCAATAGTAGGAAACAGGGAATTCTCTGACAGGACGATAGGTGTACAGTCTGAAACGGTTACAAGCGGCCTCGCATCCTCAAGCTGGAACAGTTTGAACGAATCCATGAGTGTTGCTAGCTGCAATAGTGAACAAGTCTGTCCTGCCAGTCCAGATCAATATAGAGTAGCTTCAACCTACGACGACTCTAAAGTGGTGCCAGAGGAGCAAAGCATTACAGCCTACATCCATTCCTCGGCAGATGCCGACAATGAGCATTTAAGTTCTGGTATCCCTGAGCATCATGCAACGATAGATGAATCTCAGCGTGGAGAGCGGGTATTCGTCAGCCAAGAAGCAGAGTTGGACGACCTTGGTTCTGCACGTTTAAATGGATTGGAGCTTGAGGGGCAGTATGAAGAGTTGCTTGCAGCCGATGTTTTGAGAGAAATCATTGCAGAATCTCCTGAAATCAGCAAGATGGCTCGAATGCTCCGGATTATGTATGGTGAGCAGGCGATGGAGCTGATTGAAGCAGGGATTGGAAATATTGTGGCAGAGGCTGTGCAGGAAGGGACAACCCAGACTTCGATTCATCAAATTACAGATAGTGTCATTCATCAGTTGGAAACGTCATTGGCCAGTGGTTCGCTGGAAGCTATCCAGATTCGTTCGGATCAAGCCCATATCGAGCATTCCGAAGGGGCGCTGCAAACAAGCGCTGAGCAAGGAAGCAGGTCTTCCGCTGAAGAGGGGCTGCTTATCAATTTCGAATCGGGTAACTCCTTCTCTTCCTATGAAGGTGCACATCATGCGATGGGAGATGCAGAAAGACACACGTCTGCCGAAGCCGAAATCCAGGCGTTGGATAAGGCACTTATGAGCTCGGAAAGTACGAATGCCATAACACAGGATGTGGAAACAGGCAAAACCTTCTCCAGCATTACAGGTGTTACAGAGTCCATGGAGCAGGGAATTCTTTCTCTATCCCTTTTGGATGGTGAATATAGTCATTTGGAAAGAGCAGCGATGAGCACTGGGAATTTGGATGCAGCGGAATCAGGACCACTGGAAAGCGCACAGTATATTGGCGAAGTGGAAGCCGAGAAAGTGGCGCTACATCCAGCAGAGCGGACAAGTATAGAAAGTCTGGAGGCGGAGGAAGTCACGCTGGCTCCATCGGAACGTATAAGCATCGTAAGCTTGGAAGCCGAGCGGTCTGAGATCACAGCTGGTGAGCTTTTAGAACAGACGAAGGAAGCTGACGTTACTTCATCAGAGCACGCGCTTGTCTATCCAGATATTCAGGAGGGCGTTATCAGTAGCGGCACTTACGCTGACAATCAGGAGCATAATCAGGTCTCCGATGCCATCCTCCTTGACGGAGATCGAGCAGTCTCTATGGAATCCGTTCAGGAGACGATTATTGATCAGATCGATCGGGCGGACAGCATTATGAGAACGTATGAGACTGTGGTTGAGCAGACGAATGGAACAGGTAGCCAGGTTGAAAATGTGCTTGAAGCAATATGGATTCATCAGGAACGTGCCAGTGGTAAGGAGAAGGAATACATTGGTGTCAGAGATGGTCTTGAAACTGCCCAGCCAGGAGATATTAGCAAAATGGTGGATATGCCGGAGCTGGAGCGAGGCCAGGCCATCGAAAAAACGCTGCCAGCAGTGATACCTGCTCATACAGCTGCAGATCCTGTTTTTAAAATAGAAGAAACTGAACTGCATGCTATATCAGAAGGTACTCGCAAGAAGAAGGTTATGTCTACCCGTATTGAGGCTGAGCACCAACAAGCTGCCAGAAAGAGAAAGGTAATAAAGACACAGATTACAGATGCAGAAGATGGTATTCGTTTGAAAAAAACAGCTGCTGTTCGTATCGAAGCTCCAGAGTCGGCCAAGCGTCATAAAATCTTGAAGACAGTGATTGAGGCCCCATCCGAAGCTACGAATCAATCGATACCGGTCATGCCTAAACGAAAAATATGGATGATTATGGGCAAGATCGCTTCTTGGAACATCTGGAACTGGAAGAAGACAAGGTAGGTGATAGAAATCTCATGGGGATCTACAAGAAATGGAGTGGATTGATTTTTGATGACACATTTCAAAGTGGAGAAATCCACTCCCGCTACCAATTATCTCCGACAACGGCTTGTACCCTGGATACAGGCTTGCAGCAGTTAATCATGTCGCACACAGAACAGGAAACCATGCTTTTGATTGATGCACCTAAGGATGAGCCTACCCTGCTGTTAGAAGTGACTGCTGACTATGTTCCTATTGCATACGGCGACGAGGGCGGGATTGTCATCTGGCAGGATGGCTACCATCGGCTGGAATTCCTGGAGAGTAGGGACACGACAACTCGGGAGTATAGTCGATGGCGGGCAGAGAAGAAGGGAAACCGATGGACCTTTTATGCCAATCGCGGATTGGGGTGGGAGCTATTTGACTCGGCTGATCTGGTAGCTGAAAAAATAGGTATCCTCTTAAAAAATCCGCAACGTGATGAATACGAGAACCTCGGTTTAGACAGGCTTGTGCTATGCAAAAGCAACAAAATAACGCTGGGAAATTTGCCGGAGGGCTATTCCGTATTTTTATGCGATCCCGATGGATATACCGTCGCTTCCTCCAAAGTAGAGCCTACGTGGACAGGGGTGCAGTTGGAGCTTCCGACGGTGCCCTTTAGCGGAATGCTGAGAGTCTATGATGAAAATGGAGTTCTTTTATCCAGCCTTGGCGCTATGGATATGTACGGTGGTGATTTGTATCTGTATGGTACTGATCTTCGTGTGCTGTGGAAAGATAAAGAGCTTAGCTTAAGCGGGGAAACCTATCTGGGCACGATGTATGACAATACCATTCAGGTGCAATTGGAGCTATATAATCCCTCGAAAAATAAGCAGGCTGAGCAAATTACGATGGGGATACTGAAATATCTGGAGGAATTTGGTTATGAGTGGGCGGACTTGAGCCATGATGATGGTTCAGATCATCCGCAAGGAGATTATATGCAGCAGCTCCCTATGGGGACTCTGCCACCCGAAGGCAGGATGAAATTCTGGATGAAGGTAGAGCGCAAAAATGAGCACTTTGGCATCAAGCCTCTTCATTTTATTTTGGATATTACTCATATATAAGGAGGTGTTGGATTTTGGCTGGTACGAAGATGACGTTGCGCAGATATGGAAATGAAATCATCTATTGGAACGAGCAGGAGATTGTTGTGGATCAGGCCTACCTGGACAAGCATAAAGACTTGTACATCCGTCTGACACATCCTTATATATTGGGTACAAGGATGCTGGATGTATATTTGAATGGGCAGCATTTGCTGGTTCAGGGTGGATATGAGGAAGTGGACGAAAACACGATTCGTCTCGATTTGGGTATTTATCCACAGGAGCACCCACTGGCAGGAGAGCACATTCCGCTCGTGATTGGTGATGAAATATACATCCGTACCTGGAAGCCTGAGTATCGTCAGGGGGGCGGAAGCGGTATTGATGATCTCAGGTTCAAAAGGCTGGAGGAAGAGATTGTTTCGGCCCGTAAATATACGGAGCGTGATGTTCAGTTTCACCAACTGGATGACAGGCTGGATTATATTCAGGAGCGGGCAGAGGCAAAAACGATGGTATTTGTGCTGGAACGGGTTCCGCTAGGGCCCTGCAAATATGAAATGAGATTCCCGTTTGAAGGGAAGATCAAGGAAATATATGCCTCTTGCGGGGTATACGGGACGAGTAAAAGTGAGTTTTCCATTGAAAAATGCTCACAGCTCGACTATGAAACGTTACCGAGCTGGACTAATATTTTCAGCCGCAACCTGACCATCCAGGCAGGTGAAAAATCCAGTAATACGAGTCCTTTACCTTATATTCTTTCTGATCCTATCATTCACAAGAACGATCATTTTCGTATTAACACTCATGTGGTAGGTGAAGGATTAAAAGGCTTGACGCTGGAAATCGTCGTTACTTTATAAGGTGAGCAAAAGGTGAGAAACAAGGTAGAAAATAAATTATTTACAACAAAATATTACTACAATATCGGATAAGAAGGCATAAAGCAAACTTATATTGCATTCGTAACAAAACATAAAAGAGGATTTTGCAAAATCCCGACAAGGAGAGATGAGTTATGGCAGGAACAAGAGGTATTGCCAGATTCCGTGGTGAGCAGTTGAATAACAAACTGTTGCGGGATCAACATTTTGATGAAGCGAATAAGATTGCAGAGAAGTACATTGACCTCCAGTTTCATAATCACCGTGAAATTTTGGAGGACACCAAGATTGATGTATTTGTACAGGTGAATGAAAAGGCGGTTGCCGGCAGCACACAACTGGATGTATCGGGCGATATCGGTACAAGAACCGTCTCGACCGGTGACAAAGTGGAAGGTGTCGTGCTGACCGAGAAGGTGCAGCTTCGCGCTACAGGTACAGACAGCCCGATCGGAGACAGCGATTCTGACGTGGTATACGGTCGTCTTGAAGAAAGTAAAGGCAGCTACCTTCTGAAATTTTATAGTGTAGAAGGGGGCAAAGAGCAGCCTTATACATTTGATGCAAAAGCGGGCAAGATTGATTATCGTTTCGTGATTCGCACGAATTTGTCTGTCATTCCTCCTGATGCAATCATTCAAGGTGGTAGCGGATTCGTGGAAGGAGCCACCGATGCCAAGGCCTATATGAACCTGATTCAGTTGATGAAGGATGTATATGGTTCAACGGGTACGCTGGACAATGACGGTAATTCGAATCTGGAAGTTTCAATTCAAGACCAGCTTAGCCAGGAGGTACAAGATCGCAAAGATGCGGATCAGGCGATCCAGGATCGGTTGGCTTCTGCTACAGGTGCACAATTGATCGGGGTTGCAACAGATCCCAACTATAGCGGAGTGACCTTACAAGCTGCTCTAAGCAATGTAGCGAAGCGCTTGAAATCTTCTGAGGAACTGATGAATGGGATCAGTGATCGGGATGCGGATTCCGCCAGCGGCTATTTCAAAGCAGGGGCTTTTGGCAATGCGGAGGGTCGTATTCTTGATTTGGAGAAGGCGGCAGATGCTGCGTTCAAAGCATTAAGTGTGAAAGTGGGCACCATCGAAGCGGCGGATGAAGAAGAGGTGTTTGAAGCCGTTGGGGGAGAGACGGAATACACGCTAAAAAAGGGAAAAGCCAAAGATAAAACGGTACGTCTGGCCATCAATGGGCAGCTCCAAACACCAGGTATTAACTTTACCTATATCAAGGATGAAGGCGGATTGATTACAGGCTTTAACTTTACGCCGGATACGTTGAAGATTGTCGAAGATGTACCGGATGTCTTGTTCATTCAGTATAAAAAGGCTGAATAAGTAATCAGCAGGCTTAATCCTATGTTCTTAAACAAGCAACTTTCTATATCCATCAGCTTGAGCTATGTAGCACCCCTTAGAAGCATTGACGAGTGTATGCTCATTCGTAGCAGCTAAGGGGTGTATTTATGTCTACCTCTATAGTGTTTGTAGGTTTTATTTCCGAAGAATGTTAGTTTTCGATTCTAGTTACTTATATTGAGTATGCCATGAAGAATGTGGCGAAGGGTTTTATTTTATCTTTTCTAAAATGAAGGAGGAAAAAACATGCCAGCACCAGCAGTATCATGGCTTAAAACAGACAACGTAACAACATTGTCAAAATGGGAGATCGGGACGATAGACGCAGGATCTTCTTCTCCATCTCTGGGTGTACTTATTTGGAACAACCGGGGGAATGTAAATAACGATTTTTCTACAATGACCAATTGTACCATTACGACCAAGGATAGCTCAGGTGGAGATAGTGGTGAGTTGGTCCTGAATACGTGGATTCAGGTACGTGTAGATAGTATGGCGGAATCCAGCTTTACTTCAATTGGCGGGACAGCAACGAAAGTCATTCAGGCTGGGGGGAATACAGTCAATTCCAAGGGAACCTTTTCGCCGGGAAACAAGGAAATTCTGGGCGTTATCAACGATGGCTCTGTAGGAAATTCCAAAGGCAATTACACACAAGTGACACTACAAGCAAGCGTGCCGGCTACCGCCACGGCAGGTAATGTGAATTTTCTGACACGCGTGGCCTATCAATACGTCTAACAACTGATATCCAATACAATGGGAGGAAGAATATCTATGTTTGCACAATGTAACGGATATTCTCCTGTGTCACAGGATTTTATTTGGCTAGGTGAGTACACAGATGGTACTCACCTTTCTGAGTATGATTTTGTCACTCAGGCAGAAAACAGCTTTTATGCCATTCAAAGAGAAAAATTGATCCGCTTTGGCATGGTAGGGCATGGTCAAACTTTTTTCTTTGAAAGTGACGGTATTTTCAAATTAGCTGGCAGGATGGTGGAGCTGGTATATTCAACGCCGGACAAAGACTATCACCTGACAGGTAATGTGTTTCAATCCTACAGAGACATTATTGCATATAAGGATGCGGAGGCATCCGGGTTACCCAACTATAGTCCTGCTGCGGCTGGAGAAATAGGCGTAATGAGCAGTACGATTACCCAATTTAATTTTGGATATAAGGCAGCACTCGTGTTTGACCATGTTGAATTTCATGTTAAAGCGATCTGTAAGATTCCATTCAACGCACCCGTTCATATGGCATTGAGACTAGTGTCCAATACGGAACTGAATGGCAAATTACAGGTCAAGGTAAACGGCTTGGTTACACAGGAATTCAGTGCTCCATTAAAACCCGATATCGGAGGTGAATTGAATTGGCTGGTTCAGTAATTCGTAATTATACGATTGAAGTAGATAAAATCAATAAAAAGTCAGTATTTAGTATATATCCATATCCTGTAGAAGTCCTTACTCCAAACGGCTGGGAGAACATCCAAGAAGAATTTGAAGAGCTGCAGGCAAAAAATCTGGACGATAATTATACATTAACACCTGATGAAGAGCAGATGCATCAGGAATATAAGCAATTGGCTGATTCCTTTTACGAAAATAAAATAGCATCCACGATTATTTTGGATACTGTCGATCCGACGGGAATTGACGTCGTAGGCAGAGATCGGGTGCAGCACGTATTGGATGCGGAAACCCGTGAACAGATTCCGTTTGGCCGTGAATTTGCTTATGTGCATGGAGCCTCCAATCTGAGTGGAACGATTATTTTACCCTATGACGATTATTCGGATGTATATGTAGTCAGTGATACGGATGAAGACGGTATTGCCGAGCTGACCTATGTGAAGACGAAGGAAGAGACGGACGGCATAAGACCCTATTACGAAAAGGTAGAGGGTCAGACCTATATTTATGTGGACCATTTCTCAGGTGGCGGCGGAACACAGGCAGATCCTTATATTGTTTCTACCGAACAGGATTTGGATGATGTACGGAAGAAGCCTGGGGCCTGGTATATGCAGGATAGGGATATTGTCATGGGGAGCTTTCAGAGTGGAGAGGGGTTTACACCGATAGGTAGTGAGAATTCCTCTAGGTTTACAGGTGTGTATGATGGAAATGGTTACTCTATTAAAAGCGTGTACATGAATCAGGACAGAAATTTTGTTGGTTTATTTGGATATACCCTATCTGCCACAATACGTAATGTAAGATTAATTGATCCTAGCATCAGTAATAAAAAGGCATACACAGGAGCTTTAATAGGTTTTGCATACAATACTTCAATATATAACTGTAACATTATCTCAGGTGTGGTCGAAGGTCAGGGTACGTATGTTGGCGGGTTAATTGGTCAACTGTATCAATACAACAATAATTACACAGGAAGCTCAATCCTTAATTATTTATATAATTATAAGTGTAGTGTTCGATCAGCAAACAATATAGCCGGAGGATTGATTGGAGATGTATCCCGCCAATCTGGGGGAATTTCCGTAGCATATTGTTACTCTACCGGTAAGGTCGAGGATATTACATTAGCTCGGGAAAGGACTAACATAGGAGGATTCATAGGAAGCACCAATATTGCCTCTGCAATCACAAATTGTTATTGGGATATAGAAGCCTCCGGAGTTCAAACCAGTGCAGCGGGTGTTGGCAAATTCACGTCAGAATTAAAGGCTGCATCCACTTTTGAAAATTGGGATTTCGCTAATTATTGGTACATGAGCCAGGATTACAATGGAGGTTATCCTGAGCATCGTCAGTTCATTCGATACCAAAGCGGGACAGGCACAAAGGAGAATCCTTACATTATACTGACAGAGTTTGATCTTTCCCAAATGCGTTGGTTCCGCAATGAGTCTTATTTCAAATTCGAAGATGATATCAAAATGACACAATCCCAGGCGAATGACGGATTTTACCCCATTGGCTTTAATCTGACGGGCAAAGAATCGTATTTCAAAGGATATGTTGATGGTGGAGGTCGCTGTGTTGCCAACTTATTCATCTATCGTCCCAATGATCAATTTGTAAGTCTGTTTGGCTACATGATGGGTGGGTGGATCAAAAATCTGGACATCATTGATTGTAATGTTACAGGTTATCATTATACAACAGCATTCGCAGGCCAACTTTCCAAATCTACTATTAGCAATTGCCATACCGATACATTTTCTTACTGTAAAGTTACAAGTAAAGGAAATCATGGGGCCGGCTTGGTAGGACAAGTAACTACGGATGGAATCGTAGAGGATTGTAGTGTAAATGTAACTGTTGTAGGCGTAAGCTACACTGGAGTGTTTGCAGGCTATTTAACTGGGAATGGGATTATACGTAGATGCTGTGCTTCTGGTAAAGGCGAGAGTACTGGGGATTACCTGGGGGGATTTTTAGGTTATGGTAATGGTTCTTCTATATTGGAGGATTGCTGGACAGATGCGGAGTTAAATGGAGTAACGGTTGGCGGATTTGGCGGAAATACGGCTACCCTTACTGTAAAACGGTGCCTCGCGTTAGGCAAGGCGTTTGCTTCATCCGCTTTGAATGGATTTATTTATTCGGGGAGCGGAGCTTTCTCGGATAATTACTTTGATAAGGAATTGTACAAGATTGCTTCCGGCACAGGAGGATCAGGCCTAACCACCCGTGAAATGAAGTATAGGGGAACCTACTCCAATACGGCCTGGAATTTTGACGACATATGGATTATGGATCCTAAATACAATGACGGTTATCCCGCATTAAGAAAGCTCCTACCTCTTGATCTGCCATTGCTTGGCTTCCGTAATGAATTTGGCAAATACTATACGGATAATGCAGGAGAACGGCTGCGTTATCTAGAGTTTGGTACATTAGTCGCAAGCCAAACCTCTTCCCCAAAACCAGTATGGTTGCAGAATAATGCTGATTTCCCGGTGAATCAACTCAAAGCATGGGTGGATAGCACGACGGTAGCCAAAGGGATGGAAATTGATTTAAGCATGTCGGATACTCCGTTTTTACCTGCTCAGGAATTAGCCTTTAATGGCACCTTGGCCAAGGGCGGCGCCGAAAAGTTCTATGTCCGAATCAAGTCGGATATTGCAGTGAAGACGGGTGGAACGTTTGATCTAAGGGCGAAAGCAAGCCCCATGTAATGATGTTCCAATACAATGGAATAGGGCGTGATGTTGATGTTTAGTAAGAGAGGATTAATCCTTTCCCTTCACGCTTCCCTTGCCGATCAAGGTTTGGAGGTTGGCTCCAACTCAAAACCCACTTCGCAATGGCATGATTTGAGTGGTAAAGGAAATCACGGCATACTGAATGGCTTCCGTTTTACAAAAAATGATGGCTGGGTAGGAAAAAACACCCTCGCCCAGCCCTATGCCCTGTTTTTTAACGGGTCGAGTCAATATATCCAATGCGCAGGCGCGGATACATCTAAGCCGATCACCAGCGTTACCTTTGAAGTTTGGATATATTATATCGGGGGCAACGTTGTTTTGTCCTCCGGGGGACAACTGGACGATACTGAGGAGAACGATACCCAGGGCATCTCAGTCAAGTTTAATCCTACAGGGGAATTGGAGCTTCAGATTGCGACCAGCACGAGCAAAGCGTATGCCAGCTTAGGGAGATTACCCACAAATGAATGGTACCATATTGTTGGCGCATATGACGAAATTACAGGCAATCTATCTACTTTTCTGAATGGCGCTCCTCAGGGAAACGTGCAAGCTCAATTCGCTGAACATAGCCAACGCCCCAATGGACTTTTTATTGGCAAGCAGAATACAAAGGATAGCCAAGGGTTTCGTGGATATATTCCCGTTGTACGGATGTACAATGTTGCGTTAACGATGGATGAAATCGTTGAAAACTATATGGCTGGTTACCTTTTGGGGATAGGTCATTCTGACATGCAGGTTCATGCGAGCGTACCAGAAAGGCAGAATCTCACAGCATCTTTGCAAGTGGGAATTAGCGGGGGAGTTCAAGGGAAGCAGACCATTATTCCTACCGACATGGCTGACATGTCTTCACATATAACAGTTAAAAAGCCTATGGATGTAGTCAGTAATATGCATATTAATACTCATGTTTCCGTAACGGCGCACTATGCGATCCACCCCGCGGATCATGATGATGTGCAGAGTGCTATTGAAGTTAAGGTAGCGGATAATCTCGCAGCCGTGCTGGGTGTTAATACATCAGGGAAAGCAGCAGTAAAGGCTCGCTACGGTATCCTCCCTGCGGATAACAGCGATGTTCAAGGTAGGATGGTAGTTAAGGTATCCGATCATCTCGCTGCTGTGCTGAGTGTTAGTTCATCAGCTATAGTAGTAGCCACATACGATGTGAAGCGGCTCATGCCAAATGATTTGCACTCCAGCCTGAATGTTGTGCAGCAGGGATTACATTCCCGGATATCGGTTCAAGCAAGTACTACCTTAGCCGCCAAATACGATATTCATGCTGCTCAGAAGCAAAATCTCAAGGCTGCGATAGAGGTCAAAAAGCCTACTGATATCGTCAGCAGCCTAAAGGTAAACACCCAGGCAAACAGCAACGGAAGATATCAGGTACGGGGAATTGAGGCTGCTAATCTCAGCTCCAGCCTGCAAATTAAGTCTATTCATCAAATATATTCATCATTGTCTGTACGTAGCCATACTCACCTAGCCGTGAAATATGGTATAGAGCCTCTTGGGGCAGGAGACTTAACCTCCTTTCTAACGGTAACAAGTATATCTGAACTACACGGTAGCATTCAGGTAGGCAGCCATACCCGAATCATGGGGCACTACCATATTCATAAAAGCCATGTTATAGATATATATGCTAGTCTGGAAATTAAGAAAGCGGAGAATCTACCTTCATTCTTGTCTATTGCATCCTGTACCCAGTCTACCGGCAGATACGGGATAACTTCTCGGAGTTATGATGATCTTCCGTCTGCAATGACGGTTCGGGAAGTTTCGGATATGGCTTCATCCATAGGAGTTGCACCCTATACCTGGATGAAAGGCAGATATGATGTTATCGAGCCTCCAACGTACACGACGATTATTTATTCTAATAAAGATGCTTTTGTTCGTGAGTCTCAGCCCAGATTAAACTATGGTGTTGAGGAACAGATGTATGTCGGATATTCTCCCTCGGCTCAGGAGAGATACAGATCTTATGTTGGTTTTGATTTGGATACAGCTTCTATTCCCAAGAAAAATACAACGATTAAATCTGCCGAGCTCAAAGTGTATTTTGATGGTCGCAACGTACCCTTGAAGGGGATACAGCTCATTGAAGCATCCAGGGAATGGGCAGAATATGGAGTCACCTGGCAAAACCAACCGTTTCCGTTTGGCTTTAACAGCCCGGATTCAACCTATAACGGTATAAACATCGTTCAAGATGTAGGTGGAGAATCAGGGTACATTTCTTTTGATGTGACGGATTCCATTCGTGCATGGTATGAAGGAAAAAGGCCGAATTTTGGATATATCTTTAAAGCTCTGGATGAATTTGAAAATGGAAGTATCCGTTTTTTTACCAAGGAGCAAAAATCTTACCGTCCTTTATTGGATATTACCTACTATGATACTCGTATCTATAGTGTGGGCAGGAACAGTATAGAAGGTGGTCTTACCACTCGTGTAAGCAAGGGGTCGCAGCTTAAAGGTTCGTTACGCATTAAACAGTCCTATGGAGCAACGGTTTGGAAGGGAAGTTTGTTCGTCCATAACCAAAGGGAGATCCTAGCCGATATCACAGTGACGGTACCTAACCTAAACGGTAAGGTGTCCGTAAGGCGCAAGGATAATCATTCTTTGGAAGCTCAGCTTGTTATTGCTGTTGCACGTGAAAATTCAATGGACAGCACCCTATGGGTGAATAGAAAAATAGTACCTTCAAACATGTATGTCTTTTACAGGGAGAACCTTGCTTCCGAACTGAGCGTTGCCCGCTGGGCAGCTCCGTTTCCCGAGCTTCCGGCGACAATTCTTGTCAATCGAAAGGAAACGCTTGGGTCGATCCGTGTAAGAAGGACAGAGCATCAGGATATCTCTTCTGGTATGGAGCTGAGTATCCCTAATATATTAGGGAGCATAACCGTCTTTCAGGGAGCAGTAAAGAAAAGCTCTATTTCAGTCCGTAGATCTCGTGAAGCGGATCTGATGGTGGAGGGATGTATACTTTATAGGCAAGATATGCCTGCGGATATGAATATCCACAATCCTGATTTTTACGGCAGGCTTCAAATTGTGTTTAGTAATCCGCTCATATCCGATTTGTCTGTAAGAACAAGAGTGCATTCCGGGCTACCTTCAACGGTCACAATACCGCATTATACTTCTTTGAGATCAAGTATAGCGATCTGGCCGAAAAAAGATGTGCCTTCAAGCCTCACCGTACTTTCGGGAAATTTATGGAGCTCGATATCCATCCCGTACCATCAAAAAATGGATATGCGGTCACGGATTACAGTGCGAGTTAAGCTCATTTCTGATCTGGAAATTGCAGTAGGAGTAAGATCTGGCAATTTAGGCTCCAACATAAAGGTTCGAGTGGACAGCCATACGGATCAGCCTTCTCATCTGCGAATCAGACGTAGTCATTTGGATAATATTTTAAGTGAGCTTTACGTAAAAACTTGGGAGAAATCTGAACTTAAAGGCAGGATCAGTGCACGGAAAAGTCGTGAATCTGATCGATGGTTTCGAATCTCGGTGCGTCTTTCCGATCAGCAGGATTGGGATACCGAGCTATCGGTTCGTGTTATAGAACACCATGATCTGAATTCTGAAGCGGGGATTAGACGGGACGCAGCATATGATAAATACAGTCACGTTATCGTTCGACATTCAGAGCAAACAGAGCTGCCAGCAGACTTAGGAATTCGGGAGCATAGTCATATCACAGGCTATCTTATTGTGAGAAGGACAGCACAGAAAAGCTTACAAAGTGGTATGAATGTGTGGGAGAAATCCGTTGTCACTGGCTCAGTGGTGATCAGACAGCATCGACAAAATGATCTTCACGGCTCCATGGATATTTGGAAAAGATCTATAATGAAAGGTCATATTTCCGTATGGCAAAAATCCTTGCTATCTGGAGCTATACAGATTCAGATTTATGACGATGTAGCGTCAAGTATAGATGTGGCTACCGAATATGGATACTGCTATATCATGTAAAAAATTAACCTCTGCTATCCGTAGTAGGGGTTAATCTTTACCGATTTTTATTTATATTGATGCTGACGAGGAAGAAAATAGACAACAGGTAGGTGATGTGAGCTGGATATAAATATAATAACCGCAGTTATTGGAGTCATCGGTACAGCCATTTCAGGAGTCATCGGCTACGCCAGCGGTCGTAGTAATAATAAGGTTACAGATCGAGAGCTATTGTCCAAAGATGAGCAGGCTTTCCGGGTTACTTTAATGGATGCCTTGTCAAGTCATAGGGAGGAGATTCATCGCTTAAGTGAAGAGGTAGCTGTGCTTCAGGCTGAAAATTTAAGCTTGCTTGCAGAAAACAGATCCTTGAATGCCAAGGTAGAGGCATTGGTAGCCAGACTTGAAGGTGGATAGGAAATAGATTTTTAGGTTGATGCTTGAAAAGTTTGGGAGGTAGGGGAAGCAAACTGACGTTTGAAATGAAGTACTAATGGAGGCTATCGAGAAACTTCGACAGTTCCCAAAAAACGTCGAATAGGTCTTATGGAACATGTTCGAATTGATTCAAAAGGCTCGTTTTTAAAGATGTTTACACAAAAAAATGGAACAATATAACCAGATGAAAATAACACCAATCAATGTTAGGAATTGACAAGGTTATATATACCTATTAGAATGAGAACATAAGTTCGTATTTTTTTTAAAAAAGTAATAGATAAATTGCAACTCTTTTGATAGATATGACGACTATTAGAGTAGAATCCTAAAAATTATATATTCAATTAGGTAAATGGAACTGATTCAAATGTATTACGTATTAAAAAAAGAGTATGGTAAGATAAAGAAAAAAGTGGAAACTAATTGTCGAATGTCGAAATTCGGAAAGGAGTTGTGCTACAAGTTTTAAGGAGGGAATAGAGTGAACTGGAACCTATTGAATTAAAATAAACTATTAAAATAGGAGAGCCGCAATGATAACGACAAATGTTAGCTCATTTAACCCAGATACCTTAAATCATATTTTTAATTTTATACTTCGTGGTGTTAACGAGGAGGATCGAGAAGATGTGAAGCAGGATTCAATCGTTCAAATTCTGACAGCGATCCACAATGGGAACATAAAAAAGGATATATCTACTTTTTCACATACGGTCATTAAACGTTCTGTGGTTGACTATTATCGTAAAAAAAAACGTAAAATTACACAGTTCAGCACAACCGTTAACTTTTGCGATGGCACAGATGAAGAAGGCTCAAAGGCCAATTATTACTCGGTTCAAGTGAATGATTACGGGTTTAAATTAGCAGACGTGAAAGTAGACTACTTAAGCAACCGTAGCAGATTCACAAAACAGGAGCAACGAATCATAAATTTCATGCTATTCACCGAAGAAGGAATGGATATGAAACCTGCAGAAATCGCCCATTATCTTGATATTCATAAATCTCATGCTTGTCGAGCCGTGAAAAAACTAAGAGAACTCTATAAAACTGAGATTGACAAATAAACACTCTGATATACCACTATCAGAACAAAATCAAATCCAAAAGGAAATAGAAAGGCACTACGCACTGCCCCTTACTATACATTAAATAGTATACATATCTGACCGAGGCATTGCAAGTGAATGATTCTGAAAATTTAATGAAAATTGTTAATAAGGAAGGTAGTTTACATGTTGAGTCGCTATTTAGTCGGTGGAAGATTAGATCCACCTTTCTATCCTACCAAAACAAGGCCCTGCATAGCAAGTCGCAGGGTTGATATAGATGGTTTAAGGTCTTTAGAAGGTAAAAGGACGGTAACAGACACCTTTAAGATATCTAATGATCTGGAGTTTTTCGCTATTTCAATAAAGGCGGATGTTATTACCCCTGCCGATTATTGGTCCTTAGTGGTTGATGAAAATGTAATTGTTAACCACGTATATTGTAAAGATTATAGTGAAGGTCTCTATTTTCAGGTTGCTCATCCTGTAAAGGGCGGGCGAGAATTTTGTTTTGAATTTTACACGGAGAGTGCTGATCGCAAAAGAATAGAAGTATCCTATTATTTTTTGACAGACCCGAACGTTACCCTTCGTCTAAACGGTATAACGAATCAAAGCTATGATCCTATTTCTCTACCTGACCGGGTTTAAGGAACATCGCCTAGGGAGGAGGTTATAGAACATGATCGGTTATATGAATAAATGCCCCCATTGTGGGGCGGATTCTTCTTTTGTTCCTGAAGAGATGGAATGCGATCAATCCCTTGTTCTTTGGTGTAAGCACTGTGGGGATTATATCAATCAGACCATAACAATAGAATCCCTGAGGAAGTGGTGGGCAAGATACGATGCAGGCGAAGATGCATATAAGCCGCCGGTTAGTAAGAATACCCTGCTAGAGTTTGAAAAGCTGGAACAGACGCTAGCAAATGAACCTGACTGTAACCTGAATCGGGTGGAAATACATCTCAAGGATTTTACAGACTATCGCTATAAATAAACTCTGGAGGAAATGATATGAACCATATGAACAACAACATGTATCAGCAAGATGGGGAAGATTCTGATTCAGTAGAATTTATACAAATTATTAGCAAAATTCAGAGGGTTGTCAAAGAGAATAAGGAGCTTAAAAGGAAAAATCATCATCTGATTTCCCAAAATAGACAACTTGCGGCCCGTAATCAATTGCTCGAATTGCAAATGAATGAATATATGTCTTTGGTTCAGGAAATGGAGCAGCAGTTCCTTACCCAGCATGAGTATGTGTTGGATTCGGTGCAAACGAATCCAACACGTTCAAAGAATTTTTTATACTTGGATGATTCCGGCCATACGTATCTCATTAACTATTCAGATGAATAAATTCTAAAAAGGTAGACCGACTAGTAAAATGTGAGCGTGATCAATGTAGTAGGAAATTCATTATACTGATATCGCCAGAAAACGGGGTGAACGAATTGCTCAGTGATACGTATATACAATTAAGAAAACCTGCTGTGAAGGATATGCATAATATAAAGCTGATCTGTGCGTGTAAAGAGGACAAAAACCTTCTTGGGGAATTTCTTCAAGAGAATCGGAAATTTATGTTTTCGATTATTATGCGATATAAGGGAAGTATAGAAGAGCTAAAAATGAAATTCAAGGTTACTGAAGATGACTTATACCAACATGCATGTATAGGATTACTAACGGCACTCAAGGATTTTGATATTCATAGAGGAATTAAATTTACTACGTATGTAGTAAGGCCAATTTTATGGGAGGTTAATCAGTTATTATATAGCAACTCTCAAGAGGTAAGACTTAGTCGAGGAGCTATTGATATGATCCGAAAGATGGTAGAAATAGAAGATACACTAGGCTACAGGCCAAGTGAGCAAAAAATGGCAAAGTTACTTCAAGTTCCTATAGAACGTTACAGAGAAGTTGCCCAATTCAGTGATGCAATGGAACATTTTGATTCAATAGATAACTTTGAAGCTACAGACAACTCACAAAATAACATGGATGAACATGTTATTAATAAGGTTTATGTTCAACAACTGTTATGTAGTTCTCTGTTTACAGAACATGAAAAAACGGTGATGCACTTAATTATGAAAGGAGCTAATAACTCCCAGATATCTGAAATACTCCACGTATACCCCATGACAATCAGCAGGACGCTAGCACGCATCAGGAAAAAAATAGACAAACACAAACAGGATACTGAGAATATCCAAATTGAAGCTCAATCAAAATACAGAGAAGAAATTAACTTAATTGTAGAGATGAGTAAAGAACATAAACAAGTCTTGAATGTTACAGACATTACAGATGTACTTAAAATATCCGGCTATGATATTTCAAAGTATTCAAAACGTGTTCTTTACTATATCCGCAAAAAAGCAAAATTAGCTATATAAAGTATAGCAAAGTTAAACGCAAATCACAACTGTTCTCGATCGATATTAGAATCAAGAGGGTAAAAAAAGCCCATGCAGTTTTCAGCATGAGCTTTAAAGCGAAAAAAGATATCAAACTTATCCCAGTACCGTTAGCTCTTTCGGAAAAGAAGTCAGTACTTCTACGCCATCAGAGGTGACCAGAACGTCATCTTCAATCCGCACACCGCCGAGGCTTGGCACGTAGATGCCGGGTTCTATGGTGAACACGAAGCCCTCATGAAGGAGGTCTTCATTGCCGCCATGCACAGACGGATATTCGTGAACGCTCATGCCAAGGCCGTGCCCAACCCGATGGTTAAAGGCGGGACCATACCCGGCAGCTTCTACAACTGCACGTGCTGCCTGGTCTACCGACGCGCAGGATACACCCGGACGAATGGCGGCAATACCAGCCTCGTTTGAGCGGAGTACCGTCTGATAAATCGTCTCCAGCTCAGCTGACAGCTTGCCAAAAGCAAAAGTGCGCGTAATGTCTGAGGCGTAACCATCTGAGTATACGCCCATATCAAACATGAGTAGATCGCCGTGTTGCAGCTTGCGGGTACCAGGAACACCATGAGGCAGCGCTGTTTTGGGTCCAGATAGCACCGTAGTGTCAAAGGACGGGCCATCTGCGCCGATTTTCTTCATCTGGTATTCAATTTCGGCTACCAGCTCGACTTCTGTCACGCCTTCACGCACATGGGTCAGGCCGTGGCGAAGTGCATCCTCCACCAACTGTGCGGCATGTTTCAAACGCCGTACTTCCTCAGGTGTTTTTCTTACGCGCATATCCTGAAGCAGGGGGCCTAGATCCACATATTGAGCTGCATTAATGGCAGTATGTAGCTGTTCGTAGCGGAGTACGGAGACGTGTTCCTTTTCCAGCGCGAACACCTTCACTCCGGTACCAGTCCGCTGGCGCAGCAGATCATATGGATTGTCTGTATCTGTGTGAGTGGATATGCGAGTCACGGAAGAAGCGGCGTGGGCCGCCTCTACATCCAGTGCAGGCACGATCAGTTCAGGTTCCTCGTCCCGAAGCAGCACCAAGCCCAGAAATCGCTCATGTGGCTCACTGGCAAAGCCAGTCAGGTAGTAGATATGCTTGGGATCGGTGACGAGCAATCCGTCCCATGACTGTGATTTCAGTTCATCATACAGCCGGGTTATTTTATCATTCATACAGATTCATCCCTTTCTATTCATGGATTCATTATAACGCTTATTGCATATTTGTTTATAGACCTGATGGACTTTAGTCTCGTTCCTGACTTAATGCCTGTAGACGTGCCTGTACATTTTGATCATAAAAACCCCCATGGTAGCACAGCACCTTCTCGACATCCAATACAGTCAGTTTACCGAGGCTTTCCAAGGCCAGTGGCATATCCGGTGTAGCCGACTCAGCAGGGCCGACCAGTTCGCCTTCAACTACACGTAGCTCGTCTGCCGCCAAAAGCAGCTTTTGCGCGGGCGCATACAAGCTGATATGCCCCGGCGTGTGACCAGGTGTATGGATAATCTGTATTCCCCCACCATAAGGAAGATGCTCACCGTCTTCAAGGGCATGGGCAAAGCGCAAGTCCGGCAGGCGGCGAATCATATCCTCAGCCTGCTGTTTGAACGCAGTATCCATCTGATTGATTCGTTCCGGTGTCAGCTTCACAAACGGCCGATCCCCTGTTATATAAGGAATATCATCCTTATGAGCCAATAGAGCGGTATTCGGCAGCAAGTCTAGCAGTGCATGAACATTTCCGATATGATCAATGTCCTGATGCGTTAAAATAATTCGCTTCAGATGGCTGATATCCTCTCCCACATCTGCAATAGCCTTGCGCAATGGTTCCAACTGGCCTAGCATCCCCGTATCAATGAGTGTAAGCCCGTCCTCATCCTTGAGCAGTACAGGATAAATCGTCGTCTTTCCAAAGAAAGATTCCATAGGTACTTCCAAAATCAAAATTTGAGTTCCAATATTCATATAAGCTGCTTCAGAATCCCGTGAACTCCGAAGCACACCTCCTGTCTCCTATGGTTAAATGGGCCGACCAAGCTTTGAAGCTTTTTTATTCAAGCTCTATTATAGAACCCTTTGTATCCGAACCGCAAAAAAACAACTTAATATGGCTGTTCAGGTACTTGTCTTGTACAATGAAATAAATCAACAGAACAGGAGACGGGTACAAACGATGAATAGGAACCAATCTTTTTCCATTGAATTTGCGCGCAGGGAGGATCTTCCGGGTATTGTGGGCATTTATAATTCCACCATTGCAGGACGAATGGTAACGGCAGATTTGGAGCCCGTGACAGTGGAGAGCCGTATCCCATGGTTTGAGGCTCATCAAGAAGACCATCGACCTTTGTGGGTTCTGAGACATAAAGAGGCGATTGTAGGGTGGGCCAGCCTTCAGTCTTTTTACGGACGTCCAGCTTATAACGGTACGGCGGAAATCAGTATTTATGTCCATGAAGATTCTCGTGGAACTGGAGCAGGAAGTCGTATGGTGCAGCACGTACTGAATGAATGCCCTAGGCTTGGAATTACGACGCTGTTGGGGTTTGTATTCGGTCACAACGAGCCGAGTATCGCCTTGCTGCGGAAATTCGGTTTTGAGCAATGGGGTTATTATCCTCGTGTTGCGCTGCTGGACAGCATTGAGCGGGATCTGGCTATTCTGGGTAAACGAGTGGATGTTGAGGATAAATAGACGAACAAACATCGTTTATAAAGTAGCACATGGAAAAAAGCTGCTTCCAAAATGTTCTGCGCACTACAATCGTGTGTGGTTTTGGAAGCAGCCTTTTTATGTTGTGAAAAAATGATGTCGCCTATCTCCGTCGTTTAACGCTGCGGTTTAAAACGTATGTTACGAAAAATTTGATTGAGCACCTCGGACAGCACCAAGCCGACAGCAATAGCACCTGCGATCATCAGCGTACTCATAGCTAACTCCAGTGCCTGAGGATAATTATGTTGTACAAACTGTCGCATCGCATTGTAGGCCATTCCCCCCGGGACAAGTGGAATCATGCCTGCCACGCTGAAAATAATAACGGGCATTTTGTACAGTCTGGCAAAGCTCTGACTGATGATTCCGATTAGAACCGTTGCCAACAGGCTGGCGCTCACGGGTCCCATGCTGTCTGTAGTCCAATAATAGACGAGCCAGCCCATCATGCCGACGAAGCCGCATTGTAGCAGTGAATGTCGGGGAGCGTGGAAAAGAATGCCGAAAGCAGCGGTAGCAATAAAGCTTGTGAATAATTGTGCAAGCATAAACTTGGATCTCCTCCGAATCACATATACGAAATGATAACCGCAACGCCAGCCCCAATGCCAAAGGATGTCAAGCAAGCGTCAGCACCCTTGGATATGCCCGAAACGAGGTGTCCAGCCATCAAATCCCGAATGGCATTTGTGATTAATAAGCCTGGCACCAACGGCATAACGGAGCCAATAATGATTTTGTCCATCATCTGGCCCCAGCCTGCAACTGTCAGTAAGGCCGCCAACAAGCCGATTAAAAAAGATGCAGAAAACTCTGAGAAAAACTTAACTTTAACGAGTCTGTGAAAATATTGTACGGCTGCTAAGCCAGCTCCGCCACAGAGAACGGCCGCAGGGAAGTCTCGCCAGACCCCGCCAAACATAATCATAAAGCAGCCGCTCGCCAATGCCGCAGCCATCAGTTGCACGCGATTGGAATAGCGGAGAGGACCACGTTCAATCTTGGACAGCTCCGTAACGGCTGCGCGGGGTGACATGTCACCCCGACCTATTTTACGTGAAATTTCGTTAACCTCTACTACCTTGTGCAGATCGGTGGTCCGCTCCACAATCCGGATCAGCTTGGCAGGCTCCGAGTCGTTAATGGCAAAAAAAATCCCGGTCGGTGTCACATAGCTATGTGACTGGGATATGCCGTAGGCAGAGGCAATGCGGGACATCGTGTCTTCGACACGATAGGTTTCGGCTCCATTTTGCATCATGAGCTTGCCAGCCAGCAGACAAACCTCGATGATCTCAGGGGTAGGATAGGAATGATTATTCATGCTCGCTCTCTTTCATTCGTACCGGGCCGTTTGGCCGTATTATTTATATATATTGTAGCACAAAAGACCGCCCTTTCAGAGGCGGTTGTGTGGGAAATAAGAAGGAATCCGTCAAGATTCCATCGTATCGGGAATAACTGTATAGTAGGACTCTTCCAAATGTGTTGCAGCCTCAGACAAGCCCATGGATCTAAGCTGTCCTGCTACAAAAACACGAAGGGCAGAATGGGTGAACAGATGGCGTGTTTGAGCATCCCGGATAAAGGCCAATCTCGCTTCACGCGAAGCGTTGCGGAACAAATCACGAACCGTTTCACCTTGTTTATCCCAATGAAAGGGCTCTGCCACGCTTAAAAGAGCACTCTTCATAGAGGAACGCTGTTTTGCGGAAGAAGGAAATGCCGGAATGCCCAAGCCGTTCAATGTAGGGGCAGCTTCGTTTTGCTTGCGCTCGGTTCGCAAACTGTCGATGTAGGCAGCCATATCCTGAATCGGTTGAACACCGAAGCGCTCCCGAAAGGATTCCCGCACAAACGCAGTGCGTTCATCTACGGCCTGAGGCGGCCGATGTCCTGTATGTCCTGTATAATCCTGTCCACTAGCGTAGTAGCGCTTTAATGAACTGTTCTCTGTATAAACAACACTTAAAAAATCTTGCAAGTGGCGGGCAACCACCCATACACCTGTCCAGTCAACAGGGGATATGCATACAATGGGGGCCTGCGAAAGATCCTTTACAAGTCCAAAATCCGTTAAAAAGCCGTAATGTATTCCGTCCACACCTGCGTGGGCAAAGGGAATCACATCCGGAGGTGTAGCCATATATCGTGGCGCGCGGCCATGCTCCATAATCAATCCCAAATCAAAACTCAGAGAATGCCGGTTCGCTTCAAGCTCCTGTTCAAATTCTATAATTGCCTCAATCAAAGGTGTAGCCGATCCGTAGGCAGGGTTAGAACCGGAAATCATCGTGTATGCCTCCTTATCCAAGTACATCCATAAAGCGTTCATCCCTAAAAGGTACGTGATTTTACACGAAATGTAAACCTGTATGCTGAATCTTTTCAAAAATGTGACCTTTTACCCGTGTGCTATGGGATAAACCGCTTTCGGGGTAAAACAGGACGAGATACCTATTTTAGATAAGTACAGAAGTAAAGTGAGTTTGTGAAAAAGATGTCTTTTCAGTTTATGACCGCCACGGTGAAGTGTGAATGCGGGAATGGATACAAATATGAATGGCGAAGGAGTAAGGTGCAACCTATCGGGTCAGCGGGTATAATATCAGGACAAGGTGAGGATGAACGTCATCAAATGATTTTTACAGAAAGAAGTGGGTATATGAACTTGCACAAGAAGGCAGTATTTTTTGATGTGGATGATACAATGTACGATCATTTGCACCCTACTCGTGATGCATTGCGTACAGTATTAGGATTGAGTGAGCGTTTTCCTTATGAAGAGGCCTATCATCGTATTCGCTATTACAGTGATGTGTTATCAGCCAAAGGAGGACTATTGGAGGGAAAGGCTGGGCTGGATGAGCTGGAGGATATGAGGGAGGGCCGTTTTGTCCTGGCTTTACAGGAATTTGGGGTGAATATTACCCGTGAGCAGGCAGTGGATATCCAAAAAGAGTACTTGGATCGCCAGTATCGGATTGAGCCTTTCGAGGGAGCTACATCGTTAATGGATGAATTGAGCTCGGCCGGATATCTGGTTGGCTTGATTACAAATGGTCTCGAAGATCACCAGATGAGCAAAATCAGGGCGATGGCGCTGGAAAATCATATTGCGGCAGAGCATATTTTTGTATCCGGAACGGTTGGCTATGCCAAGCCTGATCCACGTATCTTCGAAGTGGTGAACGAACGGACTGGGACTCTGGCGGAGCATTGCTGCTATATTGGGGATTCCTGGCGCAATGACGTGGCGGGAGCTGTAGCGGCGAATTGGCGGGTCATCTGGTTCAATCACAGAAAGGCTGCCCCGGAGTCTGAGGTAGCGGGAGCCTATGAAACAGCGGCAAGCTATTCAGAGTTGAAAAAGTTACTGCTGTATCCGACATATGTCTAACTTCATTCAAATGGTTTAGAACAGAGAAGGAAGGGATCGCGCATGGCTGAACAATGGAGGCAGGCTGACGAAATTATAAGTCAAGTGACTGTTTACAGCACGGAGGATAATGATCCGGTTACGATTAAAACAGTCTCCCAAGACGTCCGTTGTATTGGCATCGGGACCGATGCGGCCGTATTTACGCTCGATGCGTTGCCCGGCTACGCGTTCAAGGTGTACTCAGACATGGCGATCGAGAAGAAGGATGCGGAGGCCGACGTATACGAGCGTTTGCAGGGGTCCGATTTTTTTCCACATTATTACGGGAAAGGTGACAAGTACATTGTCATAAGCTATGAATCAGGTATTACGCTGCTGGATTGTCTGCTGCAAGGCATTCCAGTGCCGGAGCAAGTCATTCTGGACGTGGAAGAGGCGAGGGAGTTTGTCCGATCCAAAGGGCTGAATCCCCGTGATATTCACCTCAAAAATGTACTGATGCAAGATGGACGCGCTAAAGTATTGGACGTATCCGAATACGTGAAGGAGGGCGATGACAAGCGCTGGGAGCATCTGGTGTGGGCGTATCATACGTTTTACTCAGGTATCTCGGGGGTTAAAGTTCCGTCATGGATTCTGGATACGATTAAAAAATGGTACTACAAGCTGGACAACTCCAGCTTTAATCTGGAGGAGTTCGCTCAACGCGTCAGCCAACTGTTTTCCAAATGGAAGTCATAATGGTAGGAAATCTTGATCTTCTTATAAAAAAAGGATTGCACCCGTATTTAGGGAGCAATCCTTTTTGGCACGTTACATGACAGTTCTCTTTTACCTGAAATCGCGAGGTACTCTTCTGGCGGTTCCGCTCTCAATCGCAGCCCGAATGACCTTCTCACGCACCCGCTGAACGGCATTCTCGTTAAATACGCCGGGGATGATATACAGCTTATTTAATTCTTCGGGGCGGATCGTACTCGCAATGGCTTCTGCTGCCGCGAGCTTCATTTCTTCGTTAATTTCACGGGCGCGACAGTCGAGCGCCGCGCGGAAAATGCCGGGAAAGCAAAGCACGTTGTTGATCTGGTTAGGATAGTCTGAACGTCCGGTGGCAATGACACCTGCGATGTCTTCGATTTCCTCGGGTGCAATTTCGGGAACCGGGTTAGCCATGGTGAACAGCACGGGAGCCTCGTTCATGCGTTTTACGTCTTCCCGTTGGAGTAGCCCGCCTGCCGATAGACCGATAAACACGTCAGCGTCTTTCAGAACCTCGGACAGCGTACCTGACAACCGTTCGGGGTTGGTATGCTGTGCGTACCAGTTCCACACCGGATGATCGTATGTTTCATCAGCTGTAATGGCTCCGTGGCGATCTACACCAATGATGTTAACGGCACCCGCAGACAGCAAAATTTTAGTGCAGGCTACACCCGCAGCACCAATACCGCAGACCACGATTTTGACATCAGACAGCGCCTTGTCGACGACCTTGAGTGCATTGATCAGCCCTGCGTACAAGACAACAGCGGTACCATGTTGATCATCATGAAAAACAGGAATGTCCAGCTCCTGACGCAGCCGCTGCTCAATCTCAAAGCAGCGGGGCGATGAAATATCCTCCAGATTAATACCGCCGAAAGCTGGAGCGATTTGCTTGATCGCCTTGATGATTTCCTCAGTGTCCTGTGTGTCCAGACAAATCGGGAAAGCATCGACGGACCCAAGCTGCTTGAACAGCATAGCTTTGCCTTCCATGACCGGCATAGCCGCGTAGGGGCCAATGTTGCCCAAGCCGAGGACAGCGCTTCCGTCAGAGACGACAGCAACGGTGTTACGTTTGATTGTCAAACGGAAGGCTTTGTCCTGCTCCTCATGAATCGCCATGCACACGCGTGCTACATCTGGAGTGTACACCCGGGATAAGTCGTCACGATTCTGAATCGGAACCTTGGGCTGCATTTCAATTTTACCCCCAAGGTGCAGCAGAAAGGTCCGGTCAGAGATGGAAAGTACCTTTACGCCTTGTGCTTTTTTAATCCGGGCAATCATTCGGTCAACTTCGGCCGGGTCGGCAATGGTAACTGTAATATCCCGCACGGTGACCTTTTCAGAGGTGCGAATGACGTCAATCGCAATAACGTCCCCGCCATGTTCGTTGACCAGCGTAATCAATTGACCAAATTGGATGTGCTCGGTGGAAATTTCCAGTCGTAAAATGATATTTTTACCGCCAATACCGCCTTGCATACAAATTCCTCCTTTGTGTTCCATAACAAAATTAGTAGGTTCAATTGATTGCGCTTACAATTCAAAGCGTGCCTAAAAGGTGAATTTAATATTTCAAATTAGTAGATTCTTTCCCTATCATAGTGAACAATCTCCCACTTGTACAGATAAAGCTGAATCAAATTTCTCATTTTGCATCAAAAAAGGACAAAAGCCCGGCTCATAGTCCATCCTGCTGCTCCCATCCCGCTACGTCATATTTTTGCCATAATAAATTTCATCCATTTCTGTTTTAAGACGGGCGGTTATGTTCTGCTGCTCGTTTCCGCTCAGACTTTCCTTTGCATAGCCGAATAGATAATTGTCCAGATCGAATTGTTTCAGCTTGCATTTGGTGTGGAAAATGTTTTCCTGATACACATTCACGTCTATCATGTCATACTGGTTACGCACTTCGTCGGGAATATAATTTTGAATGGAGGCGATGTCATGGTCGATGAACAGCTTGTGCCCATTCGTATCACGTGTAAAGCCGCGTACCCGATAATCAATCGTCATAATATCTGTGTCGAAGGAATGAATCAAATAATGGAGTGCCTTGAGCGGGGAGATTTCCCCACAGGTAGAGACGTCAATATCGGCTCGGAACGTGCTGATTCCCTCGTCGGGATGATATTCCGGGTAGGTGTGGACAGTGATATGGCTTTTATCCAACTGTATAACGACAGAGTCGGGCAGAGGGCCGGGTGATTCGGCGTAGGATTCTGTAGGCATCTCCACGATAGGACCTTCCGATATAAGCATTGTTACACTGGCTCCTTGAGGAACATAGTCCTGCTGGGCTACGTTGAGCACATGAGCCTCGATGATATCGGACACATTTTTTAAAATGGCAGTTAGTCGATCCGCATTGTATTGTTCGTCAATATATTCGATATAGGCTTCGCGTTCTTCCCTTGTTTTGGTATAACAAATATCGTACATGTTGAAGCTCAGTGATTTGGTCAGATTGTTAAACCCGTGCAAGGTAATCCGCTGTTTCGGTGTCATGGTCATGGGCTATTTCCCCTTATAGTGGCAGTATTCATACATAATGTTCCCATCCCTTCTTTTCATATACGTATTCATATACTCCATCCTGTAGCTAGGACAGCGGATCGGACACCCACATGTTTGGCCCACTGTATGGGCGTGCAAATCCATTTATAATGTTGGCGGGAGTGCAACCGTCTGCCCCAGACGAGCCGCCGCAACAGCCGCGCAGACACCGGCCAATCCGCCGCCAGCCACGGTAATATCGGCGCAAAAGGTTTCTTGTCTCATGCCGTCTCACGGAAACATCATGCACATATACTTTATTTCACGTTTAGCTAATCTTTAGTAACAGGCTTTATAATGACAAAGCAGATGATGAATAGAACGCTTTGTGGACATTTGGCGCACAGTCAGCAGGACATGGAAAATGAAGGCGGTGAACGCCCATGTTTGGGGTACACATTCATCAGCATGTATATTGGAAACAGAAAAATCTTTTCAGTTGGTATTCGATACGGATGCGCACTGGATTGCCTATGTAATTGAAGAAGGGAAGTTTGCGTATACTATTAGGGAACACCAGGGGGAGGCAAATGCCAGGTGCATGATTCTTTGCCCGCCCGAAGAGGTATTTCACCGTTGAGAAGGCCCAGACTTTATTGCTGGAGATAGAATATACGCTTGATGATATTACGGGAAAATGCGGATATCTGAACGGATTTTATTTTAGTCGGTTTTTTTCTGCCAGAAAGCATATGTCACCTTCACAATACCGCAAGCTTAACCGAATATGATTATAGACTTGTGACTTTAGGCATTGCGTAAAATGGGAAAAGAAACTTCAGCTAAAAGCAAGCGTATAATAAAATAAATGTAAGAAGCTAAGAATTATGAAGTTAAAATGAATTTAATAGCAAAAGGAATTTCAAAATCCCACCTCATGTTACACTTAAAGTAAAACAGTGAAAGGAGTTTCAAGATGCTGGCTTTGTCCGATCCGGCCTGGGCTTTGCTCCAAGGTCCCTATGGTTCCTCTCAATACGTCCCGGAAATGTTGAAGCAGCTCCAAGCCGGATATGACGGCGAAATGGCTGACACCCTGTATTGGGAGGAACTGTACCACCAAAATACGTTATATACTTGTACCTTCGCAGCTGTACCGTACCTCGTAGATATTGCGTTAAGCACTTCTGATGTAAGCATTCGTGCGGATATTTATAATATTTGCGGAATATTCGAAGCCAAAAATGTTAATCCATTACATACAAAAGTTCCGTTGGAATTTGCAAGGGATCAGGTAGAATTGGATGCAGATCTGGCTGAATATATATATGAACAATACCAGCAAGCCATTGTCCGGCTTACAGGATTGACCGAGGAAATGGTGCTGTATGCTAAGGACCACGAAGGAGATGTCGGCAAGCGTTATGTTTTGGCTGCGGGGGCTGCCTTTCAGGGTTATCGATGTGTAGCTTTTATGCTGCAAAGCTTTGATACTGGTGATGAATATACGCTGGATTGTCCGCATTGCGGAACTCCGCTCTATATTTGGCCCGTTGAACAAAGTGATGTCCTGGTGGTTTACGATAAAGATCCGGTAAACTCAAAAAACCTGGTTCCCCATTCGATCCAACCCGGCTCATTGGACCATAAAGGCTCTAATCTACAATGGCTATATCAATATGCCCAAAAAATTGAAGAGAACAACCTTTTGGCCCACTTACCCTATTTAAACGGTTGGCTGAATTGTCCCATTTGCAATACACCGATCTCCATTTGGGACGAGCTGATGAAAACAGCTAATGGTGTCCGTAAGCATACCGCTTAATAAATAAAAAAGGGAGCTGTATCATACAGCCCCCTGATTTCCCTGTAGACTTTTTTCGCTCCACTTACTCCTGCTTGTCTTACGTAAGTCTACTCTCGAAACGGATTTAAAAAGGCTTTAGGAATGTCGGATTCAAACCGCAGCAATACCCCCGTGACGGGATGAACAAACGACAGTACGCGCGCATGCAGGCCGAGGCGACCGATAGATTTGGCCTTGGAGCCGTATTTTTTATCTCCCACAATCGGATGGCCGATATCCTCCATATGAACGCGAATCTGATTCTTGCGTCCGGTTTCCAAACGTACTTCCAGCAAAGAAAAATGCCGATTGGCCTGAAGCAGCTTGTAATGAGTAACTGCGTGCTGTCCGTCATTCGGATATGGGCTGGAATACATTTTCAGCGTCTTGCTTTCCTTCAGCCATGAGGTGATGGTGCCCGCAGCTTTTTTAACCTGTCCTTCTACGAGAGCGATGTACGTTCGTTCATACACGACTTCCTTCCACGCTTGTTGCATTTCCTGCTGTATGGCTTCACTTTTCGCAAACATCATGACTCCAGATGTATCACGATCCAGACGATGCAGCACAAAAATACGATTATATAGATGTTCGCGTCGCACATGTGCCGTAAGCTGACGATATGCTGTTACTTCCTGTTCCTGCGCAGAGGCGACGGACAGCAGCCCGGCATCCTTGTGGATGACAATAATGGCCTCATCCTCATGCAAAATACGCAGCCCGGTCAGGGGCACCTCGGGAGTGATTTTTTCCTTGGAGAGCGCTACAGTCTGACCTTGCTCCAGCGGAAAATTGTACACAGTACGAGGAATGCCGTTCACAGACACTTGCCCACGGGCCAACGCTGATTTAATGGAATTACGGCCCATGCCAGACACATGCTCTACCAAAAAGTTCAACAGCTCGGCAGACTCCTGCACGATGTATGTTTTTGCAACGTTTTTTTCCGGTTTACCATGCTCTCGGGCAGCAGTTTTATCAAAAGCCCCCGTTTTGCCCCGTGCTTCGGGTCTATGTGAGCCGGACTTTCCGGCGGGTTTATGGCTGCGTTTGGAGTTGCCTGTGTTTGGCGTGGATTTTGTATGATTTTTTCGATTGGGTTTACGATTGTTCATGGGTTCTTTCTCCTTCTTGGTACCGTGTCTCATCGTAGTAATGGACAAACTTGCGGCACCGTGTCCACTATATCATGAGAAAACAGCGAACGCCATGGCAGAAGGGTTCGATAAGAATTTCATATACATCATGCCTGTGGACTTCCAGCGGTTGAACATTACCTTGAACCCCGGTAAACTAAAGGTAACGAAAGATAAGCCGATATGCGTCGAGGGACGCCAGAAATATGAGGAGTTTTGAAACTATGAGTGTACAAGCACCAACATTGGAACGGGCGCAGGATTTACTGCAAAAATTTTATGGCTATCCCGATTTCCGGGAGGGTCAAAAGAAAATTGTCGCCAGTATGCTGGAGGGCAACGATACGTTAGGCATTATGCCGACAGGTGGCGGGAAATCCATATGCTACCAGATTCCCGCACTGCTGCATGATGGACTGACGATTGTTGTGTCACCGCTGATCTCACTGATGAAGGATCAGGTGGATGCGCTGACCACGATGGGAATTGCGGCTGCCTATATCAATAGTACGCTGAGTGGCCGAGAAGTGAACGACCGCATACGTGCCGCACGGAATGGAGATTTGAAGCTTCTATATGTTGCACCGGAACGGCTGGAACTGGACTGGTTCCGCGATGAGATGGCGCAGCTACCGATTTCCTGCGTTGCGGTCGACGAGGCGCACTGCGTATCCCAGTGGGGACATGACTTTCGCACCAGTTATTTGGCGGTGGCTCCTTTTGTGGACGGGCTATACGAGCGCCCGATTGTAGCGGCATTCACGGCAACGGCGACACCGCAGGTCATGGACGACATCGTGCGGCTGCTTCGTCTGCGTGAACCGGAGACATTCGTCACGGGACTGGGACGGCCGAATTTGGCGTTCAGCGTGCTGCGTGGGGAGGACAAGCGCAGCTTTCTGCTGAATTATGCGCGTGAGCATGACGGCGAATCGGGCATTATTTATGCGGCGACACGCAAGGACGTGGACGATCTGTACCAACGGCTGCGGGATGCGGGAATGGCGGCTGGGCGTTATCATGCCGGGATGACCGATCAGGAACGGGCAGACAGCCAGGAGGGCTTCCTGTACGACGACATTCGTGTCATTGTAGCGACCAACGCCTTCGGCATGGGGATCGACAAATCGAACGTGCGCTACGTCATTCACTACAATATGCCTAAAAATATGGAGGCTTACGTACAAGAGGCGGGACGCGCAGGACGTGACGGTGATCCGAGTCAATGTATTTTGCTGTTCGGACCGCAGGATATTGTGACCCAGAAATTCCTGATCGAGCAAAATCCACAGGATGAGGAGCGCAAGCGCAACGACTACCGTAAGCTCCAGCAGATGGTTGATTATTGCTATACGACTCGCTGCTTGCGTACGGCGCAGCTTGAGTATTTTGGTGAGGCAGAGGAGCATGAAGCTTGCGGCACATGCAGCTCATGTACGGATGAACGGGAACTGGTGGACATGACCATTGATGCGCAAAAGATTTTTTCGTGTATTCATCGCATGCGGGAACGTTTTGGTGTTTCAATGGTAGCCTCGGTATTGAAAGGCTCGCGTAACAAAAAAGTGCTACAGTATGGCTTTGACAGCCTGCCAACCTATGGTGTAATGGGCAATCGGACGGAAAAAGAAATTTCTGAAATTATTAACGTCCTTGTATCGGAAGGCTATCTGCTGCTGTCTGAGGGACAATATCCGGTTGTCCGTTTGCAGCAGCCTGCGGCAGAAGTGCTGAAAGGTCAGCGCGAAGTCATGCAGCGTGTGGTGCGACATGCCACTGCTTTTGCAGGTGGGACGGGCTCGCGTGGACGACAGGGACGCGATGCGTATCCAGCGGCAGTCAACGAAACGGTGTTCGAGCAACTGCGCCTGATTCGCCGCGATTTGGCCGCACAGGAGCATGTACCGTCCTATATCATTTTTAACGATGCTACGCTGCGTGAGATGAGTGTAGCGAACCCGCAATCTGAGGCGGACATGCTGCGGATCAAGGGTGTCGGCGAAGTGAAGTTCCGCAAGTACGGCAAGCTGTTCCTTGATTTTTTTCAAAATCAGGGGAATGCCGTAGGAGCAGTGAACGAAGATGAAATTTATGCGGACGATGTGTACGAGGATTTTGAATAGCTATACTAAAAGATATGAGGCGTCATGCAAACTATAAAAGGTTGTGACCTATGAAAGTCATTTTATCAACGTTAAACGCAAAATATATTCATACCTCGCTGGCGATCCGGTGTCTCAAAGCCTACAGTGAAAAGGACTTTGACATCGAGCTGGCGGAGTATACGATCAAGGACCCTGTGATGAACATCGTATCCGACCTGTTTCAGCGGGGAGCGGATGTCATCGGCTTTTCCTGCTACATCTGGAATATTGAAGAGACGATTAAAGTGATTGATGTGTTGAAAAAGATTATGCCTGAGGTCAAAATCATTCTCGGTGGCCCGGAAGTCTCTTACGATACCGACCATTGGATGAAACGCCTGCCGAATGTGGATTTTATCGTTGTCGGTGAGGGGGAGGAAACCTTTCATCAACTGCTTCAGGAGATTGAGGGTGCACAAAAGTACCATTTTGTCTATGGATTGGCCTACCGCAAGGGAGAAGAGATCATTCAGATGCCGGGCCGTCCAAAGGCGGACTTGAACGAGCTGCCGTCACCGTACCGCTTTGCGGAGGATATACCGGAATTAGGCAAACGGGTTGTTTATTTTGAAACCAGTCGGGGTTGCCCGTTCAGTTGCCAGTTCTGTCTGTCCAGTATTGAGGTAGGGGTGCGTTATTACGATATTGAGCGTACGAAGTCGGATATTCTGTATCTGATCGACAACGGAGCCAACCTGATCAAGTTCGTGGATCGGACCTTTAACATTAAACGCGATTATGCGCTGGAAATGTTCAAGTTTCTCATTGAAAACCATCGTGGATGTGTCTTCCAGTTTGAGATTACGGCAGATATTATGCGTCCCGAGGTGTTGGATTATTTGGCAGAAAACGCGCCGCCAGGCGTATTTCGCTTTGAAATCGGCGTCCAATCGACGAACGATCCGACCAATGAATTGGTCAAGCGTCGCCAGAACTTTACCAAGCTTTCCCGTACCGTTACGAAGGTCAAACAAAGCGGGAAAATTGATCAGCATCTCGATTTAATCGCCGGCCTGCCTTTGGAGGATTACAACACGTTCCGTAAAACGTTTAATGACGTTTTTGCGCTCGGCCCGGAAGAGCTTCAGCTCGGCTTCCTCAAGATGCTGCGCGGCACTGGACTGCGTATCGACGCAGATAAGTACAACTACACATATATGGACGTTGCACCTTATGAAATGCTGAGCAATGACGTCCTTTCCTTTGCCGATATCGTTCGGCTCAAACGTCTGGAAGATGTGCTGGAGAAATACTGGAACTCCCATCGTATGGATCATACGGTGAACTATCTGATCGAGCGCGAATTTGCGTCCGCTTTTGATTTTTTTCAGGAGTTCGGAGACTATTGGGAGGGACAAGGCTGGCAAAAAATCGGCCACCAGCTTGAAGACCTGTTTACGCGTCTCCAGTCCTTTCTGGAGTCACGCGGAACGAAGCGAATGGATATGGTGCTTGGGCTGATGAAGCTCGACTACTTCCTGAACCATAAATACAAGCCGCGTAAAATCTGGTGGGAACACGCCTTGGAGAAGGACGATTGGTCCAGCTATATGAAAATGGCTCTTCAGCACCCGGATGCGTTGTTGTCACCAGTGGTCGCAGACTTTGTGGCAGATGCGAGCAAGGAAAGCGCAGGTGGAGAGAATGTGGCAGAATCTGCGGTGGAAGATGGTACGCAAACTGCTGTACCAGCTCTTTATGCTACAGAAGCCCATTCCGTCTCGGGCAGTCAACAGACACAGCCATACCGCGAGATTATTCCGGCTTTCGCTTCCTTGAAGCTGGGTGAAAAAGAACTGCAAAAGCACGCTGTGCTGGATGTTCTGCCGTTCCGGCTGGATCATATTCTGAGTGGCGGCAGCCCTTTGACCGCCGAAGGCCGCACGCTGCTACTCGTAGTCTACCAGCAAAACGAACAGCAAAAACCGCTCTACTACACCATGCCGATTGGCAAGGAAATTGCAGCGATTTAAGAGGAATAAAGTACAAATGATATCTAAACATCAGAAGACATCGACCTTGACATCACAAGAGTCGGTGTCTTCTTTTAGAAAAGAGTGATTAGGTTGGGCTATATTATGGACTATACATTGTCGTTACAGCCTATATTTGCACCGAAAACACCGGGGAGCTAAAGGAAGATCGAAATGAAGTCAATTGGAATTATTATGAGAAGACCCTATAAGATTTTAACCCGGTCCTGGCTAGAAACGAAGCCATCTGAGACCGGGTTTTGTGTTTTTTTACATCTATGTGATCTTTTGCTTGATGACGCTTTACAATTCAAATATATGATTATTTCATCATGTATTAATATTAAATCTACTGGAGTGTGACCTTGTGAAGAAGCGTTCAATGAAAAAGAGTATTCTTGCTTTAGGCGCTATTACGGTCTTGGGTGCGCCATTGTTATCTGCTGACATCCCTACCACTTTTGCAGCCTCATCTAATTCGAAGTCCACTACAGCACAAGTGTCCAAAGCACAGAAGTCTACCTCAGTAAAAGTCGATGCTCCTAAAAATGTCATTCTTTTTATCGGCGATGGCATGGGACAAGCAAGCCGCAATGCGGTTCGTCTGGCAACAGTCGGGAAGTCGGGATTGCTTGAAATGGATAACATGCCTGTAACGGGGCTGGTTAGCACAAGCTCAGGGGACAACCTCGTTACAGATTCCGCCGCCGCCGCAACTGCCATTGCAACAGGTGTAAAAACGTATAACGGCGCTATCGGGATGGATATGAATAAAAAGCCCGTCACAACGATCATGGAGCTGGCGAAAAAAGCTGGCATGTCCACAGGTGTCGTGACGACCAGCCAAGTGACGGATGCAACCGGGGCAGCCTTCGGTGCGCATGTCGAGAAGCGCTCTGCGCAAAGCGAAATTGCTAAGCAGTATCTGGAGAATAGCAAGCTGGATGTAATTCTGGGTGGTGGTGAGGATTTCTGGTATCCGGCAGGAACAGCAGGTAAACATCCAGATGCGCCGGCAGAAGATCCCGAGGAGGCTAGTAAGGGAACTCAAGGGAATTTAGTGGACCAGGCCAAGAAATCGGGCTATAGCTATGTGACGGATCAGGCGGAAATGAAAGCAGCCAAAGGCTCTAAACTGCTCGGGTTGTTCGCCAATGAAGAGATGTTCCAAGCTCATAATAAGCTGGGTAACGCTTATAACCCAACCGTTTCTTTGCCAGATATGACGACGAAAGCGATTGATGTGCTATCCAAAAACCAAAAAGGCTTTTTCCTGATGGTAGAGGAAGAAGGAACGGATGAGATGGCGCATGACAATGAAGGTGCATTAACGATCAAGGCCGGGCAGCAGCTCGACAAGGCCGTTAAAGTAGCTAAAGATTATGCCAAAGCGCATCCAGATACACTGGTTCTGGTTACAGCTGACCACGAAACGGGTGGTTTGGCCATTGAAGGCAAGGATGCGAAAGACGAAGCCGACGACGGCACCACGAATGAAGATGGTCCATTCACCATACAAGGCACGAACGAAACGTTTTATATTGATTGGACGACAAAAGGACATACCGCAGTAGATGTGGCACTGACTGCGATGGGACCTGGCGCCTCCCAATTTAGCGGAAATTACCCGAATACCGCTATTCATGACAAGCTGGTTAAGCTGCTTAAATTGAAAAAATAACTCGGGATGAACGATAGTAAAGGATTTTCCATATTGGCAATATGGTTTTTCCTGTGATAAACTATAGCCAATAGGTATATACTAAAAAAGAGTAAGGATGCTACCAACATCCTCACTCTTTGACAACAGCCGCTTATAAGGGCGGTGGCTGTAGGGTTGGATTAGTGAAATAGACCGCTAACCTTTTCCAGAGGGCGGTCTATTTCTTTTTCATGTAGGTAAGTAACGCCAGAATGAACATGCCGAACATGAGCAGCCTTTACTCCTCAGTTGTTTTCTTCCCCCAAACGTATTTCATTATAAAAAATATAATTGCCAGTAACATGAGAAGCAATGCGATTTGTAAGCCATAACGATGTATAAGTTCTCCTGCTGTTTGTACATGATCGCCGAAAAAATGTCCGAGCACAAAGAAGATTAGCGTCCAGATCAAGCCCGTTGAATAAGAGAACAAAGCATAACGCCTGAAGCTCATTTTATTAATCCCGACAATATAAGGGATGATGTGGCGAACAATCGGCAGCAAATAACTGATGCAAATGGTGAAATTGCCATACTTATGTACCAAATTTTCCGAAAATGTAATGTACTTGTCCATTTTCTTTTTTCGTCGTAAACGATCCAGAACGGGTGTACCCAAGAATCTCCCCAATACATAGCCTAAGGACAAGCCTGATACAACCCCTAGATATACGATGAAAAAAGCGGGTATCGGTTGAAGTATTCCCATGCTGGTTACAGCCCCGCCAGTCATCACAATGACTTCGTCTGGAATGGGTAGCCCCACGATCCCGAGCCATAAGGAAAAAAATAATGCTGCATAGCCGTAGTCTTCGATGATGGAAATTAAATAATCAACGTCCATACCCATCCCCCTTGTTCATCCTTTTTTCCGGCAAACATAGACAAACGCGGGTGGAATGTTCATGGGCACAAATTTGATTTCCTCAATATCAAACCATTCCCCTAACTGCTGTTTCATTTGCTTGGAATATTGAAAGGCGATAAACATTCCCTGATCCTTGAGCGACAGGTGAATTTGTTCTACAATTTGATCTCGCATCGTTTGTGGAAAATTAAAAAATGGCAGCCCGCTTATTATGCAATCAAGCTGTTCAATTTGTACATTTTGCATAGCAAGTTGAAGCTCACGGGAGTCGGAATAACAAAGATAATTCGGAAATCTCTTTTTTAAATCTCGTTGCATCGTCTGATCCTTCTCAAAAAGCAGTACCTTGGTTTGTTGCCTTGCAGCAGATGGAATGTACTTAGTAATTGCCCCGGTACCAGCACCAAGCTCGGCAACGCTATGAATTTCACTCCATGGAATGGATTCGATCATTTTTTTAGCTAGAAATCTGGAGCTTGGTGTTACACTCCCCACATAGGCTGGTGAATGCAAAAATTTAAATAAGAACAGAAATCTCTCGTGAATCAAATGACTAATACGGATCATGAACCGTTCCCCTACTTTCGACTTTCTGAATACGTTCGTTTATTCTCTGCTAAGAGTAACAAATTATACCTTTGCTTGCTCCTGTCTAGAGTAGGGTTCATACCCCCGTCCTGAGGCGGGGATTTTCCTTGACTATAGTCCAGGGAGCAGGAAAAGAGGGGATTTAGAACTATTTGAGCGTAGTAGTATCATGAATACTTTGGATATTACAACAAGGAAGTAGGTCGAATGGCTACACCCCAAATCAATTATTCAGTTATCATTCAGCGTATTCTCAGGTTGCATTCAGTTTTGCTACCGATGAAAGAGGGGTGGGCAACTAAAAACATGATGTACACTGAAAGGGGATCTACTTTGTCACTATCCATTAACAGGCATCTAATCACGACTTCCTATGATACCTCGAATACGGTGAAGTCCAACGAGACTGGATTAAATAACACAGGAAACATCACACACAAGAAATCGAATGATTCACTCGAATTGAGCACGGAATTTATGGAATATGCGGGTGGAATGCAAACCTCGCTTCCTACGGAAAACTACAGTCATGATTACAAATACGACCAGGATAAGCTTACGTTGACTACGGATCAACAGAAAACGTTATTATCCGAGCTGCAAAGCTACCTGACCTCTTCCAGCGCCTTATCTGAAACAGATGAACCTACTAGCAGCAACACCAAGAACCCGCTGGCTTCGGTTACCGAGTTATTATCCAATTTGGATCTTTCGACGGTAACGGATGAGGAAGTATCGGATCTATTCGATAAAGTAGCAGAAACGATCCAGAATAATCGCCCTGCACCGCCGCCCAAAGATGACTCATTCCAGTCGGAGGTCGATAACAGCGGTCTACCTCCTATGATGCAAGCGATGGGTGGAATTATGCCTCCGTTCGCATGGAATATCCAAGAGACCTCCAACCAAGAGGACAACAGCACTACATCTGACAAGGAACTTACCGTAGATGAAAAAAGATCTCTCCTGAGTGACTTGCAAAGTATTCTGAGCTCCAGTCTGGTGTCCGGCTCGACGTCTTCAGAGGAGGATCAAGCAACGGATCTGTTGTCTGCATTAAAAAACGCATGGGGCAATACGGACAAATCGAATGCGACAGATGAGGAAATATCGGCTTTATTTGATAAAATCGCTAAGGTTTTTGAACAATCTGTTTCGTCGTCTTCATAGTCATACCTTGCAATACCATTACTTAGGAGCATAGTTAGCCCACAACTGTAAACCTATACTGTTATAAAGGCGGAATCTTTTATGAACATTTCATCAACATCCAGCAGTTCTATATCTATTGCAAGCACCTCATCTTCAACCAGCACCAACGATACAGGCAGTCTTGAAAAGAGAAAAGCCCAACTTGAAGCGGAATACAATAAGGTAGAACAAAGCAAGGATAATAAGGATACAAAAGAAACCAAAATGAAGCAGATTCAGCAGCAAATTAAACAAATTGAAGCGCAAATTGCTCAGCAAAGTTCTCAATCCAGCAGCACGTCAACTCCAAAAATGGAAAAGCCAGCTGAAAGCAGCACGGAAACACCTCGTGCCAACACTGCTAACAGCAGCGACATTACGGGCGTTGGGAAGTCATTGGATATTTCAATTTAATCAAACCTTCTCTTCTCATTTTACGGCAGACAATAGACAATAGACAACAAAAGACAGCAGTTAGCAGGCTCTCCGCCTCACCGGAGGGCCTGTTTTTTTAGCATTCAGCAAACCTTCAGTGAGCACTCATTTTATTTTCAATCTAGTGTTCTAAGATGAGTTTGTAGCCGATAAGGACAAGCCATTCACTCCTTAAAAGCTTCCTGACACCTTGTAGAACCATCAAGTCCAAGCATACAGTTCCACCCAATTAAACTCTATGAAAAGGGATGATTGTAATGAAAAAGAAATTGAATGTTATGGCTACAGCTGTACTGCTGGCTTCCATTACTGCATCATACGCTTATGCCAGCTCATCAACAGACGATGCGACCGAAGTTTCTACTTCGACGTCTGTAGCTGCCACTCAAGTGGACTCCTCTACAACAACTTCTACAGAAACTTCTACAGACAGTAGCACCACAGATACCAGTGCAACCGTAGAAGCCCCCCCTGAAGGAACGCCTCCGGATGGCGAGCCACCAAGCGGGAAACCGGGTGAAGGCTCAGACAGCTATACAGATAACGGAACAGCAAAATACACACAAAGCGGTAAAAGTGTAACCCTGTCCAAGCAGACGATTGTTGCGGATCAGGCAGATCAGTCGATTGTCAAAGTAACTGACAGTGGAAAATTAACACTTTCCAAGTCCGCTCTGACTAAAAAAGGCACTACCTCATCGGACGATTACAGTAACTTTTACGGCCTGAACGCCGGGGTTTTAGCTGCTTCTGCCAGCACCATCCAGTTGTCGGATTCCACTATTAAAACGGATGCCAACGGAGCCAATGCGGTGTTTGCAACAGGAGAAGGCTCTACCATTAATGTAAAAGATGTTACCATTCAAACCAGCGCCGACTCCTCGCGTGGACTGGATGCTACCTTGAAGGGAACGGTTAATGCAACGAATGTCAAAATCCAAACGGCTGGTGAGCATTCCGCCGCTATTGCGACAGACCGGGGTAACGGTACGATTCATGTGACCAAAGCAACGGGCAAAACAACAGGAAAAGGTTCCCCAGGCATCTATTCGACAGGTACGATTACTGTATCCAATTCGGATTTGAAAGCAACCGGATCGGAAGCGGCTGTCATTGAGGGTAGAAACAGCATTACGGTCAATAACACCAGCTTGTCTGGAGATGTAGATCGCGGCGTCATGCTGTATCAAAGCTTCTCGGGCGATGCCGAGGTCGGAACCAGTGTCTTTACGATGAATGGTGGTACATTGACGGCTAAGGCGGGTCCTATCTTCTACTCTACCAATACAGAAGCTGTGGTTAACCTGAAAGGGGCCAAATTAAAAGGAAATACAGAAGTATTGCTGAACGCTGCTGCTGACAAGTGGGGAACCACAGGTTCAAACGGGGCGAATGTGACACTGAACGCAGACAACCAAACACTGCCGGGCAGCATTACTGCGGATAAATCTAGTTCCATTACGGTTAATCTGAAAAACAAGACAACCCTGAAAGGCGCTATGAATTCGGAAAACACAGCTAAATCGGTTGCGTTAAATCTGGATAAAACAAGCAAATGGGTCGTTACAGGGGATTCCTATCTAACCTCTTTGACAGACAGCGATACTAAACTCTCGAACATCGTGGACAACGGACACACCATCTATTATGATGCAAGTGCGAGTGCAAATAGCTGGTTGAACGGGGAGACGATTTCGTTGTCCGGGGGCGGAAAACTGACTCCAGTCAGCAATTAATGAGCAGCTAGATGATAGAGATCCGTCATTAAATCTATCCTAGTAAAGCAGTTGCAGGTCTAACAACCCGGCAGCTGCTTTTTACGTCTACTTCAGTATTTTGCATACATACCTCCAAAGATCGACCCTGAATCCAGACTTTCAAACATGAAGTAAGTGACTAGGCATGCAAAAAAATATACAATATATAACAGTAAAACCCTGTTTTAATGACACATTGGAAAATTGGAGGATTTATGTCATGACGCTGAGAACTCAAATGAGTCGGAGCAGTAGAGATGAAGCGCGTTTGGTCAGAAACAAATTGATTGAATTTAATGCGAAACATGTACCTGCAGATATTCGAACCCAGTATGAAGAGATTAATCTTATTCTCAAAAATGAAGACGGCCAGGTCATTGGCGGCCTCCTAAGTGTACTGTGCTGGAATTGGGTAGAGGTTGATATTTTGTGGGTAGATCAGCGCTATAGAGGAGCGGGCTATGGCTCGCAGCTGCTTGGTGAAATCGAACAAATCGCTAAAGATAAAGGCTGTACATTTATTCAGCTCAACACGTTTACTTTTCAAGCACCCGAATTTTATGAAAAGCATGGATACGAAGTGGTCGGTGTCATTGATGACGCTCCCCGAGGCTTTAAACACTATTATTACAAGAAAAGTATCTACTGAGGCGTTGCCTTTGAAATCATAGGATTACAGTTGTTTGACGAGGGACTGTGACAGCTCGTGGCGATTGCGCTAAAGTAAGAAGAAGAATGAATAAAGAAGGGTTTGATCGGATTGACCACGGAAGTGACACACAAATTATATACCATGTGTATGGTTCAGGACGGAACCAAGGTATTGCTCATTAATAGACCGGATAAAAAGGGTTTTCCGGGCTACATTGCCCCAGGAGGGAAAGTAGAGTTTCCAGAGAGTATTGTGGACGGGGCTATTCGTGAAGTGAAGGAGGAAACGGGATTAACGGTCAGGGAAATTGTATTTAAAGGAATTGACGAATATTGTGACCCGAGCCAAGGGCTGAGATACATGGTCTTTAACTACTTGGCTACAGCAACGGAAGGTGAACTATTGAATAATCCCCCCGAGGGAGAACTGCTATGGGTGGATATGAAGGAGGCGCTCAATCTGCCGATGCAGGATTGGTTCAAGCGGAGATTTCCCTTGTTTTTCGAGCCGGGAACGTTCGAGGTTAGCCTCGTGTGGTTGGCGGATACGGACGAAACTCTCGAAGCAACGATTAAAAATTATGGGGTATAGAGATGACGACGACTATTTATTTTTCATCTAATCGGCTAGGAGAGGTCACGAATGATCAATTGCAAAGGGTGCTGGATCGTTTTGATTTGGGGCGTCTACTGTCTTCCGAAAAAACGGCAGAAGGAGTGATGGGACAAACTCTCTATATTTCCTCAACGGCTGGACAGTTTGTGTTAAAGGGCAACCCGCTTTTTTCCGGACAATGGGTGGAAGAAAGATTTATGGTGGAGCAACTGCACACACGGACTTCAATTCCTGTGCCGGCACCGTATTTAGTGGATGACACCGAGGACATTTTCGGCTGGAGCTATGCTGTTATGCCGCGTTTATATGGTGAGCACATACATACACCCGAACTGCAGGCAAAGCTGACCTTACGGGATAAACAGCAAATGGCTGAAATGCTTGCTGCTTCCCTGTTGGAGCTTCATAGCTGGAAGGTTAAGATCAGCGGGGAGCTGGATACAACGACTCTGGCTATTCGCCCTTTTAAAATCTCTTACCGGACATGGTTGTATGCAAGAATTCGATATTGGCTGGAGGATGCCCAAAAATACTCGGACATTACTGCACAGGATCTGGAATGGGTAGAGGACATGTTGGAAGGCTCACGTCAAGCATTCGATCAACTGGAAGCGGCCACATTTGTAATGGGAGATTTTAAACCGCAAAATGTTCTGGTGCAGAACGGGGAAAACGGCTGGAGAATTAGTGGGCTTTTTGATTTTACGACCGCTTATTTTGGTGATGGAGTTGCAGACCTGCCAAAGATAGCCACCATGTATCTGGAAAACGGCGAGCAAGAGCTGGCACGACTGTTTCTTACCGTTTATTTCAAAGGTATGGAGGCCAATGAAGGATTTGCTGAACGATTCCGGGTGCACATGCTGCATCAGCAGGTTCTTAACTGGGGATGTGCCAAAGCGATGAAGCAAGTCACTTGGGATGACAAGCTCTCTTTTGCAGAATGGGCCCAAACATTCACGGACTTGACATATTTAAATCATAGCAGACCATTCAAACATATAAAGAGAAGGAAGTGAGTTGTATGCAAACCGTCAAATTGGTAAAGCCAGCTCGGGAATGGAGGGAAGCGTACCTTTCATTTTATGAAGAATGGAAAAAGAGCCAGGAGCCAATGATGCCTTGGGTAATTTCTATAGAGCCGTATGATTTTGAAGGAATGCTTACGTTTTTAAGCAATCAGGAAAATGGCATCGGCCTGTCTGGAGGCTGGGTCAAAAGCTCCACATACTGGCTTGTAAATGCAAGTGAACAGGTGGTTGGTGCGGTGAATATACGGCATGAGCTTAACGAACACCTATTCAATGCAGGAGGGCATATTGGTTACGGTATCCGTCCTTCGGCACGAGGGAACAGGTATGCTGTTCGCATGCTGGCTTTGGCGCTGGAGAAAGCAAAAGAGCTGGGGATTACCAAAGCCTTGGTCGTATGCGACTCCGAGAATATTGCCTCCAGAAAAACAATTATCCGCAACGGCGGAATGCCGGATAAGGATTACGTAAAGGAAGATGGAAAGCGTGTAAACCGCTTTTGGATCGAACTATAATATGAAAGTGAGAACGCGGATAACGCGAAAAATTTATGAGATTATGGCCTGAATATGCGCAAAACATCATTGTAGGTGTTATTTTTAATGGAAAATGGAACTGGTATGTGACGGAAAGAGAGTACTGGTTTTTAAATACGGAGATGGAAGAACGGTTTGGTATTTCTATTTTAGATGAAACAACGGCAGGAGTATTTTTGGGGCATATCTGTGAGTATAGAGTAGCTGCTGATGAACTAACCTCAGTGCTCATTACGCTGGAGGATGCCATTGAACATAAGGATGAAGTGTTGGAGCTATATCCTGCGCTGTATGTTGATTTTGATCAAAAAGTTCTCTATTCGCTGTTTCCAGAGCCAGCTTCGTTTGAACACTATGTGCCAACGGGATGGAAGGGGGAATATCACAACTTTTTGAACGAGGTGCCTCTTTCTAAACGATATTGGATGATCGATGGAAGTATTTTTTTTGAAAAATTCGCCTGAAAAGACGAAGCGCTATTGAAATTAGAAGATTTGGATAATACATGGGCCATTTTTATTTTGTCGGAGGGACTACCTGTAACCCTTGTTCTTGCATTGCTATAATTAAGGCTAATGGGAGGTTATCATCCATGGTAGGCCAAATTTTAAGGATCGAGTCTCTGACGTCATCATATCTTATGAGTGAATTTTCAAATAGAAATTCAGTTGAATAGCTTTCCGATTTTTTTAGAGAAGGGGGCAATAGCTGCGGGCTCCTGTAACTAAAAAAACAAACTTTCCACAGCCTCAACCGTACCGTCGGAAGTTACATTGTAAGTCCGAGATAAGTCCAAAACCGGCATGATAGGTGTAAATAAATGTAAACTATTGTGTTTAGAAAGATATAACTTACTGAACATCCTAAATTAGTGAGTGAGATTAATATCACTTTAGACGTTATATCGTACCAATTTTAATCGCCTATTTTGCATTATAAGTAATAAAAAAAGCTATCTAAAACAACAGATTACATTTAATTTTTTTCAATACCTAATTGTCCTAAGATGGTTACAGTTAAATAAGTTAATTGACTAGCCATATAGTTATGACTATATTTCATTCCACCTTCTAACCAGCTATAAATGACTCCTAAATGGGCAGAGGTAATATAGCTAATCAATATATCTTTAGAAATCAAGAGTCCATCTTTAGATTCATTTATATTCAATATAATTTTATCGTACACTTTCATTTTCACTATTTTTAACAAATGGTCTCTGAATTCGGGTAATCCACGGTTACTAAGCATTAAATAAAAGAAATCGGCTTCATCTCCAATAAACTCGAATAACTTTAAGAATGATTCCGCTGGATTGGACCATTCAATCATCAAAGAAGGATTAGCTTCATTTGGACGTACATAATCAATTAATTCATCTAAGATTTCTTCTGTACATTGAATGAGAAAATCATTTTTGTCTTTGTAATGCAAATAAAACGTACCTCTTGTTAAGTCTGCTTTTTGGGTAATATCTTTAATTGAAATCGAATTTATATCCTTCTCTTTTAATAATTGTACTAGTGCTGTTCTTAATAATTGATGTGTTCTTTTAATACGAGGGTCCAGATTTTTCCTTTTAGACATTTTATCACCTTTTGTATAAGAACTAAAATTTTTTAGACAATAAAAAAAGGATTGTCTCGTAAAAGACAGTTCCTAAATATATGTAAATTGCACTCAAAATAAACCGGAATATACTAATGAATGTACACGATGTCTATTAATATACATTAAGTTCATTATAAAAGAAAGGTGATTTTATTATGGAACAGAAACCATTTCGTATCGATGTTCATCATCACATTATCCCAGAAGTTTACCGTGCTGCATTAGAAACACACGGAGTTGATAAGTCAGGAGGAATGACAATAAAAAAATGGGTCCCAGAAGATAGTTTAGAACTAATGGACAGACTTGGAATCCAAGCGGCAATCGGATCAATCTCAGAACCTGCTTTAATTCCAATTACAAAAAAAGAAGATGCAAAAAAAAATGCAAGGCAAGTTAATGAATTTCAAGCAGAAATGATACAAAAATATCCTAATCGTTTCGGTGGATTTGCCGTTATCCCATTACCAGATGTCGATGCAGCATTAGAGGAAATAAGGTACGCTTTAGACGTGTTAAAGTTGGATGGTGTAGGTCTTTTAACAAATTACCAAGAAGATTTCCTTGGAGACCCTATTTTTGATCCTATATTTGACGAACTGAATAAGCGTCAAGCAGTCGTTCATATCCATCCGAGTTCGCCACCTGCATCATATAAACGTCCAAAATATATTGTTGCAGACTTTATGATTGAATTTACATTTAATACCACCCGTGCAACGACCAATTTAATTCTAGGTGGAACGATTGAACGTTGTCCTGATTTAAAAATCATACTCTCTCACGGTGGAGGAACCATTCCGTTTCTAAAAGAAAGGATATCTAGTTCTCAACTTGTTGTAGAAAAGATTATGGGAGATAAAATACCTAATCTGAAAAAAAATGCAGAAGAATATATGAAACAGTTTTATTACGATACAGCTCTAATTACAGCTCCTGCTTCACTTAATGCAATAAAAGCAACGACAGACGTTTCTCATATTTTGTATGGTAGCGATGCACATTACGCCCCAGAAGACATAGAACATTATATGAATGCTCAACTTGAACAATTTGAAGGTTTTTCAAAGGAACAATTAATGGATGTTACGAGAAATAATGCTTTGAAACTTTTTCCTCGTTTTAATATGTAAAATAGCTCGTGTACCGAAAAGCCAACTGACGTATTTTATAACAGTTAGCTTTTATCAGCTAATAATATTGCATTTATATGGGGATTTTTAATGTAATAAAAATTTCCATATGTCCTGTGTTATTAATCTCAAAAACGAACATTACTTATGGATATGCTTGAGTAAGTACCCGACAGCAAGAATTAGCTCGACAACTTGATTTATTGAAGGGCCTTCGAGCCCTTTTTACATTTTTTTCTATCTATCGTTCCGTTTTTGGACTTATCTCGGACTTACCCCTAGTGCAGCAATCCCTGTACAGAAAATGAGGGAAAGCGGCAACTTCCGTAATCGTCGTGTTTTTATTTCTTAATTGATATTGATAATTATTATCACCTATAATAGAAGCAGACAGATTACGCTAAGATAGGGAGAGTTGCAGAGTGACAGAGTCCTTGGAATTATATGATGTAACGATTATCGGCGGTGGTCCTGCCGGAATGTATACCGCATTTTATAGTGGAATGAGAGATATGAAAACCAAGCTGATCGAAGCCAAGCATGAGCTGGGCGGACGGATGCGCATATACCCGGAGAAGATGATATGGGATGTTGGGGGAGTTACCCCGATTTTATGTAAAAAGCTGATCGAACAGCTGGAGCAGCAGGCGCGAACATTCGAGCCTACGATTGTACTGGGGCAGCAGATTACAGACTTGGATCGCCAAGACGATGGAACCTTCCTGCTGACTTCTGCAACAGGGGAGCAGCATTGGACCCGTACCGTTATACTGGCAATAGGCTATGGCATTCTCAAAATGGCCAAGCTGGAGATTGAAGGGGCCGACCGTTATGAGGTTACGAACCTGCATTATACCGTGCAGGAACTGGAGCCGTTCCGGGACAAGCATGTTCTGATTTCCGGCGGAGGCGATTCGGCGGTGGATTGGGCGAATGAGCTGGAATCTATTGCGGCGAGTGTGACTGTCGTACATCGGCGGGATCATTTTGGCGGACATGAGAAAAATGTAGCTCGTATGAAAGCGTCTTCGGTCCAAGTCCTCACACCTTATGCGGTGAGTCAGCTACATAGCAGCAACGGAGAAACGATTGAGCAGGTGACGATCAGTCATGTAGAGACGGGTGAAACCCAGATACTGAATGTCGATGCAGTTATTGTGAATCATGGCCTGAAATCCGATTTCGGTCCAATTCGGGACTGGGGACTGGACATGGGAGAGTGGCATGCCCGGGTGAGTGAAAAGCTGGAAACGAATGTACCGGGGATTTTCGCCGCAGGTGATTTTGTCGAGTACGGAAGCAAGCTGTATCTGATTGCAGGTACGTTCACGGATGCTGCCCTTGCACTGAACAGCGCCAAGCTGTACATTGATCCCTCAGCAGACAAAGCGGCTTATGTATCCTCCCATAACAGCCGTTTCAAGGAAAAGAACCGTGAGCTGGGTGTCTTGGAGTAGCCAACGGGAACAGGCTGAATATGAATAAAATAAGCAGGGCATAAAGGAGCTTCCAGGACCATTAGATGTGGTTCTGGAAGTTTTATATACATTTTTTGAGTTCAGCCTATATAGTAGATGTGGAGCTGCTGATGAGGATATGTATGCTTTGAAACATTATATTAGCCTGCCATGGAATGTATGGCGGGATTGGAGAGTGACCTATGGAAAAACGAACAGAGCAGCAGGCAGCTGTTATGGAAGTTATTATTCAAAAGGCAGAGCAATTTGTACAGCAGCAGCTGGAGCATGACCACAGTGGTCACGATTGGTGGCATATTGACCGGGTGAGAAAGCTGTCTCTTAAGATTGCTGCCCAAGAGGGCGCAGATTCGTTTATTTGTGAACTGGCTGCCCTGCTGCATGATGTGGCGGACGAAAAATTAAATGATTCCAAACAAGCAGGGCTGGATAAAGTGGAGCAGTGGCTGCGTCTGCATGTAAGTGATTCTGGAGTTATCACGCACGTGATGACTATAATTGCGACGATGTCGTACAATGGTGGCCAAAATCCGCCTATGGAAACGCTGGAGGGTCAGGTTGTACAGGATGCAGACCGATTGGATGCACTTGGAGCGATCGGTATTGCAAGAACCTTTATGTATGCAGGCTCAAAAGGCACTATGATGCATCACCCGGATAAAGATTTTTCACAGCACGATTATCGTGCCACAGGCAAAAGTGCCATATACCATTTTTACGAAAAGCTGTTGAAGCTCAAGGATTTAATGAATACAGCTTACGCTAAAGAAATGGCGGCTGTCCGGCATCAATGGATGGAGATGTATTTGGAGCAGTTTTATAGAGAATGGAATGCGGATGATCAATAAGTTGTTTCAATAAGGCTGTTTCCTCTAACCGAGTGTATCGGAGGGGGAACGGCTTTTTTTTATATAAATGTCGTATTGATATTAGCGGGGATATGTGCTATTTTATTGTTAATAACAAATTGATAATAACAAAATAATAAAAACTATAAGGAAGGCGAGGAATCTGCCATGTTCGGATTTAATTTTGTGAAATTTCAGCCTAGCGAATATGTGATGAAGGTGAAGAACGGCAAGGTGGTCCGTGAGGGTGTCGGATTATCCTTTTATTATTATGCTCCAACGACCTCGGCCGTCGTCGTGCCTGTCTCTTCCATTGATGTACCGTTCATGTTTGAGGACATGACGAATGATTTTCAGGCGGTAACGGTGCAGGGACAGCTGACTTATCGAATTGTGGATTATCGGAGAATGACGCAGATTTTGAATTATACGTATGACTTGAAGGCAAATCGCTACATTTCGGATGACCCAGGCAAGCTGGCCCAACGGGTGATTAACATTGCAAAGGTGCTGACCAAAAAATATCTGGAGCGTGTTCCGCTCAAAGAGGCTGTTCAATCCAGTGAACGTTTGGCCCAAAGCATGGCGAAGGATATCGCTCAACACGCGGAAATCGAAAAGCTCGGTATTGAGGTGATGGGACTGTCGATTTTGGCAATTTTACCGAATAAAGAAACGATGAGAGCGCTGGAGGCGCAGGCGAGGGAGGAAATTCTTCGCAATGCGGATCACGCCCTGTATGAGCGGCGGAATGCTTCCATTGAGCAGGAGCGGCGTGTGAAGGAGAATGAGCTGAACACCGAAATTGCAGTGGAGACGAAAAAGAAGCAAATCCGCGAAACCCAGCTCGATGCCGAACGTTCAGTGAAGCAGAAGCAAAGCGAGATGAAGGAGGAGCAACTGCGTTTTGATACGGCTTTGGAGGAGAAAAAACGTGAGCTGATTGAGCTGACCGTAACGAATAAAAAGGCGGAAGCCGATGCCAAGGCCTATGAGCTGACGGCAGTCATGAAATCGTTGCAGGATGTTGAGCCGAACGTGCTTCAGGCGATGGCGAACATGGATATGAGTCCGGATAAGCTGATTGCGATTGCATTCCAGGAGCTTGCAGAGAATGCAGGGAAAATCGGTCAGCTAAACATTACACCAGACTTGTTGCAAGGACTGATGTCCGGTACGGTAACAGGCGGATCGGAAGGAACGAGGGGATCAGGAGGAAGAGCACGATGAGCAGCCGGATGACAGAGCACAAGATCATTTTGGTGAAGCGAAAAACACGTCTGGAGGAGCTGATTGTCCGGTATAACACGGTGCAGCAAGCTCGAGGATCAGGTAGAGCAGCAATCCTCCAGCGGCATTATCGTTTCGACGGGGCTGGGCGCGACAGGCTGGTTGACCAGCGTACTTGCCGGGGCGGCAGGGATTGTCAGCAGCGCCACGCAGCGTCCGGTTTCGCTGACTCCAGATCAACTGGTGCCGGGCGCAGCCTTCCGTCAAGAAGGAGCAGCAGAAGGATGGAAACGAGGCCGGATAAGCAATGGCAGCGATCATGGTGTCGATGACTATAGTCAAGACAACCGCGCAACATGGAGTTCGCCATCGCTATATTTTACGGTGAGAGAACCATTTCCCAGTCGGACGACTGCTACGGATCTTGTATTTGGCCAGGTGGAAGCCGAAAAACCGCTGCGGATTGCTTCGCAGATGCCGGAACATGGAGTCATTTTCAGCGATGGAGTAGAAAGCGACTTTCTGGAGTTTAATGCCGGGATTGAGGCGATCATTGGTCCGGCGGAGAAAAAAGGGCATCTGATCGTGTAGAGGTTTGCACAGGACGGCAATGGGGAATGTTGAGTAAGGTACATCAATCAGATGAAGTCAAAAAGGAGGAATCAACATGAGCGACCACACTCAAGACGAAGCGAAAATCCGCAACAAGAAGAACGAGGACGGAGATTCCTTGATGGAGAAAAACAAGCTGGAAAACGGTGTGGATATCGAACCAGAGGCTGACGAATGGATTGCGAAGCCTTCACCTGTGTCCTACGATGATACGAAAACCTCTTCGAAGCAATAAGGCTCTTGCGTTCAAATAGAGCAAACATGCCAAAGAGACAGATGATCCGATTAAGGATCATCTGTCTCTTTGGCATGTATTATTATGGAATAGCGGATTGAAATTAGTTGAATCTGGAATATACCTTCCATACCAGCTCGCGACGACTGCTTACACCTGTTTTCAAGAAAATCGCTTTTAGATGATCTTGCACCGTGTAGGCTGAAATATGAAGTGCGCTTGCCAATTCTCGGGTCGAAAAGCCTTGAACAATGAGCCGGACAATCTGTCTTTCACGCTCGGACCAAGCAAACATCTCGGCCATGAGCGGCAGCATTTCAGATGCTTTAGCAGGCTCAAACCATACGGCAAGCTGTTTTTCATCTTTACTTTGCCTGCTTTGAAGAAGGGTGGCCCTGAGTGTTACCCACGGGGTTCCTGCGTCTGCGGCGGGTATACATAGTTTGGCTGGTGAAGCAACCCTTCTGTCATTAGAGAGGGGCCTGCCAAGCTCTCCCCCGATTTGGCCACCTAGCGGAAGGGCTGTGGATAGTGCGCGAAAGCATACCGCCCGAACGGGCGCGGGAAGGCTATTTTCGTCGATGCCTTCCTGCTGCCGAAGCAACTTTAGCCACCGGTCTGCCGTTGGATTGGAGGAAATCGGCTCCAGCTTGCCGGAAAGCACCAGAACCCCTGGCTCCATATCATTTTCCATAGTTATACCGGAGTCTGGAGATAAGCCCACACTGGCCTGACGCAAATGGTAGGCTATGGACGGTGCTAAGGCTTCTAGAAGCTGCTGCTCTTCCTCACTAAATACCGGCTCCGTATGAAGGCGAAACAACGTGAGAAATCCCCAACAGCTTCCTTTGTACATTAACGGAACACGTAGCTCATCCCCGAATCCGGCAGGCTGCAAAACATCCCTGTAACGTGCGCTCCGAATCAGATGACCTCCCGTAGCTCCGTTTAGAGTCGCTATGGATTGCCCATCCCGCACCAACTGGTCGTATTTCATCACATCATTGCGCAGATATTCGTACTCTAACAGCTTGTAATGAATGCCATCCACGCCTGATTCGGTGAATGCCCCTGTGGAAAGCAGTGTATGAGGATCTATTGACGTACAACACGCCGCATCGAACGAAACCTGAGTACGTAAGCGGTCGATTAGCGTATGTTTGTACGCTTGGGATGAAGGGGCTTTTTCTCCCAGTGAAATGATTTGCTGTCGAGCATCTTTTAGCTGTGAAAATGGTGTATATTGTGCGCTCATACATTGCTCCCATCGTGAATTGCTGGAGTTTCGCAACATTGTATCTAATTAAATCCCACATCTATGGGATGGTGGATATACGTGTGGTCGCTATAATTGAGAATGATTCTTAATTAAGTCAACAATATACGAATGCTCGGGGAAGTTCAAGGCTAAATGTAAGGCCAGTCGCATCTTTTTCCAGCTGTTCGAATTCTGGAGGGAACTATATATGGAATATAGCAGCAGCAAGCCAAACGATCCTATGGACGCTCATCACACAGGCAACAGCCGTCATACAAGCGCTGAACATACGATTCCTAACCAGTCTATGAGCTGGAACGATCCGAATGTACGCAAGTACCCGGACACGATTGCTTTAAAAATACCGGGATATGCTCATCTGTATGAGATGACGGACCGCTTGATAACCGCACAGCTTGAGGCTCAGGCCCGCACGCAGACCGCAGATCCGAATGTACTGATCATCGGGGCTGGTGGCGGTCAGGAGCTGATTACATTCGGAGGACAACATGCGGCTTGGTCTTTTACGGCAGTTGATCCATCTGAACGCATGCTGGATTTGGCACGTCAGCGTGTGGCGCAAGCGGGCATAAGGTCAAAAATATCATTTGTCACAGGCACGTTGGAAGGGCTGCCCGGAGAACTACTCCAAGAGCTATTCCAAGAACAGCCTAAGGAGCAGTCTGGAAAACAGATCGAGGAATCACACGCGGAGCCGATTTATGATGCTGCCACCTGCCTGCTGGTGCTTCATTTTCTTCTCAGCATGGAGAGCAAACGGGCATTGCTACAACAGATATCTGCTCGTCTCAAACCGGGCGCGCCTTTTTGCTTGGCCTCCATCAATGGAAATCCACAGGAGGCTGCCTTTTCCATTCAAATGCAGGCGTGGAAAAGGCATATGCTGGATCAGGGCATTCCTCTGGAGGATTGGGAGCGATTCGCAGCCTCCATTGGCCGTGAGTCAGACCCGGTGTCCAATACAGCAATACAGGGAATGTTGGTAGATGCAGGCTTTACCCATATCACCCGGTATTTTGGCGCTTTTTTAGTGAATGCCTGGCTTGCAGTTAAAGGGGGAGAATCTACTCATGACAAAGGATAACATTATCATCATTGGCGGATATGGTCATGTCGGAAAAATTTTATGCACGGAGCTAAGTGAAATGTTTCCCGGCAAGGTGTTTGCCGCAGGGCGTAGCATGGAACGTGCCGCTGAATTTAGCAAGCAATCGGGTGGTAAGGTACTGCCTTTACAACTTAATATTTATGAGCCGATCGACCCGTCGATTTTAAAGCAGGCCAAGATCGTTATCATGTGTCTGGATCAGGAAAACACAGAGTTGGTACGTGCCTGCCTTCAGCATGGGGTGCATTATATGGATATTACCGCGAATGCAGCTTTCCTGAGTAAGGTGGAGCAGTGTCATCAGGAGGCACGAGCTTATCAGGCGACTGCCCTGCTAAGTGTGGGTTTGGCCCCGGGGCTGACGAATCTGTTAGCGTTGCAAGCGACGCAGCTTATGGATCAGACGGATGAGTTGAACATATCTCTAATGCTGGGCTTGGGAGACGAACACGGTCAGGCTGCCATTGAATGGACAGTGGACCAGATTCATACCGATTTGGAGGTTATGGAACAGGGGCGCCCGGTGATTCGAAAAAGCTTTGGCGACGGGCGAGTGGCAGACTTCGGCGCAGGAGTGGGGCGTTACCGCGCGTATCGTTTTCCTTTTTCCGATCAGCAGACACTGCCACGTACGCTCGGAATTCCTACGGTCAGCACACGTCTTTGCTTCGATTCGCGGTTGACCACCCGGCTTCTGGCAGGGATTCGGACAACAGGGATATCGGGTTTACTCCGACAGCAATCCGTGCGTAACGCAGTGGTTCGCAGCTTTGGCAAGCTGCGTCTGGGAGGGAACGCGGTAGCGGTCAAGGTAGATGCGCGAGGAACCCTCCATGGCAAGGAAACGAAAGTCGAATGCCAACTAAGGGGGCATCATCAATCCGATTTAACCGCCAAAGCAGGTGTCTTTGCAGCGCTGGCGCTATACCGTTCTGAGCTTCCTCATGGTGTATTTCATATGGAACAGTGTTTTTCGTGGAATCGTATGCGGGAATGGCTGGGGCAGCGGGTAGCCGTAGATATTCAGGTGAATGGACAGCAGGTATAGAAGTCATATTTTCTGACCCAAGCAAGAGGCACTTATGTAATCCAAGCTTATTCGGCAACGCATTGCGGATGGGTCTTGGATTTCTTTTCCTATTGGATTACACTAGTACGAAGTACATATTTTTGAAGAGACCTGAACAGCTCAGGTTGATTGGGATGAAATACCAGGATACAGATATCAATGGACAGCCAATGGAGGTGAGCTAACTGAAGTCAAAACGATGAAAGGGGAGAATGGCGTGAAGGTGGAACAGGATTTGGAAGAAATCAAAGATAGACTGACTCAGATCGAGGCGAAGCTGGAACGAAGGTCGACTTCCGGAAGAATACTGAAAACTATGCTTATTATTTTCTTGTCCGTTTTTTTCTTGCTTTTGGTGATCGGAGTCGTTCAATTTGTTTCCAACTCATCGGTATAAGAAAGCGGAAGAAGGGAGTAAGTTATGTCCATAGAAGCGATCATTTTTGATCTGGATAATACGCTGATTCATCGTAAACAGGCGTTTGCGGCATATACGGAGCGTTTTGTGGAACGCTTCATTGTGGCGGAGGACCCGGCGAGCAGGGTAGCAATAGTCGAGCACATACGCCTGGCGGATCAGGATGGATACCGTGACAAAAGGGAGCTGTATACGGAGCTGCATGCAGATTTGGAACTGAAAAATCCAGATACGACGGTACAGGAAATGCTGGGCTTTTGGTATGGTGAATTTCATAAGTTTGCGGTACTGATGGACGGGGCAAAGGAAGTGCTGTCCGAGCTGCGGTCGCGGGGCTTGAAGCTTGGTATCATCACCAATGGCTCACTCCGCATGCAACAAGCAAAGATCAACCGCGTTATGCTGAAGGACTATTTTGATTCCATTATCGTTTCGGGAGGTGTCCACATCGAGAAGCCTAATCCGCGAATATTCGAGTTGTCGTTAAATGAGTTGGGGATTACAGACCCAGGCCACGCCTGGTATGTAGGCGATCATCCGACGAATGATATTCGCGGTGCTCAAAGCGCAGGATTGCATACAATCTGGCTGGAGGGCTTTATGCCGTGGCAGGAAACGGGCATTGTACCGGATTACAGGATGGGCAGTTTGCGTGAAATCATCGGTTGGCTGGATCATGCCAGCTATTCGGGGAATATGGGGGAGGGAGTATCATGAGTAAGGAGAAGACGGATCAGACCAGCCCCATCTTATTATCATTCCCGGAGCAATTCCAGACAGAACGGTTGACGATTCGCGCTCCACAGTGGGGTGATGGGGCGATGGTCAATGAAGCAATGCGGGAGAGTGTGGATGAATTGCGTCCTTGGCTACCTTTTGCGAGAAATCTTCCTACGCCAGAGGAATCAGAAATCCGCTCACGCCAAGCCAGACTTAAATTTCTGGACCGGTCTGACATGATGTTGTACATATTTGATACGGCATCGGGAGATTTTGTAGCGAGCAGCGGCTTGCACCGTATCGACTGGGCTGCACGTAAATTTGAAATTGGGTACTGGCTTAGAACGTCTTGCACAGGGAAAGGCATTATAACAGAGGCAGTGCACGGTCTCACGGATTTTGCCATACAGCATTTGGAGGCGAATCGGCTGGAGATCCGCTGTGATTCCAGAAATACGCGCAGCGCCAAGGTAGCAGAACGGGCAGGTTTTACGCTAGAGGGTATTTTGCGGAATGTCGAGTATGATGAAGAAGGCACACTGGTCAGTCAAATGATTTTTGCCAAGGTGCGCGGCATTGAATTTTAGCATCAGAAGTGGGATGGGGATACAATATTATGAGCCAAAAACGCAAGCAAGCTACGTTTGTACGATATTTCGGAGGCTCTTTATGATTAATTGGATCATGAAAAATACAGACAAGCTAGTGTGCATACAATATGACATCAGCAGGAATATCAGCACTCTTGCAAGCGCTAACCTAAGGGGATACTCGACGAGATTCCAGCAGCTTGGCGAAGCTTTTCCAGCGTTAGGTCAGGTGATTTAGCATGGGAAGAACTCGTAAAAGCATCGACGTCGACAGGAAGACGAATCGGAACACAGGTGTGAAATCCCGCTGGAAGGCCCGAGCTGTGTATCTGGCTGCGGTGTTGGTCGCTATCCTGTTAGGCTTGGGAAGCCGGGCCTTTTCCTCCCAGTTGCCTGAATTCGTTGCCAATCATTTTGGGGATGCCTTGTGGGCGTGCATGATTTACTTTGGGCTGAGGATGTTGTGGGTGGATCGTCGGTTGTCTGTAGCGCTGTGGGGCAGTTTGCTGTTTTGTTTCGCCATTGAATTCAGTCAGATGTACCAGGCTCCCTGGATTAACAGTATTCGGGCGACAACATTGGGCGGGCTGGTGTTGGGAAAAGGGTTTCTGACCGCCGATCTGATTCGGTACACGGTTGGTATTGCGGTATCCTGGGCGCTGGACCAAGGTTATAGAAGGCTGGCAGGCATCACTACACGTATAGACGATGACGAGTCATTCAAATAATCTGAAAAGCGAGGGTTGCGCTTGAGACAAAAGGGAAAGCGTTATAGGTTGTTCGGTAAAATGATCGGATTATGCGCGGGGTTCAGCTTGTTGTTTGCGACCATACTTGTTCCGGGGCAGGCATTGGCCGATAAACAGCTCGCGGGGCCTCTTCGTTTTGACTTTGGCCCGGGTAGCGTAGCTACAGGCTACACTCAGGTCACCGCCAAGGATGCATACACACCTGAACGAGGCTATGGATTTACCGATCTTTCCAAGGTGAAAGAAGAGGATCGTGGTGGAAATGACGCTATTCGTTCGGATTTCGTTCGTGTTCAGGGATCATCCTTTGTCGTCAACTTGCCGCCTGCGGATTATACGCTTTCCCTGATCGCCGGGGACACAGACGGAAGCACAGATATTACGGTAAAGGCCGAGTCCATCGTCAAGGTGGAGCCTACCGCCAAAACAGCAGGACAATTTGTCGAGGCCACATTTGAGCTTGCACTCATTGACGGTCAGCTGGAATTGTATTTCTCGGGAAATGACCCGAAAATTAACGCGCTCGTTATTACGCCAAAAGAGACTCGAACGCAGAGTGAGCATCCTTCCGTATATCTTGCGGGGGATTCCACGGTCCAAACCTATAAATCCTCAATGAAACCTCAGGCTGGTTGGGGACAAATGATTGCGCCGTTCTTCACAGACGAGACGACTTTTGTGAACCGTTCTATTGGTGGACGCAGCACGAAGACTTTCCTTGTACAAGGAAGACTGGACGATATTTTACGGACCATCCGACCGGGTGATTATTTGCTCATCCAGTTTGGTCATAATGATGCGGCAATCAACAACCAAGAGCGTTATGTTTCCCCAGCTGATTACAAAGTCTATTTGAAAACCTACATTCAGGGAGCGACACAACGCGGAGCCACACCTGTGCTGATCACTCCTGTGGGTCGCAGGGATTATGACGCCGCAAGTGCTTCCTATCGAATCAGTTTTCCAGAATACGTGCAGGCCATGAAGGAAACCGCATCCGAGACAGGCGCTGCACTGGTCGATCTAAGCCAGTTAAGTGTGGCGTACTATAATACACTTGGTCTGGAAGGAACGCTTCCGTTATTCTTACATTTGGAGCCGGGAGTGTACCCTGCGTTCCCTGATGGGGTGCAGGACGATACGCATTTTCAGGAGTATGGTGCGGAGCAAATAGCCCGTCTGGTAACCCAGGGTATCCGCGAGCTGAATATCCCTTTATCCTCTTATGTACGGACGAATAATTAACAATAAAACGCTATTTCCATACGCATGGTATACTTAGAAAATAAGCTGGCCCTACCCAAAGATGGCTCTGTTCCGGCTTGGGTAGGGCTTTAACGTTCTGGGCAGAAGAAGGAGAGGACAGGCATGAGTAGAGGATATCATCAAGTTGTGCGAGCAGTTTGAGCATTCATTGGCAAAATAAAAGCTTCATTTATCTTGAGCCTTGGGAGGAAACGCTAATGACGGTTACCCAGCTTAACAGACTCATTGACGGTCAAATACTCTATAATCAGCATCGGAGTTTGTTTTATATGCATGAGGGGAACGCCCTGATGGGGCCTTCACCGGAAATGACGTATTGGCCGACACAGAGAAGTCCGGAACTGCTCCTTATGCTCCAAAGCTTGAAACGTCAGCATGAGTATACCGCTTTTGTTGCTGGCGTAGCGGCAAGAACGCTGCATCAGTTTGTGAGCGTCAATCAGTATATTCATTTTCACTCAGATCATCTTGGTGAGCTTACCCAATTGTATGATCGACTCTTCACCCGGATTTAAAAGCTGTTCCAAAACCAGGTTATGAATGAGAGAATACTAAATTTACTGTTACAACAGCATTACGGGCATTTAAGAGAGTTTCTAATTCGTACCAACGGACGGACGATGTTTGCCAAGTATGCAGAGAATGAATATACTTTTTGGATACCTTGTGAGGAATACACGCCTGAATTGCAAGCAAAGCTGCTTGGTCTGGACGTTGCTCGTTTGCAGGAGCCTGTTCTCGATGTGGGCTGCGGATCAGAGGCACGGCTGGTCGGCTATTTGCGTTCCCTTGGGATCGAGGCTTATGGGACAGATCGGTTGGCTGAAAAGGGAACAGGTGTTACTCAGGGAGATTGGTTGGAGACAACCTTCAAGGAAGGCGCATGGGGAACAATTATCTCTCATATGGCGTTCTCCAATCATTTTATACATCATCATCTGAAAGCTGACGGCAATATTCACGAATACGCCCGCAAATATATGGAATTGCTTAGGGCAATCCGGCCGGGAGGAAGCTTTATTTACAGTCCGTGTCTTCCTTTTATGGAAGAGCTTTTGGATATCCAAGCTGGTTATCGAGTAGAGCATATCCAGTCATCTAAAGGTTATGAAGCTACGAAAATAACACGATTACGTTCATAATGACTAAAGGTGTTCAAAGGTAAAAAGCAGAGCAAGGAGGCACACAATGAACATAGAAACAGCGATTGCGATTGCCGCACAGGCTCATCAAGGACAGACGGACAAGGGCGACCAGCCTTATATTTTCCATCCCCTTCAGGTCATGAACCGAGTAGAGCATATGGACGAAAAAATAGTAGCCGTGCTGCATGATGTACTGGAGGATACAGAGGTCACAGTGGATCAACTGAAAGAAGCGGGCTTTGGCAAACACATCATTGAAGCAGTGGAAGGACTCACTCGGAACGAGGGAGAGGAGTACAGCGATTTTATACGTCGAGCCAAAAACAATCCTTTGTCTAGAGCAGTGAAAATAGCGGATATTCAGGAAAATATGAATCTGGATCGCATCCCTCATCCCACGGAGAAGGATACAGCACGAATAGAAAAGTATAAGCAGGCGCTGCAAGAGCTTTTGGCGAAAACGCACCGATGAGTGACGATCATAATGCCATCCCCCTCTGCACTTCCCCAAAGCCAGTCCTCAACAAACGAATCTGTTTGAATACCATATTTTAAAAAATTTAGCAACTCAGGTATGCACGATTGAAGAATTACCAAGGTGGAAGGTGGGACTTTAGTTCTTTTATTTGTCAGAGTTCATCTTGGAATGGTAGTATAAGGATAGATATTACTCTATTTGGGATTCTATTAGCAATGATTAGCCTACGAATAACAGCAATTTTCAGAATAGATTAAACCATATTTTCCTAAATGCCGATATATCTGAATGAGGCGAAAACACACTGTTATTGTACCCGTCCATAAATAGGAAGTATATGATTGGGTTAGGAGAGTAGAAGAAGTGTCGGATCTGTATACGAAAAAAGAAGTAGAGGATTATGTAACGAACGTAGTTCTTGAACGGCCTTTAGGTGTAAGTATTGCAGCTATTTTACTGATTTTTAATGGAGCTCTTCTGCTGGTGACACAGCTGTTGACGCTTAATGCGTTGAATGAGGCTTCTACGTTGGTGGGAATTTGCAGGGGCATGTTTCAAGGGTTTATCGCTTTGCTCGGTTTGTCAGGGGCAACTGCCGGTGTTGGCATGTTATTTGGTAAGAAGTGGGCCTGGTGGCTGGCTGTATTTTATTTTACATATGAAACGATGCGTTATGCGTGTGCGATCCTGTTTATTCCGGATGTACCTCCAATGTTGGAGGGCGTACATCTAAGTCCTGCCCTGTACTACGTAAAGTATGGTATGCGTATTGTTTGGAATTTGCTGTTTACGGTGTTTATGTGTCGTAGTACAGTGACTGGATTTTTTCAAACAAGTGGAATAAACAAATGGAAGGCATGTATTTTATTATTTTTAATCAATGGGGTGATGGTCGGAATCGGCTGGTGGCTAGTGAATTAGTATCTTCATATATGAGGAAGGAGATAGATGTGATTCATTATGGATTTCATTTGCCGCAGGTTCACCGTATCGAAGCCTTCATTGATCCAGATAACGAAGGCTCCAGACGGTTACTGCTCAAAAGTGGTTTTACCCAAGAAGGACACTTGAGAGACTATTTTTATGAAAAAGGCCAGTTTGTGGATGCTGTTATTTTTGCTATCCTGCGAGAAGAATATCGTGCGGATTTGTAATTTTACAAATATCCTTTTTCTCCATAAGGCTGGAGCCGATCAAGCCAGGTCTGCTCCAACTTGGCCAGCGCATCTTTGACATCGAAGAATTTTGAGTCTTTTTTCTTCAAAAGTTCCAGCACCTCAAACTCAAACGCATCTTCACCATACTCATTCCATTCCTGTTGCAATTGCTTGTTCTGACAAGCCCCCATTTGTAACTCAAACCGACGACCGTTTAGTGATTTTAAATTAGGTGTGCTGGCAACAAAAATTTTCCCGTTGTGTGTATTGCGAATGCAGTAGATTCCTGCTTCCGTTTTTATCTCCATATACTGCTGCACCAGTTCTTTTCTTCGATTCATTTTGAGTCCTCCTTATGTTACAAATATCGTGCTTCAAGATTCCTTCAACCAATATTCACTGCCATCCGGCTTGCGATCCAGCAGACTATATTCAATCATATATCTTCGCACCGTGACATAATCGTCATACACTTCCTGTAAAATGGCATTGATATCCTTCTCATGATATATCCGTCCTACCTCAAAACGTCCCGCAATTTCACGCAGTACAATTAATTTATGCTTTTCCTGCATATTGAAGGTTTTTAGGCGATCGTGTGTACCATTTGGGAAATACTTTGCCAGTACCTTTTGTTTTTCGTCTTCGGTAATGTTGTAGCGTTCATCCACCATCCGTGCTCTTACTGGCACCTCGACAATAGCGGGAGCGTGGCGGTCTTTCTCCTTTAACAGCTCCATCAATGTGAGAAATACCTTGGCTTGACGTTCCTTTTCTTTGAGGCCAAAGCGATGATTGCGTATGGTGGATGCGCTGCCGATTCCGGTCTCCTTTTGAATATCTGCATCACCCATGCCTTGATAAAATAACTGGAGCAATCGGTTCTGATGATCCGTCAGCCCGGTCAGCTTTTTGTCCAGGCCGATCAAATAGTCAAAGACTGAACCGTACGTCTGCTCAATGTGAAGGCGCATATACCGTTCCGCGTCGTAAAATACCTCTTGATCCTGATATATGATTCCTTGCTCATAGCGCTGTCCGTCCAGCAGACAAACCACCTGCTCCCCTTGACGGATATATCCACGCTTCAGTTCCTCGATTCCAGCATTCCAGAATAGCTCGGAGTGATCCATTTTACCAAACACCTCGATTAAATGATGATTATTTTATAGACAATATAACATTTTGTTTATTTAAAATCAATGAATAATATATATTAAATAATGATACTTATAAACGGGATATATATTATGTTCAAAAAAGGGATTTATTGTTTTAAGTATAATTAATGGTAACTGAAAAATATTTTTTCTTATTTTCTTTATTTCGACAATATTCGCTATATACAAGGTAAATACGACATTGTTATCATATGAAATACAAATATATCCTTTTGAAGAAGGAGGAGCAGGAACTGAGATTTAGAAATATATTAATTTTTATATTCTTTTAACTTTGTGTTGTCACTATTTATTGGGGAGAGGGATTTTACAAATGAAATATCTTTTAATCGAATTAGGGAAGAAGGAGAGAAGAAAGATAGCTAAGCCAGTCATTTTAACGATGCTTGGCTTATTTGTTTTTATATCTCTATGGAGTACGGCTTTGCTTCCTCAGGAAGTATCAGCAGCTTTTACAGGTGGAATACCCATAAATATTTATCCACGACCAGACAAAGGAGGATCAATTGGACCTCCTGAAGAAAAGCCAACGCCCTCAGAACCATCGTCTACACATGAAACAGTAGCTTTGTCAGATGGCTCGATTGTACATGTGCAGGCGAGTTCTCCCTACATCACTTTCACTCGCAACAATGTAGTTGTTTATACCAAAGATCTTGGAGCTGCCTTATCAGTTAAATTTTACAGTGTCTCGGTATCTTCTAATGCGATAAAGGTCAATTACTTTTATAAAGATGAGTGGAATGGAGCCAAATCCTCGGGAAGTTTTACATACTCAGGAATCGTTTTAACTACTCCAGCCAGTCCGCACATGAGTTCCAATATTACGGGGATGACGAATCAAAATGTCCTTATTCAATTGGATGGTGTACCTAGTAATTATAAAAGGGAATATAAAATTGGTGTGAACGGTACATGGACTCCATACAATAACTCATTTCAAGTGTCCGAAAATACTACAATTTTTGCTCGTTGTACAGATCATTACGGGAACATAAGTGCTGTGAATTCATTGGTGATCAACAATATTGATAAGACACCGCCTGCGCCGCCGTCATTCAGTCATAGCCCTGCGAATGAAATAGCAAATAGTATCAGAGTTACAATTAACTATCCTTCTGATGCAGCCTCAAGGGAATACCGTGTCAATCAAGGAACATGGAAGGTGTACAATTCACCCGTTGATGTGAATGAGTACGGGATGCGTATACAGGCACGGGCAATAGATAGTGCGGGAAATGTTTCACAGGTTGTGGATTCCGTCATGAATTTGATTAACAGAGCACCAGCAGTGATAAAGGCCATTCCAGCTACCACGATCGAAATGGATGAGGGAGCCTCAACTAAAGATTTATCCGAATACTTCGCTGATCCAGACCAGCAGCAGCTTCGGTATTCCGGTGTGAATTCCAGTTCATCTGTTGTTACACATCAATTTGTGAAGGATTCAAGGGGGAATACCTCAATACTGAATTTGCAACCGCAAAGCTCGGGAGAATCGACGATAACGATAACTGCTACAGATCCGTTAGGCAAGTCTGTATCCCAGAGCTTCGTTGTAAAAGTTCTAGATACCACATATGTAGAACAACTGACCAAAACTACAGCAGCGGTAGTACAAGCCGAGACTTCTAAATTACAAGTCGATGTAACAGCAGCTGTAGAACTAATAAACAAGCTGCGTGATCCAGACAAGAGCAAATTGGTTGAAAGATTGGTTGTAGTACAAAAAATCATTGATGTCCAAGCTGCATATGCTGAGCAATTGACCACAGCTACACAAGCAGTTGTAAAAGCAGAAACTTCAAATTTACAAACGGAGATTAATATAGCCCGTGCTTTGCTTGTGAATCTCAATGAAGAGGACAAGCAACAGCTTAACGGCCGATTGGACCGTATACCGGCTATCGATGATTTACCTAAAGATATAACAAGCCCTTCCAAACCTAAGAAGCTAACAGGTTCCAGACCTGCGCCTGACAGCATTGTTTTAACATGGGAAGCATCTACGGATAATGTTGGAGTCGTTGGCTATGATGTTTATCGCAATGGTCAGATGATAGGTAATACCAAGGAATTAACATTCCAAGTGAAGCAGTTAGAACCTCAGAAAATATATATGTTCGCAGTTAAAGCCAAAGATGCGGCGGGTAACTATTCCGAGTCTAGCAACATTGTTAAAAGCGGCTTATCCAGAAAGTATAAATACATTTATGACGCTAATGGAAGGCTTGAGCATATTGAACAGGATGGTCATGTAATTTTCCAATATCAATATGATTCCAATGGTAATTTGATACAAATTAAAGAGTAAACAACTCCAAATGAATAAACTGTATACAAAATTAAAGTCTGGAATGGAGAGAAGAACTTGCGATTTAGAACAACAAGACGTCATATAGCGATAATCATGATCATCACTATTATTTTTGGAACGATAAGTGGATATATTCCTCAAAATGTTTTTGGGGCAGGAAATGAAGATACACAATACTCAGCAGATCAAATGGCTGCCCGATTTGGAGTTACGTCATCTTTTTTGTCAGAACAATTAAGAAAAGGTTATTCTTTAAACCAGATTTATACGGCGTTATATTCGGCTGAACAAGATCATATTAGCTATGAACAAGCAGCAGCTTCGTTATTTCCTATAGAAGAGAACCAATCACAAACCGTCACAAGTGACGTATACAATAAGCTATCGGATGCTCCACTAGATAACTTGATCTCTCATAATGTTACAGATGATGTTTATCCGACAGACGATCCTGATCCTGTAAACAAAGTCACCGAAGATGTATATAAAATGGATGTCTTAAAACAAAGTCTCATGGCGAATGTACCGCAGCTTCCACCCATTAGAGAAGAAGCGCCAGTATATAATAAATCTTCTTTTAATGAAGCTCCTTATTCTGTTGGCGACGATAAAGAATCTATATCCACTTTATCAGGCAGCTTATCGCTGCAAAATACAGATTTAACACTGCCTGGACGAAATGGACTAGGTTTTTCTTTGACGCGTCAATATGATACGAATCGGGCTCAGTTTTTTGACAAAGGCGCTGAAATTATTGACAATAGTGCTGCTGTACAAAATTACTATGTTTACTTTAAGGCGATGATGAAGCCCATCACAAAATTATACAAGGCAACATATCAGCAAAAAAGGTGGATACAAGAGGATACAGATGGTGATGGGAATGTTGATGTTAACGCCTATAATCTTCAGCCAGAAACCAAAGTTATAGGCACATACACGACTTATGAAGCTGCTAGTCAAGCGGCGGGACAAAAAGTAACTTATACTACACCCCCGGAATCTAGAACAGAAACAGATTATAGAAGAAGTACATCTAGAAATGATTTTGTCAGTTCCATAAAGTATGATTATCATGGATTTAAAGGAACTCTATCCCGAAGTGGTTCACCTTATGTTATTTCTGGAAGCGAATCTCAGCCTGTTTCTATGGGTGCAGTTGATTCGTGCAGTTTTTTTAGTATGGGATCTTACAACTCACAAGGTTACTACTCGGGTAGTAGCATTACAACTTGTGGTAATTCAATGCATTATTCTTCAGCGAATGGATTTAGTGGAACACTTTATGCCTACAATACTTACTATTCTTCGACTTGCCCGAATTATGATAGTTCTAGAGCGAATTCTATTTGCTATGTATCAGGAACTAAATATTACAAAGGATCTGTTTCAAAACCAGGGTATGATACCCGAGAATGGAGACAAGATTATAGCGGGACCGTGACTAAACCCGGTTATACAAGCGATATTGGTTATAGCGAGTGGACTAGTAACGGAAAAGGCGGAAGGACAAGAACGGCCTTTACCATGGAGGGCTCACCGCAAATTGAAACGATTGTTTCAGAGGGGCTCGAAACGGCTGTTCGTCGGCAGACAGCACTGTTCACAACCATTGCTGAGGCTGAGCACTACAGGGATATAATAAACAGCAGTCCTCAGGCTGAAATTCCGGGTAACGATGGGAATAGATACTATATTGCAGCAGATGCAGATGCTACCGTTTTTGCTGAGATTGTAGCCTATCAACCTTCATTTATTTTTCAAAACCGTACCTATCCTGCGCTAGAAGATCAATTGAACCCTCTGGGTAAGGGATGGTCCTGGAATTTGCCTTATGTAGAAACCAAAGAGGGCAAGCAGTACATGCACTTGGGGGATGGTGGAAGCTATGAAATTGAGGGTGACCAGCTTAAAGGTTACGACTGGAAAGGACTGACCTTCACTCCTGACACTTCAGTAACAGTTAATGGAGAAAATTCAGCCTATGTATTAACTTCTGTGGATGGAATGAAAAAACAATATTTCTCCAAAGACGGTCAGTTGCTGCAAATTGAAGATGCATATCATAACACGATAAAGTTCAATTATGAACTCAATGCTACTTATAAACGTAAATTGCTTAGTAAGGTAGAAGATGTAATCGGCAACTCGATTGATATTCAATATACGGCTACAGATGTTACTCTGTCTAAAGGAAACCGGACTGTTGTTTATCATAAACATAAAGAGCAAGGTGTTGAATTACTGGATTCAGTGACAGATGCCGAAGGCAGAAAAACCACATATTCCTATACATTGGCACCTGCCAAGTTTAATTTGAGTGCGTCTCATCCTGAAAGACAAATCTCTAATCCGTACGCTTTGTTAACCAAAGTATTTCATCCTACCGGAGCCTCGACTTTATATACTTATGAGGACCAGCCGGTAAAACGCTATATTGGCTCCAATTCGGTAAACGAGGCATATAGAGCGGTCTCACGTGTAGATCAAATCACATATGAAAACAATCAAACCGAAAACTATAATCGGGAAACGATTCATTATAATTCCGATATGGGTGAGAGCTATGTAAAAGATACTTCGTTCTCTACCGTAACAGACAATGGATTGGTTCGTTCAACATTCAATTATAATAAAAAGTTTATTAGTGCAGACATGCCACCACAGTATTACCTGGATCAATCTGTGGTTAAAGCAGGAGATTCTGAAAAGAGCACAGCTTATCAATACGGCAAGCAGGTGACAGGCAAAGCCTATACCGTACCTGTTCCAACCCGTACTTCGTCCAGCAATAATCAAAATGGAGACGTTTTGACAACGACTGCTGAATATGATGATTACGGTAATATGACAAACTCAGTAGATGAAAAGGGTTCACAGACTGCGTATACGTACGACGACAAGCATAGAATTAAAACCGTTACTGAACCGATTGATTCCCAAAGCACTGGAGTAACAGAGTACACACGTAACCCACAAGGGAAAGTAACGCAGGTCATCGTCTCCAAGGATCATTCCGGGGGAGAATTACTACAAAAAGTAAATTATTCGGGTATAGATGCTTACGGAAATACAACGGCTCAAACCATTTCGAATGGTAATAAATCTGTGACTACAACAACGGAATACAGTAGTAGTTACGATCATGCCTTTCCAACGAAACAAAGTGTTGAGATTACGAATATAGATGGAGAAAAATCTACAGTTTCGATTCAGTCAGATTATGATAAGTCAACTGGTTTAATCACTTCCTCGCTGGATGGGAAAGGTCAGAAAACCGGGTATCAATACGATGCTCTTGATCGCGTAAAGGCTGTAACCTATCCGGATGGTAAAAGTATCCGTGTAGCCTACGATGATCTTGAGAACACCGTAACGGTTACGAATGAGCTGGGGATACGAACCAAAACACGCTACAATGCTTTGGGCTGGAATATCGAGTCAGGATTGTTCGAAGGTAACGATTACGTGATCAAGTCCAAGTCAGCTTATGACGATAACGGAAGATTAGTGTCCAGTGAAGATGCACTTGGGCATCTGACACGCTATGGCTATGACGCTTGGAGCCGTACAACCTCGACAGCCTATGCAGACGGTTCAGAAGCAGCAGTTAAGTATGATGATGCTCTTCGTCAAGTAATTCAACGAGACGGTGAGCTTAATGAACAAATTCAAATCTACGATAAATGGAACCGTTTGGTACAAAATAAAGAAAAATCAGCAACGGACGGTAACGAGAAAATAACTTCCAAGATAGTGTATGATGCTGTAAGCGATCAGATTTTAAAACAAACCGATGCCAATGGAAATGAGACTCAATTTTCATATAATGCCCTGGGTGATCAAACATCTGTGACGGAGTCTAACGGCGAAACGACGAAGTACACTTACGATATGCTAGGTAATCTCACTCGGATCACATATCCGGATGGTCAGGCCAAGGTGAAGTCGTATGATGAACTGGGTAGAGTGATTCAAACCAAAGACGCGAAGGGCCAGATCGAAAAGCGCCATTTTGATGCCAATGGCAACTTATCCAAAAAAATAGATCGCAACGGGAAGGTCACTTCTTTTGAATACGATAGCCGTAATCGGTTGAAGTCGCGTATAGGTAAAGATGAGACTGTCAGCTATGTATACGATGCTGCAGGCAAACGCCTAAGCATGACAGATCAAACGGGTACAACATCCTATGCGTATGATCCGTATACGGAGCAACTGAACACCTTGTCTTACCCGGATGGTCTAAAGCTCTCCAATCAGTATGATTCGAATGGCAATCGAACTGAAATGACAGGACCATTTGGTGAGCAAGTAAACTATACGTATGATCAATTGAACAGACTAAAGACCGTAGGCAATACAAAAGATAAGCCTGTTTCGGAATATACCTATACCAAAAATGGATTGCTGGACTCAATGGTATCTGCAAATGGTTATCGTCAGCAAAACCAATATAATGGGATTGAGTTAGTTGAATTAAAGCACACACGGTTTGATGCGGAAACGAATAGCTTCCAATATAGCTATGATCCTGGTAAAAATATCACGAAGCGTATTCAAAATGGTATAGAGGATGCCTTTACGTATGACAAACTGAATCGGATTGTTACCTCTACCGAAAATCAGGATGCTTATTCGTATGATGCCAGAGGGAACCGTCTTACGATGGAAACGGAGAGACCTCCTCATACGAAGCCACGTGAGAACAGCTTTGACGATCAGAACCGATTGACTCAAGTTAAGATCGGCGGGAAGATTGTAGAGTACCGATACAACGGGGATGGTCTACTGACAGACCGCATACAGGATGGTGTCCAAACCCGATACTACTATGATGGAAACAGCGCCCAAATTATAGCAGAAGCTACGATTGAAAATGGAAAACCTGTATTAAAAGCTAATTATATTCGAGGTCTGAAATTAGACGCTATAGCCTATGCGGATCAAACAGAAGCCTATCCCGTCTATAATGGTCACGGAGATATTATTGAAATCAGAGATTCATCTGGAGCCTTGCTGAATCAATATCAATATGATATTTGGGGTAATGAAGAGGTCAAGGAAGAAAAAGTCCACAACCCGTTCCGTTACTCTGGCGAACTGTGGGATGATACAACAGAACTGCAATACCTGCGCGCCAGATGGTATGATCCCGATAGTGGAAGATTTATTAATGAGGATACGTATGAGGGAGAGGTTGATAATTCACTAAGTTTTAATCTGTATGCATATGTGCATAATAATCCGCTAATTTATATTGACCCTAGTGGTCACAGGCATGAAGCAGGTGCTGGAGGAGGTGGATATTACTATCAATTAGCAACTGCCAGCGATACTATGGCTATAATTGATTCCCGTGGAGCTAGCTCAGCGTTTAGAAACCAACTGTTGGGCAGACTATTAGATAAACACAGTAGATCCTTGTATGGGTATGCACTCAATGGTGAAATGACCCAGAATCAGTTTAAATATCTTTTTAACACTGCAACCAATACTACCAACTCAGGTAGCGCTAAATGGGCACTTAAAGAACTTGATTATTTCTTTGTTCACGGCTGGGATGATAAGCTTATTACCGCTGCAGAAGGTTTTGGTATGGCAAGCTCTGGTGCTATAAGTGGAGTAAGTTCAGGCAATAGGAAATCAAAAGCTAATCTTTCAACTCCAAATCCTATTCAATCATCTATTCGAGCTCAGTATGAGGAAATTATACTTGGAAGAGGTACGCCAAGAATTGATCCCGGAACTGGTAAACAAACAATTTTCCAAGCAAACGAGCTTAAAAAAGGTGCTAGCTCTAATGTATGGGCAGGATCATTAGAATATGATGTTCCAGGTACTTCCCATAGAATTTTAAAAAGACCAGACGGCAAACTTGGATATGTTGTTAATCATGATTATTCTAAACCTAAGTTGTTTCCAGCACCATGGTATCCAGAGGGTGGAAAATAAAAATGTGAATCCCTGACTATTCTGAAAAGAGGTCTGATATGAAGTATAGATTTGCAATCATTGATGATGAAAGTGGGCACATGCTTGGTTTTTGTAAGAATGTAATTTGTTTAACGAGTGAGGCAACTGTTGAAACGTATGAAAAAATAACTTTTGAGAAATTTATATTTAATGAAGAATTCATAAAAAATATGACTGCCACAAAACAATCCTTATACAATTTGCAGATTGCTGTTTTAAATGACGAAGAGGAGGTGATTGGAAGTTATCATTGTTATCTGCCGGAACCATTTGAAATTCAAAAACTTAATGACATTAAAAGAGAAGTGAATCTTGAACTTTTGGGGGTACTTGATACAAAGCTATCACCTGTCGAATTAAGATTATGGGACTTGTTAAGGAGGAAACATAAGCTTGTAAGAAATAAATGGAAAGAGTTCTCCGAAGAAGAGCGCTTAGGATGGTTAAACGTAGTTAGAATACATTCCATGTATAATAAATCATCAAAGCAAGACAAGCAAGGAGAAATTTATACTATAGATGGAGAATATGTATCAGATTTCCTATCCTTTTTTATAGCATTAGGTGAAGCGATCAACGAACCTGGAGGCTACTATGGATTTAATTTATCTAGTTTAAAAGACTGCCTGTGTGGAGGTTTTGGAGCAATAGCGCCTTTCACAATTAATTGGAGAAGCCCACACTACTTTTTGAAAAAAAATCAGGAGGAAACAGTTCCAGAAGGGATGAACTCTGTTTCCTCATCCCAACAATATTTTATGGAATTATTAACGATTTTGGTTTCAGGCAGTGTTACTGTGAGTTTTTCCTTAAATTGAAATAACGGAAGGTACGTCAGGCGGTGATTGGAAACAATCGCCGCTTTTTAATATAGATCAGTATGATTCAAATGGAAATCGAACCGAAATGACAGGATCATTTTGCGAGCAAGTAGATTATACGTATGACCCTTTGAACAGATTGAAGACTGTAGGTAATACAAAAGATAAGCCCGTTACGGAATATTCCTATACCAAAAATGGATTGCTGGATTCAACGGTATCTGCAAATGGATATCGCCAGCAAAACCAATATAACGGGATTCAGTTAGTTGAATTAAAGCATACACGATCCGATGCGGAAACCAATAGCTTTCAATATAGCTACGATCCTGGTAAGAATATCACCAAACGTACTCAAAATGGTACGGAGGATTCCTTTACGTATGACAAGTTGAATCGGATTATGACTTCGAGCGAAAATCAGGATGCCTATTCGTATGATGCCAGAGGTAACCGTCTTACGATGGAAACAGAGAGAGCCCCTCATACGAAGCCAAGGGAGAATAGCTTCGACGATCAGAACCGATTGACTCAAGTCAAGATCGGCGGGAAGATTGTGGAGTACCGATACAACGGGGATGGTCTACTGACAGACCGCATACAGGATGGTGTCCAAACCCGATACTACTATGATGGAAACAGCGCCCAAATTATAGCAGAAGCTATGATTGAAAATGGAAAGCCTGTTTTAAAAGCCAATTATATCCGGGGACTAAAATTAGAGGCCATTGCATATGCGGATCAAACAGAAGCCTATCCCGTCTACAATGGTCACGGAGATATTATTGAAATCAGGGATTCCTCCGGAGCCTTGCTGAATCAATATCAATATGATATCTGGGGTAATGAAGAGGTCAAGGAAGAAAAAGTCCACAATCCATTCCGTTACTCTGGCGAACTGTGGGATGATACAACGGAATTACAATACCTTCGTGCCAGATGGTATGATCCTGATAGTGGAAGGTTTATTAATGAGGATACGTATGAGGGAGAGAACGAAAATCCTTCGAGTTTGAACTTGTATACGTATGTCCAAAACAATCCGTTGATTTATATTGATCCTAGCGGGCATTATATTTCAACTGGACCATTGGAAGAGTTTAAATATGAATTAGAACTAGCTATGAAGGACGTACATTCTAAAAAGCAGGCCGATTATTGGCTGTGGAGAGAAGAAATAGGTAGTATTTTTGCTCCTGTGTATAATGACAATAACAATGAATTCAAATTTTTATTTGGATTAGCAACCCAAACAAGCCCTTATGGAAATAGTAAAAGAAGGCGGACTGGGCTAAGAGCTACCTACTAGAGGCTTATAGTGCTTATATCACGGGATATGTTTATGAATCTTCGGGTCTTGTTGGTACTGTGGGCACGATGTTTGGTCCTAGTAATAATAGGGGGGCGGGAAATGCTTTTAGCCGTGATACTATTATTAAATCAGCAACAGCACTTAAGAAGGGTGGAGAGACTGTTGTGGGACATGCTCTACAAAAACATGCAGGAAGAAATCCTGATATCTGGGGCAAAGTTAAGGGTGGACCAGACCAAATAAACCAGTCTGCAAAAAAACATTTGGAGGGAATTATTGATGCTCCAGGAGATTTCGTTAAAGTTACAAATGACAGGGGGATTACATTTCTAGAAAAGAAACTGCCTGATGGTCGAGGAGTAAGACTCAATCAAGATGGGACATTTAAGGGGTTTATTGACCAATAAAAAGGAGTAGGTAGATTGGAAAATCTTGAAATTATACTGGAAGACTTTCGAAAAGATGAGTTAGACAAACTAGTTTTTGAAGAACTTAAGATCAACTCGTCAGAAGTAAAGTCCTCACATTTCTTTGATAACAACAGTGAAGAAGATATTGAATTTCATCAAATCAAAAGTTTCCGGGAGGTATTTTCACCTATTGGAACAGGAAATGCTTTTCTGAACCAAGTGGAAATAGGTTGTAATCTAAAAGATGTGATGATAATATTTTCTTTTGAAAAAGATACTGGGGATATTGTATTTAATTTTCCAGAAATTGAGTTATTTACAGGTGAGGATTCTGAAGTGAAGTTGAAAGCCAAGAAAATAGTGGAATTTTTTGTGGATTTAAAAGATAAATACAATATTCCGAAAATAAGAATCGGTTTTGAACCTGCATCGGATGATGATAGTTGTCTAGTGGAGATAGGCCCAGATGAAGTTAATTTAGAGAGTATCTTAAAAAAAATATTAATTTAGTTCCAGAACCTTAAGAGATGTCCTCTTAAGGTTTCTTTTTGTTTGGTGGGATACCCAATGTCGATAGTAAAACGTTACGCTTTCTTTTATTACCAAGTATAGATCACAATATCAGGATGCTTACTCATATGGTGCCAGAGGGAATCGTTTTACAAGTATGTGAAAGATAATCCGTTGATTTATAATGATCTAAGTGGACATAAAGTAAGTGAGATTGAACTAAACACTTATCTTGAAATTGCTACAAACGAAGGCGAAAATTCTGAAGCTTGGTGGAAGATCAGAAGTATTTTAGGTCAAGAAGCCTGAATTAATAAGACTGATTGTAATATGAAGCGCGACACTTGCTGTACAGGCCACATGAAATATTTACATGTTTCTCTTTCTATTTTGAAATGAAGCTTACATAGAGGATTCCTTTATGTATGACAATTTGAAACGGGTTGTCACTAAAGGGTACGGAGATATTATTGAAATCAGAGATTCCTTTAGAGCCTTACTGAATCAATATCAATAGGATAGGAGGAGCAAAGTCAACTCGTGATAATTGGTATGGCTATAATGATAAAGGATTTCAAAAATGGTGGCACAGATCGGGCAAGAAAGAATATGGTGGTAATGATATCGAAGATAGTGCAGAGGCTAAAGCAATATATGAATACTGGACGTCGAATGGTAAGCCAAATGTCAAATAAGGTGGAGACGAAATGAATAAATTACTTTTAGAAAATGTTATAAATAATGGGGATTTAGTGAAAGCAGTGAAGATGATAGAAGAAGTGGGCGAAAAGAGAGATAATGAATTTACATCTATACTGATTAAGCATCTTGGATCAACTGGTAATCCAATATTAAGAAATGCAATCTCTATTGCATTAGCTGATATAAGAAGTCAAGAAGCTATTTTACCACTTATCAATGTACTGAAAGACCCAAAAACAGAAGGGAGTAGAGGAACGTTATTGTATGCTTTAGAATCTTTTGATATCGTTCCTCATGTTGTTACAATAACAGATTTACTTGATGATAACTTTGAAGTCAGCAGACATTCTTTTAAATTGATAAGTGGTGTGGCTAATAACCTCTCTAATACTCAAAAGGAAATATGTAAACAATTGATAAAAGATAAGATAGCTGATGAGAAAAATAAGAATAATCGCACCTTTTTGTTAGATTCTCTCCATCTTTTCAATTGATTTTTTCGTGATAGTTTTTTGCGAATAATTAGAATTTCTATAGGTAAAAAGCTCTGTAAAGACCACATGTGAGATAATTGTATGTGGTCACTTTCTATCTCGAATTGGAGCCTTGAATTGGCTACACTTAGTTGAACAATAAAAATGAGGGCTTGTAGAATAAACCTATCATCCTAAGGAGCGGATCTCTACAGTGCCGAAACAATGACGTACATTTACAGCAGAGTTCAAGAAGCAAATGGTGAAATTATACGAGAATGGGAAGCCCAGAGCAGATTTGGTGGAGGAATATGGCCTCACCGTGTCGGCTATAGATCGCTGGATTAAATATACTGGAATGGCATCTATCATATCCTTTTCTTGTTGTTTGGCAGGAATTACAACAGTACAGGATTTTCATATGTTATTCCATTTTTATACTCTTTTTCTCCAATTTAGAGTTTCAACCACTAACTTTGGTGTAGAGCCGAAAATAAAAAGGAATTTCTCCCTCGACATTAGAGTTCTGTTATTTTTCCAATAACAAATTCCATTTCAAGATGCGAAATCCCTTTTTAATGAACAGATAGGTCTGTATAATTAAAGATTTCGTTGAGCTGCTAATCGAGTATCAAGAAAGTTTAGAATTAAATTTACGCTGACTTCCAGATCCTCTTCAAGCGGGAAATGCCCAGTATTCAACAAATGCACTTCCACGTCCTGAATATCATTTGTATAGGCAAGAGCCCCTTTGACCCCGAAGAAGATATCGTTTCGTCCCCAAGCGACAAGAACAGGCGGTTGATGCTTCCGAAAGTATTCGTGCCAAGTCGGGTACTGCTTAAGGTTGTTCTGATAATCGTAGTAAAGAGCTAGCTGAATCTCATGGTTACCCTCCCGGTCCAGATGAATCTGATCATTCTTCCAATTATCGGGACTGATTGCTTCGGGGTCACGTGTTCCGCTCACATATTGATGCTTCGTGACTTCGATTGATAATAGGTCGATCACACCCTGACGGATCGTAACGTCATCGGGATTTTTCCAAAAAGCTTGAATTGGTGCCCAAGCAGCTTCAAGTCCCACCTCATAGGCGTTACCATTCTGTGAGATAATGGCTTGAATTCGTTCCGGATGCATGACAGCAAGGCGGTAGCCGACCGGAGCACCGTAATCGTGTACGTAAATGCTGTATTTCACCAAATTCAATTGAACGACAAAGGTGTTAATCAGATCGGTAATACCATTGAAGGTGTAGTTGAAATCGGTCATTGACGGTTGGTCACTGTTGCCAAATCCCGGATAGTCGGGAGCGATAACATGGTAACGATCCGCGAGCCGAACGATTAGATTGCGATACATATGCGAGGAAGAAGGGAATCCGTGCAGTAACAGAATAGTCGGATTGTCTCTGCTGCCAGCCTCTCTATAAAAAATGTTCAGACCGTTTACCAAAGTATACTTGTGTTTAACGTTCATTACTACCACCTCAATTTTGAATTATAGTTGCAACACGTCATTCCGTATTGCTAACTAAATTATACAGACAAGTCTGTATACATTCAAGTGTTTTATGATTTGCAAATCAGTTTGAGACAATATATTATAAACATACAGGTCTGTACATATTTATAATTGATCGAATTAAGCTTTGAAATGGAGATAATCTGATGGCAAATAAAAGCAAAAAAGAACAAATACTCCGAGTCGCCTCCGACCTTTTCAACAAACAGGGCATTCGTGCGACGGGTATTGATCAAGTCGTGGCAGAGTCTCAAGTTGCCAAGATGACATTGTATAATCACTTTCCATCCAAGGATGAACTTGTTTTGGCCTTTTTGAAGAGACAGGACAAACAGTGGAGGGAATGGTTCGAGGCATCCGTAGAAAGCCGAAACGGGAAGCCGCAAAAACGTTTGCTGGCAATATACGATGTGTTAGGAGAATGGTTTGCAGCGCCGGACTTCACCGGGTGCGCCTTTATCAAGACGGCTTCGGAGTTCTTGGACCACACCCATCCATATTATGCGGCTGCCCACCAATATAAGATTTATCTGAGGGATTATATCGCAACGCTAGTGGCCCAATGCGGTTCTCAACAGCCAGAAGCCTTGGCAAACGCTTTGTATTTGCTAGTAGAAGGAGCCATAACCGCCAACATGCTGCGAACCGATCCTCAGTCTGCCGTTCATGCCCGCGAAACGGCTAAAATCCTAATAGAGCAATTTACGCAGATTACCTGAAACAGGAAAGGATTGAAGGCCAACAATTGTTCCTAATCGTTCGAGTCATTCTGGATGAGGCGAAAATCATATATCAAAACACAAAGACATAAAAACAGTCCAATGACCCTGAATTTGAGATGTAGCATACCTGTATTTCTCTTTTCCAGAGGTGTTTCCTGTATGGATTCATATATTATCATGATTTGTAGCACCGGTGTATTCGTTTCTGATGGTTGGAGGATTATTCCATAGTAGAAATATGTCTTGAAAACGATGCACAACTGGGAAGAGGAAATCGTAAACACCATCGCTGTAGCTGGACCAATGCCACTGTGGAAGGAGGACATAATCGCATCAAAACATATCAACGCCGACACTCTTATATAAAGAACTGAGAGCCGCTAAGCATGTTAACGGCTCTCTTCGTCGTTTTCCGGCAAGTATTCGATCAGTTCACCAGGGAGTGCACCAAGGGTTCTACAAAGTGTATTCAAGGTTGGAAAGTCAATTCGGGCGTTTGCGTTGGAGGGCAGCTTTTAGAAAACCTAATTGAAACAGTTTCTCATAACAAGAGAGATTCATTTTACTAATTTGTATCATTCTTTCCTCTATAGTGTTAAAAAGGAGCGTCAAAGTGTTGACAATAACACTGTTATATATATCCTGAAAACAACAAAAACAACACTTTAATGTGCATTTGGTTTATTGAAATGTTATTTGTGAACGTCGTAGTAATATGCTTATCGTACCAAAACGTTTTACAATTATGTATGATATGCGAAGGGGTTCTTTATGACAATCAATATTTCTTTTTATCTCGAAAACGGCATACTGTGTCTGCGCCATGTGAAGAAGGTGAGGCAATCATATCACACGCGTCTTTCCTGGATAGAGAGAGCGGAGGTTTGCAACTGGCAGACAGCTTATGATTTCAATGAATGTGCCAGTTGTTGACTGATGAAAATGAGCGGATTCCGAATCAATATGGTCAATTCCACCACAACAGTACCAACAGAGGGAGCAAAGCCAAAATCACCTCCCAATAATATGTTTTGCTGCTGCTCTGATGAAGGAAATTCCGGTTCATCCAGGCTATATTGTTCTTTGATTCTCTCTTTCGTTTCATGATCTATGACAAGGTTATCCTGTGCAAAGGTACAACTGACAGGAACGCTTAACTGTATTAAAAGAAGTAATGTAACTGGTATAAGCACTTTTTTGCTTTGCATGGTTAGCTCCTATGATCTCCGTTTTTGACCTCTTAACTTTTGTATCTACCATAATGAAGCCACCTCTGCACTAGATACTGAGACAGAAGTGGCAATTCAACGTATGACTTCTTTTAATTTGCCTATAAAGATTCCTGAAGGGCTTTAGAAGAAGTGCCGTAATCAGCATAACGGGGGAGCACAACAGTGTAGTATATTCCTACAATAACGGTACAGACCCCAACTAATAAAAACAAGACTTCAATTGAAATAAATGATGGAAAGCTTATAGCAATGAAACCCAATGTAAGGGATTGGGACAGCATCATTAACGGATTAATTAAACCTTGCACACGTCCCATCATTTGGGGATCTACAATACAAGGCAGCCATCCTCCTATGCCAATATTAATGAACGGAAGTACCAGTGCAATGGCGAAGTCGATAATCAAAAAAACATAGAGGTGATTAACAAATCCAAGTATGCATATACCAATTCCGGCGACCAGAACTCCCGCTGCAATCATCTGGTGTAGCTTTAGCTTGGCGGAGATAAGAGAAGCAATTAAGGTGCCAAGCAACACACCTGATCCAAAAATAATACTTGTCCATACCGTATACTGCTCATAGTTGTCTGGAGCTAGCTTATATTTAAGAATAAACATCGGTAAAACGCTAAATCCCCCATTTAAAATACCGAACATAAAAAAGCCTGAAACCAACCAAATCAATAGTCTGTTGCGTAATATGTAAAGAAACCCTTGTTTAAAGTCATGCATGACCAGTTTGAATTTTAATTGTTTAAATTGATGTGCCCCGTTCGGAAGGCGTACTTCCTTTTGAATTTTGCAGGAACGAATAAGCAATGCAGAAACAATAAAAGAAACAGCATCAATTAGGATGGCTCCAGTAATTCCAAAATGCCAGTAAACGACGGCCCCCAGAGTTGCTCCAAATAACATGAAAAGACTCCCTATCATTTGATTGAGGCCTGCTGCAATGGTGTAATCATCTTTGCTTAAGATTCCCTGTATAAGGGCACTTTCGGCTGGGAAGAAAAATTTGGAAGCAGCACTACGGATGAAGAGGAAGGCAAATATCAAAGGAATAGAATCAACCCAAATAAAAATGAGCAAACATAAGGATAATAAAGCGCTGATCCAGTCACAATTAACAGCGATTTTTTGTCGGTCCATTCGATCTGCAAGTACTCCAACTACGAGAAATACTGCTAACATCGGGAGCGAATACATTAACTCGGCAAGCGTTGCATAGTATGGCTGATTCGTAAACCGTTTCAACAAGTAAAACATGAATGCAGTAACCCCAATAACTCCTCCCATTTGTGAGGCGAACGTTGCCAGAAAAAGCCTGACATAATTCTTGTTTCTGAGTACTTGTTTTAATCCAGTCACAGTTCCATCCCTTTCGCTTTCAAAGCGGTTTTTAGATGCCTAATTAAAATAATAGTGAAAAGTAGGAATTTTGTACAGAAAAGTGACTTTAATGTCACATTAAAATGCAACATAAACTAAATAACCAGCCGCCGGTTGATATCCGACGACTGGCTAGTTAACTTGCCAGGTGTTTGATTCCTAACTCACAAATGGAGGACAGTCCCTAATCTAAATTAACCCAAATCCTCGCCATTCGTAGCAATCACTTTTTTATACCAGTCGAAGCTTTTCTTCTTTTTGCGGTTAAGGGTTCCGTGGCCTTCGTCGTCCTGATCCACATAAATAAATCCGTAGCGTTTGGACATTTCTGAAGTGGATGCACTGATGATATCAATGGCTCCCCAACTGGTGTAGCCGAGCACCTCAACGCCATCCAGAATAGCTTCCTTTAGTTGTTCGATATGCTGTCTGAAATAGTCAATCCGGTAATCATCTATAATGGAGCCGTCTTCTTCGACAGTATCCTTGGCTCCCAGCCCATTTTCTACCACAAACAAAGGCAATTGATAGCGATCATAAAGTTCCTTTAAAACGGTTCTCAAGCCAATGGGGTCCAACTGCCATCCCCATTCCGTTAGCTTCAGATTTGGGTTTTTAACCGTACTGTACAGGTTAGCTCCTGTAACTCCATATTTCTCCGGCGTTGTAGTGGAGACGAGGGAGGTATAATAGCTGAAGGAAATAAAATCCACAGTATTCTCTTTCAAAATCTGCTCGTCTTCTGCTCCTTTTACGATATGAATTTGATGCTCCTCAAAATAGCGCTTAATGATTGGCGGGTAGCTACCGCGTACCTGGACATCAGTGTGAAGCAGGTTCATTTGGTTGTCGATTTGAGCTTGCTGCACATCTTCCGGGCTGCTTGTAGCAGGATAATGGATCATTCTGGCTAGCATACAGCCGATGTGGAAGGCCGGATTGATTTCACGCGCTCTTTTGGTTACCAGGCTGCTGGCAACGAACTGATGATGTAATGCTTGATAGGACGCTTGTAACAGGTTTTCTTCCTTGTCCCCGACAATTCCGCCGCCTGTGAACGGTTCAATAATTGTCGTATTGATTTCATTAAATGTCAGCCAGTATTTTACTTTATCCTGATATCGGTTCATAACGGTCTCGGCATACTTTATAAAGAACGAAATGACTTTTCTGTTTGTCCAGCCTCCATAATTCAACACTAGCGTCATTGGCATTTCATAATGGGATAGCGTAACCAGAGGTTCAATATCGTATTTACGTAGCTCGTCAAAAACATTGTCATAAAATTGTAGGCCAGCCTCATTTGGCTCCTGATCGTCTCCATTAGGGAAAATGCGACTCCAGTTAATCGAGAGACGGAATGTTTTGAAGCCCATCTCAGCAAATAACGCAATATCTTCTCTAAAATGATGATAAAAATCAATTCCATAACGCTTCGGATAACCCTCAGCTGTTTTTGCTTTCATGGCCTCCGCGATCGTTTCACTGGATACGTGCATGAGGGCACTAAGATTGGCATAATCTTTTTTCTTATAATAAGGAACCATATCTGCGGTAGACAAGCCTTTGCCGTCTGCGTCAAATGCGCCCTCCGCTTGATTGGCGGCGATAGCGCCTCCCCATAGAAAGTTCTCGGGAAATACGTGTGCTTTACTCATAAGTGTGTGCTCCTTTATCGTTTTTTAGATTTCTACCTTCAGTACGGGTTCCTTCATGGTGATATCCCCCAGCTTGATTGGAAAAACAAATTGATAATCGCTTGTATTGGTGACAACCATGGCTGTTGTGATGTCATATTCTTTTGCGATATGCTCCAGATCAAACGTGAGCAGCTTATCGCCTGCTTGAACTACATCACCAGCCTGAACATGAGCCTCAAAAAACTGCCCGCGAAGTTTGACGGTATTGATGCCTACGTGGATGAGCAGTTCTGCACCATCATTGCTGCGAATAACCATGGCGTGCTTCGTTTTGAACACATTCACCACGGTGCCGCTTACAGGTGAGGACAACTCGCCAATGACAGGAACAAAGGCCACGCCTTTACCCATCAATTCGTCACCAAATGTCGGATCATTCACTTCCTTTAGTGGAATCGACCGACCTGTCATGGGAGCATAAATCGTCTCATTCGAAGCGGGGATATTTACATCTTCCTGTATCTCATCGGACGAATGTGTCGAGCGGTCACGGTCTGCCAGAGATGATGTTGTAGCGCTTGTGGTTTGCACATCTTCGTCGTTCTGTTCTTCGTCAATACCAAGTAAAATGGCAGCGATGGTGGCCACAACAAATGCGATTACCATACCGCCAAATGCATACCAGAACGTCGGTCCAATCAGGGCAGGTAGCCCCGGAATCCCCCCGTTACCCGCCAATACATAGGCATTCGCACCAAAGGCAAGGGAGAAGCCACCGCCTGCGGCACTACCGATCATACCCGCTATAAAAGGTCGTTTATATTTCATATTAACCCCATACATAGCAGGCTCAGTGACACCCATAAGTGCTGTCAGACTTGTAGAAAATGCTATAGATTTCAGCTTCTTATCCTTGGCACGGAAGAATACCCCCATGGTTGCTCCTGCCTGCCCCATATTGGAGATGTACGTTAGCGGCAGAAACTTGTCGAAACCCAGTTTTGCCAAATTGCCGATTATGACTGGAACGAGTGCATAGTGCATGCCTGTCATAACGATCAACGCCATAGCTCCGCCCAAAATAATACCTGCGAACAAGCCGCCTTCGGAAATCAGCCAATTAATACCGCCTGACAATCCATTACCGATCAGAGTACCCAGCGGTCCAATAACGATCAATGTAACCGGAACGACAATGAGCATCGTGATCAATGGGACAAGCAATAGCTTTAAAGAAGAAGGAATGATACGGTCTACGCCTTTTTCGATATAAGACATCAGCCAAATGGCCAGAAGTATAGGGATAACAGAGGATGCATAGGTAACGGCAGTAACCGGAATGCCTATAAAGGAAACAGCTTGACCGCTTGATAATAGCGTCCCCATGTCCGGGTACATGAGTGCTGCACTGACGGCAACGGCGACATAAGGGTTGCAACCGAATTTTCGGGCCGCACTAACGGCAATCAATAGCGGCAGAAAATAAAAAACTCCATCTCCGATCGCTGAGATAATTCGATACGTATCTGTACCCGCTGTAAGCCAGCCTACAGATACGAGTAAAGCAATTAGACCTTTGAGCAAACCTGCACCAGCAATGGCAGGCAAAATAGGAGCAAATACACCTGCAATGAACTCAAACATTCTGGAGATAGCATTTTGTTTCTTCTTTTCAGAAGGTTTCTTTTCGCTGGAGTCGCTCTTTAAAGCAGGATATAGATGTACCATGGCATTGAATACTTTGGCGACATCATTGCCAATAATGACCTGAAATTGATCACCAGAGACATTTGTGCCCATAACTTTGTCCAGCTTCTTTAATTCATCCTGATTTACCTTGCCGTTATCCTTGAGATCAAAGCGCAAGCGTGTAACGCAATGATATACAGAATTAATATTGTCTGTTCCACCAACGGAGGCCACAATTTTTTTGGCTGTTTCCTGTTGATCCATTTTGAATCCCCCCATTTTTAGGTAAAAAAATACCTGAATGAGCAGGCCCGCGTATCGTGAGCCTTTTTCATTCAGGTTTTGCCTGATTTAACAGTGACAAGCCTTGAAAAATATTCTATTTTCTTTTGATAAGACGCTCCAAATGCAGTGTCAGGTACAATTGCTCAGAATGCGTCATGGTGTACTTGTAGTTCTTTTGAATAAATCTTTCGATTTTACCAATGCATTTAAAAGTGTCCGCATAATTTTTCTTCACGACTTCATACAAATATTCTTCTGCATCATCATGGCCTGAATGCGTAATAACGCGCTGGCAAAAATATTTGAGATGTGTAATAAAACGGAAGTAATTCACACTGTCCTCATCAAATTCCACATTAAAATGGTATTTGATAATGTTCATGATCTCCTGAAGCAACTGCATCATATGAGTGACATCATTCATCGAATCATTAATTTCAGCATTCACGAAATGAAGGGCAATATTACAAATTTCTTCCTTAGGGAATTCAATACCCAGACGTTCGCGCAAAAGCGTCAACGATTCTTTGGCAGCGTCATACTCAGCTTTATAAAAATGCTGAATCTCCCATGATAGTGGGTTGCGTACGATCATGTCATGCTCCATACGCTGTATAGCAAAATGAATATGATCCGACAGGGAGACATAGATGCCGTCACTTATTTTTTTGTTCAACTGTGTGCGCGCCAGACTAACAATGTCATCGGTGACTTGTAAAATATCAATCGGAACTTCCATGACAGTCGCTTTAAACTTCTCATAAATATTTGCATCCTGAAGACGGAAAATTTTCTCGATCCGATTTTCATCAATAGGGTCACCCGCACGGAAGTTAAAGCCGATACCCCGGCCGAGGATAAGCAACTCCTGATTTTTATCATCCACCGTACTGACAATATTATTGTTGAAGATTTGTTTAATTATCACATTGAACCACCCATTTTGAGGAATAAAAAAGAGCAAAACTACAACAGAAATAAACATAATCATTTCTGTTGTGGTTTTGCCCGCATTACCGGTAACAAGCCTCACGGATAAGTTATCATGATCTGAAAACGTTGTCAACTTTTTTGTGATTAGAAGTGAACCACCAATAGAATCTTTTGCTATACTAATGAAAGAAAAAAAATGCTGGCGACTGTACGAACACTGGATGAACAAATGGACATCAATACAGTGAATGCCACGTTGAAATCGCTGGTGACGGAATATACAGAAGTTTTTAGAAATGAAATTGAAGGATGCTTTAAGTTGGAAGTTTATTCTCCAATGAGTACATACAGAAATGGGGAGAAGCATGCTACGTCGTTTTTTGGAATATTATCGACCGTATCGGTCTTTGTTTCTTTTGGATTTTTCGTGCGCGGTCTTTGCTGCGTTGCTGGAACTGGGATTTCCGCTCGCGGTGAATTATGTGGTGGACGACTTGTTGCCGCAAAATAACTTAAGGCTGATTCTGTGGGCCTGCGCGGGTTTGCTGGCGATCTATGCGGTAAACACGGTGATGCAGTACATCATTAACTATTGGGGTCATATGCTGGGCGTTAATATTGAAACGGCGATGCGGCGGAGACTGTTTGAGCATATGCAAAAAATGTCCTTCCGATTTTTTGATAACAACAAGACAGGCAGTCTGATGTCACGGATAACGAATGATTTGATGGAGATTGGCGAAATGGCCCATCACGGGCCAGAGGACTTGTTCATTGCGATTATGACGCTGATTGGGGCATTTGTGCTGATGAGCTCGATTCACTGGAAGCTCGCGCTGCTGATTTTTGCGGTGATTCCGGTGCTGATCTGGTTATCTATTTATTTTAACCAAAAGATGACCAAGGCCTTCGATACGATGTATACGAGCATGGGAGATTTTAATGCCCGTGTGGAAAATACGATTGGCGGGATTCGTGTAGTACAAGCTTTTGGTAACGAGCAGTTTGAAAAGGTACGTTTTGATAAAGACAACAACCGTTTTCGGGGTGCAAAGCTGATGGCTTATAAAATCATGTCCAACGGACTGTCGATGAGCTACATGTTGACCCGCATGGTTACGCTGTTTGTGCTGATTTTTGGTGCATATTTTGTCATTCGTGGAGAACTTTCGTATGGACAGTTTATCGGATTTATTTTGCTGTCTAATGTATTTTTCCGTCCGATTGATAAAATCAATGCTATTATCGAGAGCTATCCGAAAGGCATTGCAGGCTTCAAGCGTTATACGGATCTGCTGGATACCGTGCCGGATGTGGCAGATGCACCGGATGCGCGTGCTGTAGACCATTTGAGAGGAGATATTAGCTATAGCGATGTTTCCTTTGGATATGAAGGCAAGGACAAGGTACTAAGAGGAATAGATCTCAGCATTCAGGCTGGCGAAACGGTTGCTTTTGTAGGTCCATCAGGGGCGGGGAAAACGACGATTTGCAGCTTGCTTCCCCGTTTTTACGATGTGGAGGGTGGTGCCATTACTATTGATGGTATGGATATCCGCAGTATGACGCTGGTTTCACTACGCCGACAGATTGGGATTGTACAGCAGGATGTGGTCCTGTTCTCTGGCACTATTCGCGAAAATATCGGGTATGGCAAGCTGGATGCCGGGGAAGATGAAATATGGGAGGCTGCGCGGCGTGCGCAGTTGCATGATTTTATCCGTTCTCAGCCGGAAGGAATGGATACGGTGATCGGTGAACGGGGTGTGAAGCTGTCTGGAGGTCAAAAGCAACGGTTGGCGATTGCACGGATGTTCTTGAAAAATCCGCCGATTCTCATTTTGGATGAAGCGACCTCAGCGCTGGATACGGAGACAGAGGCTGCGATTCAGCAATCGCTGGCAGAATTGTCTGCCGGACGGACGACACTGGTCATTGCCCACCGACTGGCGACGATCAAAAATGCCGACCGTATTATCGTGGTGACGGAAAAAGGCATTACCGAGCAGGGAAGACATGAAGAACTGATTGCAGCGGGTGGAGTGTACAGTCGTCTGCATACTGCCCAATTTGGTTCCTGATACTATGATTTGTACCATAAAAGCGCCAAGGCTGGGGGACAAACCCGTCTCTGGCGCTTGTTTTCATACGAAATAACCCGATTCATCTAATTTACGCATTGGTATGTTGAGAAAAAGGAAATGCTCATAGACAGAAAAGTTTATACAATGGAGGAAGGATAGGAACTGTGAAATTCGACTTTTGATGAAGGATTTCATATAATGTGAGCATATTGTGAACAACTTAAAATGAGAATTTTGCAAAAACTGAAATGAAAATGATTTCCGTCCAGCTATGAATTTCAAAATTTGACGGAGGGAACGAGATGACAATGGAAGAGAGCAGCAGACAGGTACCTTGGCAGAGTTATTATGGACCTAATCTAGGTTATGTGCAGGACCAGTATGAAAAGTATGTAGCGGACCCCGGAACAGTTGATCCGGCTTACCGCGAGCTGTTTGATCAATGGGGTGAGCCGCCGCAATCCGAATACTCGGCTGCTTCCATGATAGACTACAAATTGCAAGGCCCCCCGGCAAGCGCTCAGAGACATCTTGACTCGAACACATTACAGAAAGCGGTTACAGCCGGGAAAATGGTGTGGAACATCCGTGAATACGGGCATTTGGCTGCACAAATAGACCCGCTGGGACTGGATGCCGAGCAGGATACACGCTTGCTTGATCCAGCATCTTACGGTTTAACTGAACAGGACCTAAAGGCTTTTCCGGCCTCTTTAATATGGGATAATGCTCCCGCTGGAACACTTAACGGCTGGGAAGCCATCCAACGCTTGCGTGTGGCATACACAGGCCCGATTGCCTATGAATTTAGTCACATTCATAACGAGGAGGAACGCAGTTGGTTGAACAGCTATGCTGAATCCGGCTGGTCCTCCAAACCACTCACTACGCAGGAACGCAAGGCGTTGCTAGGTAGACTGGTAGAAGTGGAGCAGTTCGAAGAATTTTTGCATAAAACGTTTGTCGGACAGAAACGCTTTTCTATCGAAGGTAATGATGTCCTTGTACCGGTACTCGACGAGATTATCCGTCTTACGACAAATGCAGGTGCGAGCCACGTGTTGATGGGGATGGCGCATCGTGGTCGTCTGAATGTACTGGCCCACGTGCTGGGCAAGCCTTACAGCAAGATTTTCTCTGAATTTCATCATTCCCCGAATAAGGATCTAATTCCGTCGGAAGGCTCGACAGGGATTAATTATGGCTGGACCGGAGATGTAAAATACCATCTGGGTGCCAATCGTTTTGTAAAGGATGGGGAAGCGGTACAGGCCCGTCTGACATTAGCGAATAACCCGAGTCATCTGGAGTATGTGAACCCGGTCGTGCAGGGCTTTTCTCGCGCAGCGCAGGAAGATCGCAGTGAAGCAGGCTATCCGAAGCTGGATGTCAGCAAGGCGGCAACGATTATCATGCATGGCGATGCGGCTTTTCCGGGTGAAGGCATCGTGGCCGAATCACTCAATTTCACGAATTTGCGCGGCTTCCGTAATGGCGGCTCAGTTCATATTATTGTTAACAATCGTCTGGGCTTTACAACAGAAAGCATTGATTCACGTTCGACTCGCTATGCAAGCGATCTGGCCAAAGGCTACGAAATTCCGATCGTACACGTGAACGCGGATAACCCTGAAGCGTGTATTGCAGCAGCTCGAATGGCAGGCGAATACCGCAACCGTTTCAAGAAGGATTTCCTGATTGATCTGATTGGCTATCGCCGTTATGGTCATAATGAATCTGATGATCCGGAAACAACGCAACCGCTGGTATACGGTAAAGTGAAAAACCATCCAACGGTTAGCAAATTGTATGCTCAAAAACTGATTAAGCAAGGAATCGTGGATGAAGCGTTTAATGCTGGACTTATCGAAAAGGTACAAAATCGACTCAAGGAAGCGCATGAGCATGTGAAGAATAACCCGGAAGAGGAGCCTGCAATTGTTCCTTCCAAGGCAAAACGGGGTCAGGATTCTGTAGTTCGTACGGCTGTAGAGTTGAAAAAGCTGCGTCAGATCAATGAAAACCTGCTGAAATGGCCAAAAGCCTTCCAGGTATATCCGAAGCTGGATCGAATTCTACAGCGTAGAAAAACGGCTCTGAACGATGGTGAAAAGGTGGATTGGAGCTTGGCGGAAACGCTGGCTCTGGCTACGATTCTGGCAGATGGCAAACCGATCCGTATGACAGGTCAGGATGCGGAGCGGGCAACGTTTGCTCACCGTAACCTCGTGCTGCATGAGCCTGAAACGGGCAATACGCATTGCCCTTTGCACACATTGCCAGAAGCACGTGCTTCGTTCAGTATTCATAACAGCCCGTTGTCTGAGGCGTCTGTCCTTGGCTTTGAGTATGGCTATAACGTGTACTCTCCTGAAACGTTAGTGATTTGGGAAGCACAATTCGGTGATTTTGCCAACTGTGCGCAGGTTATTTTTGATCAGTTCATTTCCGCTGGCCGCGCCAAATGGAGACAGAAATCCAGTCTGGTGATGCTGTTGCCACATGGTAGTGAAGGACAAGGACCGGAGCATACAAGCGCACGTCTGGAACGATTCCTCCAACTGTCTGCACAAAATAACTGGACTGTCGCTAACTTGAGCAGTGCCTCGCAGTATTTCCATCTGCTGCGCCGTCAGGCTGCATTAAGCGAGAGTGAGGAAGCTCGTCCGCTTGTGATGATGTCGCCGAAGAGTCTCATTCGTAACAACCGTGTCGCTTCGCCTGCTTCCGAATTCAGCGAAGGAACATTCCGTCCCGTGCTGGAGCAACCCGGACTGGGTGGGCGCCCGGATCGTGTAGAGCGTATTGTACTGTGCAGTGGCAAGATTGCCATTGATCTGGAAGAAGCGTTGGAGAAGAACAAGGATGAAGCGGAGGATCGTCTGCACATTATTCGTGTCGAGCAGTTGTACCCTTTCCCGGAAGAGGAAATTCGGAATATTTTCAGCCGCTTCCAGCATGTTAAGGAATTCGTATGGGTACAGGAAGAGCCGAAAAATATGGGGGCCTGGAGTTACATTGAGCCTCGTCTGCGGAATGTTGTGCCGCAAGGAGCGGAAATCCGCTATGCGGGCAGACCGGATCGTTCCAGCCCAGCGAGTGGTTATCAGCAAGTACACAGCCTAGAGCAGCAGCGAATTATTCAATCAGCGTTGAAGCAGGATTCCAAAAACAATATTACACTGGGGAGGTAGCGGCTGTGAGCGATATTTTAGTGCCAGCAATGGGAGAATCCATCACGGAAGGAACAATCTCCAAATGGCTTGTGAAGGAAGGGGATTCCGTAGGACAAGGGGATGTTCTACTGGAGCTGGAAACCGATAAGGTCAATCTGGAAATTAGCGCAGAGGAAGCGGGCGTAGTCCAGAAAATCCTTCGTCAGGAAGGGGAAACGGTGGTTATTGGTGAAGCTGTAGGTTTGATCGGAAGCGGCAGTGGGAGCGTTAGCGCAGGATCATCCGGTGCCGGAGAAGCAGCAGCGACCAAAGCGCCGGAGGCACCGCCTGTAGCCACTTCGCCTGCTTCCATAGAAGGCGGTGGCAAATCAGCAGCGGAACAGGCCGCACAGCCTATTCCGTCCCACGGTGACGGGAACGGTCAGACGGCATCTCCATCTGCCCGGAAGCTGGCGCGTGAGCGCGGAATTGATCTGGAGCAGGTACAGGGGAAGGACCCGCTCGGACGCGTGTTCCAGGAGGACGTTAAAACGCATGCGAACAGCGCCGATGTTTCGCGTGCTGCATCACCTGCACCTGCCGCTCCCGCTGCGAATAAGCCTGCTGCTGCGTCTCCGTCTCAGACAGAGTACAGCAAGCCGGTAGAACGTCAGCGCATGTCCCGCCGCAGAGCGACCATTGCCAAACGTCTCGTTGAGGCACAGCAAACGGCAGCTATGCTTACGACCTTTAATGAAGTGGATATGACCGCCATCCTTGATGTTCGCAAACGCCGCAAAGATAAGTTCAAGGAGAAGCATGATGTTGGCTTGGGCTTTATGTCCTTCTTTACGAAGGCAGTGGTTGGCGCGCTCAAGCGATTCCCTACCGTGAATGCGGAAATTAACGGCGATGATATCGTACTGAAAAAATACTATGATATCGGGATTGCCGTATCTGCAAAGGAAGGGCTGGTCGTACCCGTTGTACGGGATGCTGATCGTCTCGGCTTTGCCGAAATCGAGAAGAGCATTGCAGATTTGGCTGGCAAAGCACGTTCCAATTCGCTTTCTCTGGCAGATCTGCAAGGGGGAACCTTTACCATTACCAACGGAGGTATTTTCGGTTCCCTGCTGTCTACGCCAATCCTGAATACACCGCAAGTGGGTATTTTGGGAATGCATAAAATCCAGCTTCGCCCGATTGCCATTGACGAGGAACGTATGGAAAATCGTCCGATGATGTATATCGCGTTGTCCTACGATCACCGGATTATTGATGGCAGCGAAGCGGTTCGCTTCCTGGTAACGGTCAAAGAATTGCTGGAAGATCCAGAATCGCTGTTGCTGGAAGGATAAAATAAATCAACAGTTGTATCTAATCTTTACGTATATGAAAAAGCAGGCTCTTGCAGGTCTGCTTTTTTTCCTGCATAGTTATAACATAAGATTACATGTAGTAGGATACTCAGATGCGAAAGAAGGGGGGGAACTGTTTTGGATCATGATTTGCGCTACCCGATTGGGCCATTCGTCGTTCCGGAACCCATTACAGAAGAACAGCTTGTGGCATGGACTCACGATATTGCTGAACTGCCTTCTCAGCTTCGTCAGGCGGTCGAAGGTCTGGACGAACAACAGTTGAACACGCCTTATCGCGAAGGAGGCTGGACGGTTAGGCAGGTTGTCCATCATTTGGCAGACAGCCATATGAACGGTTATATTCGCTTCAAGCTGGCGCTAACAGAGGATACACCCACGATTAAGCCATATGATGAGGGGCGTTGGGCCGAAATACCGGATGCAAGGGAGCTTCCGCTGGAGCCTTCTCTGCAATTGCTGGAAGGGCTGCATGAACGGTGGGTGGTTGTGTTGCGTTCGCTGGGGGATGATCAATTACACCGAACGTTTATCCATCCGGAATCGGGTCAGACGATCCGCCTGGAACGAAACATCGGCATCTATGCCTGGCACGGCAAACATCATATAGCTCATATTACTTCCCTAAGAGAACGGAATGAATGGTAATTATTAACACAACCTCAAAGTAAAAAGTAAACACAAAAAGAAACCTTTAAACTCACTTTAAACGTGGTTTGAAGGTTTCTTTTTATTAAGAGCTAATTATGAAGATGCCTTTGAATCTCCAGACATAATAGAAACGGTGGTCGCTGCTGTGTGAATATGGCGATCCAGCCAATCAACGATATCGTTCATGACCTCATCGCGGTTCGTTTCATGCAGCATCTCATGTCGGCCGTCAGGATAGAGACGATATTCTACATCCTGAAGCTTCAGACTCCGGTACATATCCACCAGCGCTAGAACACCTTTACCGAACAACCCTACCGGATCACGATCTCCGGCAAAAATATAGACAGGCAGCTTGGGATTGACTTTCTCGAGTGACGAGGGCCAATGAATTTCCTGCAAAAGCCGGAAAAAATCCAGAAAAAAGCCTGTCGTGCAAATGGCACCGCATAACGGATCATGTACGAATTGATCTACTTCCTCGGGATCGCGGGATAACCAGTCGAACGCCGTACGCACCGGACGAAAGGCCCGATTAAATCCGCCGAAGACCATTGCGTTGAGCAGCATGCTGCGGTGATCCATTCCTTGCAGTTTGGCTTGCAGCAGGGCAACTTGCTCTCCAAGTTTCAGCAGGCCACGTCGCCCGTTCGTTCCCGATAAAATAAACCCGTGATACTGTTGCCTGTCATCATACATGATTTTCTGGGTTAAAAAGGACCCCATACTGTGACCCAGCAAAAAACGAGGCTGATCCGGAAACTCCTTGGCCGCAATTTCGCCCAGATCCAGCATACCGCTTGCCATTCGTTGGAATGCATTCGCTCCCGGCATGCCAAGCTTATCAGAATCACCAGCGGTACGTCCGTGGCCGATATGATCGTTGGCATATACACCATAGCCGGAAGCTGTAAGCTTCTCAGCTAAGCGAATATAACGGTAGGACGTCTCGCACATCCCGTGCGAAATCTGAACGATTGCCCGCACGGGCGTATGCTGATCCGGTAGCCAACGGTAGGCAAAAAGCTCCGTTCCGTCATTTTCAGCGATGGTGAAGGTATATTCCTGCATAAGTTAGACAACACACCCTTTAAGCTTTAAGGAAGATACGATCTAAGGACAGTCATTCCGTCATTCAGCGTGTAACCACCCAGATTAGCGGGGAGCAGGAAGCAATCTCCAGCTTTGCAGGAGAGAGACGACGAATGATTGTCCCACGTTAATGTACCGCTGCCTTCGCAAATCACGAGAATGGTAAAGCTGTCATCGGTTGTAGAAAGCGCCCAGCTTCCCTCTACGATACCCTTTTCCACAACAAAATACTCACAGGCTGCGAGCTGAAGCCATTCACCCGGCTGTAAACCGCCTGTCTTCATTGTTGTTGCACCAGCCCCCTCGTAAGAGGTCACATTGAGGGAATCCTCGATATGCAGCTCACGGGGCTTGCCATCCAGACCAGGACGGTTGTAGTCATATAACCGATAGGTGGTATCTGAATTTTGCTGAATTTCAGCAACAACAACGCCTGCACATAACGCATGTACGGTTCCAGCAGGGATGAAAAATGTGTCGCCTGCCTCAACAGGAACCTGACGCAAGCTACCCAGGATGTCTCCGCTTTCAAGAGCGGTACGCAGGCTGTCCGGGGTCACGCCCTCGGTCAGACCGTAAATAATTTTGGCATCCGGCTTGGCATCAAGCACGTACCACATTTCGGTTTTTCCCAGCTCTCCAGCTGGAAGTCCTGCATAATCGTCTGTCGGATGCACTTGCACGGACAGATCGTCATTGCAATCCAGCAGCTTGATCAGAAGCGGAAAACGTCCGCCTTTTTCCGATACGCCCTTGGCCCCGAGCCAGTCCTGCCCGTAGGTTTCGCGAATTTCATCCAGCCCCTTGCCAGCCAGCTCGCCATTGATGACCGTTGTGGTTCCATTTGGATGATCAGCAATCATCCATCCTTCCCCAATATGTCCTTCCGGCGGGGTCAAACCGAATTGCTCTAAGGCTCGTCCTCCCCAAACTCTCTCTTTGAACTCAGGTTGAAATTGCAGCGGGTATGGCTTTAGCATAATTTCTCTCCTCCATAATGAGTAATGAGTGCGACCTAACAGAATAGGGAAATCAGAAACGTGCCGCTGGGGCAATAAAGCTGGGGTGAATAGCCCGTACGACGCTCAAAAAAAGATATATGTAAGGCGGCTAAAAAGCCGCTCATAACCTGAATATGCGAATTTAAAAATACGACATTATTTCTTTTCAACCGCCACTACGTAAGGCGAAGCAGCTCGTTGTAATTGGCGGTAAATAATGCTTTGACCACTGGATATCGGGACGGTGGAGGCCCATTGAAGGACAGCTTTTGCTTCCTCGCCGCCTCCGGCGTGCCCCGGATACAGTACGGCGGTCAGAATACCGCGCGGGCGCAGCAGATACAGTGCCGCATCAAGAGCGGCGAGTGTACTGTCGGTATGCGTGATAACAGATGGATCAGCGCCTTCGGAGGGCAAGTAGCCGAGGTTAAACATGACCGCAGCGACTTTGCCATGCAGCTTGTCGGGAACGGCCTCCCGCATCTGCTCATGACCTTGCAGCAAAAGCGATACCTCCGCCAGTGAGGGGGATTCGTCTTCGTCCAGCCGACGACGAGCGAGCTGCAAAGCCTCCTGCTGGATATCGAAGCCATAGACACGTCCCCGTCTTCCGGCAGCCTTAGCCAGGAACAGCGTATCCGCTCCGGTGCCGACTGTGGCATCTATAGCGGTATCGCCCGGCTGGACTCGCGCAGCTACCAATTGATGAGCGTAGCTCAGTACAGACAGGAAGCCCATTTAAGGCTGCCTCCAATACTTACCTTGCCACGTTTCCCGTGATTTTAGCTCATCGTCAATGGCGTTAAGCACTTCCCATTTTTTGAGCGACCACATCGGACCCATCAGCAAATCGCGTGGTGCATCCCCGGTCAACCGATGAACGATCATTTCGGGCGGCAAAAATTCCAGCGTATCGACGATCAGCTTGACGTATTCATCTTTTTCCAGAAAGCGAAGCAATCCGGCTTCATACTGCTTGACCATCGGCGTTTTGCGCATAAGATGCAACAGGTGGATTTTGATGCCCTGCACATCCATAGCCGCCACTGCACGACCTGTGTCCAGCATCATTTCATGCGTTTCCTGCGGCAGTCCGTAAATGATGTGCGCGCACACGCGGATATTGCGCTTGCGCAGCTTTTCCACCGCATCCAGATAGCATTGAGTGTCATGGGCGCGGTTAATCAGCTCCGAGGTGGATTCATGTACGGTTTGCAGGCCCATTTCGATCCACAGGTATGTGCGCTCGTTCAGCTCTGCAAGGTAATCCACTACATCGTCAGGCAGGCAATCGGGACGTGTAGCGATGGACAGACCAACAACGCCGGGCTGCTCCAGAATAACCTCGAAGTATTCGCGTAGCTCCTCAACCGGGGCATACGTATTGGTATAGGCTTGAAAATAGCCGATATATTTGGCATTTGGCCATTTTAGATGCTGTCGGTCCCGAATCGTATTGAATTGGGTGACGAGATCGTCCCGGCGGCGTCCGGCAAAATCACCAGATCCCCGTGCGCTGCAAAAGGTGCAGCCTCCTTTGGCAATGGAACCATCCCGGTTCGGACAGGTAAAACCTGCATCCAGCATGACTTTGAACACTTTATTATGAAATTGCTCGCGCATTTCGTAATTCCACGTATGGAACCGTTTATCTCCCCACAGGAGAGGAGCAGGCAACAAATCTGTTTTCATGGGTGTACTCCTTTTTTTTGCGATCACCCTATTGTAACAAAAATCAGTCGGAATTGGGAATCACTTGACAGCGAAAGGCAAGAGAAAGTGCGGATTTTATTGGATTCAGGATTGAAAAATGTTACACCATGTGTTATATTGTAAGCGGTACCAGACATACTATAAAAGGAATGTTTTCGATCCTGAAAATAAAAGTTAACCATCGGCTAATGATTATTTTTCAGGGCAGCTATGCTGCTTCTATCGCCTGCTTTAGGGTAAATGCACGTCGGTTCCATCACTAATAACCCGTGAGGTGATCTTTTATGAGTACGCAGGATAAAACGCGTATGGATAAAGTTACTGTTGAGTTAACCTTTGATGAGGCATTGGCGCTGACTGGTGTCCGTTTTGGGCAAGACCGCCAGATTGGAACGGCCGCACGTCAAAAAATCAGAGCTGCTTGCCAAAAGACGATTGATTTTTCACCTGCTGATGGGGTAGACTATGAACAATTAAACTAGTTGGACCCCAATCCAAATATATTGAAAAAGGAATTTCATTTCCGTATCTTCAAGCGGGGGTGAGATTCCTTTTTCCTTGATAACAGAGCATATGGAGGAGTAACATGCGTTTACGCGGAAGAAAAGGAATACGAGAAAGTTTGGAAGAACAGCAGGACCTGGTTATCTTGGAGCCGGGACAGTATAAAGGAAAGTGGCAGCAGCTTTTTGGCAATGATCGTCCGATTCATGTGGAATTCGGTATGGGCAAAGGTCGGTTTATCAGTCAAATGAGCTATCGGAATCCGGAAATCAATTATATTGGCTTTGATATGTATGATGAGCTGGTGCGTCGTGCTGCGGAAAAGTCGCGTCTGGCCTGGAGTGACACAGAGGTTGATACGCCGCCTAATATCAAATTGGCGCTGGCGAACATTGAACAGATTGAGAATGTTTTTGAACCTGGGGAAATTGAGCGTATTTATTTGAATTTTAGCGATCCGTGGCCTAAAGCCAAGCATGCGCGTCGTCGCTTGACGCATCCGCGCTTTTTGGACAAGTACCGTCAGCTTTTAAACAGCAAGGGACAAATTCATTTCAAAACCGATTCGGAGACGCTGTTTGAGTTCTCGCTGAATTCATTTGCCGACAGCGGTTTGCAAATGACGAACATATCGTTGAACCTTCATCGTGAGGGTATCAACGAAGAGCATGTCATGACTGAATATGAGCATAAATTTATGGGCAAAGGCATGAACATCCATCGTGTCGAGGTGCTAATCGGCAAAGATGCTTTAGAAGAGTATGAGAAAATACGTCTTGAGAAGTATGGTAAATCATAAAATAAAACAGGGTGCTTCCTTTTTAGGAAAGCACCCTGTTTGGTTCCAGTATATCCAAAATACTCTGTGCACTCTGAAGAGGATAATATCGCGCTACATTATGAACGTGATCCTGCCGTTTGCGAACGATTTCCGGAAATTCGTGTAATAGCCGGTTCATCCATTTAACGACAACATCAAGCGAAGTAATCGGTTCTCCGAAGCCTTGAGCCGTAAAGTATTGACAATTTTCTTCTTCCTGTCCGGGGAGAGGTTTGTGAAACAACATCGGAATCCCTTTTGCCAGCCCCTCGGTGCATGTCATTCCGCCGGGCTTGGTAATGAGCAGATTCGATACCTCCATTAATTTGTCGATTTCCCGCGTAAATCCGAAAATATGAATATTCGGATGATTGAAGCGGGGGTCCAACTGCAATTTACGACGAATTTTATCATTATGACCCAGACAAAAAATAAATTGAATGTTTTCTCTCCAATGGGTAAGCGAGCGATGAATGACTTCGTCGTTCATCAGACCCCAGCCGCCGCCCATAACGAGTACGGTGGGAATCGGCTTAAGACCGAATTGGTCCCGGATTTCGTCATGCCCAGGATGCTCCCAGAAATTCGGATGAACCGGAATACCCGTTACTTGAATTTTCGACATGGGCACTCCACGTATGCGCAGCTTGCGCATGACCTCAGGTGTGGATACAAAGTACCGGTCAACCTCGGGACTGATCCATGTTCCATGAGCATCATAGTCTGTAATGACAGTACAAAGCGGGACATGTAAGCCCAAGCGCTTCAAACGTGAAATCACTGCACTTGGGATGGGATGAGTGCATACCACCAAATCAGGACGAAGCTGCCGAAGAATGTTTCGAGTCTGCGTGTAGAACAGACGGTGCAAAGCGAGCGTTGTAAGACGGTTTAATGATTTTTTATACTGATGACGGTAAACCATTCCGATCAGGCGAGGCTGCGATATGACAGTCTTCTTGTACGCTGTAATAATGAGCGGAGCCATTCTCGGATTCAAAAAGCTCCCTAATTCCAGCACTCTGGTCTGCACATTCGGAGAAAGCTTGCGCAAACTGCTTGAGAGCGCGTACGCAGCTTGAGTATGTCCGGCACCGAAACCTTCCGATAATAATAACACTCGTTTTTTAGCCACTCTCATTTCACCTGTTCCTGCTGGGATGTTCTCAATCATACCATATCGGCTTTAAGGCCAGAATGCAACCGTTCCTATTGCTGCTGATGTGCCGATGACCGCTCCTGCGAGTACATCCGTAGGATAGTGGAGTCCCAGGTAAATTCGGGAAAAACCCACAATCAGCGCGATAGGCAGCAAAAGCAGTGTTAGCATGGGTGACTGTAGCATAAAAGGAACAGTCACCGAAAAAATAGCGGTTGTATGCCCCGAAGGAAAAGAATGATCCGACAGGGGATTACGGAACGTATTCGTATCTGGCAGTGCCAGGTACGGACGAATCCGCGGGTACAGCTTTTTGGCGATGGCTACAGGGATGTGGCTGACTCCAAGAGCGATGGCCCCCTTCATACCGGATTCCTTCCATGGAAGCGGAGCAAGCAGCCATACAAGCAGTGTGGAGGTGATTGTAAAGGTCGCTCCACCCAGATGTGTAAGATAATAAAGCCAGAAGTTCAAAAAACGATTGTGTAAGCGTCCGTTGATCCATTTGAACAACTGCTGCTCCAGATTTACAAGTTTTACGACTAGACGTTGCATTTAGTTTCCTCCGGTTGCCGTGCCGGGTTGGTCGGCAAATATTTTGAATCACTTGAACAGAATCAGGCGATAAGTAATTATTCTCTTGCTCTCATCATATTTTTAAACGCTGCTCATTTCAAGAATCACAACTTATCTGGTTCAATTCTACACAAAAATGTTAATGGAATATAAGTTGAATTGTATAACTTTCTTTGCGTTCATTCGTCTAATACGATAGAGTATTTAGAAGTGGCCGTTAAATGGCTCACAAAAAGGAGGGACTAAAGAAATAAAAAGTTAGCAAATGGATGAAAATAAGACCTATCGTCATGAATGAAAGGCTCAGCGTCGCATTCCTGGTTCAAACCGGAGTTTGTCGTGTTTTTTTGCTGCTGAGAACGGTTTTAAGGCTTTGACAAAAGCTTGAAAACCAACGAAAATCGTAATGGCGTTCCTGTGTCAGCCAATAGGGGGCTGAGCACAGTCAATGAAAAAAGCAAGGGTCGGGTCAAAAACTACAAAAAAAAGGCGCGCAAAGCGCCGCAACTTGCGCTACACAGATAGAAAACAAACAAACGCAAGATTTTTAAGGGGTATAAAAAAAGGGGGTAACAAGAGATTATGTTAGACGCCATTTTCGTGACGCTCCAGATTATACTGGCGCTGATCGCGGTCTATCAGTTTGGATTCTCCTTGTTCGGTCTGGTTCGCAAAAAAAGGAAAGAGAATGCGGCTCCGGAAAAATCATTTGCCATTTTGGTCGCTGCCCACAACGAGGAACAGGTTGTTGGAGCATTGATGGAGAACTTGAAGCAACTTGATTATCCAAAGGAACTGTACGATGTATTCGTTATTTGTGATAACTGCACGGACAAGACGGCGGATATCGTTCGCGCACACGGTATGAATGCTTGTGAACGTACGAATCCGAATTTACGTGGTAAAGGCTACGCCATTGAGTGGATGCTCAAGGAATTGTGGGCTATGCCACGTCAATATGATGCGATTGTCATGTTTGATGCTGACAATTTGGCACATACGAATTTCTTGAGTGAAATGAACAACGACTTGTGCACAGGTGCCCGTGTTATCCAAGGGTACATTGATACTAAGAATCCTGAGGATTCATGGATTACTGCGGCATACGGAGTATCTTACTGGTACATCAACCGTTTGTGGCAGTTGTCTCGTCACAACCTGAACATGGCTAACTTTCTTGGTGGTACAGGCATGTGCTTTGAAACGAATCTGCTCAAAGAAATGGGCTGGGGTGCGACGAGTCTGGTAGAGGATTTGGAGTTTACCATGCGCTGTACGCAACGTAATGTATATCCAAGATTTAATTATGATGCCAAGGTATACGACGAGAAGCCGTTGACTTTTAAAGCTTCCTCCAGACAACGTCTGCGCTGGATGCAGGGTCACTTTACAGTCGCTCGCCGTTATTTCTTCCCACTGCTGTGGCAGAGCATCAAGCATAGAAGTCTGATCAAATTCGATATGGCCCTCTATGGTCTGAATGTGTACATCGTACTGTTCACTTTCTTGATGACAGCAGCGATGTGGGTGGATATTGCGTTCTTCGGGGGACCTAATATCGAAAATATCTATGTACAATTACCAGCTTGGACTGGTGTTATAGCAGTTAGTTTGAACATTCTAACCTTTGTGATCGCGATGATCCTGGAGAAGGTCACGTCCAAAAAAGTGTATCTTTATTTACTGCTGTTCCCTGTCTATCTGATTTCGTGGTATCCGATTACGTTTTATGCGTTCTTCACGCAAAACAACAAGCAATGGAGCCACACCCAGCATACGCGTGTTGTTCGGCTGGAAGAAGTTCAAAGTAAGCAGGGCTAAATGCAGGAGGGCATGAATGTATCGCAGATCCTAAGTGTCAACTGTTTTGAATTAATGTGTTGACACTTTGATGAGTTGCGTGATAAGATGTTCAAGTATGTTAATTGAAAAGTATGGATTATAAGTAGAAGGTCCGACTTCTCACCTGTCCGGTATCGCCGGCTGGTCTTGATCCAATGATTTGTGAATTGAACTTTCATGATGAATTGAGTATCAGACAGGGATGTCGGCTGCATAGTCGTCATCCCTTTTTTGTGCTTTAAGACAATACAACAATAACAGGTTCTGGAGGTGGAGGGTTATTAGTAAGGAACATATGATCAATGATGAGATTCGGGTGAGAGAAGTACGTCTGGTTGGTGCTAACGGGGAACAAATCGGGATTACACCGACTCGTGAAGCTCTGCAAATGGCGATTGACGCAAACCTGGATCTCGTAAACGTGGCGCCTCAAGCGAAGCCGCCCGTGTGTCGGATTATGGATTACGGAAAATTCCGCTATGAGCAACAGAAGAAGGAAAAGGAAGCCCGTAAAAACCAGAAGATCGTTGACATCAAAGAGGTATGGTTCCGTTCCAACATCGAGGAGCATGACTACCAGACCAAGTTTCGCAATGTGGTTAAGTTCCTGAATGAAGGGGACAAGGTGAAATGCTCCGTTCGTTTCCGCGGTCGGGAAATTACCCATGCTAACGTGGGTCAAAAAATTCTCGAACGTGTGAAAGTGGAAGTTGCTGATCTTTGTACCGTGGAGCGCCAACCCAAGCTCGAAGGACGCAGCATGATTATGATATTGGCTCCAAAGAGTCAATGACAAATTAAGGAGGAAGTTCAATGCCTAAAATGAAAACACATAGCAGCCTTAAAGGCCGCTTCAAGATTACTGGTACTGGTAAAGTAATGCGTTACAAAGCTTACAAAAACCACTTGCTTTCCCACAAATCCAAACGTGCAAAACGCGTTCTGGGTACTAACCCTGAGATGTCACCTGGGGACGTTAAGCGTCTGAAACAAGGTCTTGCTAACCTGAAATAGCACACAGCACGGCAATGAATGAAGCATAAACATTATTTGGGAGGTCTTTTGATATGGCAAGAGTAAAGGGCGGATTCGTCGTTCGTCGTCGTCATAAAAAAGTATTGAAGCTTGCTAAAGGTTATTTTGGTTCCAAACACCGCATTTTTAAAACAGCTAACGAGCAGGTAATGAAATCGCTTGTTTACGCATACCGTGACCGTCGTCAGACGAAACGTAACTTCCGCAGACTGTGGATCGTGCGTATCAATGCAGCAGCTCGTTTGAACGGTTTGTCTTACAGCAAACTGATGCACGGCCTGAAATTGGCTGGTGTGGACATTAACCGCAAAATCTTGGCTGATCTTGCAGTCAACGATATCAATGCGTTCAACTCTTTGGCAACTGTTGCTAAAGGCAAAATCAACGCTTAATTATTGAAATGAAGGCGTTGAAACCGCGAAAGTGGTTGAAAAGGTATCCCGAGCAGTATGCTGTGTAGGGATGCCTTTTTTTGTACATACTTAACGAAATAAAAAAGTCCAAATTATTCAAAATACGAATAAAGATGACGTGTGATGACAGAATGTATGGATTTTGCAATAGGTGCAGCGCTTACATTAATCAATTTTCAAAAAAAATTGACCCAAGGTTATTAATCATCTGGATTTTAGTCGATCATAATTGTATAATCTCTAAAGTAAGTCTTCTGTAGGATCTGTCTCGACAGTAAATGGCATGTATGACGTGCCCATTTTCAGAGAAAAGAGACAGTCCAGGGATCTAACACTAAGGGGGAACAGTATCAGCATGAAGAAAATGTTCAGTATGTCTTTGGTTATGCTGCTAGCGATCTCGGTCATTCTCGCAGGCTGCGGTAACAAAAATCAAGGCGCGTCCAATGCAAGTGGAGGAGACGCAGGTGGTTCTGCCAAAACATCGAATGTCCAAATCGGCATGGTTACAGATGTAGGTGGAGTAAATGACAAATCGTTTAACCAATCTGCATGGGAAGCATTGCAAGCCATTGAAAAAGAAACAGGTGCTAAGGCTAAATACCTGCAAAGTAAATCGGATCAAGATTATATTCCTAACCTGAACCAATTTGTTAAGGGCGGTTTTAACCTGACTTGGGGTATTGGTTTTAATCTGGCGAATGCGATTGGACAAGTAGCGAAAGACAACCCGGACAAAAATCTGGCGATCATCGACAGTGTCGTAGATGCGCCTAATGTAAAATCGGTTGTTTTTGCTGAAAATGAAGGTTCCTTCCTGGTTGGGGTTGTAGCTGGTAAACTCACCAAAACAAACAAAATCGGTTTTGTGGGTGGACAAGATAGCCCGCTGATCAAACGTTTTGAAAAGGGCTTTGAAGCGGGTATTAAAGCAGTAAATCCAAATGCAAAATTGGAAGTAAACTACACAGGTGCGTTTGATAAGCCGGATCTGGGTAAAGCAGCGGCTGCAACGATCTACAACAGCGGTGCGGACATTATTTTCCACGCAGCTGGCGGATCGGGTACAGGCGTATTTAACGAAGCACTCGCACGGAAGCAACAAGGTCAGCAAGTATGGGTTATCGGTGTAGATAAAGACCAATCGCTTGAGTTTGGTGATGATGTAACGTTGACTTCAATGGTCAAACGTGTGGATGAAGCCGTAAAACGCGTATCCCAGGAAGTTATCGACGGTAAATTTAAGGGCGGTATCGAAACGCTGACTTTGAAAGATAACGGAATTGGCTTGGCGGATACATCCAGTAAAAATGTCCCTAAAGACGTGCTTGATCTCGTAGAACAATACAAGCAAAAAATTATTAAGGGTGAAATTACAGTTCCTTCGAAGTAAGATTTGGCTTGCAAGATAAATAAAGGTGGCGACAAGGCTGGTTCACAAGACTAGCCTTGTTCTTACGTCTGGAGTTATACAGATCATAACGGTAAATCAGCTCATTGGAGCACATACTATAAAGTATATAAGGGTGATCTCATGGATGCAGCGACCCCCGTCGTTGAGTTAAAGCAAATTACAAAACGATTCCCCGGCATCGTTGCCAACGACTCCATCAGCATCAAGCTGCATAAGGGAGAAATTCATGCCCTTTTGGGTGAGAATGGTGCGGGTAAATCTACGCTTATGAATATTCTTTTCGGACTGTATCAGCCGGATGAAGGATCGATAGAAATCGGTGGAAAACCAGTACTGATTGATAGCCCTAATAAGGCGATTGATTTGGGGATTGGCATGGTGCATCAGCATTTTAAGCTCGTGCAGCCGTTTACTGTCACCGAAAATATTGTCCTGGGCTCGGAGCCACGCAAAGGTCTGAAAATCAATTATAAAAAGGCTGCCGCCGAAGTAAAGCGGTTGTCTGAGCAGTACGGCCTTCAAGTGAATCCGAATGCCAAAATTGAAGATATATCCGTCGGCATGCAACAGCGTGTGGAAATTATAAAAACGCTCTATCGTGGTGCAGATATCCTGATCTTTGACGAGCCGACAGCGGTACTGACTCCACAGGAAATCATTGAGTTGCTGGACATTATGAAACGTCTGGTAGCTGAAGGCAAGTCCATTATTCTGATCACTCATAAATTGAAAGAAATCATGCAAATTGCAGATACAGTTACGATTATTCGCCGGGGTCAGGTCATTGATACGGTCAAGACATCAGAAACGACGCCGAATGACCTGGCAGAGAAAATGGTAGGCCGCCGTGTGTCCTTTAAAGTGGACAAGCAGCCTGTGAAGCCGGGACAAACCGTTCTGGAAATGAGCAATGTGGTCTCTAAAAACAAGGATGGCATTAGCGTTCTGAATGAGCTGAACCTTCAAGTCAAGGCAGGTGAGATTTTAGGAATCGCCGGAGTAGATGGAAATGGACAGAGTGAGTTGATTGAAGCTTTGACCGGTTTACGTAAGGTCGATGGCGGGCACATCCGATTGCTCGGACAAGAGATGACGAATCAGTCACCACGTAAAATTTCAGAGGCAGGCGTTTCGCATATCCCGGAGGACCGGCATAAACACGGGTTGGTACTCGATTTTTCCATGAGCGAAAACATGGTTCTGGAAACGTACTATCAGGCTCCTTACAGTAAAAACGGCTTTCTGAACAAAGAGGCTATTGATAAGCAGGCGAAAAGTCTCATTGAGAAATTTGATGTGAGAACGCCGGATATTCATACCAAGGCGAGAGCATTATCTGGTGGTAATCAGCAAAAGGCAATCATTGCGCGTGAAATAGATAAAAATCCAGACCTTCTCATTGCGGCCCAACCTACACGGGGGCTGGATGTTGGAGCGATTGAATTCGTCCAGCAACAACTGATTGCCCAGCGGGATCAAGGCAAAGCGGTATTGCTCATTTCTTTTGAACTGGACGAAATTATGAATGTTTCCGACCGAATTGCTGTCATCTATGAGGGCAAGATTGTCGGGGAAGTGCTACCGGAAGAAACGAATGATCAGGAATTGGGACTGATGATGGCCGGAAGTGCAGTGAAGAAAGGAGTAGAGAATGGCTAACCTATTGAAAATATTTACGAAAGACTCCTTTGTTCTGGCGCTGGTCTCTATTATTTTGGGTCTTCTTCTGGGTGCTGTCGTGATGATGATTGGCGGCTATGATCCCATTGTGGCGTATTCTGCACTATTTAGCCGTGTGTACGGAGACTCATACAACTTTGGCGAGGCAATCCGTGAGATGACTCCACTGATTTTGACGGGGTTGGCATTTGCTTTTGCTGCCCGTGCCGGATTGTTTAACATCGGCGGCGAAGGTCAATTTCTGGTGGGTATGACGGCTGCTTCGATTGTGGGCATCAAGCTGCATGGACTGCCTGCTATTATTCATGCGCCACTGGCAATCATTGCTGGGGCGGTATTCGGGGGTCTATGGGCTGCAATTGCTGGCTATTTGAAGGCCAAGCGTGGCGTTAATGAGGTTATCACCTGTATTATGATGAACTGGATTGGTCTGTATTTGGCTAACCTGGTGATTAACCAGTTCGCACTCATGGAAGGTGAAAATCGTTCCGTGGATATTCAACCTTCCGCTTCGATTTCGATTGAATGGCTGTCACAGATGATGGGAAATGCCCGGGTTCATTGGGGGACCGCCATTGCTGTGCTGGCGGCGGTGTTTTTCTATATTTTCATGTGGAAAACCAAGCAGGGCTATGAGCTGCGTGCTGTCGGATTTAATCAGGACGCATCCCGCTATGCAGGCATGAATGTGAATCGTAATATCGTAAAAGCGATGTTTATTAGTGGTGTTTTTGCCGGATTGGCGGGTGCCTTTGAAGTGCTGGGTGTGTTCCATTATCAATCCGTTATGTCAGGATCGCCGGGGACCGGCTTTGATGGTATCGCCGTAGCCCTCATCGGGATGAATAATCCATTTGGTGTACTGCTGGGCTCTGTTTTGTTTGGAACGCTTACGTATGGTTCTGCGGGGATGAGCTTTAGCGCGGATGTACCGCCCGAAATTATTCGGGTTGTCATTGGCTCGATTATTTTCTTTATTGCAGCTCAGGGAATTGTTCGTTGGGTTGTGAAGCCGCTCTACTCCAAGCGGAAGAAAGAGAAGGTGTTGTAAAATGAGTTGGTTAACACTTGGTGAATTAATCCATACAACGCTCGTTTTTGCGACGGCGATTATATTTGCATCTCTCGGTGGAGTTTTTTCAGAAAAATCCGGTGTAACGAACCTCGGGCTGGAAGGTCTTATGGTGTTCGGGGCGTTTGCGGCGGGTGTGGGCGGATTTTATGCGGAACAGGCAGGGCTGGGGGGAACCTCTGCCGCTTGGGTAGGTGTACTGTCGGCAGCGGTATTCGGCATTCTGGTTTCGCTGATTCATGCTGTAGCCTCGATTACGTTTAAAGCTGACCAGGTTATAAGCGGGATTGTTATTAACTTTTTGGCGGCAGGCAGTACGCTATACATGGTTAAGCTTTTATTTGAGGGTGATGGCGATACTGGGCGAATTCAGGGGTTTAGCGAAATATCGATTCCCTATCTAGTTGATATTCCGATTGCAGGTAAAGCTTTTTTCCAAGCCTATCCAACGACCTATTTGGCCATATTATTAGTCATTATTGGATATTTCACTTTGTATAAAACGCCGTTTGGTTTGCGCCTGCGTTCTGTCGGAGAGCATCCGGGTGCTGCAGATACCGTTGGTATCAAGGTGAACCGACTGCGTTATATCGGGGTCATGATCAGCGGCGCATTGGCTGGTATTGGCGGAGCTACGATCACCTTGACGACGACAAATATGTTTTCGCATAATACGGTATCCGGTCAAGGTTATATTGCCATTGCTGCTATGATTTTCGGGAAATGGAACCCGCTCGGCGCTTTTGGCGCAGCTGTGTTCTTTGGCTTTTCTCAGGCCATTCGCAACTATGTGCAGTTGTTTGCATGGTCGCAAAGTATTCCCCAGGAAATTATTTTTATGCTGCCATATCTCCTGACGATTATTGTACTGGTAGCGGCCGTAGGACGTTCGCGTGCTCCGGCTGCTTTGGGTCAGCTCTATGATCCAAGCAAGCGCTAGTAGTATACGGGCAGCTAAGACTGTTTGTCTTGAAATCAGTAAATTGTATTTTTTCCCAAATCCGGTATCTGCATTCGCAGGCACCGGATTTTTTTAGGTTGTGCAGGCATTTAAACATACGCTTCTGGCATAGATGGAATAGACTGTGTTATGCAGATTGGACGAACGCTCGGCCCCTGTCAGCTCCAGTCTGTTTTGTGGTGGCGGTGAGCTATCAAGGAGCCGTTCAATCTGTCCATCCGTTGAGAAAGAAGGAGGAAATATGATGAAACAGGCAGTAACCAGAAAGCAGGTGGAGAAGCTTGTCGGCAAAGTCATTCTGGCTACTCGCAAGGATGGTTCCCAGGTCAGCGGCAAGCTGATTCGCATTTCGGGTAACCGACTGATTCTTCAGCCAAATCATAAGAAAAATGTAAAGACGAAGGCGATAATTCCCCTGGTGCTGTTTGACTTGCTTGCCATCGGCACGGCTCCTTACGCTGCTGGATACGGAGCAGGTTATGGGGGACCAGGATATGGCGGTCCGGGATACGGTGCCCCTCAGTACGGCCCATATACAGATGGGGGATACCCCGGAGAAGGTTATCCGTTTTACCCCAATGTATTCTAGGCTAATGGAATTAAGAGCTGAAGGATCCACTTTTTCACAGTATTTTTTCAAGTTCATGGCATCGACTCAGGGAGACGTATCGTAGCATTTGGTAATGGTTATGCAGATAAAAGCGGATTCCACGGATATTGTCTTCATCTACCATGACTTTTGCCCGCTTGCAGCGTCGTAGTCGCCCGTATTGTTCGGCATGCTTCAGCAGTTTTTTTCCATAGCGCTGGCCTTGATGAGACGAAGAGATTGCGATCAAATCAATGTACAGCAGTTCTCCATGCAGCATGACATGAATGAAGCCGATAGGCTGTGCATTATCGGGTCTGCAAGCGACAAAAGTGATGCCCCGGTTTAAGCGCCGGGGTAATTCTTTACGTATTTGATCTATTTCTTGTGCGCCTAAATGGGACAGGGGGACAAGCTCTTGTTCGATCAGGCGAAGGATCATGCTGTCATCTTGGGCGCTGCGTTTGCGGATCATAAGTGTGCCTCCTTTTCCACCTTTTAACAAGGCAAGACGAGGCTTTGGAGGTGCGCACAGTCTCGCCGTGTGGTCTTTTTTATAATATGCGGGTAGCTCTTGCAAGCGTGCGACTCAGAGGTACCCTGGAGGAAAAACATAAATTTTTATGAAATCTGGGTATTGACTATCCCAGATGGGGGACATATAATGTGTCTAAACATTTGAAAGAATGACATGAACTCAACGGCAATGAAAAGGACGAAGTGATTAGGGCTCTTTTGTTCAGAGAGTGAGGCATTAGCTGCAAGCTTCACCAAAATCCCTTTTTAACGAGCTCACCTTGGAGCTGTTTTCCTGAAAAGTATTTGGGCCCGATGATATTTAGCGGTGCGCTGAATCACCTATTAGGGAAAATCGTACGGTCTACGTTACAGACGCCAGATATGGAGATCCTTTGTGATTTCTGTACCTGCCAAGGTTCGATATTGCGAAGTATCGGGCAAACACGGGTGGTACCACGGAAGCTACAGCCTTTCGTCCCTCAGTAACAGCAAGTCTGTTCTAGGGATGGAAGGTTTTTTTGTTTTTACAAATGTCAGATGTATGTAAATTTTGTAAAGGAGGATGACCAATGAGTGCACAAATTCCTGAAGTTCGGTCAACCGATGAATTACGTGAAAAGTGGATGAAACCTGAAGTGATTACAGGTTCGGAAATTTTACTCCGTAGCCTATTGCTGGAGGGAGTAGATTGTGTCTTCGGATACCCCGGTGGTGCAGTGCTTTACATTTATGATGCCATGTACGGCTTTGAGGATTTCAAGCATGTCCTCACCCGTCACGAGCAGGGAGCCATTCATGCGGCAGATGGTTACGCACGTGCCAGTGGTAAAGTCGGCGTCTGTATCGCGACTTCCGGACCTGGAGCAACCAACTTGGTAACCGGCATTGCAACGGCTTTTATGGATTCGGTGCCGTTGGTGGTCATCACAGGCAACGTTATATCCTCCCTGATCGGCACGGACGCTTTCCAGGAAGCTGACATCACGGGAATCACGATGCCGATTACGAAGCACAGCTATCTGGTAAGAGATGTAGAGGATCTGCCGCGGATCATTCATGAGGCGTTCCATATTGCCAACACGGGACGCAAGGGTCCGGTACTGATTGATATTCCGAAGGATATATCGGCAGCCCAAACGCTGTTTGTTCCGCAAATGGGACCTGTGACCATGCGAGGTTATAACCCGAAGGTATTGCCCAACAAAATTCAGCTAGACAAGCTGACTCAGGCTATTGCTGAAGCGAAACGCCCATTTATTCTGGCAGGTGGCGGGGTTGTTTACTCCGGTGGACATGAGGCACTTTATGAGTTTGTTCGCAAAACGGAAATTCCGATTACGACAACATTGCTGGGATTGGGCGGTTTTCCAAGTGGTCATGAACTGTGGACGGGAATGCCGGGGATGCACGGAACGTACACCTCCAATCAGGCGATTCAACAGTCGGATTTGCTAATCTGTATCGGTGCCCGCTTTGATGACCGGGTGACAGGCAAGCTGGATGGCTTTGCTCCTCACGCCAAAATCGTTCATATTGATATCGATCCTGCTGAAATCGGCAAAAACGTACCGACAGACATTCCGATTGTAGGCGATGTGAAGGCGGTACTGGAATTGCTGAATCAGGATGTGAAACGCGCGAATCAAGCGGATGCGTGGAGAGCACAAATTCAACAATGGAAGAATGAAAAGCCTTATTCTTATAAGGATTCGGATACAGTGCTTAAGCCACAATGGGTTGTCGAGCTGCTGGATGAAACGACCAAAGGCGGCGCAATCGTAACGACGGACGTGGGTCAGCATCAAATGTGGGCGGCGCAGTATTATAAATTCAATCAGCCGCGTTCATGGGTGACATCCGGTGGGCTGGGTACGATGGGATTTGGTTTCCCTTCCGCGATTGGCGCTCAGATGGCGAATCCCGACAGACTGGTTATCTCGATTAACGGAGACGGCGGCATGCAGATGTGTTCGCAGGAGCTGGCCATTTGTGCAATCAATAACATCCCGGTCAAAATCGTGATCATCAACAATCAGGTGCTGGGAATGGTGCGTCAATGGCAGGAATTGATCTATGACAATCGCTATAGCCATATTGATCTGGCAGGAAGCCCGGATTTTGTGAAACTGGCTGAGGCATACGGCGTAAAAGGACTGCGTGCTACGAATAAGGAAGAGGCACGTCGGGCTTGGCAGGAGGCGCTTGATACACCCGGACCGGTCGTTGTCGAGTTTGTGGTCAGCAAGGAAGAGAATGTATATCCGATGGTGACGCAAGGTTCGACGATTGATCAAATGCTGATGGGGGACGAGTAAAATGACGATTAAAAATACCATTGCTGTACTGGTAAATGATCATCCCGGCGTTTTGCAGCGTGTGTCTGGCCTGTTCGGTCGCCGTGGTTTTAATATCGAGAGCATTACTGTGGGCCAATCGGAGGAAGTCGGATTATCCCGTATGGTCATTGTGACTATAGGTGACGAGAATAATCTGGAGCAGATTGAAAAGCAGCTTTACAAGCTGGTTGATGTAATCAAGGTTATTGATCTTAGCTCCAAGCCGATGGTTTCACGGGAGTTGGCGATGATTAAGGTGAAAGCAGAACCACCTCAACGGCCAGAAATTATGGGTGTCGTGGAAACGTTTAGAGCAGCAGTAGTTGATGTTGGAACGACGAGCTTGATTGTTCAGGTCATTGGCGATACCGAGAAAATTGATGCCATGATCGAGTTGTTGAAGCCTTACGGTATTCGTGAGCTGACCCGAACCGGGGTTACGGCCATGATACGTGGCAATGCTTAATACGGAGCTTTAACGAATTACCGCTTATAGCGCATTACATCAATAAAGAACCGCCCGCATAAGAGCGGGGGCTCGAAGAGATTTTCAAGTTTTGGTAACGAGGCAGAGTCTCTTGGAGTACCCGCTCATTATGAAGGGTCCAATTAAAAGGAGGAAATTAACCATGGCAGTTACAACGTACTACGAAAAAGATGCAGAGCTCAGCGTATTGAAAGGAAAAACAGTTGCCGTTATCGGTTACGGTAGCCAAGGACATGCTCAAGCACAAAACTTGCGTGACAGTGGTCTGAATGTTGTTATCGGTTTGCGTGAAGGCAAATCGGCAGATGTTGCAAGAAACGACGGTTTTGAAGTTCTGAACGTGGCTGATGCAACAAGCCGTGCAGATGTGGTTCAAATTTTGTTGCCGGATGAAACACAAGCTTCTGTGTACAAAAATGAAATTGAACCTAACCTGAAAAAAGGTGCAGCTCTTTTATTCTCCCATGGTTTCAACGTTCATTTCGGACAAATCGTTGCTCCTAAAGATAGCGATGTACTGTTGGTTGCTCCAAAATCCCCAGGTCATATGGTACGTCGTACCTATGTAGAAGGTTTTGGCGTACCGGGTCTGATCGCAATCGAGCAGGATGCAACGGGTCAAGCGAAAGAAATCGGTCTTGCTTATGCCAAGGGTATCGGCTGTACACGTGCAGGCGTGATCGAAACCTCCTTCCGTGAAGAAACGGAAACGGATCTGTTCGGTGAGCAAGCGGTATTGTGTGGCGGCGTGAGCGCACTCGTAAAAGCGGGTTTTGAAACGCTGACTGAAGCAGGATATGCTCCTGAAATGGCTTACTTCGAATGCTTGCATGAGCTTAAGCTGATCGTTGACCTGATGTATGAAGGCGGATTGGCAACAATGCGCGATTCCATCAGTAACACAGCGGAATATGGCGACTATGTGACTGGACCACGTATCGTAACAGAAGATACGAAGAAAGCAATGAAAGACGTATTGACTGACATTCAACAAGGTAAATTTGCTCGTGACTTTATCCTTGAAAATCAATCCGGACGTGCATTCCTGACGGCTACTCGTCGTAATGAAGCTAACCATCCGATTGAAGTGGTGGGCGGACAATTGCGCGAAATGATGCACTGGATCAAAAAATAAGATCTTTTTGTACAACGAGTTCGAAAACATGATTCATTCATAATGTAATTTTACAATGCGGCCCTGCTTATTGCGTGAGCCGCATTGTAATTTAATGCTTCTATCCTGAGGGAGGTGCGTTGCGTTGCGCAAAATATATATATTTGACACAACGTTGAGAGACGGAGAACAGTCACCTGGTGTGAACTTGAATACCCGTGAGAAAGTAGAGATCGCCCATCAGTTGGAAAAACTGGGTATTGACCGTATGGAAGCTGGATTCCCGGCTGCTTCTCCGGGTGACTTGGCCGCTGTTAATGCGGTTGCCAAGGCAGTCAAAAATTCAACGGTTATTGGTCTTTCACGTGCAAGGGAACAGGATATTGATGCGGTCCGCGAGGCACTTAAGGGAGCCCAAGACCCATGTATCCATATCTTTTTGGCTACTTCTCCAATTCACCGTCAGTATAAGCTGCGGATGGAGAAGGCACAGGTATTGGAGACTGCCCGTTCAGCTATTCGTTACGGGTTAAAGTATTTACCTAAGGTAGAGTTTTCCCTGGAGGATGCAGGTCGTACAGAACTTGACTTTGTGGTGGAAATGGTCACGATGGCTGTACAGGAAGGTGTGTCTGTCGTCAATATTCCGGATACCGTGGGTTACTTGACACCATATGAATACGGCAACATTTTCAAGCATGTTAAGGAAAATGTGGTTGATGTGGAAAAGGTTCAATTGAGCGCACATTGCCACAACGATCTAGGAATGGCTACGGCTAATACACTGGCTGCGATCCTGAACGGGGCGGATCAGATTGAGGGCACCATTAACGGTATCGGTGAACGCGCCGGAAATACCGCTATTGAGGAAATCGCAATGGCGCTGGAGACGAGACAGGAATTTTTCCAGGCCAAAACGTCTCTACAACTGTCCGAGATCGCACGTACGAGCCGTATGGTCAGCCGCCTGACGGGCATGGTCGTGCCGGGCAACAAGGCGATTGTTGGAGCAAATGCTTTTGCGCATGAATCGGGTATTCACCAGGATGGCATGTTGAAGGAAAAAACGACCTACGAAATCATGACGCCAGAAAGTATTGGTCTGAAGGAGAGCAAGCTGGTACTGGGCAAGCATTCCGGTCGCCATGCTTTCCGCGAACGTTTGATCGAGCTGGGCTACGAATTGAGCGAAGAGGAGCTGAACCGCTCATTCGGACAATTCAAGGATTTGGCTGATCGGAAGAAAGAAGTATCGGATGATGATATCCTGGCGCTACTGGAAGAAAAACTGGCTGATTCACCAGAAGTCTTCAAGCTGGAAACGATTTTCGTAACCTATGGCAACGAGGCTACCCCTTCCGCCAAGGTACGTCTGGTTACCGACGAAGGTCAGGTTATTGAGACGGAAGCTGAAGGGAACGGTTCGGTCGATGCGATTTACAATGCGATTGACCAAGCCAGCAGCGAGGTAGTCGTTCTTTCGGATTACTCGATCAAGTCTGTTACCCAAGGGAAGGATGCTCTTGGTGAAGTGCATGTCGTGTTGACCCAAAACGAGCTGTCTGTACAGGGACGTGGGGTAAGCACTGACATTCTGGAAGCAAGTGCCCGCGCTTATGTGGATGCTTTGAATGGCTTGATTGACAAGCGTAAAAACTACAGCAATCGTGTAGATTACAAGTCCTAATGGTTGCGAATCAAGCCATTTGGAATTTACAGGATCGGGTATTTCCGGTCCTGTTTTATTTTGTCTTACTACAGATTTTCAGCTTATAGGCTAAGCCTATTAATTGATAGATTCTATATCTTGGTCAAAGCCCTGCCATGTATGTTACAAAGAAGATATAAATAATACGCCCGTAAGGCTGTAAAATAAGAGGAGTGTACGTGATGGCAGACGTGAAAAAGATTGCGGTAATAGCTGGGGACGGAATCGGACCGGAAGTGGTCGCTGAGGCAGAGAAAATTTTGAAGCGTACGGAGGAAGTGTTTGGTCACTCATTTGAAACGGAGCATGCACTGTTCGGTGGAATAGCAATTGATGAGAAGGGTACACCCTTGCCGCAAGAAACGCTGGCTGTCTGCCAATCTGCAGATGCCGTACTGTTGGGAGCCGTAGGTGGTCCCAAGTGGGATAACAATCCGAAGGAGCTTCGCCCTGAAACAGGACTGCTGGGTATACGTAAAGAGCTGGGCCTGTTCTCGAATCTTCGTCCGGCTGTCGTCTTCGATTGTCTCAAGGACGCATCGACACTGAAACCTGAAGTGCTGGAAGGAACGGATCTGATCGTTGTGCGCGAGCTGACGGGCGGCATTTACTTCGGTGAGAAGTTCAGACGTGAAAGTTCTCAGGGTGAGGAAGCTGTCGACACATGCGCATATAATGTAATGGAAGTGGAGCGCATTGTTCGCCAATCTTTCGAGATTGCACAAAAGCGTCGCAAAAAGCTCGCATCGGTGGACAAGGCCAACGTGCTGGAAACTTCCCGTTTGTGGCGTGAAGTGGTGAACCGGGTCGCAGTAGACTATCCGGATGTTGAGCTGGAACATGTGCTGGTTGATAACTGCGCAATGCAATTGCTGCGTCGGCCGTCCAGCTTTGACGTTATCGTGACGGAAAATATGTTCGGCGATATCCTTAGTGACGAAGCGGCTATGCTGACTGGGTCTATCGGTATGCTGTCTTCCGCTTCTCTCGGGGAAGGCAGCTTCGGTCTGTACGAGCCGGTCCACGGCTCGGCACCGGATATTGCGGGTCAAGGACTGGCCAACCCGATTGCAACAATCCTGTCTGTTGCTTTAATGTTCCGTATGACCTTCGGATATGAGAAAGCTGCTGATGCCATTGAGAAGGCGGTAGCTGAGGTACTGGATGCCGGACATCGCACAGCCGATATCGCGGTGGATAAATCCCAGGCCATCTCGACAACCCAAATGGGTGATCTGATTGCAGCGGCTATTCGATAAAAGTTTAGAGGCTTCCTTGAAACAAGGGAGCTGATTATACAGCAAGTGACATGATACAGCAGCTCCTGAGCAATCAGGAGCTGCTGTTATATCCGGAAGTGTACAACCTGGTGAATGTGTATAAATTGTGAATTTTCAAAATCTAGTTTAAAATAATTCTAAAAAAGTAATGGTTACAATATTGACTTTGATTTCTGCGAATGATAACATTTATCAAGTAAGTTGTTTTAATACAATACAGATGATTGAGGAAAACACATTTGATGTTTTTCTTACATATTTTAAAAGGAGGATTTCATATTATGGCAGAAAGATTGGTAGGAAGACCCGCACCTGATTTTGCATTGGAAACAGTGACTGGGGACGGTCAAGAATTTGGTTCGGTGAAGCTTTCCGATTACCGTGGCAAATGGCTCGTATTCTTCTTCTATCCACTGGATTTCACTTTTGTGTGTCCAACAGAAATCACAGCATTGAGCGATGCTGCTGACCAATTTAAAGAGCTGGATACTGAAATTCTGGGTATCAGTGTAGACTCCGTACACAGCCACAAAGCATGGATCAACACAGCTAAAGAAAACAACGGATTGGGCAAATTGAACTTCCCGTTGGCTTCTGATATCACGAAAAAAACAGCAAGCGATTATGGCGTTCTGATCGAAGAAGAAGGAGTTGCATTGCGCGGCTTGTTCATCATTGATCCTGAAGGCGAATTGAAATATCAAGTGGTTAACCACAACGACGTAGGTCGTAGTGTAGAAGAAACATTGCGTGTGCTGCAAGCTTTGCAATCTGGCGGCTTGTGTGCAATGAACTGGAAACCAGGCGACAAAAACCTGTAATCAAACTTCAGAAGAAGTTGAACATTAAACTTGCAAGCCCCCAACAAGCGGTTTTTTTACCGACATTGGGGGCTTGCTTGCCTATGTTATGCAGGGAAAGATTTTATAATTATGTGTGTTTGAAGTGAACAGTACAGGGTGAAATAAGAAATAATTGTGGAAATGTTACTGTGTTTTAGAGGAATTTCAACTGGTGAAAGCGAATAAGGTAACATAGAGGATAAACAAGGCGGAACAGGTTTTGTTCAGAGGAGGCTGAGCCCGGATGAGTTATTGCTGTGGAGCAAGCATGGTAGGAACCAAGGGAACGCTGAAGCATTACCGCACCCAAGTTCATAATGTTCCTTTGCTGTTTTGCCCGGTATGTCGTCGCATTGAGGTCCATTATAAAGTCGAGAATGAGTATGAAATTCTGGCGGAGTATGCACATGGAGACGGGGCAAGCGAGATTGATTTTCAGGACTACGTCATGGAAGATGATGATACGATATTTGAGAATTGTGTGAATCGAGAGAGTGAAGATGCGTTTGAAATTGTGAAGCGCCAAATTGACATGTCTCTGGATTTATTGATGGTAGCAAAACAGATGAACGATGAAAAATGGCAGGGAGAGCTCAAGAGAAGACTGGCTATTATGAGCCAGAGACGCTCTCGGCTTCAGCATAATAAGAGCGGCAGTTGACATCCAACACACCAAAGAAGCTCTCACACCTAGAGAGCTTTTTTGGTGTGTAGGGCGCTTATTCCTAACTTATTATTTCGTTTTTGGTAATGTTGCGTGGATATTATGACGAAAGAAAACAGGATAAAAATGTGAATTCGACACTTTTTCTGATTGACTGGAATCCTAAGTCTTGTCTATCATAAAATTAGACTCTCAATTGGAAAGAGATGACCGGGATTTTGTGAATCTGTTTTCTAACCGTTGAAGGGTAGTCGATAGATGATGTCTTTCTCTTCTTCAAAAAATGTTAAGCGTCCGATACGGCCAGTTTATCATTCCGAAACAAGGGGGAAGCCTGGCATGATCAGTGAATTCCAAGAAGCCTTGCTTGATACCGTGGGAGCTTGCCCTTCCACACAGATCGCCAATAACAAGTATGAAAATGTGCTGGAGAACCTGGATAGTGGTATCATGCTGTTTGACAGTGACGGGGTACTGACCTTTATTAACGTGCAAATGGCCAAACTGCTGGAACTGCCGCGTAGTTCGCTGGCAGGTCGCAACTTGATGCAAATTTTGCATCATCCCGAGTTAAGCCGATTTAAGAAGAAGAAAATTATGCGGATATATAAAGAGACCATCTTTCATAGAAAGCGCTATCATGAGTTGATTGATGAATATAGTCGGCATTGGTTGATTACGGTGACCTACGGGGATCAAATGGATGGCGATTTTTTGTTCAGTGTTAAGGATGTGTCGGATTATAAGCAAATTGAGCAGACTGCGTATCAAAATGACAAGCTCGCGATGTTAGGACGCATTTCCGCCTCGATTGCTCATGAAATCCGTAACCCGCTTACCGCCATTCGGGGCTTTATTCAATTACTGCGGCCGCATCTGGTCGAGCTGGGAAGAGATGAGTATGCTCGTATAATATTGACAGAGATAGATCGCGCGAACGACATTATTTATGAGTTTCTGAATTCGTCCAAGCCTTCAGCTCCGCAAAAAACGGCTGTACCTGTGATGGGTCTGCTGAAAGAGGTTGTGATGCTGACCGAAAGCGAGGCGCTGATGAAGGGATGTCAAATCGCACTGGATGAAAATAGTACGCTCATGAAGGTTTCGATTGATGTAAAGCAGATTAAGCAGGTCATTCTCAATATGATCAAAAATGCTATGGACGCCATCGAAGGTATCGGAGAGGACCGTGAGGGATGCATTGATATCCATACAGTGCTGGAAGGTTCGTATGTCCATATTTGCATTGAAGATAACGGTTTGGGAATGGATCACAATACATTATCACGTTTATTTGATCCATTTTTTACAACAAAAGAAAGCGGTACCGGCTTGGGACTGGCAGTGAGCTATCGGATCATCAAAAATCACGGAGGCTTTATTCATGTAGACAGTACACATGGAAAGGGGACACAGTTTAAAATCACGCTTCCTGTAGTGTAGTGTTTTGGACCTTTCACAAAGGGGGGCGATGTGTACTGATTCTTTTGTGTTCTACAGCACTGGGGTATAGGTACCACTCATTTGAAAAAGACCGGATAGAGCGCGTGATCTGAAAAGATGATGCGCTTTTTTGGTGCTGTAAGCTTATTTATTTGCGTAAATATGAAAATGAAATAATGAATATAAGACTAAAAAATGATTCACCTTTCACGGATTAAATGTTATTATGTACCAGAATCCATATTATTTTTGATACTATAGACTTAAAAAACGGCTTCCAAAGCTGTCAAACGTCTTAGATGATCGGGATTTCCGATATGCAGGGGGCTGAAGAGGCTGAATGAGTACACGACTGGAAGTAAAGAAAACGATAGGCATCGGCATTGCTGCGCTAGTACTGTTTGTCTTGGTTCAGTTATTTCATGTAACTTTGAATAAGCTATACTCCCATAATGTTTTTTTCTTGCTATACCCCATTGCAGGGTTTGCCTGTGCGGCGATCTGTTTCTCTATTTTTTATCAATCCTGGTCGGTTTTACTGGAGCAGCTATCCTGGCAGAGACTTCTCATCGCGCCCACATTTCTGGTGGCTGGTCTTCTTTACCTTATTCATATCGTCTCGTTTAGTTTTGTTAGCCTGACGGATTTTGTTTTGTCTCCGGGTATTTCGCTGTGGCTTCTTTATGTGAACCGTGTCTTTACCTCTATTATGCTTATAGTCATTTGCTCCTTCCCCTTTAGAAAAGCCAAATCAGGATTCAAGAAAACCGCTTTATGGACAGGTATAAGTTTTACTTTGCTGATCCTGGGGACCATTCAGATATTTGATGCGCACTTACCGGATCTGGGTATAAGACATGAGATGGACAACCTGGGGTGGATGTTGAACTGGGTTATCCTGTTTCTGCTTGTATCCAATTTTATTTTGGGTGCACGAAAATATTTGCGATATCTTCCCTCGGAATTTGGTAGTGTGCTTATGCTTCGCGGGATTGGGCTGTGTATCGTGAGCCAGTTGTTTTATTTGTCCTCCCGGCAAATGAGTGATATAAATCAGCTTATGGGACTTTTGATGAATGCTATTGCGTTTTATGATCTGCTGAACGGCTTGGTTCGGCTCATGGTCCTGGTTCCATACCAGGAAAAGAAGGCGGCAGAATCTGAATTTAATTACATAGCCTATTATGACGATATTACAGGGCTGCCGAATCGTCGGCGTCTTTCACAACGTCTGGAGCAGTCTCTGCGCAATTCATTGAAGCCCGATGAGACAGTAACTCTTTTGATACTGAATATTGACCGATTCAAAACCATTAACGATTCACTGGGGCATATGGCAGGAAATTATTTGCTATATGCGGTAGGCGATCGATTAAAGCATTTTTGCCGTGAAGGCGAGGGTGTTTTCAGCATGGGCGGAGATGAGTTTGCGGTTCTTCTCACAGGCTATCAGGATATAGATGCCATGAAAAATCGTATTGATGATATGGTAAAGCTGTTTGAGCAACCATTTGATATTAATGGAGAATATTATCATGTGATGGTGAGTATGGGGATAGCTTTGTATCCTCTGGATGCCACTCAGGGTGCGCAGCTCATTCAGCATGCGGATACCGCTGTTCATAATGCCAAGGAGCAGGGAGTGAATTTTCAGCGGTATACCAGTGTTATGCAGATGCGGGCGCAGGAAAGGCTCCAATTGGAAAATGATTTGCGGCGTGCGCTTGAAAATGAGGAATTTTCACTGGTGTATCAACCGCGTGTTCATTTACAAAGCGGTGAACTGACGAGCTTGGAGGCACTGGTGCGTTGGAATCATCCTCATCGCGGAATGGTGATGCCGGGAGATTTTATTCCGGTGGCCGAAGAAAGCGGTCTGATCGTGCCTTTGGGGGAATGGGTGCTGCGGGAAGCTTGCCTGCAAAACAAGAGTTGGCAGAAGGCAGGGTACCAGCCGATCCCGATATCAGTGAATTTATCCATGCGCCAATTTCAGCAGAAAAAGCTCGTGGATGTGATACGGGGCATTTTGACCTACACAGAACTGGAGCCGTGCTACCTGGAGCTGGAGATTACAGAGAGTATGACTTTTGATAAGGATCGGGCCTTTGAGCAACTGAAAAACATAAAGGCCATTGGCGTTGCAATCAGTATCGACGATTTTGGAACGGGCTATAGTTCATTGCATTATTTGAAAAATCTCCCGATTGACCGACTTAAAATTGACCGTTCCTTTGTCAATGAGGTGCTGGTGGACAGCAAAAATGCGGCTATTGTGTCGACCATTGCCTCCATGGCCCACCATTTGAAGCTGAAGGTTACGGCTGAAGGAGTGGAAAATGAGGGCCAGCTCCAATTTTTACAGGCTCAGGATTGCCATGAGGGGCAAGGCTATTATTTCAGTCGGCCTATCCCAGCGGAATCCTTTGAAAACCTGTTTTTACGCAAGCCTATGAATTGGCTGGTTCAGGATGGTATGTAGTTTGCTTGCAATTTACAGGCAGGTAAGCTATACTAAGTAGCATCCTGATTCTGCTGGTTGACAACAGTTCGATTATGTCATTCATAAGAATTAAGATATTTTAAAGTGCGGGTGTAGTTCAATGGTAGAACTTTAGCCTTCCAAGCTAATAGCGTGGGTTCGATTCCCATCACCCGCTTTGCTTTGAAAAACCTCTGAAACCCTTGTCGTGCAAGGGTTTTTGTTTTACTCATAGTTCGACGTACGTCAGACTCCTTTTTAAAAATAGGTCAGTTGGATTACATATATATTAGCCGGGATGCCAATCGGGTGTCCCGGCTTTATTTGCGTTCTTACGAACTACTTTTACACTATTATACAAAATTAAAACCAATTGTTTCGCTTTCATGCTATAAATAAACAGATAAAAAGAACTATTTACCATTTACTAAAGAAAAAGTATAGTTTGGTTATTGGAATTTAATATAAATAAAGGATGGTGTTATTGTAATGAGGAAAATTTATTTATTATTTCTAGCATTGACCTTTATGATATTCTCTTTTCCAGCAACCTCTACGTTCGCTGCGGCTGATTTTCCGAATACGTCGACGAATGGACTTACAGGTTTTGCCGGACAGGCGAAAAATGAAAATGGAGCTTCCAAGTCTAGCACAACCGGGGGCAAAAACGGTCAGGTTATCTATATCAACAATCTTAACGATTTGAAAAACCAGTTAGGGGATTCAACTCCCAAAATCCTGGTGATTGAAAAAAATATTTCTGCCTCCTCTAAAACCGTCGTCAATATTGGTTCCAACAAATCGCTTATCGGTTCATACGCGCAAAACAAACTGGTTAATATTCATTTGAAAACAACGGCTAACTCCGGTAATGTGATCTTTCAAAACTTGACTTTTGAACATAGCGCCAACATTAACGGTAATGATGATATTCAGCTTTATCTTACTGCGGGCACGAACTATTGGATTGATCATGTCACTTTTGCAGGTCACAATTATGATTCCAATGGTTCAGATCTGGACAAGCTTTTGTATGTTGGACAATCGGCTGATTATGTAACCATCAGTAATTCCAAATTTGCTAATCATAAGTACGGCCTCATTTTGGGATATCCTGATGATAACAATAAAAGCTACGACGGCTTGCCTCATATCACTATCGCCAATAATTATTTTGAAAATTTGCAAGTTCGCGGGCCCGGACTTATGAGATATGGATATTTCCATGTTAAAAATAATTACATCAATAATTTTCAGTTGGCCTACACGATAGCTACGAATGCAAGAATCTATTCGGAGTACAACTACTTTGGAAAAGGTAGCGAAAAGGGCGGCATTCTGGACGATAAAGCAAATGGAGAATTTAAAGACGTGGGCAGCTTTCCAGCCATCACCAACCAAAAGTCGCGGGTGACCAATTGGAATCCGAGCAGGAACTACAGTTATCAAGTCCAAACTCCTGAATATACCAAGGAATTTGTAACTAAATATGCAGGTTCGTCCAATACAACTCTTGTATTCGGAAAATAATTTTGATGTACAATGGATTTGCCAATACGATCTGATCGGCTATACTGGCTGCAAGCAAGTAATTCGTGAAAAGGAAGTTAACGATACGTTCGATGAAGTAAGCACACTGATTTTCCCTTAAAATGCACAGTTACTGACAGGCGGCTATATGCTGCAACGGGAGGGGTGTGTCTGAAACGATTCATAGCAGTCATTCTATATTCCTTGTATGCAAGCCGCAGCCTTCTGCGGCTTTTTTTTATTGCTTCTGACAGTGAGAAACGGACGTGGAAAGGATGATTATTGTATGAAAACCATTTTGCGTATTCATAATGTCATAAAGGATTGGAACGATTACAGTTGCGTCTTACGGAGCTGATGGGTACGGACGATGAAAATGAGGAACTGCTGTCAGAAATCAGGCATATTCGTGCCAAACTGGCTCAGTGGGATTAAACTGCTACGTCAGAATGGCTGAAACGTATGCCCGGCTTGCCAAAGCGCGAGGGTTTGCATATAATAATGAACAATAGTTCGAAATTTGAAAATGTCTTGATGGAGAAGAGTAGGCAGTGTCCGATTGAACAGGGAGGAAGCGCCGTAGGATTGAGAGCGTTTCTGCAAAACAGGGCTGTTGAAGTTCGCTCCGGAGCAGTTCCTTGAACCTCGTATACCATCTGTAGATGGCAAACGGGCAAGTAGGGGATACCGGTTCACGACCGTTACAACGTGCAGAGCGAGATCATGATTGCATAGCATGGATAAACACCTGTGTTGCCGAAAGGCAAAGCGCAGGGTGAGCTGAGCAGGATTGTCTAACGAGGGTGGTACCACGGTCTTTTCGTCCCTTACCGGGAGAAAGGACCTTTTTTTGTTGTCTGAAAAGCTGGATATGAAGAAAGGGGACTGAACAGGCGATGAGCGAAACCATCCAAATGAAGGAACATTTGCTGGCCTTGAAGGAAGAAGCATTGGAAGTATTGGAGAAGGTGGCAAGCCCCAAAGAGCTGGCCGATCTGCGGGTTAAATATTCGGGTAAAAAGGGTGCATTGACTGAAATTTTGCGTGGTATGGGCAAGTTGAGCGCGGAAGAACGTCCAGTTGTCGGACAGGTAGCGAATGAAGTTCGCGAGGCGATTGAAGAAGTCGTCAATCGTAAACAGGACGAGTTCACCAAAGCAGAAACGAATGAGCGTCTGCAAGCAGAAAAGATCGACGTTACACTGCCTGGGCGCACATTGCCGCAAGGTGGGCTGCACCCGCTTAATAAAGTAATTGAGCAGATCGAGGATATTTTTACAGGTATGGGCTACCGGGTTGCGGAAGGTCCACAGGCTGAGACGGATTATTATAACTTTGAAGCGTTGAACCTGCCTAAAAATCACCCGGCCCGGGATATGCAGGATTCGTTTTATCTGACCGAGGATCTGTTGATGCGTACCCATACGTCACCCGTTCAAATTCGTGCAATGGAGGCGATGAAGGGCGAAACGCCTATTAAGGTCATTTGTCCGGGTACGGTTTTTCGACGTGATGATGACGATGCTACGCATTCTTTCCAATTCCACCAAATTGAAGGGCTTGTGATTGGAAAAGACATTCGCATGAGTGATCTGAAAGGAACTTTGCTGCAATTCGCACGCGAAATGTTCGGGGAATCGACCGAAATTCGTCTGCGCCCAAGCTTCTTTCCGTTCACAGAGCCGAGTGCTGAGGTGGACGTGACTTTTGTGAAGAAAAATGGCGAGCGCGTATGGATCGAAATTTTGGGTTGTGGCATGGTGCATCCGAAAGTGCTGGAAATGGGCGGTTTTGATCCCGAGGTATATAGCGGCTTTGCATTCGGTATGGGTGTAGAACGGATTGCCATTTTGAAATACGGAATTGACGATATTCGTCATTTTTATAACAGCGACCTGTCATTCTTAAAGCAGTTTGCGCGTCAATAAACAACTATATCAAGGGAAGTGAACCCATATGAAAGTATCATTCGATTGGCTATCCGAGTATGTATCGCTGGATCAGGTGAGTGCGGAGGATCTGGCAGAGAAAATCACCCGTTCGGGCATTGAAATTGATGAGGTCGAACATCGTAACAAAGGGATTACTGGCGTCGTGGTCGGTTATGTCAAAAGCAAGGAAAAACACCCTGATGCGGATAAACTAAATGTGTGTATCGTCGATGCGGGCCAAGAGGAAGATCTGCAAATCGTGTGTGGCGCCAAAAATGTGGATGCAGGGCAAAAGGTTCCTGTTGCCGTTGTGGGCGCGAAGCTGCCGGGAGATTTTCAGATTAAAAAGGCCAAGCTGCGCGGTGTCGTATCCATGGGCATGATCTGCTCGGCGAAGGAACTGGGTATGAATGACAAGCTTCTTCCGAAAGAGTTGCAGGAAGGGATTCTGGTGCTGCCGGAGGATGCTGAAATTGGTACGCCGATTACGAAGCTGCTGGGGCTGGATGATTATGTACTGGATTTTGATCTGACGCCAAACCGCTCGGACTGCTTGAGCATGCACGGAGCAGCCTATGAAGTAAGCGCCATTCTGGGACGTGATATTTCGCTGGCTGACCCGGCTAAGGATCTGGTGGAAGTCAGTGATGCAGCGGCAGATCATCTGTCGGTAAAGGTGGATACACCTGAACTATGTACGCACTATGCGGCTCGTTATATCACGGGTGTAAAAGTGGGGGCTTCTCCGCTGTGGATTCAAAACCGCCTGATGGCGGCGGGTGTTCGTCCGATCAACAACATCGTGGATATTACAAACTATGTCATGTTGGAATACGGTCAGCCGTTGCATGCTTTTGATGCGGATAAGCTGGAAAATGGCAACATTGAAGTACGTCTCGCTCGTGCAGGCGAAACATTGGTTACGCTGGACGATCAGGAGCGTAAGCTGGAGCCGCATATGCTGTTGATTACAGACGGTGTGAAGCCGATTGCGCTGGCAGGGGTGATGGGCGGATCGAATTCCGAAGTTACGGATGCGACGGTCAGCATTGCACTGGAATCCGCGAAGTTTGATGGCGGCACGGTTCGCAAAACGTCCCGTCAGCTTGGACTTCGTTCCGAAGCAAGCCTGCGTTTTGAAAAAGAGGTTGATCCGGGTGCTGTTGTACCTGCGGTGAACCGTGCGGCTGCGCTGATTCAGCGTTATGCAGGAGGCACTGTGCATCAAGGAATCGTGGAATCTGCTTCTGAGAAGGCCGAAAGTCGGATTATCAAGCTGTCGCTGGATAAAGTGAACCGGTATTTGGGAACAGAGTTGTCGCTGCTTGAGGTGAAAACGATTTTCGGCAAACTTCATTTCGGATGCGGTGACGTGGAGCAAGGTGTGTTGGAAGTGGAAGTGCCTACACGCCGCGGGGATATTACCATCGATGTGGATTTGATTGAAGAGGTGGCCCGTCTGTATGGTTATGATAATATTCCTACGACGCCGATTGAAGGACCGACGACGCCGGGTGCTTTGACGGCATCGCAATCACTGCGCCGTTCGCTGCGTAAATTACTGGCCCATGGCGGCTGGCAAGAGACGATTAGTTACTCGTTTGTGCATCCGGAAAGTGCAGGTTTGTTTAATGCACTGACAGAGGGAAGCCATCCTGTACGTTTGGCGATGCCTATGAGCGAAGACCGCAGTGTGCTGCGTACAAGCATCATTCCACAAATGCTGGATACAGCAGTGTACAACATGAACCGGAAGCAGGAAAATCTGGCGATTTTCGAAATAGGAACTGTATTTTATACCGCGGAACAAACGTTGACCCGCCAGCCGCAGGAAGTTCAAGTGCTCAGTCTGCTGCTGACTGGAGTACGCCGTGAAAAACAATGGAATATCGGTGCTGAGAAGGTCGATTTCTTTGATATTAAAGGTGCATTGGAAACCGTATTCGGCTATTTCGGATTGGGTGCAAACATCCGTTATGTGGCTGACCAGCCGCAAAGCTATCATCCGGGACGTTCTGCCTCGGTATGGCTGGATGTGAATGGCACCTCCCAACGAATCGGCACCATCGGACAGATTCATCCAGAGCTGCAACAGTCTTATGGGCTGAATGATACGTATGTAGCGGAAATTGCGTTGCAACAGGTGATCGAACACGCCAACAGTCACATTCAATTTAGAGAGCTGGCTCGCTTCCCATCCGTGGAACGTGACATTGCCCTCGTGGTGGATAAGGACGTAGAAGCAGGCGAACTGCTGCGTGTGATTCATGCGGCGGGCGGAGAGCTATTGCAGGATGCACGAGTGTTTGATGTATTTACAGGCAGCAAGCTTGGCGAAGACAAGAAGAGCGTAGCTATCTCCCTGACCTACCGTCACTGGGAGCATACGTTGACGGATGAAGAGATTAATGCGGCACATATTCCTGTCGTTACGTCTCTGGAACAAACTTTTGGAGCGGAATTGAGAAAGTAGCAGGAAATGCGGGGAGCCGTATCGAATCTTAGTGACAGAGGTTCGATACGGCTTTTTGGCCTATCATCATTGAAGCTCTCTACTCTGATATTCACCCGCTGCGGGGAAACCGGACTAATGGGGTTGAACGCTTCACGAAGGGCGGGTTACCATAGTACCGGACACAACTTAGAATCAACATACAGTAGTATTGAAGGAGGGCATAATTGTGACTACACCAGATCGTACTCGCGTCACTGTAGAGATCTACGGTACTTCTTATAAACTCGTCGGCAGTAATACCGATTATATGAAGCAGGTTGCCAATTACGTGGATGAACGCATGCATAGCATTTCTCAGGCTCATTCGCGTCTTGATATGCCCCGAATTGCCGTACTGGCTGCGGTTCATATGGCAGAAGAAGCTGTACAAATTCAGGAAATTCAGAGTCATATGAACCGGTTGGCCGGGGAGCGGGCGGAGCTTCGGGGCGAACTGGCTCAACTCCAGACGGCTCTTGGAGAACAGCAGCAAAAAAATACGGATATGCAGCAGTCTTTTGCCCAATTGAAGGAAGAGAAGGAAACGGTTCTGAAAAAATTGACGGACACCGAATCCGCATCAGCCAGGGAAATTGCCGAATTAAAGGCGAAGCTGGAACAGCAGGAGAAAAAGGCGGCGGAACTCGAAAATGGACAAAAGCAGGCTGAACGCCAACTGGAGGAGTCCCGTCAGGAAGCTTCCCGTAAGCTGAAAGAGCAGCAGGAGGCGGCAAATGCCCGTATCCGCCAGTTGGAGGAGCAAACCAAGAAGGAGCTGGCCGAAGCGGTCAAGCAGGCGGAAGCCAAGCTGTCGGCAGCGGAAAAGGCTCATCAGGAGCGTCAGCGCACAGAGCTGGACAAGCTGCGTTCTGCTTTGCAGCAGGAGCATAGCCGGAAGGTCACCGAATGGCAGGACAAGTGGTCCGGGCTGAACGGGCAGTTGGAGCAGGAGCGTAAACAGGCGGAACTGGCGTTGAATGAAGAAAAGCTCCAGCATCAGGAAGCGGAGAAACGGGCCGAGGAAGCTGCACTGGAGCAGGAAATTCGGGTCGAGGAGCTTCAAGAGCAATTGGAGCAGGTGCAAGCAGGCAGTACAGAGCTGTCTTCCCGTCTGGGAGAGGCTCAAGAGCAGGTTGCAGCATTGAAGCAACAGCAGTCCGAGCTGGAGTCTATGCTGGAAACGCAGCGACAGGCTGCGACAGAGCGCGAGCAGGCGGATACGCTTGCGCGTGAAAAGCTGCAAAGCCGTTACGATGAATTGGCAGCGGAAGCCAAGGCAACGCAGCAGCAAGCGGCCAAGCTGGAGGAAGAACAGCGCCGGATGCAGAAGTTGCTGGAGCAGGCGCATGTGTCCTCCCGCAAACTGCAAAGTGAGTTGGCTACACTGGCCGAAAGCGAGAAATCTTGGCAGAAGCTTGCAGAGGAACGCCAGCTCGCAGTAGATGAGCTGGAGCTTTCGGTATTGGAAGTACGTGAACAGAAGGAAACTGTACAGGAGCAATTACAGCATGCCGTGGCTGAGGTTGAAGCTGTAAACCATAAGTTTGCTGCACAGCAGCAACGTCTATTGCAGTTGGAAGCGAGAATCAAGGAACTTTCACCTGAGCTGATTCGCGTTCAGGACGAGCTGGAGAAGACAATCCTGCGTGAGCAAGAGGGAACGAAGGCTTACAAAACGCTTCAGGAGCAGTATGGAAGCATGAAGAGTCGGGCAGAGCAACTGGGACAGAATATCAAGCAGCTCCAACGTGAAGATAGCGAACGGCGGAAGGAACTGGAGCGCGCCGAAGAAGAATCACTGGAATGGCAGCTTAAATATGAGCAGTTGAAGGCCGAAGCGGAACGTTTGGAGGCCGAAGATGCTGCCCGTAAGAAAGAATTTGCCTCGTGGGAACGAGAAATAGCCGTAACTGTCGAACAAAAGGAACAGCTTCAAGAGGAAATTCGTCTGGCCGTTGAAGCTGCCGAGGCAGCGAAGGCTGAGCAGCAATCTGTAGATCAGGAACGGATGGCTTTACAGTCCGAGCTGGAGGAAGTCGGTCAGAAGTATGAGCTGGCGGCTCATCAGCTTCGTCTTTTACAGGTTCAACAGGATGTGGATCGGGAAAATACGGAGAAGATATCGACGGAATTACGTCAATTGCAAGAAGAGTATACCAAGCTTCAATCCGAGTACAATGAGTGGATTGAATTAATTGAACAGGATCAGTAGATACGGATTATAAATGCAATGTAATGCAATCCCCGGCTGCTTATCGCCGGGGATTATTTGTATGCTGTATCCTATTCGGTTCTCAGATGACAAAAGGCTGTCCAGCGGCAGAAGAATTCTGCTGTGGAACAGCCTTGTCGGGAATGTGAATCCAAATTATTTCTCGCTCTTGCGGCCAGCTTCAAACGGTGTAGATACCGGAATGAACAGGTCGATAATCCCGATAACCAATGCAGCGAGCAATGCGCCCAAAAAGGAAACACTGACACTGGTTACGACATATTGAGCGATCCAGATAACCAGAGCGCTCACCAGAAAGCCTACGATACCGCGTCCGAATGGTGAAACACGTCGGCCAAACATAGCCTCAATGATGTAACCGATCAAGGCAATGACAATGGCAAGGATCAGCGCGCTCCAAAAGCCGCCTACACTAAAGCCGGGAACGATCCAGCTTACGACCATCAGAACCAAAGCGGCGACGATGAAACGCACAATGTGCCCGAGAATGCTCACGGAATAACCTCCTTTGTTTTTTGAATGTACAGGGTTATACAAAGGTTATTGTGTAGCATGAAGGGCTTTCTTATGTGTAAAACAGAGTTGGCAAATAGCGTAAGTGTGCGGCTTTCGTTATAATATAGATATACGTGAAAGGAGTAGTGAAGTTGGACTCTAAAATTTTCAAAACCCTAGAATATCAAAAAATTTTAAATAAACTAAGTCACTATGCTCAAACGGCGATTGGTCAGCAGACAGCCCAGCGGCTACAGCCCAGCGATGATTTGGAACATATCAAGAAATTGCTGAAAGGCACGGATGAGGCCTATGCTGCCGATCGACTTAAAGGAGTACCCTCTTTTAACGGAGTTGTGGATATTATTCCGGCAGTCAAGCGCGCACGTATTGGCGGAACACTGAGTCCGCAGGAGCTGCTTGGCATTCGGACAACAGTCCAGGCAGCACGCCGTGTACAGGTGTACGTGGCAAGTTTGCATGAGGAAAATCCAGTGGAAACACTACTGTATTGGAGTGAACAGCTTTCAGAACAGAGAGGTCTGGAAAACTCGATTAAAGGCTGTATCGACGAAAATGCAGAGGTGCTGGATTCTGCCAGTACAGAGCTTTCACAAATCCGCAGAGAGCTGCGCTCGGGTGAAGTGCGTATTCGGGAAAAGCTGGATTCCATGATTCGTTCCTCCACCGTATCCAAAATGCTTCAGGATCAGTTGATTACAATCCGTGGAGACCGTTTTGTAATTCCGGTTAAAGCTGAGTATCGTTCTTATTTTGGCGGAATTGTGCATGATCAATCCGGGTCCGGGGCAACGCTGTTTATCGAGCCTGAATCCATCGTGGCCATGAACAACAAGCTGCGGGAGACACGGTTGAGAGAAGAGCGCGAAATCGAAGTGATTTTACAAAAGCTGACCGCACTTGTTGCAGAACAAGCGGATATGCTGCTATATGATGTAGATGTTTTGGGGACGCTTGATTTTATTTTTGCCAAAGCGCGTCTTGCTCGTGAGATGAAGGCAACCTTGCCTTTGATGAATGATCGTGGTTACTTGAAGCTGAAAAAAGGCAGACACCCTCTTATTCCGTTGGAGCAGGTCGTTCCGATTGATGTGGAGCTTGGCAATTCGTACACCTCCATTATCGTAACCGGGCCGAATACAGGGGGGAAAACCGTTACGCTGAAAACCATCGGCTTGCTTAGTCTGATGGCGATGTCTGGACTTTTTGTGCCTGTAGAGGACGAGAGCCAATTGTGCGTATTTGATGCCATCTATGCAGATATTGGTGACGAGCAAAGTATTGAGCAAAACCTGAGTACCTTTTCCAGTCATATGACCAACATTATCAGCATCCTGAAAAATATGACGCCAAAAAGCCTTGTGTTGCTTGATGAGGTAGGTGCAGGAACCGATCCTGCGGAAGGCTCGGCTTTGGCTGTATCCATTCTGGAGCATATGCATGCATTGGGTTGCCGTATGGTTGCGACGACTCACTACAGTGAATTAAAGGCCTATGCCTATGAGCGCAAAGGAATCATTAATGCGAGCATGGAGTTCGATGTTGCTACATTAAGCCCGACATACCGTCTTCTCGTGGGTGTGCCCGGTCGAAGTAACGCTTTTGCCATTGCTGAGCGCTTGGGATTGCCGGGCCGTATTCTGGATTATGCCCGTGGTGAGGTGACGGAAGAAGATCAGCGCGTAGAGCACATGATTGCGTCCCTCGAACAGAACCGTTTGACAGCCGAGCAAGAGCGGGAAAAGGCGGAGCAATTGCGCGGTGAAATGGAAGAACTGCGTACCCGTCACCAGAATGAACTGGAGAAGCTGGAAGCACAGCGGGAGCGTTTGCTGGAGAAAGCTGCGGACGAAGCGAGAAGTCTCGTGGACAAAGCTCGCAGTGAAGCGGAGATAATCATTGCTGATCTGCGTAAGTTGGCTCAGGAAGAAGGAGCTTCTGTTAAGGAACATAGGTTGATTGCAGCCCGCAAAGAGCTGGATGAAGCGGAACCGAAACAGCGTAAGAAAAGCGCAGTCAAGCGCCCAGCGGCTACACGTACTCGCTCTATCGTAGCGGGTGATGAGGTATCCGTTCACAGCCTGAATAAAAAAGGCCATGTAGTGGAACTGTCTGGTAGCAAGGAAGCCGTGGTGCAGTTGGGCATCATGAAAATGAAGGTCAGTCTGGACGATCTGGAGCTGCTGCAACCCGCCCAAACCACTGCACCTAGAGCCCAGAAACCGGTAACTGGCATTAAGCGAACACGGGATGACAATGTGCGAAACGAGCTTGATCTGCGTGGTGCGAACGTGGAGGAAGCACTGATGGAGGTAGATCGCTTCATGGATGAAGCATTTCTGGCCAATCTGGGGCAGGTACACATTATTCATGGCAAAGGTACAGGGGTTCTTCGGACTGGTATTCAGGAGTACCTTCGCAAGCATAAGCATGTAAAAAGCTACCGTATCGGAAATTACAATGAAGGCGGCACAGGCGTGACGGTTGCTGAATTGGAATGAGCTGCGGGTTACCGGCTCTGGCCGGGGAACGCTTTGTAGAACGGGAGGGACAAAGAGGAGATGGCGATTGATGAATTGCTGTCACATCCGTTAGGAATGATGCTGGGCTATTTCTCGGTGGCGGTGCTGGAGCTGATTGTATTTTTGTCTTGCTTTGAGCTGGTAACCCGGTATAAATGCTGGGAAGAGATCAAACGTGGCAATATTTCGGTAGCGATGGCTACGGGCGGGAAAATGTTTGGCATTTGCAACGTGCTCCGCTTTGCGATGGAGGCCAAATCCAGCGTGTATGATACGATGATTTGGTCGTTCGTCGGCTTTTTACTGCTGCTTGCGGCGTACTTTCTGTTTGAGTTTCTGACACCAGTATTCTCAATCGACCAAGAAATTAAGGAGGACAATCGCGCTGTCGGCTTGTTCTCCATGATTATCTCGATATCGTTATCTTATGTGATTGGTGCCAGTGTAACTTGACACATCCTGTATACTAGAGCTTGGTATACGCTTGGAACGGAAGGATGATGAAGCTTGGAAATGACTATTTGTCCATGGTGTAACATGGAAATTATTTGGGATGAAGAATTGGGACCTGAAGAAGAGTGCCCTTATTGCCATAATGACCTGAAAGGGTATTCGGATATCACCGATGATGAAGATGAAACGGAGTCTGATTCTGCACATGCTCATGGGCATACGGATGAGCACCGACATGGAGAAAGTGAACACATGCATCCTCATGCACATGACCACGACCACAGCCATGATGATGCGACTTCTGTGGGTCAAGCAGCGCTTTCCCCTGAGAAAGGTGACCTGAAGGGCTATCGTACGTTGAGCATTCAGCTTGGGGAGGATGATGAGCAGGATATTTTATATGAAGCAGAGGATGAAGTCGTAGTTGAAAAGCCGGCTGACGCTCCATTGTTGCAGGACAACGAGCTTCACAAGATGCCTGTTCTGCATACCCTGCAAAAATTTGAAGAAAGCGGTGCGGATCTGATGGCTTATGAACAAGGCGCTGAACAAATACTTGACAGACAAGATGAGGTTCTTGAATGTTCCCAATGCGGTGAATACATGCTGCATGCAGGTTCGCAAACCGTGACCGGAGAAGGCTTTGTGCCGTCGATGTCTCCTGCGCTTGGCAGACCTGTTCTGGATTTGCCGTTTGTCTTAAAAGTATATGTATGTCCAAGCTGCTTCCATGTTCAGCAGACGTTGTCAGAGGATGACCGATTGCGTTTGTTAGAGAAGCTGAGTGGTATTTCCAACAATTAAATTATATTCCCCCGGATAAGCCCAAGTTAAATTCGGGCATCTTAAACCGAAGAAGCTCTGAAGCAAGCTGAGATAAAAGGAGCTGAATGGTGACTTTCGGTTAGGGGGAACTACATTGAAATCAAACCTGAACGGACAATCCATTCTGCTACTAAGCCTGAATGGATTGTTTGTGTTTGCGGCAGCTCTGTCAGGTACTTTTCTTAACGTTTATCTGTGGAAAAGCAGGCAGGATTACGCGATGATTGGCTGGTTTAATGTCAGCCAGCAAATTGCGCTGGGAATCATGGTCTGGGTGGCTGGAAAATGGGTCAAGGAGCATAACAAAATGAATGCTCTGCGCGTAGGGACCGCGTTGTCAGGATTATTTTATCTGGTGGTTTTATATACGGGACCGCAGGCTGTAAACTACATATGGCCGCTAGGGATGCTGTTGGGTGCAGCGTTGGGGTTGTTTTGGCTGGCTTTTAATGTGATTTTTTTTGAAGTCACAGACCGGGTAAGCCGGGATCATTTTAACGGATGGGTGGGTCTGTTGGGCTCGTTTTCGGGTATTGTTGGTCCCTGGCTATCCGGCTGGATTATTGCCCGTATGGAGGATGATGCGGGATACCGCGTGATATTTAGTATCTCTCTGGCACTTTATGTGGTAGGGGTAGTGCTGAGTTTCTTTCTTCGCAAGCGTAAGACGACAGGAAGTTACAATTGGCTGGAGCCCAAGCAACGTTTGTCTCAAAAAGGAAGTATGTGGCGGCCCTTGTCGTTGTCGCTTGTTACACAGGGTATTCGTGAAGGAGTTTTTGCATTTCTGATTACGCTGCTTGTGTATGTCGCTACTCAGCAGGAGTGGAAGCTGGCGCAGTTTTCGCTTATTACATCCGCAGTTTCATTTTTCAGCTTTTGGGCTGTTGGCAAATGGCTTAAGCCACATTATCGCTCGGTTGGCATGCTGTGGGGGGCCGTGCTGCTGGTGATTGTGCTTTTGCCGTTACTGTGGCGTATGGAGTATAGCATGCTGCTGGTTATGGGCATCGGGACCGCTTTGTTTTTGCCGTTATATTTAATCCCGATGATTTCTGCTAGCTTTGACCTGATGGGAGTGAGCGAAGAGGATGCTAATCAGAGGGTGGAACTGGTCGTACTGCGCGAGTTGTGTCTGATGGTAGGGAGATTGACCGGAATGCTTATCTTTCTGGGTGTGTTGAGCATTAGCAAGGCACCTATAGCCATGATCTGGCTGTTGATTGGGCTTGCGTTAATGCCCGTGGCGGGATGGGTATTTATGCGCAATGTGCTAAAGAAAGAGCAAACAACGAAGCAAAGCAAGTCTCATTCCAAGGCACGACGCTGGCATAGGCAAACCGAGTAGCTTAAAATATATACTCAAAAAAAGAGCCTCCAAACCCACGAAAATGGGAATTGGAGGCTCTTTTGTGTTTCGTATTTTATTAAAACAGCGGCTCCGTTATTTCGGGTGAAGGCTTGGTGGTACGTGTTAGTGAAAAAAGCTCCATCTCAGGTCGGTGTGTGCCCGTCAGTTCATCAGCCAACAGCTGTGCAGCCATCATGCTGGTGACTGTGCCGTTTCCCCCGTAGCCCTCCAAAAAGTAGCAGTTCGGAAAGCGCGGGTGCGGTCCAATATACGGTAAGCCATCATGGGAGGAGCCAAAGACGGCTGCCCACGCGTATTCAATCTTGAATGGTACATCGGGAAAATGCTCCTGTAATGCCTGCAGCAGCTTTTTCTGTTGGTGCAGCAGTCTGACTTCACGCTGTTTCGGGTCAAGCACAGGTTCATCCAAACCACCGATAATCGTGTGCCCTGCTGGTGTCGAGCGTATATACAGATAAGGACGGGCGGTTTCCCAGATTAGACATTGTTCATGCCATATTGCTGAATCTGCAACCGGCTTGGTGGCAATCGCATAAGAGCTCTCCAGTATGGCTCCGCGATCCGTTTTAATTTCCTGTGATTCATAGCCTGCCGCAAAAATAACCTTTTTCGCCCGGATGGTTCCACCGCTTGTATGACAAACAACCTCGTTGTCGCCAAATTCAAAATGCTTCGCTTCGGTATGTTCATATAAGTGTACACCAAGGCGGCTAGCGGATTGCAGGAGTCCCTGTGCAAAGCGAAACGGATTCACCTCAGCATCTTCGTGTGTATACAGCGCAGCCGGTTTTCGAAAAGGAAAACGGGCAGCCACCTGTTGCTCATCCCAATATTCCACTGGGAACCCAAAGCGGGTTAACTGTTCGAATTCTTTTTGGAGCACCGACACATCCTCCGGCGTACTCGCATAATACAGGCTGCTGCGACGGATAAAGGACGGATCGATGTCCACTGTGCTGGCCAGCTTTTCCAATTGATCCAAAGCATCCTTACACATCCGATAAAACAGCACCCCATTAGCTTCGCCAAAAGTGTTGATAAGATAGATCAGCGTCTTATCATTGCTATATTGCAGCAATCCGGTATTGGCCGAAGAACTTCCGTGCGCCAGCTTACGCTTGTCAATGACCACCGTATCCACCTGTCGTTCTCCCAGCAGTCGGGCACAGAGTGATCCCCCCATCCCGCCCCCGACGATAAGCACATCACAAGTCAAGTCTTCTGTTAAAGAAGGAAAATCCAGTTTCTGCTCCAGGGTATTAGGCCAATATGTATTTCCAGTAATCAATTCCATAACAAAACACTCCTTATTAAGCAATGTAATATGCAATATTCAAAGTGTGTGTAGTTATTTACAGTAATTTTACCCCTTCACTTCCCACCCCAAGGGGAGTCTTATCGAGATCTTGGCGCCTTAGTGGTGGGCGTTCCTGCCGACGCAGCGAAGCGATCCATTTGAATCTGAAGAAGCGACAGCGTTCGCCTTTGCCATGGAATTCTTACCTCTAAATGTTTTATACAATCTAAAGAATCCCGTGGCAACAGCGATCGTAAGATCAAATGGATCGCGTAGCGTCCTCCACAGCAGAATCACCCCTCACAAAATCGTCAAATTTCGATAAACTCCGTCATTCTTCACATATACATATAATTCCGCCAAACGGACAAGCTAACCAGCGTGCAACAAAACATTTAAGGAGGCACAGACCATGCAATCTACGAACATGCAACCTTTGACTGGTAAAGAATTGGAGTACATTGTGGACTCCATTTCCAATGAAGAACTGCTGCTCAAGCAATGTGCGGCAACGGCAGCATCCATTCAGCACCCTGCCATTCAGCAAGCTTGTCTGCAATTCGCGAGAACTCATGAGCACCACCTGAACCTGCTTTCAAATGCCCTTCAACAGCACCAGCAGCTTGCTCCTATGCAACCGCAGCAGTAATTATGGATTAACCAACAAAGGAGGTAATATCACGATGTTTTCACAGAACAATACGTCATTTATGCCCGAAGAAGATTTGCTCTATACCATTCTTGCCGATATGAAACGCACTGTGGGAGAATATACAACGGCGACAACTGAATCTAATTGTCCGTCTGTGCGCCAGCTTTTCACCGACCTTACGAGCGATACACTGCGTTTGCAAGGTGATTTGTACCGTTTGATGAGTCAGAACAACATGTACTCCACCACGACCAAAGCGCTGCGCACCGATTTGGACAAACAGATTCAGGAAGCACGCAAAACCCAACAGGAATGCCAGCAGTTCATTCAACAAAAATCGTCCTCCGCAGGAGTGTATAGCCAGCCTATGCATCAACAGGGCCAGCCTTCTCACCAAAACAACCCTTACTATATGTAAACGGGACACTCCGCTTTTGAAGCTTTTTCTCATAACAAGCCGTCCGTCTGCCGGGTTCACCGGGGCGGGCGGTTTTTCTTTGCAGGTTTAAAGCACGTATTGTATGATGTATAGTAATCTCTTTTGATGGAGGCCTTATGTAGAATGACAGAACTGAATGATTTGAAATTAAAAGTGCTGGAATTGTTAAAAGAAGATGCAAGAAGGACGCCGACTCTGCTGGCTACCTTGCTGGGAGTTGCCGAACAGGATGTATGTACTGCGATTAAAGAGCTTGAAGACCAACATGTGATCGTCAAATACGCCGCTGTGGTCAATTGGGATAAAGTTGACGACGAAAAGGTTACTGCTTTAATTGAGGTGCAAATTACACCGGAGCGGGGAAGAGGATTTGAAGGCATCGCTGAACGGATTTATTTGTATCCACAAGTTAAGTCGGTATATCTCATGTCCGGTGCATACGATTTGTTAGTGGAAGTAGAAGGACGCAATCTTCGCGAGGTAGCGAACTTTGTGTCGGAAAAGCTGTCGCCTATTGATTCGGTCCTGTCTACCAAGACCAATTTTACGCTCAAAAAATACAAACAGGACGGAATTATCTTCGAAGATCATCAGGAAGATAATCGTCTGATGATTTCGCCGTAAAGGAAGATCATGATGAATATCAAACCTGAAGCATTGACTGACAGTAACAAAGCCATGAGCTCGTATTTGTCTCCACTGGTGCGCGAGATTCCATCCTCGGGTATTCGAAAGTTTTTTGATCTGGTGGGCGGCAACAAGGATATTATTACTCTAGGGGTAGGCGAACCGGATTTTACAACCCCTTGGCATATGCGGGAAGCCTGCGTCTATTCATTGGAGCGGGGTTTTACCAGCTATACTTCCAACGCAGGGACGCCTGAACTGCGTGAGGCGATTAGTGAATATCTGGATGAGCAGTTTGCAGTCCGCTATGATCCAAAAAGTGAAATTATCGTGACGGTGGGCGGCAGCGAAGCGATTGACTTGGCTTTGCGTGCGTTAATTGTACCTGGCGACGAAATTCTGGTTCCTGAGCCATGCTACATTTCGTATTCTCCGATCACTTCGATTGGTGGCGGTATTCCCGTAGGGATTGAAACCTTCGCCAAGGATGAATTCAAGCTGACAGCAGAGGCGCTGGAGGCTAAAATCACACCTAAATCCAAAGTGCTGATTTTATGCTATCCGAGCAATCCAACTGGGGCGACCATGACGTATGAGGATTGGCTTCCGATTGCGAAAGTAGTAGAAAAGCATGATTTGATCGTCATTTCTGATGAAATTTATGCAGAATTGAACTATGGTGAGAAGCATGTCAGCTTCGCGGCTGTGCCAGGCATGATGGATCGTACCATTCTCGTCAGTGGTTTTTCCAAAGCTTTCGCCATGACGGGCTGGCGTATTGGATATACATGCGGACACCCTGATTTAATTGCTGCTATGCTTAAAATCCACCAGTATACCGTGATGTGTGCGCCTTCGATGGGTCAGGTTGCGGCTCTTGAGGGTCTACGCAATGGTTTGGGCGAGAAGGATCGTATGGTGGAAGCTTACAATCAGCGTCGCCGTCTGATGGTTGAGGGGTTCCGGGAAATTGGTCTGGAATGCCACGAACCGAGAGGGGCCTTTTATGTTTTCCCAAGTATTCAAAGCACAGGGCTGAGCTCGGATGAGTTTGCGCAGCGTCTTTTGGCAGAGGCCAAGGTTGCAGCTGTGCCGGGGAACGTATTCGGTTTGGGGGGCGAAGGATACCTTCGTTGCTCGTATGCGACCTCTGTGTCTCAACTGACGGAAGCATTGGATCGGATCGGTCAATTTGTAGAAAAAGTAAAAAAAGAAGGTTAAAACTTTTTTATGGGTAATTCATAGAAAAAAGTATTTTATTTCTAAATTTATATGCTATAATATAAAATCGAAAGCAGGAAGTTCAATTTTTCAATTGCAGGGGGAATGCTCATGTCATATGTTGGATATAATTCATCGGGTTCAATAGGATACGACATTTCCCTGAAAGATGAAATTTTGTTCCTGCGCAATGAGATGATGCGGACGTTTCAGGAAGAGAAGTCCTTCACCTCTGATCTTGTCATTGAGATCAGTTGCAAGCTCGATTTGAAAATTAACGAATACATGAAGCTGTACGGTACGGAATGCAAGGTGTAACCGTGTGAAGCCAAGCCGTATGTATAGAGAAGGCCGCAGGGCCTTCTTTTTTTGCGTTCACAACTTATGATATATTAGTGGCATGGAAGAGGGGGCGTACATATGAGAGCAGGGCTGAAAAGGCTGTCGCCATGGATCGTCGGAATGCTGGCACTCGTGCTGTTGGCGGGATGCGGAGGGCGGGACAAGGACAGTTTCACCATTTTTATCATGGATAAGCAAGGAGATGCTTCAATTATTCGTGATGAGCTGGCGCAAAAGCTTAAGGATAAACTGGGCGAACAGGCTCCAGCCATCGAGATTGCAGTTAGCCCATTGTATAACCAGCAGAAACTGGTCGTTGAATATGCGGCCGGGGAAAACGATCTGTTTATTTTGCCGGAAGAGGATATGAAGTTGTATGGACAGAATGGTTCGAATCTGCCTTTAGACGATGCTTTTGACAAGAAAACGTATGCTCGGGGTGTGTTCGAGGGCGGCGTATTTAAGGAGAAGGAGCAGGGGGAAAAAGGGACAGATATGCTCAAGGAAACTCATTTGTACGGAATTCCGGTGGAGCAGATGAAGATGTTCAAGGATTTAAAATATAACTCCAAAACATTATTTGCTACCGTGCCACCACGTACGAGTAATAAGGAAGAAGCCATTAAGGTATTAAAAGCACTGACGGAATGATAGAGGGGATGAGCTACCATGGGAATTTATACAAGAACAGGTGATGAGGGACAAACCTCGGTGATCGGCGGTCGGGTGTCCAAGGATGATGACCGTGTGGAGGCATACGGTACAATTGACGAACTGAACAGCTTTGTAGGACAAGCGATCAGCTTTGCCGAAGGAGAAAAGTTTGCAGATATTCGAGCCCAATTGGAGGAAGTACAGCAGGAACTGTTTGATTGCGGTTCGGATTTGGCGTTTGTCAAAATCAATGAAAGCAAATACAAGGTGAAGGATGAGCTGGCAGAGCGGCTTGAAGGCTGGATTGACGCATGTCAGGAGGAAAATCCGAAGGTGGAGCGTTTTATTATTCCGGGTGGTAGTACGTTGTCCTCAGCACTTCATGTTTGCCGTACGGTTTGCCGCCGAGCGGAACGTCGTGCAGTCACACTGGGCAAGCATACAGAAATCAATCCTGCGGTACGTCGATATTTGAATCGTCTGTCCGATTATTTCTTCGTCGTGGCCCGCACCGCGAATGTACGCCAAGGGGTACCGGATGTCGAATATGTGCGCAGCAAAAAAGTGTTCCGCAAATAAGGAGGCGACCGGGAATTTGTGATGAGTTTGTACTATGAACCTATCGTGTATACGATCCCTCCTGAGGAGGAGGGAATGCTGTTGAAGACCATTTTGCAAAAACGTATGAATGTTTCACGCAAGCTGATATCCAAACTCAAGCTGACGGAACAAGGTATTATGCTGAATGGAACACGAGTGTATATCAGTGTAAAGGTACAGTCCGGGGATCGGGTGGAAATTCGTATGGAGCGAGAGCGTTCCGATGATATTTTGCCTGAACCGATTCCTTTTGACATTTTGTTTGAGGATGAGCATTTATTGGTTGTCAACAAGGCGGCGGGTATGATTGTCCATCCGACTCACGGTCATTACACGGGAACACTGGCTAATGGGGTTGTGCATTATTGGCAGGCCAAAGGCGAGCTGTTCCGGTTTCGCCCCGTTCATCGTCTGGATCAGGAGACGACTGGCGTTCTTGTGGTGGCTAAAAATCCATATGTACATCAGCATATTTCCGAGCAAATGATTATGGGAACGGTGGATAAGCGTTACACTGCTCTGGTGCACGGTTGCCCTGATCCACAGGAAGGCAGGGTGGATGGGCCGATTGACCGTAATCCGGATGATCCACATTTGCGCATGGTGACCCCTGATGGTTATCCGGCCCTTACACTCTATAAGCTGGAGGAAGCCTGGAATGAGGGGAGCCGCATCGGGATCAAGCTGGAATCCGGGCGTACGCACCAAATCCGGGTACACATGACTTCTATCGGATGTCCGTTGATCGGAGATAAAATGTACCGAAATACGCCTGATGAAGCTGCGCAACGTGAGCGTTATGATCAGCTGGATGCCCAGATACCCCGACAGGCATTGCATGCCTCAGAGCTGTCCTTGGTGCATCCTGTGACCGGAGAGCGGTTGACGTTTTGCGCTCCTTGGCCGGACGATATGGCCAATTTGCAGGAGCTGTTAAGAGCGGAATGTCATCCGGAATAAAATATATACAAAGCGAATGAAACAAAATGGAGGGTCAACATAACGATGAGCCAGTTGAAAGTATACCAGTACTCCAAATGCGGCACTTGCCGCAATGCAGCGAAATGGCTGCAAGGTAAGGGACATGAAACGGAATTGATTCCTATTTTTGAACAACCTCCCGGCCCAACGGAATTAGCTGATTTAATCAGTAAAAGTGGGCTGGAGCTGAAAAAGTTTTTCAATACGAGCGGTGAGGTTTATAAGGAGCTGAAGTTGAAGGACAAGCTGGCAGACATGAGCCGTGAAGAGCAAATCTCGCTTTTATCCTCGAATGGAAGATTGATCAAGCGCCCGATTGTAACCGACGGGAACAAAGTAACCGTAGGTTTCAAAGAGGAAACATTTGAGGGAGCATGGGGTGCTCAATAACGTCCAATTCGGCTCCGCGATATGTTATACTGTTGGGGTTAAATAATAATATCATGAATGGGAGCAATACAATCTGTGACACAACGTAAAGAACAATCCATAATGCTGGTTGACGGCATGGCTCTGTTATTCCGCGCTTACTATGCAACCGCTGCAAACGGTTATATCCGACGCACAAAGGCCGGAGTGCCAACAAACGCCATATATGGTTTTATTCGATATTTTTGGGATGCGGTACAAACCTTTAATCCGACACATGTCGTATGCTGCTGGGATATGGGAGGAACGACGTTCCGCGGGGAGCATTTTGCTGCGTACAAGGGGAATCGGGCTGACGCGCCAGATGATTTGATTCCTCAATTTACATTGATCCGTGAAGTGACGGACAGCCTCGGCATTCCTAACATTGGAGCGGCAGGTTTTGAAGCGGATGATTGTATCGGTACGCTGGCACGCCATTATACGCAAACTGAGGATATGGATGTAATGATTCTCTCCGGAGATCACGATTTACTCCAATTGGTGGATGAGCGGACACGGGTCATTATTATGAAAAAAGGCCACGGCAATTATATGGTGTATACCCCAGAAACGCTGCTGTCTGAAAAAGGACTCAAACCTCGCCAAGTCGTGGATCTCAAGGGCCTAATGGGGGATGCAAGCGACAATTACCCGGGAGTACGAGGCATTGGTGAGAAGACGGCACTCAAGCTGGTACAGGAATATGACTCCATTGAAGGAATTCTGGAGAATCTGGATCAATTGACGCCGGCGGTGCGCAAAAAGATCGAGAGTGATCTGGATATGCTGCATTTGTCACGTAAGTTGGCTGAAATTCACTGTGGTGTACCTGTAGCATGCGCACTGGACAGCTGTCTGCTGACACTGGATCATGTGCAAATTGTAGACAAGTTTGAGGAGCTTGAAATGAAAAGCTTGTGTACGTTAATGGGTGTGGAAACTGGATCATAACGAAACCAGTTTGGCTTCACAAGTATAACTCGGAGCTCGCATTACACATATGGGGATGCTGGCGCTTGTGCGTTAGTATCCTTTATAGGGATTGACCTTGGACACGTTTCAGGCGAATATAGGGTAGAGGGAATCGGATCATGACTGAGAGGGGACAACAGCAGCTATGACAGTATTGGGAGCAATTGAGGCAGGCGGTACCAAATTTGTATGTGGAATTGGCAACGAACGGGGAGAGGTGCTGGAGCGCGCGAGCTTTCCGACAGCCACGCCAGCAGAAACGATGGCGAATGTCGTTGCATTTTTTGAAGGGAAGGGTATTGAAGCGCTGGGCGTAGGGTCGTTCGGGCCGATTGATCCTATCGAAGGCAGTAATACATATGGCTATATTACAACAACGCCAAAGCCGCATTGGGGCAATTATAATCTGATCGGCAAGCTGAAAGAGCATTTTGATGTACCTATGGGATTTGACACGGATGTGAACGGCGCAGCATTGGGTGAATCCATCTGGGGGGCAGCCAAGGGACTGGACAGCTGTCTCTATATTACGATAGGTACAGGCATTGGAGCGGGTGCTTTGGTCGGTGGAAAGCTGATCCATGGATTATCCCATCCTGAAATGGGCCATATCCTGGTGCGTCGTCATCCAGAAGATACTTACGAAGGGACATGTCCTTATCACGGAGATTGTCTGGAAGGATTAGCAGCGGGTCCTGCGCTTGAAAAAAGATGGAAGGTCAAAGGACATGAACTTTCTGTGGATCACCCGGCTTGGGGGATGGAAGCTTATTATCTGGCACAGGCTTTGATGAGCTATGTATTGATTCTTTCACCGCAAAAAATTATTATGGGCGGCGGAGTGATGAAGCAGGAGCAACTGTTCCCACTCGTTCGCGCCGAGCTTCAAAAACTGTTGAACGGATATGTACAGCATCCGAGTCTGACTACAGAAATGGATCAATATATCGTGGTTCCTGGCTTGGGAGACAATGCCGGATTGTGCGGTGCTCTTGCCTTGGCAAAGGAAAAGCTGAACAAATGAGAATTTCGGGTTGACGGCGATCCGAGGTACGGGTATCATATAGGCAACAGTATAGTACGGCTCAAAAAGGGAAGCACCTTTCTTGCGAATACGCAGGATAGGTGTTTTTTTTGCGTTTGGCGTTGTACCGGACTGTAACCCAATGATAAGCATGGAGGAAAAAAGCATGGAAATTGTATTTTTAAACCGCTTGTCCAAACGGAATGAACAGGGCCAAGAGCTATTTGCCCAGGTATGGATTGGACAACATGATGGGGTATGGAGTGCAGGATGGAGCACACAGCACAGCTTGGATGAAAGCACAGATGATCTTTGGTATGAGGGCAGCTTGTGGCAGGAGTTGCTGCATGTATACCGCCATGAGCTGGCGCTTAAGATGGCAGAGGGCTACAGACCCTTAATCCATGGTGTTTTTCATGAGCAGGAAGGGGCAGCAGGACGTGGACAAACATTACAAAAACTGTATTGCTATAGTGATTTGTTTCCACGTGATGATGTGTATGAGCAATTGACGATGTGGAGACGGCAAAAGGCGGCTGCCGAGAGAAAAGCACCTTATTTTATCGCTACCAACCGTCTGCTCCGGTTGATTAGCGTCTATCTTCCCCATACCGAGGAGGAGTTGCTGGAGCTACCAGGGATGGGGCAAGTTAAAATATCTCAATATGGGCCAGAGCTACTGGCTATTACGACACAAAATGACCGGACTACGCCATTTCCGCTAAATTGGGTAACAGAGACACTGGATGAGGAAGTTTTCTTATCGTGGCTGTACAAGCAAAAAGAAACCCAGTATAAGCAGGAACTGAATAAATTCAGTCTGACAAAAACCATTATTGAAGGTATTTCAGACGGTCTTACATTGGAGCATATTGGACTGAAGGCGGGGTTACATCGTAGAGAAATGATTGAAGCAGTGGAGCATTTGGATAGAGATGGAATCGATATGGAAAAGCTGATCCGTCAGGAATTGGTGAACGTATCTGAAGAAGAGCAGATGGCGATCTGGTCTGCGTATGAAGAACTGGGGGATACGCTGCTCAAGCCCGTCATGCTGCGGGTATATGGTGAGGAACAGGCTGCGGAAACGGGACTGGATCAAGTTTATGAGCGGCTGCGTCTGATTCGTATCCGTTTTCGTCATCAGGTAGCATCAGATCGACATGCGGGATAACATAGCGCAAATATAAAAATAATCAAACAAAAAAGCAGCAGCTATATCCTGTGAGGATACGGCTGCCGCTGATATTTTTCAAACCCAATCCTTCTTGCGGAAAATACAGAACATGCTGACACCCAGCGCCACCATAATACCAATGACGACAAAATAACCATAACGTGTATGAAGCTCAGGCATATTATCAAAGTTCATACCATAAATTCCGGTAATAACAGTCAACGGCATAAATACGGTTGTAATCGCTGTAAACACGCGCATGATTTCATTCGCACGGTTAGCGATACTGGATTGATAAGCTTCTCGAAGGTTACCCATTAGATCACGGTAAGTTTCGAAAGTCTCCGAAATTTTCACAGCATTTTCATAAATGTCGCTGAAATATTTTTGCAATTGATCGTCGATCAACCGTAAATCCCGTTTGTTCAGCGTATTGATTACTTCTTTTTGCGGACCAAGCACTTTTTTTAGCCACAGAATCTCACTGCGTAAGCCGATAATTTCATTCAAATGCGATTTTTTCGTATGCATCAGAATGTCTTCTTCCAGCTTTTCAATGCGAACCTCAATTCGGTCACCAACCAGAAAATAGTTGTCAACGATCAAGTCGATCAACAGATACATAAAACGGTCAGGCTGACTGACCTCCTGTTCCCACAGCATAGGCTTGAGGGTGCGTAGCTCATTGATTTTCTGCTTCGTCACCGTAATGATAAAATGGCGGCCTAGGAAAATGTTCAAAGCACGTAAAAATATTTCTTCATCATCAAAACGAATACTGTTTACAACGATAAAATAATGGCTCTCGTAAATTTCAATCTTTGGACGCTGCTCTTCTTCACTCAAACAGTCCTCTACCGCGAGATCATGCATGGAGAACAAAGGTTGGAGCACTGCCAGATCATCAACATCGGCATCAATCCAATAAAAGCCTTCTGCTGGTGGAGTAAGCGCCATTTCAATTTCTTCGACAGGGGTAAAAACCCCGTTGTTTACCAAACGGATTTTCATATATGTCACTCCTTATGCTCCGTCGTAACGGAAAATACGTGTACCTCAAGCATAAGGAATGGACTCAGTTAGCCAGTTAGCCGGATCGGGTAAGCGGCATCCCCATCAAAAGCCAGAGGCTTTTGGAGCATGCAGAGCCTGGCGTCCCGTCTTTCGGCAAGCTGAAGTCATTCCTATGCTGTTGTTCAGGGATCGCCGCCTATTCGGACTCGGGTCGCCTTCCATTCCGGATTCACCTCACAAATGTTCTTTTTTAGGTTGCCACAGTATCGCAGAAAGCACTCTAAATCTGCACCACTGCTTTATATTCTCGCCTATAGCACTTGTATAGTATAACGCTCGGCCTACAGCCTTTCAAGCGCAAAATCATGGGCTAAATCAACAGTAGTGACAAGAGCTTCGGCGATAGGGGAATGTATGATTTAACATATGGAAATGTAAGACGAAATGTGAATGCAGGGGCACAAAATTACAAGTCCCATCTTGACGAAGCCCGGCGGATGCATTAAAGTGAACAACAAGAACTTTTTATAAACCCAAAATGAATATAGCGAAATCTTATCAAGAGCAGGTGGAGGGACTAGCCCGATGATACCCGGCAACCGGCGATTTTAATCGCACGGTGCTAATTCTTGCAGGACGCGCGCTTTTTACAAAGAGCGATGCCCTGACAGATGAGAGAGGCGCATATGGATACAAATATGACCTTTCTCGTAACCGAGGAAGGTCTTTTTATTATATGCCCGGCATCTCAACATGACGATTTTCGCAAAAAACTTCACCGAACAAGGAGTGAATTTACATGCCGATTAAAATTCCGGATACACTACCTGCCAAGGAAGTGCTGGAGGGTGAAAATATTTTCGTAATGGATGAAAGCCTGGCCTATCATCAGGATATTCGTCCGTTGCGCATCGCCATTTTGAATTTGATGCCTACCAAAGAGACAACGGAAACCCAACTGTTGCGTCTGGTCGGCAATACCCCGCTTCAAGTGGACGTTACGCTGGTGCACATGAAGTCGCATGTATCTAAAAATACATCGCAGGAATATTTGAACATGTTTTATAAAACCTTTGACGAGATCAGAAACAGCCGTTTTGACGGTATGGTTATTACGGGAGCACCCGTTGAACAGCTTGAGTTTGAAGATGTGAACTACTGGGAGGAAATCCGGCAAATTTTTGAATGGACGAAAACGAATGTAACTTCGACCATGCATATCTGTTGGGCCTCACAGGCGGGTCTGTACCATCATTTCGGCGTTCCTAAATACGGACTTGATTACAAATGTTTTGGCGTGTTTTCACATAGCGTTAATAAACCTAAAGTGAAGTTGCTACGCGGTTTTGATGAATTGTTTTATGCACCTCATTCCCGGCATACAGAGGTTCGGCGCGAAGATATTGAGCATATTGCCGAACTCGAGCTTTTATCCGAATCTGAGGAAGCCGGAGTATATCTGGTAGCTACGCGTGATGGCAAACAAATCTTTGTGACTGGACATTCCGAATACGATTCACTTTCCCTGAAATGGGAATATGATCGTGATGTCGCCAAAGGGATGGATATTGAAGTACCGAAAAATTATTTTCCCAACAATGACCCTGAGCGTACACCGCCCTCAACCTGGCGTGCGCATGCCAATTTATTATTTTCAAATTGGCTCAACTATTATGTATACCAAGAAACCCCTTTCGATATCGGGCCCCAGATTTAAAAAGGGGCTTAAAGTTTATATCTACGCAGTACCACCTTGCAGCAGCGCAGCAGTATAGATATGATAATCCAATTTTGCAGCATATGTTATAGCACCTATTATGGAAATGAACAGGAGGATTCATATGAGTGAGAAACAGTGGAAAATCGAAAGCAGATTAGCACAAATTGGTTCAATCGAAGAGCCGGTAACCGGAGCAGTGAATTTTCCGATTTATCAATCTACGGCGTTTCGCCATCCCCGTTTGGGTCAAAGCACAGGATTTGATTACATTCGGACGATCAATCCGACACGTAAGGTGCTGGAAGAGGCGTCCGCTACACTGGAATCCGGTGATGCAGGCTTTGCATGCAGTTCAGGTATGGCGGCGCTGCAAACGGTATTTGCCCTGTTTGGTCAAGGAGATCATTTGATTGTATCGCTGGATCTTTATGGAGGCACGTATCGTTTGCTGGAACGAATTTTATCCAGATTCGGTGTGACGGCGAGCTATGTGGATACGAATGATCTTGAAGCAATCGAGCAGTCATGTCGACCGAATACCAAAGCGGTATTCATTGAAACACCTACGAATCCATTAATGATGATTACGGATATTCGCGCTGTAGCCGAATGGGCATCACAACGTCAGTTGCTTACCATTGTAGATAATACCCTGTTAACACCGTATTTCCAGCGTCCTTTGGAACTGGGTGCCGATATTGTGGTACATAGTGCAACCAAGTATCTGGGCGGACATAATGATGTGCTGGCAGGCTTGATCGTAACCAAGGGTAAGGAGCTATCAGCCGAAATTTCCTTCCTTCATAATTCCATTGGTGCTGTACTTTCTCCGAGTGATAGCTATCAGTTGATGAAGGGCATGAAAACATTAGCGCTGCGTATGGATCGGCATGAGCACAATGCGACGGTGCTGGCCAATTATCTGTTGACGCATCCGGCGGTGGCTGAGGTGTTTTATCCGGGGCTTGAGGGACATCCTGGTCGTGAAATTCAAAGTAAACAATCCAGCGGCAACACAGGTATTTTCTCTTTTAAAGTAAAAGATGCCCGTTATGTGGAGCCATTGCTTCGAAACATTAAGCTTATTGCTTTTGCAGAAAGTCTGGGCGGTGTGGAATCGTTAATGACTTATCCTGCTGTGCAGACACATGCCGATATACCGGCCGAGATTCGGGACGCAGTTGGAGTAGATGATCGGTTGCTGCGCTTCTCCGTCGGCATTGAACATACGGATGATTTAATTGAAGATTTGCGTTCAGCGTTGGAGGCGGCACGTCAGGAAATTGAAGGAGGACAACAGCAATGATTGAGGACGTGCGGAAAATCGGGCAAGAGTCGGAAAAAGAACGGAAATTCGCTACCAAGCTGCTGCATTTTGGCTCTGAAATCGATAGTGTTACGGGGGCGTCGAGCGTACCGATTTATCAGGCGTCCACCTTTCACCATCACGATATTTTCAATCCTCCGTTGCATGACTACAGCCGTTCCGGCAATCCGACACGGCAAGCTTTGGAGGACTACATCGCCTTACTGGAAGGCGGGGCTAGAGGTTTTGCATTTGCATCGGGCATGGCGGCCATCTCCAGTACTTTTATGCTGTTGTCCGCAGGGGACCATGTCATTGTTTCGGAGGATGTATATGGAGGGACCTACCGCCTGCTGACTTCTATTTTAAAACGGATGAATATTGAAACCACCTTCGTCGATATGACGGACATCAACCTTGTAAAAGAAGCATTGCAGGAAAATACGAAGGCAGTGTATATGGAGACGCCCTCCAATCCAACCCTTAAAATCACCGATGTGGCAGGGGTAACGGCTTGGGCACAGGAGAAAGGACTTCTGACGCTGCTGGATAACACCTTTATGACGCCATATTATCAACGTCCAATTGAGCAAGGTGTCGATATTGTATTGCACAGCGCAACCAAATTTCTCGGCGGCCACAGCGATGTATTGGCAGGTCTTGCGGTAGCACGTACGGAGTCGTTGGGCAGACAAATCAAGCAGCTTCAAAATGGACTTGGAACCGTATTGGCCCCACAGGAGTCGTGGTTGCTTATGCGCGGGATGAAGACACTGGAAGCACGTATGGCTCACAGCGAAAAGAGTGCAGCGAAGCTGGCCAATTGGCTGAACGAGCGAAGTGACATTGAGGCGGTATACTATCCGGGTCTGGAAAATCATCCGGGGCGTGCCGTACATGAGAGCCAATCCAGTGGATACGGTGCGGTTATCTCGTTTGATGTAGGTTCCGGTGAGCGTGCAAAAGAGGTACTCAACCGCATACAAATTCCGATTGTGGCGGTAAGTCTGGGAGCTGTGGAAAGTATCTTGTCCTATCCGGCGATGATGTCACATGCGGCAATGCCCCACAGTGTACGTCTGGAGCGGGGAATCACGGACGGTCTGCTACGTTTCTCCGTAGGTCTGGAGGATATTGACGATCTGATCAGTGATTTAAATGAGGCTCTTCGCTAAAACGACAACACGGCATAATAAACATAAAATCTAAAAAAGCAGCAAGCTTCTGTGTAGTGGGAAGCTTGCTGCTTTGTGTAAGCACGACATGGCAGAGGACAATATGAACGGTGTTGCACAACCCCATTTTCCTATTCCATGGGACAATGTACCATAGAATTATAGCTTGTTCGTTTGCATCATCTCCTGGATAGAAAGCAGAAAGAAACGGGAATAAGTATGGTTCCTTACCTAAAGATATGTTAGTATTATCCTTAGGTTTTACTATGCTATATAGCACAGACAAATACAAAGCCAGTCATGAACACATATAATACGACAGGGTTCGAACGCAGGTTTGTGAAATCATTCTCGTTCATAAGTCCTGTCTTTCATTTCGTCCCCCTGTGAAAGCGAAGGAGGATACACCATGAGTGTAATCGACCATATTTTAGATAAAGCCCTGCGCGGCGAGCGCCTGAATTTAGAGGACACCGTTGCTTTGTTCGAGTCAGACGAGGTAGAAAAGATCGGCCACGCGGCGAACAAAGTGATGAACCGTATGCATCCTGATCCGATCAAAACCTTCGTCATCGGACGAAATATTAACTATACGAACGTCTGTGACGTATATTGCCGCTTTTGCGCTTTTTACCGCAGACCGGGTTCAGATGAAGGCTATGTCCTGCCCGATGAAGTGATTTTCCAGAAAATCAAGGAAACACAGGATGTAGACGGTACCGAGATTCTGATGCAAGGCGGTGTGAATCCTAATCTGCCGTTCAGTTATTATACCGATTTGCTCAAAGCGATCAAGGAGCGTTTTCCCGATATTACGATGCACTCCTTCTCGCCGGCTGAAATTCATAAGATGAAGGAAAAATCCGGCTTGTCCATGGAAGATACGATTCGAGCAATCCATGAAGCCGGACTGGATTCCCTGCCGGGCGGGGGTGGAGAAATTTTGGATGACCGCACACGCCGCAAAATCAGCCGTCTCAAAGGCTCGTGGCGGGATTGGATGGACGTGATGCAGACCGCTCACAAGGTGGGTATGAATACAACTGCCACGATGGTTATCGGCTTTGGCGAGTTGATGGAGGAGCGTGCGCTACATTTACTGCGTGTTCGTGATGCCCAGGACGAGTGCATTGAAAACAAATACAATTCCGAAGGCTTCCTGGCCTTTATTCCATGGACCTTCCAACCGGATAACACAAACCTGAAAAAAGAACGCCAGACACCGGAGGAATATTTGAAGACTGTTGCAATCAGCCGCCTTGTACTGGATAACATCAAACATATTCAGTCTTCGTGGGTAACTATGGGACCGGAAATCGGTAAGAAATCACTGTATTACGGTTGCGACGACTTCGGTAGTACGATGATTGAGGAAAACGTCGTTTCCGCTGCAGGCGCAACGTACAAGGTCAACATTGAATCCATCCTGCAACTGATCCGCGAAACGGGTCATATCCCGGCACAACGTAATACCCGCTATGATATTATTCGTACCTTTGACGGTGCCAGCAGTATCAAACATGATTTTATCATGCAAAATTAGGAATACATTCGTTAATATATCGTAATCACTACAAAACGCTTATCTATCATTAATCCGTGTAGAGGGATTAGTGTAAGATAAGCGTTTTTCTTTCTCTTAATAATATCCATATGGTATAATATCCCTTAACAACAGAATGGCTTAGATGGGCGGTCGGCTAGTCTCCTGCGAAGGAGGTGATGCCTGTGGAGGTTAAAGATACGCTGATGTTGATGATTCAATTTGCAACATTGGTGATCTTGATTATTTCCTTCAACAAAAAGAAATAGACCGCCCTCTGGAAAAGGAATGCGGTCATATTTCGATGACTAAAACTTTTTGAACAGCCACCGCCCTTATAAGCGGCTGTTGCTAAAGAGTGAGGATGCTACAACATCCTTACTCTTTTTTTAGTGTATACATCTTAGCTATATTTTATCATATTGCCAACCAACATGACAATGGAGTAAAAGCGTGTTACGGCAAATATACTTGGCTTTGCTACACTTCCCATCGCTTCAAATACAAAATCTCAGCCTGGGGGTCGGCCATTTGGATGACCGCCTTAAAGCGCTGTAAATCCAATAGATGAACGCTGTAGACGATGACCTGTTCAACTTTTTCCTCGGCCAGTTTACCTCTATTTTTGCCCTGTATCTTTGCAGGACTTCCCACAGGTGTACTGTGAATGCGGAGCCTGCGGTATAAGGCTTCTTCGACGGTTTGCTGATCCTTACTGACGACGCAAACCATCCGAGTCAGACCGGTAAACATTAGTCGGGTCGTTTCATAGGCAGCAAGGCAGGATAGGGCTGAATACAGAGCTGGCTCCCAGCCTAGCACGAAGCCAGCCGTAATTAGCAGCAAACCATTACAAAGCATCACAATTTGTATCAACGGAATCTTCCGATGCGTCAGCAACAGACTGGACGGTCGGCCATCGTCAGATTGGTTCAGCCCCAGAGAATCAAGCAAACCTCCATGACGGGCCGCCAGCCCTGCGCCAAGTCCGATGCAGATCCCCCCGCCCAGAGCGCATACTACCGGGTGGCCACTCACTGCCGGGAAAGGGGACAGAATGATGGCTGAGCCTGAAAAGGCGAACAAACCGGGAAGCGCCCGAAGCAGCATGGGCTTGTGGGTCGACAGAGAATACAGCAGCATGAGCGGCAAGTTCAAAATGAATAGCAGTAATCCAAAATGCTCTTGTGTGTAAAGCGACACGAGTCTGGAGATACCTGTGACGCCACCAGCGATCATATCATGCGGATGCAAAAACAATTCCAGACCGACGGATGCCGTAATTCCGCCAATCACCGAATAAAAGACAGGGAACCTGCTCGCATCTCCCGAAGCGGGCTTCACAAGCCGCCTCATAGAGCTTCGGCATGTTTTACAGCGTGCGGCATAGCCTTCCCTCCTATGGATTGTCGTATCCAGCGTTTACATTTCAGCTACACCGAGTTCCTCTCTTCCTTTCGAAGGCGCGGGTCCTTGAATTTGAAAACCTTATTCAGCATATTAAAAATAGGTTTTGACTGCTTTGTGAGTAACGGACCCATAATCGCTAGTATGAGTACATAGATAGCTGCAAATGGCTGAACAATATCCATTAAACCGCCCTCTTTGCCCAAATTAGCCATAATGATCGAGAACTCACCGCGGGCCACAATCGTCAAACCGATATTGGCTGATGCCTTGGGTGACAGAGAAGCGGTACGTCCAGCCAGCATCCCGGCCCAAATGTTACCGATTAACGTAAGAATGACGGCTGCCAGCGCAAGCCATATCGCGTTTCCTCCCAGAGATAGTGGATCAATAGATAGTCCGAAGCTGAAGAAGAACAAGGCGCCAAAGAAATCACGGAAAGGAACAATCAAATGCTCAATCCGTTTGGCATGCTCCGTTTCGGCCAGCACAAGTCCGACCAGTAATGCCCCGATGGCTTCCGCCACATGAATTGTTTCCGAAAAACCGGCCACAAGAAACAAAGAGCCGAATATAACAAGTCCGAATACCTCATTGGAGCGTATACGAAAAATCCGATTTAACAGAGGGACGGCCTTGCGGCCGATAATAATAACAGCGAGCATAAAGCCAAGCGCGATTAGCGCCGATAGCAGTACACCCCCGAGCGAGGATGAATCGCTGAGAACCAATCCGGAGAGGATGGAAATGTAGACGGCGAGGAAAACGTCCTCAAACATAATAATGCCCAAAATCATTTCGGTTTCGGCGTTGGCGGTCCGCTTCAGATCCACCAGCACCTTGGCAGCAATGGCGCTGGAGGAAATTGTCGTGATCCCGGCAATGACGAGTGTCTCTGCAATGGGAAAACCAGTCAAAAAGCCGAGCGCCAGCCCTAAAGTAAAGTTAATACCGATATATATGGTGCCGCCCACTGCGATGGAACGGCCTGATTTAATCAAACGACCTACCGAGAACTCCAGTCCCAGGTAGAAGAGAAGAAACAGCACCCCGATTCTTCCCATAAAATCAATAAAAGGCGCGCTTTCGATAAAACGAAAATCAAAATGCCACAGCTCCATCGCATGCGGTCCGACTGCCATTCCAATCAGGATATAAAAAGGGATAACCGAGAAGCGCAGTTTGGTGGAGATGAGTCCGGCTGCGGCGATCAGAGCAATAGCCAATCCAATCTCAAATACCAGATGATCCATCCAATCACCCGCTTCCGTTCATAAGAATTTGTTTAAAGCGTTTTTGCTGATCACGTTCCCCGACCACGACCACAGTAGCATCCTCACTAATAATCACTTCCGGACCGGGATTTACATACTTGTTCCCTTTTTTCTCTACAATGGCAATGACCGTAGCTCCTGAATTTTGTCGTACATCCAGCTCACCGATGGACTTGCCAACACTAGCATAGTGAGGTTCCACTCTGTACCATTCAATAATAAAATCGTCGAACGTCATTTCTACGCTTTCAAGCTGCTTGGGCTTATACGTCATGCCACCGATAATGGAGGCCACCAATCGCGCTTCCTGATCATTTAGGGTCGTCATGGAAATACTTTGTTCCAAATCCTCATAATCAAAATGATACAACTCGCGTCTGCCGTCATCATGAATAATAATGACAATGCGATCGCCACTTTCCGCATCTATTCGATACTTAATCCCGATTCCTGGCAAAATAGACTCTCGAATATCCATTTGAATGCCTCCTGTATTGTGCTTTTGTTTAAAATTGGTATGGGAAATAAATCACATACTTTAGGTGTGATATGGAACTTTTTCTTCATGGTATTAAATTACATTAATTGGCATAAAAAAGGACAGAGAACAGACTTACTTATTAAACCCATTGGGGAAATTTTACAAAAAAAACATGCAAATATGGTGTGCATGCAAGAGGGGTTAAGCCACATAACTGGAGGTGAATTTGATGGGGAATAGGTAGAGTTGCTTTTTCAGCTTGTAGATGACTGGAATAAAAGGCAGACGTAGTTTTGGAATACTCATCAGTAAGACCAATGCTACCAAAATGACAAAGGGAAGTGATTTGGCCGCAGCAATCACCAGATGAAGGATCGGAGAGGATTTGCGTATGGCTGGTTTGGAGTGATGCTCCAGCCCATGGGAGTCCGTTTCCAACGAAGAAGCTTTAGTAATCGGCATGAGAGAAGATCCCGCAGTAAACTGGAGGGATTGAGTAGTATCTTCCGCGTGAAACGTCACAGGAAGGGACAAAATCTGAACGAGGCTCAATATGACAATCATGAGTGTACGCAGCATGTTCAGCATCGTTGACATCTAATCCCCTCCCTCTTGTGAAAAATTCATATTACTATAACCTTAACATACCCAACCCTAAATATTCAAACGTCATAACACCAAAACCTTCTCTTTGAAACCTGATTATTCTCATTTTACGCTGTTTCCTGTTTCCAGTCGTTCACTTCGTATAACCCTTTGGAGCCCGCCATATACTGTAATCAGTGATCGAAAGGAGTGAGCCAATGGAACTGTTTACAGTGTGGACCCATACAGACGGAAATCAGGAAAGCGACCGTTTTTATCAGGTGGTCAAAAGTAGAAACAAAGGACTACATATGTCACGGCGCGGATTTCGATTCACTTTCAGACAATTGGAAAACAAAGTGGCATGGACATGTAAGGGGACGGAGAGCAATCCTGCATTTGAAAGCTTTCTCCCCTGTGTATACAGCATCATGGCTTCCGCGATAGCGGATTATATTATCGAAGTCAAGGAATGGGGGATGCTTAATCTGATTCTCGCCAAAGCCTGCTCGCTGCTGGAGGAAGAGGATACGGAACGGATTCGCAGCATGATGCATTCTTTGTTAAAGGATGATGGCTCAAGAGGGCGTATGAAGCGTCACGGAAAACTGGCGGCTTTATTGGAAAAGGATTTTAAGGAGCTGCGCGTAATTAATCTGGAAGGGCTTGTTCAATTCAGGTTGAACGCATACAAAAAAGAGCTTGAGGAAATCGTCGACTATGCCATGGAAGAATTTTGGGCGGATCGGCAGTATGAAGAATTTATGGGATTGCTCAAATATTTTGTGTTTTTCCAGGAAAGTAAAGTTCCACTGGTGCATGTGCTTCATCAGGGTGGACATGATTTTACCATCCTCGATAGCTCCATGGTGCCGATACCGACACCCGACGGAGATGATATTATTGTGGAGATGCCAGGGGTTGAACTGGAAATGGAAGTCGAGGACAGAATCGTTAGTGCACTCATTTCGATTTCTCCTGCTTCCATTATATTACACACAGACGACGAGCACACCCCTATTGTGCAGACGCTCCTGCATATTTTTGAAGATAAAATGAAGCTCAGCAGGCTCTATCCCGGGCAGGATGTTCAAAAATAATCAGGTGCTCGTATAAACCAACGGATTTCTGGAAAGCCTTTGCCTCAAGGGGAGGTTTTTTATGAGATCCATGTTGGTATGGAAACGGATTTTGGGAACCGTGTTAACCACCACTTGTCTGGTATTGCCCGGCAATGAGGTTTATGGTCACAAAGAGCCGGTCCAGCATAAAAAAGGGCAGTCAACGCCTGTTTTGGCTCCGCGGGAGGAGCAGGTGATTACAACCATGACGGTCACGGCAACAGGATATACAGCAGGCTATGAATCCACTGGCAAGCGGCCAAGTCATCCCGGTTACGGTATTACGTATTCCGGTGTTAAAGTGCGTCGTGACAAAAACACCCTGTCCACGATTGCGGCCGATCCCAAAACATTTCCTTTGGGCAGCATTTTGTACATTCCAGGTTACGGCTACGGCATTGTAGCAGATACGGGATCAGCGATCAAAGGCAATAAAATCGACCTGTATTTCAAAACTACCCGGCAGGTGTATTCGGAGTGGGGCAAGAAAGAAGTGGATGTGCAAATTATTAGAAAAGGAAACGGAAAATGTACGGAGAAGATGCTGAATTCGCTGCAAAAGGTAATCGAGACGCACAAATCCATTCCGGCCTCTACGCTGGATAATTCCATATAATTCGTGTATATTGTCCTTCCCGGCTTCACATACTATGTTGCGGGATAAAGCTTATCCCGAAAAACATATTGGGAGGTTGAGAATTATGCCAAATCAAGGCGGAAATTCTTACATGAATCAAGGCAACAAAGCAAACGCAGGGAGTCAGTACAAAGCAGAATTTGGCCAAGATAACTCCGTAGGAGTCGTTTCTCAAAAGGTGAAAAAGTCCGAGCAAAATAAAATTCAGGACAACTTCCAGACACCAAATGAGAAATATGACGAAGAATTCGCAGCAGATCAAGGCGGCACAAACTCTGTAGCACAAAAGGTACAAAACTCCAGCCGCAGCAAAGTTCAAAACAATGCTCAAACACCGAACGAAAAATTCGACGAAAACTTTAACACGAAATAAAAAAGCATATACGATTGACAATGCTCCGGATTCATATCCGGGGCATTTCGTGTTTGAACAAGACGCAAGCGGTTATGAGTTAAAGGTTTTATCTCCTTTTTAATTGTTTTTAAGGTGGAATTAAGGTTTAAAGTGCAAAATAAAGTCAGCTAAACAACACCACCTTGAAGCATAGGGTTTGGGAGGAGATATACAATGGACGAATTTAAAAATAATAATTCCGGACGCCGGGATGACAACGATCAGGTTGAATCCGATAAAACAACTCGGCAAAATGATTCAAACGGTTCCTCATATTACTATTCGTATGGTCCCTTTTCTTCGGTTCAATCAGATGGACAACGCAAGGATGGGAAGCTTGTAGAGAAGGACGTTGAGATTTCGCCACCGCAGGCGGTAAAGCCTCTTCCTTCCTCTTACCATCGTGCCGGGGCTGAGCAACAACAAGACGGCTCGGGTCGGAACGGCGGTAACTGGCAATTTAAACAAAATAAACCCAAGTCCCAGGTAAAGACGATTTTTCTATCCTTTTTGGCCGGGATGCTGGTTATTACGGTTCTGATGTACACGGCTGACCGCACGAATATGTTTACACCTGAGACGGCGTTGACTTCGGCGGTAGCTGAAAGTGGAGCAACGACCAATTCGGAAACGACGAGTCAATCTCCTAACGCAGTTCCGGCTGTGATGCCTTCCGGCACCGCAGATGTTCAATCCGTTGTGGCCAAAGCGGGTCCGGCAGTCGTCAAAATTGAAACACTGGCTAAGCAATCTAGTAGCAGTGGCAGACAAAGCAGTCCTTATTATAATGACCCGCTGTATCAATATTTTTTTGGTAATCAGTATGGAGACAGTGGTAATAGCGGAAACAACGGCAGCAATGAAAATGGAGGCAGCAACAGCGGACAACTGACTCCGCTTGGTATTGGTTCCGGTTTTATTTTCGATAAATCGGGCTACATCCTGACGAACAATCACGTTGTTGAAGGCGCGAATGTGGTCCAGGTCACGGTAGAGGGAACCAATAAACCTTATGAAGCCAAAGTGCTGGGTAAAAATGCCGACCTTGATTTGGCTGTGCTGAAAATTGAAGGCAAGAATAACTTCCCGACGGTAACGTTAGGCAACTCCGAAAATGCTAAAGTCGGGGAGTGGATGGTAGCTATTGGTAACCCTGAAGGCTTCGAGCATTCGGTAACAGCCGGGGTGCTGAGTGCGAAGGAACGTACGATTACCATTAACAGTGAGTCTACGGGAAAACCGACTCAATATAAGCATTTAATTCAGACCGATGCGTCCATTAACCCGGGGAACTCTGGTGGCCCCTTGTTGAACCTGCAAGGACAGGTTATCGGCATGAACGTAGCTGTCAGCGCTGACGCACAGGGCATCGGGTTTGCGATTCCGTCCAATACGATTTTGGAAGTCGTTGACAAGCTGAAAAATAATCAGCCTATTCCGAAAGAACCCGTTCCCTTCATTGGCGCAAGTCTGTTGAATCTGAGTCCCGAAGTAGCCAAGGAATTGGGGACAACCCTGACTGAAGGCTCGGTGGTGCGGGATATTATCTACAAATCACCAGCTTATCAGGCGGATCTGCGTCCTTATGATGTGATTATCGGAGCTAATGGTACTCCTTACAGCACATCACAGGAGCTGATCGATTTCATTCAAAAGCAAAAAGTGGGTACAGCACTGACGCTTAACATTGAACGGGCAGGACAGAAGAAGGATGTTCAGTTAAAAGTGGGTAACAAGAACGACTTTAGCTCGACTCTTCAACAGTAATCCAATCATTTTTTAAAAGTGAAAATGTGAAAAGAAACGGAAGGAAGCTACCTTCCGTTTCTTGCTGTATGCGGCGGCAAGATGCTACACGCGTCTACTCCTGCTACAATAGAGTGAAAAGAAGATAATAAAGGAGTTCGATGGTGTATGCGTTCTACCATTCTGATTATTGATGACGATGAAAAAATTGTGTCCATGCTGCGCAGAGGGCTGGCCTTCGAGGGCTATGAAGTGATGACGGCTGCCAACGGCGCAGAGGGATTGAATAAAATGCTTACAGCTGAGCCTGATGTTGTCGTGCTGGATGTGATGATGCCGCAACTGGATGGTTTCGAGGTATGTCGTCGCATGCGGGAGGGAGGAAGTACGGTACCCGTTCTAATGCTTACAGCCAAGGACGAGGTGGAGAACCGGGTCAAGGGATTGGATCTGGGTGCAGACGACTATCTCGTCAAGCCGTTTGCTCTGGAGGAGCTACTGGCTCGTGTGCGGGCGCTTCTGCGCCGTAAAACCGACCAGCAGGATCATAACGGACATCGACTGACCTTCGAAGATCTACAACTGGATAACGAATCGCGTGAAGTGGTTCGCGGTGGCAAGCGGCTGGAACTGACGGCTAAGGAATTTGAACTGCTCCACTTGTTTATGCAAAACCCGAAGCGTGTTCTGTCTCGTGATCTGATTATGGACAAAATTTGGGGCTATGACTACAGCGGTGAGTCGAACGTGCTGGAAGTATATATTGCCATGCTCCGACAAAAAACGGAGCAGGATGGCGGCAAACGGCTCATTCGTACGATTCGGGGAGCGGGTTATATTTTAAGAGGTGATGTGTAATTATGTCCATTCGGTGGCGACTGACAGCTTGGTATTCCAGCATCTTGGCTATAGTACTTGTTATGTTTGGACTGGCTATTTACGGACTGGTATATTATTACACATATAATGAAGTGAAGAGTCAGCTTATGAACCAGACGCCACGTATTAACAAGCAGCTACTGCTTACCGTCAAAGGAGGACTGTTTGAGGTCCCCAATCTGGATTTGGGCTTGGTGCAGGGTCGTGGGATTGATGAATCCCAGCTATATGTACAAATTTATAATTATACATCCGGCGTCACCAAGACGACGCAAAATATGAAAAATCTCGATATTACCTTTCCGGTTCCATCTACAGCGGCTGGAGCGGTTCAAAATGAGGGAATTCGACGTGTAAGTGTGGATGGGGATTCCTTTATGATTTATCAGCAACCGATCAAATCTGAGGAACTGGGATTAGTGGTTGGACTGTTACAGGTGGGGCAATTTACAGGCTCTCAGGATCGGCTTATGAACAGGCTGCAAAGTGTGCTTGTATACGGTTCGTTATTTGCTTTAGTCGCGGCTGCGACCTCAGGCCTCTTTTTAGCTCGCAAGTCCATGAAGCCGTTGGTCAAGGTGATCGAAGGGGCTAATCAGATTCAGTCCAGTAATGATTTGAGTGTCCGCATTGAGTATTATGGACCGCCAGATGAAATTGGGCAACTGATCGCGACGGTTAACAAGATGCTGGGGCGTACGGAGGTTTTTTATAAGGAGCTGGAGGATGCTTATGGAGCCCAGCGCCGCTTTGTAGCCGATGCTTCCCATGAACTGCGTACGCCGCTTACGACAATCCGAGGCAACGTTGATTTTTTGCTTAAAATGTGGACTACCGAGCCGGGAGACCGTCCCAATATGGATGAAGCGATGATTCGTGAACTCTCCATGGAGGCCCTGAGTGATATGGCGGATGAAGGGAAACGGATGAGTCGTCTGGTTGGCGATATGCTATCGCTCGCCAGAGCAGATACAGGGAAAACATTCGAGAAGGCCCCGGTGGCGCTGGAGCCACTCGTAAGTGAGGTTGCCCGGCGTGCTCAATTTTTGGAGCGGACGTCCGAATGGAATGTGGGTGACTTTTCGATACTGAATGGCGTTTATATGGATGGCAGCAAGGATTACCTACAGCAAATGCTGTTCATTTTCATAGATAATGCGTTCAAATATACACCTGAAGGTACGGTCCGGTTTGATGCTATCGTCTATCAGGGACAGGTAGGTCTGCGGATTAGTGATACAGGCATCGGGATGGACAAGAGTGAGGTTCCCTTTATTTTTGACCGCTTTTATCGGGCGGATGAGTCACGTGGGGTGACAGAGGGAATTGGCTTGGGTTTGTCCATTGCCAAGTGGATTATTGATGAGCATCACGGGTCCGTGGAAGTGGTTACACGCCAAGGGGAAGGGACGACATTTATCATCTGGCTTCCGGTCAGCTTTTCCGCGCCTTTGGAATAGGCTATAATAGGAAGGCAACTACATCATAGAATTGGCCGGTAAAGGCTTGGATGCCGCAGCTACCCAGTTTTTGGAGCTGTCTACTGTGTCGAAGAAAGCGGGTGCTATTTTTGGAAGTGCTCAGAATTTCGCCCCGGGGTTACTGCTACGGCGTAGTCGATGCCATGGTATTGGCTCGTCAGGCGGCCAGAAACTTGGACTTACCTCGGCCTATTTATATACTAGGCATGATTGTGCATAACAGTCATGTCACAAATTCCTTCGAGGACGAGGGAATTATTACACTGGACGGCCCTAACCGCATGGAGATTTTAAGCCAGGTGGAGAGTGGTACCGTTATTTTCACCGCCCATGGTGTATCCCCTGAGGTTCGCAAGCTGGCTCGCGATAAGGGGCTGACTACGGTTGATGCAACCTGCCCAGACGTGACGAAGACCCATGATCTGATACGGGAGAAGTCTGCCGAGGGATATCAGATTATTTATATCGGCAAAAAGAATCATCCTGAGCCGGAAGGGGCCATCGGCATTGCGCCCGACCATGTTCATCTGATCGAGAAGGAAGAGGAGATCGACAGCCTTACCTTGTGTGCGGACAAAATTCTAATCACGAATCAGACGACCATGAGTCAGTGGGACATCAAGCACATTATGAAAAAGCTGCTGGAGAAGTTCCCGGGTGCCGAGATACACAATGAAATCTGTCTGGCCACGCAAGTGCGTCAGGAAGCGGTAGCGGAGCAGGCCGGACAGGCGGATCTGGTGATTGTCGTTGGTGATCCGCGCAGTAACAATTCAAACCGATTGGCTCAGGTGTCTGAGGAAATTGCGGGTACAACAGCTTACCGTATTTCCGATGTAACCGAGCTGAAGCGGGAATGGCTGGAGGGTGTTCACAAGGTAGCAGTGACCTCTGGAGCTTCTACGCCTACGTTGATTACGAAAGAGGTTATTTTGTATCTGGAGCAATATGATCCGGCTAACCCGGATACATGGGAGATTCAGCGGACGATTGATATGAAGAAGCTGTTGCCTCCTGTGCGTGAAAAGTCAAAAACGACTAAATAATTTGTAAACTGATCATAGCTGCTATTCGGGAAGGGACTCCCGGATAGCAGCTTTTTTGAATTGGACGATAGACCCACCCGGACTAAATCGGCATCACGAGGATCGAAATTGCAGGCCAGTATTCAGGATAATTAAGTCTTGACGTGTACAGGCAAAACAGGTATATTTACTTTAACGAATAAAAGCTTAAAAGCGAACAAGCGTTTAAGTGTCATAATATCATCTATACGTGATCCATAAAATATGTTTAATAGAGAGGAAGAAAAATATGATCGTTATCGCTGGTGTCCAAACACCTGAAGAACATATCCAGGCTATTGTTGCAGTTATTGAAAAAGAAGGTTTGCAGGCTCACGTTTCCCATGGATCGGATCGTACGATTATCGGGCTGATCGGCAGTGTAGAGCCCAAGTTGGCTGAACACCTGCGCCAAATGAAGGGTGTAGAGAATGTAGTCAAAATATCGAAGTCTTACAAATTGGCGAGCCGTGATTTTCATCCCGAAAATACCGTCATCTCTATCAAAGGTGTGAATATCGGTGGAGGCGAGCTTGTTATTATGGGTGGACCATGCGCCGTTGAGTCTGCTGCGCAGATTGACGAAATTGCTTCATTGGTTAAAGCAGCGGGCGCACAAGTTCTCCGTGGAGGTGCTTTTAAGCCACGTACGGGTCCTTACAGCTTCCAAGGAACGGGTGTAGAAGGTTTGATCATGATGGCCGAGGCGGGCAAGAAGCATGACCTGCTGACCATCACAGAGGTTATGACACCCGAATACGTGGATATCTGTGCGGAATATGCGGATATTTTGCAAGTAGGTACACGTAACATGCAGAACTTTGATCTGTTGCGCAAGCTGGGAACCTGTGGCAAACCAGTACTGCTCAAACGTGGTTTCAGTTCGACTTACGATGAGTTCCTGAATGCTGCCGAGTATATTTTGGCGGGCGGTAACCCGAATGTTATGCTGTGTGAGCGCGGAATCCGGACATTTGAAACCTACACGAGAAATACGCTGGACCTGTCAGCTATTCCTGTTCTGCAACAACTGAGCCATTTGCCGGTTATTTCCGACCCGAGCCATGGCACGGGTCGTCGTGAGCTGGTTGTTCCTATGACGAAGGCTTCCGTGGCTGCCGGAGCAGATGGGTTGATTATTGAAATGCACACAGACCCTGACAATTCGATGACGGGTGATGGTGTACAATCCCTGTTCCCGGATCAATTTTCAGATTTGCTGAAAGATTTGGAATTGCTGGCTCCAGCTGTAGGAAAAACATTTCATACGCCCAGTACCATTTCTTAAAACCAATACTTAACATTAATGCATAAAAGTTTTGCCGCAACGCAGTAATTTGATTAAAATCGCCCCAAAAGCCCGAGGTTTCGGGCTTTTTGTGCTATTCAAATGTTATCAAGAGCGTAAGCATATCTAACATTAGTTTAAAAAATACCTTACATAGCTATTGACCCGTGTCATGTTTGAGATTTATAATGACGACAGAAAAAAACATTCGATCATGAACATTTCAGGGTTGTATAAGACTTAATGTTCGGAAAATTGGGAGGAAGAAGACATGTCCGTTGAAAATGTATTAAAAACAATTCAGGAAAATAATATTGAGTGGGTAGATTTTCGCTTTGTAGATTTGTCCGGCCGTGCTCACCATATTTCGTTGCCAGCTTCCGAAGTAGATGAAGAAACATTTGTTAACGGTGTTGCTTTCGACGGTTCTTCCATCCCCGGCTATCGTGGCATCGAGGAATCCGACATGGTTATGCTGCCCGATCCGGAAGCGGTTTTTATCGACCCTTTCACTCAGCATCCTACACTGAATATTCTGTGTGACATTGCTACGCCAGACGGCGAAAAATACGACCGCGATCCTCGCGGCATTGCAAGAAAAGCAGAAGAATTCCTGAAAACTGCTGGTGTAGGTACGAAAGTTAACTTTGCACCTGAATCCGAATTTTTCATTTTTGACGAAGTGCGCTACGGAAGCAGTATGAACAGCTCCTCCTTCTTCGTAGATTCCGAAGAAGCAGCTTGGAACACGAATCGCAAGGAAGAGGGCGGCAATCTGGGCTTTAAAGTGGGAGTGAAGGGCGGATATGTGCCTGTAGCGCCAGTAGACACCCAACAAGACATCCGTAGTGAAATGTGCCGTTTGCTTGAAGAAGCAGGTCTGAGAATTGAGCGCCATCACCATGAGGTTGCTACGGCAGGCCAGGCGGAAATTAACTTCCGTTTTGATACACTCAAGAAAACAGCTGATAATCTGCTTGTTTATAAATACATTGTACACAACACAGCTCGTCAATACGGTAAAGTGGCAACATTTATGCCAAAACCACTCTTTGGAGACAACGGAAGCGGTATGCACGTTCACCAATCCATTTTCGATGGAGATACTCCTTTGTTCTACGAAAAAGGTGCTTACGCTAACCTGAGCGAGCTGGCCCTTCATTACATTGGCGGTATTCTGTACCATGCACCAGCGCTGATCGCTTTGACGAACCCAAGTACGAACTCGTTCAAGCGTCTCGTTCCAGGCTATGAAGCTCCAGTTAACCTGGTATTCTCCAAAGGTAACCGTTCTGCAGCTGTTCGTATTCCAGTAGCGGCTGTTACGCCTAAAGGCTGTCGGATCGAGTTCCGTACACCGGACTCCACAGCTAACCCTTACCTGGCCTTCTCTGCAATGCTGATGGCGGGTCTGGATGGCATCAAGCGCAAACTGAACCCGATCGAATTGGGATATGGTCCACTTGATACGAACATCTATGAGCTGTCTGAGGCTGAAATTGGTAAAATCCGCAGTGTTCCTGCTTCGCTGGATGAGGCTCTGGACGCTCTGGAAGCCGACTACGAGTTCTTGACAGAAGGCGATGTATTTACGAAGGACTTTATTGATAACTATGTAGAACTTAAACGTTCTGAAGCCAAATCGGTTAACATCCGTGTTCATCCGCACGAATACAGCCTGTATTTCGACTGCTAATAGCAGTTAATAAATGAGCTGCATGGTTGCCTTGAACAATCATTAGCTAACAAAACAAGCAGCATAGCTGCCTTGAATACTAACCATTTATCTGTGGGTAACGGTTAGTATTCAAGATAGGTCTCCGGTTTTTAAGCCGGGGACCTTTTAACATTAAATTAAATACCACAAAGTTAAGATGTTAAATATACTTACATTCACATCTTTGTCACATCGTAAATGAAATCGGCAAGATTTTTTAACAAGTCTTGAACGCTCTTATGATTACTGCTATCATAGCGATAATATCCGCACCAGAGTAGAGAAGGGATGGGAATTTGTTGAGTAAGAGAGCCTATAATTTTAATGCAGGACCAGCGGCATTGCCGCTCAAAGTGCTGGAACGTGTACAAGCTGAATTCGTAGATTTTCAGGGAACAGGTATGTCCATTATGGAAATGTCTCACCGTGGAGCTGTGTATGAATCTGTTCATAATGAAGCGCAGGAACGTCTGTTATCTCTGCTAGGCAATCCAGAAGGCTACAAGGTGTTATTTCTGCAAGGAGGCGCTAGTACGCAATTCGCTATGCTGCCCTTAAATTTCTTGAGCGAAGGGCAGACAGGAAGCTACATCATGACAGGAAGTTGGTCAGACAAGGCTTATAAGGAAGCCAAGCTTTTGGGCAAGGCCCATATTGCTGCATCCTCTGCTGATGAAAAGTATATGCGTCTTCCGAATGTGGATTCTTTGGACTTGCCTGACAATACTGCTTATGTGCATATTACGTCCAACGAGACGATTGAAGGCACACAGTTCAAGCAATTTCCGGATACCGGTTCTGTGCCGTTAATTGTGGACATGTCCAGTGATATTTTTTGCAAGCCGTTTGATGCTACTCAATTCGGATTGATCTATGCGGGAGCACAAAAAAATCTGGGTCCTTCCGGCGTAACAGTCGTGATTGCTCGTGAAGAACTGTTGACGTCCTCACCGGACAACGTTCCTACCATGCTGCGCTACAGCACTTATGAAAAAAATAATTCTCTCTACAATACACCTCCATCCTTTGCCATATACATGGTGAATGAAGTGCTGAAATGGATTCAGGAAGAAGGCGGCCTGGAAGGCATTGAACGCGTCAACCAGCAGAAAGCTGCTTTGCTCTACGACCGTATTGACAGCAGTGGAGGCTTCTACCGTGGTTGTGTAGATGTCGCTGACCGTTCCATTATGAATGTGACCTTCCGCCTCGCCAATGAAGACTTGGAAAAGCAATTTATTAAGGAGTCTGAGCAGGCCGGTTTCGTCGGTCTGAAGGGACATCGCAGTGTAGGAGGGCTCCGCGCTTCGATCTACAATGCCGTTCCACTGGAGAACTGCCAAGCGTTGGCCGAGTTTATGGATAGCTTTAAGCAGCGTCATAGCTGATTGTAACGGACATATATTTCGATACACGAATGTTGGAGATCGAAAAAAAACAAAGTAAAGCCTTCCCTGAACGTGTATAGGGGAAGGCTTTTAGTGGTGTAGAGCGATTATTTTTTGGTTTGATGTTCATATCTCACCGATTTTGTTAAAATAATAGAATGTGTAAATTTTTTCAGTTCAAAAATGAAGGGAACGAAACGTGATGCCATTACATATTGTGCTTGTTGAGCCGGAAATCCCGGCTAATACAGGGAATATTGCCAGAACGTGTGCTGCTACGGGAACACATCTGCATCTGGTAAAGCCGCTGGGCTTCCGTACCGACGATGCCACGTTAAAACGTGCTGGACTTGATTACTGGTATGCGGTCCACATTGAATACCATGAATCTTTTGCTGAGGTGCAGGAGAAGTATCAGGAAGGCCGCTTTTTTTATGCCACCACGAAAGCAAATCAGCGTTATAGTGATATTGCATTTCAGGATGGAGACTTTCTGGTATTTGGTAAAGAAACGAAGGGGCTGCCTCCCGAGCTTCTGGCTGCCAACACGGATACATGCATCAAGATGCCTATGTCAGATAAAGTAAGATCGCTAAATTTGTCGAATTCCGCTGCGATTATCGTATATGAAGCGTTGCGGCAAATGGATTTTCCAGGTTTATCGTGAATATACCAAGTGCGTGAGTATAAGTGCGAATAAAGAACCAGGACCTTAGTTGCTAATCAAGCCTCGCGTATCTGTGTTCAACGATCCCGAACGCAGGGTTTGAAAATAAGGTAATTTGTAAAATCCACAGATAAAGCTAATGATATTGGACATTCCGGTCGATAAAATATTACAGACATTCTGTGCCATACTTTGATATGGTTCATGATTTTATGAAAAAATGTAATAAAATTTCCTGTGATCAGCAGGATTCGACAAAAAGACAGCGAATACTACATAAAGAATAGTGTCTTTGTACCTAGTTTTTCGCAGGGAAGAAAATTGCAAAACATAATGAATAGGAGAGGTGTACGATCACGATGAAACCTGCCGGTGTGGTGCGTAAAGTTGATCAACTGGGAAGAATAGTGTTGCCCAAATCACTGCGCAAAAGATATCAAATGAATGAGGGAGACCCTGTCGAAATTTTGGTTCAGGGTGACCATATTATTTTGGAGCGTTATCGTCCGAAATGTGTATTTTGCGGATCGGTTGAGCAAGTGAACAATTTTAAAGATCGTTATATTTGCGCTCAATGCTTGACGGAAATGACACAGTACTCCTAAAATGGGGCAAAAGCATCACGACATTCGTTCGTGATGCTTTTTTTCTTATAGAGCATAAGGGAGCAAGTGTAGTTTACATGCTTGTAAACGATAAGCTCCTATTTATAGAACAAAAAATGAGTAGGGACCGGACGCAGATTGCCATCCGATGGCTTGTTCACGACCCGACTGTTCAGGATGAGTGAGGAAGAGCCGCCCCCGTCCAGATTATAAGCATTCTGAACGCCGAGATTGTACATTTTTCCTTGTAGTTCTTCCAGTGTTGCACCTGAACCCCCGCTTTCATTGTAGCCATCTACGACAATAATGAGCAGTTGATCATCTTTATAGTTGCCAATGGCTGTACGTGGCGCTCGTTTGGGCGATACCTTCCATTTATCCGGAATAGGCATCTTTTGACCGCTTTGCAGCAGTACGGGAACGAAGGTAGCTCCAAAGGAAGGCTTCAGGCTGTCCAGAGCTCCCTGACTGTAAAACTTGCCGCCGATGAGTTGGCCGGTGTTGCTCAATCCGACGAAGGACAAATCCTTAAAGCTGGGCTGAAAGCCGGTCAGGTAATGGCCGTTCATGACGGTAGTGCTTAATGGATAGCGTTTGTCGTCTCCATCCGCAAAGCCGCCTGCATTAATACCAGCGACAGCTCCGTGTCTCAGAACAGCACGCATGGTCGTTTCGGAGCCGCCCAGTTTATCGCTCCCTAGAGACATTTTCATAGCGGCGGGATCTTTAAGCTTGACCTTCATGGCATAGCCATGATAAATCCCCGGGTTCACCTTAAACAATTCAATAGTAATCCGGTTGCTGTCTACACGCTCATAAGGAACCCCGAGCTTGGCGGTGATGCGTCGATTATAGATTTTTTCGGGACGCTTGGATTGAGTGGAGGCCGTTTGGACAAGCTGGTTCATCGTTTGGGTCGTTTGCTTGTACAGTTCCGATGTTCGGCGAATAGTAGACAAGGTGTATGTTGCCGTTTGTTTGGCTTCATCGAGCTGCTTGCCTACTGATTGCGTTTGTAGAACGACCTCGGCTTTTTGCAGACTCGGGACAGTAGACCCCGAAAAACTAAATGTGGGATGAATTAACAAAACACACCCCAACAAACCGATAAAAGGAGCAAGGGCCAACATAAAGAAACGATTTACCTGTTTTGTATCCATATTCATTTCAGCAGGTCCATTTTTTTCTGAAGTGTATTGAGCTGCTGCTTAACTTCGTTCAGTTGGGTGTAAAGCTTATTGCTGTTGTCGGTTTTATTGTTTGCATTATCCTTGGTAAAGGTCAGCAGCTCATTGAAGGACTGAACTTTGCCCTCTAATCCGTTAACTTCCTTGGAAAGCGCAGCCAGCTGTTTTTCATAGTCGGTTTTGAGCGCTTGAATCTGCTGGTTCGTATGGGTTTGCATTTCGTTCAACATTTCCTGCTTCAAATGATTGCTGTACAGATAGGTTGCGAGAGCACCTAGTATAATAAGCAGGAACCAAAATAGCAGAAAAGCCTTTACGGGCATCCCCTTTCTTGAAGTGCCCCGCCGGGATTCGGCAGAAGGGTGTTCAGGTGAAGCTTGCATGCGATTTTCAACTCCCGTGTAAAATCTAATTTCCAGTCTTTATTTTGCAGTTCCAATTCTATCATGGGCCTATTTATTTCGCAAAAGCGAAATAGATGCATAAAATTATTTGGAAAAAGAGATTGCATCGGAAGGAAGTCCTAGGATACAATTTCCTTAAACGGTTTTCGCTTCTTATACGTTCACATTTGCGCAATTTCTACATATGCAACCCCAAATTATAGATTCATTTTCGTTAACTATGAATTTTTATGTATTTTTTTGCGAAATCAGGAGGTTTAGACATGAGAAAAGTATGGCAGGTGGTCATCATAGACATCCATCCTACAAGTATGCTGGGAACAAAGCTTATTTTGGAAGACCAGCAGGATTTGCTTGTCAGAGGGATGTCCTCCTCCGGGACGGAAGGTCTGGAATTGGCTTGCTCCATTCGGCCGGAAATCATTTTAATGGATTACAGGTTGCCTGAGGGAACGGCGGAACCGTTCCTAACTCAAATACGGGCCTTGTCTCCAGACAGCCATATTGTTATTATGACGGATGAGGATAATATTACGCTGTTCCAACAGCTGATTTCGCTGGGAGCGAATGGAATGCTATCCAAACAGGCGTCACCAAGCCAGTTGATCCATCTGATCAACGGTTTGCGCGAAGGATTTGCTTCGTTACCGATGGATTGGATTCGTTGTGGAAATTGGCCTTTTATGCCGCTTATGGCTTCTGAGCCTTTCGACGAATTGACACAGACCGAAATTTTCATTATGGAACGTATTGTGCAAGGAATTACATATGACAAAATTGCTGTCGAGATCGAAGTCAGTCGGCGCTCCATTGATAATTATCTACGTAAAATTTATGCGAAATTGGGCGTGTCCAGCCGGGCGCAGGCGATTGAACGTTATGCCTTGTACGCGCGTCAAGCGAAGCAACTGTATGCCTGATGCGCCAACCCGGAGGTCGTGAGCCTATTTTTCAGGAGAAGGAGGATGTTCATGCAATATTCCTTTGCTTCACGAACTGCTGCAATGTTGGCTTCTCCAGTGCGTCATATCCGGGAAAATGCGAGAAGACACTCCTTTATATCTTTGGCTGAAGAATTGCCTGCACAAGAGCTGTTTCCGGTGAAGCTGCTGGAAGAAGCGGCTCATGATGTATTTGGTTCTGGCCCTGACGCCCTCCAGTATGGTGAACCGGAGGGCTATTTTCCTTTGCGGGCGTGGCTTGCAGGAGAGTGGGAACAGCGCAAAGGAGTTAGAGTGCCACCGGGACAGATTCTCCTGACAACAGGCAGTCAGCAGGCCATTGACCTGATCGTAAGGCTGATGGTGGATGAACGCGACCCGGTGTTAGTCGAAAATCCGACGTCGCCCGGATGTCTGCAAGTGCTGTCGATGCAAGGAGCGCAGATCGTTCCCGTTGAATCTGATGGAGAAGGTGTGCGTCCCGATCAACTTGAAGCCTTAATCATTCAACACCATCCCAAGCTTTTTTTTGCGACACCCACGTTTACGAACCCTACCGGTTCCTTATGGAGCGCGGCCAGACGTCAGGAGGTTTTGGAGCTGTGCAGGCTCCATCAGGTGCTGATCGTGGAGGACGACTCTTACGGAGAGCTACATTTTAAACAAAAAAATGAATCCGGCGACAAGAGCCCGCATGGACAAAGTCGGAAATTTGCAGAAGCTTATCCTTCGTTATTTGCGCTGGATCATGCGGGGCAGGGCGGTCAGGTGCTATATATCGGTTCATTCAACAAAACGGTAGCGCCCGCACTGAGAACCGGATGGGCGTCAGGCCCCGCCCCGTTGATCGAAGGTATGTACGCTTTGAAGCAGTTGGCCGATATGCAGTCCAGTACGATGAACCAGCGACTCCTGTTCCAGTTGCTGACCAGCTCGCGGTTTCAATGGCACGAGCATTTAGCCATGCTGAACAAAGAGTACTCGACACGTCTACAGTTAATTCTGGAGCTGCTCAAGCGCCCATTTTGGAAAGATGTGACGTATCATATTCCGTCTGGCGGCATGTATGTATGGGTTCAGTTGCCCGATGGGTTGGACAGCGCACTGCTGCTAAAGGCGGCCTTACCCAAGGGTGTAGCTTTTATGCCAGGAGAGTTGTGCGCGGTTGGTACTGAAGGTGCGTCCCATATCCGCCTGAACTTCAGCCATCCGGGCCGTGAGCAGCTACTCATGGGCATGAATTTGATCGGTGAGACGATCAGTGAATTCACTGCGCGAAGCTAGCTGGGGCCGAATGATCTGCTTGCTACAGCAGAACTTCCGGCAATTCGTAGTGCGAGAAGTAAGCGGTAGGCTTTTCGACGGTCCTCAGTATTCGAGGGGTGAGTGGCGGGCTTCTCAGTGATCCTCCGCATTCGTAGTGGCAGAGTAGGCGGCTGGTGCTTCCGCGATCCGCCGTTGTCCGCCACCGTCATCTGGCTCTACAGCCTTGCCAGCGGCTGTTTCGGTGCCTTGCTCTTGCAGTACTGCCGCATACTCGCTCAGGGCAACCTCGCCAAACGGGGTCAGCCTGTAGCGGCCACGAGCTACACGCTCAAACCAGCCGTAGTAGTTGTGCTGGAGCACGGCTGCGGCCCCGCTGACGGCTGCTGTACGGGCGAGCTGCGCCGGTGCGGCTTCCCCCAGGCCCTGTAAGGCCGCGGCCACGCGCAGCGCTTTTTCCCGATAGGCCGTGACCAGCTTGCGCCGGGTACTGCCGCCGGTGTTATGGTCGCCGCTGCGTGCGTGAAACTCTCGCAGCAGCTTTTCCTTGCGCGAGCCGGGGCGGGCTGTCGCCGTTTTGCGGTCACCACCGTTCGTGCCCGCCGGCTTGCAAAGTATCTCTACGAGCGGCGGCTTGGTCTTGTAATGGGTGACGGTGAGCATGCCCAGCCCTAACTGGCGGCACAGTCCGACCAGCTCGTTCCAGCGCTGATTGACAGCCCCTTTTTTCGCACGGTTTCGTTCCACCGCCACATACACATTGCTGCTTAGCTTCAGGCGCTGCATGCCTTGCAGCACCAGTGCCAGATTGAACGTTTTTTTTATCTCCACAATCAGTGGCTCCTGTTGTCCTGGTTTCATACCCACCAAATCGCAGTTACGCACTTCTCCCTTGATTTCGTATCCCAAGCTCTCAAAAAAGGCTTTGATTGGAGCGTACAGCTCCGTCTCATGCCGAACCGCCATGCTTCTCCCGCTCCTTTATCCCATTATTCCGAGCTTATATTGTACCATAATGCGTCAGGTCCGCGTCTTTGTTGTATATTTTAGCACAGTGCATCTCTCTGTTTTTCGAAAAAGCAGGGGAATCTGTCACAAAATAGGTCAATTCTGAAATCAATCTGCATAGGTATGTATTACACTTTTTTTAAGAGGATTGCATCATATCCTGAAAGGCGTGGACGAGTGTAGCCATTAACCATCCAGAGTGGAGGATAGTCATTACGCAGTCATGGGAGGAACCGAGCATGAATATTTTTGAACGCGTTGCGGAGTACCGGGCGGAAAACAACCGTCTGGCCTGGAGCGGCACTTTTAGAGAGTATATCGAGATACTCAAGAAAGACCCGACGCCGGCGATGACCGCTCATGCACGGGTTTACAAGATGATTGAATCTTTTGGTGTAGAAGAGGTTGGGGGACATAAGCGATATAAATTTTTCGAGCAGGAGATTTTTGGGCTGGACCGGGCGCTGGAAAAGCTGGTGGAGGAATACTTCCATTCCTCAGCTCGACGACTGGATGTGCGCAAACGAATTCTTCTCTTAATGGGACCTGTCAGTGGGGGGAAATCGACACTGGTCACGTTGCTAAAACGTGGTCTGGAGAAATTTTCGAGAACGGATCAGGGAGCAGTGTACGCGATTGAAGGCTGCCCCATGCACGAAGACCCGCTTCATCTGATTCCCCATGAGCTGCGTCCCGAATTTGAAAAGGAGCTGGGCGTGCGTATTGAAGGTAATCTCTGCCCAGCCTGCCAGATGAGATTGCGCACGGAATTTGATGGCGATATTGAAAAGGTCCGCGTGGAGCGGGTGTTTATATCGGAAGAAAATCGGATCGGCATCGGTACATTCAGTCCTTCTGATCCGAAGTCACAGGATATTGCTGATTTGACGGGCAGCATCGACTTTTCTACGATTACAGAGTATGGCTCGGAATCCGATCCGCGCGCATATCGTTTTGACGGAGAGCTGAACAAAGCCAACCGTGGACTGATGGAGTTTCAGGAGATGTTGAAATGCGATGAGAAGTTTTTGTGGAATTTGCTGTCTCTGACCCAGGAGGGTAATTTTAAAGCGGGACGTTTTGCGTTAATCAGTGCAGATGAGCTGATCGTTGCCCATACGAATGAGTCGGAGTATAAAAGCTTTATCTCGAACAAAAAGAACGAGGCTCTGCAATCGCGGATGATCGTGATGCAGATTCCTTACAACCTTAGAGTCTCGGAAGAAGAAAAAATTTACGCCAAGCTCATTGAACAAAGCGACATGAAGCATGTTCACATCGCCCCTCATGCGCTGCGGACGGCTGCTATTTTCTCCGTGCTTACCCGCTTGAAGGAGACGAAAAAGCAGGGCATGGATCTGGTCAAAAAGATGCGTATGTATGATGGCGAAGAGGTGGAAGGCTACAAGGCAGCCGATCTGAAGGAAATGCAAAATGAGTTTCTGGAGGAAGGCATGTCCGGGGTAGATCCAAGGTACGTCATCAACCGCATTTCCAGTGCGCTCATTAAGCAAAATGTAGAATCCATCAATGCACTGGACATTTTACGAGCCATCAAGGATGGTCTGGATCAGCATGCTTCTATTACGAAGGAGGAAAGGGAGCGCTATCTGAATTTCATTTCCGTGGCCCGTAAGGAGTATGATGAGCTGGCGAAAAAAGAAGTCCAGAAAGCCTTTGTGTACTCGTTCGAGGAATCAGCCAAGACGCTGTTCGACAACTATCTGGATAACATCGAAGCTTTCTGCAATTGGGTGAAAATTCGCGATCCGCTTACGGATGAGGAACTCGACCCGGATGAGCGGCTGATGCGTTCGATTGAAGAGCAGATTGGGGTATCGGAAAATGCGAAAAAGGCATTCCGCGAAGAAATTCTCATCCGGATTTCCGCTTACTCACGCAAGGGACGCAAGTTCGAATATCATCATCATGATCGGCTGAGAGAAGCGATTGAGAAAAAGCTGTTCGCAGATTTAAAGGATATTGTCAAAATTACGACCTCGACCAAAACACCCGATGCTAATCAGCTCAAACGCATGAATGAGGTGATTAAGCGATTGATTGAGGAACACGGTTATACAGGTGCCAGCGCCAACGACCTGCTCAGGTATGTAGGCAGTCTGTTGAATCGATAAAAATTAGTAAGCTTAAGGTAAGCCAAAAGCAAAAGCGATAGCTAGAGTAATGAGTTGTGATGGACGGCGTCGTAGCTGAACAGAGATATCTATCGGCTGCGTAACCTATGAGGAATCCAGTAGCAAGCACTGGAGTTTCCAAGTGCTTGCCACCGGATTTTTTTTGATGAAGGAGTTATTCCAGATGATTGTCCATCATTGATATGTGAAAAGTCACGAGAAAATAACGCTCTCCCTCCGTGGCGGTCCAATCAACGCAACCGAGGAAGAGCGTAATACTTATAAGGAAATGATTGATTTCTTCCATTCCGTATGAGCCGCAAATACTCTTTTCCATAACTCGTCCCGTTCCTGGTGACTATAGTTGACAAGCGGCTCACCAAACACATCTGCCAACACTTCCAGCCACTGCGATTTATGATCCAGCTCTATTTTTTCCAATCCGTTCAGCCCGTGTTTTTTCCAAATACAGCCTCTTAGTTCATTCGTCTCTAATGCTTGTCTTTGCCGAATCAGAAACAGGTTGAACCATGGAGAATCCGCTGATCGGCTATAGAAATGATGTTTTGGCATAAACTCTTCCAAGTCTCGAACAACCGTAGGGTCATAATCAACACCGACAAATGAAGCAAGCGAATCATGCTCTAACCGCCAGCCTTTTGCAACAACTCCGGACTCCGTAACCTTATATTGAAGAGGGGCTTGTTCATAAGTGCCCATACGGAGTGGAACAGGCTCATATGGCATATCGCCTAAACCAACGTCAACAATCCATACTTCCTCTTCGTGCTGCTCATTTAGCAAGTTCACGGTTAACCCAAGATGAAATGAATTGATACGTGGCTCTGCCCCTAAAGGCTGAACCCCGGCACGATGCAGACGGACCTTGTAGCCCAGTGAATGTAGTAGTGCGCTGAAGGCACCATTCAGATGAAAACAATAACCGCTTCTCCCCTGTAAAATAAGTTGAACGGATTCTTGAAAACCAATGGCTGCCGGCTTTCCTGCAAAAATGTCCACCGTTTGCCACGAAAGATGTTTCACATGGGCCTTATGCAGTTCAAATAAATAGGATGGGGTAGGAGGTAGAATGTCTTGAATTCCAATCCTGTTTAGATAAGCCTTTATTTCTTCTTTTGTCATGATGTACATGTGCAGTCACCTCTATTGTTAGTTTCCCAAATTCTCTTTTGGGACAAATGATCCTTGAGCCTTAGCATTATTGTATAAAGAGGATGTACTGGCTACAATGCTATAAATCTTCAAGTGTACCGGTACAATCAGCCGATAAATACGGTTTAGTGGCAACGCTTATCGTGTAGATGACTTTCAGAGCATAAAAAAACAGACCGTTTCGTTCGGTCTGTTTTCGTGTTTAGTTCCAAGCCGACAAATTATAGCAGCGCTCTAAGCTCACGTCGGTATTGGTTTAACTGCACAAAAGATGGAATAACACGTTTGGCAGAACGGATGCCGCCTATTCTGATGTTGCGAACCACATGATAGGGAGAGATCAAAAGCGTGTGAAGCAAATGTAAATCATGGGCGCTCAACGGACGATATCGTTGATAGTAGTCGATCGCGCGTAGCATCTTAGTCCCGTTCCAAAGACAATTTCGATGAAGAAGATGGGACAAGTCTTTCATTCTTACATGCAGAGAGCAATTTTCAAAATCAATTAAATGGATCTTGAGCTGTCTGTCTTTAATCAGATTGGGATAATTGTAATCGCCATGTATAAATGCGCCAGCTTTTTGCTCTGAGTCGATTGCTTCTCGAACCTTGGGCTGCTGTAAACGATGCGTCACTTCCTCACAGAGAGCCACGAGATGTGCTGTGTCTTTGTAGGGATTGAGGCGTTTTTTGTATCCAGCAATTTCATCACCCAAGCCTTCGTAACGTATTCTGGCTGCCGGAGTTTCGGTGATAGGAAAGCCTGCGGCGCTGGAGTGAAATTTGGCTAAGGTGGAAATCCCCTTTTTGAAATCTATTCTTTTTGTAAATTTGGGTCTTCGTCCATCCACCCAATTGGTTAACGTATACGAAACGCCTTCATGGGTCATATAAGCGGTTTGCTGTACTGTCGGATAAACCTTTTGGCTATGGGTGAACCCGCGCTCATCCAGGAAGGACAACGCACGTGTAATAAAACGAATTTCATCTTCTGGAAAGTTGTAGGGTTTTAAACAATAGGTCATGCTGGCGGTCTCAATCTTGTGTATGTTCTTTTTTTGACGAGCACGTTGAATTTTGATTCTGTACATTTGCTCAACATTTGATAAAATCGACATTTTGATCCTCACTTTCTTTTATACATGGACCATTCCTGCAAAATATGAATGATTTGTAAACGAAGGGGCCACGAATGACCCCAATTGTCCAGGATCTCGCGGTCTCTTGAGCGATTCGGGTGTAGGGAGGCATGCCACGCTTCACGTGGCAGTGTATACAAGGCTGTAACCATTTTTCGTTCAGTTGGGCTTAGTGGTTTGCGCTTTTGGTATCCCTTCAGCAAGGATTGCACAAATTCAGGATTGAATTGGGTCGTATTCATAAGGGCCTTTGCCAGATCTGCATAGACTGAGCCGACCTTAACCCGATCCCAATCAATGATTTTCAGTTGACCATTATCTGAAATCATGACATTGGGGATCGTGATGTCGCTGTGTATCAAAGCGTGGGAACGATTTTCCTTCTGAAACAGCTTAACAATGGATGTGTCCTGCAAATCCTTCCATGCCCGCCTGGATAAACGTTGGCAGTCTTTGCCGTGAGTGTTGTACCAGTTGCGGTATTTTGTGTCATGACGGCTGATTTTTTTTATTTTTTTTTGAAAAAGACGATCCTGTTTTTTCCATATCTTCAATTGCTGAGACGTAGGGGATTTTCCCCTTCCAATCCGATACAAGCCAGTGGACGTGGCATGAAGCGTGGCAAGTGCCCACCCAAGCTTTTCAAAATCTTCAGCATTCTCCAATCCCCGTCCCTTGATCCACTGACTCATATAAAATGGCGTCCCTTGATGTAAAGTCCATAGCTTCCCGGAATGTGTTGGAAGCCACGCGGGCATGTAGCTATACTTTCTCTTTTTCAAAAGCCTGATCATGCTTGCAGCCTGCTCCATCTGTTGGATTGTATTTGAGCGGACCATCTTAGTGCGGCTAAAGGGCTTTAATGCATAAGTTCCCTTTTTCGTTTTCACCTGGATTACTGCATTTTTTCGGTACAGTGATGAGACTAACCTTGATTTTAACGGGATCAGGCCGAAACGACTGGTGATTTTGCGAATCTGTGCTTTGGTATAGGATTTCGCCATAAGAACCTCGCTTGACTTGTGATTAAAGAAAAAGGTAATCCTCTGTTAGTTATCAGTCTATTCATGATGAGGTAATAGGTGCTGTTTTAAAGGGCTATACGCGTTCTTTTTGAATTTATGTTATATTACTTTACACGATAAAGGGATAAAATGTAATGGGAGCGCTATATATATCAATATTTATCCTGTGTGCACAATAAACAAGCCTTTGTTTTGGTCAGGACGAACATTGTTTATGGAAGGAAAGTTGCAGTAACATAAGTTAAACCTACTCAACAGAGGAAGAAATACATCATGTCTAAGCCACAGGAGGGTCATATGGAAAACGAAAAAGAAAAACGTCACCCGAAAACGTTTGAGCCTTTTGCATTTATTCTCATTGTGGTTACAAGCGTTCTGGGTGCGATTATTGGAATGCAGATCGTAACCAGCCTGGGAGTGACCCCAAACACGGCCATCATCGGAGCGTTAATTGCGATGCTGATTTCACGTATACCGTTTAACTGGTTTTTACGTTATAAATCGGTACATCGTCAGAATCTGGTGCAGACGGCGATTTCCTCGGCTACCTTCGGGGCGGCCAATAGCCTGCTGATTCCGATTGGAATTCCCTATCTCATGGGAACGCCCGATTTGGTCGTACCCATGCTACTGGGAGCGGCATTGGCTATGTTTGCAGATGCAACGATACTGTATAAAATTTTTGATTCCAGACTGTTTCCCGCCTCGGGTACCTGGGCGCCAGGTGTTGCGACAGCAGAATCTATCAGAGCAGGGGACAAGGGAGGCAAGCGTGCCGGATTGCTGGGTGTAGGCGCACTGATCGGGGTAGTTGGCTCTTATCTCAGCATTCCGATGTCTGCCTTTGGTGTCGCTTTTATTGGTAATATCTGGGCCTTGGGCATGTTTGGTGTCGGCCTATTGATTCGCCAGTATTCCATGCCGCTGTTTCAGATTGATGTAAATGCACTATACATTGCCCATGGAGTGATGATCGGGGCGGGCATTGTGGCGTTGATTCAGGCTGCTTTACTTGTGTTCGGCCGTTCCGGCAAAAAAAAGGACAGCACCGCCGTGCTTTCGGATAAAGCATCAAATGAAGCATCCGGCACGAGTGACATTGTCGTGGATGGGGCTCCCGTGCAAGCCTCTTCGCAGGATGAAGAATACACCCGTCCGATTGCAGAGGCTCGTCGTACTCTTGGACTTGGATTCATCGCGTATCTGGCAATTTCCTTGCTGATCGCGATCATCGGAGGGCTGGTAACACACATGTCGGTGGGCATGCTGATCGGCTTTATCGTGTTTGCAGCTTTTGCCGCGTTCGTGCATGAAATTATTGTTGGCATTGCCGCCATGCATTCCGGGTGGTTCCCTGCCTTTGCGGTGGCCTTTATTACCTTGCTGGGCGGTATGATGATCGGGTTTCCACCCGTGGCCCTAGCATTGCTGGCCGGGTTTAGCGCGGCTACAGGCCCCGCCTTTGCCGATATGGGCTTTGATTTGAAAACAGGCTATATCCTGCGCGGCAACGGTAAGGATAAGGAGCTGGAACGGGAAGGCAGAAAGCAGCAGTATATAACGGCTCTGATTGCTTTTGCTGTTGCGCTGGTGACCGTAGCTCTGGCTTATCCGAGTTATTTTGCGCAAAATCTGGTGCCACCGATTGATAAGGTATATGTATCCACCATTCAGGCCGGAGCTACACCGGGTGTGGCAAGCCAGCTTTTGCTGTGGGCGATACCAGGAGCAATTCTCCAGCTCATAGGTGGCTCCAAACGCCAGCTGGGTGTTATGTTCGCGACAGGGCTGCTGATTGCGACAGCGAACGCGTGCTGGGCTGTGCTGGTCGGCATAGCGATCCGCTATCTCGTAACCCGTTTTGCGAAAAAGGAGATCGTTTCTTCCATGACGATTCTGGCCGCAGGTTTTATCGCAGGGGATGCGCTGTACAACTTCTTTAATTCCGTATTTAAACTAAAAAAGTGAGATGATGCAGATGGACACTTTGAAGTTGGATGAAAGAATTGTTGAATATGCCGTTTATGGCGGTGCTGTTTTGGGCGGTGGAGGCGGAGGCTGGATTGAAGAAGGTCTGCGGATCGGAAAGCTGGCTCTTGAAGTGGGACAGCCGAAGCTGGTATCCGTCGAAAGCTTCGCAGATGACGATCTCTTCGTCACTGTGGCTGTCGTCGGTGCCCCGGCTGCTCCGAATAAATATGTGAAGCCTGTTCATTATGTGAAGGCGCTGGAACTGGTGTCCTCCATGACAGGGAAGGGTGTCCGGGCTTTGCATACGAATGAAAATGGCGGCGAAACAACGATTAATGGCTGGTTTCAATCGGCCTTGAGCGGTGTCCCGGTTGTGGATTTTGCATGTAATGGCCGGGCACATCCGACAGGCACGATGGGCTCTATGAATTTGACCGAGCTGCCAGATTACGTAAGCCATCAGGCTGCGGTGGGCGGACGCGGAGAGCATTATATTGAAGTGGGTATTTCAGGCTCCCTGGACCATGCTGCATCACTGGTTCGTAAAGCCTCGGTAGAGGCAGGAGGAATTGTAGCGGTTGCGCGGAATCCGGTGACGGCCGCTTATGCGAGAGCCAACGGTGCACCAGGAGCCATTTCCCGGGCAATTGCTGTTGGAGAAGCAATGCTGGCCCATCAAGGCGAAGCGGCGATTGCAGCCGTGGCCACTGAGCTGGGCGGCAAGGTTATCGCCGCAGGAGAAGTAACAGAATGCCAACTTGAAACATCGGGGGGCTTTGATGCCGGGTTGGTTCGCATTACCGATAGCGGCAGGGCCTACGAAATGACCTTCTGGAATGAGTACATGTCCCTGGAGCTTGATGGGGAGCGGCTGGCGACATTTCCAGATCTGATCATGACACTGGATATGGATACAGGCAGACCTGTAATCACAGCCGCCGTAGCCCAAGGACAGCGTCTGGCTGTCCTCGTGGTACCGAAGGAAAAGCTGCTGCTGAGTACGACCATGTTTAACACCAAGCTGCTGCAACCGATTGAGCAAATTATCCATAAGCCTATACTGTCCTATCTATAAAATGATTTCGGGAGGAATGCAACGATGGCACTTCAACAGACATTAACCGTATTCGAAGCGCTGGACAGCGCCTATGTGAACGGAGAGCGGGTTAAGCAGCTTTTCGCCGGATACGAGGACATTGTGGTAACGGTAAAACAGGTAAAAGGAGCCAAGGGAAGTACGGATTTTATACAAATTCTTATTCCGGGTACGGAAGGCAAAAGCTCGGGAGGTACAGCACCGACATTCGGCATTGTAGGACGTCTAGGCGGGATTGGCGCACGTCCTTCCCGAATTGGTCTTGTATCTGATGCGGATGGAGCTATTGCAGCGGTTGCCGCTGGGCTGAAGCTGGCGGATATGCAGATTAAAGGTGACAAGCTGAAGGGTGATGTGATCGCAACTACGCATATTTGTCCGGATGCGCCTACCCGCCCGCACGAGCCGGTTGATTTTATGGACTCACCTGTGGACATTTTGGAAATGAATCGTCACGAGATTGTTCCCGAGATGGAAGCTATTCTGTCCATTGATACCACCAAGGGCAATCGTGTTATTAATCATAAAGGAATCGCAATTTCACCCACGGTGAAGGAAGGCTATATTTTGCGAGTCAGTGAGGATCTGCTGCGCCTGATGGAGCAGACTACGGGACAATTGCCCGTTACTTTTCCGGTAACCACTCAGGATATCACGCCGTACGGTAATGACTTATACCATATTAATTCCATTTTACAGCCTGCTGTAGCGACGGATGCGCCTGTGGTTGGTGTGGCTATTACAGCGCAGGCAGCCGTACCAGGATGTGGGACCGGGGCGAGTCATGAGATTGATATCGCGGCAGCCGTACGTTTTTCCATTGAAACGGCCAAGGAATTTACGAATGGCACTTGTGCATTTTATGACTCGCAGGAATTTGTCAAAATTACCGAATTGTACGGCTCCATGAAGATACTTCAGACAGCAGGCAGTGCGCAAAACCACGGCTGATGCTAAACAGGGCAGGCCATGGGCTTGCCCTTTGCCGTCAGGAGCGTAAAATAAAATGGAAGCGAAAGCAGGGGATTGAAGATGGATAAGCTTGGGATGATTACGATTGGGCAAGCACCCCGGACAGATGTGGCTCCTATCGTGGAACGGGCACTGGAAGGACGTGCAAAACTGGTACAAGCAGGCGCGCTGGATGGTCTTTCTTTTGCTTATATACAAGAGCATCTGTCTCCGTCGCCAGGAGAGTATGTATTGACCTCCCGCCTGACGACCGGAGAGTCGGTGGTCATATCACGCGAAAAAATCCAGCCGCTGCTTCAGGAGAAAATCACGCACATGGAGGAACAGGGCATCCGTACGATTTTATTGCTATGTACCGGCGTATTTCCGGGATTGCATACCCGAACCGCCTTTTTGATTGAGCCGGACCATGTGCTTCCTCCTGTCATTAAGGCGATGTCCGGCGGACGGCGGGTCGGCCTGATTGGTCCGCTGGAAGAGCAGAAGGACAATCTCAAGCTCAAATTCAGTCCCCACGGAATGAATCCCGGGTTTGCGGCGGCCTCGCCTTACAGCAGTAGTGAAGAGGAATTTCGCCAGGCAGCCAGGCATTTCAAGGATCAGGCTGATCTTATCGTGCTGGATTGTATGGGTTATACGGATGTTCATAGGGAACTGGCAGCGCGTTACGCGGGGGTTCCCGTCGTATTGTCCAATGCCCTGATCGGCAAGCTGGTATCGGAAATGGTATAAGGAGTCTAAAAATAGGAGGTAAGGAATGTGAGCCAACAGCGTGTTGAAATTAGTAAAAATGTATTGCAAAAATGTTTGGGACTTACCGCTGGAGAGACGCTTCTGGTGGTAACGGACGATGATAAAAAGGAATTGGGCGAGTCCATTTATGAAGCTGGCAAGGCGCTGGGCGCAGAAGCTGCTATTTTGACGATGAAGGTACGCTCCAAATCGGGGGAAGAGCCTCCGGCACCTGTCGCCGAAGCCATGCTTCGCTCCAATGTTGTCGTATGTGTCACCCGGTATTCGCTGACGCATACCCATGCCCGCAAGCAAGCCGCAGCCGCTGGAGCGCGTCTGGCGACGATGCCTGGCATGACGGACGATATGTTCATGAACGGAGCGATTGCTGCTGATTATCCGAAGGTCAAGGCGCTGACCGAAGAGGTGACCGCATTATTGACGGCTGCCAAGCAGGTGCGGATCGAGAAGGATGGGTACAGCCTGAGCTTCACCATTGAGGGTCGCAACGGTGTGCCCAGCACGGGCATGTATCTGAACCCTGGCGAATCCGGCAACCTTCCTTCCGGTGAAGCGTATATTGCTCCGCTGGAGGGGACGGCGCAAGGCCAGATTGTGGTGGACGGTTCTGTTGCAGGAATCGGTGCCTTGAAGGAGCCGCTGTTGCTGACGGTCGAAAATGGCAGGTTGACAGCCGCAGAAGGGGAAACGGGGCAGCCCTTGCTGGAAATACTGGGCGAAGGTGACGGCAGAATGCTGGCCGAGTTCGGTATCGGAACGAACGATAAAGCACGTATTACGGGTGTCGTACTGGAAGATGAGAAGGTGTACGGCACGATTCATGTGGCTTTTGGCAGCAATAATACTTTTGGCGGGACCATCGCTGCGGGTGTACATATTGATGGTGTCGTTCAGCGACCGGATGTGTATCTGGATGACCGCCTGATTATGAAAGCCGGGCAACTGCTGGAGTGCTAGGTGGATGAGAAACAGCAGGAGCTGTAAAAACGGGGGGGAATTCATCATGCTTGGAATTATCAGGGTGCTTACCATGCAAGACGAAGTAGCTATTGGTCTTCACGGCCGGGTCATCGAGCAGCGCTACGGGCTGCCTGTCACCAGTGTATGTATCCCTGACCAGCCGCAGGGAATCTACGATGATGCAACGGATCGGGAATCGGTGCCTAAAATTGTGGCCGCAGCGCAACAGCTCGTCGAGCAGGGCTGCACGTCCATTGGCATTAGCTGCGCGGCTGATCCGGCACTGGAGGAGACCCGCCATGCGGTGACTGTACCTGTATACGGCGCAGGCTCCTGTGCGGCGCATCTGGCATTGACAGCGGCCAGTCGTGTCGGTGTGTTGACCATTTTGGAGGAGGCGCCCCCATTGATCCGCTGTATCTTGGGTGAGTCTTACATCGGCACAGAGCGCCCTGAGGGTGTACGTACGACGCTGGACCTGAACACTCCGCAAGGCAAGGAGGCTGCGATGGCAGCGGCGCTGCGTCTTCAGGAGAAGGGAGCAGAGGCAATCGTGCTGGCCTGTACGGGTTTTGTGACGATGAACTTCGCACCGGAGCTGGAGCGCAGGCTGGGCATCCGTGCCATTGATCCGATTGTGGCGCTTGGCGCAGCCGCATCAGTGGCAGCGGGAGAATGATGAAGTCCAGGCAGGATAAGCCTGACTCATAAAATAATAGGGTATTGAAATAACCGCCTTTTCCTGAAAGGGCGGTTTATTTGCGTTCCATACGGTAAAAGGTTTTGTTTTGTATACTTTTTTGGTACACTATCCTGAAAATTAAGTTAGGCGAGAACTTTGCAAAATCCTAAATATATGTGCCATTACCGCAAAATAAATAGTAAGGTGGTCTGTCCATATGAAAATACCGGGTGTAACCGTTCAGGAGCTTATGACAATGCCCGTATTGAAGGAGGCGAAGGTACTAAGCGGAGAGCAGGGATTAAATCGGATTGTCCGTTTTATTGATATTATGGAGGTCCCTGACTTGAAGGGCTGGATCAGGGAAGGCGTATTATTGATGACAACCGCTTATTCCATCCGTCATGAGCCTGAGGTATTGTGTCAAATTATTCAACTATTGCATCAGGGCGGGGCCGCGGCACTTGCGATCAAACCGACCCGCTTTCTCAAGGAAATTCCCCGCAGTGCGCTGGAGGAAAGCAATGCCTGCGGCCTGCCCGTGATTGAGATTCCGGCCGATATTCCATATACGGATATTACACAGCGTGTCATGGATATGGTGTTGAATCGGCAGGCAGAGCTGCTGCGACGCTCGGAAGAAATATATCGGACCTTAACAACGATGGTGCTGGAGAATAGCGGTATACAGGCTGTAAGCGACAATATAGCAGAGCTGCTTAAAGCTCCGGTTGCTTTGATTGATAATGGAGGTCGAGCCATCGTCACTTCACCACAGGAATGGAATTGGATGGAGGCGCAGGATTCCCGTCATTTTCCGATTAATGTCGATAAACGCACGGTTGCCAAGCTGGTCATTGCCCGCAATGAGCTGGATGATATGGAGCAGGTGGGTATTGAGCAGGCACGTCTGGTCATGGCACTGGAATTAATGCGTGAAAAGGCAGTGGAAGATACAGAAAGCCGACTACGGGGTAACTTTATCGATGAGTTGATGACTCCTCCGGTACCTTTACGACATGAGGTTGAGCGGAGAGGGCGCCAACTGGGGTTTAACCCGGCATATCATTGGGAGGTTGCTGTACTGGAAAGCACTACCGCTCCGCCAGAAGAGATTCTGTCCGGTTTGTTGAGTCAGGAATCCACCCGGCGGCGTGTGGTATCCCATATTGAGTTCCGTTCCAATCGGGCGATACTATTTTTACCTACTCTTCATCCAAATGATCACCATGACGGGGCAGGTGCTGATCAGGGACTAACCTGGGCTGAAACGCTGAAGAGCTGGACCAGTGAAAAAGCATTGGGAACGGGCGATTATTATATAGGCATTGGAAGTAGCAAAAAGCTGTGGGAGCTGATGCAAAGCTATAATGAGGCAAGACGTGCGATCACCGTATCCCAGCGGCTGTACCCCGATAGACGTGTATGTAAATTCGGAGATATAGAAATGCACTATATGCTTGGAGAAGCCATGAACAAAGAGGAATTTGTCGATTTGTTCGAACGTAAGCTGGGCAGACTTCAGCAGTATGATCGGTCTCATGGCAGCGATTTGCTTAAAACGTTATTTTATTATTTGGAAAATCGGGGCAGTCTGATGGATACAGCGAATTATCTTTTTATACATCGTAATTCGGTCAAATACAGACTGGAACGGATTCGTGACATTGCGGATTTTGATCTCAACGATCCACGCGAGCAGTTCATATGTCATACATGTCTGATTCATTATTATTTGCGGAAACATAAGTAGGCTGAACTGGTAGGTTTTTGGGACAGGGAGGAAAAGACATGGATAAAAAAATATTAATAGCGGACGATGAACCCAGCATTCGCAATGCGTTGGCCTATGCGTTGCAAAGAGAAGGTTTTTTGGTAGAAACTGCTGTTGACGGGGAGGACGCATTGGAAAAAGTCCGTTTGTTTCACCCCGATGTGCTGGTGCTCGATGTGATGATGCCCAAGTTGGGCGGATATGAGGTGTGCCGCCGTTTGGAAAGTCGGAAGGGCATCGGTATTCTGCTACTGACTGCCAAAAACGATATCGTGGATAAGGTGCTCGGGCTGGAGCTGGGCGCGGACGATTTTATGAGCAAGCCCTTTGATCTGCGAGAGCTGCTCGCCCGCATCAAGGCGCTGGTACGGAGACTGGAGCGGGAAGGAGCGCCCGCGCCAGAAGGATCAGAAACGATATTTGGCCCGTTGCGAGTACGTCCGTCCAGCAGAACGGCTGAGTTGGAGGGAGCAGCGCTGGAACTGACCCCCAAGGAGTTTGATGTGCTGGCGCTTCTGGTGTCACACGCTGGGCGGGTATACACGCGGGACGAGCTGCTGGAGCAGGTATGGGGCTTCGATTATGCAGGTGGAACACGGACGGTGGACATTCACATCCAGCGCTTGCGCAAGAAGCTTGAGCCGCATCAGTCGTTATTGCAGACGGTGTATGGAATAGGCTATAAGGCAGAAAAGATGCTGTGAACGAGCGCCAGGATGGCTGTTCATCTATATCCACACTCCTGTTCTCATCTGCATATATGACCCGTCGGTCATTTCTTCTATTATTATAATATACTCCCCTTATCCGAACTGAAACAGGTGCCCTGAAATTGGAAAGGTTTTTTGGTTTCCATCACATATCGTACATCCCCGTGAATATACTTAATAACCAACAAGGCCAAACTGTGCCGTGTATCCACTTGGGGGGTGCCTAACAATGCCGGAACCACGTCAGCCATATTCATTCGTCGTATCCCGCGAAGATTGGTCGCTGCATCGCAAAGGGTACCAAGACCAGCAGCGTCATCAGCAGAAGGTCAAAGATGTGATTAAGCAAAATCTGCCTGATCTGATTACGGAAGAAAATATTATCATGTCAGACGGTAAGCAGATTATTAAAGTGCCGATTCGCAGTCTGGACGAATATCGCTTCATTTATAATTATCAGAAGCAAAAGCATGTAGGCCAAGGGGACGGCGACAGTCAGGTAGGTGATGTCATCGGACGCGATCCTGCTTCCCAGAAGCCCGGTAAAGGCGATAAAGCCGGAGACCAGCCCGGACACGATATCATGGAGACGGAAGTCAGCATGGAAGAACTGGAAGATATGCTGTTCGAGGACATGGAATTACCGCATTTGCAGCAAAAAGACAAAGAACAGATTGAGGTTGAGTCCATCGTATTCAATGATATACGCAAAAAAGGCATGCAGGCCAACATTGACAAGAAGCGAACCATTCTCGAAAATCTACGCCGCAACGCCCGCGAGGGCAATCCGGGCATTCATCATATCAGTCCGGACGATCTCCGTTATAAAACATGGGAGGAAAAAAACATCCCCCAATCCAACGCAGTGATCATTGCGATGATGGATACTTCAGGCTCGATGGGATCTTTTGAAAAATATTGCGCTCGCAGCTTCTTTTTCTGGATGACCCGCTTTTTGCGCCGTCAATATGAAAAGGTGGAGATTGTCTTTCTGGCGCATCATACCGAAGCCAAAGAGGTTACCGAGGAAGAATTTTTCACCCGTGGAGAAAGTGGCGGCACCATCTGTTCTTCGGCCTATCTCAAGGCATTGGAGATTATCGACAAGCGCTATCCTCCTTCCAACTATAATATTTATCCCTTCCATTTCTCGGACGGCGACAATCTGACATCAGATAACGAGCGGTGCGTGAGGTTAATCGAGGAGCTTATGAAGCGCAGCAACATGTTCGGCTATGGAGAAGTGAATCAATATAACCGCAGCAGCACACTTATGTCGGCCTATAAGAACATTAAAAAGGATCAGTTTATGTACTATGTCATCAAGGAAAAAAGTGAAGTGTACCAAGCCTTGCGTACCTTTTTTCGCAAACGGGAAGGGGGAACGGTGGGATGAGCACTGACCAGAAAGAGCTGGAATATGCGATATCAGAAATTATGGAGATTGCAAATGGATTCGGGCTCGATTACTATCCGATGCGGTATGAGATTTGTCCGGCGGATATTGTATACACGTTCGGGGCCTATGGGATGCCCACGCGCTTCAGCCACTGGAGCTTTGGAAAGACGTTTCACAAGATGAAGATGCAGTACGATTTTGGCCTAAGCAAAATCTATGAGCTGGTCATCAACTCCAATCCCTGCTACGCCTTCTTGCTGGATGGAAATTCTTTGGTTCAAAATAAACTGATTGTCGCCCATGTGCTGGCACACTGTGATTTTTTCAAGCACAACGCCCGCTTTTCAGCTTCTAACCGCAATATGGTGGAGAGTATGTCTGCTACGGCAGACCGGATTAGCGGTTATGAAATGGAATACGGTTCGAAGGCCGTGGAATCCTTCATTGATTCGGTACTGGCTATACAGGAGCATATTGATCCGCAGTTGATCAAACCGCAGCACCTGGATAAGCAGCGCTATATGGAGCTTAAAGTCCGTGAGCAAAAGGAACCGGGAAAACGACAGCGCCCAGACGGTCCTTACGATGATCTGTGGTCACTGGATACGGTACAGGAGCAGCCCGATCCGTCCGAGAGCGAGGGCATTCGGGTACGACAGTTCCCGCCTGAACCGGAGAAGGATGTCGTCTGGTTTATTCAGGAATTTTCGGAAGTGCTGGAGGACTGGCAGCGGGATATCATGACGATGCTGCGGGACGAAATGCTGTATTTCTGGCCTCAGATGGAGACCAAAATTATGAATGAAGGCTGGGCCTCCTATTGGCATCAGCGTATCGTACGGGAGCTGGATTTGACGGGGGATGAAACGGTTGAATTTGCGCTGCTGAATGCTTCTGTCGTACAGCCTTCCAAGCAAAGCCTGAATCCGTATTATTTGGGGCTTAAAATATTTGAGGATATTGAAAAGCGATGGGATAACCCAACCCGTGAAGAGCAGGAGCGACAAGGACGCAAACCGGGCGAAGGACGCGCTAAAATGTTCGAGGTACGAGAGTTTGACTCAGACACCTCTTTTATACGTAATTACATGACCAAGAAGCTGACAGAGGACTTAGATCTGTATGTGTTTGAGAAACGAGGGCCGGATTGGAAAATTACAGATAAATCGTGGGAGAACATACGGGACCAACTCGTATTCTCGCGTGTGAATGGTGGCTCCCCTTATATCGTCGTCGAGGATGGAGATTATCTGCACACTGGCGAGTTAAAGCTCAAGCATCAGTTTGAAGGGATTGAGCTGGATTTAAAATATATGGAGCGTACGCTTCCGTATGTGTATCAGCTGTGGGGGCGGACCGTTCATTTGGAAACGATGATTGAAGGCAAACTGGCCTTATTCTCATACGATGGCAAGAAGCATCATCGCAAGTTTGTATAAGGGAGCAGGGGAACGAATGCAATACGAATATCCAAAAAGGTGCAGCCGTAAAACGAGACTGCACCTTTTTTTCTATCCCAGCCATAGCAGCCGAACTACAGCCATACTCACAATACCGACAATAACGGTAGCCAGCAGGTTTTTGCTCCATAAGGCAGTCACCAGTGTAGGAAGGATAGCAATAAGCACTTGCCAATTAAAAGTGACGGAGCCTTCCGTTCGGACGAGCAGATGTTCCATGACGAGCGCTGTAAAAATGCAAATAGGAATGTAGGACAGCCATTGGAGCACTGGTTTGGGCAGAGCCAGCTTTTGCAGTACGACGAAGGGAATGATTCTTGGGATGGCTGTGACGGCCATGCCACCGATAATGATGTACATGACGTTGGGATCAATGTTCATTTGTCGGTAAACACTCCAATCGTTGCGGTCATCACGGTAGCTACAATGACAGCGATATGCGACGGCACCCACCAGGATAAAAGGTACATCAGAACAGCCATACACAGCACGAGCAGCAGACGGTGCTTGAGCTTGGAGGTCTGGACACTTTGTAGCTGGGAAATAAGCAGAGCCAGAAACATCGCAGGCAAGGCAAAATCCAGACCAAATGCCTCTGGCCGGGAAATCCAGTTCCCGAGAATCCCTCCTGCCACACAGGAGGCAATCCAGACGAGGTAAGCAGTTATATTGAGCCCGTTCATCCAACGATCACTAATCTGTCCACCTTTGGCAAGTTTATCAGAGGCTACCCCGAAGGATTCGTCTGTCAGAAGAACACCAATTCCTATATTTTTCCATAATGAATATTTTGAGAAATAAGGAGCCAATGATGCGCTTAACAACAGGTGGCGGGCATTCACAATGAATGTCGTTAAAATAATGACAGAGGGGGGACTGGCCGCAGCCAGCATCGAACACATAATAAATTGGGAAGCTCCTGCGTATACAAGCGCCGACATCAGGGCAATTTCCATCGTGCTAACACCTGATGAGGCCCCCACAATGCCTGCCGCGAAGCCAATGCACACATAACCGAGCAACGTAGGGATACAATCCTTGACTCCTTGTAAAAAATGGAGTGGATCGCGCTCTGTTTCGCTCAACTCCGAAGCTATAGACATTTCAACCTTCCCTCCATTCTAAATTTCATTATAGTATATAACGGGACCTCGAAAATGGTCAATATATTATACAATTGTATGTTATGATGAACAAACTCTATAGCTAACGAGCCTACTTTTGTGTATTCTTCTTGTATAGACTTTTTGGATACGAGGAGGCACGGTCTGTGGATTCAATGCAGTATATTATCGGTTCAAATTTGGCTCAAATCAGGAAGACTAGAGGACTTAGTCTGGATAAGGTGGCTGAGTTAACAGGGGTCAGTAAAGGTATGCTGGCTCAGATTGAGAAGGGGAAGTCCAATCCTACAGTAACAACACTTTGGAAAATTGCGAACGGCTTGCACGTGTCTTTTTCCTCCTTTCTTAAGGAAGACCCGCCGAAAATCACAAAAATTAGCAGAGAAGACCTGTATCCGGTTATTGATGAGGATGGTAACTATTTTGTTTACCCTATCTTCCCGTATCATTCGGAAAAGAAATTTGAGGTGTTCACGGTAAGTCTGAAGCCAGGCTTTACACATCAGGCAGAGAAGCATCTGGGAGAAGAATCGATTCTCATGATCCGTGGGGAAATGTACTTTGAAATGCAGGGGCAGCAGCTTAAACTGAGCGCAGGGGATGCTGTGCAATTCCAAGCAACTGACGTTCATACTTACCGTAATGATTCGGATGAAGATGCGGATTTTTATGTCTTGATTTATTATGCGGATTAGTGGGATGATTAGCACAGCTTAAAACAGGCTTCCACTATATAAAAAGATAGCTACGAGGAAAAGAGAGGAAAGAGAACCCATGGAAAGCAAGTACATCCGAGAAACCTACTGCTTCAAGACGTCCCGTGTGTTTCCCAACGACATCAACAATCATAACACGCTCTTCGGAGGCCGATTGATGTCGTATATCGACGATATTGCGTCTATCGCAGCCTCCAAGCTATGCCGCACGAATACGGTCACAGCGTCTACGGATTCGGTGGATTTTTTGCTGCCCATTCATCCGAGCGATTCTGTCACGCTGGAGGCGTTCGTTACCTGGACAGGCCGTAGCTCTATGGAGGTCTTCGTGAAGGTAATTCGCGAAGGACTGATGACTGGCGACCGGAAAATCGCAGCCACTGCCTTCCTGACCTTTGTGGCGCTGGACGAGAACAACCGTAAAGTGATCGTGCCGCAGGTCATTCCGGAGACAGAAGAGGAATTACAACTGCACCAGACCGCGCCATCGCGTGCAGCGATACGACGTCAGCGCAGGGAGGAAAGCAAGCAACTGGCGAGCTTCCTGACGACAGATTATCCATGGGAACTGTAACGTCCTGTCATGTGGGTTGCCAGAGCACCGCAGGTTTACAAACATCGCGACCTTGTGTCATGGATTACTGATACAATAAATGACAATGGTCCTGAGATGAGTTCAATGTAAAGGGCGGGAGCGATGTGAATCGAAAAGCAGTGCGTGCGTGGATTACTTACGATTGGGCCAATTCAGGCTATGCAACGACGATACTGGCAGCAGTACTGCCTATTTTCTACAGCTCTGTTGCAGCTTCGACGCTGGATGCGACAACCGCATCCTCCTATCTGGGGTACACACATGCAATCGGCATGTTATGTGTAGCCTTATTGTCTCCTGTGCTCGGGGCGGTTGCCGATCTGACAGGCAGCAAGCTGTCTTTCCTGCGAATTTTTACGGGGATTGGCATCGTGGCCACACTGGGCTTTAGCCTGGTAGGAGAAGGAGACTGGCTGCTGGCTTCCACGCTACTGGTCTTGTCGACCATTGGATTTGCAGGCGGCAACACCTTTTATGATGCGATGCTCCCTGATCTGGTTCCTTCCGGTAAGCGGGAAACCGTATCGGCCAAAGGCTACGCTTATGGTTACGTTGGTGGAGGGATCTTGTTGGCGGTCAACATGCTGATGATCCAAAAGCCTCAATGGTTCGGATTAGGAAACACACTTGAGGGAACACGTCTTGCGTTTGTTTCGGTGGCAGTATGGTGGTTGGTATTTTCATTGCCTTTATTGCTTCAAGGTCGCCAGCGGCATAGGAGCGGAGAAGGGGAAAGACAAGACCAAGAAAGGCAAACAGGCAGTCTTTTATTCCAAACTGCATACTGGAAGGCCGGATTTCGGCGGATTCAGGACACGATGCGCCAAATTCGGCGTTTTCCACAATTGCTTAAATTGCTACTATCTTTTTGGTTTTTCAATGACGGGATTAATACGATTATATTAATGGCTGCTATTTACGGAACGGGGATTGGGATCGGCACGACGGATCTGATTGCTGCATTGTTGATAACCCAATTTATTGGCTTTCCCTGTACGCTCCTGCTTGGCAAATGGGCCGAACGCTGGGGATCGCGCCGGATGCTCATGTTCTCGCTCGGGATTTACATGCTGATCGTCATTCTTGGATTTTTCATGACTCAGGCGGTACATTTTTATGTGCTAGCGGCTATGGTCGGTCTGGTACAGGGGAGCAGTCAGTCCATTTCCCGGTCTTTATTCAGCGATCTGATGCCAGCCAGCCGGACGGGTGAATTTTTTGGTTTCGTGAATATTACGGGCAAGTTTTCATCCATTTTCGGCCCGTTTATCTTTGGTTTGGTCGGTCAGCTAACCGGTTCCTCGCGCTGGGGTATTTTATCGCTGTTTGCCTTTTTCGCTATCGGTATGCTGATGCTATGGACTGTGGATATCGCGAAGGGGAAGGCAGACGCGCTTCAAGCCAATCTGGACAAGGGATAGCCCAGATACAGGTTCAACTATCATTTTACCGCAAAAAGAAGCCGTTCTTCCGTTAGCAGTGATCTGCTGGGAAGACGGCTTTTTTGAAATAACTGAAAATTGGAAACTCCTACTTCAATGACGAGGATAATGTCCGTTCGACGATGAACGTACTAATTTACTTTCACTACACGAAAATGCTGATTTGTTCCGCCGTTATCCCCCCATTGAATCGCTTTGGCGCCATCGGCGGTAGTGCCTTCGGAAATGTCGATCAGTTTGCCCGTTGCCCGGTTTTTCAGCTTGTAATAACCTCCGGTTACAGATACTAGTTGCCATTGCTGGCTGGACCAGCCTCCATCGCTCCACTGCTCGATGACTGCGCCGTCCGTAGTAGCTCCGTTTTCAACGCCGATCAGCTTGCCACTGTTGCGGTTGACGATTTTGTAATATCCGCCGCCCGCGTCCTTGAGCTGCCATTGCTGGCTGGATGCCCCCGAATCCGCACGCTGCTCCAGATCCGCTCCATCTGTGGTTGCACCGTCAATTACATTCAGCGGCTTGTTGCTCTTGCGGCTTACCAGCTGATAGTACCCGTCCGGGTCAATGGCGATTGGCGTGGTTACGCCTTGAACCACCCCGCTGGCGGTGTCGATGTTGATACTGTCAAACCAGTCCATAGCCAAAGAAGTCCCGGTTGGAAAACGCAGCGGCAGCCATACATATTGTGAATCCTGCACAGGACCGCTCCACGCTCCGGCCCAACGGTCGCCCAAATACAGGTACGAGGTCGTCTGAGTACCTTCTACCGGAATAACGTAGGCGGACTGTGAACCGTAGGTTGTACTGTCTCCGAAGTTCATCGTGTTACTCCACGTTCCTTCAATGCTGGATGCCGTAGCATACTTGGCTTGGTTGGGGTTCCAGCCCGTTGCCCCGGATGTGATCAGGAAGTAGACGTCTCCTTTCTTGAACATTGCCGGAGCTTCACGATATTGTCCCGGCCAGAGCGTGGTCACCAGCGCTTCAACTTGCAAAAAATCCGGTGTCAGACGATAAATGTTCAAATCGGCATTCACACGGGTAGCCGAAATCAGGTAAGCCGTACCATTGTCGTTGTATACAGTCATATCCCGTGAATCGTAATCCAGAGGACGGAAGCTGCCCTGATAGATGTAATCGCCGTCCACAGTATCGGAAGTGGCAACTGCCACCCGGGCTTCGTTGTAATTAACTCCATTCTCCTTGTGCATCCACAATACGTATTTGCGTGTTTTCTCATTATAAATGACTTTTGGACGTTCAATATTCGAAACATTCAGCTCTACTGCTGAGCTGCTAGTTAGCACGTTTTTGCGGAACTCCCAGTTTTTTAAATCAGAGGATCGGTAGGCGGATACCGCCTTGAATGTGCCGTTGGGGTTACGATTTTCACCAAACCAGTAGTAGTAACCGTCTACCTTAATCATACCGCCTCCATGAGCATGGACCACGTTTCCAGCTGTATCTTTAAACTGAATGCCATTCACAACATTCGCTGTAGCCGCTGAAGCGATCTTCGGTGAAAACATCTGGAAAATGCTCAACGACAGCAAAACAGAGAGCATAATACACAGCAAGCGGGCAAAATCATATTTCATCGTTTCGGCCTCCTCTGTATGTTTTTTAAAGCGCTTACAAAAAAGGTTTGTACTGAATAGCTCTCTATGCTGATGACTATCACCTGTCTGATGATGCGATGCGATCAGCAAGAGGATTATATCCCAATTGTATCCATATTGAATTGAAAGTGCTAGAGTAGTATATTGACCATGTACACCGCAGACGATAAACTTTCAATGAATTCCCAATAGAGCGGTGAAGTTATGAATGGGCTGATATTCATTACGGCATAGGGGGCAACCATGGAAATATATGCGATTGACACGAGCAAGCCGGAGGCAGACGGTCATTACGAGTCACTGCTGAACCGGGTTTCGACTGAAAAGCGGCAGAAGCTGGATCGTTTTTTACATCGGGAAGATGCTGTAAGGGGCTTATACGCCGATGTGTTGTTAAGGTGGGTGGCCTGTCGGCAATTGAAGGTTTCCAACGCCAGTCTTCAATTTACATATAATGCTTTCGGCAAGCCTTCCTTGTTGAATGCACCTGCATTCCATTTTAATGTTTCTCACTCGGGAAAATGGGTGGTATGCGCCGTGGATGACCATTCGCTCGGAATCGACATTGAACAGCTCCGTCCGATTGATTTTGAGGTGGGGAGGGTGTGCTTTTCGGACATGGAGTATGATGCGTTGATGCGTCAGGAGTCGGAGAGCCGCTTATCCTATTTTTACGATCTGTGGACGCTCAAGGAAAGCTTTGTGAAGGCCGAAGGGCAGGGATTAACGCTGCCGCTAAAGTCATTTTCATTCGATTTAAGTGAGCGTCCGTTAATCGGTTTTACGACGGAAGGCTTTACCACCGAGTATTGTCATTTTAAACAGTATGAGATCGATGAACACTATAAAATGGCTGTCTGTGCAATGCATGACCGCTTTGCGCATCTGGTGCAGCAGGTAGACATACATACACTATGCCTGGAATCGGCAGCACAGGCGTGATATGAAGCTGAAATGACGGAACAAGAAGTCTAGTTGAAAAAAGGGAGATGAGCTGCGTTGACGCTAACATTGTTCAAGCATGGCAAGCTGTATGGGGAATGGGCTGCCAAGGGAGATTCAATCATTGTACAGAACGGCATCATACAGGCCATTGGACAAGCACGGGAGCTTGAATTGCAATTGTCGGGTAAGGAATATGACACGGTGGATTGGAAAGATGCTTATGTGTTGCCGGGCTTGGCCGATTCACATATGCATTTGTCCATGCATGGCATGAAGCTGGCGATGCTGGATTTTACGTCAGCTACATCGAAGGAAGAGATGCTTGATATGCTGCGCAAACGGGTTGCCCTCACACCGCCGGGAGAATGGATTTTAGGGCTGAACTGGAACGAAAATGCGTATATTCCTGTTGAGATTCCAACCATATCGGAGCTGGATGCCATTACGGATCAGCACCCGGTATATTTGACTCGTACATGCTTTCATACGTTTCTGGCGAATTCAGAAGCGTTTCGGCGTGCCGGGATTGGCGAGAACACTCCTGATCCCGCTTCGGGAGCCTACGGAAGAAATGCGGATGGACAGTTGAACGGATTGATTTATGAGGAAGCGTCCACTGCCTTTACACGTGTTCAGCCAGAGCCGGATTATTCAGTTAAAAAAGATGCCATCCGCCGAGCTTGTCTGGATGCACTACGGCTCGGTCTGACGGCAGCACACACGGAGGATTTGCGTTTTCTGGGCAGTGTGGACACGATGCAGCGGATTTACAGGGAGCTGAGGGAGGAAGGCATTGCTTTTCGCACGCATCAGCTCATCTATCATCCGTTCATGGAAGAAGTGAAAGCGAAAGGGCTACGTGCTGGTGACGGAAATGAGTGGTTTAAAATCGGTGCGGTAAAAATGTTTGCCGATGGTGCGATTGGTGGAAGAACTGCGCTATTGTCTGCGCCCTATAGCGATGCTCCACATACCGGTGGCATGACGATTCAGCCACAGCCAGAGCTGAACCAGATGGTGGCGGTCGTCAGAGCCGCAGGTTTTCCGGTCGCTGTACATGCGATAGGGGATGGGGCGGCGCATATGATTTTGACAGCGATGGAAGCCCATGCGCTAACGGAGGAAAGCGGCTTGCCGGATCGTCTGATCCATGGACAGGTGCTGACTGCCGATTTGGTCAAGAGAATGGCGAAGCTGCCGCTGATTGCGGACATCCAGCCACGTTTTGTAGCAAGTGATTTCCCGTGGGTGCTGGATCGGGTTGGCGAGGGACGTACCGAATATTTGTATGCCTGGAAGAAGCTGCTGGACGCAGGTATTACATGTGCTGGCGGCAGTGACGCGCCGATTGAGCCGTTGGACCCTTTTCTCGGTATGCATGCCGCTGTGACTCGAACCAAGCCGGGAGAGACGCATGAGGGTTATCTTCCCGATGAAAAGCTGGACATTCACGAAGCTATTCATCTGTTTACCCTCGGAAGTGCAGTGGCTGCGGGAGAAGCGGATGAACGGGGTTCGATGGCTGTAGGGAAAGCCGCTGATTTTACGGTTATTGACCGGGATTTATCGGAGCACCCTCAGGCTTTGCTTGATGTTAAAGCACGCATGACGGTTGTGAACGGAATCGTTGCATATCAGGCATAGGTGGATGATAGTATGTATGTAAAGAAACCTTCAACCTCACGCTAAAAGTGGAGTTGAAGGTTTTTTTGGCTTTTACAAACCACGCTGTGCGAAACGGTCTGCATTTTTCACACTGGACCATAGATCAGAGCTTGCCCCGCCTGCATACCAGTAGGCGAAGCCCGCAACCCCTTTATCCTGTCCCAAACGGTATTTACGGGTGAAGGATCGCCCTTCCTCCAACCATAGCTTATGAAGCTGAGTATCCCTGTAGGAAACCGTATACTGCTGAATATCAGCATGCCAGATCGGTTTGGAGGTGGAACGGGATACAAGCTGATTTTGCTCAATCAGTGAAATATCCGACGAAGCGACCGATTGACCACTGGCATTGAGGGTCCAGTTCCGTGTGAATAAAGGCAATGCCAATATCGCTTTATCCGGGTCAGTGGTTAGTAGAAAGCGCCGTACGCTTTCACGAAGCCACGGTAATGAAGATACGGAGCCGGGGATCGAGCTGCCTCCCCAATGTTCGTCATATCCCATCAGAATCAAATAGTCTGCCGCAGCGCCTAGCTGCTTATAATCAAAGGCGGCTGTCCAGTCTGTACCATAATCAGGAGATACACAGATCGCCAGCACAGCATTCAGGCTTTTTAACTTGGCTTTTAATTGTTGGATGAACAACGTGAACTGGGTACGATCCTGACCATCTACATTTTCAAAATCAATCACAAGCCCATCCAGATGATGTGTAGATACAACATTGACAAGCTGAGTTATCGTTTTGTTTCGCAAAACATCACTGGACAGGATTTGGTGCGTCATTGTTAGATTGGAACGGTTGCCTACCATTGCCCAGATTTTTTTTTGATGCTGTTTGGACCAGGCGAGGAGCGAGGTGTCCGTGAGATCGCTAATATTACCCGTTTCGTTTAGAAAAAACCAGCGCGGTGATAGCGTATTAATGTTAGATTGAAGCACAGAGCTTTCAAACTGTTGAACGCTCTGATCATATTGCCAGCCTAGTCGGATGGAAGAGGCCGTGGACGCTGTTTTGGAGGCATGCTGTGTTGAATACGTCAGTAGCCGTTCCAGAAGTGCTGCTGTTTCTTCGCGGGTCAGGGAAGATGTCGGGCGAAATCGGTTGTCTTCCCCTTTCATAAAGCCGTAACGGTTCACGGTAGTTACAGCTTCAAGAGCCCAATCTGCAATCTTGTCGGCGTCGGTAAAAGTGGAAACCGCTTCTCCTGATCCCGTCGAGCGTATGAGGCGTGCGATCATCAAGGCTGCTTCTTGTCGGGTTATAGGGCTGTTGGGTTGAAATGTGGCGGATGATCCTCCCTGCACCACGTCAAGCTGGGAGGCTGCTTCAATCCATCCGTAGTACCACGCTTGTTTGGATACATCCCGATAGGAGGAGACAGATGCTTGTACAGGCTTCAGGCCGAGTGTGCGATCCAGCGCGGTAACCCATTCGGCTCTCGTAACCGCCTTTTTGGGAGAAAAGTAGCCGGGTTGTGTACCTGCCAAAATTCCTTTGGCGTGCAGTGAGGTAATAGATTGATAAGCATAGCTGTCTGAAATATCCTGAAACGTCACATCGGCTTCGGCTGCGGGAATGGTTAAAGATGAAGCAGATGCTGTTATTATAGTCATGGCGGCAGTCGCCAACAGGGTAAGTTTGGTTAGCAAGCGTGATCGTATGGGGCTCATTACACTATAACCTTCTTTTTTATGATAGATTGTCAGACGAATAGTTCATATATGACGACTAATACTATCAAAAATAGTAAAGTTATTCATTGCTAAATTGTTGGAAAACACAAAAAAGCCCTTACCTGTAGAGGCAAGGGGCTTCACATTCGAAACTATTCTTTTTTAGCATACATTATACCAATCGTCTGTGGACCACAATGACTGGAAATGACACAACCGGCTGTTGTCAGCAGCACCTCTTGCGCTCCCGTCTCTTCCTGTAAACGGGCTTGCAGCATCAGCGCATCTTCCTCAGCCAAAGCATGTACGACAATAATGATATCGTTATCCATTTGTTCCCGCTGGTTCAGGGCATTTTGCAGCATCTGATCCAGCGCCTTTTCACGTTTGCCGCGTACTTTGTACGCAGGTGTCATTTTTCCGTCTATTACTTTGATCACCGGACGAATTTTGAGCAGACTACCGATCAGATTTTGCATCCCTGAGCATCTTCCGCCTTTGTACAGATACTCGAGCGTATCAATCACGAATTCCGTGTCTATCAGGGGGCGGGTTCTCGTCAACATGTCCACAATCTGTTCCATTGTACTGTCGTTGGCTGCGGCGCGTGCGGCCTTCATCACGAGCATGCCAAAGCCGCACGACAGATTCAGAGAATCAAAGACGGTAATACGGCCCTTCGGGAACTCGGAGGCAGCGAGCAGCGCATTTTGATAGGTTGAGGACAGCTCGGAAGACAGACTGATGTATAAAATGTCGTCCCCTTGTTCTATGTAGGAAGCAAAGGCTTGAATAAAGTCTGATGGAGAAGGTGCGGCGGTTCGTGGCAGATGTCCCTCACGACTTACGCGCTGAAATAACTGTTCTGGCTGGATATCCACGCCATCCCGTAATGATTCATCCCCAAACACTGTATACAATGGTACAATGCCAATCTCGTATTGTTCGCGCCATTGGACCGGAATATCACTGGTACTGTCCGCAAAAATTTTGATTTTGTTCATACATTGAATCCTCTCTGTGTGATGCGTAGAAATTATAAGGATTGCACAGAGGAAGGATAGATATCCGCTGTACTGCTCGGAACGGCGAGACCCATGGCCAGAAGTGCAATGAAGCCCAGAATAATGAACGCATTAATGATTAACCCTGCAATGGCAAAGGCTTTCTTACGGTTCTTCAACGCAATTCCAATAATGCCGACCACAAGCCCGGCACAATTCAATAACAGGCTACCTAAAAATACAAAAGGAAGCAGGATGGTTCCGGTTTGTTGCCGAACGATTTCCGGGTCCAGAGTTTGGTATTGGCTGAAATGAGCCAACAGATTAATGACCATAACAGCCAGAATGATATACCCGATCAGGCTGACGAGCGACATAATAAAAGAAGCAATACCGGGACCGGAATGCTTGAGCTTGACTGGAGGCTGGAAGACGGGAGCTTCTGAAAAAACAGGATGCTCCTCAGACGCAACAGGCTTTTGCAGATTAGGATCTTGGTTACTCATCTTTTCAACTCCTTGAACAGTATCCGAACAGGTACTAATTTTCCACAAAATGAACAAAAAAGCAAGGGACCTTACACATTACCCTCCAAAGACAGGGGTTAATCATGGAATTCTGTAGGGTCTAAATTTAAAAGGAGTGGCTGGAAAACTTCATATGGATTCGATAAAATAAGGAGATAGCTTGGATGAGAGTATAAGATGAAAAGGAGTACACAAATATGCAACGCAGATGGATAATTGTAGGATCTATAATGATGCTGCTGGCGGTCGCCATCGGCGCGTTCGGGGCTCATATTGTAAAACCGCGCATTGACGCGAACGCTTTGGCTGTATATCAAACAGGTGTGCAATATCACATGATTCACGCTGTCGGTTTGCTGATCATTGCATTGGCTGCGGGACAGTGGGGAGCGTCGGCTCGTTTAAAATGGGCAGCACGACTGCTGTTTACGGGAATTATTTTGTTTTCCGGCAGCTTGTATGTGCTGAGCTTGACCGGGATTCGTGTGCTAGGTGCCATTACCCCGCTGGGGGGCGTGTGTTTTATCGCAGGTTGGCTTTTGCTGGCATTAGCTGCCTTGGGTTTGAAGAAAGAGGATTAATTTAACTTTCCAGGTAATATCCAAAAAAGAGAATCGCTTGGAAAGACATAATGTTTTTCCAGCGGTTCTCTTTTTGCGTGTTTATTCATGCTGTAAGGACTTTACATTTACGATGTGATTTCATCGATTTCATTCATCTTAAAGGAGTACACTTGCTTTTCATCTACATGGTACACACTCAGTAAGTTATTCTCATGATCCAAATTAAGGATGCGACACGGGATGCTTCGTTGTCCGCCATAGCGATTTACGATTAGCCGTACAAGCGTATTATCATGTATATAGCGTTTGATCCAATCATAGGTGCTAAGTTCTTGTTGTGATGCAGGCTTCGGCTGTACGTGGGCTTGCTTGATTTCCTGAACGGCAGGGGGCTTGTTCGTAAGCGCGACATTAGATTTCTTTTTGGAAAACTTCTCTGCTAGCGCAGTAGCAGCATCAGACGAGCCGTTAACGGCTGATTGTTTTTTTAAGTGTAAAGCAGCCTCAATCAAATTACCAAGCTCAATACCGGACTGAACCCGGCTATCTGCAATTTGTTCATGCTGGGTCAAGAGGTTAAGCAGGAACTGAAGGGCCTCTACATTGGAACGACCTTTAACTAATACATCTACATTAAATAAATAACTGGTTTCATCTTGATTTGATTCTTTTTTCATACATCCTCCAGCCCAAGCCCTGGGTAATTAGTCTTTTATAGCACCTATCAATATATCATTAAAACGTAATCTGTCATAGTACCTTAGGCTCTGTTAGGGAGATTAACAAAAATTGGTCCTGTATAAATTGTATATCAATGGTGTGTTCATATTCATTCACCTACACAAACGCGAAAATACACCCCGTCGGATAAAGTTTTGTGAAGTCCTGCAAGTGATCACCAATTGTGACCGTAGCTGTGGCTGAGCAGACTTTGAATAAGCCGATGAAAATACCAACTTGTACTATACATATACAGAGAATAAACGAGAGTGAGGGTGAAATCAAGTAGTTTGAATTTTAAATATTTCCTTTTGATTTTTTCGGCTGAATTTTCTTGGAGCCATATTATTTCTCCAGCAATTACTGAAATAGAAATAAAACCACTTCAAAACATATTTCAATTAGAAAAACTAAGCGAAGACAACAAAATATTAAGGAATTTATGTAGTTATTTGTAAATACATTTCAAAATCTATACCGTCTCTTTACATTCAGAAAATATGTTCTAAGGGAATTTAATTGTAATATGTATGGAAAGTGAAGAAAAGTGGATAACAAAAGACTCCGTTAGCGGCTTCATCTGCGCTGACAAGTGATTTCAGGGAAGGGGTATTCTGTCGGGATGCTCTTTTTCACTTGCCGTTATAGATAGCACGGTGGAACCCTAGCGTAAATAACGGCAAGCTCATTTGAGTGGTAAGTGTTGGAGCATGTAAAGTGCTCAGAGTGATTTAGGTTTAGCAATAGATGGCCTAAGTCTAGGGTTGGGTTACCGGTGGGAGATCCTCAAGATGTTCGAAAATAAGCAGTTGCTTCTCTCTTGCGACCTTTACCATTTCATCAGCCCCCTGCGAGGGCCCTCCAATTCGAAGCACTGCATCGCAGTGGTCTAGCAGGCGAATGGAGGACGGATGGAAAATGCGGTTGAAAACCGCATCTCCCAAAGAAGTGGAACCAGCTGTGGCGATTAGGGGCAATGCATACCACTCCCCTAGAACCGGTAAATGCCCAGTTTCATAAACTTGAAGAGCAATTTTATTCATGAACTGAACATTTTTTTCTATCAGCACGGGATCATCTGACGTTCCAGAACGATAAGGTCCCGCTATAAGAATATGCAACGAATTTGTTTTTTCCTTTAAAAGACCATGGATTTGAGCGTATTGGAGCAGCAAAATCGTCTTGGCATCACGAATTTCTCCGCTTTTGACCAAATTGAGCGCCTGAATAAAAGGAAGCTCTACCACTTCAATGTTTTCCTGATCATCTTCGAGTCCACCACCCAGTCCTGTTGCCATATCTTCGTTATACTCTGCTACAAAAAAGTACAGGATTTCGGTAACCGATCCGGGCGACATGTAGGCCTCACCAACCTTTTGTACACAGTCGACACGGTATCCTGTCTCTTCCTCCGTTTCTCGCAGGATACTTTCTTCCGGTGTCTCTTTATCGAGCAGACCTGCACAGGTTTCGATAAGCATTCCCGTCTCATTACCGTTCTGGTAGGTTGGCATTCGGAATTGTCTGGTCAATACTATGGTTTGTTTTTTTCGATTATAAAGAAGGATTGTTGCTCCGTTGCCGCGGTCGTACACTTCACGGGATTGTGTCTCCCATTGGCCCCTGTTTTTTTCATATTCGAACGTGACTTTCTTTAAGATGTACCAGTTATCCGATAAAAGCTCCTCTTTGACGATCCGTACTCTTGGTTGTTGCCCCGTTGCTTTCATGTTCATTTCCTCCCTAGAAATATTCCATTTTCTTTCGTCAGTTGAAGGACACCAGTCTGCTTCAGGTTTTGGTTGACATGGATACGAAACATATCGATGGCCTTTCCTACAAGTCGTTCCCTTGCATTCATCGGAGTCGAAATCATATAATCGATCAGGGGTTCCGCTTCGTCTACCATCAGGCGGTCGTCGTAATGGAGCAACAGAAGATTAGAAAAGCATGAAGACAGCAAGTCCATTCCGTTACCTAGGTGGAACCGATGAATCGCTTGATCTAATACGCGAAGATTGGGGTCGAAGGAAGCCGCCAAGTCCTCAAGCTCTTGAAGGTGTTGCGTACTCATCGTCGACGTGCAAACTAGTCCTCCGGGCTTTAGAACACGGTGCATTTCCTCGATCGCTCTGGGGATGTCCGAGACGTGATAAAGCATATTGTTAGCAAGCACCACATCGAATTGCTCTTCGTGAAAAGGGAGCTGTTGGGCGTCAGCCGACAAAAATTTAAACATTGCATTGCTGCTGCCTAAGCGGCAACGTGCTTCCTCCACCATTCCGCTGGAGATATCGGTAAGCGTGATGCGCCAGCTATTGGGAATTCGTTCGGCATTTCTTAACCAAAAGGTCCCGTCACCGCAACCCAACTCGAGAATATGGGCTTCCGGTGTCACCTCCAGTTGATCAAAAATCCAACGATGCCAGCCTTGAGGATTTGTACTGAACTTGTCGTAAAGGTTGATCCGTGTTTGCAAACGAGTGGCCGTCCGATATTGATCCCCCCAATTTTCTTCCTTCTGTACGGCTTGTATAAGCTCCGCGAAGCGATCCAAATCGGATCCATCGGCCAACTTTTCCAAAGCTTTTCGAATAGCATGGACGATATGTTCCGTATGAGCGATCTTCTTCTGGAGAATATCGAGCTGTGCTTCTAACGAATGTCTGATGTCCCTATCGGATATCAACTCTGCGTTTAAGATGTCTTTAATTTCTTGAAGAGATAGCCCGACATACTTCAACGTCTGAATCCGCTGCAGTCGTTTCAGTTCCTTCACTGTATACTTGCGAGCAGAGCCAGAATGATGGTCTTCCGGGGTCAATAGTCCAATCTGATCGTAATATCGCAAAGTTCGGAGTGTCATACCTGTACTTTTGGCAAGCTGCCCAGTCGATAAATAATCTCCTTTGCTCAACAGGTCTCCCTCCTTCCCATGCATTGATTTTCCAGTATAGCCTACTAGGTTAGTATACTTGGTGACGTAACGTCACCAGCAAGTTAAATTTTTCGATAATTGAGTGTGTGGAAAACAGGGACCCTGCTGTATGGTTATCATTACGATTTTGATGAGGAAGGTAGAAGGGGGCCGAAACAGCCCTATTTTTATTCTGTGTAAACGGCCTGTTTTTGCTTTGAGATGGGGTTCGTCGGATAAAGAAACGATACTGATTTACTCAACGCGGATTTAATTTCACCTGTGAGCCTTTGCCGCCCGTCTGGATTCCGGTTTCCTTCATTCCGGCTTCTTTCAGATCGACCAATAGCCGCTCTAACACCGCTTTGGCGGCGGCCGCTTCCTTCGCGCCAGACGATTTTACGACCAACTGCACCGGCTTGCCGGAGCGAAGATGTTTGTCTGCCTGGCGTAGCTTTGTATCGTAATCATGCTCCTCAATATGAGCAGTGAAGCGAAGCTCCTTGACCTTTTCCTTACTGCTCTTTCCAGTCATATTGCCACCGCTCGCCTTGCGTGTTCCGGTTTCCTTCTGAGCGAGTGCTTTTCCCTTGCCCTTAGCTACCAGGCTACATGGCGGAGGACTGCTCATCAGTGATGTACAGACCAGATCCATTCCTTTGGATCGGGCCATAGCCAAGGCTTCCTCTCTCGAGACGATACCGATCTTCTCACCGTTGAGACCAGTAAGCATGATCTCGGAAGCCTTTATTTGCTCGTTGATTAACACTGCCACGTAAATGAAGCCTCCCTTAAAAACAATGATAAAGCTATCATATACGGAACCTGTTTGTGATTCAATTTTGAATTCCGGATAGCGGGCAGAGGGAGCTTTCCTTTCCTTTAGGACAATCTTTGTTGACAAAAATCATCAACCCTTATACTCTTTTAATGATAATGATTATCATTTTCTAATAAAACATATACATATAGGGGTGAATGAGAGAAATGAAAAAGATGTTGAATGGCCTATTGTTGTTTATGGTTTTTGCAATTGTATTGGCGGGCTGCGGATCAGTAGGGGATAACTCGAAGCCGGAAGCCACTTCCGGGTCTGAGCAGACAACCAAAGCGGCCGGGCCGGTTACGGTTAAAGACGATCACGGGGAAGTCAAGCTGGACAAGCCAGCGGAACGTGTCGTTGTCCTGGAATGGGCGTATACCGAAGACCTGATCGCGCTTGGCGTGCAGCCTGTTGGTAATGCGGACAACGCAAACTACAGGCTGTGGATAACGCCGGAGGCGAAACTGGCTGATTCGGTCACTGATATCGGTACACGGAGCGAACCGAATTTGGAAGCGATCGCGGCGCTCAAGCCGGACCTTATTATCTCAAACACAGACAATAATGCAGCGATCTACGCACAGCTTAAGGGAATCGCACCAACGATAGAATACGATTTTTTCAAGGGAAAAGGTTATGATTATGACCGCATGGTTGAAATCTTTAAGCAGATCGCTGTGGCTACTGGAAAAACGGAGCAGGCTGATAAAGTCCTGAATGACCTTGACCAACATTATATTGAAGCAAAGGCTACATTGGAAAAAGCGGATAAAGCAGACTTCCACTATGCGCTGACTCAGGCTTACACAGCTCAAAATGCTGCCAGCCTACGGATGTTCAAGGATAACTCGCTTGTAGTGGAAACGCTTGCGAAAATCGGTATGGTGAATGACTGGAAGTCGGACAAAACCGAGAAATATGGATTCAGTACTGTTGGCATCGAAGCTCTTCCTGCGGTACAAGACAGCCATTTTATCTACATTACGCAGAAGACGGACGATGTATTCGGAGCCGCGATGGAGAACAATTCAGTCTGGAAAGAACTGAATTTCGTCAAAGAAAAACGGACCTATCCACTGGATGGAACAACGTGGACGTTCGGGGGCCCAATCTCATCTAAAGTGCTGGTTGACCAGGTGGTTGGAGTTCTGACGAAATGACCCGAACAGGTACAACGGATTTATCGAAGGCTTGGCGTGCAGGAGGTATTTTTGGGGGCGGCTTGGCCGTCCTTATTGTGCTTTTTTTTGTAAGCTTGTGCTACGGAGAGGCGCCGATCCCGCTGCATACGGTAATCGAGGCGTTGACCCAGCGTCAGAATACGCTTGAGCATAATATGGTTTGGGATCTGCGGATGCCGCGTACGGTCATTGGAATCTTGGCTGGAGGTGCGCTGGCGATCGCTGGTGCATTGTTGCAGGCCATCACCAAAAATCCGTTGGCGGCTTCTGATACGCTCGGAATCAACGCCGGTGCCTACTTTGTGGTTGTGCTTGGCGCGGTGATGTTTCCCGCATTGCTACATCAGGCTCCGTTTCTGTTTGCCGCTATCGGCGGCCTGCTGGCGGCGGTGCTTGCTTACTTTATGGGCGGGGGACGAGCTGGAAGTCCGATCCGGCTGGCGCTTGCTGGCCTCATTGTGTCTATGGTACTCGGTTCGTTTACCGGGGCACTGCATATCTTTTACTCCTTTGAAACGCAGGGATTGTTTCTATGGGGTTCTGGTTCGCTTGTGCAAAACGACTGGAGTGGAACTACTTATGCTTGGCCATGGGTTGTAGGGCTCTCGGTTATCGCGGTTTTGCTGTCGAGGCAATTCGATGTGCTGGATCTGGATGAGTCCACATCTACGTCCCTCGGGCAAAAGGTAGGCTTGACCCGGGTGGCGGGTATTGTATTGGCGGTTCTGCTGTCGACCATTACGGTGAGCGTCATCGGGCCAATTGGTTTTGTGGGTTTGGTGGCTCCGCATTTGGTACGCTTAAGCGGGCTGAAAATGCACCGCTGGGTGCTGCCTGGTTCCTTCCTGTGGGGGGCACTGTTGTTGACGGGTGCTGATGTGCTGGCGAAAATGGTCCACCAATCAAGCATGGATCTGCCGACCGGAGCGGTCATGGCATTGATTGGGGCCCCTTGGTTAATTTGGCTTATCCTGTGGAGGATGAAACTGCCTTCTGGCATCGGGGGACAGTCTTCCATGAATATAGGAGTTCGTTCTCGGAAACTGCCATACGGCAGGCTGGTCACGTTGTTTGCGTGCGGGGCGGTGCTGTTGACTGTATTCAGCCTGATGTTTGGGGGAATGCGCATTCCGGTAAGCGATATGCTGTCTGGCCTGTTCGGCGGTGAAAGTACGAACTCAGCCCTGCTACAGTTCCGAATTCCGCGCACGCTGGTAGCGGCTGGGGCTGGCATTGCGCTTGCAGTCAGCGGCGTCTTAATCCAACTAGCAGTTCGCAATCCATTGGCGGACGCCTCGATCATCGGGGTTTCTTCTGGAGCGGGATTCGGCGCGCTTGCGGTGATCATCGTCTGGCCCGGGCTGCCTGTTTATGTGCTGCCAGTCGCGGCGATCGCCGGAGCGGCAGTTTCGGCGGCGGTGATCTTCTTTCTATCATGGAACAAACATCTGAATCCGTCTGTTGTCATATTACTCGGCATCGCCGTATCAGCGATCGGATCAGCCGGAATCCAGGTGCTAATTATCCAAGGTTCGCTGTGGGGCAGCACCGGTTATATTTGGCTGACGGGTAGTACCTATGCGAGAACCTGGGGACAGGTGACGACGATTCTGGCCTTTCTGCTCGTACTGTTGCCAATAGCCTGGTGGCTAGCTCGGCGTTTCGATCTTCTGGTGTTTGACGATAGCAGCGCTATGGGTCTGGGACTTCCGGTGCGCCGCACCCGTCTGCTGGCGATGGCGGTGGGCGTGCTGCTGGCGGGAGGAGCGGTAGCCTGCGTCGGTACGATTGGCTTCATCGGGCTGATTGCCCCCCATATCGTGCGTACACTGATAGGACACCATGTGCGCCGTTCCCTTGTCTTGTCGAGCATCTTGGGAGCGGTGATGCTGGTGCTGGCAGATACGATCGGACGGACGATTCTTGCACCGATGGAAATTCCTTCCGGTCTGCTGATCGCCCTGATCGGCGCGCCATATTTCCTGTATTTGATGTATCGCTCCAATCGGAGTAAGTCAGTATAGTTGAGTTGTACATAAAAAGGCTGTTTCCAAGCGGATTTTGCGTGGGGAAACAGCCTTCTTTATATAAACAGTAGCAGTTTTATCAGTGAAGACGAGAAGACTCCCTCCTCAAAAGTGTGTAGCTTTAGGTGGGGGATGAATCGTTTTTTTTGTACTCTAAACCGAACGTATGTGCTATAATAACTGCAATGAATGGGGGTGTGTGGTATGCGAGTTGGTCAGGATTTTTCTCCGAAAAATCTTAGACATAAAGCCTATAAGTATCGTATCTATCCTAATCTTGAACAACAAACTCTGATCCATCGGACGTTAGGCTGTTGTCGTTTTGTGTTCAATCATTTCTTAGCCATGTGGAACGATACGTATGCAGCTACTGGCAAGGGTTTGTCGTACAACGCCTGTGCCACACAGCTTCCTGCCTTGAAACAACAATACGACTGGCTCAAGAAAGTCGATAGCATTGCCTTGCAATCGGCGGTACGTAACGTGGCAGACGGCTTTGATCGGTTCTTCCAAAAACAGAATGACTGTCCGCGTTTCAAAAGCCGTAAACATCCTGTCCAAAGCTATACCACCAAGTACACAAATGGAAATATCGCTATCGTGGGCAATCAACTGAAACTGCCCAAGCTGGGATGGATTCGTTTTGCGAACTCCACATCGTGTGAAGGACGTATCCTCTCGGCTACGGTGCGGCGGAATGCGACGGGCAAGTATTTTGTTTCGATGGTTTGTGAAGTCCATATCCAGCAACTACCGCCAACGTACAGCCAGATTGGTATAGATCTGGGACTCAAGACGTTTGCAGTATCCTCGGATGGAATGCGGGTTTCCCATCCGAAAGCCTTGAGACCATATGAAAAGAAGCTGGCGTTTTGGCAGCGCCGCATGGCTCGCCGAATGAAAGGCGGTTCCAATTGGGGAAAAGCCAAACTCCAGGTCGCACGGATCCATGAAAGAATCGCCAGGATACGTCAAGACTTTCTACATAAGCTATCCACCAAGCTGATTCGTGAAAACCAAACGATCAGCATTGAAGATTTAAAGGTGTCCCCTTGCTCAAGAACCCCAAGTTGGCGAAGTCCATCGCCGATGCGTCCTGGAGCGAATTCAGACGACAGCTTACTTATAAAGCCGCATGGTACGGACGCACCATCCAGATCGCGGACACCTTTGCTCCCACGAGTCAAACATGCCACGTCTGTGGAACGCATCACAAAGAGGTGAAGGATCTTTCGGTACGGCAGTGGAGATGCCGATCCTGCGAAACCCTCCATGATCGGGATGAAAATGCAGCTCACAATATCCTTGCGATGAGCAAGGGTGAAGAAACTCCAAAAGAAGCTGCCCTTTCATAGTAAAACAGAACTGCGGGAACCGTAGGGTTCGCTTGGTCCACTTTGAACCGATAGGTTCGATGACCCAAGAATCCCCCACTTCAAGCGTTAGCTAAGTGGTGGGAGTGTTCAAATGCTGTAAATCCTGTAGACGCGTTATCGGTCTATTTTCTGGAGTCTGTGGATGTTCATACATATTGGGATTGGATCGAGGCAGGGGGTACATGTTGCAAAGCCATTCAGTACAAACAAGTAGAGCCTGTAATGACTTTAGCTGAAGCTATTGAACAGGCAGAAGATGAAGCCAGAGACTTGGTTTCAGGCTACCAATATCGTGTGCTATCATGTTTTTAACCATTCACAATTGTCGTTGCATTGAACCATAACCAAAAGAAGTAGATGAAAACGGATTATATCCTGATGGCTGAAACACTTCTTCTTCAAGGCAAAACGTCTGAGGCGCATGATTATCTCAAGAAGGCGTACTCTATTGGAAGTGTGAGAGCATTTCGAGACCAGCCCAAGCTCTATTTGCAGATAGCAAAAAGTAAGGCTTTGGATGAAGAGGATGTGTTACTTCAATTTTCAGCGTTGAATGTAAATGCCAAGCTTTTGAGTGAGATAAAAGGAGACCAACAAAGAAAAGATGAGCGGTGATTATCCATGAAAATTAGCATCAAGTTGAAATTCAGCTTGTTCCTGGCTGTACTGCTTATTCTTGCTCTAGGCGTGCTAAGCTATCTCGTTCTTCAAGGGGTGGAAAAGAACCAGCTGACTCAAACCGAGGTTTATCTGGCCCAGCACGTCAAAACGGTTAATCTCCGGGTGAAGCAGACTTACTATACAGGAACGCGGATGGAGCCGCAGATATTTATGAGGCAGCGGGGCCGGGGACTGGCTACGGAACTGGCCGGATTTACCGGATTGGGAGTCACGCTTTATGATGCGCAGGGACTCCAGGTAGGCACCTCTATTCAAGATCCTCCAGTGGTAGACCAGCAGAATGAAGTGAATGCTGCCCTGGCCTATGCGTTGCACAATAAAATAGCATATCAGGTTGTGGGAGACACACTCCTGTATCTGGCTCCGCTCCAAGGGCCTGAGGAGCAAATGGGGGTAGTGCAGTTGCAATATTCACTCAAAAGTTCGCAGAGTTTTCTGCGCACCCTCCAGAATTTGTTCCTGACTACAGGGATAACTGTGCTTTTACTAAGCTTCATCATCGGATATTTGTATTTTAACCGGGCAGCCGCAGCCATTGGACGGTTGAAAAAGGCGGCAGAGGATATCCGCCGCGCCGAATATATCCAGGCTCCTCCGGTTAGGCGAAAGGATGAGCTGGGCGAGTTGGCCGAGGGCATCTACTTTATGAGCATGGAGATTGAGCAGAGTATTGCTGCCAAGGATGAAGAGCAACGGAAGCTGCAACTGGCTATCCACAAGCTCCAGGCGCTGGAACAGCAGCAGAAGCAATATATCGGCAACATTAGCCATGAATTCAAGACACCGCTGACCTCCATTAAAGCTTACGTAGATCTGTTGAATATGTACGACGATGATCCTAAGCTGCTGTTGGAAGCCAAGGCCAGCATCGCCAAAGAAACTCAGCGGCTATATGAAATGGTGGAGAAGGTGCTACAGGTGTCAGCGCTGGAAAAATATGATTTTGAGTCACAGGCCGAGCTGTTGGAGGTTGCAGAGGGGCTGCGGGATGTTTGTGCACGTATGAGCGGCAAGGCGGAGCGCTTCGGTATCACTATTTCCTGCGATGTGGAGCCAGCCTACATCTGGATTGACAAAGAGAGCTTTATGCATATATTTATTAACTTGCTGGATAATGCGATCAAATACAATGTTCCTCAAGGAACTATTCATGTTCACAGCGAGCTTAGGGACAACCGGGTAAGGATCACGATCCGTGATTCCGGCATAGGCATTCCTAAGGAAGCTGGAGAGAGGATTTTCGAGCCCTTCTACACGGTCAACCGCGACAGATCCAGGCAATCGGGCGGCACGGGACTGGGACTGTCACTGGTGCGCAATTTGGTTGAGAAGCAGAATGGAAGCATTGCGTTGCTGAAGACGGAAGGCGAAGGTTCGGTCTTCGAGCTGTCTTTTCCGGCCACATCTTAATAGGTCTGTTCTGCATCAAAGCTACTCAAAAAGTTTACAGCTTGGAAACAAGCAGCCGTGGTTTGGAAATACTCCTCTGGTATGCTTAGAGCAAGCTAAGGTTACACAAGACTCAAGATTAGGCTTCCACAGCGGGTTTTGTACGAAGTGAATTCAATAATGTCCATGCTGTACAACGTTTTTAGGAGGAATCATGCAATGAACGCAAATATCCACAGCAAGCTGGGCAAGACAGGACTCATACTGCTCGCCACGGTGACTCTTATGTCCATGACCGCTTGTACTGCGGGGAACACGGAGGCGCGGCAGGTCGTAGAGAAGTCCGGCAAAAAGATTACCGTGATGGATAACAACACTGAATCCGTATACACCAAGTTAAAGTTGGAGGGCATTGCTAAGATTGAGGGTGTGCGCGGGATGGATTGGGTGAGTGAAGGCACGCTTGCGGTTGATAAAGAGAACAGGAAGCTGTCCCCCGAGATGATTGAGGGAGAAAAACGTTATCCACATAACCTCTATCAATATGATCTTGCTTCCAATGGGGAGACGCCGCTGCTGGAGGGGGAGAAAAGCTACGGATTTGCCAAGCTGTCTCCTGACAGGAAGTATATGCTTTATCAGCAGGTGTATGAATCCACAGGAACCGGCTACATCATGAATCTTGAAACTGGCGTTTCCGTGAAAATGGTCGAAGCAGAGTTTATGGCTGGGGAAGGTGTATGGGAGAATACAAATCACGTTATTTTTCCCAATATGGAAGGGGACATTATCAGGGCTGATGTGAATGGAAAGAGTGAAGTGGCGGTCAAGACTGGACAGAGAAGTGTTTCTAGCGTAGCTCCGTCGGGAAATACGATCTACTATGTCGCTATGGGGGAATTGATCGCCTATGATATCGAAACCAAGCAATCCGAAGTTCTGAAAAAAGACGTCTGGGTGGTACTTCCTTCCCCGGATGGCAGCACGCTGGCGGTTGTTAAACACACCAAACCCGGGGAGAACGTATTGGTTCTCTGCGATACCAAAGGGAAAGAGCTGTCCACATTAGCCACGGGTATGCAACTGTTCGGTACAAGCTGGTCTCCGGATGGCAGCAAGCTGGCCTATGCGGTTTCTGAGGATGGAGATAAATACCGTTTTTTCATTACAGAAGCAGAAACAGGGGAGCAAACTCCGGTCTTGGGCGATAATAGCATAAGTGACCAGCTACGCTGGAGCCCTTCCGGTAAAAAGCTGCTGATTCCAACAGGGGTCATGAAGGACACTGGATATCAATCTACGGCTTATGTAATCAAGTTATCTTAAGCAAAAATAATTAAATTTTGGGAATAAGAAGGGGATTACGAACGCGATGCAAATAACAGAAGTACTCTTAAATACACACAGATTTGAAGCTATGAAAGCTTTTTACGGCTCTCTCTTAGGTCTGGAAGTTCTGGAGGAATCCGCTTCACGGTTATCCTTTGGAGCTGGCGAATCGGTTCTTGCTCTTCAGGAAAATTCCCTCATGGAGAATGAGTTTTATCACGTTGCGTTTGCGATTCCAACCAATAAGTTCATAGAGGCAAAACAATGGGTAATCGACCGGGGCATCTCATTGATTTCAAGAACCGGAGAGGATGAGTTTCTTTTCGAAAATTGGAATGCAACAGCACTTTACTTCTATGATCCTGATTATAACCTCATCGAGTTCATTGCTCACCATTCGCTCGACAACGCAGTAGATGAAGCTTTCGGGCCAAAGCATCTACTTCGGATAAGTGAGATTGGCCTTCCAGTCGACAATGTTCCAGAATTTTGCAAAACAATCACAGAAATGTTCCAAATTGATTCATGGGGTGAGGCCGGTCAGCAATTTACTCCGCTAGGGGACGCTGAAGGATTATTGATAGTAATAGACAAGCAGCGGCCTTGGTTCCCGGACGATAGGATGCCGTGCGGGTCTAACACCAAGATCGTGATTAAAGGTGCGTGTTCTGCCAGTCTATCGCTTCAAAATGGCTTGTATGAATTGAGATCAACCGGATTTAATTAGACAAGGTGATTAGCAAAAAGGCATACTTTTTGAAACAAAAAAGAGTGGCCCTAAATGGGCCACGAGTATCTGTTCACATAAAGTGTATAAAAGGTTTATTATATCTATAATTATCCCAAAATAAATATGGCTCAGCGAACCATTTTTATTTCTTTGGCAAGTTCGGATAACTTTTGATTTCTAAGATGCTCATCCATTTTGGTCTCCGCTGAAACCATTACTTTTTGAATCAAGCATTCTGCTTCATGGTTCATACAACAGTCGAACAAAGAAGTTGTGCCTTCAATCGCATGAATAACATCTAGAAACGAAATATCCTCCCAGTTTCGCTTCAATCTATAACCGCCATTGGCACCCGAAGTAGATTCAATCATTCCCGCCTTGACCAACTTGGTTAGTATTTTGGACAAGTAAGTAGGCGAAACCCCTTGTCGATCCGCCAACTGTTGTACACCAACAGGCTTGTTATTAGGGGTTGATCCTACCAGAAAGAGCATGGTGTGAAGGGCATAGTTCGTCGCTTTAGAATACTTCATGCTCGGTGATCACCTCAATTCAGGATTTAATCTATATATAATATCCTTTATAATGCGGCATCGTCAAATTTTGAATGCTCCGACATACGCTATCCAAGTATTTGAACATGGTAACGTTGATAATCGGACTTGTATTATCGAACGAGCCCCATATGATCCTGACCTGACCAATAATTGGGTTTACACAAATTTGGTATCAAATACGCCTCTAATATTCAATACGTATCCACGGACGTCCACACTCACCCGCAAATACTGCATAAAATATCCCGGATGAACAAAGAGGAGGTGCAGTGAGAACAATGATACACGTGGAACCCGTACAAGTGGGTGAGCATACATTTATCGGAGTTGAGGTCAAACTGCCTAAAACAACGCTGTTGACCATCTCCAACTCCCGTGGTTACATCATGTGCGGCGCACTGGATGTCGGATTGTTGAATGAACGGCTGGGAGATCGGAAAATTCTTGCCGCACGAGCTGTGGGTGTAAAAACGCTGCGCGAATTGTTGGAAGCACCCATGGAGTCGGTGACGACGGAAGCGGAGCAGCTTGGAATTAAGCCCGGTATGCCGGGGTATGAGACACTTTTGAAGCTGGTTTAAGCCGAGCATTTGCTGCACGAAGGTAGAAAAACGCGAAAAAACCGGGGCTGCTTCGCTCCGGTTTTTTCAATAGAAAAGTTACATTTTATCAAGTAAAAGGATTCAGCCTCCATACGAGCTGCATGGCCTAGCAGACGAATTACTCTGCAAATAAAGCGGGCAGGCTGTTGCTAAAGGGAGCTTGGACGATCCCTTTTTCGGTAATGATGGCGGTAATGTATTCATGAGGCGTAATGTCGAAAGCCGGGTTATAGACCTTGATGCCCTGTGGGGCTGTCCTTTTGCCAAAGCTCTCGGTGACTTCCTCCGCAGGGCGCTCCTCGATGGGAATGTCTGCGCCTGTTGCCGTATGCAAATCAATCGTAGATAGCGGCGAAGCTACATAAAAAGGGATGCCATGTGCCTTGGCTAGCACAGCTAAGCTGTAGGTGCCGATTTTGTTGGCGACATCGCCATTAGCCGCCACTCTGTCCGTGCCGACGATGACGGCCTGAACCCAGCCCTTGGCCATGACCATACCCGCCATGTTGTCACACAACAGGGTTACATCAATGCCAGCCTGCTGAAGCTCAAAAGCGGTCAGGCGTGCGCCTTGGAGCACGGGGCGCGTTTCGTCGGCAAACACTTTCAGGTGTATGCCATTCTCATGTGCGAGATACATGGGCGCGAGTGCTGTCCCGTATTTCGCTGTCGCCAGTCCGCCTGCATTGCAGTGAGTGAGCACGCCCATACCGTCTTCGAATAGAGGTAAAGCATGGACGCCGATCAGGCGGCATACTTCTTCATCCTCTGACTGAATGGATATAGCTTCACGCTCCAATCCGGCATTCCAATCCTCGATCCATCCGTTCGCTTCGGCGGTTAGTTCTTTGGCCCGCTTCTTCATGCGGTCCAGCGCCCAAAACAGGTTCACCGCGGTTGGTCGAGATGTAGCCAAATGCCCGCAAACGCTGTGTACATGCTCCAACCATCCAGCAGCATCGGTTCCGCCGTAAGCGGATGCACCCAGCACGACGCCGTAGGCCGCAGCCATTCCGATGGCTGGCGCACCGCGTACCTTCATGACATGGATGCCATCCCACACTTCCTCGGCTGTGAACAAATCCAGCATCACGATGGATTCGGGAAGCAGGCGCTGGTCCAGCATGGACAAGTGGTCACCTTTCCATACCAGCGACGAGAGAGCTTGGCCGGGCACTATGGCTTCATTGGAAGCTTCAGTCGCAGTTTCCTTATTTTCACTCATATCTATTAAGCTCCTTTAGTTTGGGCAGCCGTTGCTGTCTGAATAATGTCTCTCAATTCACGGATCGAATGCACCTCGCGATTGCGGAGAACCAAGGCTTTTCCTATAGATAACGCCAGTCTTTCCGCTGCTTCCTTAATCACAGGATCGGCAATCGTGTCTATATCGGCCACATGCGACAAACTGATGATCCGACGGATGACCTTGCAGCCTGCAAAGCCAATCGTATCTTGCAGCACTTTCTGGAGGTACAAGTCCTGATATCCCGGCGTGCGGGCCATGTGGTCAGTAACATGCTCGTCCCACAGTGTGCGGAACCCGCTCTCAAACTGCTCCCATACCTGAATGGCAGTCTCTAAAAGCCAGTCACGGCGTTTCTGTATAGCTGTCTCGCCAGAAGTCCATCCAGGTTGTGCTGCGTAGTTCAACAGCAGATTGGCAATCACCGCTCCGATATCAAAGCCCATCGGTCCGTAGTAGGCAAACTCGGGATCAATGACTTTAGTGGACTCCGCTGTTACAAAAATACTGCCTGTATGAAGATCGCCGTGCAGTAGCGCTTCTGTCCTCGTCAGAAATTTCTCGCGCAGCAAAGCTACTTCCAGATGAATTGCCTGATCTGTACGTAGCGCCGCTGCTTCGTCTTCGATATAGGAACCATAGTTGTTATTGTCTGAAAACCGATAAGGCTCGTCCAGAATAAGATCCTCGGTGATTTTACAAAGATCCGGGTTGATAAAGCGCTTGACCAGCTCTTTTTTGTCCTGCTGATTCATGCCCAGATCGGAGGTGAAAAAGAGCGTACGCGCCAGAAACTCTCCAATATGGTCAGCAAAATGCGGATAAGTGTTTCCTTCGATTAATCCTTTGCGCATGATTGTGTACGAGCTTAGATCCTCCATCACAGTCAAGGCGAGTTCATCATCATAGCCAAGCACCGCAGGAACCAGCTCAGGGCAAATGTGGTGCTCCTTTTGAAGTGCCTCGCGTTCAATACGGGCACGATCAAGTGACAACGGCCAGGATTCACCTACGATTTTCACATAGGGAAGCGCCTGTTTGGCAATGATACTCTTGTCAGATTCAGAATCCGTAATATGAAAAACCAGATTCAGGTTGCCGTCACCGATTTCGCGGCATTCCAGACGAGCATCCTGACTAAAAAATCCGGGGATGTTCTTCACAAATTCAATTGCTTCTTCCGTCGTTAAAGCATGATATTGGGACAACGAAGTCACCTCCATAAATTGTGCATACATCAATGATGAGAAATACTACAAGATTAAACCAACCATTTTGCTTGGATAGAGCCAAGTATAACGAAAATCGTTTGAGTTTTGTACATTTTTTTTGTGGGGCGGCGGAATAGGGGGAAGGAACGTTAGATTTTGTTTCGTCTTCATATGAGAAGGGTAAATAATAAACAGACGTCCGGCAGGCAAAATACCATGCCCGCTGGCGTCTTCCCGTCAGAAGGATGGTGGATGAATACGTAAACGTTCCTGAATGATCAATTTGATGAAAAAGGAAGGGATTTATCATGGCTAAGACAACAAGCAACTCGAAAAATACGCAAACGAAATCGGTGGAAGAACTGTTAAACCGCCAGGTCGCTAACCTGAATGTATTATATGTGAAGATTCATAACTATCATTGGTATGTAAAAGGATCCAACTTTTTCACACTGCATGTTAAATTTGAAGAGCTATATAATGAAATTACGCTAAAAATGGACGAGATTGCTGAACGCCTGCTGGCGCTGAAAGGTTCTCCTTCCGCAACGTTGAAAGAATATCTGGAGCTGTCCTCAATTCACGAGGCAAGCGGCAATGAGGATGCGCCGAAAATGGTGCAAACGCTGATCGAGGACTTTGCCACCGTCTGTGAGGAATTTCAGGAAGGGATTGAGCTGGCAGAAAGTACATCTGATCAGCCAACCGCAGATTTACTGACTGGTTATAAGTCGGATCTGGAGAAACATATGTGGATGCTTCGCTCTTATCTGGGCTAACCGGAAAAATGAAAATAAGTACTACACATGTAAAAACGCTACTGACGTCATATTGTCGGTAGCGTTTTTATGGCTGAAAAAGACAATTTACAGTATTTTAAATGCTTGTTCATAGATGAGAAGCAATTATGATTGGATATGCGGTTATGATGAAGAATTACGCTATAATAAAATGAGGAAGCAGACTATCACGGTAAAGTTGCACCTTTCTTCTTCATTGTTCAACACGTTGTCTTTTGAACACACTTCATAATTTAATCAGGTTCGTGTGTTATTTTGCCATTTGTGTGCTGAGTAGCATGAATATTTTATGAAAAAAGGCACATAACGTGTGTCTGTTGGTTGCACCCTTAAAGATATTTATTATAAAATAGCTTGAGAATCATTGAGAATCAGTTTAGAATGATTATAAATAAATTTTTAAATATTTCGCTTGCTTGAAATCAGGGGGCTCCCCTGTTTAAATATACTTTCTGATTTCGACACCACACTACAAATTTTGGAGGGTATTCCGAATATGGCTACAAACTTTAAGATTGAAGGTCTCAAAGCGACCATTGAAGGCAAGGAAATTCTGAAAGGCATCAACCTCGAAATGAAGGGCGGAGAAATCCATGCCATCATGGGTCCTAACGGAACGGGTAAAAGTACATTGGCTTCTGCTTTGATGGGTCATCCCAAATATGAAGTCACAGATGGCCAAGTAACTTTGGACGGAGAAGATGTTCTGGACATGGAAGTGGATGAGCGCGCACGTGCGGGATTGTTCCTGGCTATGCAGTATCCGAGTGAAATTGCAGGGGTAACCAACTCCGACTTTTTGCGTAGTGCAATTAACGCACGCCGTGAAGAAGGACAGGAAATTTCCTTGATTAAATTTATCCGCCAAATGGAAAGCAAAATGAAGGAACTCGAAATGAATCCTGAGTTTGCTCACCGTTACCTGAACGAAGGTTTCTCCGGTGGTGAGAAAAAACGGAATGAAATTTTGCAAATGATGATGATTGATCCGAAAATCGTCATTCTTGACGAAATCGACTCCGGTCTGGATATTGACGCCTTGAGAATCGTGGCTAGCGGTGTCAATGCTATGCGTTCCGAAGAGCGCGGTTTCCTCATCATTACTCACTACCAGCGTCTGTTGAATTACGTTAAGCCAGATTTCGTACATGTCATGATGCAAGGACGCATCGTTAAATCCGGTGGACCTGAGCTGGCTGAGCGTCTGGAAGCAGACGGTTACGACTGGATCAAGGAAGAACTGGGCATCGTTGATGAAACTGTAGGACAAGAGGCGTAAGCCGGAAGCGAGGAGGAAAACTAATGAGTACACAAACAATCCTTCCGGTAGATTCCGAGCAACTGCGTGTTCTGTCCGAACGTAATGGCGAGCCGTCATGGCTGGCCGCAGACAGACAAAAAGCACTTGAGCTTGCAGGCAAACTGGAGCTTCCGGTATTTGAAAAAACCAAAATCGAACGTTGGAATCTCAACGATTACGGTCAACATAAAAACAGCGAGGCGATTGCATCACTGGGGCAGGTTCCCGCAGCGATTGCCGATCTGGTAAAAGATCAGCAGGAGGGCGGTCTGATTATCCAGCGCAACTCCGGCGCGGTATATGTGAAGCTGAGCGAGAAATTGGCAGCGCAAGGTGTTATTTTCACGGATTTGCAAACGGCGGTTAAGGAGCATGGTGATCTCGTTAAAGCTCATCTGAATACGGTCATTAAGACGGACGAAAATTCATTGTCCGCGCTGCACGCAGCGATCTGGAACGGTGGAGTATTCGCTTATGTGCCTAAAAATGTGGAGTTAAATGTTCCGCTTCAGGCTGTTTTCCTGACAGATGATGCGACAGCAACCTTTGCACCTCACGTATTGCTCATTGTTGAAAGCAATAGCTCCGTAACGTACGTAGACAACTATGTATCTGCGGATTTGGCAGCACCTGTCATTCATAATGGCGCGGTAGAAGTGGTAGCGAATGCAGGAGCCAAGGTTCGCTATGCAACGGTGCATCAGCTTGGAGAGCAAGTAACGGATATTTCGATTCGCCGTGCTACGTTGGGGAACGATGCAGCTATCGAATGGATTGTCGGAGAAATGAACTACGGCAATACAGCGAGCAATACGATGTCCGTGCTGAAAGGCAACGGCTCCAACTCGGATGCCAAGATTATTGCTGTAGGTTCCGGCTCGCAAAAGCTGAACTATACGACACAAGCACAGCATTTTGGCAAAAGTTCGGCCAGCCAGATGATTACACGCGCAGTTATGCGTGAGAATGCATCTTCCATTATTAACGGTATTACGAAAATTGAAAAAGGTGCTACCAAAGCAGACGGCCAGCAAACAGAACGTGTTCTCATGCTTAGCCCGAAAGCGCGTGGTGACGCTAACCCGATCCTGCTGATTGATGAGGATGATGTGACCGCGGGTCACGCAGCTTCGGTTGGTCAGGTGAACCGTGAACAAGTGTATTACTTGATGTCCCGCGGGATTAGCCGTGCAGAAGCTGAACGCTTGATTATTTATGGCTTCCTGGCACCTGTTGTTTCTGAAATTCCGCTTGAAGGACTTCAACAGCAGCTGCAAAGCCTTGTTGAAAGGAAGTTGGGCCAATGAATACTGCATTGATCCGTGAACAATTCCCGATTTTACATCAGGAGATTAACGGTCATCCCCTGGTTTATTTGGATAATGCGGCCACTTCACAAAAACCGCTGGCGGTCATTGAGGCGATCAAGCATTACTACGAATATGATAATTCGAACGTTCACCGTGGAGTGCATACCCTGGGCAGCCGTGCTACGGATGCTTATGAAGGTGCGCGGGAGAAAGTAGCCCGCTTTCTGAATGCGAAGCGCAGTCAGGAAATTATTTTCACAAGAGGAACTACAACGGCGCTGAATCTGGTCGCTTCTTCCTATGGTAGAGCCAACTGTCAGGAAGGTGATGAGATTGTCATCACACCGATGGAGCATCACAGCAATCTGATTCCGTGGCAACAGGTAGCCAAAGCCACAGGCGCAACTTTAAAATATATTCCGCTTCAAGAGGATGGTAGCGTTGATCTTGCTGACGTGGAAAAAACCATTACAGAAAACACCAAAATTGTAGCTATTGCGCATGTCTCCAATGTGCTTGGCGTTGTGAATCCTGTCAAAGAAATTGCTGCTATTGCACATCGCAAAGGTGCGATCATCGTCGTAGATGGTGCGCAAAGCACGCCGCATATGAAAGTAGACGTACAAGACATAGATGCTGACTTCTATGCCTTTTCTGGTCACAAAATGTGTGGTCCTACAGGGATCGGGGCATTGTACGGCAAAAAGGCGCTGTTGGAAAATATGGAGCCGATTGAGTTCGGCGGGGAAATGATCGACGATGTGGGATTGTATGAATCCACATGGAAGGAGCTGCCTTGGAAATTCGAAGGTGGAACCCCGATTATTGCCGGGGCCGTTGGCTTGGGGGCAGCTATTGATTTTCTGGAAAGCATCGGTCTGGACGCAATCGCACAGCATGAAAGCCGCCTGGTCAACTATGCTCTCGGGCGTCTGCGTGAAGTGGATGGCCTGAAAATTTACGGGCCTGCGGAACGTCATGTGGGACTCGTAACATTCAATTTGGATGATGTGCACCCGCATGATGTAGCTACTGTACTGGATAGCAAAGGGGTAGCGGTACGTGCGGGCCATCATTGCTGTCAGCCATTGATGCGCTGGCTGAAAGCTAGTGCAACCGCACGAGCCAGCTTTTACCTTTATAACACGGAAGCAGATGTCGACGCTCTGGTCAGCGCCTTAATCCAAACAAAGGAGTATTTTGGCGATGCAACTTGATGACTTGTACCGACGCGTAATTATGGATCATTATAAAAATCCGCGGAATCGCGGACGTTTTGAGGATGACGTGGTCACCGTAGATTTGAACAATCCTACGTGTGGTGACCGGATTTCTCTTCAGCTCAAGACGAAGGACGGCGTTGTCGAGGATGCCCGTTTTACAGGGGAAGGCTGTTCAATCAGTATGTCCTCGGCTTCGATGATGACAGAGGCGGTTAAGGGAAAAACGATTGATCAGGCGCTGGATATGGCGAATCGCTTCTCTTCTCTGATGAAGGGTGAAGCCGTTGAATTCGACGATTATGAAGAACTGGAAGCTTTGTCAGGTGTTAATAAGTTCCCGGCCCGTATCAAATGTGCGACTTTGGCTTGGAACGCGCTGCGCAAAGGAATTGATGAATAATAATTTAACTAGAATAGAGGAGGTTTGAGAAACATGGCCAAGAAAGCACCGGAAATGGAAGAGTATAAATATGGCTTTCGTGATGAGCACAAATCCATTTTCCAAACAGGTAAGGGTCTCACTCCGGAAATCGTAAAGGAAATCTCCAAAATTAAGGATGAGCCAGAATGGATGCTGGAATTTCGTCTGAAAGCACTAAAACAGTTTGAAAAAATGCCTATGCCAAACTGGGGCGGAGATATGAATGAGCTGGATTTCGACGATATCCAGTACTATGTAAGACCTTCCGAAAAGCAAGGGAAAACGTGGGAAGAGGTTCCTACGGAAATTAAGGAAACCTTTGATAAACTGGGAATTCCTGAAGCGGAGCAAAAGTTTTTGGCTGGTGTATCCGCACAGTATGAATCCGAGGTTGTTTACCATAGTATGCAAAAGGAACTGGAAGATCAGGGCGTTATTTTCATGGACACCGATACGGCGCTGCGTGAGCATCCTGAAATTCTGAAAGAGTATTTTGCGACAGTTGTACCTCCTGCGGACAACAAGTTTGCAGCACTGAACAGTGCGGTATGGTCAGGTGGCAGCTTTATCTACGTACCCAAAGGTGTAAAATGTGAGGTTCCATTGCAGGCTTACTTCCGTATTAACTCGGAAAATATGGGACAATTCGAGCGTACGCTCATTATTGCCGACGAAGACAGCTTTGTGCATTACGTAGAAGGCTGTACGGCTCCGATTTATAGCACGAACTCGCTGCATAGCGCCGTGGTAGAAATCATTTGTAAGAAAAATGCGCGCGTTCGTTACACAACGATCCAAAACTGGGCGCCAAACATCTACAACCTGGTGACCAAACGTGCGGTTGCAGAAGAAAATGCAACGATGGAATGGGTCGATGGTAACATCGGTTCCAAGCTGACGATGAAATATCCGGCAGTTGTACTGAAAGGCCGTGGAGCTAAAGGGATGGTCTTGTCCATTGCAGTTGCAGGCAAAGGCCAGCATCAGGATGCAGGGGCAAAAATGATCCACTTGGCACCAGATACGACATCGACGATTGTATCCAAGTCGATCAGTAAGCATGGCGGTAAAGTAACGTATCGCGGACTGGCTTCATTCGGCCGTCAGGCTCAAGGGGCAAAATCGAATATCAAGTGTGATACATTGATTTTGGATAATCAGTCGACCTCGGATACCATTCCTTATAATGAAATCATGAACGACGACATTACGCTGGAGCACGAAGCAACGGTTTCCAAGGTATCGGAGGATCAGCTGTTCTATCTGATGAGCCGTGGCCTGACCGAAGCGGAAGCGACACAAATGATCGTTATGGGCTTTATCGAGCCGTTCACCAAAGAACTGCCGATGGAGTACGCGGTTGAGATGAACCGTTTAATCAAGTTTGAAATGGAAGGTTCCATAGGATAATTCTCGCTTTACGAGGGTTATGTTGGGGCTGAGCCATGATGACGATCAGGCATTGGTCCGTAACATAAAAAAGAGGCTGTCCTTCGTAGGAAAGAACCTACGGATCAAGGACAGTCTCTTTTCATTCGCATAGTCTGTGTAGGAGCAGAACGAATTCGCAGATCAGGATTCCAGATAAATTTCATCAATGGATACATGTCGCTCTCTGGACAAATCTATATATTCATTTTCATTAATTTTCACTAAAGGTCTGAAATAATCAGCAGGATTGTTCAAAATAATGGTTCCTGTCTGACCTGAAGTCAGAAGGACCTGCTTGTTAATAAAGTTCGGAAGCATATGCCGGATGAAGACTTGAGTGGCTTCCGGGTTCAGATGTCCGAAGCTCATGCTGTGCAGCTCGCGCAGTACAGTGAGCAGCTCCTGCTTCGTCTGGTACACACGGTTGGAGATCATAGCGCTATATACGTCCGCAATCGCCGTAATACTAGCGAAAGGATGAATATCTTCCTTGAACAGTCCATGAGGGTATCCGCTTCCATCTTCTCTTTCGTGATGCTGCAAGGCGACGATTGCTGAAATTTCATCACTGGTCGAATTACGAATGATATCAAAGCCATATTGGGAGTGCTTTTTCATTTCCTGAAATTCTTCAGGTGTCAGTTTAGCAGGTTTATTCAGAATCTCATCCGGTATCATGGACTTGCCTATATCGTGTAAATATCCGGCTTTACCTGCGACATAAGCCTCTTCCTCTGTATATCCCAGCCATGTGGCGATGTAATATGAAAGTACACCTACTTGGAGTGAATGATTATACGTATACTGATCTCCCCGTTCCATAATCAACAGCAGAGATACGACATCTTTTTGATGAGTCAGCTCTGAAACGAGGGGGCTGAGCAGCTCATCGACTCGAAATTCATCAAATTTGCCAGTTACGGAAGCTTCGAGAAACATGCTCTCAAAGCCACTGATGGTCTGCTCCATGAGGGGGACGGCTCGTTTGAGGGATTCGGGGGAAGCTGGAACATCGGGGGCAAAGTCAACCGGAATGCTCGCTGAACCGGCATCAATGTCGATATAATCGACACCGTGCATGATAAGCTTGGAGATATCTTCATGCTGAAGCTCGGTGCCCTGAATCATGACAGGTACACCGTGCCCGTTGTATGTATCGGATTTGAGGCGATCTCCCGGCTTGGCATCGGTAACGTGAACTCTCATGCGCTTAACCTCCTTATTGTCATAAATTTGTCGAAAATACGATGCAAAACTAATATATCAAGAATTATATGGGATGACAACGACTAATTTACTATTATTCCTAGCTGTAAAATAGGTCCCAGGAACCCATCTCTTCTCAGAGGCATACGAGGGCATTGTGGCCTTGCTTCTCCCCGTGTCTGTATCTTGAGACAACACAATAGCTAAATCGTCAGTTGTAGCGCACCCCTACCGACATGTACCATAATGGGAAATAACATGGTATGCTTAAACATTAGAAGCAACAGAGTCGATATATAAACTATAGAGGAGGGCGGTTATGGAGATGACGACTCAGCAAACGTTAACCATTTTGCATACCAATGATATACATAGTCATTTTGGCAGTATGCCTTCGATAGCCGCGATGATTAATGAACGAAGAGCCGCATCAGGAGATGGGCTGCTTGTGCTGGATATGGGAGACCACATGGACCGGATGGCCCCCGAAACGGAAGGAACGCTGGGTGGGGCGAATGTGGATGTGATCAATTTGACGGGGTACGATGCGATTACGATTGGTAACAACGAGGGTCTGACTTTTACCCCGGATATTCTTGAACAGGCATATGCGGGAATTCACTGCCCGGTTGTATGCGGCAATATTAGGGAAAGTGCCACAGGGATGAAGCCCTTGTGGATGACGGATGCGCTCGTTTTGGACAAGTCGGGGGTTAAGGTAGGCTTGCTTGGAGTGACGGCTCCTTTCGGCGAGTTCTATCAATTGCTGGGATGGGATGCACTCGATCCGTTTGAGGTATTGGGCGAGCAAATTCCGTCCCTGAGAAAGCAGGTCGATGTGCTGGTTGTGATGTCGCATTTGGGTTTACCTTCGGATAAGAAACTGGCATCGCAGTTTCCGGAGATCGACGTGATTCTTGGAGGCCATACCCATCACGTGCTGGAGGAACCGCTGTGGATCGGGAGCACAGCTCTATGTGGGGCTGGTAAGTATGGAACGCTGCTGGGTGAAGTGACACTAAGCCGCAACAGTATTCATGAGCCGTTTCAGGTTACGTCAGGCGGCGTAGTTCCTGTAGATCATACACTGCTGGACGAAAAGGTGGCATCCGCCATTGTACTGCATCGCAGACAGGCAGAGCGTGCCATGAAGAGTATGGTGGCAGTGACGGATCGGAAACTGGAGATTGCATATGATCGGGAGTCTCCTTTTGGAAATTTGCTGGCACAATCAGTGTCACATTTTACGGGAACCGCTATTTCTCTTGTGAATGCGGGCCAACTGCTTGGCCCTTTACCTCAAGGTGATATCAGCAAAGGAATGCTGCATTCCTTATGCCCTTCGCCGATTAATGCCTGTGTCATGAAGCTGTGGGGAAGAGACATCCGGCTGGCGCTGGAGCAGTCCTTGCTGCCGGAATTTGCCGACAAGAAAATAACGGGATTTGGCTTTAGAGGTAAAGTGCTTGGTACGATGTGTGTGGAAGGTCTGGAGATTCAATATGACCCGGCTCGCGCTCCTTATGATAAAGTGACGGATATACGTGTAGCGGGTCTTTTATTGGAAGAAGACGAGCAATATACGGTAGGCACGTTGGATATGTTCACTTTCAGAGCAGGTTATGAAATGCTTGCGAACGGAACGGAACTCCGATTTATGCTTCCAGAATTTTTGCGGGATTTGATTGAAATGGAGTTGAAGCGTCCGGGCGCGATGGAAGAGTGTTTTGCAGCTAGGTGGCTTCAGGTATCAAAACAATCGGGAGAGGATTAAGCTGCGACTGGTACCTGTTACATTATTGAGAGCCGGCATGAAGCTGGGCAAAAAAATATACAATGAAAATGGAATGGTGCTGCTCTCGGAGGGTGTTGAGCTTACTTCGCGATTGATTGAACGTCTAGGCCAAGTCGGAATTGGATATGTATACATTGAGGATGCGGTGACAGAAGATATCGTAATTCCCGAAATGATCCATGAACAGACGAGGAAGATGGCGCTACAGGAGATCAAGAAGCAGTTTCAGGGCCTGTCATCCTATTCCGTAGATCATAAGCACCAATACTTTGGCAAGTCATTTTACAAGGTGATGGAGTCCATTCTGGACGATATTGGAGGCAGTCAGGACGCCATCATTATGCTGATGGATATCGGGGCGGCAGATCAGGATCTGTATCATCATTCATTGAACGTATGTCTGTATTCGCTTGTACTGGGAATATCCAATGGCTACAATAACAGCCAGCTCATGGAGCTGGGTATAGGTTCACTACTGCACGATATTGGTAAAATGAAAATTTCACCTCAAGTGCTCTATAAGCCGGGCAAATTGACGGACGAGGAATATGAGCACATGAAAATGCACACGGTGATCGGCTACAAGCTGCTTAAAGACGAACCGGGGATTCCCCTGCTGTCAGCTCACTGTGCATTACAGCATCATGAACGTATCGACGGCAGCGGATATCCAAACGGCTGGAAGAAGGACCAAATCCACGAATACGCCAAATGGATCGGTCTGGCAGACTCGTACGACGCGATGACAGCAAGCCGAATATACAAGCAGGCATTGTTGCCCTATGAAGCAATGGAGGTGCTGTATGCCGGTGCGGGCACGCTGTATGAGCAACGGATGCTGGAGGCATTCCGCGATTGTGTAGCTATATACCCGCTGGGGCTCTCCGTGATGCTCAATACAGGGGAAGAAGGGGTTGTGGTGCGCATACACTCCAAAATCCCGCAAAGGCCCGTTATTCGCATTGTGAGGGATCGAGACGGACAGGAACTGAAAGCGCCCTACGATGTGGATCTGTCCGTATCTCTTTCGGTGATGATTACCAATACACTGGGTGCTACGGCTTCCCCTTTTGGAGGAACACATGTGGATTAGCGGATGAAGTGGAAGAAAACATACAGCTACTTTATACATCATGATATGATATTCATACGTCTTTTGAGGTTAATAACAGAAATAAGGTGAAAAATAATGACAGTTCTACAAAACAACACACTTCCACAAATATCGCCAGCGTATGATCCTTGGGACCCGATTGTCTCGCTGCGTACACATGGCCGTCACTTGCTGACAAGTGTGGAAATGACCGTGACGCACCTGTGCAATATGCGCTGTGAGCACTGCGCTGTGGGCGACATGCTTGTTATGAAGGAGGCTCCCTTCCTTCCATTAGATCTGATGCTGAAACGACTGGATGAAGTCGAGCATTTGGAGACGATCAGTATGACAGGCGGAGAACCCGCCTTGCTCGATAAAACGGTGGACGAAGTGATCGTTCCGCTGCTGAAATATGCCAAAGAGCGTGGCATTCGCTCGCAAATCAACTCCAACCTGACATTGGATATCCGTAGATATGAGAAGATGCTTCCATATCTGGATGTCATGCATATATCGTTTAATTATTTGGATGCCGACGATTTTTACGAAGTGGGTTTTGCAAATACCGGACGTCCGACTCCACGTGCGGGGGCTGTTCGCCTTTATGAGAAAATGGTGGAAAACGCCCGCAAGTTGAGCGAAATGGGGATGTTCATTTCTGCCGAATCCATGATTAATTACCGCACACACACGAAGCTGGACGGTATTCATCAGTTAATTAATGAAATGGGATGCCGACGGCATGAGGTTCATCCGATGTATGCATCGAATTTTGCCTCTACCTTGCCTGTCCTTTCTCTCGACGATATGCGCAACTCCATTCATAAGCTGCTGGATGTGCGTAATCAGGATATGTGGATGCTGTTTGGTACGTTGCCGTTCTTTGCCTGCTCGGACCGGGAAGAAGACCGCAAGTTGCTTCGCCGTCTGCGCCAGGAACCGAATATTACGGTGCGTAATGATCCGGACGGAAGAAACCGCGTAAATGTGAATATGTTCACGGGCAGTGTATATGTGACGGATTTCGCAGACATTCCGGCTTTCGGAAATATTCAGGAGCGCGGGCTGGACGATATTTTCGGTGAATGGCTGAATGAGCATCCGTTGAATCAGACCGTGAACTGTCATTGTGATGCCGCTGCCTGCTGCGGACCGAATCTGCTCGTAGCGGATATGTATTACAAGGGAGTCGATTTTAAATCCAGAAAAGCATTACAATTATAGAAATGGGGAGTTCGTATTGGAAGGTCATACCGAGTTTCATTGGGGATTGCTAACAGTGAATCTTCTTTTGGTACTGCTGCTCGTCTTTCTGAATGGTGTATTTGTGGCGGCGGAATTTTCGCTGGTCAAAATGCGCCAATCCCGATTGACGCAGCTCCAAAGTGAGGGGCACCGTATGGCAGGCTATGCACTAAAGGTGAACCAGAAGCTGGATGCTTATCTGTCCGCCACCCAATTAGGCATTACGCTGGCTTCATTGGGCTTGGGCTGGATTGGTGAACCAGCAATATCCGGCTACCTGATCGAGCCACTCATGCACAAACTCGGTGTAACTGACGGTACACTGATTACAACGGTATCCGTTGTCGTCGGATTTTGCGTGATTACCTTTTTGCATATTGTATTGGGTGAGCTGGCTCCAAAGTCTTTGGCGATCCAGAAAACCGAAGGTGTGGCATTGTTTTTATCCGCTCCTTTGCTACTTTTTTACAAGGTATTTCTGCCCGTCATCTGGGTGTTGAATGCCGCGGCGAATTTGTTATTACGGGCGTTTGGCATCCAGCCTGCGAGTGAAGCAGAAGCGGCGCATTCGGAGGAAGAGATTCGTATCTTGATGAATCAGAGCGCCAAAAGCGGTGTTATTGATAAGGACGAAATCAAGCTGATGGACAATATTTTTGATTTTTCCGATTTGCTGGCCCGTGAAATTATGCTTCCTCGTACGGATATGGACTGCTTGTATACGAATTTATCGTTTAAGGAAAATCTGAAAATCATCAGTGATACCAAGCATTCTCGCTACCCGGTAGCGGTTGAGGATAAGGACCAGATTATCGGCTTTGTTCATATTACCGATCTTCTATTGGCTGAGCAGGGCGAGCAACTGGATCTGGCCTCGGTGGTGCGTCCTATTTTGAATGTGCCAGAATCCATGGAAGTGAGTCATGTGCTGCGTCTTATGCAGAAAAAGCATTCCCAGATGACTCTTGTGGTCGATGAGTACGGCGGAACGGCTGGGCTGCTGACAGCGGAGGAAATATTGGAGGAAATCGTCGGGGATCTCTACGATGAATTTGAGGATGAACGTCCGAGCGTGGAGATTAAGGATAATCTCATTTCGGTGGACGGCCGTATGCTCATTGAGGATGTCAATGATCTGACCGGGGTGAACATTGAAGACGACGAAGTGGATTCCATCGGGGGCTGGCTGTTTAAAGAGCTGGAAGGCAGCCCGGTAAAGGGGAAAAAGATTGAGTTTTATAACCTGACCTTTGAGGTGGAGGAAGCGACGAGGCTTCGTATTATGAGAGTGAGGATTCACCGCAAGCCCGACCCTATGATCGAAGATGAACTTTCCACCGATGAGTCCTGATCCATAGATATGGTTAGGGTCGGTTCCGGTATGAAAGCTATTATAGAGTGTAAAAGCAGGAGCCTTTAGATCCACGTTATCGTGGTTGTGAAGGTTCTTTTTTTATCTGTAATTTTTTGTTCGAGACTTGGGCGATGTAGCATATGTTGAATAGTAAAGCAGATGGATCAATCAAAAGGAGGTCCCGGCCCGTGAAATTTCCACAGCAAGGTGAGTTTGCCCCGTTTGTCGGTCCGTTCGATCCGTGCCCGCCCGTTTTGTGCAAAACCTTTGTGCTTCCACCGAACCTGTTTGTACAATTCCAGCCCCCAGGTCTGCCTCAATTCAGTCCAGAAGAGGCGTTGAGGAAGGGAACGTTATGGCCCTTGTTATATAGCCCTTATGGGTCTAGGAGAAACCAGGGGGGAGGCGAGTAAAATGGAGTATCCAAATCAGGGTCAGGCCCAAAACCAGCTTCAGAATCGAAATCAGTATGAGAATCAGCAGCTAAACCATACTGAGGGCTACAATGAGAACGACAGAAACCCATCTCAGGGCTATGCGCCCCAGTGCAAGCCGGTTGATGCACAGTTTTATGCGCTGCTGGAGAAGCTTCAAACGGTGGATTTTGTGTTGGTAGAGCTGAATTTGTATCTCAATACGCACCCGGATGATTTACAGGCTATCGAGCAGTTCAACAAGCTCACACAGGAAAGAACTGCGATTGCCAATGAGTATCAGTTTCTATACGGACCTCTGCAAAATTTTGGCCGTGCTTATTCCAAGTATCCTTGGGAATGGAGCCAATCCCCTTGGCCGTGGCAGGTATAGGCAGGTACAACCTTTTATAAAGGAGGAACATAAATGTGGGTATATGAGAAGAAGCTGCAATATCCCGTACGTGTCAGCAAATGTGATCCTCACATGGCCAAGTTGCTCATGGAGCAGTATGGCGGAGCGGATGGCGAGCTGGCCGCAGCTTTGCGTTATCTGAATCAGCGTTATACAATTCCCGATAAGGTCATCGGTGTACTCAATGATATCGGCACGGAGGAATTTGCGCACCTCGAAATGATTGCGACTATGATTTACAAGCTGACCAAGGATGCGAGTGTAGAGCAAATGAAGGCAGCCGGGCTGGGGGAATATTATGCGGCGCATGATCATGCGCTGTATTACCAGAGTGCGGGCGGAGTTCCTTTTACAGCGACCTATTTTCAAGCCAAGGGCGATCCAATCGCGGATTTGTATGAGGATATTGCGGCAGAGGAAAAGGCGAGAGCTACATATCAGTGGCTGATTGATTTGACAGATGATGTGGATTTGCAGGATAGTCTGAAGTTTTTGCGTGAACGCGAAATCATCCATTCGCTCCGTTTCCACGAGTCTGTGGAAATTTTGAAGGGGGAACGAGACCGGAAGAAAGTATTTTAAGGAAATGGGAAATGGAAACCCTAAGTACTTTTTCCGTTAGAACCGTTTCACGGCGTGTGTATCAATGTAATCCAACGTATGGAAGGGGACGAGGATAAGCTTAATGTAGTGCTTGAGCGTTTATGGCTTCAGATTTTAAGAAAATGAATCGGTAAAATGAAAGGCGCTCCAGTTGGAAGCGCCTTTCGCAGCGTCTATACAGATGAGCAAGCATGGTTATAGGTAACTCATTTGAGAAATGATCTACTGGCAGTAGATGATGGCGCATCTTAATTAAGTCGAATGATGGTCAATGATGCCCCTGTCGCGCCGCCTCCTTCCTCATCCCTGTTGTAGCTGTGCAAAATATTTTTCATTATATAAAATGCTCGGATGAGTCGGATGGTGCAACTGGGACATACGGTGATGCAGCTTTGCTTTATCGATGTCACCAATCCGGTCGTAACACAGACATAATTGCAAGTGCGGAAGCCAGGTGTAATAGGACGAATTGGTTAAGGCCATCGCATCTTGTGGTGGTTCGATCAATGTAGCCTGACTAAACCAATAAATGGCTTGAGTATACTGTTCCGCTTCAATCAACAAATTGCCAAAGGCACAGCAGAACTGGGCGCGTGGTGTGTCCAGACTAAGCGTGCGTAGCAGGGCCATACGTTGCTCCTGTTTTTGACCTTGGTGTCCGTAACAATCCGCAAGCTTAAAGCAAGCAGCAATCCGGTCCTCAATCCATCCCTGATTCAGACTTAAATAGTGCTCGTACTGCTGTATGGCTTCTACCGTCCGTCCGTTGTCATACAGTTCATTAGCAAAGTAGTAGTGATCTCGTTCAGAAAATACGGTGCCCTGCTCCCGGTGCTTGAGGTATATGTGCAAATTTCGATCGGTGTAAGCGCGTGTTTTTTTATGGGTCACCGCCATATTGCTGTGAAAGGTGCTTCCTATCACATTCAGGAATTCGTGTACAAAACCGATCCATCTATAATTACGGTCCCGGCGGACAATCCGGTTTCTTTTGAGCTTATGCAGCGGCTGTCCCTGTCCATCCACGGATAGTACATAATCCATTGTAATGCTGTCATATGAGAGGGTGGCTTGCTTTTTCCAGTCGAGAAATGCCCGTCGGTCTTGCTCTTCCAGTATGTCGTCGGCATCCAGCCAAAATTGATAGTCCTGTGTTGCCTGATCAAATGCATAGTTGCGAGCTGCGGAAAAATCATCGCACCATTCAAAATCGTATATCCGGGCATCGAACGATGCAGCCACCTCTTGAGTGCGGTCGGTAGAGCCAGTATCGACGATAATTATTTCATCCACCAGATCATGGACTGATTTCAGGCAGGTATGAAGTGCTTCTTCTTCATTTTTGACAATCATACATAAGCTGACGGTTACCATGCTCTTTGTCCCTCCCAAAAAACTTGGTATAGTCTCCATTTTATTAGGATAGCTTGCTCATTATGTAGCAATTTAGGTTGAACGAGTGAAGGTATGGAGATGATCATAAATTGGGCAACGCTCTAATAGATTAGAAAATCAAAGTCTGATGCAAGGGGGGGAGGCATGAGCCGGCCGTTCATTTCACTGTGTATGATTGTAAAAAATGAGGCGGAACGGATCGAAGCTTGCTTGCAAAGTGCCAGGGATGTTGTGGATGAGATAACGACAGCTCTTGAAAGGCGATGCAGGCAAGCAGTGTATTGATGTTGTTTTCATCGATATTTCCAGGTGTAAGTCCATTCATATCACGCTCGCTCCCTTATCGCTTCATCGCAATTATCGTATGCGTCAGAGCAAGCAGGAGGAACGGTTATGAGGCTTCCGCCTGATGGGAGGCGTCGACTCATGCGTATATTAATCGGTAGCCCGGTGCAGCAGAAGCCTGAAATATTAGCTTTATTTCTTCAAGCTTTGGAGCGGCTGGAAGCACCCGATGTGCTACCGGATTATTTGTTCGTCGATGATAATGACAATCCAGCTTCAAGCCAATGGCTGGCCGATTTTGCGGACCGGCTTCCGGGGCGTGTTTTGCCCCCGCTGTCAGGCTTGCAGCAATATGAGAACCGAAGTGATGAACATACCCATTATTGGCCGCCTTCTCTCGTTTGGAAAGTGGCCGGGTTCAAAAATCGCCTCATTGAGTACGCGCTTCAGCATCATTACGACGCACTATTTTTGGTCGATTCAGACCTGATCCTCCATTCCCGCACCTTATGCAGACTGGTCGAGACGGAGAAGGATATCGTATCTGAGATATTCTGGACACGCTGGCAGCCCGATGGGGCGTTATTGCCTCAAGTGTGGGTCAGTGATGAATACAATCTGTTTCATTGCGAAGAAGGTGAAGTGCTATCGGCAGAAGAGCGGGCACATCGCGAGCTACATTTTATACATCAGTTGCATGTTCCCGGTTTGTACGAGGTAGGCGGTTTGGGTGCTTGTACCTTAATCCGCAGAAGGGCGCTGGAAGTCGGAATTCATTTTGGTAAAATCCCGAACGTTTCTTTTTGGGGAGAGGATCGACATTTTTGCATCCGGGCGGCGGCGTACGGGTTTCCGCTTTTTGTAGATACGCACTATCCGGCCATGCATTTGTACCGGGAAGCGGACCGCATCAAGGCTGAACAACTGCTACTGACCCTGAATGGAATTACGCAGGGCGCTGCTAATACGGACGACCAAGAAATTTCAGTCACTCCCAAAACTTCAGATATTTCAGAAAATTATCCATCCTGCACTTCCTCTACGTCGCCTGAAATGACCATTCCACGGGATCACCGCGAGTCTGCCGTCCTTGCAAAGCATGCTACGGATTCTTTTGTCGTGCCACCAGCTTTCTCTGGTCCACGACATAGTGAGCTTCATGCTCCGCCTGCCTCCAAGCCCAAACTGACGCTGAGCATGACGATATGCAATGAGGCAGATCGCAAGCTCGGCGAAGTGCTCCAAAGTCATCGGGAATATATTGATGAAGCAGTCATTATTGATGATGGCAGCAGTGATGATAGTGGTGAATTGTGCCGAGACCTGCTAAAGGGGATTCCACTGCGTTTAATCCGTAATGAAAGGGCCTCCTTTGCGAATGAAGTGGAGCTGCGGAAGCAGCAGTGGAGAGAGACGCTGGCATCTTCCCCGGAATGGATTTTAAACATGGATGCTGACGAAGTGTTCGAATCCCGATTTGCCCAAGGTGTGCATGCTCTATTAGCCGGAACGAAAGCCGATACTATTTGTTTCAGGCTGTTTGATATGTGGTCTCCCACGCATTACCGCGATGATGATTACTGGCAGGCTCATCGTTACTACCGCCCTTTTTTGACTCGGTTTCGGGATGACTTTCCTTATCAATGGAAGGAGCAATATCTGCACTGTGGGAGATTTCCCGATAATGTGCTTGAGCTTCCGAGTGAGATTAGCGACTATCGTATCCAGCACTGGGGCTGGTATACACCAGCTATTCGCACCGCCAAATACGAGCGTTATCTACAGTTGGACCCGGATGCCCGTTATGGGTGGAAGGAACAATATGAGTCCATATTGGACCCGACTCCCCGGCTCAGTCTTTGGATAGACCCAGACCGGGAGGGTGTAAAAAATAAACATGAGGCTGAATCTGAAGACACTAGCAGTGTAAATTCCGATGTGAATACGGGCACGAATATCCAAGATGCGATTGCCGAGGATACCAATCCTGCTAATCCTGCGAATCCCGTCAACAAGAATGCTGTCGCTAAGATTGCTGGTGTCCATGCTGTTATTGGCTCCCATACGCTTACCAAAGGCGAAATAGAAGACGCGCTTTATGGAAAAGGGAAGGGGGAAGGACAGGGCATGGCATGCAAGCTGTGTGGCTCGTCCAATACGGCGGTGTTTCACCGGTATGAACATTTTACATTGATAGGATGTGGCTCATGTGGGCTTATTTTTCGCAATGATATTGATCGTATACAGCCTGAGAATATGATCGCAGATATCTATAACGTCAAATGGGTCGCCATGCGCGATGGTGCAGCCGCCTCAACCTACGGGGATCATGCTCTTTTCGGACTCATGCTGCTGGATATGTTCAGTCCCGGAAAAGGAAAATTACTGGAAATTGGATCAGGTACCGGAGAATTTATTCATGCTGCCCTTCAGAGTGGATGGAATGCTGTAGGCATTGAGCCTTCCATAGACTCGCGCGCATATGCCAAATACAAATATGACGTGGATCTACTACCGGGCTACTGGAATGGCGATATAGAGACAGAAACGGAAACAGAAGAAGAAGCGGCGAATGAAGCGCCAGAAACAGAGGGAGATACTGCCTTATCACTGGATCACGAATATGAGGCTGTTGCATGCTGGCATGTGCTGGAGCATATTGCAGACCCGGTGGCATTTTTAACAGATTTACGCGAGCAGCTTCAACCGGATGGAACGCTGTACATTACAGTACCCAACAAAAACTCGTTTACAAATGAGGCTTACGGTGTTCACTCTCCTTTATTTACCGAGGAAGATCATTTGTATCATTATTCAGAGCACACGCTGACACGTTTGCTGGCGAAGTCCGGTCTGCGTCCGGTGGCCCTGTTCACCCGTCAGCTTCCTTCCGATCTGGACGCCTTGATACAGGCGCATCCTTTGTATGGAGAGCTTACTTTCACGGAGCGGATGGGGTTGTTGGCCAAACTTCAAGGCGAGAAACGTGGTCATGAGCTATGCTGCGTGGCAAGGGCGATCTGAGCTGGCTGAGGGGGATATACGGTCTGAACCCATATCGTTTCACCTTTCATTCAAAAGGAGGCTATACCCATGAATGCTGCTGATCCGTACCTCTCCCGCTTTTTCGTACATTCCGATCCCAATACCTCCAGCCTGATCTACAGGCTGCCCCAAAGCTGGTGGAGCCGTCCTTATGAGTATGAGTGGTGTCTGCACTTTATGTCCAGGCAGGATACGGTGCTTGACGCGGCATGTGGTATTCCGCATCCGTTCAAGTTTGAGCTGGCCCGCCGTTGCGCTCAGGCCTATGCCTGCGATCTGGATATGAGGATCGTTTCCGTGGATGCCATATTGGCCGAGGTGCGTCGGGATATCGGAGAGGAGGCTGCCGAGCGTATCCAGGAAATTTTACCAGTTCGTCTTTACTCCGCGCATGCTAATCTAACCGCCTTGCCTTATGAGACGGCCAGTTTTGACAAAATTGTATGTATATCAGTGCTGGAGCATCTAACCCCTGATGACTCGTTAGCTACCCTGCGTGAATTTCACCGGACTTTACGAGATGACGGAATGCTTCTGCTGACGTTTGATTACCCTACGGTTAATCTGTTCGCGATGGAGCAATGGATAGGTCAGGCGGGGTTTTCGTACTGGAGCGACGTTGATCTTAATCTTCCGCCGGATGCTTTGCACACAGATTCGTGGGGCGGTTTGCATTGTTTCAGGGCTGTTTTGAAAAAATACAAGAGCTAACGGTATGCGCAATGAGGTTTACACGGACCTCTCTTATTGCTTATCATGAGAGGGGTCGGAACTGTAAACCTACATAGGAAAGGAATGACTGACAACTACATGAACAATGCACCTGTGTTGAAGAAACCTGAGGCTATGGTATTTGATATGGATGGTACACTTTTTCAGACGGAGACGCTGCTGCTTCCTGCGTACCACAAGCTGTTTGATACGCTGCGCGCCGAAGGTCTATTTGAAGGGGAGACGCCTCCAGAGGAACTTATTTTGAATAGTTTGGGTATGCTGCTGGACGAAATCTGGAGAAGAGTGATGCCGGAAGCCAGCGAAGCTGCCCACAGAAGAGCGGACGAGCTGCTGCTCCAGTTGGAGCTCGAGGGATTGAAGAACGGAAGTCATGCCCTGTATCCACATGTAAAAGAAACGCTCCAAACCCTCCATGAACAGGGTGTAAGATTGTTCGTAGCCAGTAACGGGCTGGAGGATTATGTGAAAGGGATAGCGGCTGCATATGAAATGGTCCCGATTTTTGAAGGACTGTATAGCGCTGGTGAATACAGCACACTATCCAAAGTGAATTTGCTGGAGATTTTGTTGAGTAAGCATGGAATTTCCAATGTATGGATGGTAGGCGACCGATCTTCCGATGTGGAGGCAGGCAAAAAGAATGGACAAACGGTCATTGGCTGCGCCTATGCTGGATTTGGCATAAACGACGAGTTGAAGGGTTCCGATGCGATTATTACGGACTTCACGCAGCTGCTCACATTGTATAAAAACGCAAAGTAACCATTAAGGCATATCAGACATATCACAAAACAAAGGAAGGCGGCCACTTTTACGCGGAGCCTTCCTTTGCCTTATTCTCTGTTTTGCTCTCTGTGTTGTGATCCGTTAGAGGTTTTGGATTAATTTGTGTGTTATAGACCCATAATGCGTATTCCATGGGCTTGGCGATAGAGCGGCGATAGGTTTCTTTTTCACCAATACGTGCAAATACCTCACGTGCTGGCTTCGGATTGACCTCCAGTACGTAAATGTGACCGTCCTTGTTGATCGCCAAATCGAGCGCAAGCTCGCATAATGCCCCGTAGCTTTCCTCCAGATAAGCTGCGATATCCAGCCCGAGCTTTTCCCCTTGCTTGGTGATCTTCTCTCTCTGATCTTCATTACGAATCCATTGTGTCAGCAGTTGATTCATCGGTACCGCCTTGCCTCCGCCATGCAGGTTGGAAGTGACGCTGCGATGTGCCCCGATCCGTCCTGCGCATCCAGTTAACTCCCATGTCCCCTGGCCATTTTTTTGCACCAGCATGCGATAATCATGAACCCTGCCATTCGGCAGTTGCACAGGAATACCTTCCTGAACAATGTAATTGTCCATGTTCCAACTGCTCAGGCGCGGCTCCAGACGGTCCAGACGTACCCGCTGCTGAGGAATAATACGACGTTTGCGATTGCGGCCCTCGATCAGATACAGGCCCCCTTGCTTGTTAACAGGCTCAATGCGCAGAATACCACGCCCCCCCGTACCGTTAATCGGCTTGAGGTAGACCAGTGAATTTCTTTTGAGCATCCGCTTTACACTATGGAATCCTACGAACGGCTCCGTATCGGGCAGATGGGGTCGAAAGGCGGCCCTTCTCGCAAGCTGCTGATGAATGGCCCATTTGTTACTCAGCGGTCGGTTTAAATATACGAGATCCGTATATTGCACCCGAAATCGCTTCAACTGCTGATACCGCTCACTGCGCTGTACTCGGCAACGATCGAAAATCATATCCGGGAATTTACGCCATTTCAGGGTCCATTTTCCGCTTTGTGGATCATAGATTTGGGCAAGAAGCAGCCTGTGATCCTTATGGACATCTGCAGGAGTGAATACATACATATCCAGTCCCAGTCTGTTCCCTTCTGCAATCATGCGCTCATATATGTCGCGCTCCTCCAATTGCTTCTTGTTGTTCAAATACAAGGTCATGATGCCTAGGACAGGTTTTGGCACAGCATTCCACCTTCCTCTGCCGTCTGCTCATCTTCGGATAACTCCCCGCGAAATATTAGCGTGGGCTTTCCGGTCGGTCCAGTCGTCATTTCATGCGCAATAAGTCCAGCGCGAAAGCAGGTTTTGAGACTGGCCATATTGTCGGCGGCCACGCTGCACGTCAGGCGGCGCAGCTGTTTGAGCTGGGCGGACAGCAGTCTAGCGCCCAGCCTGCGGCCCCGGTAAAGCGGACGAACGATCACGATGCACGCATCCTCACCGTAATTCAGAGCGAGGCAAAATCCCGCAATCCGCAACCCTTGCCCCGTGCGCAGATAAGCGCACAGGAGGGAGGAGCCAGGTGATTTTAATTGCTCCGGCGTTAAAACGGCCAGCTGCCGCAAGGCATTGCGGGTAATGCGCATGCCGCCCGAGCTGCGGGCCAGAAATAGCAGCTGCCGTCGTCTCAGCAGCCAGCCCCGGGCAGGCAAATGTTGAACATCGCTAATTTGCGGCATGATTCCACTTCCTTGACTCATAATTTCATTCGTCCAGCCAAATAGGAGCTGTACTGGAATATGCGTCTCAACGATTTTTGACGAATTTCTGGCTCGTCGAATTTCATCGGTTTGGCGTTGGCTTCAAAAAACCAGACGATTCCGAGCGAATCTACGCCCAAATCCATGGACATTTCGCCGTGGGAAAGACCGGAGCCTCGTTCAATTTGGCGTGCAATCTGTATGGCCGTACTTTTAATCTTGTTCAACAGATCCTTACTGTCCTCAGGTCCAAACAGCGCAGATAGCAGCTTGAACGGGTCTTCCACACTTCCGCCGCGCGGAACATGCGTTGTAATGCTCCCCTTACCCGCCAGTCTGGCACCGACTCCTGTAGTGCTCCAAGAGCCGTGGGTGTTTTTTTGCACCAGGATACGCAAGTCGAAGGACTTTTTCTGATAGGTTGCCAGCTCGATGCCCTGCTGAATGATATAGGGTGAAGCGCCAGCTTCCCGGCGAATACGCTCCCACAGTCGGGACAACGATACAGATCGGTACGTTACACTTTTTTTGTCATGCTGAATCGTCAGCCTGTAAGCCATGAGATGGTCCGGTCGGTATTTGAGAATCATTATCCCTTTTCCGGCCTTGCCGTTCTCTGGCTTGAGATACAGGTATGGATAGACAGACAGCATTTTGCCCAAGGAAGACAGGTTGCTTAAGCGTTTGGTCGCTGGTACGAACTGACGAGTGGATTCCGAAGCACGGAGCCATTTGAACAGCTCCCATTTGTTGAAAAAGCCCGGATTATACAGTTCAATGCCAGAGGCATGAGAAATTTCATTCAGCTTTGTGCGAACAGAAGTTTTAAGCTCATAGTTGCGGTTCGGGATGCGATTATAAATGATTTGCGGTAGTGGAAAATCTTGTTCCTCCCACGTCTGTAAGGTTTTGTTGAAAATATAGCCCCTGACTGTCTCCGATGTCAGCTTCAGGTCCCTGACGGTTACAATGTACACCTGATAGCCCATCCGCGTCCCCATTTCAAGAATATCCCTGAAATTGCGCCGATTTCCCTTGAAAAATTGTCCTTCGTCATGCACAGTCAATACGGCAACGACTGGTTTGTACTCCGCCGGGGTATTCATAGCTCCTCTTTTCTGCGGAATTTACTGAGGTAAAGACAGTGGTCCAAAATATGCTCCACGGATGCTTTACCCTCCGCACGCAACGATGGATGCTGAAAAATGGACCGCCCGGGCTTGGAATTGGCTTCGAACATCCATACCTTTTCCTGTTGGTCAATGCCCAGATCGAAGCCGATTTCACCCAGCAGGTGCTGGTGATGGTACTCGATGGCTTCTGCGAGTGTAATCGCTGCGTTCTTGGCACGCTGAAGCACCTCGCCCGCTCGGTCTCCGAATACCCGGTTCAGCGCCTGCTCGGGTGTCATGAGGGAGCCGCCGTTTTTAATATGGGTCGTGACACTGCCGCGTCCGGATTTTTTGGCTCCAATTCCGACGACGACCCACTGGTTGTCGCCGTTCTTGTGCATATGGAATCGGAAATCGATCGGGCAATTGTCAATCTCAATGAGTTGGATACCCTGCTGAATGACGTAGCCCTTTAACGTCTGACCCTGATTGGAGTGGAGCATACGTAACATAGAGTTAAAAGAGTTGAAGCGCAGCAATACATTGCTTTTTTTCTTACGGTACCTTACATAATAACCTTGCTTGGGAACATGGGAGAGACGGTAAATTCCTTTACCGAGACTACCTCCGCTTGGTTTGTAATAAGCAAATTGATGACGCTCCAGCATACCTCGGATACGTTCAGAGCTGGGATTCGTATACGATTCGGGGACATAACGGTTAACATCCGGATTGTTTTCCAGCAGATGATAGATATCCGATTTGTTGAAGAAGCTCCAGTTGAAGAAGGGAATCCTTTTGCGGGAAAAGCGTTCGCGCAGCTGATTGATCGCCGGGGAAAAATCAGAGCGACGGCTCGGCAGCCGATTGTAAATCACGTCTGGTAAAGGTACGATTTTACGTGAAAATACCCCGCTTGATGACAGGAAATAGCCGTTAATTGTATCGTTTTGCCAGTTGATATCCCGAGGGGTGAAGGCAAAAATATAAGATTTATTGCTGCCTTCCTTCAGCAGTTGCTTAATGAAGCCCGTGCGTGAGCCAAAAGGGCGGGTGGTGGAGGTGGTGCCGTCAGACAGCACACCAATCAACGGCCCGAGCTGTATATCTCCGTCCAGATTCCGCAAATAGATGGACCCGCTTTTAGGAACACGGATGGCATTACGCAAGCCTGAGGTAAGGTACAGATGGCGTCCCGCCTTCTGAATCGGTTTTATCGTGGTGGGAATCTGATCCTTACCGAGCCGCAGACGAATGGACTTGGTTCCGGATAATTTAAGACTTTTCAACAAGGCAGTGGATAAATACGCCACCTTGTCGGGCTGCTGTGAGAAATGCACATTGCAATGCGTTAAACTCATCTGTTTATCCTCCTATACCATATGTTCAAGGGAGGTGTCTGCGCCCTTTGACCCTGTCACTTTGGAATGGGTCATTAAATATCGAGCATATTCGAGTGGGCGGTTGACTGACCGGAAAGCGCACTTTGGCTGACGGGTCTGGAAAAAGGAGGCCCGACCCGGCCGGGAATTAACCTCTAATAGCCAAATGTTCCCACTCCGGTCAATACCATAATCAATCCCCAGCTCGCCAAGGCGGCCATATCGTTCCTCCAGCGCCCCGGTAATGGTCAGGGACAGCGCCATCATCTGCCCAATGATGAGACGCGTGCTGTCCGCGCCATATTGTTCACGAAGGTAAGGTTCTGCCGGATGGGCTGCGCCCCCTCCGTGCAGATTGGAAGTCAGGGTTCCTTTCCTGCCTTCTCTCACGGCAAAGCCCGTCAGACGCCAGCAACCCTTTCCATCCTTTTGCATGAGCGCGCGGACATCAAAGGGATGACCGCTTTGGCTCGTTAGTTTCAAATAAGGCTGCACGATATAGGAGCGTCTGCCTGCAATCCCGTCGACCCATGACAATCCGGCATCCAGCTCGGAAAACAAGCGCCGGAACGGACGGTTTCGGGAGTTTCTGCCCTGCACGAGCAGTCCGGTGTCTCCATCCGATAGCCGGAGATACAGCGTGCCCTTGCCGTGCGTTCCGGCCTGGGGCTTCATAAATAGCGCCGAATGGCGGTGCAGCCATTCCACAAGCTGAGCCGTGTCTCGGTAAGGCGCCGTAGGTGGCACAAAGGGACGCACTTCATCTATCGTGTGCAGCGCACGGTACACTTGCCATTTGCCGGGCAAGTTACGCGACCAGTAGATGAGCTTGCGTGATCCCTGCTCTGCCATGTGCTGCAGTGCGTGCCCGGCGTTTCGGCTCCCGTGGGCATGGAAACAGCGGTTATACACAATATCCGGCAGGGGGAAGCGGCCGGATGTCCATACTCCGTCGCGATAGGCATAACCTCGTATGGAGTGATCTTCGGGCGAAATACCTTCGGCGGTAAACGCCATTACGTTAAGGCCGGAGCGCCTGCCTAACAGACTTAGCCTGCGGCAAAATTCTGCTTCGGTAATCGGGGGAATCGCCGCCTGATTCCGGCTGACGAGCACACCCAGTGTGTCTGGTACGACAAGAGACACTAATAACAGCCTCCTTTGGCAGCAGAATTCCGTAAGAGACGGATTCATTTGAATCCGGCCGAAAAACAGCAATATTCAATCATTTTTTTCACGGACGGTCGAGTTTTCTGATCATTTAACGGCGTATTGTCATTTTTCGACGGCTTGGAGTTGACCTCCAGCATCCAAATATGCCCCGTGTTGTCAATCGCCAGATCAATGCCAAATTCCGCAAAATGGGCAGGGATCGCCTTCTCAACTCCGTTTGCAATTTCGAGCGCGGCTTTCTTAAGATGGGTCTGGCCGTTCGACTTGGTTAAGGCAGGCAGCGTGGTTTTGGCCAAGGCCTCCTTGACTGTGCTCAGCGTGCCACCTCGCGCCAGATTGGACACAAAATGGCTGCCCCCGGCAATCCGGGCGACGATGGAGGTCACGGTCCATGCGCCAGATGCGTTTTTCTGCACAAGCGCACGAAAGTCAACCGGACGCTTGCCGTGATCAATCAGGGTAAGGCCCTGCTGGAGCTGGAAGCGCGTCGTTTTCATTTTTCCTGCCATACCTTTGTACAGCTTCTCGATCGTGGCATACGTTTGCTTTCGTGGTGCACCGGCGGTGGTGGACAGCACGGAAAAGGTGCCATCGGCTTGCTTTGTAATGCGCATAATGCCTTTGCCCAGACTTCCCCGCACAGGCTTGAGAAAAACAGTGGGGTACTGGTTGCACATTTTTTTGAAGACCGCGAAGGTTTGCAGCAAATGGGACTCGGGTAAATACTTGCGCAGGGATGAATTGGATTTAAGCGCATCGAACACTTCATTTTTATCCAGAAACTTTTCATTGAAAATAGCTGTGCCATACTGCGATTTTACTTCTTTCATAAAATGCTGTACGCTAGTTCTGTTCTCGAGTTTACGAGAGGTAAGCCGGTTATTGACGACATCCCCGGCGGGCATGACCGTCTTTTTCCAGCCTCCGTCATAGACCCATCCCTGAACGCGTCCGGGCTGACTTCCGATATGCTCCGGGGTGAAAAAATACACATATGCTCCTTGTCTGCGGCATTCCCCGATCAGTTCACGGCAGAACAGGGTGATCGACCCGAAAGGCTTGTCGAGCTGTTCGGGATAGTCCCGACTGACCAGCACGCTAATAAGTGGGCCCACTCGAAGTGTCCGGCGTCCTCGGCTGTAGCTTACTCGCAGCTCGCAATTGGAATTAAGTCCCATTTTCCGGGCCAGCACGCTTCCCACACGCAGGCCTCTGTAACGGGGTACCGAAATGACGGTAACCTGCTGGTGGAACGAACCGAAGGCGAGCTGTACAGGGTGGCCTTCGGATATTTTCCATTTGCGAAGCAAGGACTCGCCGACCATGAGTACGTCATCCTGCAAGATGCCCGATCCGATGATTTGAATCCTTGTTTTTTTGATGGACATCGTGGATCTCCTTCCGGGCAGCAACTTGATGTCTTAAAAGTAACGGGAAACGTGAAGGGGCTGTAATAGCACTGATTCATCATATGAGGACATATATCCCTTGGTGATTGACGGACAATGTGAAATGTTTGCACGATTATTTGAATTGGAGGAAATAACGAATATGAATATCTATGACAAAGCCCATGATTTGGCAAAAGCGTTGAAGGAAAGCAAAGAGGTGGAGGAAATTACGTCAGCGATGAAGCTGATTGAAACCGACCCGGAAGCCAAGAAAATGCTCGACGATTTCCGTGAGCGCCAAATGGAAGTACAACAGCGGATGATGAGCGGTGATATGCCGGCACAAGAAGAGATGGAAAAAATGGAAAAGCTGTTTGAGGTGCTTAGCCTGAACCTGAATATCCGCCGCCTGTTCGACGCCGAACGCCGCCTGAGTGTGATCATTGAGGATGTCAACAAAATTATCGCAGACAGCCTTCAGCATTTGTACGGTTCGTCTCTGTAAGTTTGTCTCATATTCCTTCCTGCCCTCTCATAGACTAGATACATAGAGTCACAGGGAGAGGAAGGGATAGTATTGGGTACTTTTAAAAAATGGAAACACGGCTTGTACACACTGATTGCGCTGGCTATGGTGCTTACCGCGCTGCCGCGCATCTCGCTTACGGGCGGATTGAACTGGGTCAACGGCTTCGGTATCGTATGGGTATTGTTTGCGCTGCTTGTCATCGGAGCGAATCTGCACTTTCTGCTTGGCGTGGATGAGGAAAAGCGGAAAACGCTGGAGCGTGTGCGGCGGGCCAAAATGAAGCAGTGGCAGATGAAATGGGATAAAGAAGCTGATAAAGGCAGCACGCTATAAAAAGTTTCCTCCCGGCTTGTCATGAGCATGCTCTGATGCTGCCGATCCGTGATAGTTAAAAAAGCGGTCCCTGTAAAAAGGAGATCGCTTTTTGCTATTTCCGGCTCTGATATGTCGTGATTAACGAGGGTCTGAAAAAACGGGATTTTGTGCTATAATAGATACAGAATGATACAGATCGAACGTTGGGGGTGTAACAGAATTGGACGGGCTAGATGAAGCAGTTACAAAGCATGAGCAGCTATTGCGTCATATCGAGCAGTTGAAAATAGGCTCCAAAATTTCTGTGCGCAGGTTGGCTAAAGAAATGAGCGTCAGCGAAGGAACGGCCTACCGGGCCGTGAAGGAAGCGGAGAACCTGGGAATTGTCATTACCAAGGAACGCATCGGGACGGTGCGGGTGGAAAAGCGCCCACGCGGATTGTCCGAGCAGCTGACCTTTGCCGATGTCGTGAATATCGTGGAGGGACATGTGCTGGGGGGAAGCGAGGGGCTGGAAAAGCCCTTGCACAAGTATGTCATTGGAGCGATGCGCGAAGAGGCTATGGCCCGATACATTGATGCAGGCAGCTTGCTGATCGTCGGTAACCGCGAGGATGCACATTCCCTTGCGCTAGAGCAGGGAGCAGGTGTGCTGATTACAGGCGGCTTTGGTACGAGCCGGGAGGTTAAGCAACTGGCGGACCAGATCAGTTTGCCGATCATTTCTTCGCGTCACGATACCTTTACAGTGGCCTCTATGATTAATAGAGCGATTTTCGACCGCTTGATCAAAAAGAAGATTATGCTGATTGAAGACATCGCGGCGAGTAAACCGAAGACGCAGACCTTGAAAATCAACAGTACCCTTACCGAATTTGAAGAGCTTTCGGTGACGACTGGAAATCACCATTTTGCGGTGGTGGATGAATGGAACCGCCTGATCGGTATCGTCAGCCGCAAGGATGTGGAGGGACTGCAACCCGAGCATACGATGGACAAATGCCTGATTCGCAATCCGGTAACAGTGACCTACCAGACCTCGCTCGCTTCGGCTGCACAGATGATGGCGTGGGAAGGTGTGGATTATTTACCGGTCGTGGACCGCAACCGCAAGCTGCTGGGTTCCGTTACACGGCGGGAGGTACTGGACGCACTGCGCAACGCCCAAAAGCAGCCACAGCTTGGCGAGACGTTCGACCAGCTGATCTGGAACGGATTTGCCGAGGAGCGTGAAGAGGACGGATCATTATTTTTTCGTGGCTTCGTCATTCCTCAGATGGCGACCAATCTGGGTACCATCTCCGAAGGCGTGCTGGTCAACGTGATGACACAAGCGGGCTACCGGGCAGCCAGAGACATGAGCGGAAAGGATTATGTGCTGGACAATTTAACGACCTATTTTATCAGACCAGTACAGATTGAGGATGCCATAGTCCTTCGTCCGCTGTTGCTGGAAACGAGCCGCCGCACCTGCAAGCTGGAAATTGCAATTTCACGGGAAAATCAATTGGTATGCAAAGCGGTGATGACGCTCCACTCCATTGAACACGGATAAACGCCATTGGATTGGAGCAGGGAGTGGGGGTGGAAAAGAGCGGCTTAGTGACTTTCGGGGAGTTTTTCCTTCGCCTCCAGCCAAATTTGCAGCACACCTTCCATCACAAGCATCGTTTTGACCTGGATCGTATATTCCTTGTCACGAACGGTGTATTTTTTTTGGTGAAGCAGCATGCGTACCAGCTTGCTGTCGGAATCAATCTCGAACATATCCCGGCCTCGCAGTACCTCCAAATCCCGGCTTACGCGGCGAAGAAGCTCCTTCAGGTTAATAGAGTCAATTTTTTCGGCCGAAGTTTCTTCGACGATCAATTTGATTTCTTTGACAACAGTCTGGCGGTTGCTGTATTTGCGCAGTGTTTTATTGTCCTCCTGCGCTTGCAAGAGCTGAAATTGAAGGTCCTGATTGTTCATCCAGAGCTCGTTGAAGCTGACGTGCCAGATGGCATTGTAGACCATTGCTCCGGTGATCATTCCTAGCACGAAGACGGAGGATAATTGCATAAAAGGGCGCAGGCGCTCAAAGGGGGGCACTCTCATGGTCTTTTCACCTCACGGTCGTCCGTTGCCGCATACCCATTTGACCAGCTCTGCACCCATATGAGCGCCTAAAAAGGCGAAAATCAAATACAATATCTGCTTAATGGCAGGTGACAAATTACCGTCCAACATATTGCTCTCAATGACACGGATCGGGTCCATCGTTCCCCCCACAGCGGCGGCAAGCGCCCATATTTTAATTCTCCCGGCAACCTCCAGCATCGTCTGGGTAGGCGGCTGAAGCGATACCACAGCTCCCATTCCGCCGAGCATGGCTCCCCCGAGCACGATACCGAAGGCAATGAAGAAGTCGAGGATCGCTTTGGATATAAAAGTGCTCATGCTCTTTTCCTCCTTAGGTGTACGAATTAGTCCCGCGCTTGTCCGCCCGGGTCTGTACTTTTATTGTATGGGCGCTACCAACGCGGATATGATAAAATAGTTTGAAGAAAAACAAGCGGTGAAAGGGAGAGAAGCGCATGAGTTCATTTGTGCATTTGCATGTTCACAGCGAGTATAGCCTGCTGGACGGCGCGGCTCGTACCGCGGAGTTGGTCAAACAGGCATCAGCTTACGGAATGAAGGCACTGGCCCTTACAGATCATGGAGTCATGTATGGTGCCATTCCTTTTTATAGAGCGTGTGTGGAGAACGGCATTAAGCCGATTATCGGGTGTGAGGCCTATATGACGGCTGGCTCGCGCAAGGAGCGTGGCAGCCGGAAGGATCAGCCCATATATCATTTAATTTTGCTCGCCAAAAATAAAACAGGCTATCAAAATCTGATGAAGCTGTGCTCTATCGGCCATTTGGAGGGCTTTCACTACAAGCCGCGCATCGACATGGAAGCGCTGGCTGCCCATCATGAAGGCATCATATGCTTAAGCGCATGTTTGGGCGGTGAAGTGCCGCAGCATTTGCTGCATGGCCGGGAAGCCGAAGCACGACGGGCAGCGGAACGCTACCGCAACATTTTTGGCGATGATTTTTATCTGGAGCTTCAGGATCACGGTCTGTCGGAGCAAAAACGCGTAAATCCTCTTCTCATCGCATTGGCGAAGGAACTGGATATTCCACTGGTAGCTACGAATGACGTGCATTATCTGACCGAGCCGGATGCAGATGTACAAGACGTTCTGATCTGCATTGGAACAGGCAAGACGGTCGACGACGAGGAACGCTTGCGCATACCGACACGTCAGTTGTACTTGAAAAGCCAGGAGGACATGGCTCGCTTGTTCCCGCATGTGGCGGAAGCGATCGATAATACGGTACGTATTGCTGAAAAGTGTGAACTGGAGCTGGAATTTGGGCAATCTATTTTGCCAGAATATCGTCCGCTGCCGGAAGGCATGACTCCTTCGTCCTATCTGCGCAGTTTGTGTGTGCAAGGGCTGGAGCGTCGGTATGGGAGTGATCTGGCGTGGGAGCAACCAGGGCAACGGGAAAGGCTGGAGCAGCGGCTCAGTTATGAGCTGAACACGATTGACAGCATGGGATTCAGTGATTATTTTCTGATCGTGTGGGATTTTATCGCTTTCGCTCATAAGCATAATATTGCTACCGGCCCGGGACGAGGTTCCTCGGCGGGCAGTCTGGTCGCTTATGTACTTCATATCACGAATGTGGATCCGATGAAATATAACCTGCTGTTTGAACGGTTTCTGAATCCTGAACGGATTAGTATGCCGGATATAGATATTGATTTTAGCGATGAACGACGGGATGAGGTTATCGACTATGTGGTGCAGAAGTACGGTAACGAGCATGTAGCGCAAATTATTACCTTCGGAACGCTGGCGGCAAGAGCCGCAGTGCGTGACGTTGGGCGTGCGTTGAACGTGCCGTATGGCGAGGTGGACAAGGCGGCCAAGCTGATTCCGGCGCAGCTCGGGATTAATATCCGTCATGCGCTTGAGATTACCCCTGAGCTGAAGACGCTGTATGAAACCAAGCCCAAGACGCGTGAGCTGCTGGATATGGCGATTAAAGTAGAGGGCATGCCACGTCATGCTTCGACCCATGCGGCGGGTGTCGTCATTTCGCGGACTCCGCTGACCGATGCAGTTCCGCTTCAAGAGGGGAGTGAAGGGGTTCCCCTGACACAATACTCGATGGAAAATCTGGAGCGGATCGGTTTGCTGAAAATGGATTTTCTTGGGCTGCGCACCCTTTCTATTATTGAACGCTGTATGCGTTGGATTACCGAAGAACATGGGGAAACGCCTGATTTTAGCCGCATTCCTGACAATGATCCACATACTTATGACATGCTGGGCAAAGGCGACACAGGCGGTGTGTTCCAGTTGGAGTCGGCGGGGGTACGCCGGGTGCTCAAGGATCTAAAGCCAAGTGTGTTCGAGGATATTATTTCTGTACTGGCCTTGTATCGTCCGGGTCCAATGGGCTTCATTCCTAACTTTATTCAGGCCAAGCACGGGGAGATTGAGGTTCATTATCCGCATCCTGATCTGGAGCCAATCTTGAAGGATACGTACGGTATTATCGTGTATCAGGAGCAAATCATGCAGATTGCTTCGCGTATGGCGGGCTTTTCCTTGGGAGAAGCCGATCTGTTGCGTCGCGCCGTATCCAAGAAAAAACGCGAAGTGCTGGACCTTGAGCGTGGCCATTTTGTGGAGGGCAGTGTCAAGCAGGGTTACACGGAAGAGGAAGCTGGAAGGGTCTACGATATGATTGTCCGTTTTGCGGACTATGGATTTCCGCGTGCACATGCGGCTGCCTATGGTGTGCTGGCGTTCCAGACGGCGTATCTTAAAGCCCATTATCCGGTGCAATTTATGGCTTCTATGCTGACAGCGGTGATGGGTAGCCACCGGAAAGTGGCGGAATATGTCGTCGAATGCCGTCGTATGGATATGGCGGTTCTGCCACCTGATGTGAATGAAAGCGGGGTGCTGTTCACCCCGTTGCAGCAGGGTAATATCCGCTTCGGACTGGCCGCGATTAAAAATGTCGGCACGCAGGCGATGGAAAGTATTCTCGCCGTTCGTAAGGAGCGTCCTTTTGACAGCCTGCTCGATTTTTGTCGCCGCGTGGATTTGCGTGTGTGCAATAAACGGGTGATTGAATCGCTCATCCAGGCAGGGGCGTTTGACTCGCTGCCAGGTCATCGTGCGCAGTTGATTGCCATGCTGGATGAAACGGTGGATGCAGCGGTCAAATGGCGCAAGGAACGTGACGATTTGCAAATAGATATGTTCGGTTTTGTGGAAATGCCCAATTGGGATATCGAATATCCCGAAGTTCCGAAATTCAGTGCGGGTCAGCAGCTAGAGCTGGAACGTGAGCTGTTGGGACTGTATCTGTCCGGGCATCCGCTGGATGATTTTGAGCCGTTGCTGGAAAGCAGCGATGCAGAGCGTCTGATGGAATTAGGCGATGTGCCGGATGAAGCGGTTGTCGTGACCGCAGGTATGGTTGTGTCGCTCAAGACGATTACGACCAAACAGGGGAAGGCTATGGCTTTTATCGAGCTGGAGGATCAGATTGAGCGCTGCGAGGTCGTGTTGTTTCCCGAAGTGTGGAAGCGAAGCCACCAGTGGATTGAAAAGGGAGCGTTGCTTGCGTTTCGTGCCAAAATGCAGCACCAGGACGAGCATTTCAAGCTCCTTGCGGACGAGGCCGCCCCGCTGGCGGAGGATTCGCTGGCGCGGCTTCTCCAGCGCCGACGTGCCGGAGCGCGTTCGTCCGCCGCGGCCGGAAAGCCCGCGTCAGCGGCTGGCTCTGCCGCTGGCGGTCCCGGCGGGGGAGCGCCACGCGTGCCGTCGAGGCCTTCGGCAGCCGAGTCATCCGCGCAGCCAACTACGGCGCCAGCGGTCCCGCCCGTTTCGGCGGCCCGCCCGGCCACAGACACTTCGCCGCACGTCACGGAAGCGGCTAACGGCGAACAAGCCCCGGCTCCGCGTGGTTCGGAGCCGACAGCCCGTCAGCGGGTGTTTGTCAAAATCACCCGCCAGGCCGAGGAGGACGCCAGCTTGCTGGTCAGCCTCAAGGCGCTGCTACAGGAGCATCCCGGTGCGTTGCCTACCGTACTCTTTTATGAGAGCAGCCAGCGTTTGCTGGCGTTGAGTGATGCTTACAGCATCAAGCCCTCGCCTCAGCTTTTCGACCGGATGGAGTCAATGCTGGGTGCAGGCACGGTGAAAGTCAAATAACAATGAAATTCAAATCATAGTTGCACGCTAACTCGCCATTATTGTAACAGTTTAATGAACATTTTCCTTCCCTCCCGCATACACTTGGAACACTGGCGGAACAGGAACATCAGCACTTATCCAACACATAAGGTTCCGCAAGCTGGAAAACAGAACTGTATGGTGAAGGCGGGAGGGAAATCATGTCCTATGAATACGCAGAAACCCTGTTAATTCGCAGAGGCATTCGTATCGAGTCCATAGCGGACATTGTTTTTCAGCTTCAGCTAAAATATTACCCTCATTTGACCATTGAAGAATGTGTGGACAGCGTAAAGGCAGTTTTGCAGAAGCGGGAGGTGCAGTATACGCTGTTCACGGGTATTGCGCTTGATGAGCTGGCCGAAAAAAAACTTCTTCCCCAGCCGCTGCAAGCCATTATGGAGGCAGATGAACCTCTGTACGGAGTGGACGAGACACTGGCCCTCGGGATTACGAGCGTGTATGGTATGATTGGCTTGACCAGTTTTGGTTATCTGGATAAAGAAAAGACGGGAATCATTGAACAGCTAAACCGTAAAGGCAGCGGTATTCATGTATTTCTGGATGATCTGGTCGCTGGACTGGCAGCTGCCGCTTCTTCGCGCATTGCTCATCGCAGCCCTCATGCCAAGCAATACCCCGTGTCATTGGACACTTGATTCACCTGCATGAACAGAGTCAATGATTTTCTGGGCCCTCTGACCGATCTTGACCGAGCAGGAGGGCTTTTGTTGCGGGAAAAAAGTAAGGTATGTTATCATGAGTCTATTATATGGGCTCAAAACTTGAGGCTTAGGGGGTAGAAACAAGGCATGTGGACGGTGATCTATATTGCACCGACGGCCAGACTGGCTGACATGATTAAGCTCAAACTGTCGGAAGAAGGTTTTATGGTGCAGGCCCGGGCCATCAGCGCATCCAAGCAGCAGTTTGAGATACTTGTGCCTTCGGGTGAAGTCGAAGAAATACAGGAAGTGCTTAATTCGATTTTGCGCCCTTGAGTCCGGAACGGCGGAAGTGATACAGCAGCATGAATGGAACGAAGGATGCACGATTGGCGGTAATGTTTTGCCAAACAGGCGTTGACGTGTGTATAAACATAATGCTAAGAGATGCCGCACAGACGGCAGAGGACCTTGTATCGGTTACGGCTGACAAATAAACGGCTGGAGAGGTGTAGTTGTGTTTAAAGATTTATTCCAAAAGAAGCGTAAATACGCGACCATCCCTTCGGAACGGGCGCTGAGCGGCGATCAAGCGGACATGCCGGATCGTCCCAAACGGGAAATTCCCGAAGGTCTTATGACCAAATGTGGCAAATGCGGAAGCATTCAATACAGTAAAGAGTTAGAAAAAAATCTGAAAGTGTGCCCGGTGTGCGGATACCATATGCGTCTTAATGCTATGGATCGTATTCGCATGGTGCTCGATGAAGATACATTTACAGAATATGATGCCGATATGATTTCGGTTGATCCGCTGGGTTTTCCAGGTTATGCAAGCAAGCTGGAGCAGCAGACGCTGAAATCCGGTTTGCGAGAGGCTGTCATTACGGGCGATGGGCTCATTCATGGGCTCCCGACTGTTGTTGCAGTGATGAGTTTTGACTTTTTCACTGGCAGCATGGGATCGGTCGTTGGGGAGAAAATTACCCGCGCCATTGAGCAGGCGATAGACAAGCGTCTTCCGCTTATTATTTTCTCCACATCTGGTGGGGCGCGTATGCAGGAAAGTATTTTGAGCCTGATGCAGATGGCCAAAACAAGTGCGGCTCTCGCTCGTATGGACGAGCAGGGATTGCTCTATATTTCCGTTATCACCGATCCGACTACAGGTGGAGTATCCGCCAGCTTTGCTACGCTTGGAGATATTAACATCGCGGAGCCGGGAGCAGTGTTCGGTTTTGCCGGACGTATCGTGATCGAACAGACGATCAGACAGAAGCTACCGGACGATTTTCAAACCTCCGAATTTAATTTGCAGCACGGACAATTGGATATGGTTGTACATCGCAAGGAACTGCGCGATACACTTGGCCAACTGCTCGATTTGCACAGCGCGAAAGAGGTGGAATAGATGGCTGGCGAATTGCCTTATGAAAAGCCCCTGGTCGAGATGCGACAGAAGATCGAAGAACTCAAGCAATTCGGACAGGATAAGCAAATTGATTTTACCGATGAAATTAACCGTCTGGAGGAACGTTATCTCCAGATGGAGGAAGAAATATATGCGAACATTTCAGCACCGCAAAAAATGCACGTGGCTCGTCATCATCAGCGACCGACATCGCTTGATTTGATTGGGCAGGTGTTTACGGACTTTATTGAACTGCACGGCGACCGACTGTATGGCGACGATTTGGCGGTCGTGGGTGGAATTGCCAAGCTGAATGGTATTCCGGTAACCGTCATTGGGCAGCAACGTGGTAAGGATACGAAGGATAACATTGCGCGGTTTTTCGGGAGCGCGCACCCGGAGGGATTCCGTAAAGGCTTGCGCCTTATGCAGCAGGCTGACAAATTCAAACGCCCAATTATTACATTTATTGATACGAAGGGCGCTTATCCGGGTAATACAGCAGAGGAGAGAGGTCAATCGGAAGCGATTGCCCGCAATTTGCGGGAGATGGCAAAGCTTTCGGTGCCTGTTATTTGTGTGGTCATCGGCGAGGGTGGAAGCGGCGGTGCGCTTGCGTTTGCCGTCGGCAATCGTGTGCTGATGCTGGAGCATGCCATCTACTCGGCCATTTCTCCAAACGGAGCGGCCTCGATTCTGTGGAAGGATGCTTCCAAGGCGGATCAGGCTGCCGAGGCCATGAAGATTACGGCGGATGACCTCTTGCGCATGAAGGTCATTGAGGATATCGTGCCGGAGCCGAAGGGGGGCGCGCATCGTAACTATGAAGTAACCGCTGCCGCTATCAAGGAGTCGCTGGAACGCCATTTGGCCGACCTTTTGCATATGAACTGCGACGAATTGAGGGAAGATCGGTATCAAAAGTTCCGAAAGATAGGCCAATACACCTTTTTAAAAACTTCGACACCAGATCCCATGTTGTAATAAGTTGGAAATGGGTAACAATAAATATGACGAATTTCCTATACAAATAGGAAAAAGTGTAGTAGATTTAATCGTTGGAAAAAGATATAAAGTAGCACCTTTGAAAACGGAGGAAAACCCAAATGCGCAAAACTAAGATTGTATGTACCATCGGTCCTTCCAGTGAGTCATTGGAAAATGTGAAGAAACTGATTTTGGCTGGTATGAACGTAGCCCGCCTGAATTTCTCTCACGGTGATTTCGAGGAGCATGGCAACCGGATCAAAAATATCCGCCAAGCTTGTAAGGAGCTTAACAAAAACGTTGCTATTTTGCTCGATACGAAGGGGCCGGAAATCCGGACAGGAAAGCTCGAAGTTGAACCTATTGAGCTTGTTCAGGACGAGTATATTACGCTGACAACGGAAGAAATACTCGGTACGAAAGATCGTATTTCCGTTACGTACCAGGATCTTCCCTCGGACGTGGAGCCCGGCTCCACCATTCTGATCGACGACGGTCTGATCGGACTCACCGTTATTGAAGTATCAGGCAGTGAAATCAAATGCCGCATTGTCAATGGCGGAACGATCAAGAGCAAGAAAGGCGTTAATGTTCCTGGCGTGAACATTTCCTTGCCAGGCATTACAGAAAAGGATGCTAACGACATCACTTTCGGTATTGAGCAGGACATTGATTTCATCGCAGCTTCTTTTGTTCGTAAAGCGAGTGACGTACTGGAAATTCGTGAATTGCTGGCGAAGCATAATGCAAGTCACATTCAAATCATTTCCAAAATCGAAAATCAGCAAGGTGTCGACAATTTGGACGAAATTTTGGAAGCTTCGGATGGCTTGATGGTTGCCCGTGGTGACCTTGGTGTTGAAATTCCTGCTGAAGAAGTGCCATTGGCGCAAAAATTGATGATTACCAAGTGTAACGTAGCGGGCAAGCCTGTTATTACCGCAACACAAATGCTGGATTCCATGCAACGTAACCCGCGTCCAACTCGTGCGGAAGCGAGTGACGTAGCGAATGCCATTTTTGACGGAACAGATGCCATTATGCTGTCCGGTGAAACAGCTGCGGGTAAATATCCGGTAGAATCCGTATTGACGATGTCCCGTATTGCAGAGAAAGCAGAATCCGCTCTGAACTACCGTGATTTGTTCAAAAAACAAAGAACGGCTCAGGAAGTTAGTATTACGGAAGCGATCAGCCAATCCGTTTCTATTTCTGCGCTTGACCTGCATGCCAAAGCCATCCTGACGTCCACACAAAGCGGAACAACGGCACGTATGATTTCCAAATACCGTCCACAAGCTCCGATTATTGCTGTGACAACGCAGGAAAGAACAGTTCGCCGCTTGGCTCTGATCTGGGGAGTACATGCAGTACAAGGCAAACCTATCGTAGATACGACAGACAAACTGATCGAAAACGCACTGGAAGGCGGTCGCAAATCTGGTCTCGTTAAAGAGGGCGATTTGGTTGTTATTACCGCAGGTATACCGCTCGGTGCTTCTGGTTCTACGAACCTGATTAAAATTAGCTGTGTTCCTGCACAAGCGTAACTCCAGCTTATTCGGAATAGCAGACAGGCTGTATCTTTTAGGTACGGCAGGGAGAGCATTCAAGTCACTTATGACTTGGATGCTCTTTTTTTATGCCCTCTAACTTCTCTAATCTTCCAGACCTTCTATCCGTGTAAAATCCAGAAATGCCTGTTGGATCATGCTGAGGTTAGTATCGCGTGGATACAGTATATTTATGTAATAACGTTCATTCTTCCCCTCAGCATCAGGCCAAGGAAGCCACTCGACCGACGGAACGTCACTGCCATCGTTGCGAAGAACACCGCAGGCAGGAAAGAAAGCAAGTGCTTCTCCGTCGCGTACCACCTGCTTTACCGCCTCCCATGAATTCATTTCCAGACGGGGCTTGATCAGCGAGGAATACGGATTTACAGCAGATGTCCCGCTATATCTCACCCAAGTATGCTTGTCCAGCATATCAGCGCCCAAAACGTCCGTTAGCTTGGAGATATGCTGCACAGACACAGACCTGATAATCCCAATCTGATCGGAAGCTACAGGCTCTACCACCGTATGCTCGGGAGGATGTCCTCCGTCATCCAGAAAAGCAAAATCTATTTCTCCCTGCTTCAGCAGTTGTCTGACTTTATCCGGGGATTGAATCTCTAGCCGAATTTGGCATTCGGGATATTGTTGAGCAAATTTAGCAATCATAGAGGGGAGTAGATACGTGCCTGAGATGGACTCGGCACCGAGGTGTAATTGTCCCTGCGACTGCTCTGCCAGTTTATTCACGGTTTGTCTTGCTTCTTGCTCCAGAGCAACCATCTGCTTGGCATAAGGCAGTAGCTTTTTCCCAGCTTCGGTCAGCATAATCCTTCCTTGTTGGGAGATGAACAGGGAGACTCCCAGCTCCTTTTCCAGACTTTTCATATGAAAGCTGACGGTAGGCTGTTTAATTTGCAATGCCTCGGCCACATCCGTCGCCTTGTGGAATTTGTCGATCATCATCAATATACGCAATTTTAAAATATTCATGGACTTTGAACAGCTCTCCTTAAATGGCATTCTGGTATAAAAAATAGACTATAGATTAATTATATACTGAAAAATAATTTATCTATCAATATTTTATATTTCTTTTACAAAACCAAGTCGCTCGTCTAACATTCCGAGCCTACAATGTAAAAGTGTTGATGGTCATAAATAAAAAACCGTCACTTAAATAAGGGGAGGACAATAAAAAATGTTGAAAAAATGGCCGTTCATTCTGATGACTCTCACCATGGTATTTGCACTTGCAGCTTGTGGATCAGCTAACAATGCTGCACCACAAGGAGACGCTGCTACAGGAACAGACAATAAAGCAGCTACTGAACTGACAGGTAACATTCTGGCTGTTGGCTCCACTGCACTTCAACCATTGGTAGAGCAAGCGGGACAAAAATTTATGGCTGTAGATAAATATAAAGGAATTGCGGTTCAAGTGCAGGGCGGCGGTAGCGGTACTGGCTTGACTCAAGTTTCCGGCGGACAAGCGGATATCGGTAACTCCGATGTGTTTGCAAAAGAAAAACTGGAGAGCGGCGCAGATGAACTGGTCGATCACCAAGTAGCTGTTGTAGCGATGTCAGCAGTAGCCAATCCTAAAGTAGGCGTAACCGATTTGAAGAAAGATCAATTGGTACAAATTTTCACAGGTAAAATTACCAATTGGAAAGAAGTTGGCGGCGCAGATCAAAAAATCGTTATCGTAAACCGTCCAAGCAGCTCCGGTACTCGTGCAACATTTGAAAAATACGCTTTGGGACAAAAAACGGAAGATCTGCCAGGCTCCATTCAGGAAGATTCCTCCGGTACTGTGAAAAAGCTGATTGCTGAAACACCGGGTGCTATTGGTTACCTTGCCCTGTCTTACATCGACAACACAGTAACAACATTGAAATACGATGGTGTTGAAGCTAACGTGGAAAATGTAGAACAAGGTAAATATCCAGTATGGGCTTACGAGCATATGTACACCAAAGGTGAGCCAAAAGAGCATGTAAAAGCATTCTTGGATTACATTCTGTCTGATGAAATCCAAAAATCCGATGTCGTTGACCTGGGATACATCCCGGTATCAGGCATGCAAGTTAAACGCGATGCTGACGGTAACATTACGAAATAAGAAGATATACACCTCCTATTCGGGCAAACGAAGCTAACGCGAGTATATTCACGGAGAAGAGGCGGACTAGCGTCCTGCCTCTATTCTTCGGTTAAAGGAGTCACAGTATGGAACCAATTGAAGGGAAGGCATACATGGAACAGAATAAACGATCCCGAGGTATGAAAGAAAGACATTACTGGGAAGAATGGACCGGCCGCATTTATACGTCGGTTTGTGTCGTTTTTTTGGTTGCAGTCATTGTCTCCATTGTATATTTTGTCGCCTCCAAAGGTGTAGCTACATTTGCGGTGAATGGAGTTAGCCTGCAAGAGTTTTTCTTCGGTACTAAATGGAGCCCAGATGGCGAGCCCAAGTCCTTCGGCGCACTTCCGTTCATTACCGGTTCTTTTGCCGTAACTGTCCTGGCGGCTTTAATCGCCAGCCCGCTCAGCTTGTGCGCGGCTTTATTTATGACCGAAATCGTACCGAAATCCGGTAAACGTATCCTCCAGCCTGCGATTGAATTGTTATCCGGTATTCCGTCCGTAGTATACGGCTTTGTCGGCTTGACCGTAATTGTTCCGTTGCTGCGGGACGTGTTCGGGGGACAAGGCATCGGAATCCTCGCTGGCTGTCTCGTGTTGTCTGTGATGATTTTGCCGACAATTACGAGTATTATGGCGGATGCATTGTCATCCTTGCCGGGTGGCCTGCGCGAGTCCTCTTACGCCCTGGGCGCTACCCGTTGGCAGACGATTGCACGCGTCATTATCCCAACGCTGCTGCCTGCTCTGTTAACAGGAATTATTCTCGGTATGGCTCGTGCCTTCGGGGAAGCGCTGGCTGTACAGATGGTAATCGGGAATGCTCCGCATATACCGCAATCCTTGCTGGAATCCGCTTCGACCTTGACCAGTGTTATTACACTTAGCATGGGCAATACAGCTATGGGCTCGGTTCATAACAATGCTCTCTGGAGCATGGCGCTTGTTCTCCTGCTCATGACATTCATCTTCGTGCTGCTGGTAAGGCTGCTTGAAAGGAGAAACCGGATTTGATGAAAGCTAAAACGACCGACAAAATCGCTACATTTGTAATCTGTTTCTTCGCATTGTTCATTGTCGCACTTCTGGTGGGATTGCTGGGATTCATTTTGGCACGCGGAGTCAGTCACATTTCCTTTGACTTTTTGACCAGTGCTCCTCAGACGTTACGCGCAGGTGGAGGCATCGGCCCGCAATTGTTCAACTCTGTATTTTTACTTATTTTAACCTTGATTATCACCATTCCGATTGGCTGGGGTGCGGGTATATATATGGCACAATATGCGAAACCGGGGAAAATTACGGACTTCATACGACTTGTCGTCGAAGTATTGTCTTCGTTTCCGTCCATCGTCATCGGTTTGTTCGGACTTTTACTTATCGTAAATACATTTAATTTTGGTTTTTCCCTGTTATCAGGGGCCTTGGCTTTGGCGGTATTCAACCTGCCGTTGATGGTTCGGACGACAGAACAGGCTTTCCGGGCTGTGCCCAAGGAACAAAAGGAAGCCGGGCTTGCGCTCGGATTGTCCAAGTGGAAAATCATTACCTCCATTTTGCTGCCCGCTGCGCTGCCGAGCTTGATTACAGGGACGATTTTGGCCGCAGGCCGCATTTTCGGGGAAGCAGCAGCGTTGCTGTTTACAGCTGGTATGAGTACGCCGCCGCTTGATTTCACTGACTGGAATCCATTGCATGCCAGATCGCCCATTAATCCGATGCGTCCTGCCGAGACACTGGCTGTGCATATCTGGAAGGTTAACAGTGAAGGCATCGCTCCTGATTCCAAGGATATTGCCGCAGGTGCTTCCGCGGTATTGGTGCTGCTCGTACTTGCCTTCAACCTGATCGCAAGATGGTTCGGAAGAGTCGTCTACCGCCGCCTGACCGCTGCCAAACGGATGGATTAGAAAGGGGATGGGAAACATGGAACAAGTCATTACGCGAACGGCAACACCTGCAACACCGATACAATCTACGCGCTCGGAACAACTTGCGGGGCAAGCTCCACAACCATTCAGTACCGAGGATTTAAGCATCTATTACGGCAGCTTTGAGGCTGTAAAAAAAGTAAATCTGGCCTTTCCCGAGCAGACAGTAACCGCACTGATCGGGCCTTCCGGCTGCGGTAAATCGACCTTTTTGCGCTCCCTCAACCGGATGAACGACGAGATTGCGTCTTCTTCTACGACAGGGCACATCTGGATGGATGGGCAGGATTTGACCGCGCCGGGCACAGACGTGATCAAGCTGCGTCAGCAAATTGGAATGGTGTGGCAGCGGCCTAATCCGTTTTACAAATCCATTTACAATAACATCGCCTTCGGTCCCAAATACCGGGGTGTTCGCAAAAAGAAACAGCTTGATGAAATCGTCGAAAGCAGTCTGCGTAAAGCGGCGTTATGGGATGAGGTCAAGGACCGCCTTCATGATTCCGCCCTGGCATTGTCTGGTGGACAGCAGCAGCGCCTTTGTATTGCGCGTGCGCTATCCGTCCAACCGAAAATTTTGTTGCTTGACGAGCCGGCCTCTGCGCTGGACCCTGTTTCTACAGGCAAGGTCGAAGAGCTGATTACCGAGTTGAAAAAAGAGCTGCGCATCGTCATCGTAACGCACAATATGCAGCAGGCCGCACGGATTTCCGATTATACTGCTTATTTTTATATCGGGAGTTTGGTTGAGCATGGCAAAACGAATGATATTTTCACTAATCCTGAAAATGAGCTGACCCAGGAGTACATTATGGGCCGGTTTGGGTAAGCGACGCTGTTTGTCGACTTACTTTATATACGTAGTATTTAGCACTCCTTACTAATCTAGCATTAGTGAGGGGTTTTTTGTCGTTTGGAAACTCTTTCATTATATATATAATAAAATATATTGATTTTTTGGGTATATTTTCATATAATACATAAGTCTATTAATTTGTGAAAATTAAGAGATGATGAAAGATGAGACAAGCTAATAATGCATCATAATCAAATTGAAGGAGAGGATTGAAAATGAAGTTTAATGTTAAGGCATCTGTCAAATGGATCGCCCTTTCAGGAATGGCGATTACAGTAACAACGGGACTTGCTAACCCTTCGTGGGCGGCAGCGGAGCAGGATGCAGCTGATACGGAGGTGAATGTTACCGAAGCAGTGTACGGCGACACGGCCATTTACGAAAATTCTATTGTTCCATTTGCAAGTGCAAGAGCAAGTGTGAGTGTGAGTGCGAGCAGCCTACTGGACAAATATCGTGATTTTAGTAAATTCTCTACGGGGAATACATCCAAGGATACTACTCTTGCCTTGAATATCGTATCCTGGCAATTGCCGCATGGCGGATTCTTCAAAGCGATGGAAAAGAATTATAAATCCAAATGGGATGGCAAGGCTGCACGCTCTACCTGGAAGAGCAAGGATGGTGTTGAACTCGGGACATTTGATAACGAGGCCACGACAACCGAGATTCGCTTTTTGGCGGATGTATACAAAAAAACAAAAATAAAGACATTAAGAACAGTGTACAAAAAGCAGTCGACTTCGTCCTAACCTCTCAATATTCCTCCGGCGGCTGGCCGCAGGTGTACCCTAAACGTGGTAATTATTCCGATGCCGCAACCTACAACGATGATGCAATGGTTAGAACTATGGTTTTGGCTGATGACATTGTGAACAAAAAGGAGCCGTTTGATAGCGATATTCTGGATAATACATATCGCTCCAGACTTCAGCAGGCTCTTAATAAAGGCGTACAGTATACGCTTAAAGCTCAAATTGTAAACAACGGCACACCGACGATCTGGGGTGCACAGCATGATCCGGTTACTTACGCATCTGTGCCCGCCCGAGCCTTTGAGCTTGCTTCCAAAACAACTACGGAATCGGTAGGCATCACGGCATTCCTGATGTCTCAACCGCAAACGGCTGAGGTGAAAAAAGCAGCTCAGAGTGCCTTGAAATGGTTTGACACTAACCGGATCGACGGTATCAAATATAATCGTCAGGGTCCGGAGTTTTTCCAAAAGGATGCATCGAGCGTAATGTGGTATCGTTTCTACAATGTGGAAGACAATAAGTATTTCTTCTCAGACCGCGATGGCAAAAAGTATACTGACATCATGAAAATCAGTGAAGAGAGACGTCTCGGTTATGCTTGGGCAGGAAGTCAAGCAAAAAGTCTGTTGATTGCGGCCTCGGAAAGCGGATATTACAAACTGTCCAAGCCGTTGCCAAAATGATAAAAGCACCATTATAAAATACTTGAGAGGGCGAACCATCACGGTTCGGCCCTCTTTTTGTTCCGGGGCGGTAAATATGGTTTAATGGAGAGAGGGCAAAAATAGAGATAAAGATGCACACAGATAGGAGAGCTTGTATGACACAAGAGGAGAAACAAACGGAATTACGCTGGTATGGAGCACCGCTGCGTGTGCGTTATCAGGAAAGCGACCAAATGGGGGTCGTGTATCATGCCAATTATCTGAACTGGTTTGAGATCGGGCGTACGGAAATGATCCGACAGGCAGGCTTTAACTATCGGAGCATGGAGGAACGAGGTGTTCTGTTGCCTGTTATCGAAATCAATGCGAAATATGTGAGTCCTGCCCGATATGATGATTTGATTACTATTTATACTGCGATTACGGACTTCTCCAGACTGCGTCTGAACTACACTTATGAGGTCCGGCGTGTAACGGTCGAGGAGCATCAAAGCCAGGTTGGAAAGGTATGGACACAGGCAGACACACTGCCAGGAGAGCTGCTCGTAACCGGGGTGACACGCCACGTATGGGTGAGTACCGAATGGAAGCCTATCCGGCTGGATCAGGTGCTACCTGAGCTGTACACCGCGCTACGGTCTGCTATGACAGGCGGGGAGGGAGAGAAAGCATGATGATGCGCAAACGTCTGTGGCTGTTGCTGCTGCTTATCCCTTTGGCAGAGCTGTACGGGTTTATATGGGTAAGTCACTGGATTGGAGCGGGTAAAACGATTCTGCTTATCATTCTGACGACCCTGATCGGAGCCGCCATGATGCAATTTGAAGGCCGTAAGGTTATCGCAGATGCGAAAAATGAAATGAATCGGGGACAAATGCCTGGTCGTAAAATGCTGGATGGATTATGTGTCTTTTTCGGCGGGAGCTTGCTGCTTATCCCCGGATTTTTGACGGATATTATCGGTTTTACGTTGGTTTTCCCCTTAACCCGTGCTGTGTACCGACGCTTTCTGTTGAAGTGGCTGGAGAAAAAAATGAAAAATGGCAGCATCACGTTCCGGCGGTTTTGACGTAAGCTGCCGTTTTTCCTACTCACATGATCTTAACGTACTCTTCCGGCGAGAATATAGTTTCGCAAGTCCTGAATGACATTGGCGCGATTGAGTGCGTCCACTACAATGAGGGACACAGGTCCGATGATCAGCCCCAATACACCAAACAGCTTGAGCCCGATGAACATTCCGATGAGGGTGGGAAGCGGGTTCAGACCCACGCTGCTGGCCAGTACCTTAGGTTCTACAATTTGCCGTCCAACCAACAGTATGATATAGAGGATCGACAATCCTACCCCTAATGCCAAGTTACCCGACATATATGCATATAAAATCCACGGAATCATCACAATGCCAACCCCTAAATAAGGAAGCAAATCAACCAGCCCGATCATCAAACCGATGGTGAAGGCGGATTCTACACGCAAAATGAACAATCCAATAATGACGGTCACCGCCGTAATGGAGATGATAATAAACTGTGCGCGCAAATAACCAAACAACGCCTTGCGCAGATCGTGCCATATTCCCGACATGGGCTTGCGAATCGTATCAGGAACCGTATTTGAGAGCAGTCGGCTATGTTGGTCCCAGTCCTTACTGATAAAAAATGCCGCTAATACAATAACCATCAGCACCGCGCCCATGTTAGGCAGAGAGGTCAGTAAATTCAGAATACCATTAAAAAATTGGGCAACCAGTGTGGTGACAGCCGAGCTGACCGTCTGGGTTGTTTTATCAATATTGCTGTTAATTGTATGGTAGTAATCAGGGTTATTGCGGATAAATTGGTTAATTTCATTAATCACATTCTGGATCAGATCGCTCTGAGTCCAGTTGATAAACAGGCTTTTAAAATGTTCAATATGCCCGTCAAAGGTCATGGTGAGCCTGATGATCTCTCGAACCATCCGCGTTATGGCCGCAGAGAGGACAACGGCGATTCCGCCTAAATATACAAATAACGAGACCGTGACAGCCATCCAACGTGGCAAGCGGGCCTGGTTGCGCAGAAAGTGAACCAGCGGATTCATGGCATAGGCCACAAGCCAGGCGAACAGGAAGGGATAGATGAGAGGGAACAGTACGTATATGCCCAGCAACAGAACTGTAATCACGACTACGACCCACAGAGCGCGAAATATGCGATTCAGGATCAACCGGCTCAAGCTCTCACGGCTCCTTTCTTTTACAGTTGTATTCCATGAAATAAGTGCTTTACTATACATATGCGAGAAGGGGGTGAGACAAGACCTGTGTAAAAAAGTGCAAATCGATTAAAAAAATTTGTAAGGGGTTTCAAAAAATTCTTTATGATCCCGATAAAACATTTGAATGTGTCGGAATAGCCCTGAATGTTCACATAAACGACAAAATCCAGTATAGTGAAAGAAGGTTTAAATATTGACATATGGCGTTAGCATTACTTATTTATTTAAAAGGCGAAACTTACTTTTGAAAATGTTTTCATTGCAAGTCCGTTCACAATGTTTTTACAAAGGAGAGATGTAACGATGACAGCGACTAAAGGTCTGGAAGGGATCGTAGCGACCACTTCCTCCATAAGCTCTATCGTAGATGGCGTTCTCACGTACCGGGGTTATAACATTGATGATTTGGCTGTTAACGCCGCTTTTGAAGAGGTAGCTTATTTACTGTGGTTCGGAAAATTGCCTGATCAAGCCCAATTGCAGGAGCTTCGCGACCAATTAAGCGAATATGCTGCCATTCCGGATGAAATTATTACTCAAATAAAGCTGTACCCGAAAGATTTGAGCACAATGGCTGCCCTGAGATCAGCCGTATCGTCTCTTGCCTTGTATGACCCGCAGGCGGATGATATGTCGAGAGAGGCCAATGTGATCAAAACGGTCAAGCTTCAGGCGCAATTGCCCACAATTGTGGCGGCCATAGCGCGTGTGCGCGAAGGGCTGGAACCGATTGCGCCCAAGAAAGGTGTTTCTATCGCCGAAAACTTTCTGTATCAGCTTACCGGCAAGGACCCGGAAGAGACGGCTATCAAAGCGTTCAATCAGGCTCTTGTGCTGCATGCCGATCATGAATTGAATGCATCGACCTTTGCTGCGCGTGTGACGGTAGCAACACTGTCCGATATTTATTCCGGCATTACGTCGGCAATCGGAGCTTTGAAGGGACCACTGCATGGCGGTGCCAACGAAGCTGTTGCCAAAACCCTGGAGGAAATCGGCGGCTTGGAGCAGGTGGATTCGTATATTCAGACCAAACTGGATAACCGCGAAAAAATTATGGGCTTTGGACACCGTGTCTATAAAAACGGTGATCCGCGTGCCAAGCATTTGCACAAAATGTCCCGCGAACTGGGCGAAATGAACGGCGATACGACGTTGTTCGATATTTCGGTTCGAATCGAGGAAATTGTGACAGGACAAAAGGGCTTGAAGCCGAATGTTGATTTTTACTCTGCCTCTGTTTATACCCAACTGGGTATCAAAAGAGACCTGTTCACACCGATCTTTGCCGTGAGCCGTGTATCCGGGTGGACTGCGCACATTTTGGAGCAGTACGAAAATAACCGTCTGATCCGTCCGCGCGCTGAATACACAGGTCCGATTGACCAAAAGTATGTGTCTCCGGAATTACGCTAATCACTTGTTATACGAATATTGAGGTTGTTTATACCCTGAATTTAAAAAATAAGGTACAATAGATGGGACGGCGAGAGATGCGTATTTTTGTCTATGATGAAGATCACGTCTTTCGCCCTGTACCCATTCATATCTGAGGAGGAAAAGGAACTTATGGCGAAATTTGAAAAGTTTGAGCTCCCAACTGAAGGCGAAAAAATTACGATTGATAACGGTCAACTACAGGTTCCGAATCATCCGGTTATTCCGTTTATCGAAGGCGACGGCACAGGCCGCGACATCTGGAAAGCATCCAAGCGCGTACTGGACGCAGCTGTTGATAAAGCATATAACGGAACCAAGAAGATTGCTTGGTATGAAGTATTCGCTGGTGAGAAAGCTTTCAATACATACGGCGAGTGGTTGCCTAATGATACTTTGGAAGCCATCCGTGAGTATATTGTAGCCATCAAAGGTCCGCTCACGACACCCATTGGCGGGGGCATTCGCTCTTTGAACGTGGCATTGCGTCAAGAGCTGGATCTGTACGTATGTCTGCGTCCTGTTCGTTACTTTAACGGTGTTCCGTCTCCGGTGAAGCGTCCTGAATTGGTAGACATGGTTATTTTCCGTGAGAATACCGAGGATATTTATGCTGGTATCGAGTATGCGGAAGGCTCCGAGGACGTGAAAAAAGTCATTCAGTTCCTCCAACAAGAGCTGGGTGTTAACAAAATCCGTTTCCCAGAAACGTCAGGTATTGGGATCAAGCCGGTTTCCTCCGATGGTTCAAAACGTCTGGTACGTGCAGCCATTCAGTATGCTGTTGACCACGGACGCAAGAGCGTAACGCTCGTACACAAAGGCAACATTATGAAATTTACCGAAGGTGCCTTCAAAAACTGGGGTTATGAAGTGGCTGAGGAAGAATTTGCAGATAAAGTATTCACGTGGGCTCAATATGATGCTATCAAGGAAAAAGACGGTGAAGATGCAGCAAATGCAGCTCAAAAAGCAGCTGAAGATGCAGGCAAAATCATCATCAAGGATGCGATCGCTGACATTGCACTTCAACAAGTGCTGACTCGTCCTTCCGAATTTGATGTTATTGCTACGCTGAACCTGAACGGAGACTATCTGTCCGATGCGCTGGCTGCTCAAGTCGGTGGAATTGGTATCGCACCAGGTGCGAACATTAACTATGTAACTGGGCATGCTATCTTTGAAGCCACACACGGCACAGCACCAAAATATGCTGACAAAGATGTCGTAAACCCTGGGTCCGTTATTTTGTCCGGCGTGATGCTGCTTGAGCATTTGGGCTGGCACGAAGCGGCAAACCTGATTTACAAAGGACTGGAAACGTCCATTAATAAGAAAATCGTAACTTATGACTTTGCCCGTCTGATGGAAGGCGCTACACAAGTGAAATGCTCCGAGTTCGCAGATACCATTATTAGTAACCTGTAGAGAGGGGAACGCCACGTGACCATTCAACGTAAAAAAATATCCATTGTTGGCGCCGGTTTTACCGGTGCCACTACCGCATTGCTGCTGGCCCAAAAAGAGCTGGGTGATATCGTTCTGATCGATATTCCGCAACTTGAGAATCCGACCAAAGGCAAAGCGCTTGATATTTTAGAGGCCAGTCCGGTCCAGGGATTTGACAGCCAGGTCACAGGCACTTCCAATTATGAGGATGCAACCAACTCGGATATCGTCATTATTACAGCGGGGATTGCTCGCAAGCCAGGCATGAGCCGTGACGATTTGGTAAATACGAACGCAAGCATTGTAAAATCCGTATGTGAAAACGTGAAGAAGTATGCGCCGGATTCTATCGTCATTATTCTGAGTAATCCGGTCGATGCCATGACCTATACCGCATATCAGACGCTCGGTTTCCCGAAAAATCGGGTCATCGGCCAATCTGGTGTGCTGGATACGGCGCGATATTGTACCTTTATTGCACAGGAATTAAACGTATCTGTCGAAGACGTGCGTGGCTTCGTATTGGGCGGTCATGGTGATGATATGGTGCCGCTTGTACGCTATTCCAGCGTCGGTGGTATACCCATCGAAACACTAATTTCGCAAGAACGTATCGAAGCGATCGTAGAGCGAACGCGTGTCGGTGGCGGGGAGATTGTTAACCTGTTGGGCAATGGTAGCGCATATTATGCTCCGGCAGCATCGCTTACACAAATGACAGAAGCGATTGTGAAGGACAAAAAGCGTATCGTTCCAGTTATTGCCTATCTGGAAGGGGAGTATGGCTATCAGGACTTGTTCCTCGGCGTACCGACACTTCTCGGTGGCAACGGCATCGAAAAAGTATTTGAGCTGGAACTGACAGCTGAAGAAAAAGCAGCGCTTGATCAATCCGCCGAATCGGTCCGAAATATAATTAAAGTAGTTACCATATAAGCCTGCTTCTATTAAAACGGTATACTTTACTTGAAGAGGTGTCCCAAAGCCACAGTCATGGCTGGCGGACACCTCTTTTCGCTTTATAAGTAGTATATAAGTAATCTATTTGTTTTCTTCCTTTTCCTCTAATTACTGAAAATTTCAGCTTGGGTTTTGCTGGCACCGGCGGAGCGGACGGAACGATTGCGGACAAGCGTAAGCGCTCGCCTTTGTCTCCGGATTTATACCCTATAAAATATATTCAATTAAATCCGGAGACAACAGCGATGGTAGGAACGTTCCGTTCGTGGAGCCCCTCCAGCCCCACATAAGCTGAATCTTCCCCTGTCGCCCCTTTGCTTTGTCCTACTTCCCCGGTATAATAGACTTCGTATGCGTTGATAGTGTACATAGAAAAGCATGTCCCAAAACATTAAATGATGACAGTCTAATCGTTGGAATATGACCGTTCTATGGAAAAATGAATGTGCAGGTAAACAAAGAAATGGAGGTTGTAAACTATGTTTTTTATTCACATGATCGGATCGCTGGCGCTGGGTTTTTATATATTGCTCCCCTTCGTAGTTGGCAAAATCGACAAGCTGGCTCCCACTGTGCAGGAAGGGACGATATCGGCTGTTCAGCTAATGAACCGTTTGGCTCAATTTGTAATGATCATTTTGCTCGTTAGCGGCATCTATATGATATTTACCTGGGGTCCATATTCCGTAGCATGGATCGTCGTAGTTTTGCTGCTGTTTCTGGCTATCTCCGGCATCGCAGGTGCTATGGGCAAGCCGTTACGGTTATCGCTGGAAGCGATTCGTAACCAACAGCCCATTACGCAATACGCTGGAAAAATGCGCATGTTCAGTACATTGCTTGCGGTATTTCTGATTCTCATCACGTTTTTAATGGTATACAGCCATATTATTTAATGACGCATTGCATCGAACGCTACAAAATGCTGAATGGAAGAAAGACGGTTTGTGTTGAATAAGCACATGCCGTTTTTTTGTGCGTCCAACGAACTTCATACTCCTTTTTCGTTTAACGTACAAGCCCGTGTGGTAAATCAGGAGTAGAGTGGGTACAAATGTTGCATCCTATAGGATATCTAATCTTGAAAGGAGAATGCACGATGGCCAAAAGCAATCAGACCCAACAAACCTTGCCCCCGCAGCATCAAGATCAGCAACCGGGGGTCGAGTCCAAAATGTCGCCTGCACCTCAATTTGAGAAGTCTACCTATAAGGCGGCTGGCAAGCTAACAGGCAAAGTTGCACTCATTAGCGGTGGAGATAGTGGCATTGGACGAGCTGTAGCTGTTACGTACGCCAAGGAAGGTGCTGACGTAGCTATCGTCTATCTGAACGAGCATAAGGATGCAGAAGAGACGAAGCGTCAGGTAGAGCAGGAGGACCGCAAATGCCTGCTGTTCCCCGGCGATATCGGAGATGACCAATTTGCCAAAAAAGCAGTTCAACAGACGGTTAACGAGCTAGGCCAGCTGGACATTGTCGTGAACAATGCCGCAGAGCAGCATCCACAGCAAAAGCTGGAGGATATCACGAAAGAGCAGCTGGAGCGTACATTCCGCACGAACATTTTCGGTATGTTCTTCCTGACGCAAGCGGCATTACCGCATTTGAAGAAAGGCAGCGCAATTGTTAACACCACGTCGATTACTGCCTATGCCGGGAACAAGACACTCATTGATTATTCATCCACCAAAGGGGCGATTACTTCATTCACCCGTTCTCTTTCGCTCAATTTGGTCGATCAAGGCATTCGGGTAAACGCTGTCGCGCCAGGACCGATCTGGACACCGCTGATCCCCTCGACCTTTGATGCCAAGACCGTCAGCGAGTTCGGTGGGTCGCAGCCGATGAAACGTCCCGGTCAGCCGGAGGAATTGGCACCAGCCTATGTATATCTCGCCTCAGATGATTCATCTTATGTAAGCGGGCAGGTTATTCATATCAACGGCGGTGAAGTAGTAAACGGATAAGAGAGAGGTTGGGGCAGTGTGTGCCCTGACCTTTTTTCCTTTTTAACAGTGGAACAAAAAGCAGGTAGCCTGTAGAATGGGACTTAACTTACATAGCTGTTATGATCATAAAAATTTCTACTCAACTAAAGGATGGGCATATTTATGAAGTCGTTTCGTTTCAGGCTTACCTTGATTATGCTGATTTTGATCGGCGTATCTGTCCTAGCTGCTGGAATCACCATGGGACAAATTTTTAAAAACTCGAACATGAAGGTGCTTGAGGAAAATATGGGGCGTGAGATCGATCTGCTTCGTGCTACATTTCCATTTGTCAACGCAGACGCTCTTTCCAGTACCGATTACGTCTCCTATTATTCGGAAAAGGCAAAAGAAATTGCCCATCTGACGGACTCACGGGTGACCTTCATTCGTAAGGATGGAACGGTGGTTGGCGATTCACTAAGCGATCCGCGTAAGATGGAAAACCACGCATCTCGCGAAGAAATTCAGCAAGCCGCGTCAGAAGGAATCGGACGGACGATACGCTATAGCGATACTTTGAAGCGAAATATGCTGTACGTGGCAGAGCCTGTCATATCCAACAAGGGTTTTGACGGATATATCCGTTTGTCCATGAGTTTAAAAGCAGTGGAGGAAGGTGTGCAGCGCGGCTGGACTGCGATTGGGATTGGGCTCGTGCTGCTGTTCCTCGCTGCCGGGCTGGTCAGCTATCGTATCGCCCGCAGCCTGACCTCACCCATTGAACATATTACGGGTGTTGCCAATCGTATTTCCGGACTGGATTATGACGCCAGGGTGGGCGTACAGCGTAGGGATGAGGTGGGACAACTGGGGGAAGCCATTAATCGCATGGCAGACAGTCTCCAAGACCAAATGAAAACAATCCGTGATAACGAGGATTTACTCCAGAGCGTTATGAGCAATATGACTGGCGGGATACTGATGATAGATGCCAGTGAGCACATTGCGCTTGTAAACCGTGAGTCTGAGCGGATGCTTGGTGTCGTGGGTAAACGGGTAACAGATAAACCGTATCATGAGCTGAAAAAGCACTACGAGCTGACGAAGCTGATCGAGGGCAGTATACAAAGCCGCGGAAGGCTGCACGGTGAGGTCCATTTGTATAATCCCGAGGAACGGCTGATTTTGCTCGATGGTGTGCCGATGTATGAAGATGAAGGCGGATACCGGGGCATGCTGTTCCTTCTGCAGGATATTACAGCGATTCGGCGGCTTGAAAATATGCGGAGCGAATTTGTGGCGAATGTTTCCCATGAGCTAAAAACGCCGATTGCCGCAGTCAAGGGTTTCGCCGAGACGTTGCTAGGTGGCGGGGTTAAGGATGAGGAAACATCCCGTTCCTTTTTGCAAATTATTTATGATGAAAGCGAACGGCTGAATCGGCTGATCGGCGACATTCTGGAGCTGTCCAAAATTGAATCCAAGCGTTCTCCGCTGGATTGCTCTCCGGTTCATGTGTCTTCGTTTATAGAATCATTGCTGGAAAAATTGAATAATGTAGCTGCCAAAAAAAGAATTACACTGCATATGGATGTCCCGGATGAACTGTTTATGGAGGCGGATGAAGATAAGCTCCAGCAGATTTTTGTAAACCTTTTATCTAATGGCATCAACTACACACTCGACGGTGGCAAGGTGAAAATCAAGGTTGTAACTGTACAGCGGGAGAATGACACGGAGAAGGTCGTATTTACGGTTAGCGATACAGGCATCGGGATTCCAAAGAAAGACCTGCCGCGCATCTTTGAGCGCTTTTACCGGGTAGACAAAGGACGTTCACGCAACTCGGGTGGAACGGGTCTGGGATTGTCTATCGTCAAGCATTTGGTGGACTTGCATCATGGGGTGCTTTCCGTAGAAAGTGAGCTTGGTTTGGGCACGACGTTTACGATTGAATTGCCGTTGTTGCAACAGGAAGAATGAACTAGTTCGATTTTTACATTCTGTTAACAATGCCGTGATAAAATATACGGGTGTCGCATGAGTATGGAAAAGATTTTGGAATTTTGACCAATGCGCCTTTAAAAGGTAAACAGGAGATGAATTTATTTATGGGACAACGCTTGCTGGTTATTGAGGATGAACCAACGCTTGCCAGATTGCTATCCTACAATTTGATACAAGAGGGTTTTGAAGTAGATACGGAGGATCACGGCAGTGCAGGGTTTGAAAAAGCCTCCAGAGAGTCTTACGATTTGATTCTGCTGGATTTGATGCTGCCCGGTATGAACGGACTGGATATTTTGAGCAGACTTCGCCATCAGGGACTAACGACTCCGATCATTATTTTAACAGCCAAAAACGGCGAAGCCGAGGTTGTCCAAGGATTGAAATCAGGAGCGGACGATTACATCACGAAGCCTTTCGGTGTATCCGAGCTGCTGGCCCGCGTAACGGCTGTACTGCGAAGAACTTCCGGTGGGGAAGAAGGCGTGCTCTCCGATCAGAAAGACGGCTCCAAAATTCAATTAGGCGAGCTGGAGATTTATCCCGAAAAATATGAAGTCATTCTCGGAGGACATTCCATCATCTTAAGGCCCAAGGAATTTGAGGTGCTCCTCTACTTGTCCCGTAAGCCGGGAGTGGTATTGACTCGCGACGATCTGATGAACGCAGTTTGGGGCTTCGACTACATTGGCGGTCAACGGACGGTGGATGTGCATGTTAGCTCATTGCGCAAGAAGCTGGAGCTGGATCCCGATTCGGTTCATATTGATTCGATTCGCGGAGTCGGATACAAGCTGGTTGTGAATAAAAAAAGAAGCGCTTCTCATTTGCTATAAATGAGAAGCTTTTTTTTATGTTCGATTTTGTATGCGCGATTTTTGTGTCCATTTCGTGATTTTACATTTAGTTAACATAAACAAACGTTACAATCAACAAATGACCGATATGATGTTCCCGTCACTTCAAGTAGTCAAAAAAAGGGGACTTCAGAACGATGATAACGGAACCAAAGACCCAGCCGAGTTCCATTGCCGTGATTGAACGTGAATCTAACAAGCCAATTACTACCTACGTGCCTTGCCGGGAGGTTCCGATCATCGGTACGGATTTGTCTTGTAAAGAGCTATTAGCACTTATGAAAACGCAGGAAGACATTCCTTGTGTCATTGTCGTTGATAAAAATGGCCTTCCGTTGGGCATTATTATGAGAGATGCGTATAACCGCCATTTTACAGGCAGGTTTGCTGCGGCTCTGTTTTATGACAAGCCTGCTGCGATATTTGCCGACCCCGATACATTAATTGTGGATCTGGAAAGTCCGGCATCGGACATTGTAGAGCAGGCGATGCTGCGCGAAGATCAACGATTTTACGATTGCCTGCTGATTAAGGAAGGTACGCGGTTGCTTGGCGTACTGACCATTCGTGATATTTTGTCTGTCGTTCAGCGGATGCAGAGAGAGGCGGACGAGCACCGAGACAACGTGGTACAGAAAAGCTATGATGGCATCCATCGCATTCAGACGACCGTGCTGGAGGCAGCTAAAGAGGCCGGTGACAGTGTGAGTTTAACCCGTTCGATGAGTGAATTATCCCGCCGTGGCAAAGTAGAACTGGAAGATGTTCTGCTCTCCTATCGTGCAGTCACAGAGCAAATGAAGCGTCAGCATGAGCAGATTACAGCGCTAACTCAATTGCTGAATGACATTGCAGGCATGGCTTCTTCCATCCGCGGACTCGCGGATCAAAGTGGACTGCTGGCGATCAACGCATCAATAGAAGCAGCACATGCTGGAGAACATGGGCGTGGCTTCCAGATCGTATCTCAGGAGGTGCGGAATATGTCACTTCAAACGAAAGCCTTTTCCACACAGATTACAAGCTTGCTTACAGATATTGAACAAATGCTGCGTGATACTGCCGATCTGACGGATACGAGCATGCAGCAGATTAATACCGGCTCCCAGTATATATCCGCTGGAACCCAAACGTTTACCCAACTGTTGCAGGCCGTTGCTGAAATTGAGACCAAAAACAACGATGTGTCCCGTTCCGCAGAGGAAGCGGCTTTGAATGCAGCCGGGATTGCACAAGAGCTGGAGCTCATGCTGAATCCCTGATCATTTTACATACCGTTAACAAATCCACCACACTGAATTTACACACAGCTTATATAATCTTCATATTGTGCAAATCAGGTGCAATGCTTGAGGACCATAACTGCAACACGAAGGAGATCATAAATAAATGAATGATTCCGTTATTCGGATTGATAAGCTGAACTTGTATTATGAGAATTTTCAAGCGCTGAAACATATAAACCTAGATATTCCTGAAAAAACGGTAACAGCCTTCATCGGTCCGTCCGGCTGCGGTAAATCTACTTTGCTGCGTACGCTGAATCGGATGAATGATATGATACCGGGAACGCGTATTGAAGGTACGGTGAGTATCGCAGGTCAGGATATATATGGCGATACGATGGAAGTAGAAGCTCTGCGCAAGCAGGTGGGGATGGTTTTTCAACAGCCTAATCCGTTTCCTAAATCTATTTATGATAACGTGGCGTACGGTCCGCGTCTGCATGGAATCCGGCAAAAGGACAAGCTGGACGAACTTGTTGAGCAAAGCTTGCGGCAGGCGGCACTCTGGGAAGAGGTTAAGGATTTTCTCAAGCGTTCAGCCCTGAGCTTGTCCGGCGGACAGCAGCAGCGGCTGTGTATTGCTAGGGCGCTTGCTGTCCAGCCAGATATTTTGCTTATGGATGAGGCAACGTCAGCGCTGGACCCGATCTCCACGATGAAGATTGAAGAACTGGTTCAAGAACTCCGTGACAGGTACACGATCGTCATGGTGACGCATAACATGCATCAGGCGGCTCGTGTGTCTGGTCGGACTGCGTTTTTCTTGAACGGTGTCGTGGTAGAGTCGGCGGATACAGAGACGATGTTTTCCACGCCGCAGGATTCCCGTACGGAAGATTATATTTCCGGCCGATTCGGCTAAAGCCAACCAGATAGTAATGCCAGGAGGGGTGACTTCGAAATGATACGCAGAAAAGGTTTTGATGAGGGATTAGATGAGCTGAGAGCCGTACTGCGCGAAATGGGTGCACATGTATCGAAGGCACTCGATCAGGCCATTGAATGTTTGCAGACCAAAAATACGGAATTGGCCCAGCAGGTGGTCAAAAATGATGCATCCCTCAATGCGCTGGAAGAGAGCATTCTCGATATGGGCTCCAAGCTCATTATTACCCAGCAGCCGGTAGCCAAGGATTTGCGCCGGATCATTGTTGCTTTTAAAATTTCTAGTGATCTGGAAAGAATGGGAGATTTAGCGCTGGATATTGCCAAGGTCACTTTGCGTCTGGAAGGGCAACAGATCATGAAGCCGCTGGTGGATATTCCACACATGGCTTCGATTGTTAAAGAAATGATTGACGATGCAATACAATCGTATTTGGATGAAAATACGGATCTGGCCTATAAAATGGCCAAAGAGGATGACCACGTGGATTCCATGTACAGCCACATGATCAGTGATTTGTATGCGTTTATGGTAGAAAATCCGGCAGAGGCTTCACAAGCCATGCTGCAACTGCTCGTAGGGCGATATATTGAGCGGATTGGTGACCATGCGACGAATATCGGTGAAAGCACCGTATATCTCGTGACAGGGGAGCGGCCGGATTTGAACCAGTAGAGCTTTTAGGTATATAGCGGTTGTTTCTGACCCAGACTTGTCTTTGAGCAAAAGACGAATTTGGTTAGGAAACAGCCGTTTTTTTCTGAAAAAGGAGCCTTTATGTTAAGATAGGAAAAGGAATGCGTAAAGCGAAAGAACCTTTCGAATGCATTGATGAACTTGCGAGGTGCTAAATGGATAAACTCATGCTTATAGATGGCAACAGTATCATTTACCGGGCGTTTTTCGCTATGCCGCCGTTAACGAATTCGAGCGGACAGCAGACGAACGCGGTGTACGGATTTACAACGATGTTGCTGCGGCTTTTGGAGGAGCACAAGCCGACACATATACTGGTTGCCTTTGATGCCGGAAAAATAACGTTCCGCCATAAAGGATACGAGGATTACAAGGGTGGACGGGAGAAAACGCCGCCGGAGCTGTCCCAACAATTCCCGCTGCTGAAAGAGCTGTTGACCGCCTTCGGCATTGCCCAGTTTGAGCTGGATGGCTATGAGGCGGACGATATCATTGGAACCCTGTCTAAAACCGCGGACGAAGCTGGTTTTAACGTGCTGGTGGTTACCGGAGATAAGGATATGCTTCAGTTGGCTTCAGACAACGTCACTGTCGGCTTGACCCGCAAAGGGGTTACCGAGGTGGAGACGTACGGACCTGAGCAGATTCAGGAGCGTTATGGCTTGAAGCCGCTGCAAATCATCGACCTCAAAGGTCTGATGGGCGATACGTCGGATAACATTCCCGGGATTCCGGGTGTGGGGGAAAAAACAGCGCTCAAGCTACTGCATCAGTATGGATCGGTCGAAGAGGTGCTGGCGCATACGGATGAGCTGAAAGGAAAAATGAAAGAGCGCGTCGAAACGCATGCAGATGATGCACGGATGAGCAAGGATTTGGCGACCATCTATCGGGATGTAACGCTGGACAAGCAGTTGGAAGATGTTGTCTTCGATGGGCTGCAAGCAGAAACGGGAGGACCTGCTCTGGCGAAGCTGGAGTTTAAGTCCTTGCTGGAGCGGTTATCCTTTTCGGGCGAGGTTGGCAGTGCAGGAATAGGCGTAGAGGAAGCCGCGGCTGACGTGACCGTTCTGGACGAACAGCGGATTAGCGAGCTGGTAAATGTACTGGATACTGTCGATCTGCTACATGTGGAGACCCATGGCGATAATCCGCATCATGCTGAAATTGTGGGGCTGGTATTTGGCGCAGCGGGACGACAGTTTTTTATGACCTTGGCTGTATTGCAAACTGATGCAGCCAAGCCTGTCCGTGAATGGCTCGCCGATGCTGGGTGCAAAAAACGGGGGCATGATCTGCACCGTACGGATTTAGCTTTGCATTGGCACGGGATCGAATTTGCCGGGGCCGAGTTCGATGTGCAGTTGGCCGGATATTTGCTGGACCCAACGGATGCGAACCAGTCACTGAGCGGATTGGCAGCCAAGTATGGCTTGTCTTCGATTCGTCCGGACGATGAAGTATTTGGCAAAGGCGCTAAATATAAAGTGCCTGATGTGGATGTGCTGTCCGATCATGTGGCGCGCAAGGCAGCGGTGATTGAAGCGCTGGTGCCTGTACAGCAGGCTGAGCTGGAAAAAACGGAAATGCACAAGCTCTTCCATGAGCTGGAAATGCCGTTGTCCCGCATTTTGGCGGATATGGAGAAGCAGGGCATTTTGGTGAATGTGGAAGAACTGCGCGCTTTGGGTAAAGAATTTGAAGCCCAGATTGAAACGCTGGTGCGCGAGATTTACATCATTGCCGGTGTGGAGTTCAATCTGAATTCGCCCAAGCAGCTAGGTGAAATTTTGTTCGATAAGCTGGGCCTTCCTGTTATCAAAAAGACGAAAACCGGGTACTCCACCGATGCCGAGGTACTGGAAAAGCTCGCCCCATACCATGATATCGTGCAAAACATTTTGCAGTATCGTACTATTGCGAAACTCCAATCCACGTATGTAGAAGGATTACTTAAGGAAATTTCGGATAAAACGGGCAAGTTGCATACGTATTTCCGGCAGACAGTTGCAGCAACCGGACGATTGAGCAGTCAATTCCCAAATTTGCAAAATATTCCGATTCGTCTGGAAGAGGGACGTAAAATTCGTAAGGTATTTGTGCCGTCCGAGCCGGGTTGGTCCATTCTGGCGGCGGACTATTCGCAGATCGAGCTAAGGGTGCTGGCTGATATTTCGGATGATGAGCGATTGAAAGAAGCCTTTGTCCACGACATGGACATCCATACGAAGACGGCGTCCGATGTGTTTGGCATCCCTGCGGAAGACGTAGATTCTAACATGCGGCGTTCTGCCAAGGCGGTTAACTTCGGGATTGTCTACGGGATCAGTGATTACGGTTTGTCGCAAAACCTGAACATTACGCGCAAGGAAGCCGCTCGCTTTATTGACCAATATTTTGATGTGTTCCAGGGCGTTCGTCGTTACATGGATGATATTGTGAAGGATGCGAAGCGGGACGGATACGTAAAAACGCTGCTGGAACGCAGACGTTATTTGCCGGAGATTAACGCCAGCAACTTCAACCTGCGTTCGTTCGCGGAGCGTACCGCAATGAATACGCCGATTCAGGGTACCGCAGCCGATATTATCAAGCTGGCGATGGTCCAGATGGATGCGGCGCTTCGCGACCGTAATCTTCGCAGCCGTATGCTGCTTCAAGTACATGATGAGCTGGTTTTCGAGGTTCCGCCGGAGGAAATGGAAACGATGAAAGAGCTTGTCCCGGCTACGATGGAAGCGGCGTTGAAGCTGGCTGTACCGCTCAAAGCGGAAGTTAGCTATGGAAGTAATTGGTATGAAGCGAAATAAGTTATTTCAATGAGTAGATAGTCCCAATTTAACGCTCCTTCCGTTATAATATAGGGTGAGGTGAGACATCATGCCGGAATTACCGGAAGTAGAAACGATTAAACGAACGTTAAACGAGCTTATCGTCGATAAACATATAGATCATGTGACCGTGAATCTGCCGCGCATTATTCAGCGGCCTGATGATATACACGCTTTTGCTATGGAATTGGCTGGTCATCGCATTACAGGAGTGGAGAGACGCGGAAAGTTTTTACGGATTCTGCTGGACGGGCTGGTGCTCGTTTCCCATCTCAGGATGGAAGGACGATATGGCCTGTATTCGCAAAATGATCCTGTGGAAAAGCATACTCACGTTATCTTTCATTTTACAGATGGTACGGAATTACGCTATCAGGACGTTCGCCAATTCGGCACGATGCATTTATTTACGGAAGGACAGGATTTGCTGGAAAAGCCGCTGAACAAGCTCGGTTTGGAGCCGCTGGACGAGTCCTTTACACCGGAGGCACTTCGCGCTGCTGTGGGGACCCGCTCGACTTCGATCAAGGCAGCGCTGTTAAACCAGTCATATGTCGTGGGCATCGGGAATATTTATGTGGATGAATCGTTGTTTAAGGCGGGGATACATCCGGCACAGTCAGCCAAAAGTTTGGATGATAACCAATTTCGTGTGCTGCATGAAGCTATTATCTCCACATTGAGCGCGTCGATTTTGGTCGGAGGCTCGTCCATCAAATCATTTGTCAACGGACAAGGGCAATCGGGCGACTTCCAGCATCAATTGCAAATCTATGGACGTAGCGTTAAGCCTTGTGTTAACTGTGGTACATTGATCGAAAAATCGGTCGTAGCCGGACGTGGTACACATCATTGCCCGGTCTGCCAACCTCTGCGGTAAACAGGTACAGACACCCAAAGCCCATTCCTCTCATATACTGATTCCAAGTACCAATACTGCGAAGGGTTTCGGCTGCTTGAAGGCCCTTCCTTCGCAATGGGAGGGAATTGAAGTGGCTAATCATTGGGGAGCCCTGCTGCTGCTGGCATTTGCGCTAAGTCTTGACAGTTTCGGAGTCGGTGTTACATATGGGCTACGCAAAATGAAAATTCCACTGCTGTCCATTGTCATCATTTCAGTATGCTCAGGTTTGGTCATTGGCATATCGATGCAGCTAGGCGCATTATTGTCCCAGGTTCTGTCTCCTCTATATACGACGGTTTTTGGTGCTGTCATTCTGATTGGGATTGGCTGCCACTCTTTGTATCAGTCCCTGCATCGCAAGGAAGATCTGATTGATGATTCTGATCCTGTGAGCAGAAATGTTCTGGAGGGTGAGAAATCTTTAGAAGTACAAGAGGAACGGACCGTATTTTCTTTGGAATTCCGCAAATGGGGTCTCGTTATTCGGATTCTCCGAAGTCCGTCTGCTGCGGATATGGACCGTTCAGGCAGTATATCCGCTGCGGAGGCGGTTTGGTTAGGTATCGCTTTATCGATAGATGCGTTCGGTGCAGGATTGGGAGCAGCTATGCTAGGGTTCCAGCCACTCGCTACCGCGCTGGCTATTGCATTATTCAGCGGGACTTTTTTGATTGCAGGTATGAAAACAGGCTTCTGTCTGTCGGCATTTCGATTTATGAAGGCGCTGGGTGTGTTACCGGCATTATTATTGATTATGATGGGCATATTGAAGCTGTTATGAGGTGAAAGAGCATGAATATCGGATTAACCGGAGGTATTGCTACCGGTAAAAGCACCGTGTCGGCTCTACTGGTCGCCAAGGGTGCGCTGCTGATCGACGCAGATGCCATTGCCCGGGAAGTGATGCTTCCGGGGCACCCGGTGCTGACGGCGGTCATACAGCATTTTGGACAAGCTGTGATGAACAGTGATGGAACTCTGCATCGCAAAAAGCTGGGCGAGATTGTATTTGGAGACCCTGTCCAGCGGCAGGCGCTTAACGATATTACACATCCTGCGATTCGTGAGGAAATGCGTACGCGTATGGAATCTTACGAGCGGGAACATCCGGACAAGCTTGTTTTGGCGGATATCCCGTTACTGTATGAGTCAGGGCTGGAGAGCTTGTACGATGAAATTATGGTGGTATACGTACCACGCGATGTGCAGATCCAGCGTCTGATGCTCAGAGATGGATTGACCGAGGAACAAGCCGGACTACGGTTATCCGCGCAAATGGATATTGAACAAAAAAGAAGCCTGGCCGATGTCGTCATCGACAATAGCGGAATACAGGCTGAAACAAAACAGCAAATTGATCAATTCTGGCAGCGAAAGGGACTGGCATGAATATTTTGCGCAAAAAAAGAGTCCTGCTTGTTTTGTTTGTCGGGTTTGTCTTGATTCTGTTTTTTAATTCAAACTGGATGTCGTGGTTCTATCCGATTCAATATAAGGATGAGATCCGGCAATACTCGCAGACGTATGAAGTGGACCCGTTTTTGGTGGCGTCCATTATCCGCGTTGAGACGAACTTTAAGACTAGCAAGCAGTCGCACAAGGGTGCACTGGGACTCATGCAGATCATGCCCGATACGGCGAATTGGATTATGGACAGCGCCCAGATTCAAAAGGTTCCGCTGGATAGCGTCAAGCATGAGCCAGGCACCAACATTGAGCTGGGAACCTGGTATGTGCATAACCTGTCGGTGAAATTTAAGGATAATCCGGTAGCTATCGTTGCGGCTTATAACGCAGGCCCCGGTAAAGTACAGGAGTGGCTGAATAAGGGCGTATGGGATGGGAAAGAAGAATCCATCAAGCAAATCCCTTTTGGTGAGACACGACATTATGTACAGCGGGTTATTTACTACTACAGGCAATACACGAAAATTTATAATCAGTTTTAATGGATGGCGAGTCTACATGTAAATATATCATGACAATATGGGCCTTTTGCCATTAAAATGAAAAAAGCGCAGGACAGGCTGTTTTTAGCAGCCTATCCATACACTTTTTCTTGTTACTTCTGAGTTATTACCGAGATTATTGGTATTGACCTGCCAATTGTTGTTCGGCGATCGTTACGAGGCGTTTTGTGATGTAGCCCCCGATCGAACCGTTCTCATAGGAAGTCATGTTACCTTGGTATCCATCTTGAGGAATGCTGATACCCAGCTCTTGAGCGATTTCATATTTCATTTGCTCCAGAGCGCCGGAGGCTTTGTTGACTACCAGGTTGTTGGAGCTGCCATTGTTTCCTTGTGCCATTTGTTGTTCACCTCCTCGCGACGTGGTAAACATATTATGATCTGTTTTGACAAAATTATTACTGTAAAGTAACGGGAATTTATTGGAAAAAGGAAGTGATGAATTTATGAAATGTCCGTACTGTGCCTACAATGGAACAAAAGTGCTGGACTCGCGGCCTGCGAATGATAACAAGTCCATCCGCCGTCGCCGCGAATGCGAGCAATGTGCCAGGCGTTTTACCACCTTTGAAATGGTGGAGGAGACCCCGCTTATGGTCATTAAAAAGGATGGTAGCCGTGAAGAGTTCAGCCGTGATAAAATGCTGCGTGGTCTCATTCGGGCCTGCGAGAAGCGTCCTGTATCCGTCGAACAACTGGATATGATCGTATCCCAGGTGGAAAACGCCATTCGTAACACAGCCGCTACAGAGGTGGATAGCCAGCAGATCGGTGAGCTGGTCATGGAACAGCTCTACCCTGTGGATGAAGTCGCTTACGTACGCTTTGCGTCCGTGTATCGGCAGTTCAAAGACATTAACATGTTTATGAAGGAACTGAAAACACTGTTATCCAAAGACACAGCCAGCGACTGATTGCTGACTGTGTCTTGGTTCATGGTGGGAAGGTTATATTTTTTTATAAAAGTATTGACACAGGGATGAAAATTTTATATGATATAGGAGTCGCTTCAAACGTTATAATTTTGCACTATGGACTCTTAGCTCAGTTGGTAGAGCAGTTGACTCTTAATCAATTGGTCCAGGGTTCGAGTCCCTGAGAGTCCATCCTTTAGAAAAACGGCAGAAATGCCGTTTTTTTTATTTGCAGTAAAATGTTTTTTTTAAAACTATAAAGTGTTGAAAAGTTGAAATGCTCAGCATCGGTTGCTGAGCATTTTTGTTATGTCTTCATGCCGTTGACTGAATGTAAATCTTAAGCATTTTTCATTGAATCTCCATCTGAAATGTGCTCTATAACGTCTGTTAAATTACACTCAAATTTATTACTCAAAATAAAAAAAGACCCATTACAGGTCTTTCACAAAATGGAGCGTAGGGGGGTCGAACCCCTGACCTCTTCGCTGCCAGCGAAGCGTTCTCCCACTGAACTAACGCCCCATATCATATTTCTCACAAGAAATAATTTAACATAAAGTAAGTAACTAAGTCAATAATCAATTTATTCTTTATTTATAACGGATACATGGTAATATATACGATCAATTATGAGGTGAAGGTTAATGACAAATAAAAACGAGTTGCAGCCTTTTATCGAGTATCGACAAAAAATCAATTGGATGGTACCGACATTCCTATGCAGAAGAGAGCGTGCCAAAAATTCATCGAAAAGAATGGATGGAATACTTTGAAAAGGGGGTTTCTGGATATACGACTTCTACAGTGGATCGGGATGAAATACAAAGAGCTAAATATGATGCGGAACATAATACATACGATATACTTCTTTGTTTTCTATTCGTTTATGGCTTAAATAGGTTTGCGTAATTAAATACCATATCTAAAAAAGAAGTTGTAAATTCTAAAAACAGCAAATCTTCAATTTTAGACTCTTTATTGAAGGAAAGGAAAAGTTTTGATGAGATTAATTAATGAAAATTTAGAAGATAAAGTGAATAAAGATTTTTTAGAAATTCAAAGTGCATTAAATTACGAGGCCTTATTAGATGAACAAAGTTCAAAATGTGAAAAAATTCATAAAAGTATAGTTGCAATAAAAATGCTTTTTTATAGATTTGGTGATAATCTTAAACCTACTTCATTAAAATATTTTAATGAAGTAATCTCTGACTTAATCGAAGCATATGTATTGTTATTTAATGATCGATATAAGGCCAGCAAAATTATGATTAGATCCAGTATTGATTGTTTAATACGAGGGGGTTATTTAGAAAAAGTAGGATTAGATTATAAGGATAGTTTTACGGAAAATTTCAAAAATGTAAACAAAGAAATTAAAAATTCTTATAGTGCTAAAATTATATCTATAAATTTTTTAGATAAAGCGTATGATGATATGAAAAAGATTTTTGATAATACATCTTCTTATGTACATGCAAGTATAAGTGCGGAATTATCTCAATACAGATTTATCAATGAAATTCTTAATCCAGTTGAGAATGCTGAAATAAAGGTACTACATACTAAAGAAATGGAAGAGAGCATAGAACAGATGCTTTTTAGAAGGCGGTCATTCAACCTTTACATTGTAATTGAATCGGCTTGAGGGATTGTAGCTTGGATTCAGATAAGCCACTAGTTTGGGCAATAAGTTTAATTTCAAATCCTAATGCCAGCATGTTCTTACTGACGTTTCGCACCCTGGAGATACCAATTGGGAAACATTCATACGTTTTTTTGAAACGGATTGCGTGAGTATCACAAATAAAACCGTATGCATAATTGAAGTAGGGTGAGGGGTGGGGATATTTTCCTGTAGACGACTTTCTCCAATACCATTCAAATGTAGAGGGACTCATCATACCCAAACAAGGCTAACAACCGTCGCTGCTCTGGTCGCAGAGGTCCACCCAATTGGCGAAATAGGCTGCCGTCAGGCATGCGAAAAACAACGACCTGCACATACTCGAGTAGCCGAAAGATCTCCCGTGTCGTCGGTTGTGCCAATTTGCGCTTGGTTGTCGCGATCAGTGGATTTCGCTCGCTAGTTTGGCCGCGAACCTTACCCTGTATGGTGTGGTACACCAAGAGTGCGATCAGGAACAAGTAGCCCAAGACCTCGACGCGATGCGGTTTTTTCAGATAGATTTCATCGACAAAGTAAGGATCCTTCAAGATCGAAAAGTTGCATTCGACTCGAATTTGTCCTTTGTACGTTTGCAAAAGAGCCGCGCTATCCATCGGTTTGCCCTGAAATTCTGCAGGCACCGTAGATACGAGTACAAATCGGGAAGCCTTGCGGCGTTCCTTTTGAATGACGTCCTCGTCCCGGAGAAGCGGATCAAACACCAGTTTGTAGCGGGTGACAGCTTCCGGCGCCGCTCCTTTCTTCGGGCGGCCTCGTGGACGAAGGATTTCTTCATAGGCTTCCGTCCGTGCTCCCGGTTGATGAAAACGTAGTGGATGATCAGCCAGCCACGACTTGAGCGTATTCTGGGCATCGTGTTCACAGTGAAAAACATTCATCCCCTGGGCGTTCATGGCTTCCTTGATCCGCTCGTGCTCCTGGCCCACTTGCTTCTCCAGGGTGTGGGCTTTCTTCTTATTTTCAGTGCGCTCGATTCGACCACGACCAGCCGCAGGGGATGTCCCTCATAGTCTGCCGCAAACTCCTGAACACGGTACCGGGCACTGGTGTTTGAAGTGGCGAAGGCTTGAGGGCTCGACCCGTCTGCCTCCTGTTGATCAGCCTGCTTCACAATCTTTAGGTTGTTTCCGCCGCGCGTAATCAGGTAGGCCCCTGCCTGCCGGGCTTGCTCCAGCGTCTCACGCGTCATTGCAGCGGAATCGGCGACATAGATAAATCCTTGTAAATTGATCTTTTGCAACTGGGCATCCAGAGCTTTCAGCACCTCGGGATTCCAGGTTTTATCGCTCGTATTTCCATCGTGGACATCACCATAAACCGGGCGGCCTTACCCATCCACGATGAGGCCGTACTGAAACTGCTTGTCCCCTTGGCGGTCACGGCTGTAGCCTTCTGTAATCAGCAATTCCCCTTCCTGAGGATCCTTGTACGCGCCATACACCGATTTGCTGGTCGTATCGCTATGAAAAGCCAGAACGGTATCGGGATTGTACTGCCAAGCTTGCAGCGCCAACGCCGAATACAATTCATGAACACCCGCATCGCTTATCCGATCCAGGTGCCGGGCAATCGCATCATCGTTAAAGAATGAGGCTTGCAGGCCGGGGTGCAGTAATTTCTCCAAACGTTCGGCCCACTCGGCCATATGAACCAAAGCCGGCCGTCCGTTCAACATATCCATCACGATCATTTGAACGATTTCGCCCGGACTTACCCGGCATTGTGCATCATAGGGAACTTTTTCATCAATGGTCTGTGGAATCTTCATGTCCTTCATCGTCTGGCTAATGAGATTTAAATAGCCTGCAGCATGGATCGATTCGATCTGAATATTGGGGTTCATCGCCTTGCCTCCGTACCTCGTAGACTTTACGGAGATATTCGACACGCATGCTCAATTTCTTTCTTTAAATCCCTTTTCGCATTGAAACAGGGTGCGAAACGTCATTTCTTAGCGATTTCAACTGCCTTTTTACGTTCTCCTTCTGCCATACCTTTCTCCGTAGCCCATTCAAGAGCAGAAGCCTCGTCATGCGGAAATTTTTGTCGTTCCTCGTACAAACTCCGCGGTTCCCGATCTTGGCTTAGAAACTCTAGTGTATCCATCGCCTTTTTCAATGTGGGCTAATTTAACTTGAGCACCTTCCAATTGGATTTATCCACTCCTTTCAAAAAGAGAAGCCAATTGATTAAGCCGCCTTCTACTGGAACAGACGTGTCGTCTGCCTGGACAATTCCATAAAATGTACTTCCAGATCGTCACTCATTCAATGCCAGTATGGTCTTCATGCAAATGAACTTGTTACTTGTGATCAAGTCCGTTAAAGTCCCTAAGCATTCCGATAAAATTTTCAAGTTGTTCATCGTCCCATCTTGAAATGTGTTCGTAAAATACAAATTCTTTCTCTTTTAGAGCATCAATCGTCTTTTGTTGTCCAAGCTCAGTGAGGGATAGAAGTATTCCTCGACGATCATCAGGGGAGGCTTCCCTTTTCACATAACCCAAAAGCTCAAGTTGTTTGACGAGACGGCTCACCGAACTGCGATCCATAGCTGTCGATTCCGCCAGCATAGTGGCGCTTGTTGGGCCATATGAGTACAGCCAACGGATAATATGGAAACCCGCAGGTTGTATTGAAGGATCGAAACGTGCTGCAGTTCTGACATTTAGCGCATGTGAGGCGCTTATGAGGGCATTGATTTGCTCGCCGAGTTCCAATTCCAGTTGTCCTCTCGGCGTATTTTTGTGTCGATCATCATTCATCCTATTTCACCTAACCTTAATTGATAAATTAAATAATTCAAGTCAATTAATTGACATATATCAATCAAAATAATATAGTTGATTTATATCAAGTATATGGCTGCGTTAGCTATATGTCAAAACTTGAGACGGGTCTAACGGAGTAAAGCAATGAACGTCCAATTACGTTGACAATAACTATTCAGCACAAAGGAGAATCACTATGACGGCTAATCCGATTGTTGTAATAACTGGTGCAACAAGTGGTCTGGGGCAACTCGTTGCGATTAAATTGGCTAAACGTGGTGCTCATCTTGTCATGACAGCCAGGAGCAGGGATCGCGCTGAAGATACTAAAAAAATTATAAAAGATATGATGCCCTCAACAAAGGTAGACTTTTTTTTCGGGGACCTATCCTTAATGAAAGATGTCAGACGTATGGGAAACGAGATTTCAACTGCATACCCCAAAATAGATGTGCTTTTGAATAATGCGGGACTGCATGCATTCGAACAACGGGTAACCTCCGAGGGAATTGCAGAAATGATAGCTGTGAACTATTTAGCACCGTGGTTATTGACGCACGCCTTATACCATTCCTTGAAAAATACAGGAAGCGCCAGAATTGTAAATGTTGCCTCTGAGGCTTCACACAATCATGGCGAGCTTAAGCTCCCTGAGGATTTGACCAATATAACTCCTTTTACTTCTAGAGGCTCGTCTACAATATATGGGAAAACCAAGCTGTTTAATATTATGTTTACTGGCGAACTGGCACGTCAATGGACTGGGACGGGGATCAGTGTTAATGCTCTGAATCCAGGGTTTAATGTTACAGGTCTCGGACGTGAGCTCTGGTTTGCATCAATGCTTGAGCGTTTTTTGAATTTTTTTCATATTGGTGATCCACGCAGAGGAGCTGATATTATGACTCGTTTAATTGTGGATCCGCAGTATCAGGCGGTTACAGGAGGGTATTTTAATGTCGGAACCGGAAATTCGATTGTACCTGTACACCCCGGTGGAGATATCGCTATGCAAAATAAACTGTGGAATTGTACGAAAGAATTACTACAACAAAGAGGTCTTCTTAATCATATGACCTGATTTTACGAGTTACAGCGGCTAAACTAAGGACTGTGAGCAGTTGACTCTTAATCAATTGGTCCAGGGTTCGAGTCCCTGAGAGTCCATCCTTTAGAAAAACGGCAGAAATGCCGTTTTTTTGTCGTTGATTAAGTATGGTTTTATGAAATTTTATGCAGACCTAAGACTCAATCTTAGCTGCATGCATTTCGTAAATGAAGAGTAGCTCAATGAAAAGATGTGAAAAACAATATTTTAGTGAATTGCATCATAGGGCATCTATCGTATTTTAGTGTAATTTAAGATAAATAAGATAAACCAATTCATCCTAAAATACTGCAAAAGACAAAACGGTTTTTAAAGTCTGGAGTGTTGAAAAGTGATTAGAAAAGCAAGTATTATGCATGTTTTTCCTGATTATTATGAAGAGTATAAGCGCCGCCATGACAAACTTTGGCCGGAAATGGCTGAAGTGCTAAAAAGGCACGGTGCACACAACTATTCCATATTTCTTGATGAAGAAACGGGGAGCTTATTTGCTTTCCTGGAAATTGAAGATGAAGAAAAATGGGAACAAATGGCTCAAACAGATATTTGCCAAAAATGGTGGGCTTATATGGAGCCTTTAATGGAAACAAATCCTGATCACAGTCCTGTGTCAAGAAATTTAAAGGAAGTATTTTATTTGGAATAATAAATATGAAGAAGATATGGTTTTACTTTGCGAATTTTTATAAACATTCAAAGTTAAACGTAAAGCTTTTCTTAACGATTACATTGATTATGATGACAACGCTTGCATTTGTATTAGGAGGTCTTCAATATGCTTTTTCCCTCTATGATGAGCAAATCTATGCAAAATCCGCACAAGTGCTGATGATGTCATCCAACAACGTAGAAGAGAAGCTTGAAAGAGTGGAAGAAATTAGTTATAACATCGCAGTCGACCCGTATATTCAAAAAACTTTATTAGAGCTTCAAGGAAATGCAAAAGGCTATGATTTCTATCGTCTTGAACAGAAAATGGGAGATGAATTGGAGAAATATGTGGACCCGGCAAATTACATTCAGTCCATTTATCTGTACGATTCAGCAGGAAGGGAGTTTTTGGCCGGGGATAGCAGCAAACCAATAAAGAATAAAGATAAGGTACTTGCTCTTAGCCAGGCGGATAAGTATGAGGGTAAAAACCATTGGATGGAGCTGGAAGGGAGTAATGGGGATTTAATTTCTGTTCGCCTGATCCAGTCTTATGAGAACTTAAACTTTGAAACCATCGGCAAACTGCTTGTTCGTGTTCATTTAGACAAGATTGTAAGCGGTTTACCAAAACCTCACGGAGAAATAGCAGGCAATATTGTGATTACAAAAGAGGATGAGGTTTTTTATTCGGAAAAAGGAATAGATGATTTAAAAGAATATCATTTCAATGCGAAAAATGATCAGGGGTATAGTATTGAATACATTAATGGGGAAAGAAGCTTTGTCAGCCATATTACAACCGATTTTAAAGACTGGACATACTGGAGCATCATTCCGTTTAACATGATGTTTTCCAAGATTACCGCTGCAAAATATACCTTGGTGCTGGTTTTTATGTTAATGTTCGTTTTTCTTATTTCCCTTGGTTTTAAATTTTTAAGAAAGTTTACGAATCCCATTCAAGAATTAGCAGCTACCATGCAGGAAGTCCAAAAGGGGAACTTTCACGCCGTAAATTTATTAAATCCCTCTACGATTAATGAAGACGAAATTGGGATTCTTTATCGGAATTTTATAACCATGATCCAAAGAATTGATGAGTTGATCCAGGAGAACTTTTCTAAGCAGCTGCTGATCAAGGAAACTGAATTTAAAGCACTGCAGGCTCAGATCAACCCGCACTTTTTATACAATACGCTGGAGTCCGTTAATTGGTTGGCTAAAATAAATAAACAGAAGCAAATTTCAAGCATGGTGGAAGCCCTTGGTCATCTCATGAGATACTCCACCAATTTTAAGCAGGGTATTATTACACTTGAAGAAGAACTCGACATTTTAAAAAGTTATTTAACCATCCAAAAATACCGGTTTGACGACCGGATTGATTTTCAAATGGACTTCCCCTCCCATGTTGCAAAATATAAAATTCCAAAGTTAATATTGCAGCCGCTACTGGAGAATTCGTTCAAGCATGCAGTTGAGCCTTCGATCTATTTGTCAGTTATTAAATTGCATGTTTATCAGGAAGAGGACAAGCTATTTATTCGGATAGAAGATAATGGGCCTGGCATAGATCCCCTAATACTTCAAAAAGTAAAAGAAGGCAAACTAAATCTTAAAGGTACTGGAATAGGATTGAATAATATCGATGATAGGATCAAGCTTTATGCTGGTGAACAGTATGGTTTAAGAATTGAAAATCTTTCGGGAAAAGGGACCGCAATTACGGTAGTTTTACCTGCTCAAACGGGGTGATAGAATGTCATATAAAGTATTATTGGTAGATGACGAAAGGATTATTGTTGAAGGTATTTCTAATGTGGTCGATTGGGAAGCGTTGGATACGGAACTTATAGCAACGGCGAGAAACGGGATCGATGCGTATGAGAAAATTGTTGAACTGCAACCTGATATTGTGATCAGTGATATCAAAATGCCTGGTATGGACGGACTTAGTCTTGTTTCAAAGGCGCATCAGAAATATCCTTCTATAAAGTTTATCCTACTGTCCGGATACGGTGAATTTGAATACGCGAGAACCGCCATGCACTATGATGTTAAAAATTATTTGTTAAAGCCATGCAATGAGGATAAAATTACAGCTGCACTTAACGATACCGTTAATGAACTAAACGAAAAAAAGATTCAGGAAACCTTTACTAGCGAGCTCCAGGAAAAATATCAAAATGCTCAGCCCTATATCAAAGCACATTTGTTAACCGAATTCTTAACGAGTAAAAGCTACCTAGACAATGATTTATCATTCTATGAGCAGCTTTTCGATTTTGAAATAAATAATCAGCAGGTCAGAATCGTTCTTTTTATGATGGAAGGTTATTTTTCTTATGAGCATTTGTTTGCCATCAAAAATATTGGTGCTGAGATCCTTGACTCTGTCTTGGTAACGACCAATATTGGTGAATATGCACTGTTCCTGATCAAAGATGATCATGACTCGGAAAAACTACATCAAATAATTAATCAAATAAGAGAAACCATTCGTCAATATTTCAAAAGAGATACCACGGTTGCCATCAGTGAAGGGAACTATTTCCGAAATGCCAGAAAATTGTACCGTGAGGCCATGGAGTGTTTGGAACATCGCTTTTATTTGGGGGAAGGAAGCATTATAACGAGAAAAGATATTTTACCGGCAAATACAGCCGTCCCCAATGATTTTATGATCGATGAGCAGCAACTTGTTCTAAAAATCAAATCCGGGCATATCCAGGATGTATGCAACGGAATTACCAGCATTTTTGAAAAAATGACGGATTTACGGCTGGGGATTGACTTGACAAAATCCTATTGTATACAGCTCTATATTGCAATTGTACAGACAGTTGATACAGATCGCATGCAAGGTTACCTCATGGGAACATCTGCGCTATTAGAGATGGAAACGGTCCAGCAGATGAAAGATTATATCGAAGCAACAGCCCAAAAAATGACCCATGAGTACTATAATCGTTTCAAGTCAAAACAGTCTTCCGTAATTAGCAGAGTCATAGAAATTTTAGTCGAGAATCTAGGTAATCCTGATTTATCACTAAAAATGGTAGCTAATGACATTCTATATATGAATCCAGATTACCTGGGAAAACTGTTCAAACAGGAAACGGGTCAGAAATTTTCAGCCTGTCTTACTAAATTAAGAATTGAAAAGGCAGTGGAGTACATTTCAAAAATGGACGATGTGAAGGTTGGAACGTTGGCTCAAATAATCGGTTTTGGCGATAACCCCCAATACTTTAGTCAGGTTTTCAAAAAATATACTGGCTATACACCATCTGAATACCGGAAAGTTACATGAATCCACCTAAGCCTACTCGCAAAAGGGAGGTAAAAGCTTGAAAAGGTTTGGCTTGGTATTATTTGCTTTTATAATGCTCCTTTCAGTCGCTGCTTGTGATTTAAACAATAAAGGAAATCATGAAGAGGAAAGTGAAAAAGTGACCCTGCGCGTGGCCTGGTGGGGGGACCAATCCAGACATGAATATACCTTGAAAGTTATTCAAATGTATGAGAATGAAAATCCAAATGTAAAAATTGTAGAGGAATATGCCAACTGGGATGATTATTGGAAGAGGCTTGCTCCAATGGCTGCCGCTAGTCAATTGCCAGATGTGATTCAAATGGATAGGGCCTACCTGTTTCAATATGGTGAAAAAGGTCGGCTGGATGATTTAACTCCATTTATAAAAAATGGGACGATTGATATTCGCTCCATTGATGAAAACGCTATTTCCGGTGGAAGGATTGCAGGTAAATTATATGGCTTCACCCTTGGATCGAACGTTCTTTCTGTGATTACAAATGATCATCTGTTAAAAGAAGCCGGTATTCAAATTGAAGATGAAAACTGGACTTGGGATGACTTCGAAAAAGTAGCAATCGAGGTCAAAAATGCTACACACGTGTATGGTACAAATGGAATGTACCCTGCCGATGTATTTTTCCCTTACTATTTAAGAACACAAGGCTCGCGTCTTTATAATGAAAACGGTACAGGCCTTGGCTATACAGACGACCAATTATTTGTTGATTACTTTAAAAGGCAGCTTAGGTTAGTTGATGCAAAGGCATTCCCGACTCCAGACGTTCAAGCACATGTAGCAGGAACGAATGATGAATTTATCGTAACAGGAAATGCAGCAATGAGTTGGAATTGGTCCAATCAATATTCGGGATTTGCCGAATCGGCTAAAGCACCCTTATCCATCAAACTGCCTCCTGAGTATGCGAACGAAACGGCTTTATTTTTAAGACCGAGTATGTTCTTTTCCATCCCTAAGAGTTCAAAACAAAAGGAACAAGCGGCCAAGTTCATTAATTTCTTTGTGAATAATATGGAAGCCAATAAGTTGATCAAAGGTGATCGAGGTGTCCCGGTATCTTCAAAGGTGATCAAAGGAATCAAGCCGGAATTATCCGAAGCTGAAACTAAAATCTTTGATTATGTTGAAAAAGCGTCTCAAAATGTACACACCATGGATCCGAATGATCCACTCGGCAATGCGGAAATTATGAAAGCGCTTGATAATATATCCGAACAGATTTTATTTAAGAAAATGACGCCGGAAGATGGAGCGAAGTCCTTTAGAAAGCAAGCTGAAAGGATTTTAGGCAAAAATAAGTAATCAAAACACCTTCAAGAGAGTTCTTCCGTATCGTCAGATAGGGAGATAACCTTGGAGGTGTTTTTACGTTTGGCGGAAAACAAGTATGTTTTTTAAACGTAATCCACTGTTTTTTTTATGGTTTCAAGAAAGCACTTTCAATACAATAACAGTATAAGTGTAAGCGATGACAAATCAAGAGAAAGAGATCATTATTTGGAGGGATTGCTGTGTTGCAGGTAAAAGCTTTCGAGAAGAAAGAGGTCGTTGATCGTATTCATTTATTAATGAATAATCTCACAGAAATCAAAGACCAAAGCGGTGAATTTTTACTCCATTTTGACGGGTTAATTGTGGATGATAAAAGCTGGAATGTTTGGAACTGGCCTCAGGGTGTAGGGTTATATGGAATATATAAATATTGGAAATTGACTAATGACCAAAAAGCTTTGGACATCATCAATAAATGGTTCAATGCAAGAATTCAAGAAGGCGCACCGCCGAAAAACGTCAATACGATGGCGCCGCTATTAACATTGGCATTTTTATATGAGGATACCGGAAACCAGACATACCTGCCTTATTTGGAGGATTGGGCTGAATGGGTAATGCATGATATGCCTCGTACCAAAGAAGACGGGTTACAGCATATGACCTATGGACCAGAGAATAAAAATCAGCTTTGGGACGATACCTTGATGATGACCGTGCTGCCTTTGGCGAAAATTGGTAAGCTGCTCAACAGACCTGAATACCTGGAAGAAGCCAAAAGGCAGTTTCTAATCCATATCAAATATTTAACGGACAAAAAGACGGGTTTATGGTTCCACGGCTGGACATTCGAAGGAAACCACAATTATGCCGAAGCGCTTTGGGCAAGAGGAAATTGCTGGATCACCATTGCGATTCCCGAGATTATTGAAATATTGGAATTGGAAAAGGGGGATTTTCTCCGTGAATTCCTGATTGATACATTGAACAGGCAAGTTGAAGCTCTTGCCAACGATCAGGATGTAAGCGGTTTATGGCATACACTCATTAATGACCAGACCTCTTATTTGGAAGCTTCAGCTTCAGCTGGATTTGCATATGGAATTTTAAAATCCGTTCATAAGCGGTATATCAGTCAGGGCTATAAAGAAGTCGCCCACAGGGCTATTTGCGGAATTATCAATGAAATTAATAAAGAAGGAGCATTGCAAAAGGTATCTGTAGGAACAGGTATGGGAGATACTTTGGAATTTTACAAGGAAATCAGAAAGACTACCATGCCTTATGGACAATCGCTGGCTGTGCTTTGTCTATCCGAATATCTTCATACCTATATCTAAATCTTTGGTATCTAAATCTCCGGTTGCTAAATTCCCAAAATGGAGGAGAATAATGTGGTTAAACAACCCAAATTTATTAATTATTTGTCCTATGGGTTAGGTGATTTCTTAGGGGCAGGCGCGTTTGCCTTGACAGCAGCATGGTTGCTTTTCTTCTTAACAACTTTTTGTGGCCTTACTGCCATTCAAGCAGGTTCTATTTTCGCTATTGCTCGGATTGTTGATGCGATTGCAGCGCCAACGATGGGATATATTACAGATAATTTTCATAAAACAAAACTTGGCCGACGCTTTGGAAGACGAAAATTCTTTATATTAGCCGCCATTCCACTTGTACTTGTCTATACAGCAATTTGGGTTTCCGGTTTTTCTTACTGGTATTACTTATTAACCTATATTTTGTTTGAAATTGTGTACTCCATGATTTTAATTCCTTATGATACACTTGCCGCTGAAATGAGTAACGATTATAAAATACGTTCGAAGTTTACAGGTGCAAGAATGTTTGTTGCTCAGGCTTCAGCTGTATTTGCTGCATTTATTCCTGGCCGGCTTGTGGAAGCATTGGGTAAGGACGATCCTCTTACATTCCTGTACTCAGGTATTATTTTCACTGTCATATTTATAGTGGTATTGTCACTGCTTTACAGAAATACATGGGAACGTCCTCTCGAAGAAATACCTGAAGAAAAAGTGATTGAAAATAGAACTTTTTTACAAAATGTGCATAAGATCTATGCGGATTTATTCTCGACTTTACGAGTAAAAACATTCCGCCACCATCTGGGTATGTATTTGGGTGGATATTTAAGTCAGGATGTATTCAACGCCGTATTTACTTATTTTGTTGTGTTTGCTCTCATGCAAAATGCCGTTGCCGCATCCAACTTATTGACCTTTATGTATGTCATGCAGCTTTTTGGCGTATGGATTGCTCTTACCTTAACGATTAAATTGAATCCTGCCCCGGCGTATAGAACTGCCATTTCTCTCTTTATCGCAGGAGTTATTGGATTTATCGTATTAAAGGTCACTGGAACGCTAAATAACACGGTTTTATTGTTTGCTATGATTGGAATTTGCGGGTTGGGACGCGGTGGTTTGAACTACATCCCCTGGAACAACTACGCATTTATTCCAGATGTAGATGAAGCTTTAACGGGTCAAAGACGTGAAGGTGTGTTCGCCGGTGTAATGAGTTTGATCAGAAAAGGGACACAGGCGTTAGCGGTCTTTTTAGTAGGGGTTGCATTGCAAGAGGCAGGCTTTGTATCCGGGCAAGCAGCACAACCGGCTTCAGCAGTAACAGCTATCATTTCGATCTTGCTGTTTGGTACGCTCGTCTTTTTGGTGGGAGGTTTGATTATCTCCTATCGTTACAAATTATCGAAAGAAAATCATGTCGTTTTGATGGATGAAATTAAACGCTTGAAAAATGGCGGCTCTAAAAAAGAGGTTACACCGGAAGCACGACAAGTTTTTGAACAGTTAACAGGTTGGGAATATGAAAAAACATGGGGCAATAACACTGTGGGATATGAAAATCTTATAAAATATAAAGATAATCATGACACCAAACATGAAGCAATCGTATAAGTGTGAACTGGAGGACAGGTATGAATGCAAATTTAGGAATTCGGGCACATGATATTGAAAACGTTTCTTTACAAGAAGCAGTGAATATCATATCAAGTAAAGGATTGACATCCGTTCAGTTAGCCGTAAGTAAATCGCTACATGATGTAAATACAAAATTAGGAAGCTTTAGCCCCGGCATTGCTCACTATATAAGTCGTATTTTTCGGAAAAAAGATGTGCAAATAGCGGTTTTAGGCTGCTACATCAACATGATCCACCCTGACCTAAGTCAAAGAAGAAAAGAATTGGATCGATTCAAGGAGCATATCCGGTTTGCCCGTGGTTTTGGCTGCAGCATTGTTGGAACCGAGACGGGAAATGTAAACCCGGAGATTGTCTATACCGAAGAAAATTTTACTGAAAAGCCTTTTTGGGAGGTAGTGGAAAGCGTCAGAGAGCTTGTAGCGGAAGCAGAAAAGTTCGGTGTAATCGTGGGAATTGAGGGAGGAATGAATCATCCTATTCATACACCGGAGCGGATGAGAAGATTGCTGGATAGTGTTCCGTCTAATAATCTTCAGGTCATCTTTGACCCGGCTAACTTTATTTCCCTGAATAATTATCAAAACCAGGAAGCTGTTTTCCAAGAAGCATTTGATCTTTTTGGAGACAGAATCGTGATTATGCATGCAAAGGATTTAATGATTGAGGATAATGCAATAAAGTTTGTGCCTGCTGGAAAAGGGATATTAAACTATCATTTTCTACTGAAATTATTAAAAGATAAGAAACCTTATCTAAATATTTTATTAGAAGAAGCAAAGGAACAGGATATCGACAAGAGCATTGCTTTTATAAATGGGTGCCTCTGAGAGTCCATCCTTTAGAAAAAACGGCAGAGATGCCGTTTTTTTGTTATGTCTTCATGTTGTTGATGCTTGCAGTACCCATGATGAGGATCATGCCTACCAGCTTCTGAGCTATAAAGATAGCATGAAGCAGGTTTGATCATTTATAGTATAGATATTGTTTTTATACTAAATCATTAGCTTTTTTGCTTAATAAGATACAGAGGAACGAAAAACGAGAAACGTTTCTCACTTTTATGATGATGGGGGTTTGGGTTGTGAACAACGTTGTTTCGGAGTGGGCAGAGTCCCACTTTCCTTTATATACTGCTGACAGCATTTATTCGCTGTACTGCACCTCGAATTTTCCGATGTACACTATTCATGAGAATGTAACCGTATTGATTGCAATTGCCAGCGGCAAGGGCACTCTTCAGGTCGATGATCAAACTTACGAACTTGTAGAAGGTAGCGTCATGCTACTCCCGGCGCATAGCCATGCCGTTTTAATTACGAATCTTTTGCAACCCCTTCATGCTTATAAGCTTTCAATCCGTACACGAGAGCAGGGGACTCCTCTTCCCGAAAGTGCAATGATACGTAAAAGCGAAGTGGTCTCCAATCCCAATATTCAGTTCTTTCCCTGTGAACCTGTAATAGTGACCCATGTGGAGGAACTGTATATCCATCGTTTTCCGGCTAGTGAAGCCCGCCATGTGCAGAACCAAATTATATTTCACCAAATCATTCTCCAATTGTTGGAGCGGATGGAAGCCAAGTATGCTGCTGATGAGCAGCCGTCCATGGAACGTAGCATTGCTTATTTGGAAAACCACTATAGCGAAAAAATAACGCGTGAGCAGTTAGCTGCGATTGCAGGCGTAAGCCGATCTCACTATTCTATCCAGTTTAAGCAGCTCACCGGCTTTTCTCCCAACGAATACTTGTCACGGCTGCGTGTTCACCGAGCCAAGGAGCTATTAATTAGCGGATCAGGCACGCTCCGGGAAATTGCCCTTAAGGTAGGGTACAAGGATGAATTTTATCTGAGCCGTCGTTTTAAGCAGCATACGGGAGCATCCCCTTCAAGCTACAACCGCAGACCATTTCAACGTGTGGCCGTATTGCTTACACCTTACGCCAGCCATCTCTTGTTGCTTGGTTTGGAGCCCGCTGTCACTATTTCGGAGAGCAGCGAATATGTGAAAACGAATGGTCTGGAGCCGCCGCAAACGATGATGTTTATCAATACGAACTGTTCTGCTGAACAGGTGAACTCGGTATTGCTTGATGCCAACATCGAGTTGATCATTGCGGCCAAACAGCATTTGCACGAATATGGGCTGAATCCTGAGCATTTGCGAGTTATAGCGCCTATCGTGGAAATTTCATGGATGGAACTGGGATGGAAGGAGCATCTGCGTCGTATCGCTCATGCTATTCAGAGGAGCGAGCAGGCGGAGCGGTGGTTGGCCGCTTTTGAAGAAGAGGAACGGGTAGCCCGTTCACTGGTGCAGCAAAGCACAATTGTTAATGAAATCATAACGATTGTGGTGATGAAGCCGGAGGGGCTGTTCGTTTATGGAGCGCGGAATGTCGGATATGTAATCTATCAATCTCTAGGCCTAAAGCCCCCTGAATTGATCGGGCAGGAGATAAAGAGGCTGGGAGATCAATTTCATTCCGTTTCGATTGAGATATCAGAACTCGCAGATTATGCGGGGTCCCGATTATTAGTGATCATGTTTCCAGATGAAAAAGGTTCCACCGCACATACGGAAATGATATTCAGGTCTCCTTATTGGAGCAGGCTTCCCGCCGTACAGAGGAACTGTGTTCATCTGCTGGACCGGGATGAATGGGTGCCTTACAACCCGGTTTCTATTCGCTTGCAACTTCAACGCGCGGTAGATTTATTTACAAGTAACCAATAGTACAAGTGATTTTCCAAACAAAAAGCCATGGTTGGGTATATATTTGACCCATATAATAGTTTATACCAATGAGAATGAATTTCATAATCAATCAAAGGATGCCAATAGCATCCTTTGCACGATACGATTATTCATTGAAACCTAGCGTTTGGAAAGGGAGAGAGTCATCTTATGAAAAAGCTTTTTATTCCGCTGGTACTTGTTCTTGTAGTTGTATTAAGTGCATGTGGTGGAAATCAAGCGAACAATGCCGATAATGGCAAAAATTCGTCCCCCGCGTCTTCTTCGGAGGCGAAATCCTCCACATTTACCTACCAATCCGAGAATGGCCCTGTAGAGGTTCCGACCCATCCGCAGCGCGTCGTTGTGCTTACCCGATTTTTAACAGGTAATGTGATGGCGCTTGGTGTACCGCTGGTCGGCGTGGACGAAATGTCCAAGAGCAACCCGAATTTTGCTGAGGAGCTGAAAGGTGCAGAGGCGGTTACAGATGAAAGTCTGGAGAAGATCATTGAGTTGAATCCGGATCTTATTATCGGGCTTTCCGATATTAAAAATGTCGATAAATTTAAGCAAATCGCTCCTACTGTCACTTATACATATGGCAAGGTGGATTTCTTAACCCAGCAACGTGAAATCGGCAAATTGTTGAATAAAGAAAAAGACGCACAAGCCTGGATCGATGATTTTACAGCCCGGGCCCAAAAAGCCGGAAAAGAGATCAAGGCGAAGATCGGAGCCAATGCAACGGTTTCGGTCATCGAGACGTTCAATAAGCAGCTTTATGTATATGGTGATAACTTTGGCCGCGGCACCGAAATTCTCTATCAGGAGTTCGGACTTCCTATGCCGAAAAAAGTGAAGGAAGCGACACAGAAAGAAGGTTATTTTGCTCTATCGACAGAGGTGATGAAAGATTACCTGGGTGATTACGTCATTTTCAGTAAAAACGCGGATGAGGACAATTCGTTCCAGAACACCGAAACGTACAAAAATATTCCCGCAGTTAAGAATCAACGCGTCTTTGAGGCTAACGCAAAAGTGTTCTACTTTAACGATCCGCTCAGCATGGAGTACCAGCTGAAATTTTTCATTCAACACTTTCTTGGTCAGTAGGATGTGAAGGAACTGGTTATTTCAACAGTTCCTTCACATATTTCATTAAAGAAAAGATGAGAGTCCATGAAGAATAAACAACGTGCTTTTCCTTTTTCGTATAAGCTCCTTGGCAGTGCGTTGGCGCTCGTCTTGTGTTTCGTCATTTCAATGATATTCGGTGCAGCAGAAACGACACTGCACGATTTATGGCTTGCACTGGCCTCCAGTGCCAAGGATGATAAAATTCTCATCCTGCGCGAGATTCGACTGCCCCGCGAGCTGGCGGCTATTTTGGTTGGCGCCGCGTTTGCCGTGTCTGGGGCCATCATGCAGGGGGTCACTCGCAATCCACTGGCCGACCCGGGTTTGCTGGGTCTGACTTCAGGTGCTAATATGGCGCTCGCGCTGGCTTTTGTATTCATCCCGGGGATAAACTACTTTGGTATCATGGTTGCTTGCTTTCTTGGCTCTGCACTGGGAGCGGGTTTGGTCATCTTACTGGGCTCGATGCGCCAAGGCAATTTGTCCCCGATCCGAATCGTGCTGGCGGGAGCGGCTGTTTCTGCGTTTCTGCATGCCGTCTCGGATGGTGTCAGCATCGCTTTCAAAATTTCCAAGGACGTATCCATGTGGACTGCTGGAGGCCTGATTGGAACAACGTGGGGACAATTACAAGCCATTGCGCCGGTGATCCTTCTGGGAATTGCGGTAGCTCTGATGCTTTCCAACCAACTGAGTATTCTCAGCTTGAGCGATGAGGTAGCAACTGGATTGGGGCAAAATCTGGTGTGGATCAAAGGCATTCTGTTCGTCCTTGTCATTGTGATTACGGGTGCATCGGTCGCGCTCGTCGGAAACATGGCATTCGTAGGGCTGATGATCCCTCATATCGTCCGCAAAATGGTTGGTATTGACTATCGGCATATCCTGCCTTTTTCGGCTTTTGCGGGAGCTACATTTATGCTGCTTGCAGATACACTGGGCCGCACGATTAATGCACCTTACGAGACGCCGGTGGCAGCCATTGTGGCCATGCTGGGCCTGCCCTTCTTTCTGCTCGTCGTGCGTAGAGGAGGTAAAGCTCTATTATGATTCTGTCCGCGCTTGTTCGAAAACAGCGTCTGATTCTGTTGGTCAGTTTAGGGCTAATTGTTCTTACCGCTATAGCCAGCATGGCTTGGGGATACTCGTCTTTGTCGCTTGGTAGACTGATTCCTGTTTTGTTCGGTCAAGGTACGTTCAAGGAAGAATTTGTCCTGTTCTCTGTCCGACTGCCACGGATTTTTATTACATTGCTGTCAGGCATGGCGCTTGCGTTGTCAGGCTCCATTCTGCAAAGTATCACCCGCAATGATTTGGCCGACCCGGGCATCATTGGCATTAATTCTGGCGCTGGCGTAGCCATTGCGTGCTTCTTTCTGTACTTCCCGATCGATGTTGGATCGTTCGTTTATGTTTTGCCGCTAGTGGCCTTTATCGGCGCATTGGTAACAGCAGCTTTGATCTATGTCTTCTCGTATAGCCGAACGAGCGGGCTTGATCCCATCCGAATGGTACTGGTCGGGGTCGGTTTCTCCCTCGCGTTGTCGGGGATTATGATCGTCATTATCTCTTCGGCAGAACGCTCAAAGGTCGATTTTATCGCAAAATGGATTGCGGGCAGTATTTGGGGGACGGACTGGCCATTCATTTGGGCTCTACTTCCCTGGTTGATCTTGCTGATCCCGTTTACCCTGTACAAGTCTCAACGTCTTAATTTACTTGCTTTGAGCGAAGCGTCGGCGATTGGTGCTGGTGTGCAAATTGAACGAGAACGCCTCGTTCTCATTCTGACCGCAGTCGCCGCGGCTGCATCGGCGGTATCCGTCACGGGCGGTATTGCGTTTATCGGGTTGATGGCTCCGCACATTGCCAAGGCACTGGTCGGCCCGCGTAATCAGTTGTTCATTCCCGTCGCCGTTCTACTCGGCGGGTGGCTGCTGTTAATGGCCGATACAATTGGTCGCAATCTCGTCGATCCCGACGGTATTCCCGCGGGCATCATGGTATCGTTAATTGGTGTGCCTTATTTCGCCTATTTGCTGCTTAGGAAGTAGCTCTGATGTGTAGCCGAGCAGGGGCCTCTATATCATTTTCAAATGCAAACCACAGCTTTAAATGTCGGGTGCCTAACAGCCTGATCTGATACTCATTGTCCTGATGAGTGAGGTTATGATGTCCTTTTAGTACCTTGTGAATAAACTGTTCGAGCAGCTTCAAGTTAGCTATTTCATCCTGTACCCTCTGCAATGAATTCTCTAAAAGCTGGTTGTAATCATCGGCAGCGTAAGAAGTCAGGCATTCTTCAATCTGTCCGACAGGGATATTTAATTTACGTAGCAATAAAATATGCGAGAGCCGATAAATTTCATGAAGTCCGTACATTCGATATTGATTTTTTTCTGTGTATGACGGATACAGGATCCCCTTTTCTTCAAAATATCGCAGTTGATGTACAGATACATTCATAAGCTGTGAAAGCTGGCTAATCGTAATGTGTTCTTTCAATGACAGGACTCCTTACTGTGTAGTTGAATAACTCCACTGTAAACCTTAGGTCAGACCTAAGGTTTACAGCAAATTGAGAACAGCAAAAGTTACTGGTGAACTAACATAAATGATTTACCTGTTCGTGATAACCCGGTATAATCATAGGACTTGGATAAGGAGCATAACAAGATGCTTAGGATGAAGGTTAGAATGGGGAAATCATATTGAAGACGTTTAAGAAAGTATATATTGAAATTACAAGCATCTGTAATCTCGCGTGCAGCTTTTGCCCTCAGACACAGCGTGTCAAAAAATTTATTGATCCGGAAGCCTTTCGGAATGTGCTTGATCAGGTCAAGTCGCATACAGATTACATTTATCTGCATGTAAAAGGAGAGCCGCTGCTCCATCCGAAAATTGATCTTTTGCTGGAGAGTGCTCATGAGAAGGGCTTAAAGGTCAATATTACTACCAATGGTACTTTGTTGCCCAAGACCGGACATAAGCTGCTTGGGCAACCGGCACTACGTCAGATGAACTTTTCTCTTCACAGCTTTGACGGACATGAAGGCTCCGTGGACCGAGAAGGATATTTGGGCAATATTTTCACGTTTGTTAGAGAAGCTGTGAAGCATAATGTCATTATTTCGTTCCGTCTCTGGAACCTGACTCAAGATAATTTGACTAATGTGCAACGTCAACGCAACCGGGAGACACTTGAGCGACTGGAGCAAGAGTTTGGGCTGGACTACCGGATTGAGGAAAAGGTTATACCGGGCAGTGGGGTCAAAATCGCACCCAACGTTTATTTGAATCAGGATCACGAATTTGAATGGCCAAGCCTCAGTGCCCCGGAGGATGACGGAAAAGGCTTTTGCCATGCACTTCGCAGCCAGGCTGCGGTATTGGTGGATGGAACGGTGGTCCCATGCTGTCTTGATGGTGAAGGCGTTATTAATTTAGGTAACGTGCATGAGCAATCTTTTTCCGACATTGTTGAAGGAGAACGCGCAAATCGCTTGTACTTCGGGTTCTCCAAGAGAGAAGCGGTGGAAGAGCTGTGCCGCAAATGCGGGTACCGTAAACGATTTGGAACATAACAGATATTTGGCGGGTGGAGACTTCGAATCTCTGACCAATCGCTATCCCTGTTGTGAGGTCAGAACCATAGGAAAAAGCCGCTTAATACCAAGGATTGATTGGTGATTAGTGGCTTTTTTTGCACACGTAAAATAGGCTCACATTCAACGATGGCTATTCATAAAAAAAGCAATTGTTCAGGCATTAACCAGCGCTTTGGCGTGTTGTTTGCCTGCGGAGAGAAGGCTGTCGCTCAGTTCAGGCTCATTAACTGAACGTGCAAGCACAAGAGTACCGACCATGCTGCTGAACAATGCGCTACCTTTGGACAGATCCATCCCCGCCAAATTGGAGATAAACGTAATCATTCGTTCCAGCTCCTGCGTGAATATCTGCCGGATTTCTTCGGAAGAACGGGCTATTTCTACCGAAAGGGCAGGAATAATACAGCCCATTTCGGTTCGATCACGGTGATGGGCGCTTAAATAGTAGTCTATGACAACATTAATGTTGAGATCGTGCTTTTCTTGGTCAACGGCCTTCTGAAGAAGTGTGAGGGTATCACTGACGGCATAGCGACAGGCTTCGGCGACTAGCTGTTCTTTGTTGTCAAAGTGTGAATAGAACCCGCCGTGAGTTAATCCGGCTCCTTTCATAATAAAGGGCACACTTACATCGTGGATACCGTTGGCGCGAAAAGCCTGGGCAGCACTTTCAACGATTTTACTCCGTACTTTCATCTTATGGCCTTTTGGATAAGGCATTGTAATCACTCCACGACTTCATTATGCTAACTTCAAAATATTATAACCATCATAATAAAACGTGTCAATTTGTCTTCTTGCAACTAAACTTCGGTATGGCTGATTACGACTATTGACGTATTTAAAATATGATGATTATAATATATTATGATCATCATATTTAAATCCGGCTATTTTAACAGGAGGTATTAGGTTATGAGCAAGCTTGAATCTGTAGATACACTGGTCATTGGATCAGGTCCGGGAGGTTATGTGGCGGCATCGCGTTCTTCTCAGCTTGGAATGAAAACAGCGATTATCGAACGCAGTCAGCTAGGTGGAGTCTGTACGCATGTGGGATGCATTCCATCCAAAGCTTTGATTGCCGAAGCACACCGCTATGAGGTACTCAGGCAGTTAAATCAGGCAGATGCAGCAGCGTCATTCGTGAATGCTCAAGCTTTCAAACAGGGGATTGTAAATAAGCAGGCAGGCGGAGTCGGCTATTTAATGAAAACGGCAGGTGTGAGTATTCTGGAAGGGGAGGCAAGCTTGGTTGACGAGCATACAGCCATTATCAAGCAAAATGGAGCGGAACAAACCATTTCCTTTAAGTATGCCATATTGGCAACTGGTTCCCGTCCAATCGAGCTGAAAGCCTTTCCGTTCGGCGGACGTATTTTGTCCTCTACAGAGGCGCTCTCCCTTCCAGAGGCTCCGACCAGTCTAGTCGTGATAGGCGGTGGATATATCGGCGTCGAGCTTGGACAGATGTATGCCAAATTTGGAACAAAGGTAACGATTCTGGAGGGAGGGGGGCGGATACTACCAGGATTTGAAGCGGATCTTGTGGCCCCTGTTGTCAAACAGTTGAAAACAGATGGTGTAAACATCGTAACTGGGGCGACAGCCGAAAACGTCGTGCAGAATGCGGATACCATTACGCTGCATTATTCAAAAGATCAGGAACAGCATCATGTTACCGCAGAGTTTGTATTAGTTACTGTAGGCAGAAAACCCAACACAGATGGCAGGTTAGGACTGGAGCACATTGGCTTGCCAGTGACGAGCAGAGGGCTGATCGAGACAGACGAGCAGTGTAGAACGGCTATTCCGCATATTTTTGCCATTGGAGATATTACGGAGGGTCCAGCACTTGCCCATAAGGCTTCCTATGAAGCGAAGATTGCGGCAGAGGCGATTGCAGGTCAAGCTGCTAAAGTGGATTATAAAGCCATGCCTTTGGTTGTCTTTTCTGAACCGGAGCTGGCTAGTGTTGGCCTAAGTGAAACAGAAGCCAAGGAAAAAGCCTTACCGATTGTCATTGGCAGAGCTTCTTTTACGATTAACGGCAGAGCATTGGCACTAAGGGCAGCAGAGGGGTATATCAAAATCGTAGCAAAGCAGGACTCGGGAATCGTACTGGGAGCGCAAATTGTGGGTGTCGAAGCGTCAACACTCATTTCGGAGCTTGCTCTAGCTATCGAGATGGGCGCAACCGTAGAAGACTTGGCTCTAACCATTCATCCCCATCCCACACTGGGAGAAGTAATTATGGAGGCTGCGGAGAACGCGGTCAGAAAAATGGATAGTACAAAGTAGAGGCTCCGTACGAAATCACTTCATTGCCTGTGAGAATAATTATCAACTATAATGGGTTATAGTTTGAATATGCTATAAAACGGGACTATTATGTCATATGTTGCCATAATAGTTCTTTTTTGTCTCCAGAAAAGTTGACCTGATTTATGCTCGGCAGCTACAGCATCTTCCGTAAATACTTTTCTACGTTGCATCGCATGTTTGAAAGGTGAGTAGTTTGTCAAAAATGGGTACTATATCCTATGTTTGTGACGAGAATAATCTCCAAAGGGGAGCTATAAATGGTTAAAAAAATTCAGCTGCCATTACAAACCTTAAGTCTGGTTGTTTCCTTTATGGCCTGGGTCTTGATCTCTTCCCTGATTTCTTACATAAGTCAGGATATTCTGCTGACGCCTGGACAAAGAGCGTGGTCCACCGCGATCCCGGTAATCTTGGGCTCTTTGCTGCGAATTCCGGCGGGGATTCTGACCAACCGCTTCGGGGCAAGGCTGATGAATACGGTCAGTTTCTTTATACTGCTCGCTCCTGTCTACTACTTGAGCCAGGCTAATACTTTTCTGGATTTGGCGATCGGGGGCTTCTTTCTTGGGATAGGCGGAGCTACGTTCTCGGTCGGGGTGACTTCACTGCCCAAATATTATCCCAAAGAAAAGCAGGGCACCATCAACGGGATATACGGGATCGGGAACCTGGGTACGGCCATCTCTACCTTTGGCGCACCATGGGTGGCTGATGCGATTGGCTGGTCAAGAGCCCTTCAGCTTTTTTTGATTCTGCTCGTCCTTTTTGCTCTGCTGAATCTGTTTTTGGGCGATAAGCACGAAGAACGAGTACGAGGCTCCTGGAAGGATCAGCTCAAGCAGGTTTATCGCAACGAAAAGCTGTGGTTTTTCAGCATTTTTTACTTCATCACCTTCGGTTCCTTCGTAGCTTTTACAATCTATCTTCCCGGTTTTCTGGCCAGCTATTTTGAATTAAGCAAGGTGGATGCCGGACTCAGGACGGCGGGTTTTATCGCCCTGGCTACTCTTCTCCGTCCAGTAGGCGGGATACTGTCGGACAAGTCTAACCCCTTTGTAGTTCTTATGTTTGTGTTTTCCGGGCTAACCCTGTCAGGAGTTTTGCTCTCTTTCGGATTGACCATGCCTCTTTTTACGTTGGGCTGTTTGATGGTCGCCGTGTGTGCTGGTATCGGGAATGGCGCGGTGTTCAAACTGGTCCCGCTTTACTTTTCCAAGCAGGGGGGCATCGCCAGCGGGATCGTCTCTGCTGCGGGCGGTCTGGGCGGTTTTTTTCCTCCACTGCTGCTTACCCTGTTGTTTGGGTGGACAGGCCACTATGCAATCGGCTTTATGGCCTTGTCCGAGGCTTCGCTGGCCAGCCTGATACTTGTTCTATGGGTATTTTTCAACAACAAGCTGGAGTTTGCGTCGGATATTATCAAGTCAACAGCCGATGCCGTGATGGTGACTGATGCCAAGGGCGTGATCCATACCGTAAACGCCGCCTTCACCGAGGTCACCGGCTATCCGAAAGAAGCGGTGATCGGCAAAACTCCCAATATACTCAGCTCCGGATTCCATGATCGCTCTTTCTATAATGCCTTTTGGGACACTTTGTTGACGACTGGAAAATGGCAGGGAGAGATCGTCAACCGCAAGGCAAGCGGGGAGGTTTTTCGGGAGTGGCTCTCCGTAACGGCAATTACGAACGAGCAGAATGTCACTCATTATGTGGCTATATTCAGCGACCTTTCGCAGGCTGACTCCGTAATCGGGGAAGGTGAAGGCGACAGGCTGGCGGAAAATCAATTCTTAAAAAAAGCAACAAGAAAGGAGGCGAGGGAGTAATGTCAGGACCCGCACTAAGACATGTGGACAGTCATTCGATGATTCATGAGGCGGCCTTAGGCGAAGCGAGAGAGCTTACCGAGCTATTGGACAGAAGTATAAAAAAAGGCGAATTGGACAAGGCGGAGGAAATCGCCTACATCACGGTGGAGCATTGGGAGGGGCGTACGCTTCAGCACGCGGCCAGCGAAGAGGAAGGATTATATGTGGAGGCTGTCGGCATCAAGCCGGAGTTGAAGAACGTCATTATTTCCCTGACTCGCGATCATCAATTAATGCGGGAAATTGTCGCTGAGATTAAGGAACTGCTGGCGCAAGGTAAGGTGGGAGGCGAGCTTCTTGCCCGTTTTCAAGCTTTGATTGTCGTTGATGAACTGCATAACCGGGATGAAATGAACATGCTGGAAAAAGAAGTGGAGGGACTGCTTCATGAAAAATGAGACCTATACACTGGCGGCGATGCTTCCCGACAAACCGCTTCAATCCGTGGAGCCGAGGCTGTATCGGCTACTGGTACAAGAGCTCGAGCGGCTCCACCTTCATCCTTATGATGTAAAGGCGGGTGGTCGGGCCGATGATCACGGTATCACCGTCTACCTCCGATTTGGCGAGGAATTGGGGCAGGTCACCAGCAGGAAATTCTCATGGGCATTGGTGGAAGGTGACGACGAGGAGGTCTTGACCTTTTTTAAACAGTCGGCGGAGAAGATTAAGAACTTGATGATTGCCGAATATTTTAAAATGATGAAATCCTGACAAGGGTCGGCAGAATGAGTGTAGAAAAGTGACTACGAAAGAAGGCGAACCAGATGAATCAGGTGGAAACGGAACAGTTTGTCCGGGATGATCGGAAGGATTTGCTTGCCTTGCTTGAGATGAGATTTGGCGGAGCGCCGCAGCCTGTGCAAGAACAAATCTGCCGGCTGCAGGATCTGAACGAGCTTCAGCGCCTGATTATCGCGGCTTGCAACGCAGCGGATTGGGAAGTGTTTATGGAAGAGCTCCAGTCGGGACAAGACAGCTTTAAACTGACGGGGGAAAGGTTTAACCCGGTAAACCAGCAGGGAAAGGAGTATCTGAACAATGGCTGAACATAAAAACAAGCTGCTTGAAGCGTTGAAATACTTGCAACGCGGAGAGGCCATTAACGAAGGATGGACCGAGGAGAGCCCCAGATCCCGGGATTGGGAGAGCCTATATCGCGGTCGCTGGCAGCATGACAAGGTCGTTCGGTCGACACATGGCGTAAACTGTACCGGTTCCTGCAGCTGGAATGTTTACGTCAAGGACGGCATTATCACCTGGGAAACACAAAAAACGGACTATCCGACCACGGGAGTCGACTTCCCCGAGTATGAACCCCGGGGCTGCCCGCGCGGGGCAAGCTTTTCCTGGTATACCTATAGCCCGATCCGGGTGAAGTATCCCTATATCCGCGGCGATTTGTACGACATGTGGCGTGAGGAGCTGGCAGTTGTGGAGGACCCGGTCATGGCCTGGAAAAACATCGTCAGTGATCCCAAAAAGCGCGACAGATATGTCAAGGCCAGAGGGAAAGGCGGCTTCGTCCGGGCGGATTGGGATGATGTCTGTCAGATGATTGCCAGCTCTATTATCCATACCATTCAGCAATACGGTCCGGATCGTGTCGTCGGCTTTAGCCCGATTCCAGCCATGTCCATGGTGAGTTATTCGGCAGGGACACGCTTCCTGTCGCTGATTGGCGGGACCATCCTCAGTTTTTATGATTGGTATGCAGACCTTCCTCCTGCCTCGCCGCAGGTTTGGGGAGAACAAACAGATGTGCCGGAAAGCGGCGACTGGTATAACACCAAGTATTTTATTATCTGGGGGACCAACATTCCACAAACCCGGTCTCCGGATGCGCATTTCATGGTGGAAGCCCGTTATAACGGCACCAAGGTGGTCGGGGTCAGTCCCGATTATGCCGAATATGAAAAGTTTGCGGACATTTGGCTGCCGGCTAAAGTCGGGACCGATGCCGCGCTTGCCATGGCCATGACCCACGTCATTCTCAAAGAATTCTACGTGGATCAGCAAGTCCCTTATTTTACGGATTACGTGAAAAAATTTACCGACCTGCCTTTCCTCGTGATTCTGGAGGAACATGCCGATGCGCTTCGTTCGGGCCGCTTCCTCCGGGCCTCCGATTTGGGTGATGCCCAGGAGTTGGCCGAATGGAAAACGGTAGTCTGGGACGCGGCATCTGGAGCGCCGATGGTTCCCAATGGTAGTCAGGGCTTCCGTTGGGATCAGGGGAGCAGATGGAACCTGGACCTCGAAAATCCCGACGGGACCGCAGTGGAACCTCTGCTGTCATTTATTGATGAAGCGGATGAAGTGGCTCTCGTTGACTTTCCTTATTTTGCAGAAGCAGAAGGAGGGACGGTCCGGCGCGGGGTTCCGGTAAAGCATTTGCCGAGTGCGGAAGGCAGGACGCTCAAAGTCGTGACGGTTTACGACCTTATGATGGCTCATGTGGGCGTACCCAGACAGCAACTGCCAGGCGATTATCCGGCCGATTATAACGATCTGAAGCCCTACACTCCGGCTTGGCAGGAGGCGATTACCGGCGTTAAGAAATCCCATTGCATTCAGGTAGCGAGGGAGTTTGCCGAAAATGCGGCCAAGACGGGCGGAAAATCGATGATCGCTATGGGTGGAGGAACGAATCACTGGTACCACAGCGATCAAATCTACCGGTCCATTCTGAATCTGGTGCTGCTCACAGGCTCCCAGGGGGTAAACGGCGGCGGATGGGCCCATTATGTGGGTCAGGAAAAGGTAAGGCCGGTGGAGGGGTGGCAGCAAATCGCATTTGCGGGAGACTGGATCAAGCCTCCCCGGTTACAAAACGGAACCTCCTTCTTCTACTTCGCGACGGAGCAATTCCGCTATGAGGCCAAGGCCAATGAGGAGCAGAAACCATCCTGGGGCGGGCGGTTTAACCATATGCATCCTGCGGATGTCAATGCGTTGGCTGTAAGGCTCGGGTGGCTGCCTTCATTCCCGCAATTCAATCAGAATTCCATCGATGTGGCCAGGCAGGTTCGGGAAAAAGGGTTTTTGGACGACCAGGAGGCCGTACAGGAAATTGCGAGAATGGTTAAAGAGGGAGAACTGGATTTTGCGGTGGAGCACCCCAATGATCCGAACAATTTCCCGCGTGTCTTCTTCAACTGGCGGTCCAATCTGCTTGGTGATAGCGGTAAAGGGCATGAATACTTTGCCAAGCATTTGATCGGCGCGGACAATCAGGTGCTGACGGACCCGAGCCATTCATGGCGGCCGGAGACGGTGAAGACGGATGATGTTCCGCCGGAAGGCAAAACCGATTTGTTCATCAGCATGGATTTTAGAATGACGAGTTCAGGGCTATTTTCGGATATCGTGCTGCCAGCAGCGACCTGGTACGAAAAATACGATTTAAGCACGACCGATATGCATCCGTTTGTCCATCCGTTTAATGCGGCTGTTGAACCGCCTTGGCAAAGCAAAAGCGATTGGGACGCTTTTCGGGAAATCGCCAAAGCGTTCTCCCAATTGGCGGAGAAACATTTGCCAGCCTGCGAGGATGTTCTCATGACACCGCTCGGACATGACAGTCCGGATGAAATCGCCCAGGTTCACGGAAAAATCCGCGATTGGCGCAAGGGGGAGACGGAGGCAGTGCCCGGCAAAACGATGCCCCATTTTTTATTGGTGAAGCGTGACTATCCGAACGTGTATGGAAAAATGATTACCATCGGACCGAACATTAAAAAGGGCTATGGAACAAAGGGGATTAAAATTCCCGGCGACAAGGTGTACGGCCAGCTCATGGAGCGGCTGGGGGCATCGAAACATGAGGGGATCGGCAAAGGACAGCCGGATCTGTTCCGGGATAAACAGGTGATCGAAGCGATTCTGCTGATGTCCGGCGCCACGAACGGAGAACGGGCCGTGGAAGGCTGGCGTTCGCTAGAGGCCAAAACCGGCAAAAAGCTGGAGGACATCTCAAAACCGCGGGAAGAAGAGGCCTTCACGCTTCTGGATATTACTGCTCAGCCCCGGCATACGATCTCAACTCCGGTCTGGAGCGGCTTGGAGAAGGACAATCGGAGATACTCGCCTTTCACTTTAAATACGGAGTACAGCATTCCATGGCGTACTTTAACGGGCAGACAAAGCTTCTATCTGGACCATGAGATGATTTTGGATTTCGGTGAAGGGCTGCCGCTCTATTTGCCGCCGCTGGAGCACATTCCTTTTTTTAAGGGAGAGAAAGGAGTGCCAGCGAAAGGGAAAACGATGACGATCCGTTATTTGACCCCGCACCAAAAATGGGGAATTCATACGATGTTTACCGACACCAATCAAATGTCGACGCTGTTCCGCGGATGGCAGGTCGTCTGGCTGAACGAAAAAGACGGGGCCTCGATCGGGATCAAGGACAATGATTGGATTGAGGTATACAATCGGAATGGAGTCATTGCAGCAAGAGCGGTGCTGACTTACCGGATTCCAGAGGGAATCGCTTATATGTACCATGCCCAGGATCGTACGCTTGGCGTGCCGGGCACCTCTATCACCAAGCAGCGCGGCGGTACCCATAACAGTGTGACCCGAATTACGATGAAGCCGACACATATGATCGGAGGATATGCCCAATTGAGCTACGGGTTCAATTATTACGGGCCGACGGGAAGTCAGAGAGATACGATGACAATCATCCGGCCATTGAAGGAGGTTGACTGGCTTGAGGATTAAAGCACAAGTCGCCATGGTCATGAACCTGGACAAATGCATCGGCTGCCATACCTGTTCGGTGACCTGCAAGAACACGTGGACCAATCGGCCCGGAACGGAATACATGTGGTACAACAATGTGGAAACCCGGCCGGGTCCCGGTTACCCTCGGGAATGGGAAGACCTGAGGAAATTTAAAGGCGGATGGGTTCTGCGCAACGGAAAGCTGGCACTCCGGGCGGGGGGCCCGATCACCAAGCTGGCGAATATTTTTTACAATCCGAATATGGCCAGCCTGGACAACTTCTACGAGCCGTGGACCTATGATTACGATAACTTGATTCATAGCCCCAAGCGAAAGCATCTTCCGGTCGCACGGCCTGTATCACTGATTACCGGCGAATATATGGACAAGCCGGAATGGGGCCCGAACTGGGATGACGACCTGGCTGGCGGAAGCGAGATCGTACCGCTGGACCCGAATGTCAAGCAGCTTCAGGAACACATCGCCATGGAGTATGAGAAGACGTTCATGATGTACCTGCCCCGCATTTGCGAGCACTGCCTGAACCCTTCCTGCGTGGCTTCCTGTCCATCCGGAGCTTTGTACAAGCGGGAGGAGGACGGCATCGTACTTGTGGATCAAGAAGCCTGCCGGGGGTGGAGATTCTGTACCAATGGTTGCCCCTATCACAAGGTATACTACAACTGGAATACGCACAAGGCGGAAAAATGCAATTTCTGCTACCCGCGGACAGAAGCGGGCATGGCCACGATTTGCTCGGAAACCTGTGTGGGCCGGATCCGCTATATCGGCGTCGTCTTTTATGACGCAGATCGGGCCAAGGCGGCCGCTTCCGTGGAGAATCCACAGGATTTGTATGAATCCCAGCTTTCGGTGTTCCTTGACCCCTTCGAGCCGGAAGTGATCAAGGAGGCGAGAAGAAGCGGGATCAACGATTCCTGGATCGATGCGGCGCAGCGCTCGCCGATCTATAAGCTTGCCATGAAGTGGAAGGTTGCTCTGCCACTTCATCCGGAATACCGCACGCTCCCCATGGTGTGGTACGTTCCGCCGCTTAGCCCGATTATGAACCATATTGAAGAAGACGAGCTTCAGACCGATCACTATATTCCCGCTGTCGATCAGATGCGGATTCCAATGGAGTATCTGGCATCTCTGCTTACGGCAGGGGATACCTCCGTCATCCGTAGAGTGTTGCTTAAAATGACCGCCATGCGTGTACACAGACGGCAGCGAGCCGTTGGCGGCATGGATGATCTCAGGCACAGCCAGCTTTTGGGGGAGGCGGGAATTACGGTGGAGGAAATTGAAGAGATGACCCGATTGTTCGCTGTTGCCAAATATAACGAAAGGTTTGTGATTCCAACCGCCCGGAGGGAAATGGATGGCGCGAAAGAGCTTCATTACAAGCAGGGGGCCTGTAGCATCGAATCCATTACCCCGTCAAGCGCGGTCATGTCACATCTTTTCGCAAGGGAGGACATGGATGATGGAACATAAGCCCGTTTTGCTGGCGGCCTGCGCCAGATTGCTAGGATATCCCTGTGAGGATTTTCAGGAAATGAAGGAGGAACTGCTTGCAGCTGTCCAAGAGGAAATGAAGGATAATGAGCTGGCGAGCAGGTTTGGCCAGGCGGCGGAAGCTATCTTCTCGGTTCCTCTCAAGGAGCTTCAGGAAATTTATGTTTGGACGTTCGATTGGAAGGAAAAGACCGGACTCTACCTGACCGCTCATGAATTGGGTGACAGCCGGGAACGTGGGGCAGCTCTGATTCTGCTTCAGCATATTGTCCGGGATGCGGGCTTTATGATGCCGAGCGGGGAACTGTGCGACTTCATTCCGCTGCTGTACGAGCTGCTGGCGGTAAGGTCCGACAATGTTCATGTGCGCGCGCTTGAACTCCGGCTGGCTGCAGCCACAGAGCGGATTCGGAAGCATCTGTCTGAAGACAGCCCCTATTCCGGGTTGTTGAACTTTCTGATGACCGATGTTTTCGAGGTCCCTTCGGAAGAAGAGATTCGCATGCTGGAGAGCAAGCGGGAGAGCGCCGATCTGGATGAACTGCCTTACCCTATCCTGTTTGGCATGGATGGTACGGCTCGTAGCGATTCGGATTTACCCATTTACAAAACGTGCAATGGAATGGAGGTATAATGATGACTGGTATCTTTTGGTGGGTCGTGTTTCCCTATCTCACCTTGGCGGTGATGATCTTCGGCCTGCTCTATCGGTTTGCTTTTCGTCAGGTCAGCTGGACGGCGCCTTCCACGGAGATTTTTGAAAAAAGATGGCTCAGAATCGGTTCGACTGTGTTCCATTACGGGATCATTTTCGCGTTTGTTGGCCATATCATGGGTGTGTTGATCCCGCGCAGTGTTTATCATTTCTTCGGCATATCCGATGAGACCTATCATATATTTGCGATCGCGGGGGGCGGTTTTGCCGGCCTGATGGTCGTCAGCGGTCTGGTTCTTCTGCTCTTGCGCAAAATCCTTAACCGCCGGGTAAGGGCTCATGCGGGTTTTGGCGATTATTTTGCAGTGATTTTAGTCCTGATCATCGCTGCCATCGGAACCTATATGACCATCGTGTATAATACGACTGTGGTGACCTATGAATACCGTACGACCATCGGGCCTTGGTTTCGCAACCTATTCACCTTCAATCCGCAATACGGGTTGATGGCCACGGTTCCTTTCGTATTTCAGCTTCACATCATCCTGGCGTTTCTTCTGTTCGCTTCCATTCCGTTTACCCATCTGGTCCATATGTTTTCCTTTCCCGCACGTTATCCGGCGAGAGCTCCGCAGCAGTACCGTTCCAGAAACAGTTACCGGAGACGGGAAAGAACCTGATTGGGCCAATCCTGGTTGGCAGTGTGATGTGCAAGGGGGATCTCCCTATGGCTAAAATTTCTGATGAATCACTTGGATCATAGAAACAAACCGCTAAATACGAGGGAGAACCCTTGTGTTTGGCGGTTTTTTATGATTATTTTATGATGAGTCGGCTCAGTCGCTTATAGTAGTCGTCACTGTGACGGGTGCTAGAGTTGAAATTGATCACCTCAATGACTACCGTTGTGCCGACAATCAAGCTAGTATTTTGATTAGATTAGTAGTGGAAAGCGTTGTTAATCCGCCTCGCTGCAACGTCCCATTTACAAATACATTATAGTAGCCGCTACTGGTGGGAACGGTAAGCCCGTTTACCGCGACTGAAATACCACTATCATTCGTAAAACTTTGTACCGGGATGGTGGTCACTCCCCCTGAAATATTTCCAAGCACCACAATTCAATGCTTTTGCACTTGTTGGGGTAATACCAGCGTAGCTGATACCACTCGCAAACACATGGGTGACTATGCAGTGACGGAGTCGGCTTGAACAAAGTTTTTTGATGTGACTAATGATAGCGGGAAATCAAAAAAGAACCTGGACAGTTTTACCAGGTTCTTTATATTGCACATAAACAGACACATTGATATAATCAGATTACGACTTTTATAAGTTTCATGAGCAAAGTTATTGCATCTTACAATTTAATTGTACCATGCCAGTAAACTCTTGTCAAATGTTTTTTCTCAATTTAATGGTTAGGAGAGATATTGAATGAGTTCTTTGGTTCTCGGTTTTCAGGAAATGGAAAAAACGCAGCTTTTGCTCGTTGGAGGAAAAGGGTTTGAATTTAGGGGAATTATCAAAAATTCAAGGAATACAAGTACCAGAAGGATTTTGTGTTACAACAGTGGGATATCAAAAAGCCATTGAACAAAACGAAACGTATCATGCTTTGTTGGACCGACTAACAATGCTAAAAGTAGAAGATCGAGAACAAATTGGTGAAATCAGCAGGAAGATTCGACAAATCATTATGGAAGTAGAAATTCCTTCCGATGTTGTGAAAACAGTTACTCACTATCTCTCCCAGTTTGGCGAGGAACATGCTTATGCCGTGCGTTCTAGCGCAACTGCTGAAGATTTACCACATGCCTCTTTTGCTGGTCAACAAGACACCTATTTAAATATCATCGGCGTCGATGCCATCTTGCAGCATATTAGCAAATGTTGGGCTTCCCTGTTTACGGAACGCGCGGTAATCTACCGCATGCAAACTGGATTCGACCACAGCCAAGTTTATTTATCCGTGATCGTTCAAAGGATGGTTTTCCCGCAGGCTTCAGGGATTTTATTCACCGCCGATCCCATTACTTCTAACCGAAAGCTGCTATCCATCGATGCCAGTTTTGGACTTGGAGAAGCACTGGTCTCCGGCTTGGTATCTGCCGATTGTTATCAAGTACAGGAAGGGGAAATCGTCGATAAGAGGATAGCAACCAAAAAACTGGCTATCTATGGACGGAAAGAAGGCGGAACAGAGACCCGGCAGCTCGATCCCGACCAGCAAAAGACGCAAACACTTACTGAACAACAAATTTTACAATTGGCACGCATCGGAAGACAGATCGAAGCTTATTTTGGTTGCCCACAAGATATCGAATGGTGTTTGGTTGATGATACATTTTATATTGTCCAGAGTCGTCCAATCACAACTTTATACCCCATCCCTGAAGCGAGCGATCAAGAAAATCACGTCTATATCTCTGTCGGTCATCAACAAATGATGACCGATCCCATGAAACCACTGGGATTGTCTTTTTTCCTGTTAACGACTAATGCACCCATGCGTAAAGCTGGTGGAAGGTTGTTTGTTGATGTCACACATATGCTGGCTTCACCTGACAGCAGAAAAATGTTATTAGATGGCATGGGACAACACGATCCACTCATGAAAGACGCACTTATGACCATAATAGAGCGACGAGATTTCATTAAGTCGATACCAAATGATAAGCAAGAACAGAGTTCCGGTAAAAGCAATAAGAGTGTGTCGTCTACGGATTCTAGGGCCCAATTCGAAAACGATCCGGCAATCGTTTCTGATTTGATTAAGCGTAGTCAAACATCGATAGAAGAGTTAAAACAAAACATCCAAACGAAATCGGGATCGGATTTGTTTGATTTTATCCTGGAAGATATTCAGCAACTAAAGAAGATCTTATTTGACCCACAAAGTTCGGCTGTGTTTATGGCTGCCATGAATGCTTCCTCATGGATCAATGAAAAAATGAACGAGTGGCTAGGTGAAAAAAACGCAGCAGACACGCTTTCTCAATCTGTGCCCAACAATATTACCTCGGAAATGGGTCTGGCGCTATTGGATGTCGCTGATGTGATTCGCCCTTATCCGGAAGTAATTGATTATTTACAACATGTAAAAGATAATAACTTTTTGGATGAACTGCTTAAGTTTGATGGTGGACAGGAAACCCAAGACACGATCTATGCTTATCTCAACAAATACGGCATGCGATGTGCCGGAGAAATCGATATTACTCGAACTCGTTGGAGCGAAAAACCAATTACACTTGTCCCGTTGATTCTGGGTAACATCAAAAACTTTGAGCCTAATGAAAGCAATCGGAAATTTGAGCAAGGGCAACAGGAAGCTTTGAAAAAAGAACAAGAGTTATTAGATCGATTGAAGCAATTACCGGATGGTGAACAAAAAGCCAAAGAAACAAAACAAATGATCGACCTAATCCGGAATTTCATCGGTTATCGGGAATATCCAAAATACGGCATGGTTAATCGCTACTTTGTTTATAAGCAGGCTTTACTGAAAGAAGCCGAGCAACTCGCGCAAGCGGGCGTTATTCATGATAAAGAAGATATATACTATCTCACTTTTGAAGAACTTCACGAAGTCGCACGCACAAATAAACTGGATTACCAGATCATCAGCAAACGAAAAGACGAGTACAAATTATATGAAAAACTAACTCCACCACGAGTAATCACGTCTGATGGTGAAATCATTGCAGGTAAGTACAAACGAGAAAATCTCCCAGCCGAAGCTATTGTAGGTCTAGCTGTTTCTTCTGGAGTTATAGAGGGACGAGCACGTGTCATCTTAAACATGGAAGATGCTGATCTAGAAGATGGAGATATATTAGTCACCTCCTTTACTGACCCTAGCTGGACACCATTATTTGTATCCATAAAAGGCCTAGTCACCGAAGTTGGTGGACTGATGACCCATGGAGCAGTTATCGCACGTGAATATGGATTACCAGCAGTTGTCGGGGTGGAAAATGCTACCAATCTGATAAAAGACGGGCAACGAATTCGCGTGCATGGAACAGAAGGGTATATTGAAATATTGTAATGGCTGAATACGTCAAGTAAGAACCTCTGTCATAATTTATCACTCATAAAAAGAACTCTCCAGACGTGGAGGGTTCTTACATTTTTATCCATGTATTTGCAAGTGGTAACAGCTTTGCTTATGTACACGATATAAAACCGAGGGCGAGTCTTACCTATTGTCAACTTGTAGTATGGAAGAAGCAATAAAAAAACAGTGAGTTTCCTCACATAAAACGACATATTCCGACACCGAAATGCCATATTCTAGCAAGTGTTGATAGGCTATAATCGTAGCAGTGATAACTGATTGTCACTAAAATTTATTAGAGTCAGGATCGGTGGTTCAAATAATGAAGCTGGCAACAAAATTAACTTGGATGATGCTCATCATGTTGTTTCTCGTAGGATCCTCCATTGGATACTTCGGATATCGTACCGCTTACCATCAAGTGGATGAAGCTGCAGGGATCGAGCTGGTGGGCTGCGCCAATATTACGACCGGCCTTATAGAACCTAAGGATATATCAGCCCTGGTCAGTGGAGATAAGAGCAAACTTGCTGCCGTTGAAGAACGGATAGGCTGGATTGTGGCACATAAGCCTATTTTTAAAGAGGCTTTCATTCTCTCTCTGGATGGAAAAATTCTCGCCGCCGATGCCAACTTCAAGCAAAGAGGCTATGAAGCTGGCGATTCCTTCTACTTCACGGACGAAGACAAGGAAATGATAACTACTATGAAGCATTCCGCATACTCCAAGGTTTATACATATGAAGGAACCTCGCTCAAAACGGGATATGGCCCCATTTATCAGGACCATGATCCCACCAAGCCCATTGTTGCACTGATGGCTATCAATTTTGACGGCTCGTTAATTCAGGAACGGACGTTGGATATTATTGTTCAGCCCTTCATTATTGGCGGCTCCATCTTCATCGTGGCTATCCTTGTTGCTTATCTGTTGATTCGCCGTATGGTAAGTCCGCTTACCAAGCTGTCAACCTCTGTGAATACTATTACAAAGGGCGATCTTACCCATGAACCGCTTCTTTTCAAAAGCAAGGATGAAATCGGGAATCTGGCCCGCGACTTCAACGATATGACAATGAACCTGCGCAACCTGATTACTCAGGTCAATCACACCTCCGTGCTAGTCGCTTCTTCCTCTCAGGAGCTGTCTGCCAGCGCCCAGGCAACGAACCGTGCTGGAGAGCAAAGTGTGAATGTTACGATTGAGCTGGCCGATGGGGCGCATACCCAACTGCAGAACCTCGAAGGAAGCTATAAAGCCGTTCAGGATATGTCACGCTTCATCAGCGATATTGCCAGCAATGCGGACATCGCGATGAACAAGGCCGCCGATAATGTTCAGAAAGCGCGTCTTGGCCGGGAATCGATGCATTCCACCACCTCCCAAATGGGAGCTGTGAGCGAAAGCATCGGTGATCTCTCAAGCATTATTGATACGCTTAGCAGTCACTCCAAGGAGATTGAGAACATCGTTGGCACCATCGCCAGCATCGCCGAGGAGACCAACTTGCTGTCGCTGAATGCGGCGATAGAAGCCGCGCGCGCCGGAGAAGAAGGCCGGGGGTTTGCCGTTGTCGCCGGCTCCGTCCGCAAGCTGGCCGAACGTTCGGCCATATCCGCCAGACAAATCAGCGAGCTGGTCAGTCTGATTATCCCCCAAATCGATAAGGCGGGAGAAACTATGAAGCGTTCCACGGACGAAATGCAGCAGGGCAAGGAGCTGATCATATCGGCTGGACGCTCTTTCTCTGAGATCGAAGTCTCCGTATCCGATATGTCTTCCCAAAGCGAGCAAATATCAGCCACAGTCAGGGAGCTGGCGCTGATCTCCGAAGGGCTCGTTGAAGCCATTCAGAATATCGTTACGGTCTCTAATCATACGGCTGAAGGGGCGGAGTCCCTGTCCGCCTCATCGGAGCAACAGCTTGCCGCCATGCAAGAAGTGGAATCCTCCGCAGCGCTCCTCTCCTCACTGGCCGAGAAGCTGCAGGTTTTGGTGGAGAACTTCAAGATTTAGATTTCGTGCAGTATGTGTAACATACATTTCCGATAAATCATTTGGTTCATAGAGAAATAAACCGCAAATACGAGGGGAAACCCTGTGTTTGGCGGTTTTTTTATGGTTATTTTATGATGAGTCAGCTCAGTCGCTTATGGTAGTCGTCACTGTGACGTTGTTGACAGAGGTTGAGGAGGCGCTAGTGTTGAAATTGATCACCTCAATGACTACCGTTACGCCAACAACCAAGCCTGTATTTATGATTAGATTAGCAGTGGAAAGCGTTGTTAATCCGCCTTGCTGCAACGTCCCATTTACAAATACATTATAGTATCCGCTACTGGTGGGAACGGTAAGCCCGTTTGTCGCGACTGAAGCACCACTATCATTTGTAAAACTTTGTGCCGGGATGGTGGTCACTCCTCCTAAAATGTCTCCAAGCACCACAGTAGCTGTGTAACGATTGACGATTGGAATGATATTAATATTCGTTGTGACAGCAATGTTTCCAGAGACGATGCTGTCTGCTTTCAGATAGATTCGAATAATAGACATAGGAATTCCTCCATTCCTAATATTCCAGATATATCTCATAGTTTATGTCTATCATCTGGATATGGATTGGATGGGGAAGAGTCTTTTGTATCCGAAGTCTTCAGCCAATTGCCGACGGAGTCCTGAACATATTTGGCCGGGTCAATTCGATGGCAAAACGACGTATATTAGCATCATGATCCCGTACCCAATCGTTTAAAAGCGCAAGCGATTCCAGCAGTTGCATGGCTACGGTCCCTCTTACAGCCATACGTATGACCCGACCCTATTGTATTCTTAACCTTTTGGCTTAACCAGCAAAGCTGCCAAAAATGAGAAAATAATGGCTGCCGAAATACCTGCGCTGGTGACCTTGAATATACCGGTAATGACTCCGATCCATCCGTCTTTCTGTAATTCCTCCAAAGCGCCGTGAACCAGCGAGTTTCCAAAACTAGTGATCGGAACGGAAGCTCCGGCTCCTGCAATTCTAACGAGCGGGTCATACAAGCCAAGTCCGTCCGCGACTGCTCCCAGCACGACGAGTAACGTCATGGTATGGGCTGGAGTCAGTTTAAACACATCGAAACAAATCTGTCCGAAGACGCAGATTGCGCCCCCTACAAGAAAGGCCCACAAAAAAATCATGTCAGTTTCCCCCTCCTGATTCGATCGCTACAGCATGCGCAATACCAGGAATACTTTCTCCTTGTTGAAACGAAAGCGGCGATAAGAGCGCCCCTGTAGCAACAACAAGCATGCGTTTGATTTCCCCCATTCGCATGCGTTTCATTAAATGACCGTAGGTGACAACGGCCGAACAGGCGCAACCGCTTGCCCCCGCCTGTACCATCTGAGTATCGTAGTCGTAAATCATCATGCCACAATCGGCATACTCCGTTTGATGAATCGGAATGTTATGTTTTTCAAACAATTTGTTGGCAATCTCATAGCCTACTTTGGCCAGATCGCCTGTGACGATCAGGTCATAATAACCGGGTTCGATTTGCAAATCTCGAAAATGAGCTTGAATAGTGTCAACCGCAGCAGGTGCCATGGCTGCCCCCATATTAAACGGATCCGTAATCCCCATATCGATAACCCGGCCAATTGTCGCTGACGTGATAACAGGTCCTTCTCCTTTCTGTGAAACGATCGCCGCACCGGCACCGGTTACGGTATATTGGGCAGTTGGCGGCTTTTGTGAACCGTATTCTGTCGGATACCGGAACTGCTTCTCTACGCTTGAATTATGACTGCAGGTCCCTGCCAGTATGAATTTCGCTGCTCCACTATTGACGAGTGCGGACGCAAGAGCCAAGCTTTCCATCGAGGTTGAACAGGCACCGAACACGCCAAGATAGGGGATCGACAGAGTACGAGCGGCAAAGCTGGTGCTGATTATTTGATTCATCAAATCGCCGCCGATATGAAATTGGACTTGCTCCTTAGTTAACCCTGCTTTTTCAATCGCCAGTTTTGCAGCTTGCTCGATTAAAATTTTCTCAGCTTTTTCCCAACTTTCTTCTTCCAGCATGGAGTCACCATGTATGATGTCAAAATCGTGGGCAAGGGGCCCCCTGCCTTCAAACGGGCCAACTACGGTAGCTGAAGACCGAATCACCGGTTTATTTTCAAAGATCCAACTTTGATGCCCTTTTAGCATATCAGTGTCCTCCTCCAGTACCCTTAAGTACAAACGTGATAATACCCACAAAAAATGCGGCTACAGTTCCAAAAACAATAACCGGACCGGCAAGCTTAAACATTTTTCCGCCGACGCCTAATACAAATCCTTCACTGCGATGTTCGATAGCGGCGGATGCCATTGAATTTGCAAAACCAGTAACAGGAACAGCCGAACCGGCACCCGCCCATTGCGCGAATTTGTCATATACGCCGAGGCTCGTTAAAATTACAGAAATGAGAATTAACACGGCCGCAGTGGGATTGGCTGCTTTTTTCTCATCAAAGCCGGCCCAGTGAACAAACATTTCCTGAATTGCTTGTCCAATCACACAAATCATCCCCCCGGTAAGAAAAGCACGCCAGCAGTTTTGGAATAGGGGCCGTTTGGGTTCAATCTGATTGGCGAGTTTTTGATACTCCTGTTGGACTGGCGTTGCTTTTTTCATCTTTTCATTGCTCATTTTTTAGTCCTCCTGATCATCTGATCTAACGAATGAGTAGCGGTTTGACTTCCTCAATGACCCGTTCCAGCTCTTTTGCGCATTCTTCATACATTTTTTTTGCATTTGGCGCTTTGGTGGTAAGGCTGAACATTTCAAGATCCGCTTCACATTTTTTTAAAGTCGACAGCAAAGAAGCTTTAGTCTGAGGCTTAGGAACTTTGATCTGATCGTCAAATAAGTCAACATAAAGCTGGCCGTAGGTATCTACCTGACCAAGAAGCACGTTTTCAATTGCAACGCCTATCGTTTCGAGTTCCTTATCCAGCCAACCCCGGTTGAGTCCCATCACAGCTAATGGTTCATCCATGACATTTCCATCCATAATGACTATCTGCGGCTCCTTTTCGGGCCCCACTTTGATGCCTAGGTGTTTGGGGGTTAGGGATTGATTTTCTTTCGTTAGCAGGACGTTGATATCTCCATTCGGTTCCATAATCGCAAATTCTACATCCGACGCTAGGAAAATATCTTTTTTTCGCAGCTGTTCCATCAGTTCGTCGGTGGTAAGTCGTTCCTTCTTGAGGTTATCCTCCAGAATTTTTCCGTCTTTAATTATTACCCTTGGTTTACCATCGATAAAATCCCTTGCTTTTTTACTCTTAAGTTGTAAAAACTCGATCCCTAAAGAGACGGCTACCCATACAGACAATGAAATGACACTTAAATGCCATTTTTGATCCATTTCTAATGAAGTATAGGCAGCTAAGCTTCCGATCGTGATCCCAGTTATGTACTCAAAAAAGGATAGCTGGGAAATCTGTCTCTTTCCCAATAGCTTAGTCATTATAAAAAGTACGGCAATCGCTAACAATGTCCGTAGTGTAATAAGTAACCAATCTGGCATCATGTAGCCCCCTTTATTCTTTGTACCAAGTACAAGTTTCCAATTGATGGTAAACCATATATAAGCAAGATTGTCAGTTTTTCGTCTTTTTATTCATTGAAATGTAAATGTTTATTTTTTGTTTCAACTCACTCTCCTTTGATTTGGCTTTTTATCGCTCTTATTGGTGTATGATTTCGAAAAAAGGGGATACATTATATATGTTACCTGGGTAGGAATAGCAGTATTTTCGTTCCTTGCGCCCTTAATCCGTTAAAGGAGGTGGATCGAAATGACCGTAGCTTCCGATGTCAAAACGTGTGTTGCTTCATTAAAAAGCGCTCAGGCTAGCTTAGAAACATTCGCTTTGAGCACCCAAAATCAAGAGGCAAAAACTCTTTTTACAAACGCGGCTCAGCAAACACAACAAATTTTGCAGCAAGTCGAAGGCCGAGTACAGCAGTTAGAGAATGAAGAACCACAATACAAAGGTTTCTAAGAACGAGAAAGCAAAACAGCCATGTTCATAGGAGCATGGCTGTTCTTCTGTGTAAAAAACATGAAGTGGGTGAACCAATCATTGAAATATAAAGAGAAAGTTTGTGTTCAGTAACATTATAGATGTTTCCTGAAAAACCTAGTAAAATCAAGCACCATCAATGTTTGGTGGCATATCCGACTGGCTGCTACTTATTTACCGGCTCATTTTCTAGTTCCGACCTGGATTGCGAAGTTCAAGCAACAATATGAATACGTCGAAATGACGATTAACACAACCAATTCTAATGATGCATTAAAGCAGCTATTAAATATAGAAGTGGATTTTGCCGTCTATGGGGGATTGGGTTCCATCACGATAATCCTGTGAAAATTGTTCGATTTGCTGGCTGAAGAATCGAGGATCACAGCTACAGCCCTTCAGACGGTAGGGAGCAAAGGTTATGGTGGTTTCGTCATCGGAATCGTAAAAGGTTAATTGGCCGAAATCTGCTAAGCACAGGAGGGACCAACCCGAGTGTTTAGTTTTTTTGCTGTGTAAAGATAGCTCGTCATGATTCTGCGCACTATAATAAGGTAAAATAATACTGATTGGGAACTGCAGAACGTTTGTGAACGTTTATTGCTGAATTCCTATGTAAGAAGAATGAATTTACATAAAAATGGTGAGCATTCCCTTTCAATGTAAACGCAACCATGGAGAAGGGGCTGGGAATTCACCATTTTGTAAAAAAATGAAGTTGGAATGAAGCTTTTTGAATCTTTTTGAATAAAAATGATTGTTTTTTGTGAGGTTTATGGTACGATATGAACAGTTGGGGGAATGAAGATGCTGACGGAAGAAAGATACAATTTAATAATACAGCGCTTACAAGAATGTGGTGTTGTAAAATTGCAGGAATTAGCCGATCTGTTGGGGGCTTCTGAGTCGACGATTCGGCGCGATTTGATAGATCTTGAAGGCCGTCAGTTGTTAAAGCGGATTCATGGCGGGGCAACCTTGCTGAATCAGAAAAGTCAGGAACCTGGCATGGAAGAAAAAACATTCAAAAACGTTCAACAAAAAAATGTAGTCGCCCGCATGGCAGCCAAAGAAATTTTAGATGGCGAATGTATTTATCTGGATGCGGGAACAACAACGATGGCGATGATTCCTTACATTGAAGCTAAAGACGTGACGGTCGTGACCAATGGCCTATCCCACGTAGAAGCACTGGTAAGCAAGCGAATCAGAAGCTATCTACTGGGAGGGATGATGAAAATTCATACCAAAGCCGTAATCGGGAGTATTGCCCTGCAGAATTTGGACAATTTTCGATTCGACAAGTGCTTTCTGGGAACGAACGGGGTAGACGTGGAAATGGGGTATACCACTCCTGATCCTGAAGAGGCGCTGATTAAGCGGCGAGCCCACCAGCTGTCCGGCAAAACTTATGTGTTGGCGGATTCCAGCAAAATTGGAGAAGTTACCTTCGCCAAACTGTTCGAACTAAAGGAAGCTATTCTTATTAGCGAGTCGGTGCCTGAACGCTCACGCCGATCCATTGCTCAGAAAACTAAGATAATCGAGGGATAACAATGATATATACAGTAACGCTGAACCCTTCTATTGATTACATCGTGGAAGTTGACGATTTGAAGCTTGGTGATTTGAACCGGATGAAACGAGATTTGAAGCTGCCGGGTGGCAAGGGGATTAATGTATCCCGAATACTGTACCAATTGGGAGCAGACAGCACGGCGATTGGCTTTCTCGGCGGATTCACAGGCAGGTTTATCAACGATACATTGCAGGAAGAATCCATTAAAACTGATTTTGTAATCATCGAAGATGACACACGGATCAACATTAAGCTCAAGCATGGCGATGAGACGGAAATTAACGGCTTGGGACCTGCTATATGTGAGCAAGAGGCGGATGCGCTGGTGCAAAAGCTGTCGGGACTTCAGAAAAATGACATTGTCGTCTTGTCTGGAAGCATCCCGCCGTCACTCGGGGGAGACTTCTATGATCGCCTGATTAGCGTGTGCCAGCAGACTGGGGCTGAATTCGTCATCGACACCACAGGTGAAGCGCTGATGAAGGCACTGGTTCATAAGCCTCTGCTCGTCAAGCCGAATCACCATGAGCTGGCTGAGTTGTTTGGCGTTACTATTAACTCCAAGGAGGGGATTGTTACTTACGGCCGTAAGCTGCTGGAAGCAGGTGCACAAAATGTACTGATTTCCATGGCAGGAGAAGGGGCATTGTTCATTACGGCAGATGAAGTGTATCACGCAAATGTACCAGCAGGAACGGTTAAAAATTCTGTAGGCGCAGGTGATTCCATGATTGCTGGATTTGTGGGAACGCTGGCTCTTTATGGCGATCCGATCGAAGCATTCCGTGCAGGAGTGGCATCCGGAAGCGCAACTGCGTTTTCCGATGATCTGGCTACAAGAGAGAAAATTGAACAATTACGGCCGCAAGTCGCGATTTCAAAATGGTAATCCCTGCTACAGCATGAGCATATTATGCGTGTGTCCACACGCTGACCGAACTTAGGAGAGTGTGAAAAATGAGAATAACAGACCTGATGATTAAAGAAACGATGATCATGGATTTGCAGGCAACAACAAAAGACGGAGCGATTGAGGAACTCATCACTAGTCTTGAAGCAAGTGGCCGCATCAATGACCGGGCATTGTTCAAAGAAATGATTTACAAACGCGAAGCAGAATCCAGCACAGGAATTGGTGGCGGCATTGCGATGCCGCATGCCAAGACCAAAGCTGTGAATGAAGCGACCGTGGTTTTCGCCAAAAGCAGCAAAGGCGTAGAATTCGAATCGCTGGATGGGGAGCCAGCGAACGTATTTTTCATGATTGCAGCTCCAGAAGGAGCAGCTAATACACATCTTCGTACACTCGCAGCACTTTCCCGGCTGCTAATTGATACTGATTTCATCGACAAGCTGATGAAAACGCAAACACCAGACGAAGTGTCTGAGCTGTTTGATGCCAAGCAAGCGGAAGAGGAAGCAGCTAAAGCAGCAAAAGAGGCTACCAAAGCACAGCAAACGCCGAACGTTATCGTTGGTAACCCGGATTCTGAGGAGTTTGTGGTTGCGGTGACTGCTTGTCCTACAGGCATTGCGCACACGTTTATGGCTGAAGACGCTCTCATTAAGAAAGCGACAGAGATGGGTGTAAACATCCGGGTAGAAACGAATGGCTCAGAAGGTGCGCAAAACGTACTGACAGCGGATGAAATTCGTCGTGCCAAAGGTGTAATCGTTGCTGCTGACAAAAAGGTTGAAATGGCCAGATTTGACGGTAAGCCTGTATTGCAAAGACCGGTAAGTGACGGTATTCGTAAACCTGAAGAGCTGATCCGCAAAGCACTCAACGGCGATGCTCCAACTTACCGTAGTGAAGGTAAGGGGAACGCATCGGAAACGAAAGAAGAAAAGACCAGCGTTGGCAGTAAAATTTACAAGGATTTAATGAACGGTATCTCTCATATGCTGCCTTTCGTTGTAGGCGGCGGGATTTTGCTGGCGATTTCCTTCCTGTTCGAGCAGGTAGCGGGAGCAGATAACCCTATTTTCCAACTGTTGCAAACGATTGGCGGTGGAACGGGTGCATTCCACTTCCTGATTCCTGTTCTCGCCGGATTCATCGCGATGAGTATCGGAGACCGTCCGGCACTGATGCCAGGTATGGTCGGCGGTTTGATGGCTGTAAATTCCAATGCTGGTTTCCTGGGCGGCTTGGCTGCCGGTTTCCTGGCTGGTTATGTGGTCATCGCACTGCGTAAAGCTTTTGCAGGTCTGCCAAAAGCACTTGATGGCTTGAAGCCAATTATGCTGTACCCGGTATTTGGACTGTTAATTACAGGCGCAATTATGTTTTACTTGTTCGATCCGATCTTCGGTGGTATTAATACGTGGCTTGTCAATGCACTGAACAATTTGGGAACAGGAAATGCAGTTATTCTGGGTTTGATTTTGGGCGGTATGATGTCGATTGATATGGGTGGTCCTTTCAATAAAGCAGCCTATGCTTTCTCCATCGGGGTATTTGCATCCAGTGGTAATACGAACGGGGCTATGATGGCGGCTGTTATGGCGGGCGGTATGGTACCTCCGCTGGCGATTGCGCTGGCAACGACATTTTTCAAAAATAAATTCACGGAGCAAGAACGCAAGTCTGGTCTTACGAACTATGTACTCGGTCTATCCTTTATTACAGAAGGGGCTATCCCGTTCGCTGCTGCTGATCCGTTGCGTGTCCTGACATCCTGTATCGTTGGTTCTGCTATTGCTGGCGGTCTGACGCAGCTGTGGAAAATTAACGTGCCAGCTCCACACGGCGGTATCTTTGTAGCCTTCCTTGCCAATCATGCATTGCTATTCTTGCTTGCGGTTGCGATTGGTTCCGTGATCTCGGCACTGGCTCTCGGACTGTGGAAAAAACCAATTGAAGCAAAATAACATATTATAAATGAGAGCAAGTTCTCTCCAATCTTTATAAAGCAAAGCCGTTAAACACAGATTCAGTGTGTTTAGCGGCTTTTTTGATATGAGGAACGTTACCTGGGCCAGTCCATTTCCACATAGATTAGGTTAGGGGGCTTTGCGCAGACAGTTGTTCCTTGACCAGTTGCATAAGCAGTTTTTGCGCCGAAGGCATGTATTGCTGGTGCTGGCTACTGTGTAATAGTCCGACCGGAATAGTCGGATCTGTCAACTGTAGAGGAATCTTGATGAGTTCATCTGGCACAGGCAACGACGACAGAACCACTCCAACCGAAGGAATCGTTTTTACAAATGACGGTATAGACGAGATTTGGCTGACGGTATAAAAAAACGGCTTCGACGGAAAGCGGGAAAGCTCTTTTTCCAACCTGATATGGTAGAGGCAGTTCTTCCCTCCAACGATAAGCGGGTACTCATACAGGTCTTCGAGATGAAGCTCGCTTTTTGCCGCGAAGGGATGATCACGGGATACGATAAAGGCGATTTGTTCGTGATAAACAGGTTCAAAGTGCAGGTAGGGAATCGAGTGAGGTTCCCCGCAAATTGCAAAACCAAGCGTGTTGTCCATCAAAGCGTTCGAGAGCGCATCCGTGTTTCCAACCGTAAAATGGCACGTCATATTCGGCTTATGCTCCCGAAATTGACGCAGAACCTCGGGCAGCACGGTAGCCGCTACCGTTTCGAGTACCCCAATATGGAGTGTGCCGATTTCCTCCTTTTTCAGAGACTTGGCCTGATCCAATACATAATTCCAATGCTGAATAAGCCCATCTACCTCTTCTGCATAACATTTCCCCGAAGCGGTTAATTCCGCATCCCATCCCCTTTTAAAAAGCTGAAATCCCAGCTCCTTCTCCAGTCTCTGAACTTGGCTGGTTACTGTAGACTGCGCGTAGTTTAATTTGGCGGCCGCTTTTGAGAAGGTTCCTTCTTCAATAATAGTACGAAACGTGGTTAACTCTTTCAGATCCATGAACACTCATCTCCATCGGTAAAAATGAATAGATTTATGATTATTTTCAATTATACAGATGAAAAAGGGTGGGGTAAAATCATCTTATCCCAACGATCAGGAGAGATGAACATGCCATTTGTACGAGTAGGTTACATGGAGGATCAATACACAGAGAAGGAGCTGCCTTTGATTAGCCGCTGTATCATGGACGCTTTGATCGAACATTTCCAGGTGCCGGCAAAGGATTATTTTCAGGTTTTTCATGCTCATAAGCAGAGCGAGTTTTATTACAGTCCGGATTATTTACATGTACCCAGAACGGACAAGCTGCTCTATATCCAAATTACGCTTGGATCAGGCAGAAGTACGGAACAAAAAAAGAGCTTCTACCAAAGGCTAGCCAAACTCTTATCCACCGAATGTAAGATCAGGCCGGAGGATGTATTTGTAACACTGGTGGAAACTGAATTAGAGGATTGGTCCTTTGGTAACGGACTTGCCCAGATGATTTTGTAGCTGGAAACTGCACATCTGCACAACAGGAACGAAGGGAAGTGTCAATGAATGAAGCATAAATTAATCACGTCGAGTGTGCGGGAAAAAGTTGGTGATTTTGCGCCCGCTTTTGTGAGCTATACGGAGGATGTTCTTTTTGGAGATGTATGGAGAAGAGGGGAGCTATCTCTCAGAGAACGGAGTCTCATTACAGTTTCCGCGTTGGTAGCGGGAGAACATGTGGGTCAACTTCCCTATCATCTGAATCTGGCCAAGGAGAACGGGGTATCGGAAAAAGAACTGGCTGAGGTTATCACCCAGCTTGCTTTTTATGTAGGATGGCCCCGAGCAGCCTCAGCTATTCAGATCGCCAAAGACGTATTCTGGAAAGAAAAAGAGAATTAGGGTTGAGTACACGCTTATTCACTACATCTGATGTCGAACAAGATTGTATTGTTATTCTTGTTTGAAAGCGGTATAGTAAAAGTAATTGAATGAAGGGGCAAGTCCTCTTCGGGATTGTTACTGGTTGGCAGGCGATACCCAAATAATGACTAATTTATTTAGTCGTTATTTGGTTTTTTTTGTTATCTATAAAATTTGATTGACCATATTCAATTCGCCATCTCCCGCTACAGGAAATCAGTAGGCCTTAAAAATTCACTTTTGTGGCAAATCAAAAAATTTTACAAAAAAAAATTTATGATTGGTATGCGCGCGTTGGATATTATCCATGCTCAATTTGGTATTCAAATGGACGAGCATGAAGCAAGTTTATTGCCATGCATTTTGTCAATGCAAGGCAAGACGCTCAAGGAATGAAGCAAACGGTTGAGATTACGCTGATAACTATGCTGCCATTCGCAACTGGCTCTATCTCGATATGGCGGTATTTGGTCGATACAATCACATTGCCTGGAGCCATTTGGTCGAAAAAGGATATGAGCCTATCATTGAAGAGGGCGATATGGACATATTAGCGAAGGGAAATCCGGACTTTATTGCCTTTAATTATTACACCTCTCAAACCGTAGGAGAAAGCTTGGATGACGGAAATGATTTTTCACATACAGGAGATCAGCATGAAATTGTGGGTGAGCCGGGAGCATACAGAGGGTCGGTGAATCCCAATCTACAAACGACGGAGTTTGGCTGGGAGATTGACCCGGTCGGTTTTGACCTCAAGGAACTGCGTCGTATTCGTAAACAAAGCTTCTATGGGTATCAAAAGCTTATTGCTACCAATGGCGAAGTCCGTTAATTGGAACAGCCTCACAAGAACACCTCCCTGAATGGAATCTTTCCATTTAGCGGAGGTATTTATGTTTTGGAGCCTTCATGAACCTCTTTTCCAGATATACGATCATGTATTATATAATAGAAGAAACAACCATCGAAAGGATACTATCCATTGACCTTACAACAATTAAAATATGTAATCGAGATTGCCAACCGTGGTTCCATGAATGAGGCAGCGAAGCGGTTGTTTATTTCCCAGCCCAGTCTGTCGAACGCGATTCGGGATCTGGAGGAAGAAATTCATATCACGATTTTTGAGCGTACGAATAAAGGTATTTCTTTATCCAAGGAAGGCGTGGAATTTCTCGGTTATGCGCGTCAGGTCGTTGAGCAGGCCGAGCTGCTGGAGAGTCGCTATTTGGATGCCAAGCCTTCACCGCAGCATTTTTCCGTGTCCACGCAGCATTATGCTTTTGCTGTAAATGCATTTGTGAATCTGGTGAATCAATATGGACAGGATGAGTATGAGCTGGCTTTGCGGGAGACGAAAACCCATGAAATCATACAGGATGTCAAAAGCTTGCGCAGCGAAATCGGAATTTTGTATCTCAACGAATTTAATGCCAAGGTCATTAACAAGCTGCTAAAAGATGCGAACCTGCAATTTATCAGCCTGTTTACGGCCAAGCCGCATATTTTTATCAGCACCAATAATCCGTTATCCCGCCAGTCCATTGTGACCATTGATCAGCTTCATCCTTATCCGTATCTGTCCTTTGAGCAAGGGGAGTACAATTCCTTTCACTTCTCCGAGGAAATTCTCAGCACATTGTCGCACCCCAAAAGCATTCGTGTCAATGACCGGGCAACCCTTTTCAATCTGTTGATTGGCCTGAACGGCTATACCATTTCTACCGGGGTAATTAGCGCGGATTTGAATGGTAACGAGATTATTTCCGTGCCTTTGGAATGTGAGGAGTCTATTAATGTAGGTTGGATTTGTCATAAAAATGCTTCGCTCTCCAAGCTGGCCTCCGTCTATGTAGAAGCGCTGCATGAGGCGATAGGCGAATAAAATATTTGGTATAGCTTTTGGCTATAACCAGCTATAGTTTATTGGAGTTACATTATAACTGAAAATGTATGTTATCTTTCTTACAAGAACTTCACTACAGAAGCAAAAAGGAGATAACCCTAATGAGCAGCATCCTTGAAAATGCATCCCAACGCAAAGTGGCCCCTTTCAGACATGATATGGTCGGTAGCTTTCTGCGCCCGCAAGCGATCAAAGACGGCAGAATTAAATTCCAAAACAACGAAATTTCTGCGGACGAACTGAGAAAGATTGAAGACAACGAAATTATCAAGCTGGTGGAGAAGCAAAAATCCGTAGGGCTTAAAGCTGTGACAGATGGCGAATTCAGACGCTCTTGGTGGCATCTTGATTTTATGTGGGGCCTGGATGGCGTGGAAAAGGTAGAGCTTTCGAACGGTTACCAATTCCAAGGCGTAGAAACGAGAGCGGAAACCGCACGCTTGACTGGTAAAATCGGTCACTCCCAACACCCTTTCATTCAGGACTTCACATTCTTGAAGCAAGTAGCAGGTGAGGATGCGATTGCACGTCAAACCATTCCTGCACCAGCACAGTTCCTGGCCGAGCTGTTGCGTGGAGAAAACAAAGAAACAACCGATACCTATTACAGCAATCTGGACGAGCTCGTTAAAGATATCGCTAAAGCTTACAAATCCGTGATTCAAGCCCTGTATAATGAGGGCTGCCGCAGCTTGCAACTGGATGATTGCACATGGGGCATGCTCTGCGATAAAAACTATTGGGAAGCCAGACAGCATGCGGGTGAGAATGTAGAAGAAACCAAAAAGCTGTTTGCTCGCGTGAATCAGGAAACCGTAAATGATCTCCCAGCCGATCTGGTGGTTACGACCCACGTATGCCGTGGCAACTACCATTCCACCTGGGCATCCTCGGGCGGCTATGAGCCTGTTGCCGAAACCCTGTTCGGCATCGACAACATCGACGGCTACTACCTCGAATTCGATACCGACCGTGCAGGTGATTTCACACCGCTTAAGCATCTGAAAGACCAACAGCAGGTCGTCCTGGGCCTCGTTTCCTCCAAAACGGGTGAGATGGAAGACAAGCAGACGGTCATTAACCGTATTAAAGAAGCCGCTCAATTCGTGGATATCAACCACATCTGCCTTAGCCCACAATGCGGATTCGCTTCTACGGAAGAGGGCAATATTTTGACGGAAGAGCAACAGTGGAAAAAGCTTGCTTTCATTAAAGAGATTGCGGACGAGATTTGGAAGTAAGGGTTTAAGGGGATTGATTGGATAGGTTCTTTAAACTAAAGATTCCGTTATCAAAAAAACACGCCACAGCACATGGGGCGTGTTTTTATTTTGGCGTGAGACTTAGCTGCATTTCATAATTAATATTAAAAATGGTATAAACTACCTTATGCATAGAGGAAAATAGGAGATGTAGCATCCCCATTTATTTCTTGCGTTTGAGCCCATCCTGTAGAGGGCATACCTATTTTGTAGAATTATTACCTCACCCCCTACAGGTCAAACTATTGATTTTACAGGAGCCGCTTGCCTTACGCATATAAGTAAAAGATGACAACTTCAGTCCAATACATCTGCCGACATCACAACAAAGATTGGATTCAATAGCTATGATATGGCTCATAATTTTCATTTATAATGAGCACAAGGAGGCTCATAAGATGTTTGACCACAAGTCATTGCAATTGCTAACTCAGATGGTTAACTATCCGAAGTTGTCAATTCCGGAGTTGAGACTTCAATTGAATTTATCGCCTCGACAGTTTGAATATACACTGAATAAATTAAATGACGGACTGGTTGAGTTGGATTTACCTAAGATTGAAGTGATTGAAATGGGGTTTAAGATTGACGAACGAGTTAAGAGATATTGGAAAAATGAGGAATTATCACTTAGTCGCAAGCAACTGGTTTTTCAAGAGAATGAACGACTGTATTTGATTTATTTATACACGTATATCCGGCGGGAGCCGATTTCGACCGTTCATTATCAGTCTTTGCTCCAGGTAAGCAGGAATACGGCCTTGGCAGATGTCAAAAAGCTACGTGCGCTTTGTCAGGGAGAAGGTATCAAGTTAGATTATAACCGAACGGACGGTTTTAAATTGGAGGGAGAAGAGCGTCATAAGCGTCGATTTGCGTCGGTATGTATTGGGACACTATTGCAGCTACCGATGGGACGCCCGGGTATCAAGCAGGTGATGGATAGTTGGAAATATGAAGATGCGAGTACAACGATCAAGCAGCAATTAACTGATATGGCTCATGAGTATCAGGTCGTCTTTGTGGGCAACAGGTTGGATCAACTTATATATGAGCTGTTGTTTCTGCAATTCCGCTATGGGCGTAATGCACTGTTTTTGCCCGCTAAGCAAACAGAGTTAATACAACAACAACCACTCTATCTGATGGGCAAGAAATTATCCGCTTATTTGTTTAATGAAGTGCATGAGATGGAGATCGTATATCTAACGATTCAATTATTGTCGGCTACGCAGGGCGTGCCCCATATGCATCCCAGTGAAGAGCTGAGTTATGTATCTGACGAAATTATCGGGGAAGTAGAACGACTGACCCTAGTACCCTTTAAAGAAAAACCTGTTTTGCAATCGATCTTGTACAAGCATTTGGTACCAGCTTACTTTAGGATTATGTGTGAAGTGCCTTTATCTAATCCTTTAATTGACACTATCAAAGCAGAACATGGTGTCCTGTTCAAACTGGTCAAGCAAGCGTTGAAGCCATTGTCTAATTTTACAGGGGAGTGGATTTCGGATGAAGAGGTTGGATACTTTACTATTTTATTCGGGGGGCATGTCCGCAGATTAGAACCCGAACCTAAAGTATACCGGGCTACAATTGTATGTCCAAACGGGATCAGTTCCTCCATGATGTTACGGACGCAATTGTGTCAGCTATTTCCGGGAGTACATTTTACGGAATCACATTCAGTTGCGGAATTAAAACAGATATCTCCAGATAGCTATGACATGATTTTTTCTACTATTTATTTGGAATCATCCAAACCTGTTTACTTGACTCGCCCATTATTAACCGCATTAGAAGAAGATTATTTGCAGCAAGCTGTTGCTGCTGATTTTGAATTGCCCGTTCCCTCTGCTGTACCCATAGATGAATTAATGGCTACCATACGGAAACATGCCACGATTAAAAACGAAAAAGCACTTTATACAGATTTAACAAATCATTTACGACAGATGCGTTCAATTGAAAGGAGTCATTCCCCTATGTTGTCCGAGCTTTTAACTGTAGATAAAATTCAATTCACGGATGCTCCCCTGGATTGGAAGGAAGCGATTCAACTAGCAGCCAAACCATTGGAGGAACAGAACTATATTACACCTGATTACACACAGGCAATGATTAACAGAGTTTTGGAAATCGGTGCTTTTATTCATGTCGGCAAAGGAATTGCTATCCCACATGCACGGCCGGAACAAGGTGTGCAGAAATTGGGGATGTCGCTGTTGCGAGTGAAAAAACCGGTGTTGCTGCTTGATCAGCCGGAGCATGCGATTGATATGTTTATTTGCCTGGCGGCGATTGACAATAAGTTGCACTTAAAGGCGCTGACGGAATTGACTTCGTTTCTGGTCAACGACGATTCGTTAAACCGTTTGAAAGAAGCTACAACAGCGGACGAAATTATAGCCATGATGCAAAAAAAAGGAGACGATAAAAAATGAAAATTTTAACAGTTTGCGGTTCTGGTCTGGGAACAAGCTTTATGGTGGAAATGAATATTAAGCAGCTATTGAATGAGATGGGCGTAGATGGTGTGGAAGTAGATCATTCCGATCTGGGTTCCGCTACGCCTGGGAGCGCAGATGTGTTTTTTCTTGCCAGAGACATTGCTGAAGGAGGAGCGAGCCTGGGTGATGTGGTCGTTCTGGAAAACATTATCGATCTTGAGGAATTACGCACAAAACTAACAGCAGTCTTACAAGATAAAAATCTATTGTAAGGAGAATTGGCCCATATGAATAAAGCTTTGAATATACTCATTAACGTTTTAAGTGAGCCGTCCGTGCTAGTTGCGTTGATTGCTTTGGTAGGGTTGCTGGCTCAGCGGAAAAATCTCTCGGATATCCTGAAGGGGACGACCAAAACGTTTGTAGGATTTCTTGTCATCAGCGCAGGCGCAGGTGTTTTGCAGCAAGCTCTTGCACCTTTTGGCGATATGTTTAAAGCAGCGTTTCATGTAAGCGGTATCGTTCCCAATAATGAAGCTATTGTGGCTCTTGCCGTGAGTAAGTACGGTTCCTCCACCGCACTGATTATGTTTTTCGGTATGATTGTGAACCTGCTGATTGCTCGTTTTACACGATTTAAGTACATTTTTTTAACAGGTCATATTACGCTATACATGTCATGTATGATTGCTATCATTTTATCAGTGAGTGGTTTCACATCCGTCTCCCTTATCCTTTTTGGAGCCCTGACTGTAGGTATTTTCATGTCGCTCTCTCCAGCCGTTGTGCAGCCATTTGTCCGCAAATTAACGGGCAATGACAATGTGGCTTTGGGGCATTCTGGCGCGGTCGGCTTTGCGATTGGCGGGCTGGTAGGTATGGCAGTGAAAGGCAAGAAAGACATTGTATCCACTGAAGAAATCAATTTCCCGAAAGGACTTGGCTTTCTGCGGGACAGTACAGTCAGTATTGCATTAACGATGGCGGTCTTCTACATCATTGTAGCCATTTTTGCAGGTCCGGCTTATGTCGAAAGTCACTTGAGTAATGGGAAAAACTATATTTTATTTGCGCTACTTCAGGCGGGGATGTTTTCGGCAGGCGTATTTATCATTTTGTCGGGTGTACGTCTGGTCTTGGCTGAAATTGTACCGGCATTCAAAGGGATTTCCACGAAAATTGTACCGAATTCCAAACCGGCGCTGGATGTCCCCATTGTTTATACCTATGCTCCGAACGCGGTATTGATCGGCTTCTTCTCCAGTTTTGTGGGCGGGATTGTCAGCATGCTCATCCTGGTTTTATCCGGCGGGATTGTTATTTTACCTGGGGTTGTCCCGCACTTCTTCACAGGAGCGGCAGCAGGAGTATTCGGAAACACCATGGGCGGTGTGCGTGGCGCCATTTTAGGCGCATTTGTGAACGGGGTGCTCATCAGTTTCATGCCGATTCTATTAATACCTGTATTAGGGGATCTCGGGTTAGCCAACGCGACCTTCTCCGATTCCGACTTCGGTGTAGTGGGGCTGTTCTTGAGCGGGCTAAACCAGATGGGTGGAAAAATGATAACGATGATCGGGATCGGTTTGGTGTTACTCATTATGATTTTGGTAAGCCTGAAAAAGCCGAAAAGCAGCGCGCAATAAATAATACAAATGAACACTATAAAAAACGAGGATCAGGAAGAGAGGACAAACTTTATGAGATTTGATCAGCAAGACCTTCAAGCCGTCATGGCCATCCGAGCATTATCTTTAGACGCGATTGATAAAGCAAACTCTGGGCATCCCGGATTACCTTTAGGTGCAGCACCTATGGCTTATGCTCTTTGGTCACAGGCATTACTTGTAAATCCCAAAAATTCGCGATGGGAAAATCGGGATCGGTTCGTTCTGTCTGCTGGCCATGGGTCCATGCTCCTTTACAGTCTGCTTCACTTATCCGGTTTTGATGTGACGATTAACGATTTGAAGAAATTTCGGCAGCTAGGTTCCCGAACGCCCGGGCATCCAGAAGTCGGACACACCGACGGTGTAGAAGCAACGACGGGACCCTTGGGACAAGGGGTGGCGATGGCTGTTGGCATGGCATTGGCAGAACGGCATTTAGCAGGTTTATATAATAAGGAGTCCTTTCCGATTGTGGATCACTACACGTATTGTCTGTGCGGAGATGGTGATTTAATGGAAGGCGTGGCTAATGAAGCGATCTCTCATGCTGGCCATGAGCAATTGGATAAATTAATCATGCTATACGATTCCAATGACATATCGCTGGATGGAGAACTGAGTCACTCTTTCTCAGAAAATATAAAACAGCGGTTTGAGTCCAGTGGGTGGCAACATATCTTGGTTACAGACGGTAATGATCTTAGCAAGATTACTGCAGCGATTGACTTGGCACGAGAAAATCATACGCAACCTACAATTATTGAAGTGAAGACTGTGATCGGGTTTGGCTCACCGCATGCAGGTACGCATAAAGTTCATGGTTCACCTCTGGGAGAAGCAGGAACGGCTGCGGCAAAATTGAGCTATCAATGGGAACTACCGGCTTTTACCGTATCAGAGGAAGTCTATACCCTTTTTCGTGAAAAAGTAGCAACTCGTGGTGCCAAAGCCGAGGCTGAATGGCAGGCTCTAATGGTGAAATATACGGAAAGTTATCCAGAACTGGCTAAACAGTTTCATGACAGTTTTACCAATACACTGCCCTTAGATTGGGAAAAACCACTGGCTGATTACGAAGCAAGCTCAAGTAAAGCAGGACGAGATACCAGCAGTGACATCTTGAACTTGATTGCACAGCAGGTCCCTTATTTATTTGGCGGTTCAGCTGACTTAGCGAGCTCCAATAAGACATTAATTGCAGGAGATGAACGTTTTTCTAAATCAGCTCCTGCTGCACGCAACATTTGGTTTGGTGTACGTGAGTTTGCGATGGCAGCTGAAATGAATGGCATAGCGCTGCACGGTGGGTTAAAGATTTATGGAGGGACTTTCTTTGTATTTTCCGATTATTTAAAAGCAGCTATACGCTTGGCGGCCATTCAGCAACTTCCGGTGATTTACGTCCTAACCCATGACTCCATTATCGTAGGAGAAGACGGACCTACCCATGAGCCGATCGAGCAACTGGCAGGATTGCGTGCGATGCCGAATTTAAATGTAATCCGTCCCGCAGACGGAAATGAAGTGATCGCTGCCTGGCATATGGCGATCTCATCAGTTTCAACACCGACAGCACTTGTCCTTACACGTCAGGCTTTGCCGGTCCTTGCAGGCAGTTCTGAAAAGGCATTGGAAGGTGTGAAAAAAGGCGGATATATTTTAGCGCCTGCTTCCAAAGAAGTACCAGATTTGCTGTTAATCGCAAGTGGTTCAGAGGTGAAGCTGGCTGTCGAAGCACAGAGTATCTTGGAAAACGCAGGCATTTCAGCATCTGTCGTAAGCTTGCCGAACACATCTGCTTTTGATCAGCAGGACGAAGCTTACAAAGAAAGAGTCTTGCCCAAAGCAATACGTGCCCGCGTTGGCATTGAAATGGGGGCAAGCTTTGGCTGGGAACGCTATATCGGTCTGGACGGTAAGATGTTAGCCATTGATCGTTTTGGCGCATCTGGTAAAGGAGCCGAAGTTGTAGAGGCCTTTGGCTTTAACGCAGCCAATATCGTTGCTTTAGCGAAAGAGGTACTTGCTGAATTAAGGAAATGATAAGAAATTAGAAACACTGAAAAGGCGCAAACACGCTACTAAGCAGTTACGCAAAAAAAGTCGTTCATTAGATCAATCTGATGAGCGGCTTTTTTGATATGTTTCTAACGATGTAACTGAATCACGTATGCGTGCGTGTCATTATTCATTGTTTAAAATCTCTTTAACAATATTTTTCGCTAGCTTAATTTTTTGAGGGTTTGACTTTCTAAGCAATGTTAGTATTTCATTTAGTTCGGCTTCATGCTTTGTAACCTTAATTTCCTCATTTACATAAGCAAAAAGCTGAATCAAATTAACATCCAGTGCATCTGCAATTTTAGCTATATTCAATAACGATACGTTCTTTTCCCCACGTTCAATCTGCCCTATGTATGAAAAATGAAATCCACCTTTTTCTCCAAGCGATTCCTGAGACAAGCCCTTTTCTTTTCGCAAAGCACGTATCCTGGCACCCACTAATTTAAGAACTTCTTTATCTTCCATCGTCTACACCTCACTATTCTAAAAGTGTAGACAAGATATCTAAAGGAAAACATTGAATGATGAATACAATAAATATTAATAATATCTATAAGTATTATTTTGGGGTATAATAAGACTAATATTGAAATTCTCTGGAGGAATAGATATGAACCGATTTCTACACACAATCCCAATACCACATGAAACTAGCCAAAATCCTGCAAAAGCACAACCAGCTCCAATGCTGCATTATCTTATGTGACTGGGCTTTGACTTCCATGCTGAAATCCCTATATATGAAAGAAAACGACAGCCTTTTCTCTCCAAGATCCCTATCCATGACTGACTTGCTACACTTATTACATACCGAAACCTACCCAGGATTAGATGTTGTCGTTTTTATAGGCACCATTCAATTTCTTTCATCCCAGTTAGAAACCCCACTCCTTCAAAAAATGAAGAACAAGGATGCGAGCAGGTTGCTGCGCAGAACTGACGAAATTCTCTGTCAATTGTCACCACGAGTAATTACCGATTCATCCGAGATGTACCAGTCCATTTTCTAGGAAGCTATCCTGCCAAATAAACTTGCCAATGTGCCCTATCGTATACCGCTTTTCTTCATACAATAAGAGTATGCTTTAAAGCAAGGAGGGATTCAGACATGGGTGAAGTTGGCTACGGTGGCGGTGGAGCATGGACATCCACAGGCGCGATTCTGGTATTGTTCATTTTGCTGGTGATTATTACTAAATCTTTTCTGATCTAACAGCTCTTTAGTATCGTTTAAATCCATAAAGCAGCCTTCTTTCACTACATCGTGAGGGAAGGCTTTTTTTGTGCGAATGGATGTTAGCCTATACATATTGTCTGGCCCTGCAAGCATTGCTATACTTTATGTACAGGCAAAATTTCCCTCAGCAATATGACATACATGGATGGCAGAATACGTGAAAAAACGGAGATTCGCCGACCAAAATCAGGAGGATAGCACGATGAATGTAGTAAGCAGTCCATGAACAGGTGGAAACCCAAAATGGAAAAGGCCATCCCCACGGCTCACACACCCGCGAAGACAGCCTTTAAGCCTATTGATATTTTACAATAATCGCATTACTGATTTGGCGACCGGGTGTGGTGAGATAGGAGCCGTTGTAATACAGCCCGCTGGAAGCACCGCCGTCCAAATTCATGGCCTGATAAGCGCCCGCCTGCTTCATGATTTGAGCGAGCTGTGGAATAGTGGCTCCGCCTGTGGTCAGAAGGATTAGCTTATGATCCTGTGTAATCCCGAGTGCGCTGCGGGCCCCGCCGCCTGTTAATATTTTGGGGTCCTTGAAGCCTTCAGCTTTGACATTCAGGGAAACCTTTCCGTTCGTCACCAGACGAGGTCCAGCTTGAAGGGCGCCTTCGACGTTGCCTTCGCTTAACCGTTCTTCAAAGGCAGGGCCGGAAACCAGCTCGGCCAAATGGTTAGCATCGTAAGTAAAGACGGTTCGTTGGTCGCCGGAGCTTTTTTTCAACAATTTCCCATGGCTGACCAGATAGCCGTAAGGTGTTTTGTAAGAGCTTTGGGTATACGCGTCAAAGTAGGTACCGTTTATGGCTACAACCGCTTGATTACGTTTGGCGAGACCGCTTAAGTTCTCCACTTTGCCGATGGTATTGCCTGCCAGCGCCACGTCCAGATTCACCTTGGGATGAAGTATGGAGATGGTGACCACCTTGGCGGAGAAGGTGCGTGATCCGACCTTGAAGCTCTTGTGAGCCGTCGTGATCGGTGTGGTGCTGCCGGGTAGCTTGCCCGTGAGTACCGGAAGCGTGACGGACGTTGTGCCTTGCTTGATATGTACGGATGAGGTTTCCTTTTGCCATGAGACTTGCAGGTTTAGGTGCTGGCTGATGAACTGCAAGGGAACATAGGTGGAACCATTGTCGGTAAAAGGAACGCTTTGCATACGAACGGTCTGGTCATTAACTTTGGCTGTAGACTGTCCTGCAAATAATGTGAGCCGGGTATCATCTTGGGCAATCTCAATCTTTTTGTCCGTTGCTGTCATGTTGATAGTGATCCCTTCATAGCTGTTCAGGAGGCGGAGAGGGATGAAGGAGTGGTTGCTCTGATCCACATAGACCAGCATGGGCGCTGGTGCAGCAGCGTAGATCGGGGTTACAATTAATAGCAGGGATAGGATAACAAGTGCGGTGATTCTTTTCATGAATAGATCAATCTCCTTATGTAGTCTTGACACTTTACGAGGTGCTTGTACTTATATCGGATTTTATAAGTTGTAAATGTATGTATATGTGAATTTTAAGAGTTCAGCTGATATCGAAACGAGGTGGGCCTGAAATGAGCAGATACGAGCGGAGACTTGCGGATTACCCCCGCAGAGAGCGCTGGTAATACTAATATCTTGAAAATGATGATAAAAGCAAAATCTGTTATGCTGAACTTGAAAAAATATGTAATGGCATATGATGCAGTTCTGATATAGAAAGGAAAGAGGTGCGGGGACATGGACAAGAAGGCGGATATTCGCACATCCATGAAGGAGTTATTTGCTCATATGGATGAAGCTTTTTTTATGGACTTGGTAGAAAATGTACCCTTCGAGATGCGTGACGGCAATGTCGATGAGGAGGGCTGGATCAAGTGGAAGCCTCTTTCTTCGCAGATCACAGAACAGGAGGTTCGGGATCTTGAAGAAACCTACCACTTCGAGCTTCCTCCCCTGCTGAGAAGTTTCATCATGTCCTATCATTATGTGTCTTTACAATTCGATAACGAATTCATTCCTGGAGTATACTGGAGCGATTGTGCCTTTATCGAGTTTCCGCGACTGCCTGTGGGTCAAGGCTTGAAAGGATTTCATGATTTGATCCGCGAATGGTCGCCCTTGCTATCGGCAGGCTATATCCCTTTTGCAATTGCAGAGGACGATCAGGGCCCCGTTTGTTTGAATGCAGGAAGCAGGGATAAGGATGGAGACTATCCCATCGTGTGGTTCTTTCATGAGGATTTGCAGCATCTGGACAAGGATGAGTTACGGATTAGAGGTAACCTGATTCCCCATGTACAAGGGTTGTTCCCATCTTCTGTCGAGATGTTTAACGTCATGTTTAAGCAGATCAGGCACTAACGATTTCGAGATTGGGGCTGTACCGAGTATCTATCGTATTGACATAAAAAATGAGGAATGTTATAAAAAAAGGTAGGCTGGCACTCGAATGAGGGGAGTGCTAACAGGTTTTCCTGTTTGGGCGGTTCCCCATGTGCAGCCTTACATAAGGTTCATATTCGAAAGGAGATATCAGAATGGAGAAAAAACAGTTTCAGGCTGAGTCCAAGCGTCTGCTCGAAATGATGATTAACTCGATTTACACGCAAAAGGAAATTTTTCTAAGAGAGCTGATCTCCAACGCAAGTGATGCGATTGACAAAATTTATTACAAAGCGCTGACGGACGATCAACTGGTCTTTGACAAAGAAAATTACTATATCAAAGTAACGGCTGACAAGGAGAACAGAACGCTCACCCTTCGCGATACCGGAATTGGTATGACTAAGGAAGAGCTGGAAAACAATCTGGGTGTTATTGCTAAAAGCGGCTCGCTGGCGTTCAAAAATGAGAATGGATCCAAGGATGGACATGACATCATTGGACAGTTCGGGGTCGGCTTCTATTCTGCGTTCATGGTGGCGGATGTCGTTACAGTGACTACAAAGGCACTGGGCAGCGATACCGCTTATAAGTGGGAATCCACAGGTGCAGACGGGTATACCATTGAGCCAGCAGAGAAGGATGAAGTCGGTTCTGTGATTGTTTTGAAAATCAAAGCAAATACCGAGGACGAGTCCTACGACGAATATTTGGACGAGTATCGTTTAAAAGCACTGATCAAGAAATACTCTGACTTTATTCGCTATCCGATCAAGATGGATGTTACAGGCAAACGTTTGAAAGAGGGCAGTGACAACGAGTTCGAAGATTACGAAGAAGAGCAGCGTATTAACAGCATGGTTCCCATCTGGAGAAAGAACAAAAGCGAGCTGACCGACGAAGATTATCAACATTTTTATGCGGAAAAACGCTATGGCTACGACAAGCCACTCCAGCATATCCACGTCAGCGCGGACGGCGCGGTGGTGTATCAGGCTATTTTGTTTATTCCAGAAAATATCCCGTTTGATTTCTATTCCAAGGAGTATGAAAAAGGACTGGAACTGTACGCTAACGGCGTGCTGATTATGGAAAAATCGCCTGACCTGCTGCCGGATTATTTTAGCTTTGTCAAAGGTATGGTGGACTCCGAAAGCTTGTCGCTGAACATTTCCAGAGAAATGTTGCAGCATGACCGCCAACTGAAGCTGATTGCCAAAAATATCGAAAGCAAAATCAAAGGCCAACTGCTGACCCTGCTCAAAAATGACCGGGAAAAGTATGATCAATTCTACAAATCATTTGGCAGACAATTGAAATTTGGCGTCTACAACGATTATGGCAGACATAAGGAGACACTTCAGGATCTACTCATGTTCTACTCTTCTACAGAGAAAAAGCAGGTTACACTGGACGAATATGTATCCCGTATGCCTGAGGATCAGAAGTATATTTACTATGCTTCCGGGGAATCCAACAAGCGTATTGAGAAGCTGCCGCAGACCGAAATGGTGGCCGACAAAGGCTACGAAATTCTGTACTTCACCGACGATATTGATGAGTTCGCTATTAAAATGCTCTTGAGCTACAAGGAGAAAGAGTTCAAATCTGTATCCAGTGGCGATCTGGGCATTGAGACTGACGAGAACGAGAAGGAAACAGAAGCGGAACAAAACGACAACAAAGAGCTGTTCGAGTACATGAAGGGCTTGTTGGAAGGCAAGGTATCCAGTGTTAAAGCCTCCAAGCGCTTGAAGACACATCCGGTGTGTCTGTCCGCAGACGGCGAAGTGACGATTGAAATGGAGAAAATCTTAAATGCCATGCCGAACAACGCCGATGTCAAAGCGAATAAAGTGCTGGAAATCAACATCAATCATGCGGTGTTCAACTCTCTGAAAGAGGCTTTTGCCGTGGACAAGGAGAAGGTCAATCTTTATACAGCATTGCTGTATAATCAGGCCCTGTTGATCGAAGGCTTGCCACTGCAAGACCCGGTTGAATTCACCAACGATATTTGCAAAATCATGGTTTAACAAGCTTTAATGCTGTACAGAGCCGTTCCCGCATCGGGGGCGGCTTTATTCATGACATAGCTCTTTCCCCCTCTGAATCTTCTTCATAGGAATTGGCGGGGTGGCCTTTTTATTTGATATAAGATAATATAAACTCTTTAAGGCTGTTTGCTTGGAATGCAAAAAAACTTCCGGTAAACGTGTACTGACTTCCTTGAAATGCCTTTGAAGTTGCTTTTGTTCTCTTCATTTTATGGCGTTTTCATACCTGAATTTGGGATTTGTAAAATTTTTGTGACATAGCGGTGTGAATTTTTACACTGCAAATTATCGTTTTTCTTGATTATTTGGTGGGATGTCTTTATAATCATTTTGTTTGCAAGAATGATTAGCGATTAGCGTATGGAATAAGGAGGTTATTTATTTTGGGAAAAGCATTGATTATTGGCGCCGGTGGCGTGGCCAGCGTTGTGGTGCATAAATGTTGCCAAAACCCAGATGTATTTGAAGAAATTTGTATCGCGAGCAGAACTGTTGAGAAATGCGATGCGCTTAAAGAAAAGCTGGGTGGAGGCCGTACTAAGATACAAACGGCTCAGCTTGATGCTGACAACACCGACATGGTCATTGACCTGATTCGAAGCTTTCAACCGGATGTAGTTATCAATGTGGCTCTCCCTTATCAGGATTTAACGATTATGGATGCTTGCCTTGAGACAGGCGTTCATTACGTTGATACGGCGAATTATGAACCGCCGGATACGCCGAAGTTTGAATACAGCTGGCAATGGGCCTACAAAGAAAGATTCGAAAAAGCGGGCATTACAGCTCTGCTGGGCAGCGGTTTTGATCCAGGCGTGACTGGAGTATTTACGGCTTATGCTCAAAAGCATTATTTTGATGAAATTCATACGATTGATATTGTAGATGCGAATGCAGGAGACCACGGATATCCTTTTGCAACTAACTTTAATCCGGAAATTAATATTCGGGAAATTACGGCGAAGGGCCGTTACTTTGAAAATGGAGAGTGGATTGAAACTGAGCCGCTTTCCGAGAAAAAGGTATATGACCTTCCTGAAATCGGACCGAAAAATATATATCTTTTGTACCATGAAGAACTGGAATCTCTTGCAGTGAACATTAAAGGTGTGAAAAAAATCCGTTTCTGGATGACTTTCTCGGACAATTACCTGAATCATTTGAACGTGCTTCAAAACGTAGGCATGACTTCCATCGAGCCTATTGATTACGAAGGACAGCAAATCATTCCATTGCAATTCCTGAAAGCCATTTTGCCAGACCCGGCTTCCCTGGGACCTAGAACCAAGGGTAAAACGAACATTGGATGTATCATTCAGGGTATTAAAGACGGAAAACCGAAAACGTATTATGTATACAATGTGTGTGATCATGAGGAATGTTATGCAGAGGTTGGCTCCCAAGCCATTTCCTACACAACAGGCGTTCCTGCCATGATCGGCGCAATGCTTATCATTAAAGGCATCTGGAAAAAACCAGGCGTATACAACGTTGAGGAATTTGATCCAGATCCATTCATGGAAGCACTGAATAAACACGGATTGCCATGGCAAGAAAGCTTTACGCCAACGTTGCTTGATTGAGGCCTGCGATGAATATTGATATTAGCGGACTTCCATCACCTTGTTACCTTGTTGACGAAAGACTTCTTGTGAAAAACCTTGAGGTTTTAAATTCTGTTCAAGAGCGAACAGGCTGTAATATTTTGCTTGCGCTTAAAGGATTTTCGATGTTTTCGACATTTCCTCTGGTTGGAAAATATTTAAAAGGCGTAACCGCCAGCTCGCTGTTCGAAGCGAGACTCGGTCGGGAAAAAATGGACAAAGAAGTTCACGTATACGCACCTGCTTATGTTGATCGGGAATTCGATGAGTTGCTGGAGTATGTCGACCACGTGGTTTTCAACTCTTTCGATCAATTGAAGCGGTTCAAAAGTAAGGTGCAAGGCGTGACTTCCAAAAAGATAGAGATTGGAATTCGAGTCAATCCGGAATATTCGGAAATCGAAACTCCGCTCTATGATCCTTGCTACAACAACTCCAGAATGGGTGTGACCTTGGCTAACTTTAAGCCTGAGGATCTGGATGGCGTAGACGGTATTCATTTTCATACGATGTGTGAACAGAATTCAGACACACTGGAGCGCACCATTAAAGTCGTGGATGAGAAATTCGGACCATACATTAAGCAGATGAAATGGCTTAATTTTGGCGGTGGTCATCATATCACCAGAGAAGACTATGATCTGGACACGCTGGTACGCTGTATCCAATATTTCCAGGATAAATATGGTGTACAGGTTTACCTGGAGCCGGGCGAAGCTATCGCTTTGAATACCGGTTATCTGGTCGCTACAGTTCTGGATACGATGAAAAACGGAATGGACATTGCGATTCTGGATACTTCGGCTGAATGTCATATGCCTGATGTACTGGCTATGCCATATCGTCCGAATATCATTGATGCAGGCAAGCCTGGTGAGTATGCACACACCTACAGACTCGGTGGACTTACTTGCCTAGCCGGAGATGTGATCGGGGACTATTCCTTTAAAGAGCCTTTGAAGCCGGGAGACAAGCTTGTATTCTGCGATATGGCCCATTATACGATGGTCAAAAACCACATGTTTAACGGAGTCAACCTGCCAGCCATCGCCAGCTACAATGACGAAGAAGGCATTAAGGTGATCCGCCAGTTCTCCTATGAGGATTTTAGCTCACGTTTGTCGTAAGAAATAGATGGAGCTTTAATGACTGAATGTACGGAATGGAATGATTGAACTACCAAAAGCCGCGCCCCTTGAGATAGGGACGCGGCTTTTGGTATAGTTAGAGATTTTTTTGATTTTTATACGTGCCTTTTGTATGTATCCAATACAACAGCAGGCATTAAATAATGATTTAACTACTTGATTAGGTTCATGATTTTAAATAGTTTACTCTACAACTTCAGAAGAGACTTTATAAAAGAATGTTTTTCCTGTGTAAGGTTGAAGTCCTGGCGCATCGACGGCTAGGTAGTACTCCTTACCTTTTTCAACATCTGTATTTAAAAAGTATTGGCCGTTTCTTGAACGTTTAATTCTTTGACCATTACTATCGTAAATAGTCAGTTGCAACCAGCAATCAGGATATCTGTCTCCCTGAATTGTAAAATGAACTTCTTGTGATTCAAAAGCCTTAAATTTAAATACATCGTAGGCTTCCCAGACTCCGGGTACCCCCTCTTTACCGAGGGTTCCAATGAAAGCATCACCTATTAAAAATTCGTTAGCTTGGTCAAAATCATCATTTGGCTCCTGTTCATTACCTGTAAGTGAAGAGGCAAGAATTGATTCCTTTGCTACTGGTACAGAATTTGCTTCTTCGGCTAACGCGACACTGGCAGAAGTACTTAGCATAAGGGTCAAGCCTAATGAAGCTAACAACGTTTTTTTCATGAATAAATTCCTCTCTTTTTTGGGATTTATATTCATTTATATGAATATATTGGTAATTAAGTTGATTTTATTGTATACTATTTACCAGTAAATTGGAATAATAAAAAGGGATATTTATCAATAAAATAAATATAATAGAACATTATGTTACAAAGGTGTATTTTTTCATCTCTCAGGAGTAGAATCTAAGGAAGTTCTGTAGAAAAGAAAATGAACTATGTATCATGTAACCCACTCGTGTGATTATAACATTACATATTGTAGTGTTAATGGGCAAAAAAGATATAACTTACACCATTTTATTCCGTTGATTATAGGTTTTTTAGAAAGCTTTTTTGCTTTGAATATCGATGAATTTCTTGGCTGTCAACATTTATGATATACTCATTTGATTGGAATCATATTTGAATGTTAAATGTATGAAACATAAGGAATGATAGGCAGAGGTGAAATGAACATGTTTGACCCGACGGTTTTTGATAATTTAAAAGTAGGTATGGAAAATGCAGTATACGATCTGGATAGTCTGGATTCACGTATTGAAATCACGCAACGGATCGACCGATTGGAAATGTCCGTGATGTCGCGTGAATTCGCTATACAATTCATGCTGAAGGAACGACCCGGTGTGACGGCAGAAATTCGCCTAAATGCAGATTTAAACAACTTGGCTGCGGAAATTTTGGAGATCGAAGATCAAATCCCCGGATGTGTACTGCTGCTTAGCTTCTATATGGAAGTTCGTGAGATGGAAACACAGTGCAGTCAGATTGAAGATATATTGACGCAAGTTTGGAAGCCGGATCTTAGGCCGCTCCAAACGCTCAGCTTTGTTTACGGGGAGAAGGCAGCTACATATCAAAACAAGATTGAGCTTCAATTTTCCAGACAAATTAATGAAGATCAGATGGAGGATATCCCGGAGCTATTGGAGCATATTTTGCTGACGCTTACGGAATTGCACAAGGTCTAAACATTCCTCTTAATGATGGAATACAGCCATCATTTAGGGGATTTAGGGGTAAAGGAGCTGGATATAAGATGAATGAACCCGATTTTTCTGAAATATATGCGATCATGGATGCTTCTTTTCCAGAATCAGAGTGCAGGTCGTTTGAGTCTCAAAAAGCTTTATTGAAGCATCCTAGCTATCGCATCATGACTGAAAAGAATGAGCAGGGCAATACAGTGGCCTTTTTGGCGGGCTGGGAATTTGCATATTTTCGGTTTGTAGAGCACATTGCGGTAGATTCCCGTATACGAGGTGGCGGATTAGGCAAAAAGCTCATGAGTAGATTTATCTTACAGTCTGATAAACCGGTAGTACTGGAGGTTGAGCCGCCAGTGGATGAATGGACCCGGAGAAGAATCTGTTTTTATGAACGTTTGGGGTTTCATCTGAATCCGTTTGAATATGTACAGCCTCCTCTAAGAGAAGGACAGGCTGATCTGCCGCTTCAAATTATGAGTTATCCAGATGCGTTGTCAGAACAAGCGTTTGCTCCGTTCAAGCAGCTTTTATATACCGAGGTTTACGGGCTTAAGCTTAAATGAGAGAACATATATCGCTAGTTATATAAAAATAAAGGGCTCTGCTTATGCCATATCCCTTTCTTTGAGAGTCGACACGTATAAACAGAGCCGCCAAGTATCCAAGACACGGTAATCGCCTCTTTTCACAATATGTAACTTTATTCGGTAGCTAATAAGCTGAAATAAAAAAGACCGTCTTTATGGACGGTCTTTTCACCCGTGGCGCTTGGCTAAAGCCTTGATCCGTATCCCGCGCCTCCGTTAACTCTGAAAATTAGAGATTAGCGGATAGGGTAAGGGATACGCTCAACATATGATTACTAATGTTGACGCACCTCCTTTCCTGATGCGTTCATATTACCATATATGGTGCGCGATATCCAGTTTTATATGCATGTTTCTAGGTGTTATTTATAGAAAAATATAATAATATAAAAACTACTTGATTTTACGATCCATGAGAGATATAATCTTAATTACGGTGATTAAAAACATCATCATGAATACATAATATGCGGTCGTGGCGGAATTGGCAGACGCGCACGGTTCAGGTCCGTGTGGGCTAACTCCCCGTGGAGGTTCGAGTCCTCTCGACCGCATCGCTTTAACAATGAACGAGCTCTTGAATTTCCTCTTGGAGATTCAGGAGCTTTTTGCATACCCGGAATTTGCAATGTATTGCTCATCACTTGAGCCGAAGAAATCTTTGAGCTGTATTCAAGATGAACATAGATGTTGGCGGTCGTGAAATAATGGCTATGCCCCAGCCATGCCTGAATTTCCTTTAAGCTGACACCGTTAGCAAAAGCAAGCTGGCACATTGTGCCGAAGATCGTGGAAACGAATCCGCCGCAAGTTATGCTTTTTCAGGACGAGCGGCAAAGTAGATAGCTCGATTTGTTTTTGTCCCGGTCTTTCGCCACTATGATTTGTTTGCCCTGATACGACACAGGGATAACCGTGTGCTTAATGGTAATTGTCTGATGCTGGAAGTTGATGGCCCATTTAAGTCCGACAATTTCACTTCGCCGCAGCCCGTAAAAGCTGCCTGAATGACAGCCAACCCAACCGGACCGCCTTTCACAACTTCGAACAAATCGTTTAGTTCATCACTTGTGTAGTAGCTCCCGATAAATTGGTCCTTCTTGAGCCGTCTAACTTTGTCTGCGGGGGTCGAAGGAATCATGTCCGTAGGCAACATTCTCAAGGGTTTTCTTTTCCAGCGCCCCCAATTTATCTTTTTTTATTCCTACGAATGTTTAATTTCTGTAAAGACGACAAAGGAGAAATATGCCATACTATGGATGAACAAGGAGATATCTGAAAGATTGCAGGCAAACATAATCCGGAAGAGGCGAGGTTATTGTTTGGAAATTCAAAGGTGCTGTTTAATGATGGATGGGAATTTGCAAAAAGCGATTTGGGTACGGCAGAATGGTCGGGCTTGGCGTTCGAATCTGTGGATCTTCCCCATGATTGGTTGATTTATAATACGCTGGACTTGTATGAGAACAGTATTGGCTGGTATCGGAAGCGCTTTCAGGCATCTCCCGGCGAGCGGGAATGGCTGCTGGCTTTTGATGGGGTGTACATGGACTCTTCCGTTTATGTAAACGGACAGTGGATAGGTGAATGGAAATACGGGTACTCCTCCTTCGAGCATAATCTGACTCCGGCCCTTGTGGAGGGCGAAAACGAGGTTGTGGTGAAGGTGGTGCACCAAAGTCCCGGCAGCAGGTGGTATTCTGGAGCAGGGGTGTACCGGAACGTTTGGCTTAAAACAAGAGAACGCAATTATATTGCTACAGACGGCATTTATGTAACTACGAAGCAGACAGAGCAGGGCTGGACGGTGGAGGTTGAAACCGAGGCGGCGGTGTGCGAGCCGCTGAGGCTGACTCACGAACTGCGTGCTGGTGCGGAAATGGTGGCTTCCGTCAGTGAAGTGGTGCTGCCGGACTCCAGACCAATGGTTCGGAGCAAGTTGGCTTTTCAGGCTCCTTCCCCCCGTCTGTGGAGCGTGGATGCTCCCTGGCTGTACCGGCTGGTTACCCGGCTTGAGCGGATGGAACCGCATGCGGCGCTGGAGGAGATTGGGCAGTGCATTGGCTTCCGGCATATCGAGATGGACCCGCAGCAGGGATTTCTTTTGAATGGCGGCAAGGTGAAGCTGAACGGTGTGTGCGAGCACCATGACCTGGGGGCGCTCGGCGCGGCGTTCAACAAGACGGCTCTGCGGAGGCGGCTGGCGTTGCTGAAGGAGATGGGGGTCAATGCCATTCGTACTGCCCACAATATGCCTGCGCCTGAGTTGATGGATTTGGCGGATGAGATGGGTTTTCTGGTGGTGTCGGAAGCGTTCGATATGTGGGAGCGGCCCAAAACGCCTTATGATTATGCGAGATTTTTTAAAGATTGGATGCCTAAGGATGTAAAAAGCTGGATCAGGCGCGACCGCAACCATCCCAGCTTAATTATGTGGAGTATCGGCAACGAAATATATGATACCCATGCCGATGAGAGAGGCCAGGAAGTGACGCTGATGCTGATGCGGGAGGTGGAGCTGCATGACCCCAAGGGCAACGGATGGATAACGATCGGCTCCAACTTCATGCCTTGGGAAAATGCCAGAAAATGCGCTGACCTGGTGAAGCTGGCAGGCTACAACTATGGGGAAAAATATTATGACCAGCACCATGAGGAGCACCCGGACTGGGTTATTTACGGCAGTGAAACCAGTTCGGTGGTGCAAAGCCGCGGCGTCTATCACTTCCCCTTGTCCAAATCCATTCTCGCGGATGATGATGAGCAGTGCTCTTCATTGGGGAACAGCACGACCAGTTGGGGGGCAAAATCACCGGAATTTTGCATTTTGACGGAGCGGGACACATCGTATTCCATGGGTCAGTTTATCTGGACCGGCTTTGATTATATCGGGGAGCCAACCCCGTATCATACGAAAAATTCCTACTTCGGTCAACTGGATACGGCTACCTTCAAGAAAGACCCTTATTACATTTACCAGTCAGCCTGGACAGACTACAAAACCCGGCCCATGATTCATCTGTTTCCGTATTGGGACTTTAACGAAGGCCAACTGATCGATGTTCGTGTTGCTTCCAATGCTCCCCGGGTAGAGTTGTTCTTCGAGGGTGAATCCCTGGGCTCGCACGAGCCGCAGCATGAGCACGGAACCGGGCTGGTGGGCTGGTGGCAAATTCCGTACCGGAAGGGTGAACTGAAGGTCGTGGCTTATGATGAAAACGGTTGCATAATTGCCACCGATATTAAAGGCTCCTTCGGCGATGCCAGCCGCATCCGGCTTTCACCGGATAAGAAGCAACTGGTGGCGGACGGCACGGATCTGATTTTTCTGGAGATTCAAATGGAAGATGATCAGGGCCGAATTGTCGAAAACGCCAATAATCGGGTTCATGTTCAGGTGGGGGGAGCAGGCCGTTTGCTGGGGCTGGACAACGGGGACAGTACAGATTTTGATCCGTACAAAGGAACCAGCAGAAGGCTGTTCAGCGGCAAACTGATGGCTATTGTCGGGGCCGGTCTTGAGCCGGGAGCCATTACGGTTAAGGTATCCTCGGCGGGATTGTCTGACAGCGTGCTGCAACTGGAATCGTTACCGGCACATCCAGGAATGATTCAGGGCATATCGGCCCATATCTGCAACCAGGAGCTGCCTTGCATCGTTGGAACGGCACAGGAGATTCCGCTGCGCAAAATGGACATTAAAAGTCCTATGGGCCAGGCGTTCAGCAAAGAACTACAGACCATAAAGGTGACGGTCGAGCTGTATCCCGCAAATACTTCCTATACGGAAGTAGAATGGAATGCAGTGAATGATGCCGGTATCCAGTCCAATATTGCCAAGGTGGAGGCTAAGGGGCATGAAGCTGTCGTAACCGCTTTGGGTGACGGAGAATTTCGCCTCCGCTGCACAAGCCGCAATGGCACGGACAAGACCAAGCTGATCTCCCAGTTGGAGTTCAAGGCTTCGGGCCTGGGCACCGCTTATTTGGACCCTTATTGCTTTATTTCCGCCGGATTGTACCAATACAGCAAAGGCGAGGTAGGGAACGGCAATGACCGGGGCGTTGCCACCAGCCGCGATGGGGAAACCCAGGTGGGCTTCCGCAATATTGACTTTGGCGCTTACGGCTCCGATACGATCATCATTCCTATCTTTGCGCTGGACGATAGCCCGTATGCCCTGCAAATCTGGGAAGGCATGCCGGGCGAGGATGGCAGCACCCTTCTGGCCGATGCGGTCTACCAGAAGCCAAGCCGGTGGAATGTGTATCAGGAGGAGACCTACAAGCTTTCCAAGCGGCTTCGCGGCATTACCTCTCTCTGCTTCGTGTTATGGAAGAAGGTTCATATCAAAGGATTTTATTTTCAAAAGATGAGCAGAGCCCTTGAACAAAACCATGCCGGGGAGTGCGACCGCATCTATGGGGACAGCTTCCAGAAAGCCCGGAGTTGTGTTGAAGGAATCGGCAATAATGTGTCTCTAGTCTTCGACAATATGGATTTCGGCGAAACCGGGGCTTCGAAGCTGACTGTATACGGCAGGTCGCCAATCGACAAAAATACGCTGCATATCCAGTTCGAAGGAGCAAAAGGGGAAAGCAGACAACTTGTAGAGTTTGCGTATGCCGAAGGCTACGAGGAGCGCACCTTCACGCTGGAGCCGCTAAAGGGACCGCAGAAGGTTACGTTCATATTTTTGCCGGGTTCCAATTTCGACTTCGGCTGGTTCCGGTTTAGCTGATTGTGATCCGGGGAGTGATGGTGCGATCAAATGTGATCTCTCCGGCTGCTTCATCCTTATCCAACTATAAAAAAGAAAAAGGAGACATATTTTCCATGAACGAACGTTTTTCAGGGTTTGCGCAGCAGGATGAGATGGAAGGCCCCAAGGCACCTAAAGACCCAGTGACAAGACGAAGCGGATTTTACGTTATGTATGAAACCATGATCGAAGGAACCGCCCGTCCGGACGGAAGCTTTTCGCAGGAGATTTATTTGGAGGGGAGGCTGGCCGATAAGGCCAGGTATACGGGAGGAGTTGGAGATGAGGACATACTGGCGCTTCTAAGCGATTGCGAAGGCTTGCACCGCTTGGTCCATAGTATCGGGATTACCGTGAAGGCGCATAACCCGGACGTGGCTAACGTTCGGGTTGCGTACCATAACTGGGGCAAAACGAGGAAGTACGAATCCGGCACCCGGCTTGAGCTTTCTTGCCCGGCAGATGGCTCGGAAACCGTGCTGGTTATGGAGGGTTGCGACTGGTCTACGGATGATGATGTTCCCGGGAGCTTTGCCTTCCTGTTCGATCGGGCGGGAGAACTGGCTACGGTCAGCATTATGTTCTACCTGCATGACGGGTTCCATGTTCCCGAAGTTTCCGTGGAGGAGCCGGTGGATTTCGAGTCGCAAGCCTATCGCGAGATGATCGCTAAATCCCTTTTGAACAAAGGCAATAACAAAAGGCTGAAGGCTGCAATTGAAAAGGCCAGAAGAGGGGAAGAGGTAACTGTCGCCTATATTGGCGGTTCCATTACACAAGGGGCGGGAGCCGTTCCGATTCATGAAAATTGTTATGCGTACCAATCTTATGCGCTATTCAAGCAAAAGTTCGGCAAAAACGGCGGGGAATCGGTCCAACTGGTAAAAGCAGGCGTAGGCGGCACTCCGTCGGAGCTGGGCATTGTCCGCTATGATCGGGATGTGCTTCGGGGAGGAACTGTAGAGCCGGATATTGTGGTAGTTGAATTTGCCGTGAATGACGCGGGTGACGAGACAAAGGGCAATTGTTATGAAAGCCTGGTATTGAAGGCCTTGAACGCGCCGAATAAACCTGTCGTCATTTTGCTGTTCAGCGTGTTTGTCAATGACTGGAACCTGCAGGAACGGCTGTCACCTGTGGGCTGGCATTATGATCTTCCAATGGTCAGTGTAAAGGATGCTGTAGTGGAGCAGTTCCAGCTGACCAAGGCGGAAGGAAATGTGATTTCCAAACGACAGTTTTTCTTCGACATCTACCATCCGGCCAATGCCGGGCACCGGGTGATGGCTGATTGTTTGGGTTGGCTGTTCGACTTAGCAGATGAGGCATCACCCGATGAGGCGGATGTGAATACCGGTAAGCCTCCTGTCATCGGCTGCGATTTTGCCGAAACGAAGCTGCTCGATCGCAGCAATGCTGGAGATATAGCCACAATCGATATGGGTGGTTTTTCAGAGACCGATACAGACCTGCAAATGGTGGAAATGGACGATCACCCGTACAGCTCTCCCCAGTTTCCTTATAACTGGATGCATCATCCGGAAAATGGTGCACCCGAATTCAAAATAACCATTTGCAGCAAACGCCTTATCCTGGTGTTCAAGGACTCGGGGAGTAGCGATTTTGGATGCGCGGATATTTGGGTGGACGGCAAATATATCAAGATGGCCGATCCCCATGAGAACAATTGGACACATTGCAATGCCATTATATTGTACAACGAACAGGTTTCTGAGGAGCATACGGTGGCAATCCGCATGGCTGCTGGTCATGAGACAAAGCGCTTTACTATACTTGGATTCGGATATGTTTAGAAATGTTTCCATTTCAAAGTTCCTATTTTTTTCTTGCTGAGGATGGGGAATAGCCCTTCATCATCTTGAACAGGTTGCTGAAATAGGAAATATCGTGAAATCCGCAGCGCTCCGCTGTTTCCGAAACATTGAAATCGCCCGAGGACAACATCATCTCCGCATTGTTGATGCGGATGCGATTGAGGTATTCCTTGCAGGTTGAGCCGGTGGTTTCTTTGAACAGTTTGCCGAAGTAAACCGTATTCAGGTTTGCCTGCTCAGCCAGGATGCCAACCGTTATATCGTCCGAATAGTGCTCGTTAATGTAGTAGGTTGCCTTTTTGATTCTCGGGTCAATTGTGGTCGCTGATAGCAGGTGATCATTGGAAAGCAGCCGATGAAGAATCAGTTCAAACAATGCGCGGGCCTGGAAGGTGTAGAACGGCTGCCTGTTCATCCACACTTGTTTGAATTCACGAATGTAATCAAGGATCTCTTTAGTAATCATTTTCTTGCTTACGTACCCGAATGGAAGGCAGACGTCATTGGACGGAGCGGCCCAATGAAAGTTGAAGGGATAGCAATGCATGGGCGACTCCTCGAAGGTATGGGCTTCCCGGGTGCAGCCTTCCGGAATGTACAACAGATCGCCTGCTTCAACGATGACCTTTTCTCCATTGATGTAATAGCAGGCTTTTCCGCTAATGACGAAGGTGAGATCATGAAAGTCTATTTTTGCTTTTCCAATTGACCAATCTGCAAAACATTTGCGGTCTACAAACAGGAATATTTGAGGGATCAGATGCTCGTGATAAGCCAAATCCAAATAATCTCCTCCTCATGTGATGGAAGCGGTGTCTTATCTCAACGTGCCGGAAGCGCATAGCCAAGATTGATTATGAAATAGAAAATGAAACGAAGGTGCTGTGATCATGAACGATGCAAAGCAATGCTCAACGGAAACAGTTGTTCTCGTACAGAATGGCAAGGCGTGCCCCATATACACTGATGCGAAGGGAACCGACTTTGACGGCATAAGGCGCATCTCGTTATCACTGGCCAAGGATATTGAGCTGGTTACCGCCGTTTTGCCCAAGCTGATTACAGACAGGGCGCAGCTAAGCGGGATGGCGGTCATCGCCGGCTCCGTCGGACATAATGATATCATTGATTCCCTGATTGCGGAAGACAGGCTTGATGTGTCAGGTCTGCGGAGTCGCCGTGAGACCTATATGATCCGGGTTTTGGAGCGCCCATGCCCGGAATTGGATAAAGCCGTTGTTATCGCGGGCAGCGATAAGCGGGGGACGCTGTATGGACTGTATCATATTTCGGAACTGATCGGAGTCAGTCCCTGGGTATATTGGGCCGATGTGCATCCCCCGAGACGGCGGGAACTGGTCTTTGCTAAGGAAGAATTGGAATTCACTTCCAAAGAACCTTCCATTCGCTACAGAGGTTTTTTCCTGAACGATGAATGGCCTTCGCTGGGTTCATGGTCGAGGGATCATTGCGGCGGCTTTAACGAATGGATGTATGAGAAAATATTTGAGCTGCTGCTGCGGCTGAAGGGCAACTATTTATGGCCGGCCATGTGGAGCGCCGTTTTCAGCGAGGATGGGAAAAGCCATCCGCTGGCCAATGCCGAGCTTGCGGAGGCATACGGCATTGTGATAGGTACCTCCCATCATGAGCCCATGTCTCGAGCCGGCGAGGAATGGAAAAAGATCAATCATCATTATGGGGAGAGCGGCTTGTGGGATTATTGGGCTAATACGGAGGCCGTTACGAGGTTTTGGGAGGACGGTGTCATCCGTAATAAGCATTTGTCCAATATCATTACGCTGGGAATGCGCGGCGAACAGGATTCGGCTCTTGGCGGCACCCTGGAGCAGAATATTCAGCGGCTGAAGGACATCATTTTGACTCAGAAGGCCTTGCTGCGCAAGCATGGCCTGGACAATGCACCGCAGGCATTGACGATCTACAAGGAAGTGGAGGCATTCTGGCATGGGACAGATACGGTTCAGGGGCTGAAGCATTGGGACGTGTTGGATGATGTGACCATCATTTTGTCAGATGACAACTTCGGCAATATGCGGAAGCTTCCCGAAGCCGCGGATCGGAAACGGAAGGCCGGCTGGGGGATGTACTACCATTTTGATTACCATGGTGCCCCCCGGTCTTATGAATGGGTTAATACGGTTCCGCTTGAGAAAATATGGGAGCAAATGTCCCTGGCCTATGACTACGGAATCCGGGACCTCTGGATTGTGAATGTCGGCGACTTGAAGCCGATGGAACTGCCCCTCTCCTATTTCATGGAGCTAGCCTATGATTTCGAGGCCTGGGGAACAGAACGTCCTAACCGTACGGCGGAATTTTTGCAGACATGGGCGGAACGGCAGTTTGGTCATGCTGTTGATGCAAAGGCTGCCGAGGGCATTGCCCGGGTTTTGGCGGACTATACGAAGATGAACGGGGCCCGCAAGCCGGAAGTGACCTATGCAGACACATACAGCCTGCTTCACTACAACGAAGCGCAGCGGGTGCTGGAGAAAGCGATCCGGTTGGAGAAGGACGCCCGGACGTATTATGAGCTTGTGAGCGAAGAGCAGAAGGATGCTTACTATCAGCTTGTGTATTATCCGGCCGTAGCATCGGCCAATGTGACAAAAATGCAGATATACGCGGGCTTGAATCAAAAATACAGCGGCTTCCGGCCTCAGAGTGTTCTTGCCAATCATTATGCCGCTTTGGTGGAGGAAGCCATTGCCAAAGATGTACAAATGCAAGAGGACTACAATCATAAAATATCCGGCGGCAAATGGAAGGGGATGATGTCCTCCGCCCATATCGGCTATGTAAACTGGAATGACGAAGGCTGGCAGTATCCGGAGTTCAAGTATATCGAGTCGCAGGAAAAAGCGCTGATGATTGTTGATGTCGAAGGGACAGACGGAGGTTTTACCGCCGGAACGGTAGCGCTCCCGCCATTCACCAGTCTGCAGAAGGAGCGCTGCCGCATAACCGTCAGCAATGCCGGAAAGCAGGCGTTTGCTTATCGTCTGGAGACCAGCGCCGACTGGATCAAGACAGATCGGACGCACGGAAGTGTTCTGACCGGGGAAACCGTTTGGGTTCATGTCGATTGGGAACGGCTTGACGCATCGGCAGCGGGGGAAATTACGATGGTTTGCGGCGATCAGACAGTAAAGGCAACGGTCGTCGCAGAGGTTGTACACACCGATGATTTGCCCGATCTGACCTTTGTTGAAGCACACGGCGTGATTGCAATCGAAGCGGAGCACACTTGCGGCCGGGAAGCCGCCGGGGAGGCCCGTTGGGAGATGATCAAGGGATACGGGCGCTCACTGTCCTCCATGAAGCTGTTCCCAACGACAGCCCTTTTTGAGCGGACGGAGGATGCTCCATATCTGGAATACCGTGTCTGCACCGCGGAGGAACAGACCTATACAGTAACGGTTTATGTAGCCCCGACCAACCCTCTGGCGGAGGATAGACGGCTGAAATATGCGGTAGCTTTTGATGATCATCCGCCGGTTACGGCAGACCTACTGCCCCTGGAGTTTGCCGCGGGCGAATCACGGCATTGGTCGGAGTCCGTTATGAATAATGTCCATACTTCCACAACGCAGCATCCATTGACTGCCGGCATGCACACCCTGCGATTTTATGGGCTGGATGCAGGTCTGGTGCTGCAGAAGCTGGTCTTGTCCCGGGAGCCGCTTCCCTGCTCCTATTTCGGCCCCGAGGAGAGCTTTTGCAAGGGGAGATTGGGTTTTTGAGTCTACGAGGCTTGAACCATAAATAGGAATATGAGAAGGGGAGAAGCGGCTTCACTACAGCTCCTAATGTTCCGCGTTGATTATACCCCGTTCATCCGACTTGCTGAATTCGGCGAAGCAGGAGCTGCGCTGCGGCTTGCAATCCATGCCGGAATTGATTCCTACAGAAACAGGGGTGCGGAAGCGGCGCAGCATGGAGCGAGGGGGCGGCATTGGCGACAGGCACAACCGGAAGATATACAGATGATCGGCGAAATGCTCCGCATGAGGCGGCGGGAGCACCAGGCCGGGAAGATCGGAAAAAAACACTTAGAGCCAGCTTTAGGTGTTTTTTCTATAGAATTGCCGTCTAAAGCCTATGCCAGATATATTTCCACTCAAAGCAAGGTTCCCTTTGTGCATTGCTATATATTGTGAAAGTCGGCTTTGACGGGGTCACTTATATCCGCGAGGCGGATTTGATATCTGAACCGTAAACGTAAATGCGCTTTCATGTGTACAAGGGCAAGATTCATTCGACGAAGGAGGCGAAGGATGGATGATGAACGTGCTGCTGGTAGACGATGAACCGTGGGTTCTTGAGGGTTTGCGCACAATTGTGAACTGGGACAAATATGGCTTCCGGGTCTGTGGAGAGGCCTCGAACGGCAGCTCCGCCTGGTCTCTGATTGAGCGGCTTCAGCCCGAACTGGTATTTACCGATATTCAAATGCCTTCCGTCAGCGGTCTGGAGCTGATCGACCGCTCACAGCATAAGCTGGCAAAGCCGCCGCGGTTTGTCATATTGAGCGGGCACAATAACTTCGAGTATGCAGTGACGGCGCTTGACCAACGCGTCGATGATTATCTGCTCAAGCCGATTGACGAGGATGAGATAGAGGCGGTGTTGGACCAGATAAGCCGCAAGATCCGGGAAGAGACGGCCAAGGAGGAGCTCCGTCGCCGCGACCGATCCCTGTACGTCAATTGTCTGCTCAATCGGCTGATTCAGGGCGAGGCGGGCACCGAGCTTGAGAATGAAGCCACGGCCTTGTTGAATATCGGAAGCGGTGAGGAGATCGGCTGCCTGCTGGTTGAAACGGAAATGAACGAAGAAGAGTTGAAGCGTCAGATATCGGAGCTTGCCGGGCCGGAACGTCCGGAGCTGTTCACGGATCCCGAAGGAAGAGTGGGCCTGGTCGCTTCCGGGAAACCGCACGCTGCAGATCGGCTTGAGGCTCTTGGGCGTCGGCTGTGTGAAGAGTGGCCGGGCGAGGCTCCCTCTCCCGCAATTGCGGCGCTGAGTTATGGTACGGGAGGGGCGTCCGCACTTCGGCCTATTTACGAAAAAGCGCTGGCAGCGCTCAAATGGAAGCGCTATCATAACGAGGGAGGCATTATCGCCTGCAACGAGCTTCCGCGGAACGAACGCATGAAGGGAGTGAACAAAGCGGCCCTGGCTTCCTTGATCGAACGGGTCTCCTCGGACAGTCCCGAAGAGATTGAAGCTGCGGCGGACGCCCTGCTTGCTGCACCGTCCCTCGGGCTACCGGATATCGAATATGTGCGGATTCAGTTGTCCGCCCTCGAAATGGGTATCTCCAAGAAGCTGAAGGAGCTGGGTGGAGACGCCGATGCCTTCATGCGGGGCATACAGGGAGAGTTCGGTACGCTGACGGAGACAACCACTTTTCCGGCTTTTCGCCGGTATGCCCTGGCGCTATGCCTGAGCGGAGCGGCTGCCCTCCGCGAGCAGCGTGAACGCAGCGAGTGCCGCACGATCTTCCGGGTGGTGCAGCATGTGGACCAGGAATTTCGGAAGAAGCTGCAGCTTCAGGAGCTTGCCCAGATGTTCCATATGAATCCTATCTATTTGGGACAGTTGTTCAAGCAGCAGACCGGCAAGTCGTTCCGGGAATATCTGAACGGCAAGCGGGTTGAAGAGGCGAAGCGGCTTCTGCGACAAGGCCGGCTGAGCATCGCCGAAGTGGCGGCGAATTCCGGTTATCCCAACACTGATTATTTTATAAGCCAGTTCAAACGGATAACAGGGATAGCGCCGTCTGCTTTCAGACGGCGGGAATAGAGACGGCTCAGGCCGAAAGAATGTTCAATGGGAGATGGTGGTGGAAGCCATGATTAGAAAGTTCAGATTTCGCAGTATAGTGAACGATATCCCGCTGAATTACAAATTCATGCTGATTTATGTAATCGGGATTTTGCTACCTATTGTCATAATCAATTATTTGTTTATGGACCGGATGTCCGGGCTGATCAAGGAGCGGGAAGAGCAGAATCTGCAAATCTCGTTGGAGCGGGCGAGAAAGGATATCCACGGCATGATTGATGGCGGAGTTGCGGTCAGTCATGCCCTGATTACAGATAAGCTGCTGTACGAGACCCTGGACCGTGATTATAAGGGTTCGCTGGATTTCTATAATACGTTCAACGAACAGCTCCGTCATCGGGTCACATCCTATATTCCGGTGAACAATCAGATCCAGCGGATCGGCATTTACACGGACAATCCGACGATCGTGCCCGGCAGCGACTATTATGACTTGAATGAATCGGTTTTTGCCAGCCCCTGGTATCAGGAGTGGAAGTCGTTCAACGGAACCGTGCTGGTGTCTGCGTATCTGGACATGGGGGCCAAAACCCCCGCAACTGCCACGCCTTATCTCAGCGTCGTTGAGAAAATGGATAATTACGACGTCAACAACTCTTACCAGAAGCTGGTGCGGATTGATTTCGATCTCAGCCGCTTTTACGATGTCATCGCCCGCGAGCGGGATTACCTGGATCTCTATCTGGTTAACGACCAGAACGAGATCATCGTATCTATGGACAGCGGATACCAGCGCGAGAACATCTCCAGTTTTCCTTTGTTCAAAATGGACAAAGAGGCGGACAACGATCTGCATATCATGCCGATCGGTAACGCCAGCTATGTGCGGGGATGGAAGCTGATCGGCGTGCCCCAGGGGACGCGCGTCAGCAAGGCCATGCTGGATATGCAGCTTTATTCTAGCATACTGGTCGGCCTGATTACACTGTTCACCTCAGTGTTCATTTACGTCATGCTGCGCTCGTATAATCACCGGGTCAAGCGCTTGGCCCGGCATATGCAAAAGGTAAGGAATGAGAAGTTCGACTTGATCACAATCGATGAGGGGCGCGACGAAATCGGGCATCTGATCCGCAACTTTAACATGATGACCTCCCAGATCCATTCCTTGATCAATAATGTGTATAAGCTGGAGATTCAGCAAAAAAGCCAGGAAGCCGAGCGCGTCCGAGCTGAGCTCAATCTGCTGCAGAGTCAGATGAATCCCCATTTCCTGTTCAATACGCTGAATGCGCTTCTAGTGGTCAGTACCAAAAACAATTACACGGATGTCAAAGACATCATCAAGAACTTGTCGAAGCTGCTCCGCCGCTTGCTGAACTGGAAGGACGATCTGGTGCTGCTGGAGGAAGAGATAAATTTTACCGTGATGTATCTCGGCATCGAGAAATTCCGGTTTCAGGACAAATTCGAGTATTCCATCGAGATCACCGAAGAAGCGCGTTACTACAAGATACCGAAGATGAGTATTCAACAACTCGCGGAGAACGCCTGCAAGTATGGCATACAGGCTATCGAAGGGCTTGGAGTGGTCAAAATCCGCGCCGAAGTAGCCAATGAGCGGCTGCGTGTGGTTGTATCGGATAATGGCAGAGGTATTGACGAGGAACGGTTAAAGGAGGTTTTGTACAACATGCGCAGCGAAAAGGAGACTATAGGAGGTAATATTGGCATCCGCAATGTATACCGACGGTTGGAGTTGTACTACAACGGCAGGGTTAGTTTTAACCTGACTAGCAAGGTGGGAGAAGGTACCGAGGTGGCCTTCGAAATTCCGATGCAGTTGCTGGAATGGCAGGATGGAGAAGGAGGGAAGGGCAATGGCGTTTAAAGTGCTGCTGATTGACGACGAGCCTTGGGCACTGGAGGGCATGCAAATTTGGATTGATTGGGGAGAGCTGGGCTTTGAGGTGTGTGGCATTTGCGGCAACGGAATGGATGGTTTGAGGCTAATGGAGAAACTGGGGCCAGACCTGGTGATGGTGGATATCCACATGCCGATAATGGATGGTTTGGAAATGATAAAGCAATGGCGGCAAAGAGGGAATGTCTCCACGAAATTTATCATTCTTACAGGGTACAGCGAATTTGATTACGCTCGAAAGGCTCTCAAATACAGAGTCTCCCGGTATTTGCTGAAGCCTTTGGATGAGGAGCAGACTGAACTGGAGATTCGGGCAATTCAACGCGAATTGTTGGAGGAACAGGAGCTCATTTACATCGGCCAGATTGCTCGTCGGGAAGAGGTGTTGCAGATGATTAAGGAGGCACTACTGGGCAAATCGATGTCCACGGAGGGGAACGATTTCATGGAATCTGTGTCCCAATCCGCCAACTTATGGAATGTATGTCTGGTGCAGGCGCATCGGGACCAGTCCGCACGACTGGGCGAGTGTGCACTTGAATTACTCGATGACTTAGAGACAGCATATTTGGTGCATCTGTCCATGGAACATTTCGTCATTGTGTTCGGCGACTCGGCGTATCAAGGTGATGGACTCAGTGCTGAGAAGACTATAGAAGCACTGGCCCGTCGCTTGGCGGGCTTTCGTGTCTTCATGGCAGTTGGTACCTCGGCAGGCTCACTAACTGGAATCAGAGCAGCCTACAAGACAGCGACCAAGGCGCTGCTGCATGCGTTTTATGAGTTGGAAGAGAACCGCATTATCCGTTATGACATGATTGAAGGAAGCGTGTTTCAACATTGCCACAATCAGTTGGAACTTTTGGAACGCATATTGGAGGCGTTTGAAATCATCGACTATGCTGGCTATCGGTCGATTGTTGATTCGATGGAGCAATTGTTCCGGGAGACGCGAGTGTATCCCGATGAGGTTCGGAAATTTGTCGTCTTTCTTCTGCACGAAATCAGGGCGTATATGAGTGTTCATATTGCTAGCGACAGGAGGCCTTTCGGCTATCTGTTCGACATCCCCAATATGGACGAGGCGTTGCTGACTTTTGACGATATGATCGGGATGCTGCGTTCTTGTGGACAGGTTTGCTTTGAACTTCTTCTCAAACAGAGCATGATTGAGCCTCAGGGGATCGTGCAGGATATCAATGACTACATCCGTAGTTATTTCCGGGAAAGTCTGACCATTAAACAGCTGGCAGAGCAATTTTTTCTGCATCCTACCTATCTGGGACAATTGTTGATACGCAAAAACGGTATCGGGTTCAATGAATTGCTCCATGATCTGAGGATTGAAGAGGCAAGTCGCCTGCTTCGTATGAACCAATATAAAAATAGCGAGCTATCAGAAATGGTAGGATATACTAATTATAACCATTTTTTGAAGCAATTTGAGAAGCGCTTGGGTATGTCACCAAACGAATATAAGAAAATCAAAGCTTTTCATGTGAAAAGCTTTAATTCGAATATAGTTTCCGATCAGATATAAATTTAAACTAAAATTAATTAAATGTAAGGGCTTTCATACTTGGTATTATAAAACTATCGGAGGTGTCTTATGGGGGACAGAAAAAAATCGTTACTTCGTATTGGAGCGGTAGCACTTTTGTCACTGAGCGTTGTTCTATCTGGCTGCTCAATCAGCGGCAGCAGCAAAGGTGGAAATTCCAATGCGGACAATGTCAACAGCGGAGAGGTTGGAGCGGCAAGTCCAATTGAAATCTCAGTCTTCTTGAATGAAGCTGGACAGCAGGCGACAGCGGACAACAAGCTTTACAAAATGATGAAGGATGAGCTTGGTGTTACCTTCAAATTTGAATTTCTTGCGGGCGATAAGAACCAGAAGCTCGGCGTTATGATTGCTGGCGGGGATTACCCGGACCTGATCTCGGCAGACACAAAGCTGACTGCTGCGGGAGGCGTCATCCCGTTGGAAGATCTGATCGAGAAACATGCACCTAATCTGAAGAAACACTATGAAAAGTATTGGAACCAAATGAAGGACCCTAATGATGGACATATTTACTATTTGCCAAACTATGGCGTCTACAATGGTGAAGTTGCTGATACCTATTACGGTGGTCCTGCCTTCTGGGTTCAAAAGGCTGTTCTCAAGGAGTTCAACTATCCAACTATTAAAACATTGGATGAATACTTCGATCTGATTAAAAAGTACAAAGAGAAATACCCAACGATTGATGGCAGCCCAACTATTGGTTTTGAAATCCTGAACTATGACTGGAAAACCTGGGGATTGCTGAATCCTCCACAACATTTGATTGGTCATCCAAACGATGGCGGTGTAGTTGTAAACAAAGGTGTGGCAGAAATTTTTGCTGATAAAGATTACGCTAAGAAGTACTACCAGAAGCTGAATGAAATTAATGCTCAAGACTTGCTCGATAAGGAAACGTTTACACAGAACTATGATCAGTACTTGGCGAAGTTGTCTAACGGTAATGTACTGGGGATGTTCGATCAGCACTGGAACTTCCTCAAAGCTGAGGATTCACTGAAGGTGCAGAAGAAGCTGGAGCGGACATATGTAGGTTTCCCTCTGGTATATGATTCCAGCATTAAGGATTACTATCGGGACCGTCCAGCGCTTAATCTGAATAATGGTTTTGGTATTACTGTTAACGCCAAGGATCCGGTAAAAATCATCAAAGTACTCGATAAACTTATGGATGAAAAATGGCAAAAGCGATTTACTTGGGGTGTCGAAGGCCAGGATTATTATGTTAATAAGCAAGGTCGCTTCATGAAAACACCAGAGCAGCGTACTAACGCTGATGATGCTGCCTGGAAGCTCGCCAATAAAGCAGAAGCTTTATACAATACCGCACCGAAGCTGGAGGGTTATTTTAGCGATGGCAACGCCACCACGGCAACCAATCAGCCTGAAGAGTATCAAGCAAGCTTGAAGCCTTACGATAAGGAAGTTCTAAAGGCATACGGGTTTAATAGCTACGTTGACTTCTTTAGTGCTCCTCCTGAGAACCCAGTCTACTACCCGGCTTGGTCCGCCGATATCGTGGATGGTTCTCCGGCCAAGATTGCCAGCACAAAGCTGAACGAGCTTTCTACAAAGTATCTGCCTAAAGCAATCCTGTCGAGTCCGTCTAGCTTCGACTCCGTATGGAACGAATACACCTCCGAGATTCATAAGCTTGACATCAAGACCTATGAAGACAAAATAAACGAAGTGCTGAAGTGGAGAATTGAGAATTGGACTGCTAAATAGAACTATTTCTAAACCGGAAAGGGAGCACTCCTCCCTTTCCGAAAAATATAAGAATGGATAGGGGGTTTGATACTATGGAGGAAATTGCAATTGGCGCCAAGCCAGTTAAACAGGCAGACCCGAAGAAGAAACGCAGAGACAAACGCGTGACCTGGGCTATTATCAAGGATCAGAGACAACTTATCTATATGTCAGTTCCTCTGCTTGCTTATATAGTCTTATTTGCTTATGTGCCGATCTGGGGTTGGTCGATGGCATTTCAAGATTACAAGCCTGCACGAAGCTTTGGTGAACAAACTTGGGTTGGCTTCAAGCATTTTAAGTTCCTGTTTACAGATGATAATTTTTTACGTGTCCTTCGTAATACACTTGCTATGAGTATGATCAACCTGATTTTTGGGTTTGTCACTGCCATTATTTTGGCATTGCTGCTTAATGAAATTAAAAAAATTTTCTGGAAGAGAGCCGTTCAGACCATTTCGTATTTGCCACACTTTTTGTCATGGATTATCGTTACGGGAATTGTTGCCACTTCTCTTGCCTCTGACGGCATTGTCAACGAAATGTTGATGAAGCTGCATTTGGTTGATAAACCAATTTTATGGTTGAGTGAAGGAAAGTATTTTTGGGGAGTAGTGGGAGCCTCACACGTTTGGAAAGAAGTTGGCTGGAATACAATTATTTATTTGGCCGCCATAGCCTCTATTGATCCGGCTTTGTATGAAGCCGCTGATATTGACGGGGCCAACAGATATCAAAAAATGTGGAGCGTTACTTTGCCAGGCATTAAGCCAACTATTGTTATTCTGTTGATTATGTCAATTGGACATATTTTAGAAGCTGGTTTTGAAGTACAGTATTTGCTAGGCAATGGACTTGTTGTGGATTGGTCAGAAACGATTGATATTTTCGTTCTTAAATACGGTATTGCGCAAAGTAACTATTCCTTGGCCACTGCGGGAGGTATATTCAAGACCGTCGTCAGCATTACAATGCTGCTGCTCGCAAACTGGACGGCCAAGCGCCTTGGGGAAGAGAGGCTATTATAATGATGAAGAAAACTCAGATGTCTGGCCCAGAGAGTACAATTGCAATCTCCAGACGCCGTCCAGGAAGCAGGGGATTAGAGCCGTTTGTTTTCAACACACTTAATACAATATTTATGATTATCCTGGTCATTGTTACCTTGTATCCGTTCCTGAATACGATTGTAGTTTCGTTTAATGCGGGGAACGACACGATCAGAGGCGGTCTCTATCTGTGGCCTCGGCAGTTCACGTTGCAGAATTATAAAGCGGTATTCGTTTCGGGCACTATTTATAATGCATTCCTGATTTCGGTTGCACGCACCGTGCTTTCGACCTTGCTGAATATTTTCTTGACCACAATGCTGGCTTATGCACTTAGTCGGCGGAATTTTGTGTTCCGCAAGCCTATTACTACAGTTTTTGTCCTGACCATGTATTTTAATGCAGGTTTGATTCCTGGCTACTTCTTGATGAAGGACCTGAATTTAATTAATAATTTCTTCGTATATGTACTGCCGTCAATGATCAGCGCATTTAACCTAATTGTTATCCGTACCTATATCTATACAATTCCAGAGAGCTTGGTGGAATCGGCTAAAATAGATGGGGCAGGAGATTTTAAGATTTTTTGGAGAATTATTTTACCGCTCTGTAAGCCTGTGCTGGCTACTATTGCGTTGTTTGTTGCGGTAGGTGCCTGGAACTCTTGGTTTGACGCTTTTTTGTATACCTCGTCCCAACAGGAACTGAGCACACTGCAATACGAGTTAATGAAGCTGCTCTCCTCTAGTATGAACGCCAACAGCAATCCATCAGTGTCCAATGGTGTTGGAATGCAGAATGCTACCCAGGTTACACCCATTTCAATTCGCGCTGCTGTCACTGTAGTAGCTTCTATTCCAATCCTGGTAGTGTATCCGTTCATGCAAAAATATTTTGTTGTTGGGCTTAACGTTGGGAGTGTGAAGGAATAAATGAATAATCAATTGGTATCGCAAACCATTCGTTACTCAAATCCCATACTTCCTGGCTTTTATCCTGATCCTAGCATTACTAGAGCGGGAGAGTACTTTTATCTGATTTGCAGTTCGTTTGAATATTTTCCTGGTGTTCCTATCTTCCGGAGTCGGAATCTGATTCAATGGGAACAAGTGGGTCATGTGCTGAACCGACCCAATCAGCTTGATCTGACGGATCGCAAGAGCTCTGATGGCATTTATGCACCATCAATTCGTTATTTTGAAGGCACCTTCTACATGATCACAACCGATGTAGGAGGGATCAGGAATTTCTATGTTACAGCGACTGATCCGGCCGGACCTTGGTCGGATCCAATCCATATTCCATACGGCGGTATTGATCCTTCGCTGTTTTTCGACGATGACGACAAGGTGTACGTCACCGCACAGCAGGGAGCGGACTACGACTCCCATGCCATCCAGTATGAAATCAATATTGCGACTGGAGAAGCGCTTTCGGAGCCGCAGGTGGTTTGGCGCGGCGATGGAGGTCCATGGACGGAAGGTCCTCATTTATACAAGATTAACGGAATATATTATATGATGTCCGCCTCTGGCGGAACAGCGAAGGAACACAGGGAGATTATCGGACGGAGTAACAATCCTTATGGTCCGTTTGAACGTTATCCGGAGCCGATCCTGACGCATCGGGGGCTTGATCATCCAATTCAATATTTGGGCCATGCTGACCTGGTAGAAGACGTAAAAGGGAATTGGTGGGCTGTTTTTCTCGGCGTTCGGTTGACTGAGGATGGTTACAGCGTACTCGGTCGGGAAACCTTTCTGGCTCCGGTCATCTGGAAGGACGGATGGCCGCATATCGATAATAACGAGGGCAGTGTCAAGCTGGAAATGTCGGTTGCGCGCCTGCCCACAGCGGCGCCTGAAGCGCCGGGCGCCGATGCGGGCGAAGGCCGGAACCACTTTGCCGCAGACCATCTCGAACCCGAGTGGATCTTTGTACGAAATCCGGCCGATGGCAGTTATTCGCTTGATGAAGCTCCCGGGTCTTTGACACTGCGCGGACAGGCGGCGGGACTGGGGGATGTCGGCTGGATCGCTTTCGCAGGCAAAAGGCAGCAGCATACGCAGGCAAGCTTCACCACTTGCATGTCGTTTGCGCCAACCGCTGAAGGCGAAGAGGCTGGATTATGCGCACGCCGGGATGAGGATGCCCATTATGAGATTGGGCTGTTGCGTTCTGGAGACCGCAATCGGGTCATGGCGCGTCTGACCATTCGTGGAGAATCCCAGATCGTCTATGAGGATGAGACAGAAGCGGAGCGACTTTTGCTAAGAATTGAAGCGACTGAGGATGAATATGCTCTTTCCTATTCGGAGGATGGCGAGAACTGGTCCAGTATAGCTACAGGTCCGGCACGGGCGTTGTCTCCGGAGGATTTTGTAAATAAAATGTGCTTCACTGGGGTAGTCATTGGGCTGTATGCAACAGGAAATGGCCGCTTAAGTGGAGTACCTGCGCACTTCGATTGGTTTAAGTATCAGGCTAAGTAGCCGTAAGTGTTTACCGATAGCCTGCCCAAGGAGGAAAAGGATGAATTTATCGACGCGGAAAGAAGCTTCATTAAAAGAATTATACAAAGACGATTACCAGATCGGAGCGGCGGTCAATCCTCTAACCATTGAGATTCAGAAATCGTTGCTTGCTTACCACTTTAACAGTATTACAGCGGAAAATGAAATGAAGTTCTCAAGCTTGCATCCAGAGGAGGAGGTGTATACCTTTGAGAATGCCGACCGACTAGCTGCATTTGCCAAGGAGCATGGGATGGCAATGCGCGGTCACACCCTGGTCTGGCATAATCAAACGCCGGATTGGCTGTTTGAGAATGAACAAGGCGGTCCAGCGGATCGTGCCTTGCTGCTGGAGCGGCTCCGTTCGCATATCCAAACGGTAGTTGGACGGTATAAGGATACTGTATACTGCTGGGATGTGGTGAATGAGGTCATCTCGGACGAGGAGTCAGACAAGGAGGCGTTCCTTCGCCCGTCGAAATGGCTGGACATCGCCGGACCTGATTTTATCGCCAAGGCTTTTGAATATGCGCATGAAGCAGATCCTAAGGCTCTGCTATTCTACAACGACTATAATGAGTCCCATCCTTACAAGCGGGATCGTATCCATCGGCTGGTCCGGTCGCTGTTGGATCAGGGAGTGCCGATTCACGGCGTTGGCCTCCAGGCGCATTGGAATCTGTTCGATCCTTCCCTGGACGACATCCGTGCAGCCATTGAAAAATATGCAGAGCTGGGACTTCAGCTCCAACTGACGGAACTGGACCTGTCGGTCTTCCGCTTCGATGACAGACGTACCGACCTGCTTCATCCTTCGAATGAAATGCTGGAACGGCAAGCAGAGCTTTACGAGGCGGTTTTCCGTCTGCTGCGGGAATACCGCGACTGTATCAGTGCAGTCACATTCTGGGGGGCTGCCGACGATTATACCTGGCTGGACGGCTTTCCAGTCAGAGGCCGGAAGAACTGGCCTTTTTTATTCGATCAATCGCATCGTCCGAAGCAAGCCTATGAGCGTGTTGCTGCACTGGCGAACCGTTGAATCCTTGAATCTGCCGGAAGCGCAGATTTAATTAATGGAAGGAGTTATAGCGATGTCCACATTGCCTAAACCTTATCAGCCTTTAGTTACTCATATCTACACCGCCGATCCGTCGGTGCATGTGTTCGAGGATCGAATTTATATTTATCCTTCGCATGATCTGGATCACGACGGTCCGATCAACGATAACGGCGATCAGTATAAAATGGAAGATTATCACGTATTGTCCATGGCGGATTTTAAATCGCCAGTGGTCGACCATGGAGAGGTTCTGCATGTGAAGGATGTCCCGTGGGCCGCCAGTCAGATGTGGGCGCCTGATGCTTCATATAAGAACGGAAAGTATTATCTTTTCTTTCCGGCACGCGATCATGACGGGATTTTCCGCATCGGTGTAGCCGTATCTTCATCGCCGGCAGGACCTTTCCAGCCGGAGGAGCAGTATATTTCGGGCAGCTTCAGCATTGATCCGGCGGTATTTGCCGATGATGACGGCCAAGTCTACATGGCCTTTGGCGGACTGTGGGGCGGCCAACTGGAGAAGTGGCAAACTGGAAGCTTTGTGGACGAAGCGGAAGGTCCTGCGCCGGATGCGCCTGCGCTCGGTCCGAAAATCGCGAAGCTGAGCGAGGACATGCTCACGTTTGAGTCGGCTCCCCGGGAGGTTGTAATTCTGGACAAAGCGGGTAACCCGCTGACTGCGGGAGACGAGGAGCGCAGATACTTTGAAGGGCCGTGGCTGCATAAGTATAACGGCAAGTATTATTTGTCCTATTCCACCGGAACGACGCACAAGCTGGTATACGCCATTGGCGACAGTCCAATGGGACCATTCACGTTCCAGGGTACGATTCTGTCTCCGGTAATCGGCTGGACCACACACCACTCGATTGTTCAATTTCGGGAGAAATGGTATCTGTTCTATCATGACTGCTCGCTGTCCGAAGGCGTTGACTACAAGCGCTGCGTAAAATATGCCGAGCTGACGTATAACCCGGACGGCACCATTTGCACAATTGATCCGTATCCGGAGCGATAATCAACCCTGGCTGCAGCCGCACCTATAGCGGGAACTTTACAAGCACGTTGGATTTGCAACGACAAGTGTTTCAGTTTATAACGCAACCATAGCTAAGCCATTCAAATGGACGTACAAAGGTAAAGCTCTTTACTTTTAATTGTTAGAATATTTAATTTTTAATGCACTAGCTCCTGAATTTGTCCTTGTGGCGATTCAGGAGCTTTTTTGCATAATCGGAATTTGCAAAGTATTGCTCATCACATGAGTATTTGGTGGGGATCATTTTCCCGAAGCTCCCCCTTATCCGAACGGGCTGCCCCAATACCGTGACGTAGGCCGGGCAGAAGTGTTCGCCGACTCGGGACGGCCTGGAGGTTGCGTTTACCCGCTGGGCTTTCGTCGAGCAGGAACGGGACTTGCTGAGCTCCAAACGATTCGGCAGACGCTTGACATGCTGCGGGATAAGATCGATAACTATCGATTCTGGGAAGCCGAGGCCAAACTCAAGCAAATCTAACGAGGAGGATGAACATGCCCTATATCTGTATCCAGCAACGGGAATAAAGACTTTACGCTTCTCGCGTACTCGCCGCTGCTTGGCGGTTTGTACGGCCGGGAGGATGCCGAACTTCCCAATGGGTATCGGGACGAAGAACAAATGAACAGATTGCAGGCGGTAAGGCATCTGGTGAAAGAGACTGGACACACGCCCAATCAGATTGTGCTTGCTTGGATGCTGCAAAACGCCCCGGTTGCCATACCCCTTGTTGCAGTGAGCGATTCCATTCAATTGGAAGAGAATTTAGGTGCGCTGGATATCCAGCTAAGTTCTGAACAGCTTGATTATTTGAATCAGGCGTAGAGCAATGCAGAAACAGGGATTGGTCTGGCCTTTGTAGACAACATTCAATTGAGAAAAAGAGAAACCCGAGTCTTGGAAAAGACCGGGTTTCTCGAAATTTTTGCCTAAACGAATCTACTGGTCTGCTTCAAAGGCAGCATCGCTGATCACTTTCGTCCCGTTAACATAAATATCCATATTTCTTGTCCCTGTCTCCAGCGCATACCGGAATTTCACATTTTTAGTTCCAACAACAGCACAGTAGATGCTATTCTACTGAATGGCTGCATCGGGCGAAGCATTAAAGTTGGCATATGGAGTACCGCTATCGTCCGAATAGGTGGCTTCTACTACGGAGTTGGTCAATGTTGTATCCGTCTCCGTATTATAAGTAGTACCGGTAATAGTATTATTTTGTGTAAACTTCCAGTAATCAAAATTAAATAAGTTGCCTGTACCGGTTCCGGTAAATACAAAGAAGACGTTGTGAATACCGGTTGCGCCGCTTACAGCAGTTTCTATTTCTCTCCAGGCTTGCGCTCCACCTGTGGAAGGCACAGTAAGCGTTCCTACAAGCTTACCGGTTACACTGTCAAGCCGCACTTCAATTTTTCCACCTGCAGCGGATGCTACATTTGCTTTAAAGGTTTTGGCTCCGCTTCTACCGAAGTCAGCGTTTCCTACAGCTATCCAGTCTCCGTTTTGAATACTTGTTACATTTTGATTATTTACCGGTCCGCCTGCTGCTGAAGATTTCTCCGTTAAAATACCTCCATTCCAGGCAATCGTTTCAGCCTCTACCCGATTATATGGATTAAGATTGGCCAGTTGGGATACACCTGCATAATTGGCCGCAACCTCTTGAATGGTTCCATCTGCACGATGCACAAGCTTATTGATATGGGGAGAACGGTATCCTTTACCGGCTCCGTATCGAGCTAAGCTGACAGTTTGAGCATGGTACACTACATACCACTCATTATTAAATTTGAAAACAGAATGGTGGTTGTTTCCGCCAGCTCTGAAAAATGATCCTGGATTTTTCAGGAAATGGCCTGCATACGTAAAGGGACCCATCGGACTTGAGCTGGTCATATAGCCGATTTCTCCTGACGGCTTATCGGCCGGGTGCGTACCACTAAAATTAATACAATAGGAGTAGTAATATTTTCCGTTATACTTATGAATTCCTGAGTCTTCAAACATGAAAGGCGCATCAATCGTAGATGCACTTCCAATAATGCTGGTCATATCGGCACCCAGTTTCAACACTCTGGCTGTTTTCGGATTTGCTCTTTGCTCTTGTGTTGGGTTTGAACCGCCAGGAATACCCCCGCCGGCATATAGATAGCCTGTGCCGTCGTCATCCACGAATACGGCCGGGTCAAAAAGCCAAACAACGCCAGACATTCCGGGTGTACTGGTTGTAACCAGCGCTTTTCCCAGCGGATCTCTCCATGGCCCGATCGGGCTGTCTGCTGTGAGAACACCGATACCTCCGGCACTATTTGCGAAATAAAGGAAGAATTTATCCTTGCCATTTATATTTTTAACTGTGGCTGCCGGAGCCCAGGACGCACCTGCCCATTTCGCAATACCCTGGCCGCCATTGGCGCCATTGGCACCTGCTACCGGAATGGCTCCGTGGTCTGTCCAGTTCACCATATCCGCTGAAGATATGACGAATACGCTCTTCAAATTGGCAAATGAATTATCTTTAATCGTTCCGTCGCTATTGTATTCATAGTCATCGCTGGACATATAGATGTAGACTCTTCCGTTATAGGTCAACGCAAAGGGATCCGCTCCTAAATGATGGTCTATAAGCGGGTTTGAATTCCCTACCTGTTTTGCAATTGTATTACTGGCTGCAAACGCAGACATCTCAGGTATACAACTCAATACTAATGCCAGAACTAATAAAAATAAACTACACTTCTTACTCATAACTCAATTCCCTCCTTCATTCAAATTGTCCCTTGACATATTACCGCGGGCTATTGCTTATCGTTACAAACGCACCTACTGGGCTGAAACATTTATACTCTCTATGTTCGGTCCTTCCGTACCGGTAGTTACCACTTTTAAAGTATTATTCCCGCTATTCATAGGTACCTGGATCGTTTTTTCGCCCCAGGTTGACCAACTGCCTGTTGCTGCAAAGGCAGCATTGCTGATCACTTTCGTCCCGTTTACATAAACATCCAGATTTCTTGTCCCTGTCTCCAGCGCATACCGGAACTTCACATTTTTAGTTCCAGTAACAGCACAGTAGATGCTATTCCACTGAACGGCTGCATCGGATGAAGCATTAAAGTTGGCATATTTAGTATCGCTATCACCCGAATAGGTGGCTTCTACTACGGAGTTGGTCAATGTTGTAGCTGTCTCTGCTCCATAAGTGGTATCGCTGATAGTCTTGCCACCCAATTCACCTACAAAAGTTGTAACACTTTGGGCAGGAAGCTGGGCTGTAAAGGCACCGCCCGACACATTGATGGACGATCCGGCTGCCATATTTCTGCTTCCGTCCGTGGCCCATGAAGAAACCCTAGATGCAGTCCCGTTCTGCAGGGCGAACCTTTGGTTTACTGCTGAAGTGCCTCTGTTAATAGCAACAATAACTACCTTGTTGTCACCTTTGTATGCAGAGGTGTAAATGTTTGTATTTGGATTCTTCGTTGCATCAACTCGTACATATCCGGGACGAACAAATTTCGAGAAATGAGCCATATTATAACCACGCTTGCTAATCGTACCGTCCTCTTTCATAGGACCGTATTGTCTACGGATATACCACCATACATATGATTGAAAATCTCCCTCTACCATAGCATTGTGTATATGATATGAAACATCCAACGCCTCGGGCCAGCGATCCGCCGAGTTATTGTCGCTATTTGGATAGTATACTTCCGTCATCCAAAGCTCTTTTCCCGCTCCTTTTTGTTTGAAAAGCGGATAAGCGAAATCACTGAATTTAGTACCATAAGTGTGAGCACCAAGAATATCCATATTAGCAAGAGCCTGTGAATCGTTAAGAATAGGGTCTGACATATTTTTCAGGTAAGAAAATGACTCAGGTGCGATGACCTTGCAGTTAATGGACCCAGCATTTTCTTTCATAAAACGAAGCATTTCTTGTGGAGTCCACCATGTCCAAGTATGTGCATAATCAGGCTCATTTTGGACAGAAATAGCATACAGATTCACGCCATTATTCTTCATGTATGAAACGAAATCGTTAAGATGCTGCGCATACGCAGCGTACTTATCGTATCTAAGGCGTTTTGCTTTTGTATCACCATTATGATTGAAGGTCTCAGTCATGTCACTTGGAGGATTCCATGGCGAAGCAAAAACGATTGCTCCTTGTTCAATCGCACGTTTTGCAGTTGGTACTTCTCTGTACCAATTATTTTTATTTTCGTCTACATAGATTCTTAACACAGAAAAACCTAACTGGTTGTTTCCATTACCAAAAGCTGTTTCTCTTTGAGCTGCTGTCAAATCTCCAGCCCAAGCCGGATGGTTTATTCCTCCAAAACCGCGAATTACTTGTTTTTGTGCCGATAAGTTAATGGTTACATCACTTGCTGCTGAAACTTCTGCAGGTGCCGGCGCCGTTAACATTAACGGCAATGCTGTTACAAATGCCAATAATACACAAATTAATTTTTTTACATGTGAAACCATTTCTTTCATCTCCTTAAAAATAATAACCTCCATAAACCTGTAACTTTGGAAATTCAATTTCCATTTTACAGCTGTTTAAACGACCTGTTCTGACCACCTCCTTTCGTATTATGGAATAAAGGTTTCACGCGGACTTTGTCCTACAAGATCAGCCTAAAACGGACGGATTCGGTCCAAGGGTAGCAAGTGATAATGGTTTAAATAGACTAACGATGTATTAAAGCGCTTTCATATTACACAGAAGTAGTGAACCTGGTAGAAAAAGTTGCTTTTGAAAGGTCATATCAGTGGGGACAACACTTTTTTTAACTCGATATTCGATCAAATGCAGGCGTATAGAAGGCAGTCAAAAACTTGTCTTCTTTCAAATCCTACACATGGAATACCCTCTAGAGGATACTGGTTAAATGAACAGGTATGAATAGACTTAATCACAATCTCATCCAGGATGGTCGACTATTGAAGGGTTTGATCTTTATGTCCGAGAGGAGTCCACTTTTTCCGCCTGATTGTCGTAAACTCTTGGGGGCTTGCTAAAAGGAGGATTGCTGCTGTTCTGGTTGTTTTGCCCGAGATGATGTTCTAACTCTTGAACACGAGTGGTGAGGTATTGGATTTGGTCTAGTAAAATGATAATGAACAGTCGTTTCATCATCTTTATTTATATCATGAATACGTTATTTCGTGAAGTTTTTTATTCCCCGTATATTATTATTATCCATATATCCCCGATTTCCTGCCAGGATTATAAAAAAGTTCTCAGCGATATTTCATGCGCTGTAATCCAGGTTGAGCCGCAAGCTATTTTACTATATAGTTATGACTGGACAACCATTCCATTGAATTTAAATGAATGCCATAATAGGGGGACCCTTGCAATGATTATTAAACCGAAAATCCGTGGTTTTATATGTACGACTGCGCATCCTGAAGGGTGTGCGGCTCATGTCAATCGTCAAATTAATTACATCAAAGACAGCACGGCAATACAAGGAGCTAAAAAAGTGCTCGTGATCGGAGCATCCACCGGCTATGGACTGGCTTCCCGCGTTGCTGCGAGCTTTGGCATGGGAGCGGATACCATAGGGGTATCCTTTGAACGTCCCGCAGCAGAAGGACGCACGGCTTCAGCAGGCTGGTATAACACTGTGGCCTTTGAAAGAGCGGCCAGAGCAGCCGGCTACATAGCGGAAAGCATTAATGGAGATGCTTTTTCCCATGAAATTAAGCAGGAGACATTGAAGCTGGTAAAGGAAAAGCTGGGCAAGGTAGACCTGATTGTGTATAGTGTCGCCTCACCGCGGCGCACACATCCAGACACTGGTGAAACCTTTAATTCCGTTCTCAAGCCCATTGGGCAGCCGTTTACGAATAAAACGGTGAATACGAATACAGGTGTCGTATCCGAAATTACGCTGGAACCGGCTACGCAGGAGGAAATTGACAACACCATTACGGTAATGGGTGGCGAAGATTGGTCCTTATGGCTCAAGGCGCTGGAAGAGGCTGATCTGCTGGCTGATGGGGTAACTACACTGGCTTACTCGTATATTGGTCCGGAGATCACGGAGGCTATTTATCGTAAAGGAACCATCGGTCAAGCCAAAAACGATTTGGAAGCCACAGCGCATACCTTAACAAAACAACTGGAGCGTTATCATGGTAAAGCCTACGTTTCTGTGAATAAAGCTTTGGTTACACAATCCAGTTCGGCCATTCCAGTGGTGCCTCTGTATATTTCCCTACTGTTTAAGGTCATGAAAGAAAAGGGATTGCATGAGGGATGCATTGAGCAGGCGCAGCGTCTGTTCGAGAAGCTCTATAGCGGGGATACTGTGGAAATGGATGAAGAAGGACGCATTCGTCTGGACAACTGGGAAATGAGAGACGATGTGCAGCAGGCGGTCAAAGCAGCCTGGTCCGAGATCACAACAGAAAACGTGTCTGAACGGGGCGATCTTGAACAATACCGTCTGGATTTCCTTCAATTATTTGGGTTCGGCTTTGAAGAGATTGATTATGAATTAGATGTTGATCCAGAGGTTCACACCAATTAACAAACAAATATGAGTCAAATAAAAACGGGTACTCTCAAGCGCTGCAAATGGCTTGTGGGACCCGTTTTTTTTGTATACAGGCAGAAAGGCACTCCATGTTGTGCTTATTCACCTCAGTTGAATTTATCGGGAATTAGTCGAAGAAAGCGACTTGCGGTGAAGCAAGCGAAAAACGGCAATGGTGATGATAATTCCAGCAATGCCAAAGACGGTGACAGAAGTTAGAGCTCGATAGGCCTGCCAGCCGAATAAAAAAGCGATACCACTGCCAAAGGTTGTGCCTGCCAGTAAACCGAGTGCGCAAGCGATGTCTGTTCTGGATTTCATAAGCATTTTTCCTTTCGGAATCAGAATTTGAAAAGCAACTTGTATTTTTCATCTGGACTTGGATAGGAATTTGTGCGTACAATTAAATAGAAATCGTTTTCAAAGAGAATCTCTTTTTACTCATTATGGATCATTCTTGTGCAAATTATTCCTTTTCAGGAGGTAGATGAAATGAATATGAATGAGCAGATCAAGCAGTGGAACGAAGAGGCACAGGCAAATAACACCGATCATCCTTACCGAAAGGTCGAATTGTTTATTGAGGTGCGTGATGGGGCGCTTGAAGCCATCGTCCCTTATTTGAAGCAACAGAATTACCGTCATATGACGCTGGTAGATGATGAACATACTTCTGCGGCGGCAGGGGAAAAGGTGACACAACTCATACGTGACGCTGGTTTGGTGGTGGATGTGGTTCGGCTGCCTCCCAATGCTGTGGGGGATGTGATTGCAGATGAGGGCTATATCGTAAAAGTGTTGTTGGGCGTGGCGGATGAGAGTCAGGCTGTACTGGCCGTAGGCTCCGGAACTATTCATGATCTGGTTCGCTTCGCATGCTATAAAATGAATCGTCCGTTCCTGTCGGTGCCGACGGCCGCTTCTGTGGATGGATTTACATCGGCAGGCGCGCCGTTGATTGTGGGCGGCAGCAAGCAGACCTTTCAGGCTGTTCCGCCGGAAGCGATCTTTGCTGATCTATCCGTACTGGCGAATGCGCCACAAGCGATGACTGCTGCAGGCTTTGGCGATATGCTTGGCAAATTCACCTCATTAGCCGATTGGCATGTGTCCAGAGATTTGGGAGGTGAACCGTATTCGCCTCTAGCTAACCGAATCACGGAAGAGGCGCTGCGAGCCTGTGTAGAGCATGTTGATGAGATTGCTGCGGGTAGCCAGGCAGGTGTTGAAGTGCTGATGAACGCGCTGATCGCATCCGGCATTTCCATGCTGATGATTGATCATTCCCGTCCAGCATCGGGGGGAGAGCACCACATTTCTCACCGAATTGAAATGGATTTTATTGCGGAGGGGCGCAAACAAATTTTGCACGGTGCCAAAGTGGGCGTAGCTTCTGCTTTACTGGCGGACTTATACAGGGATCTGGCTACCAGCCAAGCTGTGGAGGCTTTTAGGGTATATCGAACCTTGCCAACGTCAGAGCAGATGCGTGCATGGCTGATTCAGGTCGGTGGCCCGTCCACGATTGCCGATCTGGGCGTAACCGAAGAACAGCTTGCGCGTGCACTCCGTACGGCTCATACCCTGCGTAATCGCTATACAGGACTCAAGTATATGAACGATCATCAATTGCTTCGTTCATAATATGCACATCTGCACAAGCCGTATTTAGACAGGATTAGCCAAGCACTTGTAACATGGAAGGGATTAGCGAATGGGTTTATGCCTCCGGTAGCCATACAACAATATCCTGCTCCTGTAACATTTGTATGTACAAATAAACGATATGCTGTAATCGTGAAATACAAAAGGGTACACGATATTGCAAGTGACGGAGGAAATTATGGCGCCCAAATATATACAAGTTAAACAGGAAATTTTGTCATGGATTCATTCATCCAAGCTGGAGCCTCAAAGCCAGCTTCCATCTGAACATGAAATGTCTGAGCAATTTGCGGTTAGTCGGCAAACCGTGCGTCAGGCGTTAGGTGAGCTGGTACAGGAAGGTTGGCTGTTTCGCATGCAGGGAAAGGGCACCTTTGTCGCCACACGGGACAGCAAGCAGCCCGAGAACCTACGGACCATCGGGGTCGTTACGACCTATATATCTGATTATATTTTTCCGTCGATTGTGCAGGGAATTGAATCCAAATTAAGCCGTCAGGGCTACAAGCTGCTGCTGTCCAGCACAGGCAATGACCCTGAGCAGGAACGTCAGTGTTTGGAAATGCTGCTGAGCCAACCGCTGAGCGGTATTATTATTGAACCGACCAAAAGCGGGGAGCGCAACCCCAATCTGAATTATTACCTGACCGTGGAAAACCGCCAAATTCCTTATTTAATGATTAATGCGCGGTATGAGGAAATGGATGCGCCGTGTCTGCGTGTGGATGATGAGAAGGGTGGATTCTTAGCGGCTGAGCATCTGATTAAGCTGGGACATCGGAGGTTAGCCGGCTTTTTCAAAACAGATGATATGCAGGGAATTCTCCGTATGAAAGGATTTGTGGCAGCCCACCGCAAATATGGGGTTACGCTGCATCCAAATGCAGTAACCACCTACCGGACAGAAGAAAAGAATGAGGTTCCGTTACAGCGTGCGTCTGAGCTGCTGAGTATGGATTCGGGAGAGCGTCCTACCGGATGGGTAACCTATAATGATGAGCTGGCTGTGCGTTTGTTGGACATTGTGCGTTCGGCGGGTCTGAGCATTCCGGATGATTTGTCGTTGGTCGGGTTTGATGATTCTTTTTTGGCAACGGCAACGGAAATCAAGCTAACTACAATTCGGCACCCGAAAGAGGAGCTGGGACTTCGCGCCGCTGATACGATACTGTCGATGATCGAAGAAAAGGGCTTCCGAGAAGAGGATTGCCAGTGGATTATTCCGCCTGAACTGATTATCCGTGAATCTACGGGTCCTGTTGCCAGTGACGTATAAGAACCTATAAATATGGGCGAGTTTTTATTTGGATACATGTAAGGACAAGTTGGAAGGATTGTAGTTGTGACACCTAATAGCATATCGGGATATTAGTCCCGCGGACATTCCAGGTGTACTCGTTAATCAGCATGCACCGTTCGCTTGGGGGAAAAACGCCGATGATGCCGTTCATAATGCAGTTGTCGGTGGATTGCTGCAGAAAAACCGTCTCTTGATGCAAATTTACGCCGATGTAACCGGGCGGGAGATCCAAGTGGCGGCTTCTACTCAAACCCCTGCGCTGGGCGCTGCGATGTTTGCAGCAGTGGCTGCGGGAGCAGAGGCCGGAGGGTATGATGATATCGTCGAAGCAGCGCGCCATATGGCGCGTGTACGGGACGAGAGCTTCAAGCCGATCCCAGAGAACGCGGCCGTCTATGATAAGCTGTACGAGGAATACAGCCGTCTTCACGACTACTTTGGACGTGGAGGCAATCCTGTGATGAAGAAGCTGAAGGCTATTAAGGAAGAAGCCAGACGTTCTACAGAAGCCGCAAGCACTCATTCCTAGAAGGATAAGGAATCTAAAAAAGCACAGTACGCCGAGAAAATGGCAGACTGTGCTTTCTTTGTTCTTATATTCCGTGATTTGCAACAGGCGAAAGTCTTATGAAATGAAAGATGGTAATGCGTTCCTTTCATAGACTTTCAGGTAAAGTACAAAAGTTTAGTTTTAACGGACATTCTCACTTTTTCAGCATGGCATCAGCAAACAAAATGGATTTTGGAATGCGGAAAAACTGTTCCGCCTGATCCTGGAAGGTTTGAGAAGGAACGGTACCCTGGTGCAACCATTTTCGAAATGTGCCGGGATGAACGCCAATCCAATGACTGACATCGGTCACCGAAATATCATGGACCATACATAGACCCGCCAAAATCCGGTTTTTGACCGGGGAACGAGTCACAGTCCGTTTCATAAAACGGGACGGTGATGGCTGACAGATGAGCGGTGAACGCCGGACAACCTCTTCATTAAACAGAATATGGTGCGGATAACCAAGTGTATTACAAGCTTTTTCCAGATTAGTGTTGCCGGGAATACGACCTTCATATACCCACGCGCTGACGCTACGGGAGGAAATGGAAAGCTCCTCGGCAAGCTGAGACAGTTTAATGTCATTAGCCATCAAAACGGCTAGCAGAACACGATTGCGCACTTGACAGCGTGTCGGCTTGCGAAAACGTTTGACGCGCACACCTTTTCCCAAATATTTGCGATTGATCAGAGACCACGCCTGAATGGAATGTTTATCTTGTTGTTTAGGCATATATCCTCCGATTTTTTTAAACACATACTACTATACCCGAAGGGGCCTTTGCAAGTGACTCCCCTCCTGATTTTCTTTTAATCCCATGGGCTTAACCGGTTTATGGAAAATAAGGTCCATTTGGCCTATGAAAAGGGGCGTTTAAGGGACCGATATATTGAATTGTGTCTATTTTATGGAAGTGGAGGGAATATGTTCTTTTTTTATGATTGTAAGGCTTATAAGAGAGAGAAATGGATAGCTGTACTTCGCCATTTGGGAAATATTTGATATACTATATATGTAATATGCTGTTGAAATCTATACATTACTGTGGAAGAACCACGAAATGGAGAGACGGAACACATGGCTTATATGGTACCAGAGTATATACCGAAGAATGCGACAGCAGGAGAGCGACTCCTGTTTGAAACCTTAAAGAGGTATTTACCTAGTGATTATATTGTTTATTATGAACCGGAAATTCGGGGACGACGACCTGATTTTGTTATTATCGGCCCGGACCTTGGACTCGTTGTTCTTGAAGTAAAGGATTATACGAAAAACACGTTGCATCAAATTAATCAGGACGAATGGATGCTACATACCTCAGCCGGTGAGACACGAACGGTGAAAAGTCCGCTGAAACAGGCGCGGGACAATGCCCGACTTATTTCTGACCAACTGAAAAAAGACAAAAACTTACTTCAAGGTTTATCTGGTTATCTAAAGTTTTCCTATGGATACGGTACGGTATTTACACGTTTGAAGCAAGAGGATTTCATTAAATTAGGACTATACAATGTAATAGATCCTTCTTTTGTGCTGTGCAGAGATGAGATTGATACAGACGACGAAGGATTTTCCAGCGAAACTTTGATGGAAAAGCTGTTTAGTATGTTCACGATTCAAAGCAAACGTCGTTATACACTTACAGATGAGGACATTCAGGCTATCCGGTTTCATTTATTTCCCGAAGTACGGATTAGTGCAGAGTTCAAGGAACCTGTACCTTATCAGGATCAGTTGTTGCTATCTCTTCATAATATCAAAACCATGGATATGCACCAGGAGAATATGGCTAAACAATTGGGAGACAGACATCGTCTTATTCGTGGCGTGGCAGGTAGTGGAAAAACGTTGGTTCTTGTCAGTCGGGCTAAAATGCTGGCTCAAGCTCATCCTGATTGGAAAATTCTTGTTCTTTGCTATGGTATCCCCCTATCTCGGACTCTCAAGCAGTGGATTGACCAAAAAATGAGGGAGCCGGAAGATTTATTTGATTTTGCTAATGCAGAATGTGAATGGGAGTCTTCTAATATTGAAGTATATAACTTTCATGAATGGCTTGGTAGTCATATGCGGATCAAGGACAGTGCGATACCTGAGTTGCTAGAGAAATTGGACAAATCTGAAGCCATTGTTCCGATCTACGATGCCATACTCATTGATGAAGGACAGGACTTTGAGCCAGATTGGTTGCGTTTGGCCAGTCATTGTCTCAATCCTGATACGAAGTCCCTTCTGTTAGTAGAGGATCGGGCACAATCTATTTTTAAAAGGAAGAATAGTCTTGCACAGGAAACGGGTCTGGATTTTCGGGGGAGATCGAAAATCCTTTCTATTAACTACCGAAATACGGCCCAAATTGTACAGTTTGCGTGGGATTTTTATCGCAGTCATTCACAACTACAGAACAAGGTGCAAAGCGGCTCACTTGAAGGAGTAGAAATTATTCCCCCACAGTCAACCAAGCGCAAGGGACCTGAACCTATCTTCCGCAGATGCCGAAATATTCGCGAGGAGATGGATTTTATTGTTAAATCTATTACATTTCTGCGTTTAGAAAAGGCTATTCCGCTTAATGATATAGCTATTTTATATAGGGTGCAGAACAGTTACAAAATCTCTTATATTAATGAAATCAAAAGCAGCTTACAGAAGCATCAGGTGCCGTATACTTGGATGACTGAAAGCCGTGAATCCAAACGTAATTTTATAAGAGAAGAAGAGACTGTAAAAATATCTACTCTCGACAGTGCTAAAGGTCTGGATTTTCGTGCTGTCTTTATTGTGGCAATTGAGAACATGCCATTCAAGAGGGAAGAGGTTGAAGAAAGAGAGGTTTCTCTGCTGTATATTGGCATGACCCGTGCGCTCGAATGGTTGTTTCTTACATATAGCGGAGAGTCCAAATATACCTTGTATCTGGATGATATACAGCAGAAGATAACGAAAACTCTTGGACCCAAGCCATCAGGTTGAGAAGTCTCCAATTTATTCACAACTTTGTAACCTCCGTGGGCGGGGGGATTGCGAGATTGTTGTCGAATTGTTTCACTATATTTACATACTACACTCTGGTAATCTATTAATATATAAGGGGGGGACGGAAAGGCGTTCCGATTCAATCGGTTGAGATGCGTTTATGTTCTATATGTTTAGTGAATGTCTATATTGCCATGTCTATACCGTCATGCCTGTATAACTTCATAGACAAGCTAGAGATAGCTCCCACACATATAAAATACAGCACAGGATGGTGTAAGTAATGAAGTTTTTGAAGGTAAGATGGATGGCTGTATGTTTGATGGCAATCTGTTGTTTGGGTCTGTTGGGCATACATACGAACACGGCAAGTGCGCAAGCGAAGGCTCCTTTGCTGGGGGTCAATGATGTATTACTGGATTCTAATACGATTCGGCCCGTGATGGAAAATAACAAGCTGTATGTACCTATCGTTACATTAAGTCAAAAGATGGGGATTTCCACTTCGGTCAGCGGCCGTACATTGCAGTTGACGGGACATAATCGCAGCTTTACGCTGGATGTGACCAATGGTGATGTTTTTGAGCGGGGAGGGCGTACGATGGTGCCGATTCGCACATTGGCGGATGCCTTCGGTTTTACCATCACGATACCTTCAACCCATGTGTACCGGATTCAGAATGCGAATGCGAGCTTGTCCGATACACAATTTTTGAACAAATTTGCCGCAGAAATTAAACAGTATGCAGCTGTGAAGCCAGGCAAAGCTAGCAATGCAGGAACTAAGGGGAACACTTCCCCGTCGAGCCGTACGATTTATTTGAGCTTCGATGACGGTCCTACAGCCCATACTTCACAGCTGTTGGATATCTTGGATAAATATAATGCCAAGGCGACTTTCTTCATGTTGGGACCGGAAATTCGTCAACATAGTACAGTTATGAAGAGAATGGTAGAGGCGGGTCATGGTTTGGGCTTGCACGGGATGACGCACCAGGTGAAGAAAATCTATGCTTCTCCGGCAGCGGCGCTTGCAGAAATGAATCAGGATAATGAGATTTTATTCCAGGCAACAGGGCAACGCACTTCTTTAATTCGTACGCCTTATGGCAGCAAACCGTATTTGAATAAAGCATTCCGTGATCAGCTGACGGGTGCAGGCTATCATATTTGGGATTGGAATGTAGATTCCAACGATTGGCGTTATACCAAAAATCCAGAGCATTTTGAACAGACTGTTCTGAGTGATATTAGAAGATTGACAAAACAAGGCAGAACTCCAGTCGTTCTTATGCATGATAAGCCGTCTACAATCAAGGTGCTTCCACAAATCATGGCAGCTTTGCAGAAAGAAGGCTATTCGTTCGAACCGTTGAATGGCAATTTGACTCCGCTTAATTTTTGGAATGATCATCATTAATTGAATAGCTGTCAGAAAAACAGGCTACCCTACTTTATTTTTGAAGAGGGGGTCTGTTTTTTTATAAGCGGTAAGCAGAGAGGCTTGCAGCTTGTTTTATATGAATCTATGAATTCATATCCCTGTTCAGGTCATATGGCTTTACGGGTTGCCAAGTCGCTGCATATATTGCAGTAACCGTCCCGAGAGGAGGAACAGGTATGAATATTAACCCGGCTATGTTTAGTATGTTTTGTGCCACCACAGGTGCCATTATAACATTTGCATTTGGCGGCTGGAATCAGTTGATGGTGCTGTTCACAGTTGCGATGGCTGTTGATTATGTGACAGGAGTTGCCGCAGCCATTAAGACCGGACAAGGCTTGAGTAGCAAAGCCGGTTTTTGGGGGTTGACGAGGAAGGCTTTGATGCTCATGGTGATTTCTTTGGCACATCATATGGATCTCCTGATGGGTACTGAAATCATGAAAGGGGCGGCGACGTATTTTTATTTATCCAACGAATTGATCTCTATTACAGAAAACTGCTCACGCATGGGTTTGCCGCTTCCACCGAAGCTTAAGAATTTTTTTGCTCTGCTGAAGGACAAGGAGTCTGGTGGGAAAGATGGTGGAAAAGATCGCTAGAATTATAAAGCTTCTTTCCGTATGTGGGGCGTTATGATAAAATTTTGAAGAGAACATTTTAAAAGATAAGGAGCCTATACGTATGATTAAACATATTGTTTTGTTCAAATTGAAAGACCGCTCCTCTGAAAGCATTGAGCATACGGCATCCATTTTGCGCAGCATGAACGGTAAAATCAAAGAACTTCTGTCACTTGAAGTAGGTACGGATGTGATTCGTTCGGAACGATCTTATGATATTTCCCTTACAGCTGTAGTCGAAACACTGGAGGACTTGCAAACGTATCAGGTACACCCTGTGCATCAGGAGATCATTGTACACATGAATGAAGTGAAGGATGTATCAATCGCAGTTGATTATGAAATTTGAAGCGGTTACGGGAGGTGCAGGACCTTGTATTATGTCAACCGGGAGCAAATTGAGCTTCGACTAGGGGCCGTTCCCGACATTGTAGCAGGACTCCGCCGCATATCGGCCGCTTGGAACGGAGATTTGTTGCAGGGGCTGGTGCAGGAGCGCTGCCTTCATCTGGCGATTGAAACGGTGACGGATGTAGGAAGCTATATCATTGACGGATTTATTATGCGCGATGCCAGCAGCTATGAGGATATTATCGGTATCATTCATGAAGAGGGCGTAATGGATGATACCGTGTTTAATCCTCTGATGGAGCTGGTAGTCTTGCGGAAACCCTTGGTGCAGGAGTATTTCCATTGGGACCGGACAAGCCTTCATCCGCTTACACCTGAGCTGCCCGAGCTATTGGAGCGTTTTGCATCCAGTGTGCATGACTACTTAAATAAGGAATTGGGTCCGCAGCCCGAGGGAGTGTAAGGCTAAAGTGACGGATAAGTATATCGTACCCGAAATGCCCACCAGGCGCATGATTATGACACTATTGAAAACCCAGGGGCCTGTGGGCGTCGGAAGCTTGGCAGCTCAATTGGGCATCACCGAAATGGGGGTGCGCAGGCATCTCAAATTGATGGAGCAGGATGGATTCATCGTTGCTACAGTAGTGCGGCAGGCGATGGGACGTCCGACGTTTTTGTACAGTCTGAGTGAGCAGGGAAGTGAGCAGTTTCCCCGGAATTATGATCATTTGTTGCTGGAGCTGCTGGAGGAACTGGATGAAGAGCAGGGAATGGAAGCTGTTTACTCTCTATTTGACGGCAGAAAACGCAAAATGATGAAGCGTTACGCCCCTCAGATAGAGCGCGAGGCCACGCTGGCTTCACGTGTGGAAAAGCTTTCCGGTATCCAGAACGCTTCCGGTTATATGGCGGAGTGGCGGGAAGAAGAGGACGGAAGCTACTCTATTGTGGAATACAATTGTCCGATTTTCCAAATTGCAGGCCGTTACCGCAAGGCTTGTGAATGTGAGCAGCAAATGTTCGAGGAGCTGCTTGATGCCGAAGTTGTCCGTGAGGATTGCTTGGCGGATGGAGGGCGTTGCTGCCTGTACCGTATCCGATCCCGAAAAATGTAGGAACTTTCATGGTTTGTTCGCTGTATCATGACAAGCTCTCCGTGCTTATAATGCATTAACAGATGGGCATTCGCCCGGGCACAAGGGAGAGATGATGATGAAAGAATACCACAAAAGCTTTATCCGTGGTGCGGTGGCAGGTAGCATTGCCGGTTCACTCGCTGCGCTGCTGTTTGCCCCCAAGTCAGGTCGTGATCTGCGTCAGGACATAAAGGATCAGGCCCGTCTTGTCAGTGATAAAGGGCAGGAACTGGCGGGGAAAATTACAGACGCCTCTATTGAGTATACCGATAAAATTAAGGATACGGCCTCAGCGGTCATTCATGAAATCGGGCAATTTCGTAAAAAAAGTGAAGTTCTTCCTGAAGTCAGCATTTCATCCGCTCCTCTTCAAGAAGATACGAAAAAGGATTCTCTGTAACCCAGCTCTAATTGAATATAATATAACTGAATATAGATTCGCTTTGAGGCTTCTCCTGATGGGATGAAGCCTCTTTGTTGATGGGTTTCCCTTTTTCGAGTAATATTTGGGGGTACCTTTTACTTGAATACAACATAAGGTATGTAGCAACGGATAGCTTCCCGAGAGGGAACGACTCATACTTGAACAAAAAAGGAAGCGGTGTGTACGTGCAGCAAGCGATTGCAATATTGGATTCCGGTGTAGGAGGTCTGACGGTTGTTAAAGAAGTCATGCGTCAGCTTCCACGGGAAAAAATCATTTATTTTGGAGACACTGCGCGCACCCCGTATGGGCCCCGGCCATCGGAAGAAGTTAAGAAATTTACAGAGCAAATGGTTGATTTTCTGATTCAATTTGATCCGAAAGTCATTATTATTGCCTGCAACACGGCTACAGCCGCGGCATTGGATTATATTAGCCAAAAGGTATCCATTCCGGTGATCGGAGTCATCCACCCTGGGGCACGTGCTGCAATCAGCGCAACAGCCACCGGGCATGTCGGGGTGATTGGGACTGTCGGTACGATTCGAAGCGGAGCCTATACGGCTGCGTTGAAGCAACTATCCCCCTATGTAGACGTGTTGAGCCATGCCTGCCCTGCTCTCGTTCCTTTGGTAGAACAGGGACTGTTTCGCTCAGACACGACATCAAAGGTCGTAGAGGAGTCGTTGAGGCCGATTCAAGCGTACCCGATTGATTGTTTGATTCTCGGTTGCACGCATTATCCTTTTTTGAAGGAAACGATTCAGGAAGTGATAGGCCCAAACGTGAAGCTGATTAGTTCAGCAGACGAAACGGCCCGTGAGACGAGTACGATTTTGTATAACAAGGGCAAGTTAGAGGCCGGGGATGAAACCCCTGTGCATCAGCTTTTTTGTTCCGGTGATCCGGAAATGTTCCAGAGCATTGCCGCACAGTGGCTTGGGGAGCAAATTCGTCAAACGCCTGTCGTTTGGCAGGTCACCAATCTGGATTGATGAGACAGCCGATTTTTTTGTCATTCGACAAAAGAATCGGCTGTTTTGGTATTCGTTACATCAAGACACGCCGCGTCTGCATAACATGCAGTAAGACAGATGGAAGGGGCGTAGAAGATGAGGGAATATATCGTACAAAAAGGAGATACTTTGCACCGGGTCGCCTCGGCTTTTAAATTATCCACAGATACATTGATGGCAGACAATCCATGGACTGCCGCGCAACCTTATCTGATTTGTGGTCAAGTGCTGTACATTCGTCCGTCAATGGATCGTAAATACGTTATTCAGCCCGCTGAGCATGCCAGACAGATTGCCAAGCAGTTTGGTATAAAGCTTGATGAGCTGCGGCAGGCCAATCCCGAACTTGCAGAGCATGATTTTGTGGAAGGAAAAAAAATTATTATACCTGAAAACCATCAGAATCAGATTGTACGCTTGCGTGGAGAGTATGGGTACGAGGACTTGAGAGAAGATCTTGCGGCCCTGGCTCAAAGGTATCCGTTTATTGAAGTAGGCAGCATCGGCACCAGTGTTATGGGGAAGGATATCCCCTATGTACGCATTGGATGGGGACCGCTGAAAATTCACGCCAACGCCTCCGTACATGCCAATGAATGGCTGACGACACCATGTTTACTGCGTTTTGTAGAGCGATATGCGCAAGGAGTCTACAGTACGAATGGAGATAAAGGGGGGGAGCATCATGACAAGCGAGAGGGTCAAAGCGAGGCTCCTCCATGGATATATCGAGTTTCTCCACAAACTTGGCTATACCGTACTTCTTTATGGGTAGTGCCCATGGTCAATCCAGATGGGGTGGAACTGGTTCAACAAGGTGTCCTTCCGTCTCATCCCCTGTACCATGACTTAAGAAAGTGGAATGAAGGCCGTGCTGATTATCGTGGATGGAAGGCTAACATTCGCGGTGTGGACCTTAACGATCAGTTTCCGGCGTATTGGGAGGAAGAGGTACGCAGACGCGGTAAAACAAGCCCGTCCAGAAGGGATTATGCGGGTCCTGCGCCTTTGTCTGAGCCGGAGGCTAAAGCGCTTGTCGATCTGACGGAGCGGGAACAGTTTGATATGGTGTTGTCTATACACAGTCAGGGACAGGAAATCTATTGGAATTATCGGGATTTGGAGCCAAAGGAGAGCCGGGATTGGGCATCACGGCTGGCGGCTGCAACAGGATACCGGGCGGTAAAGCTGGGGGGCAGCGATGCGGGATATAAGGACTGGTTTATACAGCAATTTGGAAAACCGGGTTTTACCGTTGAAGTCGGGCTGGGTGTAAATCCGCTGCCTATGCGTGATTATGACGATATTGCAGCAGAAGTGGGGATGTTAATGGCAGCAGTGCTGTCATGGTAAAAGGCTTAGCCTGAAACTCCATGGTATATCAGCACGTATTAGGAGGAGCACGTGTTTTTACAAGTGTTCCTCTTACATGTCCCTTTAATGGGGTATATATACTTAGGAGCATTGGAAATGGAGTGAACAACCTATGAAGTGGAAAAGATTACTGTCTCTCCGTCAATGGTCACATGTGTTTCATCGCATGCCCCGGTTTATTACTTCGTCGAAGATTCCATTGGGTGAAAAATTGCTGTTTGCCGTCCCTGTATTGCTCTATTGGGTGTTGCCAGATGTCATGCCATTTATGCCCATTGACGACATCGGAGTGACGCTGCTGCTTATGAACTGGTTTGTGACCCGCGCTGAACGTAAGTATCCCGATGTGCTTGAGAAGCAGCACGTACGTGTCCGGTAGGAATAAAAGCTTATGAATTTCGTGATTGCGATTTTTCGCGATTTTCTTTACAATAGGAATATTGCCTTTCTAGTATAGAGGCTATTTGTAGTTTGTAGTTGTTGAATTTACCTGTTAGATTGTGTGGCCCGGATATTCATACTCCGATGGAACACACTTCATTTGATTAATATGAAGGAGATGAAGTTGATGAATTGCAAAATTACTCGCAACGCAGCTAAAGTATTGAAGCTTGAATTGGATAAAGAAGAAAACCAAGGGAAGAGCCTGCGCGTTGTCATTACTCATTCCCATGGAGACCATGCTCATTACGGGCTGGATTTGGACACGCCTAAAGAAACAGATACCGTCGTATCTACAGATAAAGGCATTGATGTTATTTTGGAAAACGGCCAGCCGCTGCTGGATGGTGTAAAAATTGATTACTTGTACTTTCCCGAAGAAGGCTTTGTCATTACTAACCCTTCCCAAGGTAATCACGGCGACCACTAAGCCGGAGCACGGAGGGATGACAGATGGCCAATGATATTCGCGTATGTGATGAATGCAATCATATTCGCTTGAAAACGATTCTGCCCAAGCTGCAAAAGATGGCACCGGATGCGGAGATCAAAATCGGTTGCAAATCGTATTGCGGTCCTTGTGGAAAGCGGGCGTTTGTATATGTGAACGGACGTTATATAAGTGCAGCTACAGAGGATGAGGTATTGGAGAAGGCTGCACGTTTTATAAAATAATTCCAATACGCAGCATTTACGTCTTTGTATAGTTCCCCTTCTTCTGATCCATGCTAATGGATGCAGACCACTGCCGAGAAGGAGGAGTGACTCATGGCTCAATATGATTCCAATCTCGACCATCACAGTGTCGAGGCCCAGACGCAAAACTCGGTGGACAAGCTTCACCATGCCGTGTCTCAGGCGTTGTCACATCCGGCTGAGCAACTGATTGAGCAGGCCGAACAGTCCCGTACACACGCGGAGAATGCCATAGAGCAGGCGAAGGACAGCCTTGGCGACGATGCGGTAGAGGTTGCCGAGGATATGCTTGGTGAAGAAGTACAACGGCTGGAACAGGCCCAAAAGGCACTGCGTCCATAAATACAAAAATCCCGATCCCAACAGCGTGTAAGTTCTGTTGGATCGGGATTTTTGTTATTATTCGCTGACTTCTGTCCTTTTGGAGGACTGGGAAGGGTGTTGTGTAAGCCATCCTTCCTCAAAAGGTCTACTTCGAGTTGGCAGGTGCCGCATTCACTTCTTTAATTGTTGGTTCCCATTCGCGAATAAGATCATATGTGATGACTTGATCGGAAATGTTCAACCGATTAAGAGCTTCGGTATACCCCGGTCCGCAGGCGTTCACATCCGTAGGCTGGCCTGTGGTGAGGTTGTAACAAGTTCCTTTGGAGAACGTGCCATCCTCAGATGGAATGTAGTACACACGACCATCAGTGAAAGCGCCAGTGCGCAGCACGACCATACGAGGCTTCCCGCTGAACAGATCATTACCCATAAAGTGATATGGTTTCGTTGAAATGCCAAGCAGATGCATCACCGAAGGTGTCAGATCAAGCTGTCCTGCCGGTTCAGTGTAAGTTCCCGCGTGGCTTCCATCGGGAAGATGCACTAGCAGCGGCACCTGGTTCATGATTTTCTGCATGTCGAGGTCTGTGAGTGGTTTACCCAAAAATTTCTCATACAGTGCCTTATCTTTAATAGAATTGTCGTGATCCCCGTAGAACATAAGGATCGTATTATCCCACAATCCGTCTTTCTTCATCTGATCGACCAGCTCGCCTAGTGCTTCGTCCACATAATGGACGGATTTCAAATAGTCTCCGAACATGGTCCCTTCAAACTCACCAACGTCCAAATCCACGGCGTCTGGTGGCAGATTGTACGGGTGGTGGCTCGAAATTCCGACCATATAGGCGTAGAACGGCTGTTTGACCTCAGTGGTGAGATCATTGAGCGTTTGACGGAAAAAGGATTTGTCTCCCAGTGACCAGCCCAGTGGCTCATCTATTTCAAAATCTTTTTTACTGTAGAACTTGTCATAGTTCATTGCCTTATACATTGTGTAGCGATTCCAGAAGCTGCTGTCGTATACGTGAAATGCATTAGGGCTGTAGCCAGTATCTTTTAGAATAGAAGGCAACGTATCGAATTTATGGTCCGCGTAACGGATGAATACCGAGCCTGTAGGGAGCGGATGCAGAGAAGCATGTGTAGAGAAATCCGCGTCTGAAGTACGACCTTGCGCAGTCTGGTGATAATAATTGTTAAAATACATGCTTTCCTTCGTCAGTTTGTCAAAGTTAGGCGTAATGGCCTGACCGTTGATTTGTTTGCCGATAAAAAAGTTCATATACGCTTCAGCTTGAATGACCATCACATTTTTGCCTTTATACTTCCCGGATAGGTCATTTTTCACCTGGAGCAGCTTTTGATGCTGATTAAACCATTCCTTATCCTTATCGGACTCCGCCTGAGCCAGCGTAGGCTGGGGTCCCAGATGGTCCTGACTATAGCGGTAAATGTCGTACCCGTGAAATCCGATCAGTCCGGTTACATTGTACAAGGCCATCGACCACCAGTTCCCGACGAATATGCCGGTTGCCCACGTGGACGTATAATATTTAATCGGTCCAAAGGTGAACATGTAGCCGATCAGGAACGCCAGCGCGCCTTTGGAGAAGCGAAGCAGAAATCTTTTAGTGAATGAGCCCCGGGACGTTTCGATGTAAGGATCACTCGTTACATACCGACGCCGTAAGGAAGCTACGAACATCACATACGGAATGAACAGAATCCAGTCTGCAAAAAATAAAAGATCCCACCAGTACATCAGAGATGCGATACTTCCACCCAAGGAATCAACTTGTCCGGCTTGAAGCAAGACGGGAATCGTAATGAAATCCTGAAAATACCGATAATAAACCATGTCAGAATAAATGAGAGCGGTAAGCAAAATATCGAGCACGACAAGAGCGACCAAACGTCCGCGCCGTGACAGCCATAAGGTCCAAAAACTCACAAGCAAGAGCGAACCGATAGCGATGACATAATCCAACAGATTCATGTCAATATTTTGGGCATGCAGGTTTTTGTGGATCAGAACGAGCTTGCCAATCATAAGTACAAAAAACAGACCAAACCCGAAATATCGGGACAGCAGTATTCTGCTGAACATGTTTCCAGTGCGATTTGCACCGGCCGTGCGAATAACCAACACTTTACCCCCTTCGGCATAAATGTTCGGCTAGTATAAACTACATATTAACGTAATGTTAAAACCGAAATCGCCTTTAATTATTATAGCGCTCATCCCGCGCATTTCAATGATTAAGTAAAGAAAATACAGCATTTTCCTTCCGGCACAATAGGTAAGGAGCCTATTTTATCAGGTGAACAGCACAAATCAGGCCAGGAGGCGAACGGATGGTTCGCTTCCTGGCCTGAGCATCATCTATTTAAGACTGCGACAGCGGAGTATCTTTGCGGCGCGGCGGTAGAGGGCCCAGATACTGATAGTATTGGCATTCGATCCGGCCATTAAACAGCTTGCGTCTCTTATCAGCTTTGCGTCCCCAATAGTGCTCGAATTGCTTGGTGGAGCTGATAGCAAAGAAGGACCATGTCTTCATTTCCGCTGCCGTGCGTGCGAGTGAACGGATCAGCTTTTCCACCTCGGATTGCTCGCTCAATCTCTCACCATAAGGTGGATTGGTAATCATCACACCATATTGGCCTTCAAGTCTGACTTTCGTTACAGGCATTATCTTTAGGGAGATATCTTTAGCGAAGCCTGCCGCCTTTACAGCTGCCTCAGCGACTTCGATGGCAGCCGGGTCAATATCGCTGCCTGCAATCTCGAAAGGAATGTCATCGCGGGTCAAATCCATCGCTTCGTCGCGAGCCTGATCCCATAGCTCGCGACCAATGACAGGCCAGTCTTCCGAGTTAAAGGTACGTCTCAATCCCGGGGCAATATTCCATGCCTGCATTGCTGCTTCTACCAGCAGAGTACCGGAACCGCAGCACGGGTCATAGAATGGTCGATCCGGAGTCCAGCGGCTAAGCTGAATAAGAGCGGAAGCCATCGTCTCTTTGAGCGGAGCCTCTGTCACGAGCTTGCGGTAGCCGCGCTTGTGCAGTCCCGGGCCCGTCGTATCGAGCGTGAGCAATGCACGGTCATTTAAGAGAATGACCTCTATGACGTAACGAGGGCCGTCCTCGGCAAACCAATCCGTGTGATAGGTTTCCTTGAGCTTTTCCACAATCGCCTTCTTGACGATTCCCTGACTGGCTGGTACGCTACTAAGCTGTGATTTGTGCGAACGTCCTTCTACAGGAAATTCACCATCCACAGGAATCCAATCCTGCCATGGCAAAGCTTTGGTACCCTCAAATAGCTCATCGAAGGTGGTTGCGGAAAATTCACCCATTTTAATAAGAACGCGGTCTGATGTGCGTAGCCACAGGTTACACCGGCATATATCCATATAATCCCCGGAAAAAACGACACGACCATTCTCGACGGTCAGGTCTTCGTATCCGAGCTCTCTGAGCTCCCGAGCCACGACAGCTTCGAGTCCCATCGGCGCAGTTGCAATTAGTTGCAGTTGAGTCATTAAACGTATTCACTCCGTCCCATAATCATATAAGCTTGGTTCAATCCCTATAGTATAGGTCATTGTAAACGAAGAGACAAATCATTTAAGGTAAAAAATTTACGAAGGACACCGCGTCCAACCTGAGTTATGATAAACCAAGAAGGAGAGATGAAACGTGGAAATTACACCAAATATGACGCCTGAACAATATGTAGACCAACTGGTACAGGAGGATGAAGCGCTCCGCGGCATTAGGGAGGCCATTGTTGGAGAGGGAATGCCTGAGGTATCGGTGGCTCATCCTTACGGGAAGCTGCTGACCTTTCTGGTTGAGGTATCCGGTGCACAGCAGGTACTGGAGATTGGCGCATTAGGCGGATACAGCGGATTATGTCTGGCTCGTGGGCTCGGAGAAAAGGGACGCATTGTGTCACTGGAACTGAAAGAAGCGTACGCAGAGCTGGCACATCGACATTTGGAGGAAAACGGCTACGGTGACCGTGCCGAATATCGTATCGGTCCCGCAGCGGACAGCCTGAAGGCGCTTCAGGAAGAAGGGAGAACCTTCGATTTTTTCTTCATTGATGCGGATAAGGAAAATTACCCGGTGTATCTGGAATATGCGATTGCTCTGGCGAATCCAGGTGCCATTATTGCGGGAGATAACTGTTTCCTTCGTGGACGGACGCTGAATACGGACAAGAACGGTCCTGCTGTGCAGGCCGTGAGACGCTTTAACGAAACGATAGCTACGGACCCACGGCTGGTTAGTACGCTTTTGCCAGCCTATGACGGATTGGCGTTGGCACGAGTAAAATAGGCTGTAATGCTACTTATATAGCTATAAAAAAGTAGCTGTACAAAAAAGAACCTCCTTGTCCACAAAATTGTGGATCGGAGGTTCTTGTCTGTTCTAGAAGGCTGACCTTAACAGAGGAATATTTTACCTAAAATCAGGTGCAGGCTTACGATCGTAGAGCTTCATACGTACCCAGAATATGTTGATGATCAGCAGGACACCTGACATGATGAACAGTCCTTCGATGCCGATAAACCCGGACAGCACTCCGCCAATGACAGCACCGAGCATATTTCCGAGCGACAGCGAGCTGGTATTGAAGCCGAACGCACGGCTTTCCATGCCTTCCGGTGTATACGTGCGAATCAGCGCGTTAACGCTCGGCAGCAGACCGCCCATAAAAACACCCATGAAAAAACGAATCGTGACGAGCTGCCACACCTGATTGACAAAAGCCTGTGGAATGAGCATAAGCGCGGTTCCGAGCAGAGCGAGGGTCAAAATGCGGTGTGCTCCGATCTTGTCACTCAATCTTCCAAGCAGCGGCGCAGCGACCATATTGGATACGCCGGTAATGGCTGTAACAAAGCCGGCAATGAGCGCAATTCCTTCTGCCGACCCATACAGCTTTTGCACATATAACGGCAACAAAGATACAGTACTGATCATGGCAAACTGGAGCAGGAACGTTACGGTAAACAAAGCCGGAAGCTGGGGCGTATGGCTTAGCTCCTTTAATCCGGCAAGAACCGAAATTTGCGGAGTGCGTGCAGCTTCGGCTTTGCTGAAATCTTCCTTAACCAGAAACATTGCGATGAGAGAGGCTACAAAAATAAGAGCGCCTGTAATGTAAAAGATCGGTCTGAATCCAACCCAATCAGCCAAAAATCCGCCCAGCAGAGGGCCGAGAATCGTACCCGCCATCTGACCGGATTGCATAATCCCCATAGCGAAACCGGTCCGTTCCTTGGGTGTAGTACCCGAAACCAGAGAAATCGAAGCCGGATTGAAGCCCGAAATCGTACCGTTCAGCAGACGAAGCGCTAACAGTTGCCACGGATGGGTGACCAAACCCATGCAGCCGATCACCAGAGCCATACCGAAGCCCGAGCGGAGCAGCATTACTTTGCGCCCATATCGGTCAGCCAGCTTGCCCCATAGAGGCTGGAACATAAATGAAGTCAAAAAGTTTGCGGCAAAAATAATTCCGGCCCACAGACCGATATCATGCTCTCCCTTCACATGAAGGTCTTGAGCCAGATAGAGGGCGAGGAATGGAGTAATCATCGTAATACCCGCATTGACCAGAAACTGACCGAACCAAAGCACAATGAGATTGACTTTCCACGTCTCCCATGTTTTCAATGTGCTTTTCACTTCCTTTCTACCATTTCATGCTGATGCAAAGCTACTTATTTATGTAGAACTTCCCGGAGCTTTAAAAAAGCCATTCCTCTAGTATAGCACACTTCATTGAAACTTTATCCAAATGTCATGGGTTTGTCATGGATTGTCCGCCAGCGGCGGTTGTTACGACCCTTGAAAAAGGGCATAATAAAATACAGTAGTTACGATTCGAACTGGAGGCTGAAGTCATGACCTACAACGATACCTTTATCCGCGCCTGCCGCAAGCAGGCTGTGGATCATATTCCCGTATGGTACATGCGGCAGGCCGGAAGGTATGATCCTGAATATCGCAAAATTAAAGAAAAATACACGTTGCTTGAAATATGTCGTCAGCCCGAGCTGGCGGCAGAAGTGACCTTAATGCCCGTGCGCAAGCTCGGGGTGGACGCTGCTATTTTATATTCTGATATTATGAATCCGGTAGCCTCGCTGGGGGTTGATTTTGATATTGTCAAAAATATTGGTCCGGTTATTGATAATCCGATTCGTACAGCCGCGGACGTGGATAAGCTGCGCCCGATTGATGTAGAACGAGATCTGGGTCATATTTTGGAAACGATCCGTATTTTGGACCGTGAGCTGGAGGTACCGCTGATTACGTTCGCCGGAGCTCCTTTTACAATTGCGAGTTATTTAATAGAAGGCAGACCGTCCAAGGGATATATCCGCACTAAAGCCATGATGTACGGAGAGCCTGAATTATGGCGTCGGCTGATGGACAAGCTTGGAGACATGGTTATTACATACATGCGTGCCCATATCGCTAACGGCGGCAAGGCATTTCAGCTCTTTGACAGCTGGGTAGGTGCGCTTGCGCCTCATGATTTCCAAACGTTTGTGCTGCCGACGATTACACGTATTTTCCATGAGCTGTCTGATCTGGACGTACCGAAAATTTATTTTCCGGGTGTAAGCTCCGGTGAGTTGCTTCCGCTGCTGGGCGGGGTAAAAGCCGATGTGATCGGACTGGACTGGCGGGTGAGTATACCTGAAGGACGCCGTCGTTTGGGTAATGCTTTTGGTGTGCAGGGAAATCTGGATCCTTACGTGCTCACAGCGCCGATAGATGTAATTAAACAGTATGCGAAAACGATTGTAGATGAAGGAATTCTGGAGCCGGGATATATTTTTAATCTGGGTCACGGTTTATTTCCAGAAGCTTCGTTAGATAAGCTGAGAGAGCTTACAGAGTATGTGCATGAGTATTCCCGTTCCGTTTTGACAAAGAAGTAATCAACCCAAAATTTAAAGAGGTGATGTGCTGGATGAAAACCAAAGTGGGTGTACTGGTTATGTCCTACGGGACACCGGAAAGTTTGGATCAGGTGGAAGCCTATTATACGCATATTCGTCGTGGTAACCCTCCTTCCCCGGAGCAATTGAAAGAATTAAAGGACCGTTATGAAGCCATTGTGGGCGGCGTATTTCCGCTACGTCAGAATACGGACCGTCAGGTTAAAAATCTGCAAGAAACCTTAAATCGGGAAAATCGTAACCCAGATATTGAATTTGTCTGTTATCAGGGACTCAAACATGCCAAGCCGTTCATCGAGGATGGCGTGGAGGCTATGGTGCAAGATGGTATCCATACAGCGGTGGGTGTCGTGCTGGCCCCGCATTATTCCGTGATGAGTGTAGGCACTTATATTAAACGCGCACAGGTCAAGGCACAGGAGCTGGATTTGGCTATATCGTTTGTGGAAAGCTATCATCTTCATCCAAAGCTGATTAAGACGTTAACCGAACGTGTGAATGCAAAACTGGCGCTTTTCGAAGAGGTAGGGGCGAATCGGGACGAGGTACGTGTATTGTTCAGTGCGCACAGCTTGCCTGAGCGGATTTTGGCGATGGGTGACCCTTATGTAGAACAATTGATGGCTACTTCGCAAGCAATTGCGGAGAAGGCAGGAATCACCAACTGGCAGTTTACGTGGCAGAGTGCAGGCCGTACAGCAGAGCCTTGGCTTGGTCCTGACATCCTGGATACCATGCATAGTCTCAATGAAGAGCAGATTGAATATGTGCTGGCTGCGCCAGTCGGTTTCGTTTCCGATCATCTAGAAGTACTGTACGACCTGGATATTGAGGCACAGGCTTTGGCGAAGGAACTGGATATGCGTTTCCAGCGGATTGATTCGCTTAACAGTGATCCATTGTACATGGAGACGCTTAGCGATGTCATCATAGACCAATGGAAAAAGGGATGAGGACATAATGGAGCAAAAATTACGCAACATTGTGATTGTAGGCGGAGGATTGACCGGACTAAGCACAGCTTTTTATACACGTAAAATGTACAAAGAAGCAGGTTACACACCGCGGATTACGCTGGTGGAGAAGGCCCCGGTGCTGGGCGGTAAAATCGAAACGTTGCATAAAGACGGGTTTGTGATTGAAAAAGGGCCGGATTCCTTTCTGGCCCGTAAAACGGCTATGATCGACCTGGCGAAAGAGCTGGAGCTGGATCATGAGCTGGTAAGCACGAATCCTGAGGCGAAAAAAACATACATTTTGCATGAAGGTCAGCTTCATCCGATGCCTCCCGGTCTGGTACTGGGGATTCCGACGGAGCTGAAACCGTTTCTGCGCAGCGGATTGATCTCGTTGGGCGGCAAGCTGCGGGCCATGATGGATTTTGTTATTCAGCCCCGTCGCGTATCGGGTGATGAAGCCTTGGGAGATTTTATTGAACGCCGACTGGGCAAAGAAGTGCTGGAAAATATAACCGAGCCACTGCTGGCTGGCATATATGCTGCCAATATGAAGACGCTGAGTTTGCAAGCGACCTTCCCGCAATTTGCTGAAGTAGAGCAGCAATACGGGAGCCTCATTCACGGGATGATGACCGGAAGAAAACCGGCAGAGACGCATACAGGTACGAAAAAAAGTGTCTTTTTGACCTTCCGCCAAGGGCTGCAAAGTTTGGTTCATGCGTTACTGGATGACTTGCGTGACTGTGATTTGCGCAGAGGCGTTGCTGTTACAGAATTCACAAAGACAGCAGACGGTGAAGGAAGCGTCTACCATGTTGTACTGGATAATGGTGAGACGTTGGAGGCGGACGATCTATTTATCACAACTCCGAATTTTGCCGCTGCGCCGCTGTTGCGGGGACATGTGAATGTGGCGGCACTGGAAGCCGTTAATTATGTATCCGTGGCAAATGTGGTCATGGCCTTTAATAAAAAAGACATCGAGAATGTCTTTGATGGTTCCGGTTTTCTGGTTCCGCGTAAAGAGGGGCGCAGTGTGACGGCATGTACGTGGACGTCTGCCAAGTGGCTGCATACCAGTCCGGATGATAAGGTACTACTGCGCTGTTATGTGGGGCGTGCCGGAGCCGAAGAAACGGTAGAGCTACCCGATGATGAACTGACTGCGCTGGTGCGTAAGGATTTGCAGGACATGATGGGCATTACGGCGACTCCGCTATTTACGGAAATTACCCGTCTTCGCCACTCCATGCCGCAATACCCGGTAGGACACCCGCAGGCTATCGCCGATCTGCGGGAAGAACTGCGCACAACGATGCCGGGAGTATATGTTTTGGGTGCAGGCTATGATGCCATCGGCTTGCCGGATTGTATCCGTCAGGCCAAGGAATGGGCCTCTGTCGCCGTCCAAGCTGCGGAACGGGAAGCAGTCGAGGTACAGGTATAATTAAATGATTAGAGCAACTTGAATAACGAACCCTTCGCAATCCCAAGCGAGGGGTTCTATTTATACCGAAATTTGATATATAATGGAGAAGGTGTCAAAAACGCCGGATCATTAAGAAAGTAATGCATATGCAACAGCATAGAAGGAGTGAAGAATGTACTCTCCCAGATCACAGAAAAATGAAGGTCGAAAGAAAGCAAGGAAGCGAAAAATAGGCAAGGCTTGGATCATCACGAATCTTGTCCTGCTGCTTATGATCGTAGGTCTTTTTGGATATTATTACATATTTGAACACGGGAAGAGTAGCTCTCTTGCGGAAAACGCCGGGCTATTGCAACAGGAGAACAAGGCCAAAACGGATTCTGCAGGTGGAGGACAGTCTTCTAGCCCGGTAAGAGAGAACGTTACAGCCGTTTCACATGAACAAATGGACGATAGCTCCAATGGAGGCGAGCAAGCTGATGACGATAAAACGGAGCCATCTTCTGATACTGCTACAGATACAGACAGCCGCCCCGCGACAACGTCTGACACAAATGTTGCCGAAGGCAACTCGCTAGTATCAGGAGTATCTTCAGAGAACGCCGGGCAATCACCGGACAGCTCTTCAAATAGGGATGCATCGGACAATGGGAATTCTACTGACCCCAACGAATCGGTGCAGGGAAAGAACGGGACACCGGATGGAACAGCTTCACCGACAGTCACGCTCCATTTTGTAGGGGATGTGCAGTTTTCTGGTAAGGTTGAGCAGCGGTTGGAAAAGAACGGATTTGATTTTCCATACCAATATCTCGGAAATCTGTTTCGCAAGGACGATCTAACGATAGCCAATCTGGAAACGCCGGTTACAACCGGGGGCGTGGGTGCGCTGAATAAAACGTATGTGTATAAGTCTTCTCCTAAGGCGTTGACTGCGCTGGCTGCGGCAGGAATAGACGCTGTAAATTTGGCCAACAATCATATTTTGGATCAGGGCACAGACGGATTACTGGATACGATGAAATATTTGAAAGAAAATGATATAGCGTATACCGGGGCTGGGCGCAATGCAAAAGAAGCGTATGCTCCGCACTATTTTGAACGTAAAGGTATTAAAATTGCGTTGTTGGGGGCTACACGGGTTATACCCGAGGCCAACTGGAATGCAGGTGCCCAACAGCCTGGTGTTGCAGGAGCCTACGATTCGACCGCGATCGTGAAGTCGATTCGCGAAGCGCGCAAGCAGGCTGATTTGGTCATTGTCATTGCGCATTGGGGCAAGGAGCGCGCTACTGTACTGGAGCCTCATCAAACCGAGCTATCGCACGCTTTTATTGATGCAGGGGCAGATCTCGTAATCGGAGGTCACCCGCACGTACTACAGGGGATGGAGCAGTATAAAGGCAAATGGATTGCATACAGCACAGGCAATTTTATTTTTTCTAAATCCACATTACCAGCCACCTGGGATACAGCGATATTTCAGGCAACCTGTACCCGGACTGGGGCTTGTAGCATGAAGCTGACTCCTTACCGGGCGGAGCTGGGTCAACCGGTCCCATTGAAGGATGCGGAAGCCAGCAAAATTTTGCAAGGAGTAGCGGCGATGTCACCGGCTAATGTTTCTGTGGGCGCTGATGGTACAGTAACCGCTCGATAGTTATTGAAGGAAATCTTTTACACGAGGAATGGTCTGTATGGAGGCTACCACTTGTGGATGGAGGTCATAACTGGAATGGATCATTTGTGCGTAGCTCACCGTGGTTTTTCGGGAATTGCTCCCGAGAACACGTTGGCGGCCTTTAAGTTTGCGATAGATCAGCCGTTTGTGCACTGGATTGAGCTGGATGTACAACTGTCGAAGGACGGCGTTCCGGTGGTCATTCATGATTTCACGCTGGAGCGCACGACTACTGGCATAGGTCGAGTGAAGGATACGGACTGGAAAGAGCTGAGACTTTTGGATGCTGGTGGCTGGAAAAGCGCGAAATATCAAGGAGAAAGGATTCCTACTCTCGGACAAGTGCTGGATCTGTGTCGTGGCCGCATATCGCTCAATATTGAGCTAAAAACCGCAGGGGATATGTATCCGGGGCTGGAGAAGGCCGTACTCCGTGAAATTGTGGCACGGGATATGGAGAATGAAGTGGTATTGACCTCTTTTGAGCGTTCCGCTTTACGTCGGGCCAAAGAGCTGGCTCCAGGTATCCGTACCGGGCTGATTATGGATGCTCGTCCGGATGATCTGGCAAAGCAGTTGGAAGGGCTGCAATGCTCTTTTCTATCCATGGGCTACCCGCGTTTGGATCGAAAGCTGATGAAAGACTTGACCGGACGAGGTATCACAGTCATGGCGTGGACGGTGGATGACCGTAGCATTATGCGAAGATTGGCCTCGTTGCATCCTGAATTGATGATTTGTACCAATTGGCCGAATCGCTGGGAGCAGGTTTTTTTGCATTCCAAGCACCGGATGTGGCACTATATACGTAATCTATTTATTAAATAATTGGACTACATATACGGGAAGGGTGACGGATCGTAATGAACGTGGAAATTCGTAATGTCTACTGTGTCGGGCGCAATTATAAGCTGCATGCCGAGGAACTGGGAAATGAGGTTCCTGCAGAACCGATGATTTTTTTAAAGCCTTCCCATGCGGTAGTACCGCTGGATGGAGCAATACTGGAGCTTCCTAAAGATCAAGGAGACATTCATTATGAGACAGAGCTGGTTGTGGCGGTAGGTCGTAATTATGAACCGGGTATGTCTGCGGAAACGATTCTGAATGCATTTGCCTTTGGTATTGATTTTACCCTGCGTGATGTACAAAACGTTCTCAAGAAAAAGGGTCACCCATGGACGGCGGCTAAGGGCTTCAAATTTTCTGCTCCCGTTACACCGTTCTTGCCTTTAGAGAAACTGGACATGCTGGAGCAGCAGGATTTTTCATTGCTCAAAAATGGACAGGAAGTACAGCGTGGCCATATCAAGGATATGATTTTTTCCATCGAGCATATCATTGATTACATAGCGACCCATTATGGACTGGGTGAGGGCGATATTATTTTTACAGGCACTCCGGCAGGTGTAGGGCCTACATCAAGCGGAGATTGCTTCGAGCTATTTTGGGGAACTGACCATCAAGGAAGCTGCACAATCGGTTAAGTTGATCCATGTGATTGCATCAATTAAGTTGATTAAAAAGGGAGTTCTCTTGGTAGTTGGGCAGTATGGAGTGATTCCCGTAGGCAAGAATGTAAGGGCCGTGTCCTGTGCCGTAGCATGGGACGCGGCTTTTATATAAGTGTAGAGCGTTGTACAATAAAATACGAACTGAAAAATGAAAAACGAGAGATTCATTTCAAAGTGGGGGTATATCATGGATTGGATCATCGGATTGCTTGGCGCTGCTGTAGTGGCGGGAGCTGCTTTTTATAAAAAATCCTTAACCTTATCGGGCTTTGTGGCGGCTGTGCTGATGGGAACCGTGTATTATGGTGCAGGTGACCTGTTTTGGTTCGGGACCTTGCTCCTGTTCTTTATTACATCGACCTTGCTGTCGAGGTTCAAAAAGGAGCGCAAGGCAGAGCTTGAAAAATCGTATGCCAAAACCGGAAATCGGGATGCTGGTCAGGTATGGGCCAACGGGGGATTAGGTATGCTGTTATGCCTGGGTTATGCGATCTGGCCTCATGTTGCCTGGCAGTTGGCTTTTGTTGGCGTCATGGCTACAGTCACGTCGGATACGTGGGCAACGGAATTTGGCAGCCTGAGCCGCAAGCCGCCGCGCTCGATACTGAATGGCAAGGTGCTGGCACCCGGAACCTCGGGAGGTGTATCTGTTCTGGGGACAGCTGCGGCCTTGGCTGGAGGAGTGCTGATTGGAATAGGCGCATGGGCTTTTGGATACGCCATAGGAATGCCAGGCTTGCCGCTATGGCTGTGGGCACTGATCGGGGGGATATCTGGTAGTGCCGGGGCCTTTGCCGATTCCTATCTTGGTGCTACGGTGCAAATGATGCGTTCCTGCACGGTTTGCGGCCGGGAAGTAGAGGTAGACTCGCACTGTGGACAACCGACGGTCTATGTGCGGGGCTGGCGTTGGATGAGCAATGATAGAGTGAATAGCATCAGCTCGATTTTCGGGGGGCTGGTCGCTCTGGCAGGAATTTTGTTTATACTCTAGTACAGGGAGGTGCGAAGATGAGCGGTATACATGGAGATAAATATGAGGCCATTTTGGACGCCGCTTACACAGTCTTCGGCACCAAAGGCTTTTATGAAAGCAAGATTTCCGAGATTGCAGGACAGGCGGGTGTCGCCAAAGGCACGGTATATTTGTACTTCAAAAGCAAAGAACAGCTGTTTACAGCGGTCACGCGCAGAGATTGCGAGCAATACCTGGCTGAAATGCAGGGCGCATTGGCTAACCGGGCTTTGGAGGAGGGACTGCTGCGAATGGCAAGTCTGCACTTGCATTACTACTACAAGCGCAAGCAGCATACCAAGCTGTTTTTTATGACCCCGAACAATGACCCTGATTTAATGGAGTTTATGCGTGGATTTATTCAGGATTATACCGATATGGTTAAAAACAAGCTGGCTTTGGAGGGGGTGCAGGCAGCCCGAGCTTCATGCGAAGGCATTCATTGGCATGATGGAGCGTCTGAAAATGGACATTTTACTGGATAAAGATTTCCGTGAATACGATGTGGATCAGACGGCTGAATTTGCGGCTAACTTGTTTATGCACGGCTGTAAAGCCGGGAGCGGGATACGCAGACTGTGATATTGTAAAGCCAGAAGCCGTACTGACTTCGTTCAGATTACGGTTTTTTTAATCATTTGGTGTGACTGTGTTAAAATAAATAAGATGCACCACAAAATAGGGGAAGAGTAGGGAATCCGTATGAATATTATGACCATTGAACATATAACGAAAAGCTATGGCGAAAAAATGCTGTTTGAGGATGCCTCCTTTGGCATGGATGAACGTGACAAAATAGGGGTGGTCGGTGTGAACGGCACCGGAAAATCCACGTTTTTACGTGTGATTTCCGGCTTGGAGCCACCGGATGATGGTAATATTGCGGTCAACAACGATGTACGTATTCAATATTTGGCGCAAAATCCGGAGTTTGACCCCGAGGTGAAGGTACTCCAGCACATTTTCCATGGCAACCAGCCTGAAATGAAGGCGGTGCGCGAATATACGGAAACGATGGAGATGCTGGAGCTGAATCCGGGCAGCGAGGAGCTTCAAAACCGCCTGTTGCGGGCAAGCCAGCAGATGGATACGCTCCAGGCATGGCAGCTGGAGAGTGAGGCCAAAAACGTGTTGACCCGGCTGGGTATCACACAGTTTGAAGCACGCATGGGCGTGCTCTCAGGCGGACAGCGCAAGCGGGTTGCTTTGGCGGCAGCTTTGATCCAGCCCTGTGAGCTGCTCATTCTGGACGAGCCTACCAACCATATTGATAATGAGTCGGTGGAATGGCTGGAGCAGTATTTGCAGAAAAGACGCGGCGCGTTGCTGATGATTACGCATGATCGCTATTTTCTGGATAGAGTGGCGAATGTCATGCTGGAGCTGGATCATGGTCGACTTTTCCGCTATGAGGCCAACTATACCCGTTTTTTGGAGCTAAAGGCGGAACGCGAAGAACGGGAAGCGTCTTCGGAGCAGAAACGGCAAAACCTGTTGCGCAATGAACTAGCCTGGATTCGCCGGGGGGCAAAAGCCCGTTCGACCAAGCAGAAAGCGCGGATTGACCGATTTGAGCAGCTTAAGGATCAACAGCCGGAAGCCCGTTCCGGGTCTGTAGACATGTCGGTAGCCTCCACACGTCTGGGTAAAAAAATACTGGAGCTGGAGCATCTGTCCAAATCGGTAGATTCCCGCAAGCTGATACAGGATTTGAGTTATATCGCTGTGCCTGGTGACCGGGTCGGGATTGTGGGTCCCAACGGTAGCGGAAAATCGACCCTGCTCCAAATGATTGCACAGCGCGTAGAACCAGACTCAGGCAGCGTGGTACTGGGACCGACCGTGAAGCTCGGTTATTTTACCCAGGAACATCAGGAAATGAACGAATCGCTGCGGGTCATCGAGTATATTAAGGAAGAAGCAGAAGTCATCCGGACAGCAGATGGCTCGGCTATTACAGCCGCACAAATGCTGGAGCGGTTTCTGTTTGCGCCAAGCTCGCAATGGACGGTTATTTCCCGGTTATCAGGGGGCGAGAAACGGCGCTTGTACCTGCTGCGTGTGCTGATGTCCGCACCGAATGTACTGTTACTGGATGAACCAACGAATGATTTGGATATTCAGACTCTAACCGTGCTGGAAGACTATCTGGATGAATTTCCGGGTGTTGTTTTTATCGTTTCTCATGACCGGTATTTCTTGGACCGGACAGTAGACAAGGTACTGGCATTCGAAGGAGAAGGACAGGTACGAGTGCATGTGGGCGATTACAGCGAGTATGCAGAATGGATCAGTAAAAATGCTCAATCCACTTCGAATCCGCCTGTCTCAGCGGGTACTTCTTCTGCTCAGTCTTCCACGTCTAAGTCTGCGGATGCTTCGGATTCAGTCAAGGAGACAACCAAAACCAGGCTTAAATTCACCTTTAAGGAACAGCGGGAATATGAGCAAATTGACGAATTGATCGAACAGGCTGAAGAGAAGTTGGCTAGCATCCAGCGACAGATGGAAGAGTCTTTCAATGATTCCGTACGACTACAGGAGCTTATGGCTGAGCAAACAAAGGCCGAACAGCATTTGGAGCATCAAATGGAGCGCTGGACCTATCTGAACGAGCTGGCCGAGCAAATTGAACAAAGCAAATCTTAAAATACGAAACAAGTATGTTGCGTGAATCGTTTTTCTGTCGTTACTTAAAAAAGCAAGTCTCCGTTAAGCACTGGAGACTTGCTTTTTTATATTTATTCCAGTACATCGGTATCATGCAAATGTATGAATAAATTGATATGTTTTTCATATTAATAAGTAGTTTATTATATATTTCTAATATTAAAATTTGCTTGCTATAAATCAAATTTATATGGAAGGGAGGCATTCAAAATGGAATATCGTAAACTTGGAAAAGGCGGCTTGAGGGTAAGCGAGATAGCATTGAGGAAGAGCTTGGCGTGAAACTTTTGGAACGAACCAAAAGACAAGTTCGACTTACGTCCGCAGGAGCCATCTTTTTAGAAGAATTCAAAAATATGGTTTCTCAATTGGAAAAATCCATTAAGATGACACAGCTTGCAAGTCAGGGGAAATTCGGACATTTATCCATCGCTTTTGTTGATCCGGCATCTGGCAGTCTGATGGTTAACGCCTTAATTCCGGGAGCGTTTTCCAGACGTGAAGCTTACGTTGATGTTCAGTTTTTTAGATCCATAGCTGCGAATTCCCTTTCTGCATGCTGATGATATTGTCAATATATTTGACTAATCACGTATTGCTAAGCCTTCACCGACCTATTCTCCAGTGGAACAGGCCGGTCGTCGTCATTCGGATTATACCGTCACATAGGCGGCAAGCAGACGGGCAGTGTTCACCACAGCCTGCTTGTGCGTACGCTCCATCGCATGGGAGGCGTGTACGCCAGGGCCGATCAGGGCAGCGCGGATATTGTTGCCTGCTTTCAGCGCAGCCGACGCGTCAGAACCATAGTGCGGATAAATATCAACGGCATACGGGATATTCAGCTCTTTGGCCAGCTCAATCAGACGAGTCGTCATATTATAATCATAAGGCCCGGAAGAATCCTTGGCACAAATCGATACATCTGTCTCCTTGCAGCTCAGATCCTCGCCTATGCAACCCATATCGACGGCAATCATCTCGTTGACCCCTTCGGGGATGTAAGCAGCTCCGTGACCGACTTCCTCATAGTTGGAAATAAGCAGCTTAACGGTATGACGGGGCTTCCAGTTTTCGCGTACAGCGGATTCCAATAAACCAAACAGCGCAGCCACGCTGGCTTTATCATCCAGATGCCGCGATTTGATAAAGCCGCTGGGTGTCACGACCGGACGGGCGTCGAACGAAATAAAATCGCCTACCGCAATGCCGAGCTGGAGCACATCTTCTTTGGATTCGACAAGCTCGTCGATCCGCACCTCCATATGACTTTCCTTGCGTTCAAAGCTACGTGCATCATCATAGACATGAACAGACGGATGGCTCGACAGAATCGTGCCTGTATACGTTTGTCCGTTTCTGGTATGAATAAGGCAGTATTCGTTCTCGATGCTGTTCATCATGAAACCGCCGACAGATGTCAGCCGCAAGGTACCGTGACTGGTAATCGAGCGTATCATTGCGCCCAATGTATCCACATGCGCGCTCAGCGCAACTGTGCGGTCTTTTTCATGGCCCTCCAGGGTCAAGATGGCACCGCCTTTGGCGTTCCATTCTATGGGCATCCCAAGGCTTACGGCTTCCTTACGGATTAGTTCCATCACATGATGTGTGTAGCCGCTGGGACTGGCGGTATTCAATAGTTGATTCAGAAAGGTCATTATATAATTCTCATTCAGGTGAATCATCATGTTGTTGCTCCTCCTCATTTGGACAACCAGTCAGGGTCAGAGGACGTTTGCTCTGCTACCTTGTCGGATGTAGACACCGCGCTGGACGAACCAGTCTTGCCATAGGCCGTATCCGCATATGCTTCCACAACGGGTGTATGCTCTTCTTGCAGTGTATGAAGCTGGGTGGTCAGACGTTTGATTTCTCTCTGAAGCTTATATTGACGGAAAATACCGAAGGAACCGACGATAAGCCCTCCAAGAAGAGTGCAGCCAAGAATAAGTAAAATCAAAGGAACGTTGACCGTACGAAATAGAAGATTTACTTGGACCGATTTCACGTTAATGACAGCGAATACAGCCGTTAACAAAGCGATAACAAGAGCTGCGATCAAAGACCATTGTGTTTTCAAAATGCCACCTCCTTCCGCTACATTATAAAATCCCTTGCCCGTCATGGACAAGGGATTTATCCGTGCATCGTTTCAATGCTGGATTCTAATCGTGTATTGTTTTACTTACCTGCGGTCAGCTTTTCCATTTCCGTAATAACTTCCTCGAATACGCTCATCGCTTCGCGAATCGGTTGTGGAGAGGACATATCCACGCCGGCCTTTTTCAAAATATTAATCGAATAATCGCTGCCGCCGCTCTTCAGGAATCCTACATAACGGTCAACAGCTGGCTGGCCTTCTTCCAGAATCTGTTTCGAGAAGCTGGTTGCTGCAGAGAAGCCTGTAGCATATTTGTAGACATAAAAGCTGTTGTAAAAATGGGGGATACGCGCCCATTCCATTTCAATGTCTTTGTCTACTTTCATGCCAGGGCCGTGATATTTCACATTCAGATCATAATAAATCTCTGAAAGAAGCTGCGGTGTAAGGGACTCTCCCTGTTCTGCGCGTTCATGTACGATTTTCTCAAACTCCGCAAACATCGTTTGGCGGAATACCGTCGTGCGGAATTGGTCCGCATAGTAGGTAAGGAGGTACATTTTCTCTTTTGGATCGGTAGACTTTTTCAGCAAGTAGTCCATCAGCAACGCTTCATTCGTTGTCGATGCTACTTCAGCCAGGAAAATGGTGTACTGGGCATCACGATACTTCAACGCATTATCCGAGTAATACGAATGCAGCGCGTGTCCCATCTCATGAGCGAGCGTAAACATGCTGTTCAGGTTATCTTTATGGTTCAGCAGCACATAAGGGTGAGTGCCATAAGCACCCCAGCTGTATGCGCCTGTACGTTTATTTTCATTTTCGTACACATCAATCCAGCGATCATCGTAGCCTTTTTGCAACGAAGCCAGATAGTCCTTGCCCAGCGGCTTTAGACCTTCCTTCGTTTGCTTTTTAGCATCTTCAAACGAAATGCTGAGCTTGTATTCGTCCACAAGCGGAGCGAACAGGTCATACATATGAAGCTCATTCACGCCCAGCAGCTTTTTGCGAAGCTTGATATAACGGTGCAGCAAAGGCAAGCTCTCGTGAATTGTATCAATCAGATTGGTATACACTTCCTTCGGAATATTGTCACCGTATAACGACATTTCCAGTACGGAAGGGTACTTGCGAACACGTGAATAAAAAACATTTTTGTTCACATTGGCACTCAGTGTGGAAGCAATCGTATTTTTATTTTTGGCATACGTATCATAGACCGCTTTAAAAGCACGCTCACGAACTTCACAGTGCGGACTTTCGAGAAATTGAATATAGCTGCCGTGTGTTAGCTCAACCTCTTTGCCGTTTTCATCCTTGATTTTAGGAAATTTCATATCGGCATTGTTCAGCATACTGAAAATGGTTTGTGGTGCCTGAGCCAGGTTACCGACCTGTGCGAGCAGAGCTTCTTCCGACTTACCCAAAATATGCGCTTTCTCCCGTTTCATTTCCTGGAGCGTAAAGCGATAATCTGCCAGCTTCGCATCTTCAATCAATGCATCGAGCTGTTTATCGGGCAACGCCAAAATTTCAGGTGTCACGAAAGACAGGGCTTCACTGACCTCAACGCCTAATTTTTTGGCTTTTTGTGAAAGGCCCTGATATGTAGGTTCAGCCGTATCCTCGTCATGATGTAGATGCGCGTACACGTATACGCGCTCGGTTTTGAGCGATAGTTCATCTTCCAGCTTAAAGCAATTGACAATCACTTCGGCTGAATTCAGCTTGCCTTGGAATTGTGTAGCCTTTTTGGCTAGTTGTTTAACTTCTTCGTACTCTTGATCCCATGCTTTGCGGTCTGGAAACAGATCTTCAAGCTTCCAGGTATTTTCCGCAGGCGCATCTGCGCGTTTTACGATTTCACTCATGGAGAGCCTCCTCTGATCGAACGAAATGTGGGGTGGGGCTGCGGCGGTACGGGGCGGCTGCCAAAACGAAGAAACCGCCACGCTGACCGTGAGCAGCAGAGCAAGAGGTTTTGTGGCATGCATGTAACGGCATATCCTCCTTATACCATGGCTTGTTATGCCATAGTATGACCTCTTGCGCCCAAAAGTATAATTTTCCTTACCTTGGGTCGGAACCTATATTTAATAAGCTGTATACAATAAGATAAAAGGCAAAGCAAACCATGATTACGGCAGTGAGGGCCATCCACTTTTTGAGAGGAGCCGGTAACGTATCACGTTTCATGATCAGCACTCCGCCCAGCGTAAAGGCCAGAATAATGAAGATGAGAAAGCTATTGGACACCATGAATACGCTATACCTGTTTGAAAGCGTTCATGATCCGCTGCCATTCTTCCTCATTATCTTGAAAGGACTGCTTGGGAAACCGATTTTGAGCCCAATGCATCAGCGCCGGACGGCTCAAAAAAGTGTGGGCTTCTTCGCCCCAGTCATCGGATATTTCCCGTAGAACGATGTAACGGCCCTGCACCTCGACAGTCATCATGTTCCAATTGTCTTTTTTGTATATTTCGTGTTTTTTCATCATATGCATGTCTCCGATTTTAAAGATGTTTTGGTTCATGATACCGCAGTTTCCGCCGCAAAAGCAAATCATTCCAGCCTGTAAAAGCTCTCAAAACATCAATTGCATTGTGAAAAAGCATGCAGTATAATATGGATATTCGCCATAGATGGCGGTATTTTTAGGAGGTTGTTCACTTGAAAGGTACAGTAAAATGGTTTAACGCAGAAAAAGGTTATGGCTTCATCCAAGTGGATGGTGGCGAGGACGTATTCGTACATTTCTCCGCAATCCAAGGCGACGGCTTCAAGACTTTGGAAGAAGGTCAAGCGGTTGAATTCGAAATCACTGAAGGTAACCGTGGACCCCAAGCAGCTAACGTAAATAAACTGTAAGTGTAACTGAATTGTAAGAACTGTTCCGTGCATGCGGATGTCTTATATATTACGGTTAAACGATGAATTGAGAGCGCAGTTCCTTAAATTTAAGGGACTGCGCTTTTTTGCGTAAAAAAGTTTATGATATGAGAAGGCTGAGCTGGAATAGGGTATTATATCGTAATGAAAACAAAACATTAGTTATTATTGAAGGAGTTGATAAAATGAGTGCAGCAGAGGCGAGTCGTAAACCTTCCTTGACCGAAGGTCCAATTGCCAAAACACTGTTTTTATTCTCCTTGCCGATGCTGTTCGGAAACGTGATACAGTCGCTGAATGGAACGATCAATTCGATCTGGGTCGGCAAGTTTCTGGGCGAGGCTGCATTGACCGCCGCTTCCAACGGAAACATTATTATGTTTTTTCTCATCAGCGCCATCTTTGGCGTCACCATGGCTGCCACTATCATGATCGGACAGAAGATTGGTGCGGGAGATGTCGCTGAAACCAAGCGTATAGTAGGCACAAGTGCAGTCTTTTTTCTTATACTTGCTTTGGCTGTGGGCATTATCGGATTTTTTGGATCTCCCTGGATTCTTCATGTGCTGAACACACCTGCTGAATCTGTGGATATGGCAATCACATATACACGTATTATTTTTGCAGGCATGCCTTTTTTGTACGGTTATAACTATATTATGACCGTGATGAGAGGGGCGGGGGATTCCAAAACACCATTTTACTTTCTACTCGTTTCTGTCGTACTGGATGTGCTGCTCAATCCGCTGTTAATATTTGGATGGGGACCTATACCCGCGATGGGCATCGGGGGTTCTGCAGCAGCTACACTGATCGCTCAAGGGGTCAGCTTCGTGCTGATTCTCATTTATCTTTACCGTGTAAAATACTTTTTGCGTATTACATATTCAGAGCTTCATTTGCTGAGATTCGATTGGGAAATTATTTGGACCTTAATCCGTAAGGGAGTGCCTATGGGTCTGCAAATGATTGCTGTCTCCTCCAGTGCAATTGCGTTGATGAACCTGATTAACGGATACGGGACAGTGGCGGCTGCGGCTTATACTGCAGCAAATAACTTATCCAGTTATGTGCAGATGCCAGCCATGGCGCTGGGTGCTGCTGTGTCTTCCTTTGCGGCACAAAATATCGGGGCTGGGCGTTGGGATCGGGTGCACAAGATCACATGGATTGGAATTGTGTACAATTTTGTACTGACTGGTGGATTAGTAGTATTGATTTATATCTTCAACCGGGAGGCCTTGCTGATGTTCCTTCCTTCTAGCGGCGGGGCTTTGGAACTGGGGATGCGGATTAATCTGATTACGTTGTGGTCTTTTGTCATATTCGGTATTACAAATGTCATTACAGGGGTTGTGCGATCTACGGGTTCCGTTGTCGTGCCACTTTTAATTACCATCATTTCATTATGGTGCATTCGTATTCCTCTGGCCTATGCGTTCGTTGATGAATATGGTCTGGATGCTGTATGGTGGAGCTTTCCTGTCGGCTTTGCCATCTCGGGAGTGGCGGTCATTTTCTATTATGCTTTTGGAAAATGGAAGCAATCCAGCATGGGGGATGCCTTTCAAGGCTTGAAGCCTGTAGAGGATGAGGGATAGGCAGGGCTTTTAACCTATTTTGAAATTAATAATTTAATCAGGGTAAATTTTGTTTAATTTCAATATTTGTACATTTGATCAGGGCAGGTATAAAGATTTTTTATGAAAATGGATCGTTTTTCTTAAATATTAAAGAAAAAGTGAGGTTGTTCATTTGTGCTAAAAGGACGATCATATTATAATGAGTATGGTTTGGATAGGTATAATTACGTAGACAACAATGTGGAGGCACCGTCATTTGAGTTATGTTGAGCAAGGACGTTATCAAGTTCCGAGAGGCCCCATAGGTCTAATGAGCCGAATGTACAAGCACATTCTCCCTGAAACGAAGCAGGAGTTGGGAAATTGGAAACACAAGGCTGAACAGATTCCGGATCCCGAGCTGAGAAGTCAGGCACTTGCAAGCATAGCAGAAAAGACGTTTCACTGTGTGGGCGGGGCGGTTTATGCCGCAGGGAATATGTCTGCCCGGCAGACGTTAATTCCGCTTATTGTGGCGTACCAGACGATTAGCGATTATCTGGACAACCTGTGTGATCGCAGCACGTCCATGGACCCGGATGATTTCAGGTTGTTGCATCAGTCTATGCTGGATGCGGTTGACCCGGCAGCCAAGCCAGTCAATTATTACGCTTTGCGTCGTGAGCAGGAGGATGGCGGTTATTTGACCGGGCTGGTGACAACCTGTCAGTCTTGTGTAAGCAGGCTTCCGGGCTATGAGGCGGCAATGCCTTACGTTCAGGATCTGGCGGGATTATACACGGATTTGCAAGTTTACAAGCATATTAAACCCGAATTGCGCGAACAAGCGCTATTGGATTGGTGGTCGGTTCATAAGGGCCGTACACCGGAGCTGCGCTGGAACGAATTTGCTGCGGCTACCGGTTCAACCCTGGGGGTCTTTATGCTGTTTCTTGCTGCCAGCGACCGGCATCTCACGGATGCAGGGGCTGCCTCAATACATGCATCGTATTTTCCACATGTGTGCAGTCTTCATATTTTGCTGGATTATCTAATCGATCAAGACGAAGACCGGAAGGGCGGAGATCTTAACTTCTGCAATTACTATGAAGATACCGACATGATGCTGAACCGGATCGCCTACGTTGTGAATCGGGCGCGGGTTGATGTTGCAGATGTCCCTGCCAGCTCCTTTCACCGGATGATTATCGAGGGATTGCTGGCGTTATATTTATCCGACCCTAAAGTTAGCGAGCAGCAGGAAGTGCGCGCGGTTTCGAAACGTTTAATGAAAAACAGTCCGCTCATGCGTTTGTTTTTCTTCTTAAACAGTCGATGGATAAGAAGGCTTTTATGAACATTTTGAGGAGGTCATAAATCATGACAGCAATTAAGAAAATCGCAGTATTAACGAGTGGTGGAGATTCACAGGGGATGAATGCCGCAGTTCGCGCCGTTGTGCGTAGCGGCTTGTATTTTGGACTTGAAGTATTCGGGGTTCAGCGCGGATATCAAGGCCTGCTGAATGATGATATTTTCCCGATGGATTTGAGAAGTGTTGGAGATATTATCCAACGTGGGGGTACTGTACTTCAATCTGCAAGATGCAAGGAATTTACGACCGAGGAAGGACAGAAGCGTGGCGCTGAAATTTTGCGTAACCGCGGAATTGATGGTGTAGTCGTGATCGGTGGCGACGGTTCCTATCAAGGGGCTAACAAACTGACCAAGCAAGGAATTAAAACCATGTGTCTTCCGGGTACGATTGACAATGACATTTCCTTCACCGACTATACGATTGGTTTTGACACGGCGGTTAGTATCGTAGTGGACGCCATCAACAAGCTGCGTGATACGATGTCATCCCACGAACGTTCTTCTATCGTAGAAGTTATGGGACGTCATTGCGGCGATATTGCTTTGCATGCAGGTCTGGCTTCCGGCGCGGAAACGATTTTGGTACCCGAGGTAGAGTTTGACCTGAATGAAGTATCTGATCGGATGAAGCAAAACTTTAAGCACGGCAAACGCCATAGTATCATTATTGTTGCTGAAGGTGCAGGTAAAGGTGAAACCGTAGCACAGGTAATCCAAGAAAACTGTCCGGACTATGAGCCGCGTGTTACGGTGCTTGGACATATCCAGCGTGGAGGGACACCAACTGCATTTGACCGTAATCTGGCGAGCCGTTTGGGTGACTTTGCTGTTCGTCAATTGATTGAGGGCGTATCTGACAAGGCTTGTGGAACGATTGATGGCAAGCTGGTAGCCACAGATATTGACAAGGTCGTAAATACGAAAAAAGAATTCAATATGGAGCTTTACGAGCTGGCCTTGCGCTTGTCCCAGTAATGAATAGCTGTTTTATGTAACCAATTGTTTTACATCCAGGAATTTTTAAACTCATGCGGATGACCCCAGTCATCCGCTTATTTTTTAACATTTAAAGCAGGTATGGAGGAAATGAACCATGTATTTGTTCAAAATCGAAGTGGACAGCTCGGAAGGAGCCTTAACTGTAATTCTCGTTGCGGAAAATGAGGAGCAGGCATTTCAGGCCGTGGATCAGCATGTGGAGAGGCATTTTCTGTATCCTCCGAAGCTGAACGAAGTAGCTATTGTGGAGAAAAAAAGAATAACTTCGGGTACTGCCTACGTCATGGAAACACGCTGATACACGCAAAGGCTAAACAGCCTCTGCGTGTCGTTTTTTTTCGGCAAAACGTCGTTGTACAACCAATAGGCGAAAGAGAAGTGAAACTGCTCCCGCGGCCAAACCTGTAATCAAGCCAATCCAGTAGCCGTAGGGGCCAAATGATGTCCATCGTGCGATAATATATCCTACAGGAAGCCCGATAACCCAATAGGCCAGGAACGTAATCAGAAAGGCCGAATTGACATCCTTATATCCACGCAGTGCTCCTTGAGTAGGTGTAGCGATAGCGTCGGATATTTGAAAGAAAATCGCATAGAGCAGGAAATGTTGCGCTAGCTGAATAACCTGTGGATCGGTCGAGTACAGCCGGGCGACCTGTTCGCCCCAGATCACAAGCACAACAGCCGTGATCAATGATAGACCAATCGCACTGCTGATCCCCATTACGCTGTATATTTTTGCATCCCGCGACCGTCCTGCCCCTGTCTCATACCCGACCAGAATCGTGAGCGCCATACAAATACTGAGTGGAATCATGTACAGCGTGGTCGCAAAGTTCATAGCGGCCTGATGAGCCGCAATTGTTGCCGTATTATAACTGCTCATGAAGAGGGTAACAGCTGCGAAGACAGCGGTCTCGAAAAAGATTGCAAAGCCGATAGGTACGCCGATTTTGATAAGCTCTTTCCAAGCGCTAGCAGCGATGCCGTACATCTTGCTGAAAACCCCGTATTCGGCAAATATCTTTCCCCGATGTGCGGTGATGCCAGCGACAAGCATAACAATCCAGTACGTGGCGGCAGTTGCCACTCCGGAGCCCACACCTCCCAGCCGGGGAAAACCCCAGTTTCCATAAATAAGTAAGTAGTTCAACAAGACATTGATGGGCAACGATATCAGCGTGATGGTCATTGTAAACCGGGTTTGTCCCAGCGCATCCATAAAGCTCCGAAGGACCGTATAGGCAAAGAGCGGGGCAATGCCGAAGGCCATCGCGCAAAGGTAGTACAATGCCACATTATGAACCCTGAACTCCAGATTCATTCCGTGAAGAATGGGCTTAACGAGAAAAATACCTGCAATCAGAACAATTATGGATAGAGTGAGTGAGAGCCACAGCGCCTGAATGACATAGTAAGAAACCTTATCCTTGCGTTGTGCTCCAACCAATTGCGATACAATAGGGGTGATGGCCATAAGTATTCCGTTGAGGCCTGTTTGCACGGGTACCCACAAACTCACTCCGATGGCTACACCAGCCAAATCGGCAGAAGAAAAGTGTCCTGACATATTAGTATCAAAAAAAGTCATCGCAGATAGTGCAAGCTGTGTTACCAGAATAGGGAGTAAAATCTTAAAAAGCTGCTTCCATTTCTGACTGTTAGTTAGAGTCAAATGCATTTTTATGTCCTCACTTACTTGGAGTTATCAAACGTATATATCATAACATGTCAAGTATTTATTGTAAGGGATGTGGCAGTATTTGAACAGCAACAAAAAAGACTGCACCCATGATCCAACGAATGGGGCAGCCTTGGAAACCTCTAAATGATTTGGTGTATTCCTTAAAAGTAATGATAAGACCGGGATACATGGATTATTTGTACGTTACTCCGCTCGTATAGCGGTTTGTAGCATTCCAGAGTAAATATTCATCCACTTTCATGTCCTTGAGCGCTCGAATTTGATCCTCGACTTGGGTTTTACCATATTTGGCATAATGACCGCTTCCCAACCAGCTTGCGGTAAAATCCTGAATCCATGGACGAATGATCGGTTTCAGCTTGCCAGTTGGGTCAAGCTTTTTGTGCGTATCCGCCATCGAACCCTTAATGGTCTGGTACGGATTTTTGTCAGGGTCCTTTACACCAAACCAGCCTGTTGTATAGTGACTTGGATAGATCATAGGAGAAATGACATCCACGTTTTCGGAAATTTTGGCGAAATCCTGTCCGATTCCTTCCGCAGCGGGAACAGATGCGGCATACCCGAAAATATCTACCGATACCCGCACACCCAGTGGAGCAAGCTCTTTACGGGCATATTGCACGAACTCAGCGACCGCATCTACACGTGATTGATTGGATTTGGTATATTTCAGCTTGTCGGCTCTTTTCTCAAAGCCTTCAGGGAAACGTACATAGTCAAACTGAATTTCCTTGAAGCCCAGCTTTGCCGCCTCCCTGGCGATAGCAATATTATAACCCCAAACCTCTTTATTGTAGGGATTAACGAAGCCATCCCCCTTGCCGTTTTTCCAGACAGAGCCGTCAGGATTACGGAAGGACATCTCGGGATTTTTGTTGGCTAATACCGTATCTTTAAATACAACAATACGGGCAATCGGGTAAACGTTATGCTTTTTCAATCGCTCCATCAAACTGGAGATATCCCGAATAAACTTTTGCGGCTTACCCAATTTCAACAGCTCGGGATTGGTCGTTGGATAGGTGATGTAACCTGCATCATCCTTAATATCAATAACCATGGAGTTGAGCTCTGTCTTGTCGAGCAGTTCAAGCAGTTGGGTCATACGCGAACCACCTGCGCTATAAGCCGTGACATAAATGCCCTTGATAGCAGGAGTCGATGGCTGGGGGTCAATTTTAACCGGAGGATTGGAGGCATCCACCTTCACATTACTTTGCTGGGCCTGAATCATCGCGCTGCTGATTGTCGTTGCCACCGTATCCTTTACATTTGGGGCGTTGGCTGACTGATCCCCGTTTCCGCCTATTCCCATTGCCAATAGCATAATTGCCCAAATCATATTCATTTCCAAACTCTCTCCCTTATGTATGTCGCTTACCTGATTATACGTAAAGTGATGTATCAAAAAACAACACGGTTGTAACCAATACTGGACTCATCAGGCGCAGTCTTACATGATTAACCCAACCCATGTTTATTGAATCCGTAAAATGGCATAAATAATGCCGCATTCTTCGCGGCTGCGGACTGCAACTGGAAGAAGCGGCACTTGATGGAGAGATTTAATGAAGATAACTATTGTCCTGATGCTCACAAATACTGTACTGAATTATTTCGAGCGCATCCGTGGGCTTGAGAATGGCCATCCCGTCCCGAAGTACAATCATCGAGTCCAGCTCATTCTTTTTGAGAAACGGGAGCATTTCTGGATACCATCTCAAGACAATGTCGGACAGTTTTACCGTTTCCATTTCCACAAAAATCACCCTTTCCTGCTCGGAATCATTCCATAAGAATCATTCGGTACGAATCGGAAAAGCAAAGTGCCTGTGAAATAGCAGGTAAAGCTGGTCTTTATATATATGGGAACAGCGCACGTATAGTGTACCACAGAAACTACATTTTGACACTTGGGTACATGCTTATCTTCGGCGGAAAGAGCCCATGACCCCTACCGTTTCCACGATATTAACGAATGCAGAGGGGTCCACTTGCTTAATAATGCGTTTGAGTTCTGCCAGCTCATAGCGTGTTGTAACTGTCATCAGCATATCCTTTTCAGTATGCGAAAATGCACCTTCAATTTTAATTTTACTGACTCCACGTGGCGTCGTCAGCATTCGGCTGAGCAGTTTCTCGGTATGCCCAGTAATGATGTAGACGGTTATTTTGGTGTGACTTACATAAATCTGATCCAATACCTTGCCGGTCACAAAAATGGATAACATGGATGCAAGGGCAATGTTCCAGTCTTGATTCAGATATCCCGCTGCCAGAATAACCAGTCCATTCAAACCGACAAGTACAGTCCCGACAGGGAAATCGCGGTAACGGGTGACAATGGAGCCGATAATGTCAAAGCCGCCAGTAGACCCTCCCACACGAAAGGAGATCCCTGCTCCAAGGCCAATCAGCACTCCACCAAAAACGGAGGCAAGCAGCGGATCTTTAACGAGAGGTTGCACCGGAATCCAGGCCAAAATCCATGTTGTGGCGACAACAGACAAAATGCTCATACTAATAAATCGTTTGCCCAAAATAAACCAGCCAGCAATAAGCATCGGGATGTTCAGGACAAAATACATCACACTGATATCGAATTTTGTAAAGTAGCCGATTAACATGGAAAGCCCTGCTACTCCGCCGCTCAACAGGTGGTGGGGCACGAGAAACAGATTAAAACCGCTTGCTATAGCAGCGGCTCCCAAAATGACAGCAAAACAGTTTAACACTATTTTTAACAACGTTTTTTCACCTCATTTAAAATATACGGAAAGCAACTTGCTGGTATTCATGAATTGTTTTGTGCTATAATGCGATGTGGATATTCTTGAGTAGGGACCTTCTGTCCAGAGAAACACTTAAAATTTAAACTGTTTTAAAAAGGATAAATTCGTTTAAGATGTATCGGATAAGGTTACCCGAGTTTATACAGAATGATGCAGTTATAGGCCTAAATAAACTGTTACTGTATTGGGAAAACCTATACAATAATATCGCTACTTAAGAATACAGACAACATTGTGGATTGTCCACCACATCCACCATTATGAAGGAGTTTGAATAAATTTGACGACATTTGCAGAATTTAATCTTGAACCGAAAGTACTTGAGGCGATTACGGAGCTTGGTTTTGAAGAAGCGACACCAATTCAATCCCAATCCATTCCTCTTGCGCTGCAAGGAAGAGACATGATTGGCCAAGCCCAAACAGGTACAGGTAAAACCGCAGCTTTTGGTATTCCGTTGATTAGCAAAATCTCTAGAAACGACGACAAAATCAGAGCACTGATTATGGCTCCTACACGTGAGCTTGCCATTCAGGTAGCTGAAGAAATCGAAAAGCTGTCCCGCTTCAAAGGTCTTCGCACCCTGCCGATCTATGGCGGCCAAGATATCGTGCGCCAGATTCGCGCTTTGAAAAAGAAACCTCAGATTATCATTGGTACACCAGGTCGCTTGCTCGACCATATTAACCGCAAAACTATCAAGCTGGAAGACGTAAACACCGTCGTTTTGGATGAAGCGGATGAAATGTTGGATATGGGCTTTATGGAAGATATCCAATCCATTCTGAAGCAGGTTCCGGATGAGCGTCAAACGATGCTTTTCTCGGCTACGATGCCTCCTAATATCAAAAGACTGGCTGAACAATTCCTTAAAAACCCTGAGCATGTTTCAGTTATCCCTAAACAAGTTAGCGCTCCACTGATTGATCAGGCCTACATTGAAGTTCCTGAACGTCAAAAATTCGAAGCTTTGAGCCGTTTGATCGACATGGAATCTCCAGAACTCGCTATCGTATTTGGTCGCACCAAGCGTCGGGTAGACGAGCTGGCTGAAGCTCTGCAAAAACGTGGATATTCCGCAGACGGTTTGCATGGTGACTTGTCTCAGAACCAACGTGATGCTGTAATGCGCAAATTCCGCGACGGAAGCATTGACGTGCTCGTAGCAACTGATGTAGCTGCCCGTGGTTTGGACGTTTCCGGTGTATCTCACGTTGTAAACTTTGACCTTCCACAAGATCCAGAAAGCTATGTTCACCGTATTGGACGTACTGGACGTGCAGGTAAAGAAGGGGAAGCATGGTCTTTCGTAACACCTCGTGAAATTGATCATCTGCATTTCATTGAACGTGTAACTCGTCACCGTATTGCGCGTAAGCCGCTTCCAACCTTGGCTGAAGCTTTGGAAGGCAAACAACGCATCATCGCAGAACGTCTCCTGGAGGCTGTAGAAAGCGGTGAGCTGAACGAATACAAAGGCTTGGCTATTCAAATGCTGGAGCAGTATGACTCCGTACAACTTCTTTCCGCAGCTCTGAAGCTGATGACTGGCGAGAAAAGAGAAGCGTCTATTGAGCTGACTCCGGAAGATCCAATTCGTGCAAAACGTCGTAAACCGGATGTTCGTTCCGGCGGACGCAAGCCGTCTAACTACAGCGGACGCAGTAACGGTGGTTATAACTCCAACCGTACTGGCGGCAGTGGTAGTGGCAGCAAAGGTGGATATGGCGGCTACAACCGTGGCAGCAAAGAAGGCGGTAGCTACAACCGTGATTCCGCGAGCCGCAATAGCGGAGATCGCAGACCACGTCCAAGCAGTAGCGGAGAAACTCGTCGTCCTGCAAGACGCGAAGATTCCTCTTCTGAATAAGAATTGAGATAACAGGAAAGCCGAAGTGAGTTCTCGCTTCGGTTTTTTGTTACGAGATCAAAAAGTATAAAATTCTTAGCAACCTGCTTCGACGGCTGAAGTATTGATTTCACTGGCGCATTGGGGATGAAATACGGTATGATATAGTCAACAGCCGGAATTTACAGGCACAGCAACATGAGCCGTGGAACTGCAGGGCTTGCGGAGGGAGAGACTAACATTGGAGTTTAAAGGAGCTATGGGTGGTATTTATCGCCTGACTGAATGGATTACCCGACTGGCGGCTACCAATTTGTTATGGGTGTTATGCTCGTCGCCTTTTGTGTTCTGTCTCATACTCAAACTACTTGTGATGAACCAGAACTTGGCTAATGAATCTTTACAAATGAACTGGGCGATGGCTATTTTGGCACCGCTTACTTTATTCCCGGCCACATCGGCCATGTTTAGCGTCGTTCGCAAATGGGTAATGGGCGATACAGATACAGGTGTGTTTCGTACCTTTTTTAAAGGATACAAGGAAAACTACAAGCAGAGCCTGATCGGAGGCATCTTTTACACGCTGCTGTTTGTCATTATGTATGTGGATTATACCGTGTATATGACGCAGCTCAGCAATTTGCAAATTGTAGGGATTATCATGCTTATTCTCATGATTATTTTGCTCGTATCCATGTTTAACTTTTTCTCGATGGTTGCTCATTATCATATGTCCATCGGACAACTGATCAAAAATGCGGTCTTGCTGACGCTCATTCGACCATTCCGTGTATTTTCTACCATGCTCGGCAGCGCGGTTGTTATCTTTATTGGGGTCAAATACCCTGTGCTGTTTTTGTTCTTCATTGGTAGTGTGGTAGCCTGGTTCGCTTTCTTTAATTTTTATGGAACGTTCCTCAAAATGCAGGATCAGATGGAAAAAATGAAACAAAAAGACGAAGAGACAACAAGCACGGAAGACAAGAAAAGTGATAACCTCCAAAAATAAAACAGATTTCTCCTAGCATTTACTTTCCGAGTCAGAAGCGCTATAATAAGGTCACATCCTGCGATGCACGTTACGGTCATTTGTTGTTTTGAACCAATGACAATGTCTAGGGAGATCAATACGGGTGGACAGCTGAAAAGCCCTGTCAATTCTGACAAGGGGACTTCAAAAGTTTGTCCTGCGGTCACCCACCTGCTAAAGCAGGTTCAGAAGACGCTATGGTCGGACGGCATCGGCGGGTACTCTATAATGTAATCAACACACCCTGATACTGCTCCGTGCAGAAACAAGGTGTTTTTTGTATGTAACAATGCTAAAATAAGAAATAAGGTACTAGGGTCGCATACCGCAGGTATGATCGGGTTCACTTTGTTGTTTTAACGTTTTTATAAAGCGCTTGCAGCAAAGGGAAATCGATGTGCTGTATTCAGCAACGATTATCATGAAGGAGGAAATGTCTTGTCGTTGAAGAGGACTCTGGTGGGGATTGTGCGCAGCCAAGAAGGTACAAGCGACCGGGTCAAAGACCCCCATATGAAGACACGTTATTATAACTTATCGAGAGACAAGGCCTGGGAAGAGGTATCGTCCGTTTTAAAAAAGATTCCTGGCTACAAGGTGCTGCATGAGGTGCCATCCGTAGGTGAAATTACGCTTGAGAAGCGAACGGCATTCGGCAGAACTGTGGACATTACCGTTTCTATATTGTCCGTCTCGCCAGTTCGAAGCGCTGTGGATATTTATTCCGCTTCACGTGGATCGCTGGGGGACATGGGTGCAAATTATCGCATTATTTTGCAGTTGTTCGCTGTGATTGACAAGAAGCTGTCCGCTCATAAGGTTGTACAGTGATTGCAGACGTGTGAGCAGCAAAGTGGCAGACAAACGTAAAAAAAGCGAGGAAGGCAGCCCTTCACTCGCTTTTTTAATATTCGAATCACATCAACGTAAGTGGCATGAATTAAACGAGCTTCTTCACCGCTGCAATCGCCTGCTCATAGTCAGGATGCTCGGACATTTCGCTTAAGTATTCTACATAAGCGATTTTATCGTTTTGATCAATAACGAAAATAGCGCGATGATCCAGATGGAATTCCTTAATGAACACGCCGTAGGCTTCACCAAAGGAATGGTCTTTGTAATCGGATAGTGTCAATACACGGTCAATGCCCGCAGCGCCGCACCAACGAGCTTGGGCGAACGGCAGATCCACGCTGACAGTTAGTATCACGACTTGATCCCCAAGAGAATCCGCTTCTTGATTAAAACGACGGGTTTGTGCGTCACACACGCCTGTATCAAGAGAAGGAACAACGCTGATTAGCTTGACTTTACCTGCAAAGTCTTGAAGTGTAGCAGCTTCCAGCAGATTTTTTTGCAATTTAAAATCAGGTGCCTGATCTCCAACTTTCAGTTCAGGGCCCACGAGAGTCAAAGGATTGCCTTTAAAAGTAGCAACTTCTTTACGTTCTTGTGCCATATGTAATAGCCTCCTTGGTTTTTAGCATTGGTTATCGGTGCTGAAATCTATTATAATCTTTTATAAAAGACATTGTCCAATTTGAATAAGGTGGAGACACCCACGAAGGAAGGATTGCCTTGATTTTTTTACGTTATGAGAACTGGAAAAGTTATTTGCGTTTTTACCCGGTAACCTGTTTGATTCTGCTTATCAATATCGTGATGTTTATTGTGCTGACTGTTCATGGTGGATCGGAAAATAGTTTAACGCTGATCCGGTATGGAGCCTTGATCAATGAGGAGCCCTTTACCGCCCAGTTATGGCGGTATGTGTCAGCTATGTTTTTACACGCGGGATTTGATCATCTTTTCTTTAATTCCTTTGCGATTCTCGTATTTGCTCCGCCGCTGGAACGTCTGCTAGGGTCCTTTCGATACGCGCTGTTGTACCTCGCTACAGGCATTGTAGGAAACGTAATGTCCATTGCGCATTACAACATGGCAGCGGAAACCACGGTCTCTGTAGGGGCCTCAGGAGCGATATATGGCATCTACGGTGCATTTCTGTACGTTGCCCTGTTCCAGCGGACGCTTATGGATGAGGCTTCACGCAAAACACTGTACACGCTACTCGGCTTTGGTATCCTGTTTTCGTTTGCTGTGGCGAATATTAACTGGACCGCCCATTTTGGAGGACTGCTCAGCGGGTTTTTCCTGTATGGATTGATGATCAGATTGACTGGCCAACGTAAACGTCACTAAAGGCAGCTTTACCGTAAGTCAGCAGAGCAAGAAAGAGGGAGAGGTTCATCTAACCTCTTCTTCCTGATGTTGAAAAACAGATTGGAGCGAATAACGGAGTGGAACTACGACAGTTGCAATACTTCATGAAGGTAGCGCAAAAGGAACATGTCACTCAGGCGGCCGAGGAGCTGCATGTGGCGCAATCTGCGGTCAGTCGGCAAATTCATCAGCTTGAAGAGGAGCTGGGTGTGAACCTTTTTATGCAAAAGGGCCGAAACTTGCAGCTTACACCAGTGGGGCAGTTATTTTGCAAGCGGGTTGAAACGATTATAAAGGATTTGGAGCGGGCTGTTCTGGAGGTCCATGAGTTTTTAGACCCGGAGGGTGGAGAAATTCGTATAGGCTTCCCACACAGTTTGGGCATTCATCTTATTCCTACGGTTGTAGCTGAATTTCGTAAACGGTATCCGAATGTTAAATTCAGATTCAAACAGGGGATGTACCCAAGTTTGATCCGTGATGTGTTAGCGGGTGAGGTGGATTTGGCTTTTGTATCCCCTTTTCCAGATCGTCATGATCATGTCGAGGGAGATGTGGTGTTGACCGAGGAACTGTTTGCGGTCCTGCCTCCTAACCACCCTTTGGCTTCAGCCGGGCACATCACGCTGGATCAGCTTAAGGGAGAAAAGTTCATTCTGTTCAGAGACGGTTACTCCTTGCGTCCGATTGTCTGGCAGGCTTGTCTGGAGGCTGGATTTACGCCGGACATCGCTTTTGAAGGCGAGGAGACGGATACGATCCGCGGATTAGTTGCCGCAGGCATGGGGGTCAGCCTTTTGCCGGAAATGGCGTTGTTCCAAACCAATCCGCTCCAACCCGCGAGAGTGTCGATTGTTGACCCCGAAGTGACGCGAACCATTGGCTTAATTCACCGTAGAGATGACAAGCTTCCGTTGGTTGCCAAATCGTTCCGCACTTTTTTGTTGCAATATTTTGGTCTTCAAGGTAGCGGCACTGTGACGGATGGAAGTGCTAAAGCGGACTAACGGACAGGTGAGTATAGGGAATTGGATAAAATATAAAAAGGTTGTTCCTCTACCATCACCATGGCGGGGGAACAACCTTTTTTGCTACAAAAGCGATTAGTCACGGCTGTTAAAGATACCGATTAGACGAATCAGCTCCAGCAAGGAAACGAGAGCGGCGGCCACATATGTTAATGCAGCGGCATTCAATACTTTAGCTACACCCCGTTCTTCATCACTGCGGATAAATCCTTCGGACACCATAATTTCACGGGCGCGGTTGGAAGCATTAAATTCGACTGGCAATGTAATTAATTGAAAAGCGACAGTCGCTGAGAAAAAGATAATGCCCAAGCCAATCAGGTTAGTGTAGCTGAACAGGAACCCGGCAATCAACAGAAACGGTGCAAGACCAGATGCGAAGTTCACAATCGGGAAAATCCGGTGACGCAGCGCCAGCATAGGATAATGCTCTTGATGCTGAATCGCATGGCCGACCTCGTGGCAAGCCACAGCAACTGCGGAAATAGATTTTTCATAATATACAGGCTCGGACAAGCGCACTACGCGTTGCATCGGATCATAGTGGTCAGATAACGCACCGGGTACAGGTTCAATGGACACGTCATGCAAACCGTTGCGATCCAGCATGTGCCGGGCGGCATCGTAGCCTGTCATGCCGTTTTCGTTAGGAACATCAGACCATTTGTTAAAGGTACCTTTAACACGGAATTGCGCCCACAAGGATAAGCCGAACGCAAGAATAATTAATAGATACATCCCCATCATAAAGCAACCCTCCAATATTGTTTCATCAGTATAGCCTGAATTTACATCATAGAGCTATGCTCCAGCAAATACTTCAAAGCTTCGATACAAGCGGCGCTTTGTGGTAGTAGACCCGTAAGCAGCTTACGCGCTTGAACGGGCTTGAGCTGCCCCAAAAGAGGTTGTAGCTCATTGACTTCGCGCTCCAGGCGCTGCATGTGCATCTCCAGACTTGTCAGCTTGTCGGTGACGTGCTCTTCGCCTGAAACCGAATTCCACTTCATTAATGTCTGTTTGATTTCTTCAAGGCTATACTTCTCTTGTTTCATTTGGTTAATACGTTCAAGTCTTTTTAAAGTTTCATCATTGTATAGCCGATAATTTTTCAAAGACCGTTCTTCAGGTGTGATCAAACCGAGCTTCGTATAATAATCAATGGTCCGTTCGCTGACACCAGCCGTCTTGGCTAGCTCGCCAATTCGATATAGCTTCATATCCCCATCTGTCCTCACCTCGCGCTCTTCATTCAGCCTTCCATATTACGCATTTGCAAACAGAGTGCTTATAAAAATATTTTACATGATTCCCAACCGTACAGTCAAACGTCATGCTTTTTTTTAGGGTATAATACAAGCTACTTTAATAGTTAGTAAACATGACATGTAAAGTTCGAAATCGATTTTTTTTCAGTTAATAAAAAAAATCTTGTCAAGTTTCATGTATTCTGATTATAATGACAATAAGAATTTCACGAAATGTAAAGAAACTTAACATTCGAGGGAGTGGGCTTCATGAGAAAAAAGTGGTTTGTTGCATTACTGGCCATGCTGACGGTACTGGCTTTTCCGGTGGGGGCATTCGCTGCTGATGGTCCGACAAATATTCAGCTTCAAGCTGGATTAAACACGGCGTTTACCTTCTTGGCATTTATTCTTGTGTTTTTCATGCAGGCGGGATTTGCATTGCTGGAGGCAGGCTCCACACGAATGAAGAATGCGGGGCATGTCGCTGGCAAAACGATACTCACCACGGGCGTTGCTGCATTGTCCTTCTGGGCTCTCGGGTTCGGGCTAGGCTTCGGTAACGATGGCGGTAACGGATTTATGGGGCTGACGGGTTTCTTCATGAGCGGCACGGATGCTGCTGTATCGTTTGACTCCCTTTCAGGTCTGGATGTTCCGATTACAATCATGTTTTTGTTCCACTTTGCTTTTGCTGCGGTGTCTCTTTCTATCGCATGTGGGGGAATGGCAGAGCGTGCAAAATTAAGTGTATACATCATTTTCGGTATTTTGTTCTCCATCGTAATCTATCCGGTTGTAGCTCACTGGGTATGGGGCGGCGGCTGGCTTGGCAAGCTGGGCATGCAGGATTATGCCGGCTCGACGGTAGTCCATCTGACAGGTGCTACGGCGGCACTTGTCGCTACATTGCTGCTGAAACCGCGTTTGGGCAAGTTCAATAAAGACGGCAAGCCGAATATTATTCCTGGACATAATCAGGTGTATTCCATACTGGGTGTTATTATTCTCTGGTTTGGCTGGTTCGGATTTAATCCGGGTAGTGCTGTATCGGCCATGAATGACGGTTTCTTCGGGTATGTGGCGGTAACCACGAATCTTGCGGCGGCGGCAGGTGGAGTATTTGCCCTGCTGGTATCCTGGATGGTTTATGGAAAAGCGGATATTCCGTCCATGCTAAACGGTGTACTGGCGGCTTTGGTCGCAATAACAGGGGCGTGCGCATTTGTAGCTCCTTGGGCGGCTCTGGTCATCGGTGCGGTAGCAGGGATTATTACCTTCTTCACAGCACAATGGTTTGAGCGTGCAAGAGTAGATGATCCGGTATATGCATTTTCCGTCCATGGTATTGCAGGGATGTGGGGCGCGATATCCACAGGATTGTTCGCTACTCCTGAGCTGGTGAAAATAACAGGTGTTGGTCAAGCGGGGCTGTTCTATGGTGGCGGATTAACACAATTGGGTGTACAGTTGCTTGGACTGGTAGGGACATTTGCTTTCGTATTCGTCATTTCCTTCATTATTCTGGGTGCGATGAAAGCCATTATGGGAATTCGTGTTACGGAAGAAGAGGAAACGATGGGACTGGATATCAGCGAGCATGGTACGTACGGCTATCCTGAGCAAATGAAACTGGTTGCCGAGGCTGAGAAGCGTTCTGGGATTGTAAGCTAATATGTAAAATATAAAGAGCCAGTATGGATGAGCGGAGGAGATGGAAGTATGGAACTGCAAAATACGGCACCTTGGGTGAGTTCAGCCGAAGCGATTGATCATGCTGATACGCCTGAATCGCTACGGCAGGCCAGGGTCGATTCTCAAAAATGGCTGCTGGCTTCCCAAGCCTCCGCTCCGTTATCAGACTGGTTACAAACGGCGAATGATATGCATGACCGCATTGCAGCCAGAGCTGTGCAAATGTGCGAAAAAGGGATGGTTGAGGACGGCTTCGGCCCTCCTCCCGTCCCTTACGCATTTATAGCCTTCGGCAGCATGGGACGCTCGGAGTCGACGCTGTGGAGTGACCAGGATAACGGTATGATTATCAGTGACGCTGCATCTGCCGGGAAAGAGACATATTTTATGGAGTTCGGTCGGAGGGTGTCTGCAATGCTGGAATATTTGGGATATCCGAAATGTGAAGGGAAAGTGATGTGTTCAGAGCCGCTGTGGCGACAAACATTGTCTGAATGGCAGGAGCAGCTGGCAAAATGGTCGGATGATTTTGCCTGGGAGCCGATTCGTTATCTGATTATCTCGTCTGATATGAAGCATATCGCTGGAGATGAGCGATTGTCAGCAGAATGGAAACGAAGCTTTTATGCGTTGCTGCGCAAGCATCCCGATTTGCCGTCCGCGGTACTTAGGAACACGGTAAGGCATAAAGCGACAATTAATATTTTGGGTCAGATCGTTACCGAGCGCTTCGGGGAGCACGCGGGCGATTTTGATGTGAAATACGGTTTATACATCCCGTTGGTAAATGCAGTACGGTTTTGGGCTTTGCAGCACGGGGTGGAGGAGACCTCTACGTTGAAAAGGCTCAGGCGGCTCGCGCTGCTGGAAGCAGCGCCGTCTCCTTTGCTGGATGCTTGCGAGCGGGCCTTTCGGATCGCGCTTCAGCTTCGGATGGCTACTCCGGTGCAGGAGAAGAACGGACTCTTGGTTAGCAAGGGTTACCTTGCTGTCAAACCGTTGAAGCAAGGTAAGGGCTGGCATGAACTGCGTGAGGCGCTTTCTACGGTGCGGCGGCTGCATCGTGCGCTGCAAAGACAGTTGCGGTTTACGGAAGGGAGAAGGTCATGAAGGAACCAACGCAGGGAGGCGGCTTTTGGAGCGCTCTTCGCAGAGGAGGGGTGCCATCAGCCATCGCTTCTGTAATGGGAGCTCCTACGGCTCAGCAGATGGCCTTTATCCGTTCCTTGACCCGAGAGCAACGGCGCTCTGAAGTATTGCGGACCCCGTTGGAGCGTTTGGAGACGGTTGTTTTTGATTTGGAAACCACGGGATTTTCAGCGCAGCACGGAGATGAGATTTTATCGTTCGGTGCGATTCGGGTTGTCGGGGATACGATTATGGAAAAAGAGCAATTTTACACACTTGTCAATCCACGTACAGCAATTCCTGAACACATTACGGAGCTTACCGGGATTACCCGGGAAATGACAGATGCGGCTTTGCCGCTCATGGATGGGCTGCATGACTTTATGTCCTTTGTAGGGGGACGGGTGCTTGTAGCGCATGCCAGCGCTCATGACAAGGCTTTTTTGAATGCTGCGTTATGGAAAACATCTAAAGTGCAGCTGACCCACCGTGTTCTGGATACGATGATGCTCGCCAAATGGCTGGAGCCGCAGCAGCACCAAACGTATAGTTTGGATGAATTGCTGACCTGTCAGGGCATACCGATTCAGGGACGGCATCATGCGTTAGAGGATGCGAAAATGACGGCAAAGCTGTGGGTGGCGTACGTTCAGGAAATGCTGAAGCGTAATGTGACCAATTTGGCAGATGTGTATGCTCATTTAAGCCATGCCTGATTCAGTACAAGGCACAAGCTTCAATATAGAACAACATTACAGCAAGTCTGCGAACATTCGTGGGTTTGCTGTTTTTTTGCCTCTGTATAGATTGGAAGGGTTAGAGGTGGGAGCAGGATGGGCACCATATGGAGAAGGTAAGAGTAATCCAGATGAAAGGCCGGGTGATTGGACTGTGAAAAAAGTTGTTTTTATTAAATTCCTGATGGTTATGCTGGTGGTAGGAGTAGCTTCATGGGGAGTAGCAACAAACATGACTTATACTTATGCGACAAGCGTACCGGCTAATAATATGCAAACTCAGGAGGAACATGAGGACGGAGAAAGATTTGAAGCTGGCAAAGGGGTAGATACAGAGTTAGATGCTATAGAAGTGATGCAAAAGATACAGCCTGGTCAACCGCTTCCTTCCATAATTTTAAAAGGTTTGGACGGCAAATCCTACAATATGGGAGTCAAGCGCGATAAAGCGCTGGTAATTAGCTTCTGGGCCTCATGGTGCGATCCGTGCCGTTTGGAGGCACCTGTACTGAATGAGCTATATAGCAAGTACAAGCACGATGTGGACGTATATGGTATTAATGTAATACGCTATGATCGGTTGGAGGATGTGCAAAAGTTTTCCCGCTCGCTAAACCTTCAATTCCCAGTATTGCTTGATGAGCAAGGGGCTTTGTTTGAACGGTTTGGAGGAGGGGCTTTCCCAACTCATGTTATGGTTGACCGTCTTGGGCAGGTACGTGAAATCATAATCGGCATGCTAAGCGAGCGGGAGCTGGAACGAAAAATAGAGTTGCTGCAAAAAAAAGAAGGTGCCTTTGAGGTCTGAATAGACCGCTAAAGACACCGCTTATTAACAATATAAGCACTTATCAAATCAGTGATTTACCAGTCCTTGGGGCGATAGGTCGGTTTGCTGATTTTTCGGAGACGGAGCTTCCAGCAATGCATAACGGAAGCTGTCCACCAGTGCTTCCCAGCTGGCTTCAATTACATTTTCGGATACGCCCACGTTACTCCAGACGTCCTCGTAATTTTTGGATTCAATGAGCACACGTACCTTGGCGGCAGTGGCATCTTTTTCATCAAGTACACGTACTTTGTAGTCAGCCAGATGCATATCTCGAAGAGCTGGAAAATACTGAGAAAGAGCTTTGCGCAGTGCATTATCGAGAGCGTTGACTGGCCCGTTGCCTTCAGCGGCAGTATAAACGCTTGTGCCTGCAACATTCAGCTTCAAGAACGCTTCGGATACAACTGGACGGCCCGCTGTTTTCTCCACAAGCACCTTGAAGGACTCAAATGAGAACATTTCCTTCACTTCACCGCCTGCTTCACGGATGAGCAGTTCTAGCGAAGCATCGGCTCCTTCAAACTGGTAGCCCTGATGCTCCAGTTCCTTAATGCGGCTGATGACGCCACGTGCCTCATTGCTGGACGGATCAAGGGTTATACCCAGCTCCTGCGCCTTGGACACAACATTGCTTTGTCCGGCTAGCTCAGAGACCAGCACCCGTTGCTTGTTGCCTACCAGTTCGGGAGCGATGTGCTCATAGGTTCGCGAGTCGCGCAGAATAGCTGACACGTGGATACCGCCCTTGTGGGCAAAGGCAGCATTGCCGACATATGGCTGGTTCACAGGCAGATTCACGTTGGCGACTTCGCTGACAAAGCGGGCCGTGTTGTGAAGCTGCTTTAGCTTGTCAGAGTCTAAACAATCGTAGCCGAGCTTGAGCTGCAAATTCGGAATAACGGAGCACAAATTTGCGTTACCACAACGCTCGCCGTACCCGTTAATCGTACCTTGAATTTGTCTCGCGCCTGCTTGTACTGCACTCAGTGTATTGGCTACAGCCAATTCACAATCATTATGTGTGTGAATGCCCAACTGTGACCTTGTCAGCTGGCTTTGCAGTGTAGAGACAATCTCGTGTACCTCATGCGGCATGGTGCCACCGTTTGTATCGCACATCACAAGCCAGTCCGCACCTGCTTCTTCTGCTTTTTTCAAAACGGCAAGTGCGTATTCCGGGTTGTTTTTATAGCCGTCAAAAAAATGCTCGGCATCAAAAATTACCTCCATGCCTCCTTGTTTTAAAAAGGCAATGGAATCATAAATCATGGACAGATTTTCCTCTAGTGTCGTCTGTAAGGCGGTATGCACATGAAAATCCCATGATTTACCTACCAGTGTAGCAGCCTGGGCACCGGATTCCAGAATCCGCTGCAGATTGACATCCTCTGCTGCGATACTATTCTTGCGGCGCGTGCTGCCGAAGGCGACAATTTTTGCCTGAAGTCCTAGCTCTTGCACCCGTTTGAAAAATTCGATATCCTTGCTGTTGCTCCCGGGAATCCCGCCTTCAATATAATGAACACCAAGATCATCAAGTTTTTTGGCGATTTTCAATTTGTCGTCAGCAGACAAGCTAATTCCTTCTCCTTGAGTACCGTCTCGCAGCGTTGTATCAAAGATAGAAATAGCGGTGGACATGAAGGACTCCTCCTTTGCGGATTGCTCAGATTGGTAGTGCTTTGCTTTTTTAAGCAGATTATTTAACCATTTAACGCGTGAAAATACAAAGGTGTCAACTGGCCTTGTTTCGTATGATTTTTGATTATATCAACTTATGACTTCAAATGTAATATATAAATATCATTTTTGACCGCAAAACCTTTAATTTCATGTAAAATAGAACACAGGGTTTCCTATAATATATCGTTAAAAGAAGGGTTGAGCGTGAGAGATGTCAGTGCTTATTATCCGGTTGGTGGGCGGGTTATTCTGCATGTCGATATGAACGCATTTTATTGTTCTGTTCATGCAGCGGAGGAACCGGAGAAATACAAGGGACTGCCTACCGCCGTCGCGGGCAGCAGTGAGCTGCGCAGAGGTGTAATCGTAACCTGCTCCTATGAAGCCCGGCGATTGGGCATCTCAACAGGGATGGTCGTCCAGCAAGCCCGGCGGATTTGTCCGCAGCTTATCGTGATTCAGCCTGATTTTCACCTGTACCGTCGTTATTCCAAAGCTTTCATGAGCATTGCTTATTCGTATACGCCTATGTTGGAGGCAACTTCAATTGATGAATGTTATCTGGACATTACAGGTTCCAAGCAGTTTGGAACGCCTATGGAGATCGCGGAGGAAATTCAGCGCAGAGTAGCGGACGAACTGGGACTGCCCTGCTCCATCGGAGTGGCACCCAACAAGTTGCTGGCCAAAATGGCCTCTGACCTGAAAAAGCCACGTGGGATATCTGTTTTGCGCTTGCGCGATGTACCAAATATTTTGTGGAATCTTCCCTGTGGTCAATTGTTTGGCGTGGGACGAAAAACAGCCGACAAGCTTCGGCAAATGAATATTCGCACCATTGGCCAATTGGCCAAGGCGGACGAGCATATGCTGATCGGCGTATTCGGCGTGACTGGCTCGTGGTTAAAGCTGGCTGCTAACGGGATTAATCATTCTCCGGTCAATACTGAGCGGGAGCCGAACAAGTCCATCGGACACACCACCACCTTGCCCATGGATGTGGTGAAGCTGGAGGAAGCCCAACGGGTGCTTCTCAATATCAGCGATCAGGTAGCCCGCCGGCTTCGACGGCATGGCATGCTGGCAGGAGGCATTCAACTGACAATTCGGACGCCGGAGATGAAGACCTTTACGCGTTCTCAGGTAAGAAGTATTCCTACGGAAAGTGCAGAGGACATATATAAGGAAGCTTGTGCGCTGTATCGGCGGCATTGGGGAGAGGACAAACCTGTGCGTTTGCTGGGAATTACGCTTCAGCAGTTAGTCCCGAAGGAAGAAGCTGCCGTTCAAATGGATCTTTTTGAATACAAGGACCAGCCCAAAAAGGAAAGCTTGCTGAAGACAATGGATGCGCTACGGGACAAGTTTGGCGAAAATGCAGTTCTGACCGCTGGAATGCTGGGAGATGACCCTTCGGTACTTCTTCGGAACTCCAAACTGCGTGGAACTTCGCTGCAAAAAGACAATCTCCAGACGCCTGAGTAAACTTTTTGGTGAATTTGTGTAAGGCAACGGATGCATACGTTATAAGTATTTTTTGCATAAAGGATCAATGAAAATAATTTGTAATAATTTTTTGTTTGTATTAATATGTGAATAGAATGCAAAAGTTGGTTTGTTTGATTGTATAGGAGGCAGAGGAGAGTTATGGCTAAATACACTTGGGTAGAAAAAGATACATGCATTGCGTGCGGAGCCTGTGGTGCTACAGCACCGGACATTTATGATTATGACGATGAGGGCTTGGCTGAAGTGATCTTTGATGGAGATGGAAACCAAGGCATCAAGGCAATCTCAGACGACCTGTTTGATGATATGCAGGATGCTTGCGACGGTTGCCCTACTGATTCGATTAAAGTTGCGGACGAGCCGTTCAATAAAGAAGGTTAAGTCTACTTGGACAGGCACAGTACCGACAGCACTCTTTTGCCGTACAACGGTGAAAAGGTGCTGTCGGTACTGTTTTTTTTATGTGCTATCCATATGGCCTATTTTGGCCGATATACATAGTAAATAATAGGGCAAGACTACACGATCAGGAGGATCCGATGAATCATTCGCCTCATCTTAAATCGTATGTAAAAATGCACCCTGATAATAAAATGGCTTGGTATTTGCTCGGGAAAGAGTATGAGAGCAGCGGTCAGGAGGGCAAAGCAAATTATTGCTTCAATCGCGCGGGGGAAGTGTTCGAAGCCTTCGAGCATAAACAGATTCCGGCAGACGTATGGATGGAGTATCAGGATAAACTGGTTCAGATGTCTAAGGAGAAGGCGCGGAGAACGGCTCGAACGCGTTATTTGTTAACTGCGTTGATGGTACTTCTTCTGATATGGGTGCCTTCAGCCAATTCGCCGGGCCATTCGAGGGAAAGTGCATCCGTTCCGTCAGGAACAGAGCCTGTGGCAGCCGACAATGTCAAAGTGGCAGGAGCACAGAATTCTGCCCCGAATGAAGTGGCTCAGATCGGTGGGCCTGGTGCTGGTGGCGTGTTTACGGCCCAAGCGCGCACAGGCAGTTCAGCAGGAACGGCACTTGCAGGTATGTTGGCAAAGGCTAGTCGTCTACCAGCCGAGACCACAGTGCTGGGCATGGAGCAAAGCGGTTCTTGGATGCTCTGGAGAGATCGTATGCAGCCGCTGCTTAGCTTGCAAAACAAAGGAAATGGAGGCTTAGCCGTCCAGTCTTACGACACAGCAGCGTGTGCTTGTAAGCCGTCTGACAGTGAAAAGCTTCGAAAAGCAGGTCTGCAATGGGCTGTGGGACAGGAAGAACTGGCTGTGCTGAATAGCTCCATGCGTGCTTTTCGTACGCAGCATCAACGTCTTCCCCAAAGTCTCGATGAGCTGACCGGAAGCTTTCCGGATAATATGATGTACGGTACAACAGACGGAATGAAGAAGGCTTTTACACCTATGCGTAATTTACTTGCTTCACAGGGACAGAGGGCTAAAGGAGCAGCAAGTCAACAAGCGGGCTCGTCGGCTCAAAGCAGCCCTTTGCTGGCGTCGTCGCTGTATGGACGGCCTTTTCTGGGGCAGCCGCTGCGGATTGTGGTAGACAAGTCGAAGCACAGGCTCGGATTGGTGAGCGGCAATGTGCTAATCCGCAATTATCCTATCGGATTGGGCGGAGAGCGAACTCCGGAAGGGAAGTTTGTTATTACGGATAAAGTCGTAAATCCGAACGGTAAGTCCAACGGTGAGTTTGGCAGCCGCGGTATGCAGCTGTCTGCAACGAATTATGCCATCCACGGCACGAACGAGTCGGACAGCATTGGCAAAAATGAGTCGCTAGGCTGCGTTCGTATGGGCAAAGAGGATGTGGAGGAGTTATTTGCTCTCGTACCTTCAGGTACAGAGGTGGTCATTGGTACCGGGGGACTGCCTGATCAAGTGCTTGTGCCTGGCTCCCGATTTAAGACTGAGCCGCAGCACGACCAGACAAATCCCCGCAAAACCTATCACTGGCTAAATTAGTCTTTGATGCTATTACTACGTGTAGTTTAACGATTTCCCGCTTGTGCCAAAACAACGACCAGAACAATCACAATGATGAGGAGAACAAAACTGACGGCGGTCCATACAATCGCTTTCTTGTTCACCTCGTCCTTTTTCTTTTGCAGACTTGGCGGCTTGCGCTTGGTCTTCATATCAGCAATCCCTCTTTTCTGATGGGCTATAGCCTGTCTTACTATGTCCATTGTAAATGGTTTGATTATACATTTTCAATGACATCTCCATGACAACCGGATTTGTTCCTGATACTGCACGTCGCAAATTACTTTCTTTTTGGAATGGAAAAAGCTAAACTATTTTGTAGAGATGTTTTTTTAGGATTGCGCAAGGGCATAGAACGGAGTGGATGAATTGTGTTGTATCGAAGGATTGTGAAACCTGTTTTTTTCAAAATGAGTCCAGAGACGGCCCATCATGTCGTCATTGATGGCTTGAAGTATGCGGGGGCGCTTCCCGGTGGAGCAGCAACGCTGCGGGGAATGTACGGAGTCAAGGAAACGGAGGATCTTGCGGTTGATCTGTTCGGTCTTCATTTTCCCAACCCGATTGGACTGGCTGCGGGATTGGATAAAAATGCGGAGGCAGTTGCCGGCTTTTCCTCGATCGGGTTTGGTTTTATGGAAGTAGGCACGGTGACACCTGTGGGACAGCCCGGCAATGACCGCCCTCGTTTGTTCCGGTTGCCTCCTGATGAGGCGTTAGTGAATCGGATGGGCTTTAACAATCTGGGTGCGGAAAGCATGGCTAAACGTCTGGCTGCGCTAAAACATCGGCCTGTTCCGGTCGCTGTTAATATTGGTAAAAACAAAAACACGCCTAATGAGGATGCCCATAAGGATTATGAGAAGTGCATTTCCGCGCTGTATCCGTATGCGGACTTTTTTGTAGTGAATATTAGTTCACCGAATACGCCGGATTTACGAAAGCTCCAGCATGGCAGTGAGTTGAAATCGCTGCTGGAGGCTGTTCGAGCAGAGATGGGAGTACAGGCGACGAAGTATGGCGGAGCCAAGTCTGTACTGGTCAAAATTGCGCCGGACGTATCAGATGAGGAACTGGAATATATGACAGATGCGATTGCGGCCAGTGGAGTAGACGGTATCATCGCGACGAATACGACAATTTCGAGGGCTGGGCTGACGCACCGGAATGCGAGTGAGACGGGCGGGCTGAGCGGTAAGCCGCTGCGTGACCGTTCTACAGAGGTCATCGGACGAGTGTATCGCCAAACGGATGGCAAGCTGCCGATTATCGGATCGGGCGGCATTTTCAGCAGTCGTGATGCATACGACAAAATTAAAGCAGGCGCAAGCCTGATTGAAATTTATACAGCATTGATCTATGAGGGACCGGAAGTGAACCGGACATTACATGCCGGTCTGCGTGAGCTGCTGCGAAAGGACGGCTTTAGACACATTACCGAGGCTGTTGGTGCAGATCACAGATAAAAAAGTGTTGTCGGAAGAGACAGGAGGTACGGGGATGGACGGAAGAGACTGGGGAACATTTTTGCTGCCATATGATCAGGCGGTGGAGGAGCTTAAGGTCAAGTTCAAAACAATGCGTGCGGAGCTGAAAAAGCGCGAGGAATACGCTCCTATCGAATTCGTAACCGGACGGGTGAAAAAAATATCAAGCATCCTCGATAAAGCGAAGAGATTACAGGTTCCTTCTGATCAGCTGGAGACGGGAATCGAGGATATTGCAGGAATCCGCATCATGTGCCAATTTGTTGAGGATATCCGGCGGGTAGCCGAATACATTCGAAGACGCAAGGATTTGACCGTACTGTATGAAAAAGACTATATCACCAATTATAAAGATAGCGGATATCGCAGCTTTCATATGATTGTGGAATATCCAGTGCAGACAGCGCTTGGATTAAAAATTGTGCTGGCAGAAATTCAGATCCGTACCTTGGCTATGAATTTTTGGGCAACCATCGAACATTCCCTTAGTTATAAGTATCGTGAAAGCTTACCGGATAATATGCGGACACGGTTGAAAAAGGCAGCTGAGGCGGCTTTTGTACTGGATAATGAGATGTCTTCGATGCGTCTTGAAATATTGGAAGCGCAGAAGAAGTTCGAGGATGAAGCGAATATCGTATCCAAGGTGCTGACGGGTATGCACCGTCTGTATTTCTACCATAAGATCAGTGAAACGATTGATGCGCAGCGCAGGTTTAATGAGCTGTGGGAACGGCACGACATGGAAGGGATCAAGCTGCTCCATGATGAAGTCAAGGAATTGCTGGCAGCTTCTACCAAGGAAGACGACGGGGATGAGCATTAATGGTGAACGTTTCCTATGAACCGTTGTACGTGGCTTATTTGGTATACTTCAATCGGGATCGGGATTATTTTGAATGTCACGAGGTACTGGAAGAGCTGTGGCTAAAGCTGGACCGTGCCCCTGTATATAAAGGTTTGCTGCAAATTGCTGTAGGGCTGTATCATTTTCGCAACGGAAATTTCCGCGGCGGACATATGATGCTGGACAGCGCGGTACACAAGCTGGAGCATGCGTCTCCGCAGGCGCTGGGTATTAACTTGGCGAAGCTGGTGGACGAGGCGCGCGCTTGCGCTCGCCAGCTTGCCGCGGCTGTTGTAGGTGGCTCAGCAGGTCTCCAGCGCCAGCCGCCGGTTTATCGGGATTTGACGATTGAAATCGTCGATCCCGGTCTGCGTCAGGCTGTAGAGGACGCATCGCCGTCCATACCAGCCAATATCCCACAGCAGAGAGGACCGCGGCGTGGGGAAAAGCATGAGCAGCGTCAGCAGGCGCTTGAGGCTTCTGTGAGGCGCAGACAGGCGGCCCGGAGCTCCTGCTCTGCCCCGCCTGGTACGAAGGGCACGACGTAATCTGAAGCGTGTCCATGAAAGCAAGCAGCCCGATCCGTTTCAGGGGATCGGGCTGCTTTATCGTTCAGTAGCCTAAGCCGCGTGAACGTCGTTTGGGAGGTTGTTTAGGAAGTTACATCCTTTTTATATTTTTCAAAAAAGGCTTTGAAATCGTCAAGTGTATAGCCGTTGTCGGAAGGGCTTTCCTTCAAACCACCTACCATACGCTCTTTTTCCACGCCTTTTTCATAATAAATGAGCGTAGGGGTGTACTCAATTTTGTACTTGTCCCAGCCATCCTCATACTCACGCAGGTTAAACTCGTGCATGGTGATGTTCTCCTGCTTGCTCAAAGGCATTAGCTTGGGAGTGGTGGCGCGGCAATGTACACAGTCGGAGGCAAAATGATAGACGAAAAAGTTTTCCTTTTTGTCAATTTTGCTTTGCAGATCCTCCGGTTTAATAATCTGCTGATAGTTTGGATCATTCAGCAGCTCTTGGGTGGCAGGCTTTAACGAGGCTGTGGAAACGCCATACAGCTTGTTTTTAGTGCCTGAATTTAAAGCGAGCAGCACCCCAAGCAAAATGACGAGCACAACAAAAAAGCCAATGACAGGTATAAGCTTTTTTTTGTTGGATTTTTGGGTGTTCAATGCCATCTCTCCTATCAAAATACAAAATATGTAGCGATGAATCTCATTATTATACAACATTACAGCTTGTAGTGAAAGTTTGTAAATCACACGGCTATTGCAGCTTAACAGGTTGATTATGGTACAATAAATTTTATTTTAACAGGACAGGATGATTACAATTATGGGTGTACAGCTCCCTACTGCATTTGTGAAGCGCATGGAGCAACTGCTCGGCGACGAGTTTGAGGCTTTTATGGCTGCTTATGATCATACGCCTCATGCCGGGATACGCGTCAATACGTTAAAAATTTCGGTGGAGGCGTTTAAGGCGATTTCGCCGTTTGAACTGAGGCCAATTCCTTGGTGTGATACTGGTTTTTATGTTCCATACGGCACAAAGCCGGGGTTGCATCCTTATTATCATGCAGGACTGTACTATGTGCAGGAACCAAGTGCAATGTCTCCTGTAGAATTGCTGAATGTGGCTCAGGGTGAGGCTGTATTGGACTTGTGTGCTGCACCCGGCGGGAAATCGACGCAAATCGCGGCCAAGCTGCAAGGGAGCGGTCTGCTCGTAACGAATGATATTAGCGCAGATCGAACCAAGGCGTTGGCTAAAAATGTAGAATTATACGGTGTGCGAAATGCTGTGGTATTGAATGAAAGCCCGGATCGAATCGCAGATGCCTTCCCTCATTTTTTTGACAAAATATTAATTGACGCACCTTGCTCGGGTGAAGGGATGTTTCGCAAGGATGAGGATATGGCGAAGCAATGGGAAAACCATTCGGTGGACAAATGTGTAGTTATGCAGCGGGATATTTTGCGAGTGGCAGCATCTATGTTAAGTGACGGGGGAAGGATTGTTTATTCAACCTGTACCTTTGCGCCGGAAGAAAATGAAGGGATGATCGCAGAGTTTCTGGAGGTACATCCTGATTTTGACGTTGTTCCTGCTCCTTCAGAAACGGGCTTTGCTTCAGGTCACCCGGAATGGGTGAGTGAAGCGGTCGCGGCAGCCCATCCAGGACTGCGTGGAACGGCGCGCCTTTGGCCCCATCTTATAGAGGGTGAGGGTCATTTTATCGCTGTGTTGCAGCATCTAGGCAGTCGTACAGCTACAGTGGATCATCAGCGGGGAACGGCCGATTCCTTTGAAAGGGATGGGTCTGTCGACAGGGACGAAAGGGCTTTAAATATAGGTTCGGACCGTGCCCGTAAGAAGCAGCGGCTGTCCATCAAGGAAGCGCCAATGGCAAACGGACAGGGCAGGTCTGCAACTGGAGATCACAAACGGAACGGAAAAGGGATGGACGAGAGATCGGGTAAAGGAACGAATGCACGCGGTTTCGGGAACAACAAGTCTCGTTCTGGTAAAGATGCGGCAAAATGGGCTGGACGCGGACAACATGATGTACTGGAGTCCTATCGCTATTTTGTACAGGAGCAGCTTGAGGCGTCATTTGCAGGTCATACGGTAGTCTACGGAGATCGGATTTATCAGTCGCCGCTGGAATCCTATCGTCTGGACGGGCTTAAGGTGGTCCGTCCGGGCTGGTTTATGGGAACAGACAAGAATGGTCGGTTTGTACCTTCGCACCCGCTGGCGGTGGCTTTGCGCCCTTCTGAGGCGCTCAGGAGCATAAACCTCTCCAGTTCAGACACAGATGCCATCCGTTATTTGAAAGGTGAAACGTTATCCATCTCGGCCCAGCGAATGACAATACAGAACGAAGCACTGCCCAAAGGCTACACTCTCGTATGCATTGACGGATACTCTGCCGGATGGGGCAAATGGCAGGATGGTATGCTCAAAAATGAATACCCTACAGGCTGGAGGTGGACATCGGTATGAGTGGGAAGGGAGGACAAACGCAGCGTTTGGACAAGGTTCTAACCCATATGGGTTATGGTTCGCGCAGTGATATCAAGAGACAGGTAAAACAAGGGATGATTACCGTGAACGGTCGAACCAGCAAGGATAGCGGCTTGCAGGTTCATCCGTACAACGATCAGATTGAAGTGAACGGGGAACGGGTTGTCTTTCGGGAGTACATTTATATCATGCTGCATAAGCCGCCGGGCGTTATATCGGCAACCGAGGATACAAGAGAGCGAACAGTACTGGATTTGCTGGGTGCGGAGGAACGGCATTTTGAGCCTTTCCCGGTAGGACGGCTCGATAAGGATACGGAAGGACTGCTATTGTTAACGAACGATGGTAAGCTGGCGCATGAACTCTTGTCTCCACGGCGACATGTTCCCAAAACGTATGAGGCTACGGTGTCGGGACATGTCACGGAAGAGGATATACGTCAATTTGCAGCAGGGGTGGAGCTGGATGACGGCTATGTTACCCTTCCGGCCCAATTGAACATTCTTCGTCATGAAAAAGCACAAGAGGCAGATGAAAAAGTCATTTCATACATTTCACTTGTGATCCATGAAGGAAAGTTTCATCAGGTGAAGCGCATGTTTGAGGCGGTTGGCAAAAAGGTTACGTATTTGAAAAGAACGGCGATGGGTCCGTTAAGGCTGGATGATCAGTTACCCTTAGGCAGCTATCGTGAGCTGACAAACGAGGAGCTGGCATGGATCGGCCGGGATTTGGCATCTGCAACGTCAGAGGATTGAAGAGGGACGCACAGGCTCTTATGGGAGTTCTCTGTGCGTCATTTTACTATACAGACTACGATTTACAGATTACATAAATGGCAGACTGCATGTTTATTGTGCGCGTGCTGCACGGCTTTTTTTCACTTCGGTTGCCTTATAAGCTGTAACCTTGTTTTTGCCTGTTGTTTTGGATATGTACATCGCCTGATCGGCCTGTTTAACCAGTTCGTCCGGGTTCATTTCCGTTTTTAACGTGCTATGCCCGACGCTGATGGTCACGATGCTTTCATCGGCGACCCGTTCACGGATTCGTTCCGCGACCTGTCCGACCTTGGCCCGCCGATCAACCACCATCGCGACCAACTCTTCGCCCCCGTATCTTCCGGTCAGTCCGATTTCATCCAGTTCTTCTTCCATAATCTGTGCAACCTGTTTAAGCACATCATCCGCGCGGGCATGGCCCTGCGTATCATTCAGCTTTTTGAAATTATCAATATCGCAAAAAATGACTGATACGCGGATTCCCTGCTCCATATATCGCCGCAATCGCCCCGAAAAGTATTTACGATTATATAGGCCGGTCAAACCATCAGTAATGGAGGAACGGTAAATCCGTTGAAGCAGCTCCACAATCCGTTCGAACAGGATTAGAAACAACGTAGTGTAATACAGCAATGGCAAAAATGACATCCATAGAACTGTGCTTGTTGCACCTTTTTCTGCCGGAATGTCGCTTCGCAACCATAGACAGCCGAGCCAAAGTAAATAGAACAGTAAACCCAGTGCAAACTTTCTGGGTTGACCGATTCGTGGGGTAATGAACACAAGGCTCAAAGTAAGCACAATGAGTCGATAAAGCTGAGTGAACCCGACGATATTTGCTGCGCTGATCCAACTGGGCAATAATCCCGCAGTCCATGCGCTAACCGGTAATATCAGTAGCGCACCCAGCAGCAGCAAGGACCATGCTCCCGCACGTTTTAGCTTCCGGTAGAGCTGAAATACGGCGGCAAGGGTGAGCACGAAGGCAGCCGCTTCGAGCGTGTTTTGCCACACGATTCCTTGTAGCGGCATTCTGCCGCCACCCGCCGAATAGAGATTCATGGCTTCATATGTCATAATGAAAATAGCGGCAACCGAAAAAAGGATATAGGCTTTTTTTCGCTGTCTGCTATATATGATCACGCACATAAGCGCCATCATGAGTATAATATACAAACCGCAGGCGGCACTTACAGCCCCGGCCAGGGATGGGAAACCGAAGGTTCCCGATAAGGACAACAACGTCAACGTCACCGACTCCATCTGTATAGATAGTCAGTCTATTGAACGGGGAATATAGGTTCCGATACAATAGACAGGATTTATTCCATTTAAAATGTTATAATTTTCTTTTGTACTTAGCAATTATTCTCAATATATCATTTTTCAGAAAATCCGGAAACCTATACATACAACCTGTGTTCCGGGCAGTACAACGCTTGAAAGGGGAAGCACGTCATGAAATTGCTACAGGCTCTCTTTTTCCCACCCGAGCAACCGGGCGGCGTTTCATCTATGATTCCATATCTGCAAGAGCGATTTATGTCCTCGCGTTGGGAAATGGAGCTATTTTCAATCCCTAAACGGATTCGCAACAAGGGCAGGGAAGAAGTAATGTTTGATACCTTTGACTGGACACAATATGAACAATATCCGATTGTCCAAAAATATATACAGACGTACCGTGACTATTTGTGGTGGACCCGGCTTCGCGTTCAGAAGCCCTTTGATCTCATTCATGCTCATCACCCGATTGCTGGGATTGCTATGAAAACTGTTTTTCCTGACATCCCGCTCGTTCAGACGATTCACTCTTCTTATGAGAAGGAGTTAATTCTAAACGGTAAAATAGAGGAGAACGGGCCTGAGCATCAATTTCTGGTGTCCTTGTATCGGGAACTGGAGTATAAGGCGGATCGCCTGATTGCAGTATCCCGCTCTTTCCAGCATTACTTGACGCCTTATGTACAAAATCCGCAAGATATTGTGGTCATTCCGAATGGATATGATGAGAAGCGCTTCAAGCCCATACCACATGAAAATGAAGTGACACAGCTTATAACTGTCTGTCGCCTTGTCCCTGCCAAAGGGCTGGATACTTTGTTACAGGCCTGTGCCGAGCTGAAAAAGAGAAATCAGAATTATGTGCTGCATATTATCGGAGATGGTCCCATTCGACCCGAGCTGGAAGAGATGGCGCGGCAGTTGGATATTTACCATGAAACGATCTTTTATGGATACACGCTTCATCCGGAAGAGTTTATGCCTTTCTTTGATGTGTTTGTTTTACCTTCACGAGCGGAAGCCTTTGGTTCCGTGTTTGCGGAGGCGGCTTTGAGCTGTTTGGCTTTGGTGGGTACAGAGGTGGGAGGAATACCGGAGCAAATTGAGGATGGGGTAAATGGTCTGCTTGTGCCACCCGACAGTCCGAGGGCACTGGCAGACGCATTGGAGAAGGTCATCGCAGACCCTGCCTATCGTTATGAGCTGGCCCGATCTGCCTGCGACAAGGCCAAATCGAGCTATTCCCTGAGCAGGGCTGTTAATGAGCTAAAGAAAATGTATTTAAAATTCCAGCACTAACCATGGCGTGTATCACCTGATTTTGAATCAGAATGCCTGAAGCTGGAGCGAGGACGCGAGGAACGGAAGGGTCCCCCCCGTCCTGCCATGACCAGCTTGCCCACCCACATCAGACTAAGCATCCCGAAAATGGGATATAGAACAGACAATAGTGAGCTGAAACCAAACTGACTGATTAGAAAACATGTGAGCATAATGAATAGTGTGATGAGCTTGGGCGAAATTTGGATATGCTGGCGGATTTGCAGACTGACACCGTAAATGTCGGCCACGAAGGTACTGAAAATTTCCATGAAAATGAGTAAAATATAAATGATTTCAACCAAGGCCCCCAGACGGTAAGCAATGCTTCCCATCGGGATCTCAAATTGCCGAATTCCCGGCATATGTGCCGACATGGCAAAGTGAGCAGACATCAGCATAAACCCGACGCCGATCCCGCCCAAAATCCCGCCCCAGCGGATCGTTTTACGGGAGAAGGTTTGGCTGCCCAGTGGTACAAGCACTGCTTGGGCCATTGCCAGATTGAAGGAAGTATATAGCAGCGGAGAAACCCAAGCTCGCAGGATGCTATAATCGGACGTATTTGTGATAAAGCTCTGGGGATTTGGCATAGAGAGAGTGCTGTGAACAAGCAGGATAGACATGATCATCATCATAGGAACAACAATGGTGTTCATATGCAGGATAGCCTGGATGCCTTTACTCAGGAGCAGATACGTTCCAATGAGCGTAATGAGCAGTCCGGTCTGGTAATGCAGGTGAAGGCGTTCCACGAAAACAGAGCCGGCGCCTGCCAGCATGACGCTGTTGACGCAGACCAATACAATGAGCGTGAACCAGCTGATCCATTTTCCGACTTTGGTGCCAAAAAGGTGTCTGTTCAGATCCTCATAGGATCGGGCCGAAATATCATGAGCGATCAGCATCATTTTCGTACCCAGCCATACAAATATGAGTGTGGACAGCATGATGGTGAGTGTAGCCCAACGTCCATACTGTGTAAAAAACTGCAATATTTCTTGTCCGGTAGCAAATCCGGCACCGACGACTGTTCCGATGTATGTAAAAGCAATCTGCAAAACATGAATATTACGTTTCATCCCCAGTCCCTCCTTGCTTGAATGACGCTGTAGCGAGCATATAATACAAACTATGTTCAACTGAAATGGGACATGACTGGATGAGACTGAAAATAATTATAGTGTATTTAACGAATAGCTTGACGGGAGCGTAATTTATGGGTCAAATCCTTGCATGGATACTGGAATACGGATATTTGGCAATGTTCGGCTTGCTTGCCCTTGGAGTAGCTGGCATGCCGATACCTGACGAAGTGCTGATGATCGCCTTTGGCGGGCTCGTGTCTCAAGGACACTACAACTTTATTGCCGCGCTAGCAGTCACATTTTTCGGAAGTATGACGGGCATGATGCTCAGTTATACGCTCGGTCGTTTGCTAGGCAAGCCGCTGCTGCACCGATACGGAAAATGGGTGAGGCTTACGCCATCGAGAATTGCTTCTTCCGAGAACTGGTTCGGACGCTACGGCACTTGGGGCATTCTGTTCGGTTACTTTGTCCCTGGCTTGAGACATGTGTCCTCATATCTGGCAGGTACGACCCGTTTGAGCGTCTTTCGCTATATGATGTATGCATCAGCGGGCGCATTGCTGTGGTGCGGTACGTTTCTGGGGATTGGACATGCGGTGGGCATGCACTGGGAACAGGTAGCGAAGCTGATGGAAAAGGTGACTCATCGGGTAGGTCTGGCGGTCTTTCTTCTGATTATTTTGGGAGGAATAGTCGCGTGGTTTTGGAATAAACGCAAAAAAAATGTCACATGATCGTATGGTAAAGCAAGCTATGGCTTGAAAGCGTCAGGTGATGTATGGTACTTTTACCGCATAGGAATGCCGTGGGAGGTCATGGAATGGAAGTATTAAAGGAACGGATTTTAAAAGAAGGCGTCGTTGCGTCGGATCAGGTGTTGAAGCTGGATTGTTTACTTAATCATCAGGTGGATCCGGAGTTGACGATGGAAATGGGACGAGAGTTCGCAGCCCGTTTCCGGGAAGAGAATATTACGAGAGTGGTAACCGTGGAATCCTCGGGTATTGCCATAGGTTTCGCAACAGCATTGGAGCTGGGTGTACCGCTAGTGTTTGCCCGCCGCAAAAAGACTTTATTGGCCGACCCGGACGCATTATGCGAACGTGTGCCTTCCTTTACGAAAGGCATTGTCACGGACATTATGCTGTCCCGTCAATTTATTCATGAGCATGACCGTGTTCTGTTCATTGATGATATTATCGCCAATGGCGATGCCGCAAGAGGTATGGTCAAAATCATTCAACGCTCCGGTGCGGAGCTGGTCGGATTCGGCGTGGCCGTGGAAAAATGCTTCCAAGCCGGGGCGAGAACAATCCGTGAGCAGGGTATACGGGTAGAGTCGCTTGTCCGAATTTCATCGTTAGCTGACGGCAAAATTGAGTTTGCCGAATAGCAACAATTCAGAAGCTGCTGATCCTTATTTCTAATAATAACCTTTGCATGAGCTTCGATTTCGCATATAATATAGATAAGGTTTTGGGAGAGGAGGCAGCAACATGGGGAAAGAGCAATTGACCGAACAGTTTTTTCTGGAAAAACTGGCAGCGGCTAAAGTACATTTTGAACGTGCCTTGGATTGTAAGCATACGGAATTTGACGATTTGTATCCCTATATGATTGAACATCCTCAGTTTTTTTGGTACAAACGCTATGTGGCCTGGTCTGAGTTGTTGACGTTGGTTAACTTATGCGAAGAATTGTCCTTCTCTTGGAAAGAAGAATTTACTGCCCACCAAGTGGAATACGTAGATCAGAGAGTGTTGTCTGCACAAGTGCTGGACTTCTGGTATGAGAAGAACGATACAAAAGAACATGATCACAGTGTAAATCAGTCGGGATAATTTGTCGCTCTGTTGGCAATCCATATAAGTAGTAAGCGGGAAGAGACCTAAATGATTTCGTTTAGGTCTCTTTTTAAACTTTTTAATGTGCATAAATGATACCCGTCGTGTTAGAAACGATAGTATAAGGGGGGACAGGGATGATTAATGATGAAGAATTAGACGCCTATCGGCTCTCCGGTGAGAAGGTGCGCGTCGTGCGGGATGGGCTGGAGTCCAACGATGTAGTTGGCATAGTGCTGGCGTGGGACGAGGAACAGGTGCTTATCCGCCGCCAGAATCGGCGTGTGGTCAAGCTGGATCGCAGCTATACATATCAGCCGTTCAGCGAACCCCGACACAATCCGATAGAACTGGATTAGACGAATAGTTTCAGGTTGGCTGGATAAAAGGGTTTGAAGTGACTGGATAAAATAGGTGTACGTTATGATGGCATATGCAGCGGAGGGCATGCTCTAAGCCAAGGAGTTACTCGTGTGCAGAAGGCGCTGCAATAAAGCAAATGATTTAGGGGAATTCTTCATACTCTGCTCATAGCGGGTAGGAATAGATAATGATAGCTGATGTTTATATAAAGAAGCTTCCGAGCACGCTTGTGCCTGCGGAAGCTTCTTCCGTATACGGGCTTTGTGGGGATTATGCACTTCCACTTGCGGCAGAAGCAGCAAGGCGAAGTGATTTATGCTTATAGGCTGAGGAGGACGTAACCAGACTTCGCTCAACGAACCGTAGGGGCTTGGAAGTCGAGCGGCTGTCTGGAAACTCGGGGCGATGTTTTTCGGGTAAAGGAGAGGCAGCTGTATGAGGCATAGAGGTTGAGAGCCCCAGATAAGCGCGCATTCGTTCATACATTTCCTTGCGGAATACGGGCATAGCCATACTGAACAGCTTTTTGTTTCCCTTACTTGTATAGGTGGCGTGAACGCCTGAGTGGTTTTGTTGTATATCCAGAACACGAATATGACATTTATTGAATTCATGTTTTACTTCCGATAGTAAGATTCCGGTACGATCTACCCCTGCGTTGATCATTTCGACATAAAGACCAGGTGTTTTCAGGACGCCGCTCTCTTCAAGAATCAGACTGTCCCGCTCAAATACTTTTTGAATAAAGGTTAGAAGTAGATAGCTTCTTACAAGAGATGATTCATTCTGAGCCGTAGTTGAAGAGATCATAACCATTCACCGCCTTAGGGAAATAGGATGATAAATCATATCAGATTGAACGGATACGGAACTTATGTTCTATAGAACCTTTGTTCTCATTTTAAATCATTATTCCTTAATTATCAAGCTGTTTTATTTTCACTTCTAGATTAACTTCTTCCCTGATGCATTGGTCATACGCTTCACTCATTCCTTAAAATGTTTGACATTTCTAATTCAACATGATATATTATGTTTTGTCGCTAAGTGAGATAAGCCTTTTGAAGGTAGCGATAATTTATAAGCGGTCGTGGCGGAATTGGCAGACGCGCACGGTTCAGGTCCGTGTGGGCTAACCCCCCGTGGAGGTTCGAGTCCTCTCGACCGCATCAAATTTTAGTGAAAGAAGTCGACTGTGAAAACGGTTGGCTTCTTTTTTTTGTAGTAAAATATAAAGGTACATCTATTTGTGGGGTAGAGCGATTGAAAGAATAATTTTGTGGAATCTAACTTTACATATTAACAATGAACAGGCTCGTAAATTTTGTTCTTGCAGCGATGTGTGAGCTTTTTTTGCATTTTAAAAGCAGAATTCTGTTCTTATAGATTTATTGCCGATTTATGTTCACTTGTATCCATCTGTAGAAGAAGGGGGGGGCGTTCGGTAATAAGCAGTGAAAATCAGCAGATGAATAAAGGAATATGATTGGTTGAATACTATTAAAGCGAATTTATTTCTAGCAATGGATAAATTAGTTTTAGCCCATCGTGACAATGATTTTTTTTGTTTGACAGACGAGGAGGTTTAAACCATAATACTATCCATACTAAACATATATGTTTTATATGAAGGGGAGGGTTATACGTGCTAGATTTAAATGCATCATTAAGAAAGTCATTATGGGTAGGAACATTAGCAGTTCTATTATTGGTATTAGTTGCGGGATGTTCCGGATCGAAGAATGGTCCTGATCAAAATAATGGTGCTCAGCAAAGTACGAATCAAGGCGCGAATCAGAGTACAAATACGGACAAGCCTGCGGCGGGAGGAACCTTCGTCTATGGACGGCCTGCTTCAGTAACCTCGTTTGATTTGCATAATGAGATTACGTCGAACAATGCCTTTGCCATTGACAAAGTGTTTGAATCTTTGGTTGCTTTTGATAGCAAAGGAAAAATTGTGGACTGGCTTGCCAAGTCACATAGCATCAGTGATGACGGTTTGACGTATACGTTTGTGCTGCGTGATGGCTTGAAGTTTTCCAACGGCAAAGATGTTACTGTGGAGGATGCCGTATTCTCGTTGCAGCGTCATTTGAAGGTTGGCGGCCCGCTGGCTATAGCGGCAAAGGTGGATACCATTAAAGCGAAAGATGACAAAACGCTTGTTATTACGCTTAAGGAGCCATATACACCGTTTATCTCTGAACTGTCCAACTTCTCCAACGGTATTCTTCCGAACAATTTCGGTGGAGTTTCCGAAAAAGAGTTTTTCAAGAAACCGATAGGTACGGGGCCTTTCGTTGTTGAAAAGTGGGACCCTGCGGGCGATCTGACTTTCACCAAGAACCCATACTATTGGCAAGATGGAAAGCCATATATTGACAAGCTTGTTTATAAGCTGATTGAAGACGACAGCCAAGCTATCAACCAGCTTAAGGCGGGAGAAGTTGATGCTGTTGAGTCATTGGCTCTGCAAAATGCTAATGAGATAAAGCAAGGCGCTGATACTACGGTAGTTACCAATGGAAGTTGGGTGACAGAGCAATTGTTTTTCAATACGCTGGACAAGCATTTTTCTGATGTGCATGTCCGTCGTGCCCTGGCTTTGGCACTCGATCGTGAAGGCTTGACGAAGGCACTCACCTTTGGCTATGCACAGACTGCAAATTCATTGCTGCCAACAGCGATTCCTTATAATTCGAATGATACGATCAAGGCCCTGAACTTTGATATAAATACGGCTAAGGAGGAACTTGCCAAATCCGCCTTTCCTGATGGATTCACTACAAAATTGCTTGTGGCATCCGGTGACAGCACAAGAGCACAAGAGGCGCAAATTATCCAGGCAGCGGGTAAAGCGATCGGTATCAACATCGAGATTGAATCCATTGAACTGGCCACTTTCCGTGAACGCTTCTTTGCCTATGATTTCGCGGCAATGCTCAACAGTGGTCAAGCCGACTCTCCTGATGCGAACTCGATTATTGCTTTCCAGACAGATCCGAAAGGCTTCAGTAAATCGTACTGGACGCATTACACGAATGATAAAGTAACCAAGCTTTTAATTGAAGGTCAAAAAACGCTGGATGGTAAGGACCGTGCGGGAATCTACTCCAAGCTTCTGCAAACTCTTGCAGATGAAGTACCGTACATTCCGCTTTATTATCCAGATATTTTGAAGGGTGTTCGTTCTTCTGTGAATAGCTTCGTTGTTCTTCCTAACGGCAGCGTTCGCTTTGAAGAAGTTCGAATTAAAAAATGATGAAGTCCAATAAAACGTTAAATAAATCAGCAGGAATCAATACATCATACAGGTGGCTTGTGACAGCTCTTGTAAGAGCATTGGTAGTAATCCTCTGTGTGATGACAGCAGTTTTTTTCATCATCAGAATCGTGCCAGGGGATCCTGCTAAAATGATTCTGGGAGAATACAGTACGCCTGAGGCCATCGAGAGTATGCATCATACTCTCGGGCTGGATCTCCCTTTATGGGAACAATTCACTAGGTTTGTGAAGACGCTGTTCACACATGGAGATACCGGCAATTCAATTATTGTGGGAACCTCTGCAAGAGAGCTGATTGCTGAACGGGCTCCCGTTACTTTGCTGCTTATTGTGATGGCCTGTGTTTTGGCGATCATTATTACACTTCTGCTCGCTACGCTTGCAGCCACGCACAAGGATAAGCTGCTGGATCATTTGATACGTATTTTTCCTACAATAACTCTGGGTATGCCAATCTTTTGGGTTGGTTTACTTTTGATTCTGGTTCTTAGTGTCCGTCTTCATTGGTTCCCCGTTGGAGGGATAGGCGAAGGGTGGAATGGGACCTTGTACAGTCTTACACTTCCGGCAATTACCGTCGCTTTTTCGCAGATTCCTACGCTGGTTCGTTCGTTAAGAGCGCAGATGCTTGAAGTATTGGAATCCGATTTTGTAGTCACATTGAAGGCTGCGGGAATACCAAGCAGGGTTATTCTATTTAAGCATGTGCTACGTAACTCCGCTCTTCCAACTCTGATGCTGCTTGGCGTAAATATTTCTTATCTTATCGGTGGTACACTGGTCGTTGAACAGGTGTTTGGCATCAAGGGGATTGGCAGCTTGCTGTTTACTTCCATTTCGAAACGTGATTTCCCGGTCATTCAAGGAATAGCACTTTACTGTGCGATATCTGTTGTGATCATCAGCCTCCTGATTGAAATCATTTCCTGGTGGCTTGATCCCAGAACGAAAGGAAAGCAATGAAACATACAAGAATAGACCCTCAATTGCAAGAGTACGGTAATAAGAAAAGCATCATAAATCGAATATGGAATACCCCTTCCCTTCTGGTAGGCAGTATTATGTTTGCAGTACTTATTGTCTTGGCTGTGTTCATACCGTTTATTAGTCCTTATGAACCTTCCGGGCAAAATTTGAGTGCTTTTTTGCAGCCCCCGTCTGCCGAACATTGGCTGGGGACAGATCAATTGGGGCGCGATTTGTTTACGAGACTGATCTATGCTGCGCGAACTGATTTGACAATCATGTTTCTGGCGGAAATTATTCCATTTTGCACAGGTGTATTTCTGGGTATGCTTGCCGGATATTATGGGAAATGGATCGATACCATCATTACGCTGATCACGGATACGTTTATCGCTTTTCCTTTTTATTTGATCGTTATTATTGTGGCTTTTGCCAGCGGAGCCGGTCAACGGGGCATTTATATCACTTTTATACTTGTAGGCTGGATTGTATTTGCCCGTGTAGTCAGAGGGCTTAGTGCATCGTTTCGCAAGCAGGAATGGGTAGCGTCCGCTCAAACTTTAGGGCTGCCTGGAGTAAGAATTATTCTTCGTCATCTCCTGCCCAATGTACTACCTCAAGCGGTTGTAGTTCTCATGACGGATATGGTAGGGTTGCTTGTGGCCATTGTTACGCTTGGTTATCTTGGGATCGGCATTACACCGCCAACCCCGGACTGGGGAACAATGATCTCGGATGGACAATCCTTCATAACTACAGCTTGGTGGCTCTCGGCAGTTCCGGGATTCGCAGTGGTCTACACGGGAATTGCTTTGTCTCTTGTAGGTGATGGGTTGGCAGATATATGGAGGAAAAAATGATTACTACAAATCCGATTTTGGAAATAGAGGCACTGTCGCTGGCAACAAAGTCAAATAAAATATTAGTCAACAATGTTAGCTTTTCGCTAGGCAAAGGGGAGAGTGTGGGGTTAGTAGGCGAATCGGGTTCTGGAAAATCGCTTACGCTGCGTTCGATTCTGGGATTACTTCCACGTGGTGTTGAGCAGATTGGAGGAGTTATTAAGAGTGATATCAGCAGCGCTATGGTTTTTCAAGACCCGAGAGGTGCGCTGGACCCACTCTGTCCGGTTGTCAAGCAGCTTGCGGAAGTCGTTTATTACAGACAAAGAGTAAGCCGAAAGGCTTCTCGCACGATAGCGCTGGAATTGCTCGAAATGCTCGGCCTCCCCGATTCTTTAAAGAGATCGGACCGATATCCGAGCCAGCTTTCGGGTGGTCAGTGTCAACGAATAGTCATCGCAATCGCACTGGCGTGCAAGCCAGGCATTCTTCTCTGTGATGAGCCGACAACGGCGCTTGACGTAACCGTTCAGCGGCAAATTCTTGAAACGATCACTCGTCTGCAGAATGAACTGGGCTTTGCCATGGTGTTTGTTACGCATAATCTTGCGATTGCAGCTACCATGTGCTCAAAGCTATGTGTGATGAAAGAGGGGCAGATTGTTGAGCATGGCAATTCCCTTAGTCTTTTGCAAAACCCGAAAAATCCTTACACACAGATGCTGATTAACTCGGTGCTTCCTTTGCCAGAGCTTGAAGGGAGCGAACTTACATGGAGTTAGCCTTGCAAGTAAAAAATGTAACGGTTCATTATGACGGGTTTACTGCGCTGGATCACATCAATCTGAATCTGCAGCAGCATACGACCCTTGGCCTTGTTGGAGAGTCCGGCTCGGGCAAATCCACTCTGGCGCGGGTCATTGCCGGGCTGATTGCTCCTGATGAGGGGCAGATTCTGCTAGGCTCACAAGAATTGAAGAAGAAAAGAAATCGTGAGCAGTACAAAATGATACAAATGATCTTCCAAAATCCGGATGCATCGTTGAATCCCAAGCATTCCATCAGGCAGATACTTTCCGAAGCGCTGATATTTCATAAAATTGTGGATCGTATGGGAGTCGAGAAGAGATGTAAAGAGCTTTTGGCTCGTGTACACATTGAAGAAAGCGCTTTGGACAGGTTTCCTCACGAATTTTCCGGCGGTCAGCGCCAGCGAATAGCAATCGCACGCGCATTAAGCGTTGAGCCGAGCATTCTGATTGCGGATGAACCGACGAGCGCATTGGATGTTTCCGTACAACTGAGTGTGCTTGAACTCTTTAACATGCTCAAAGCAGAGCTTAATCTTACCATGCTGTTCATCTCCCATGATCTGGGGGTAATCCATGCAATTAGCGATACGGTAGCGGTCATGCGGCAGGGAAAACTCGTTGAGATCAATCCCAAGGATCAATTCTTTGCTCGTCCTGAAACTGCATACAGTCGTGAGCTATTGTCCGCAGTTCCGAAAATGCCTAAATTAAGTACATCAGGAGGTTTTTATGAGCAGAGAACATAAAGGATTTGTACCACTTTCACTGTCTGAGTTCAATACGCTTACAAGTTTGCTCTCCAAGCTCTTGTTTACACAACATTCCCCGGTCATCATCCCTGGTGAGGCGATCTTGGGCATTGAGGCGATGGCAGCCGGGATATCTGCGCCTGGTCGTACGATTTTAAATGTAGTAACAGGCCCCTATGGAAGTTTATTTGGAAATTGGCTTGAACGAGGCGGGGCAACGGTTGTTGAAGTTAAGGTCCCCTTTGATGAAGTGGTTACTGTGGAGGAGGTCGCTGCAGCGATTGAACGGTATAAACCGTGCGCGCTTTCCTTTGTCCAGGCTGAAGTAGTTACAGGCGGATCAAATCCGGCCAAAGAAATATTAAAGATTGCACGCGACTTTAACCTCATTACGGTGATGGACTCCGTTTCGGCGGTCGGGGGAGAGGCCCTGCTGGTTGATGAATGGGGAGTTGATTTTGTAGCTGTGGGTGCGCAAAAAGCCTTGGCTGGACCTAATGGCGTTAGTGCCGTAAGCATTTCACCGCGCGGCTGGGAGTTCCTTGAGTCCAATGAAAATGCGCCGCGCAATTCCATTCTGTCCTTACTGGATATGAAACCATCACAGAATGGTACCGCGCCGGTACGGGTCCCTGCCAACATCCCGACGCTTGAGGCCAGAGCCCTAATCTCGGCATTGACGCGAATTGAGGAAGAAGGATTAAAACAGGTTATCAAGCGTCATGAATTGGCTGCATCCTCCACCATTGCTGGTATTAAGGCCTTGGGTGTTGAGCCTTGGCAGAAGGATAGCAAATACTATTCTACGCTGACTACGACGGTTCAGATTTCTCAAGAGCAGAACTTGCGTATCGATCAGCCTATGGGTATCGTAGCTCCTGGAGACGGAGAACTGTTCGGCCATCTACTGCGAGTAAACCATTTTGGAGCGAATGCTTGCCAGCAAAGCGTAGAAGAAGCCATTGCTGCACTTGCCCAATTGTTGAATCAAGACCCTGAGCATGCAATGAAGGCTATTCGGCTGATTTGGGGGAATAAACATGATCAATAAGCATCCCCAAGCAAAAACATTTAACCATATTTTTATAGCAGGTATTGACGGGAAGCGTTTCGATATTTCGATTAAAGATGGTCGGTTCTCATCTATTGTTGAGTCACATAATGATCAGCAAACTCATCCAAGCAAAGATCTATGGATAAGTCCGGGGGTTATTGATCTTCATACACATCTGGCCTGGACGGACTTTGACCATACTGATCAAATGAAACGAGACAGCCGTGAGATCGAGGTCATGCAGGCGCAAGCCTTTGAAGCAACCCTTCGAACCGGTGTAACGACGACGCGCGATGCAGGCGGGATTCTGCCAAGCACAGTGCAGCATCTCGTTTCGCACTATCAACAGCCTTTAAGAGTACAAACTAGCAGTGATATGCTTGGAGCAGCGGATGCCCGCGGTCTTAAGCATTTGGAACAACGTATGACAGAAATTTTTGATACAGGGGCAAGCTGGATCAAAATCATGGCAACAGGCGGTCTTGGAGCACCTACTGAGAAAGTGCTTGATCCGATTTTTTCGGAGGAAGAGTTCTCGTTCATTGTTCGCAATGCGCATGCTCATCATAAAATGGTTATGGTTCATACATGGGGTGGAGTGACGGTAGACTGGTCCATCCATGCTGGTGTGGAATCTGTAGAGCACGGAATGTTCTTGACCGAGGATCAGGCTGGCAGACTTGCACAATCTGGAATAGCCTTTGTGCCTACAACATCGATATATCGCATTGCTGCAGATCCGAAAGGCGTTCTGGCTCTGAACCAGGTTATTTGCGATCGGGCCGCTCGTGCTGCCGAAGCCCACTCTAAAGCCATTAGCTATGCAAAGAGAGCGGGGGTTCACTTTGGATTCGGTACGGATTATGCAACACCTGCACTCCATGGGTACAACCTTCAAGAACTGGACACGCTGATAGATTACGGCTTGACTCGGGCAGAAGCGTGGCAGGCTGCCACGGAAAGCGCTGCTGATATTCTGGGAAGTGGTCACGAATTGGGGCATATTGCAGAAGGGTATATTGCGGATGCTATTATTTTTGATGTCGATCCGTATCAGGCGCAAAATGCAGATACACTGCGGAAGAGCATCGTTTCCGTCATTACCGGGGCGCAGGAATCAGATTTGATTCAGGCTTTGGCCGGAAGTAATGGCTAAGAAGTATATGTATAAAGTTTATTGAAAAGCCAACTTTATATCGTACCAACAAACAAAGAGGCTGTAGTCCTGAAAAGGTACGAGGGCCTTTTTGGTGTTTAATGCTTAACCGTCAGACGACAGCAAGCACGCACATCATTTCCTCGTACCGGCGTTCATATAATGTACATCATGACGTTATATGGAGGTACAAGAGAATGGGCGATGCACGGAGCGCGGTCGATGAGGGGATAAGGAAGCTGAGGGACTTTTTTATGCGGCAGCAGCATCAAGACGGATCATGGCATTTTTGCTTTGAGAACGGGGTGACGATGGATGCTTATGTCATGATCCTCTTTCGGATATTGGATATACAGAATGAAGAGCTGATCCGGCGTCTGCATGATCGCATCCTTGCGGAGCAGCAACCGGAAGGCTGTTGGCGTTGGTACCGGGACGAGCAAGAAGGTAATTTATCCGTTTCCATTGATGCCTATTATGCCCTGCTCTATTCCGGGTACAGTGAACCGACGGACGAGTCGATGGAGCGTGCCAGGCATTACATCCAATTGCAAGGTGGACCGGGGAAATCGACCAGCATTCTGACAAAGGCGATTCTCGCTGCAACGGGGCAGCGCAAATGGCCGGCATCGATCTCGTTCATACCGCTGGAGATCATCCTTTTTCCTGCCTATATGCCAATCAATCTGTATGAATTCTCAGGTTATTCCCGCATCCATCTGATCCCTATGCTGATCATGGCAGACCGGAATTTCTCTATATCAACGGATAAGGCTCCCAATATATCCGATCTGTTCGATTCACGCTATGATGACGATGAGCCGCAACACCAGGAGCACCGGGAGATCACGGAAAACATACGTATTGGTCTCAGCAGACTTCTCGGAACTCCCCGTTATATCCATGAAGCAGCTCTAAACAAGGCAGAGCAGTTCATGCTGAATCGAATCGAATCAGATGGTACCCTCTACAGTTATGCGAGCAGCACCATTCTCATGGTTTTTGCCCTGCTTGCGCTGGGCTATGATAAACAGCATCCGCTTATTTTAAAAGCCGTTCAAGGGCTGACAGAGATGCAGTACCGCTTTGGCGATAAAGCTACCATTCAGAATTCGCCCTCAACAATCTGGGATACGGCCTTGATCTCCTATGCGTTGCAGGAGTCCGGCGTCGTCGGGGATCATGAGACCGTGCAGCGGTCGGCAGCCTATCTCTTATCCAGACAACAGGACAAAGCGGCGGATTGGAGTGTTCATAATCCGGATACGGTTCCTGGCGGCTGGGGGTTCTCCGAGACCAATACCTTAAATCCCGATGTAGACGACACAACAGCCGCTTTAAGATCGATTCACAGCCTGTCCCGTACAGATCCTAAATATCGTGACTCATCCACCCGGGGACTAAACTGGGTTATGTCTATGCAAAATAAAGACGGCGGTTGGCCCGCATTCGAAAAAAACACCAATAAGAAAATGCTCACATGGCTGGCCATAGACGGTGCCAAGTCCGCAGCTATCGATCCTTCGGGAGCCGACCTTACTGGACGCACATTGGAATACCTCGGAAATTGTTGCGGACTCGACATGAGGCACGATTTCATCAAACGGGGGGTCAACTGGCTGATCTCCCATCAGGAGAAAGATGGATCATGGTATGGAAGATGGGGGATTTGTTACATTTACGGCACTTGGGCGGCACTGACTGGTTTAGAGGCTGCCAGGCTGCCGGCGGACCATGCTGCGATTCAAAAAGGAGCGGAATGGCTCTTGCAGATTCAGAATTCGGATGGGGGCTGGGGTGAATCCTGCACCAGCGACCGGGTGATGCAATACATGCCCTTAGGGGAAAGCACGCCATCCCAAACTGCGTGGGCACTCGATGCACTCATCGCGGTACAGCCACAGCCGTCTGCTGCCGTAAATAGAGGAATATACAAGTTGGTGGAATTGCTGCAAAACGACGATTGGCCGACCGCATATCCTACGGGCGCTGGGCTCCCGGGTAACTTCTATTCTCATTATCATAGCTACCGGTACATCTGGCCGCTTCTGACCCTAAGCCATTATAAGAAGAAATGGGTAGGGAGTGAGTAGTATAAAGAGCGTGTTGCGGGTGAAATATGGAGCGACTTCGGATGGCTAGATATGATAAAATTAGCACACTTATGATGAAGTCATAGAAAGGTTGGATGAAAGATGGAGAAGGCTACTTTTGCGGGTGGATGCTTCTGGTGTATGGTGACACCATTCGAGGAGATGCCGGGCATTCATGGCATTGTCTCAGGATATATCGGGGGAACGATTCCCAATCCGACCTACGAACAGGTCAAAACGGGGACTACAGGTCACTATGAGGTGGTACAGATTACGTTTGAGCCTGAACTGTTTCCATATGAAAAGCTGCTGGAATTATATTGGCCGCAAACAGATCCTACCGATGGGGAAGGTCAATTTCAGGATCGGGGTACACAGTATAAACCTGCTATTTTTTACCATACAGAGCAGCAACGGGAACTCGCACTGCAATCCAAGCAACAATTGGCACAAAGCGGGCGCTTTGACAAGCCTATTGTGACAGAGATTCTTCCGTCTTCCATATTTTATGAGGCAGAGGATTACCATCAGGATTACCACAAAAAGAACGTGAAGCATTACAAGGAAGACCGCGCCCAATCGGGTCGTGATGAGTTTATAAATCAGAACTGGTAAGAAAGTTTAGCATACGTTTTGCGTACGTAAGGCAGATCAGGGATGACCTTTTGGGTCTGCCCATACATATTTAGGCGACGTTACTCACACAATGAAGGGACAGAGAAGGAGGCTGACCTGTAATGAGTAAACGAACGAAACTGCACCTGAGAAACATTATAAAGAAGGCTATACAGGCTACTCGCAGCCGTAGAGAGCCAACCTATGCACATGTGGTTCGCCAAAATCCGAAGATGAGAAAAAATACAGCCGTGTGTATTGTGGTTTGTCTTGTTTTTACGGTATGTGGGAATGTTTGGAACATGGATGTAGCAAGTGCTACGGGTAAGCAGGATCAGCATCAAAAGATGGTTGCCGTCATTATCGACGACCTGGGCAACAACATGAAAGGGACAGAGCAAATTTTAAATTTGCCGGTTAAAATTACGGTTGCGGTGATGCCATTTCTGCCTTCCACCAAGCAGGATGCCATGGAAGCTCACAAGCGTGGTCATGACGTCATTGTGCATCTTCCAATGGAGCCAAAGCAGGGAAAACCCGAATGGCTTGGACCTGGAGCGATTAAGGCAAATATGTCGGATGAAGAAGTACGCGCCAAGGTGACAGCAGCCATTAAGGAAGTCCCTTTTGCGATAGGTATGAATAATCACATGGGCTCCAAGATCACCTCAGACAAACGCATTATGTCCATTGTTCTCGATGTTTGCAAAGAGCATGGACTATTTTTTGTCGACAGCCGTACGAATTATTGGTCAGTAGTGCCTGAGCTAGCCGTAGAAAAGGGAATGCCACCGGTACGCAATGACATTTTTCTGGATGATACCCATACACTCGCCCATGTGAGTCGGCAACTGACCAAGGTGGGAGAATGGGTGAACGAGCACGATACCTGTGTAACCATTGGTCATGTTGGTGTATCCGGCATGTATACGTCCTCGGCACTCCATTCATCGGTTCCCAGACTAAAAGATCACGCCAAGTTTGTGGGCATTAGTGATTTGGTGCGTTCCGTATGGGGATGGAAGGGAGCTCCTGCCACCCACACTACCATACCGTCAAGTGAGCAATAATACCTTCGGCTATCGCTTCTGCGACGTTTTTTTGACCGCGATCCCCGGAAAGAATGGCCCTGTCCTGTTCATTGCTGATGAATCCGGTTTCCACGATTACAGCGGGATGCTGGATTTTGTTCAGAAGATAGAAGGGTTTTCCATAAACTGTTTCTCTGTTCATGCAGAATAAGCGGTTCAATGAATGTTGAATCCGTTCTGCCAACAGATAGCTGCTGCCTTCGTCCTGGTACAAAACAATCGGCCCCCGCTTTTCGGTACGTTTGGTCCAATTCACATGCAGACTGACGACTAAAGCGGTGGGCAGTTGTTCTGTCAGGCTCTTACGCTGGGCCAGGTCTTTCAGATGTCGGGATTTGGATTGCAGCCAACGGTTATCGTCGCTTAGAGCATAATCCTTGTCCCTGTTTAAGACCGCAGGATAGCCCTGTGAGCGTAAAATCAGATATAGCTTTTGACCAATTGCGAGATTGATATCTTTTTCCAAAAGACTCTTATGGCTCGTTCCACCATCCACGCCTCCATGACCGACGTCTATAAGCACAACGGGTTTGGCAAAAGCGTGGTAGGAAGAATGTACGTTGGATTGATTTTCTGTGTCCTTGTTCGGATTGGTGCTTTTTTCGCCGGGCTGGGCGCTTGCATAGGCAAAGGAGGCAAATACAGCACTGCAAAGGATACTTAAGCTCAATCCCAGTCCTGTTAGCCATATTATGTTTAACTTTTCTTTTCGCACATCCCATTCCTCCAATAGACGGATTGATTATTTTCTGAAAACCAACCATTTAAAGCGCATAGCTGCCTTAATCAAAGTCATTAGCCTTCGGGTAAAGATTTTGTTTAAGATAGTATGTTCCATTTAAGGGGAATCATGCATAGTGATTCCCGCAGGGTTAGACTTTTTGGAAAATGAGCAAGCTAAGCTTATCTGCATCCAACGCATAAATTTAATGTTTTCCTGCAATGCGAACAAAATGTCAGGGATGCAGATTAAAGGAGGTCGCGGAGGATGGCCAAGAGTGACGAGCTGGTGACATACATTACGCAACGAATTGTTCGGTATATGGAAACGCCGCGCGATGTACGCCGTAGACGTAAACAATCCAGAGAGCCATGGGTATATAAATGGTTCGGAATGCTGCCACTCGCTCTGAATATGTGGATTAAATCCGCACGCAAAGGGCGAAAGGAACGGCATTAAACTCGCCAAAGAGACCACAAGAGGCATACGGAATGCCGTTTGAGGTCTCTTTTTGTGTTAAACAGATCAGATCATTTGAAATGATTTCATAATTTAATAATTAAGAGTGGATACGATAAAATTCACCGCCAGAAAACAGCCGGTCCAGCGGGACAAAGCGGGAAAGACCGGTGCGGCAGGTTACCGCATACATAATAGGATGAGAGAGATCATGCGAAGGTATCCAGGACTGATATCCGTTAATAGCCAAGGGGCCCCCAAAAGCGAAATTTATGTCTGTAGCAGAAAATACGATACGTGATGATTCACTCAGTGTGTTGGTAAACTGCTCTACGTTATGGATGGAAAGCTTTTGTTTGGGTAGAAGCCAGCTAAGATCGTCATAGGGATCAAAAGGCTCAGCCGAAAGGGTAATCGCCTGTGCCCCTGCTTTCAGAGAGAGAGCAGATGAAGGAATTGTGCTGCTGTGGGGCTTATTTCTCCAGTTCCCATTGGCTACCTCCGCAGGCAATGGATCCCCCGTAAAAGCGTCGATGCACACTTCGCTGCCAGTGGAGGAACGCACCAGCCAGTAGGCTAATAGCGGTTCCTCATACATAGGGGTAATTTGCAGCTTGTTGATGGATGAAAGTTTGGTTTCTGTGAGGGATTTAAGGGATTGGCGGAGTAAATTCATACTGTACGGCCCGCCCGGCCCGTTTCCGTATTCATTAAGCTGATAAGCGCCGTTATGATCTGCCCCGATAATCAGGTAGCCAATGTATTCTCCTGCACGATTCACCTGCACGAGCCAGCTATGTGTTCCGGGACCGAGCGGGTGGTAGCTAAGCTCGGCATCTTTCCACTGGGCAAAAGGCGGCTGTGTGGATAGCGACTGCACCGTATCGGCAGAAACCTGCTTTACGTCCGTTGGTACCCCTTGCTCCTGAGCAGGAGGACTTGCAGAAGAGTTACCCGGAGAAAGGGAAGGGTTTGCAAGATTCGTGGGTTCCGATGGGGAAACCAATGAACTTGCTTCGTAAGAGGGTAACGGGTTTGCGTTGTGGTCTTGGGTTGCTGAGGGGGCCGCTTGAATGGAAGCAAACGGACAAACTGCGGACAGACCGATCAGAACAGCCGCAATCATACCAACGCTATAGTGTCCGGAATTTTTTTTCAATGGAATCCACCTTTCTGACGGCTAATGCACCGATGGAAGCTTTTTTTATCCAGCATAAAGCTTGTCCGATAAAAAGACTGCTACACCTTGTCGGCACATCTGTCCTGACCGGGTTCGTTTTTTGCTGTCGATAAGTACCGACAGGCTTGGCAAAGCTTGTCGGTACAGCAATAAACCCGATATAGTCTGAAGCACGATGTTAAAAGCTGACGATACTTCTGCAACCAGCCTGCGAAGGAGCGTGAGATATTGGTTACCGCAGATGAAATATCCCGCAGTTAATGGCGGATACAAGCACCTTGGGTTCATATTGCCATACCATTTCTTTGCGGCGGGCTTGATGCTGGTCTTGTACGGCTTCTTTTTTTTCCTCTTCTTCTTTTTGCTCCTTGACCAAATCATCGTAATAGTGATCAATAACCTCCAATTCCTCGCGCAGCCGTTCTTTGGCCTGCTCAGCCCACTCGTAATCCTGCTGGCTTAGCTGAACATTGAGGTAGTTTTCCAGCGAGGTGGAGGCCTCTGGAACGGATAATTTTGCAGGCTGCACATGCATATTACCTGCCAGCAGCGGGCTGAGCTGCCGGGATTGGAGCATGCTGCTAAAGTCGGGTACGATAGTACCGCTTTTGAGTGAAATTCCGAGCCAATGAAGCTCTTCCCGCTTCAAATCACAGGCGAATTCGATCTTGTAGCAGACGCCGAGCCAGGCTTCATACACTGCGGGAGAACGGGCGGATAATTGACGAGCATCGGGCTGCTCGAACAAATTGACATATTTTCCTCCATCCCGTGCAGCTTCAAAAATTTGATGCAGCCGACGACTCCCATAGCGAAGTTCTTCCTGCAAAATACGTCCAGGCCCCAACTGCGGTAACGTCGGAACATGGCCGAAGTAACGGCCCATGACCTGATCTTGCGCCGGACTGCCGGACGCTGGGGCTTGTTGTGGTCCTTGCCCCGGCTGTGCTTGTGACGGGGGGAGGGGCGTATTGTCCATCGAACTCTCCTGTGCCGCCCGGTAGGCTTCCCCATCGAAAATAAAGGTGAATGACATCGTTTGCGCCGGAACACCAGTACGTTCTACATAGCCCCAATAGTAGGGGCGGTTCGTTAGAGCTTTATCCGCTTCGGGAGAAAGCTTGACAGTCACATGGTTTGGCGATCTCTCGATCACGCTGCATCCGGTGGCTTCCAGATACGTAAGGACATAGCGCTGTACTTGCTGTGAATTCATGGTCATATCAGGCGGCCTCCTTTCGCGCCGCGTCGAGCTTTGGCTGGAGGAACAGCGCTACCTGATAAGCCTGGCAAATCAGCGGTGCTTTGGCTTATTCCCGTCAGGCGCCCATTGATCTGGTCTGTCTCGGATAACATACCGGCTGCCGTATCCGAAGTGGATAGACTGTCCGTACGCAGCTGTTTCATTTCCTGCTTGATGGAATCCAGCGAATGGCCGAGCTTTTGCATTTTTTGGCGTATTTCATCGTCATTGCTGGATTCAAGCATGATTCTGTACAGACTCTTTTCAATGGATTCTTTCTTTTCAAACCGTTCTAGAATGACGTCCAGTCCGCCAATGACCATTTCGAACATGTTGATTTTTTCATGCAGCAGATGGAGGATATGCTCTTCAATCGTTCCGGTTGTGGACAGGTTGAAAATATTAACATCATGCGTCTGTCCCAGTCGATGCACACGTCCAATCCGTTGTTCCACGCGCATGGGGTTCCATGGCAGATCAAAGTTAATCATATGGTGGCAAAATTGCAGGTTAATGCCCTCGCCGCCCGCTTCGGTGGCAATCATGACCTGAATACGTCCACGGAACAAATCCATCATCCAATCCTTGCGTCCCCGGTTCATGCCGCCCCGGTAAGGAACAGCGGATAGCCCCCGGTCGCGAAAATAGTTCAGCAAATATTCCTGTGTAGCCCGGTATTCGGTAAAAATAATCACTTTTTCGTTCATTTGACGAATGAGTTCAAGCGCTTTTTCCGCCTTGGAATTGGCTTTAATCGCCTTGATGTGCGCGACCAATTCCCAAACGCGATCCCGTAGAGGGGAGTCGGGTGCCATCTTTTTAGATAAATTGACAAGCGTTACGAATACGGCATCCCGGCTGCTGCATACTTCCCGCTGAAGGGTAACGAGAGACAGCATGCTGCTCAAATTTCCGCCATTCGCCTGATATTGATCCTTGACAAAGGAAGTGACTCCATCGTATAGCGCTTGTTCTTCCTGTGAAAGTTCCAAGTGAATGTTGGAAACATTTCGTTTGGTGAATTGGACCGGCCCTTCGCCGCGACGGTTGCGGATCATGACCTTGGACAGTTCATCTTTGAGCTGATCCTCATTTTTGGGTAGACGTTTATCCACAACGAAGTTGGCTGAAAAATCGCCATGTCGTCCTAACTGACCGGGCTTAAGCAATGTAATGAGATTGAAGAGCTCGGACAAATCGTTTTGTACAGGGGTGGCGGTCAGGAGCAAACAATATTTTTTACGCAGTTTCATAATGAACTGGTAGTTGGATGTTTTTTTATTTTTCAGCTTGTGCGCTTCGTCGATAATGAGCAGATCGTAATCGGTATCCAGCAGGATGTTACTATGTGGCTCTCTCTTGGCAGTATCCATAGAGGCCACGACGACCTCGGACGACCAGGAATACGCTTTTTTCTGAGCGACAGCTGGAATGCCAAATTTGCTGTTCAGCTCACGAACCCATTGAAGCACCAGCGAAGCGGGCACAAGAATAAGCACTTTGACGGCAAGCCCGCGAACCAGATATTCCTTGAGAATCATTCCAGCTTCAATCGTCTTGCCCAGACCAACTTCATCGGCGAGGATGGCGCGGCCGGACATTTCAAATAATACCTTACGGGCTGTATCCAGCTGATGGGGCAGCGGAGTGAGGTCTTGCAAATGCTTCAGACATTGAAGCTCATCAAAGCTGGGTACCAGCTTGGCCTTCTCCGCTTCAATTGCCAACTGATATAGATCCCAATCTCCCCAAGGTCCTCCTTTGCGGAGGCGTTGGTCCAGCTCATCCTGCCAGCTACGGTCAAATTGCACCGGAACAGGCGGCGGTGCCTGATTTTGTGATTGTGAGGAACTTGTAGATTTGGCTTTCATGATGAATTCCCTCCCTCCTAGTAATGGCGCAGATGAAGCTCTTGGTTCTGTCACATCGTTGGCATCTATTTTGCACAGATCGTAGATGTAGTATGGACGGAAAAAGATATCTTCATAACAGGAGGGGGAAAATCCTCTAGCTGCCTTCCATCAGCTTTTGGAGTTTGCTTTCTGTAGAGGTTTGTGCGATCGGGGTGTAGATGCTGCAACGCAGATCGACGCTGCCTTGCACCTGAAGGGAGGTCAGGTCAAACAACATTTTGCCTGCCTTGGCATGACGAAATTCAATCAGCACCTCCGGCGCAGAGCTGACCTCACTCTGATTCCAAAGTTCATTAAACTCGGGATAAGCCCGGCTCATGTTCTGTATGAACTGTGCATACCAAGGGTCCGTCACATATTGTCCGTAATAAGCGCGGAAAATAGCAAGGAATCCTTTTACAAAATGCTCCCAGTTTACAGCGAGACTTTTAAACTCTTTTTTGGTAAACAACAGCTCAATCATGTTGCGTTGTTCATGGGGCAGCTCGGCAAAATCCATAAACACATGAGCCGCGGCTGCATTCCAGCCGACAATATGGCAGCGACGATCTGAAATAATAGCAGGGCAGTAGCGCAGCTCCTGTACTATTTTTTGCAGGGATGGAGAAATAACCGTCTGCTCTGCAAGAGCAGGAGGTGTCTGAAATCCGGTTTCAAACGCTAAATCATACAAATACTTACGTTCATCCGTGTTTAGCTGCAAGGTGGCGGCAATGGCATCCAGTACAGAGGCGGACACCTTGATATCGCGTCCCTGCTCCAGCCAGGTGTACCATGTCGTGCTGACACCTGCTAGCTGAGCCACTTCTTCTCTGCGCAAACCGGGTGTTCTGCGGCGTGATCCGTTCGGCAGACCGACCATATGCGGGTGTAAACGGGCTCTTTTGGTTTTGAGAAAAACAGATAGTGCTTCCAGACGTGCTTCCGGTTTCATAGGCGAGTTCTCTCCATTCGGTGGGGGGATAAAGTAATGAGCAGTTAAGGCTCTTACTATAGTAGTGTTCATTATACCAGGATAAACAAACACTTGTAATAGGATAAGCTGAGGGTAAAATGAGGATTATAAGTAAGCAAACGAGCAGGAGGAATGAAAAGCGTATGCAAAGAGTTGTAATTACAGGTATGGGTGTGGTTTCGCCACTGGGCAATGATGTGGACTCGCTGTGGAAGAATCTGCTGGAGGGTCATTCAGGTATACGAAAAATAGACACGTTCGATGTGTCCGATTTGAAAGCACAGATTGCCGGACTGGTACAGGATTTTGATGCAGAAAAGCAATGGGGACGTAAAGACGCCAGACGAATGGATCGCTTCACTCAGTTTGCGTTGTTTGCGGCAGAGCAAGCGCTGAAGGATTCCGGTCTGGAGCTGGATAATACGAATCTGGAGCGTGTCGGTGTCTATGTAGGATCAGGAGTCGGCGGTCTGGATACATTGGTGGACAATGTGAATGTATTGCAGAATCGCGGGCCGGGTAGAGTTAGTCCGACACTGGTACCTATGATGATTTCAAATATGGCTGCGGCGCAAATTAGTATTGCGTTCGGAGCGATGGGTCCAACGCTTTCGCCGGTTACGGCCTGTTCCATTGGAAATACGGCAATTGGAGAGGCGTTTCGTACGATTCGCACAGGAGATGCAGATGTGATTTTTGCAGGTGGAGCGGAGGCAGCGGTTACCAGACTGGCTTTGGCGAGCTTCTCTAATGCAACTGCTTTGTCGACTCGTAACGAGGAGCCTTCGATTGCGAGCCGACCGTTCGATAAGGACCGCGACGGCTTTGTTATAAGCGAAGGAGCTGGCGTTCTGGTACTGGAGTCGCTGGAGCACGCTGTTCAGCGTGGCGCGGAGATATATGGCGAGGTCATCGGCTATGGGGCAAGCTCGGATGCCTACCATATGGTCGCACCGCACCCGGAAGGAATCGGTGCTTATCTGGCGATGAAAGCAGCCCTTCATTCTGCCCATATCACGCCTGAAGAGGTGGACGTGATCAGTGCGCATGCAACGAGTACGCCCGCTGGCGATCTGGCTGAGACCCTCGCGATACACAAACTGTTTGGTGATTATGCCTACCAAATTCCGGTAACCGCGAATAAATCCATGCTTGGTCATATGCTGGGAGCCGCAGGTGGTGTCGAAGCCATTGCACTCGTACAGAGTCTAAGGGAAGGCATCATTCCGCCAACGGTTCATTTGGACAATCCGGACCCGGCCTGTGATCTGGATTATGTGCCTCACGAAGCACGCAAGGCCTCATTAAATATCGGGCTATCCAACTCCTTCGGCTTTGGCGGCCACAATGCGGTCATCGTAATGAAGCGTTACGAGGCATAAGCGAAATAGGTGATTCAACCTCAGGAGTTCTATCCAACGGGATGGAATACCTGAGGTTTTTACTATTGGCAACGGGTTCATTTTAGATCAGAGATAGGATAAGATGGAGGAAAGCATCTGGCGGGTATGACCGGATTTCAAAGGGAGCAAAAAATAAAGACGCAGCATAAGGGGATGATTGGGGGAGTTTATGTTTCGTCGACCTACCGAGGTCAGGGAATAGCTAAAGAACTTTTATCGAAAGTTAGTGCGATTAATGGCGAAAGGTTTTGGAGAAATGAAAATTGATCGGTTGCTTTCTATCGTCATTTTGTTGTTGAAAAGAAATAGAATTCAGGCGAAGGAACTGGCAGATTTATATGAAGTATCGATACGGACGATCTACAGAGATATCGAAGCGATAAGCCTAGCTGGTATTCCGGTGGTAACTTATCAGGGGGTGAATGGGGGAATCGGCCTGATGGATGGCTACCGCCTGGATCGCAGTGTGCTGACGGATGGCGATGTGAAGGACATTGTGATGGGCTTGCAGAGCTTGTCCTCGTCGTTAGGTGGACCGAATGTAACCCGGCTGCTCGATAAATTTGAAAGCATTATACCGGATTCAGGAAAAGCGCAATTTAGTGTCAATACCACACAGTTTATCGTCGATCATTCGGGTTGGGGAAATCAGTCTGTGCAGGAGAGCAAGCTGGTGAAGGTGAAAGAGGCCCTGAGCCAATCGCGGACGATTGCTTTTACTTACAGGAATGCGCAAGGAGCTGTAACCGCACGGAATGTCGAACCGCACACACTCGTTCTGAAAGGACAGCAATGGTTTGTATATGCTTATTGCCTCGACAAGGAGCAATTTCGTCTGTTCAAACTATCCCGCATGAGTGATCCTGTAGTTACGGAGTCGGCTTTTACTCGCCGGGACCTTTCCTATGAAAAGCTGCCATGGAATGAGGAACGGCTGGCGGCGGTTAAGGCAGTACAGCCTTTTACGCTGCAATTTAACCACAAATCCCGGCATCTGGCGGAAGACTGGTTTGGTGTGGAAGCATTGACCGAGCAGGAAGAAGGGATGTATACAGTTTCGGTTCCTTTTCCCGAGGATGCGTGGATGTACGGATTTATTTTAAGTCTGGGGCCGGATGTGGTCGTCAAGGAACCCGCCCATTTACGGGAGAAGATTCGGGATATGGCGTTACGTATTGCATCCAATTATGGAGAGCCTCTTATAGAGAATTTCGAAAAACATAGCATATAACGAACAAACCTGACTGATAGCTGTCAGGTTTGTTTCGTTATACTGGTGGCATATCAGTTAGCGAAAGGGGACTTACGAAAATGGATAAAGCTTGTCAAAGTTGCGGTATGCCGCTGGAGCATGAGGAACAATACGGAACGGACGCACAGCAGGCCAAAACAGATGAATATTGTAAGTATTGTTATAAGGAAGGTGCGTTTGTGCAGCCTGAGCTGACGATGGATGACATGATCCGGCAGTGCGTACCTATCCTTGCAGAGCAAGGGATGCAAGAAGAAGAGGCTGTTGTGATGATGCATAGTTATCTGCCGAGTTTAAAACGCTGGCGGTCTTCAGAGGATGCAGGACTTCAGCTTGATGGACCCATTCGGGAGGAATACCGGGGTGACATCCATTTAGTCGGGCTGAAAGCACGCACAAGTAATCTCAAAGAACAAACATCCCATGGGATCATTCCAGCCATGTGGGAATGCTTTGGGGCTGAGGATGTGTCTGGTCGGATCAGGGGCAGTGAAGGACAGGCTTCCGTCTATGGCTGTTACACCGACTATGAAAATGGAGCTTTGGGCGAGTACACTTTTTTTATCGGAAAGGAAGCGGCTGCGGATTTCCAGACTCCTGACGATCTTGAAGAACTCGTCATTCCAGCTGCGCGCTACGCTGTCTTTCAAGCTACAGCCGAACCTTCCTCGGTCTTCCGGGCATGGCAAGCTATTTGGAGCTGGGCCGCCTCGGGACAAGCAGAGCGGACGTACACAGGTGATTATGAAGTGTATGGCAGTCCTGACGAACCTGTTCTGATCTACATTGCGATTAAGTGATGAATTTGTAGTAAAAACAGAGAGCCGTCCGACCATTGTTGTGGTGCGGACGGCTTCTTTTGCTGCTTAAGTCATGGCAGTCGACCGTTCATTCAAGTTGAACGGCAGGTTACTGCCCAAAAGACAAGAGCCAGAGTGCTGACACCAGCACCCAATAGACATACCCCGTTCCAGCCGGCATAGGTGTACATATGCGTCGAGGCGATGGCTCCAGTGGCGCTACCGATGGAATAAAATATCATATAGCCTGCGGTAAGTCGGCTACGCGCCTCAGGACGCACAGCGAAAATCATGCTCTGATTCGTCACATGCACAGCCTGTACCGCCAGATCCAGAAGGATAACGCCAAGGACCAAAGCGAACAGCGAGTGCTCGGTATAGCCGATAGGCAACCAGGATAGCAGTAGCAGAGCCAGCGCAATACCTGTCGTCCGCTGTCCTGAGCCCTGATCGGCAAGACGTCCTGCCCGCGCAGCCGCTAATGCTCCGGCGACTCCGGCCAGACCAAAGGCCCCGATGGCTGTATGTGAAAGAGATAGTGGCGGGGCACTGAGAGGCAATACTAGCGAAGTCCACAATATGCTGAACGCAGTAAAAATGAGCAAAGCCAGCACGGCTCGAACACGCAGAATCCGTTCTTGCACGAACAGTGTGAAAACCGAACGAAGCAACTGTGGATAGGATAGCGTTGCTCCTTTGGATTCATGCTGAGGCAGTGCCCGAAACAGCGCTACAGCCATGGTTAGCGTCAATGCGGCGGAAATAAGGTATACCGAACGCCAACCCGCCAGATCGGTCAGTGCACCGGCAACAGTTCGTGCCAGCAGAATGCCGATAACAACTCCACTGGTCACCAGACCTACGATACGTCCGCGTTCAGCCGGGGCGGCCAAGGTTGAGGCGAACGCGACAAGTGTCTGTGTGACGACAGCCAGCAGTCCAACCGCTGCCATGCCCATGAGCAGGATTGTACGCGTGGAGGCCAGGCTAACTGCGATTAACGCCAGCACGGATAACAGCATTTGTCCGGTAATCAGTCGCCGTCGATTCAGAAGATCGCCAAGCGGGACTAGAAGCAGCAGTCCCAATGCATAACAAATCTGCGTCACTGTAATGACGATGCCAACCGATGAATGTGTGATGCCAAACTCGCGCGCCAGCGCGTCCAGCAATGGTTGCGCATAATAAATGTTGGCGACAGCCAATCCACAAGCTATGGCAAATAAGAGCGCTACAGACCGGGATATGGAACGAACGGGGGTGGTTTTCGCAGCGTTAGCTACGGATTGATGGGATAGGAGTGCCGCTGTTTCTTCTGACGTCTTCATTTTCACATACCACATCACTTTCTGTGATTACATACCGATGAGTATAATATACTGATTGGTATGTAATGATTTTAGGTCAATATAACTCGGAATCATATGAAACGTCAAGAATTTATCGTGTACATATTTGACAGCTGCTTCTGACGAACCTACAATCTTAATATACTGAACGATACGAAAAGAAGGGGTTATTTATGGTTCGTCCACGGGAATTTGATGAGGAAAAGGCATTGGATGCAGCAATGCAACTTTTTTGGGAAAAAGGGTTTGAGGCTACGTCTTTAAGCGATTTAACCTCCAAAATGGGAATTCAGCGCCCCAGTATTTATGCTGCCTTTGGGGATAAAAAGCAATTATTCGAAGCCGCGCTGCGCAAATATACGCAATCTCACGCTGCTAATGTACGGGCTAGACTGCAAAGCAATTCTACTGTCAAAGAAGCATTTTGCAATTTTTTTGAAGGAATCGTGGCAGAAGAATATGAGGAAGGCCCTAACCGGGGATGTTTTTGTATCAATACAATGGTAGAATTGGCCCCTCATGATGAGAAATTCGCAATTTTGACCAGAGAACATCAGATGTATCTTTCTGCTGTATTTCAAGAATACATTGAGCGTGGTATACGATCAGGAGAGCTGGAGGCTGACACCGATGCCAAAGCTTTGGCCCAGACTCTGGTGTCGTTGATGATCGGAATTACGGTAATGATGAAGTCACGCCCGGAGCGGTCTTTTGTGGAGCATGCGGTTGCGGTTACACTTATGTTACTGAAGTAACTTTATTCATATAGCTGATAGAACTTGAGAGTTATATTTTGAATAAAATTATATAACGAATGAGAGAGGGATTTCTTAATGTTCAATAGAATGAAAGTAATTGTAACAGGCGCAGCTTCCGGCATTGGAAAAGAAATTACTCAACAATGTTTAAAAGAAGGAGCAAGTGTTATTGCCTGTGATATCAATAAGCATACCCTCAATGAACTTGAGGTTGAACTGGCTTCAACCCATTTGTACACGTATCCAATAGATATAAGTAACTATTCAGAAGTAGCCCGCTTTTTTACATATATTGAGCAAGAGCATACGGATATAACGGCTTTAGTTAACAATGCGGGAGTTTATAGAGGAAAGAATATACTCGACTATCGTATGGAAGATATAGAGAAGGTGTTGGACATAAATATTAAGGGCTGTGTGTATTTCTCGCAATTTTTTGGAAAGTTCATGATTGAGAAGAAGAACCAGGGGATTATCGTAAATATGTCTTCTGTTTCTGGAATGGAAGGAAGCTCGGATGCGATCTATGGATTATCAAAAGCAGCAATATTGGGCTTTACTAAAAGCTGTGCCATGAATTTTTCACCTTATGTAAGAGTTAATGCTGTGGCACCAACGATGGTAAGTACTCCAATGATGGATCATATTCCTGAATGGAGAAAGGAGGAATATACAAATCATCAGCTAATTTCAGAGCCTTTAAAAGCAGAAGATGTTGCTTATACTGTCCTGTTTCTGCTATCGGAAAGATCCAGACATTATACGGGAGCGACCTTTGATATTAATAATGGGTGTTATTTAAGGTAACTGCTTTACAACCAGCAGGCTGGAGCGATGCATTAAAAAGACTGCTGGCGATGGAAAATCAGCATGATCGTGAAGCGTACACAGAGGCCAAGACCGATTTTGTGCAAAACGTTCTGGATGCAGGACCATTCGAATAGGTCATTACATGTTATATCTTTGATTATACATACTTAATCTCCCCATTCAACTTAAGCAAACGATGATCCATATGAAAAATGCCCAACAGGAGGTGTACTTTCCGACCAAGCTCCGAAATCTCCGACTTTTGTATTGCCGTGTAGGGGAATGGCCGGAAGGTTTGCCAGCACACCAGAAAAAGCTTATTCAGGAGCTGCTGAAGTAGTTTTCATCTTCATACTATGAAGGGCTGATTACAGACGTTTCAAGAACACGCTGATACGCTCCAAAGCGATTTCCAGCTGTTCCTTCGACGATGCGTAGGAGCAGCGGATAAAGCCCTCGCCACCCGGGCCGAATGCAGAGCCGGGTACGGTAATGACGCCCTCTTCTTCCAGTAACCGCTTGGCAAACTGCTCTGAGCTTAATCCCGTAAGTGTAATAGAAGGAAAAGCGTAGAAGGCACCGCTCGGTTCATGGCAGGGTAGTCCTGCCTGACGCAAGCTTTCAACAAACCATTTTCTGCGCAGATTGTACGATTCCATCATGCGGTCTTTCTCCTCCAGCCCGTGGCGCAGGGACTCAATAGCGGCAATTTGTCCGATAATAGGAGCGCACATCACGGTATATTGATGGATTTTTAGCATGGCTGAGATCAACTCCTGCGGGCCGCATACATAGCCGACTCTCCAGCCTGTCATCGCAAAGGCTTTGGAAAAGCCGCTGATGAGCAGGGTTCGTTCTTTCATGCCCGGCAGAGCGGCGAAGCTTACATGCTTCTGTCCATAGGTCAGCTCACCATAAATTTCGTCCGAGATCACGACTAGATTATGCTCCTCCACCAAGCGGGCAATCGGTAGCCAGTCCTCATAAGTCATCACTCCACCTGTCGGATTGTTCGGATAACAGAGAATAAGCACTTTGGATCGTGGAGTCAGCTTGGCTTTGAGCGCCTCAGCCGTCAGCTTGAATTGCTGATCAGCAGAGGTTTCAACCGTTACGGTATGCCCTCCATTCAGGAACGTGATCGGTGAATACGAAATATAGCAGGGAGCCGGAATGAGAATTTCATCGTGTTCCGTAATCAGGGCACGGAGCGCCAAATCCAGCGCTTCACTGCTGCCGATCGTTACCATGATTTCATTTGCCGGATTGTAGGACGTGTTAAAGCTACTCTCCAGATACCCGGCAATCTCCTCACGCAGCTCGGGAAGACCAGCATTCGGTGTGTACGAGGTCTTGCCATTTTCCAGTGCTGTGATGCAAGCCTTTCTGACATGTTGAGGGGTCACAAAGTCCGGTTCACCAACACCAAGCGAAACGATATCTTTTCTGCCCGTACTATATTCAAAAAACTTACGGATGCCTGAAGGCGGCATTTCCCGTACTGCTGGAGTCAAAAAATCGCTTATAGATACTGCGGTCGATACGTTCGTCATTTTGAATTCCTCCTTTTTGAAAAACAAAAAAAACCCGCCCCTGTAAAGGGACGAGTTAATACCCGTGTTACCACCCTAGTTTCATTCCATAAGAAATGACACTCTGTTCACGTATCCATCAATACGTGTTCCGGTTAACGCTGGAAAGGCGGCAGAGCTTACTTCAGGTTCAGCCCGCTTCTCAGAGATGGCGTTCGGCTACCCTCGGAATGTTGGCTTTCACCTGCCCCAACTCTCTGCAAATCCGCTGTATAGCTTACTCGTTCTCGTCATTGAAATTTGTTGCCGTATCAAGTTAGGTGTAATTATAAGCACAACATTTCAGGATGGCAAGTCTTTTTTTATAAATTTTAAGGAAAGGAGCTTCATCATTGACGACTGGAAGATAACGTATATAGTGGTATCAAGGGGGATTGTCCGCCAAATTTCATCGTGCTATTTGCACTATATTGGCTTGAGAGGGATGGTGTCCATATGAATGTATTTGAACGCTTTAACGGCAAGGTTTTGCCTGCGGGATGGGGCTGGATTAACGAGCCGACTGTATGGAGATTCGATGATTCCAAGGCTTTACAAGTATCTGCACCTTCACAGGCGGATTTCTTTAGAGATCCGTCCGGCGCGGCGATAAAATCGTCCGCACCCTTTTTGCATACAACGCTTCAAGGTGATTTTACAATATGGACGAGGGTTCGTGTCGATATGATCCCTTGAATGTGGAGAATTATGTATCCTAGGACATACGAACTGTGTAATAAACGGAGAGAACATTTCTATAAACAAGTATGGTACCATGATGATTGTGAGCTTAATTTTTAACATTGGATATTCATGCGAAACGACGTATATACGTGTATTCATGCAGGGGGTTGGATGAGAGTTTGCTGTTTAAAGGGAAGAGATATAAGCTGCCCGGCTTATTGAGTGTACTGCTTTTAGCTTCGTTGGGATGTTATGGGCTTATTATGTATTTGCAGTCCACAAGTGGGACGAAAATGTATCAATTTTTGTACTGGGATATATTTCTGGCATGGGTTCCGGTCTTGATTTCTCTAGGAATGATCGCCTTATCCAGACTGGGAAACATAAACGTGAGAAGAGTTCTGTTATTACTTGCAGGAGTTGTATGGTTGTTTTTTCTGCCGAATGCACTCTATTTGCTGACTGAATTACTGCATGCTTTCCGTTTTTATGATGTGAATCCTGACTCGCGTTTTTGGCTGAACATTCAATTCTGGTTGATCTTATTTACGTCTTTTTCGGCGGCAGGAGTTGGTCTTTTTCTTACTTCCATTTGTATATTTATAATCCACCGTATGCTGCAAGAGGTTTGTTCCAGTTGGTTTGCGTGGGCTGTCGTTTTTATGTTGCTGTGGCTGTCCAGTGTAGGTGTATATATCGGCAGATTTGCTCGCTGGAATAGCTGGGATGTGGCGTTGCAACCCATGATGATCGTAATGGATGTTTTGAATTGGGTGGTACATGCCGGAGCAAGGCTTCATTGGTTGTCTTTTAGCTGGCTGGTTTTTGGAATCGCAGTCATTTTTTATCTGTTGATCTATATCTCTTTAAGTGAGGAGAAGCATGCTTAGGCCGAGGATACGTATTCCAGGAATACGGGCTTCGGCCTTTTTACATATGGGAAGCCATCAGCTATAGTTGTCCTCCCCGTGTTCTTCATAAAGCACACGCACCAGCAGATCCTGACTGAAATTGCCGAATCTTTTGCCGAAAATGGTGAGACCCCCTTTGTTCTCCGACTGATCGGATACGGACAAGCGTAGTGCAATATCGCTTTTATAGTTAAGCCCAATATCGTCTATTGTGACTTCGGATATACGGCACCCGTCAATGAAGCTTCCATGCTGATTGATGCGAATTAATTTGAGCATGCCATATTGATTCAAATGCGGTGGCCACCAATCGGGATTCAGAACCCCCGGTACTTCTCCAAAATCTCCGGCGCTAGTCCAGCGACCAATAGGGATACCATTGACATGAAAACAAATGTCGGAAGGATACTCCTCACAATAACCTGGTGCTTCTGAGCCCAGCTCTGCGGAAAATTGAATTTCGGTAAAGGATTGATTCTCTTTCAGATAGTTAGGGATCCGATATTCCAGAAAACCATCTGCCATCCAGATCATTTCCGCGTCCAGCCGCTCGGGATCTGCAAAATAGCGGGGATCATCAAAATCACCAATAATGCTGTCTCTGGTTACCAAGCCACAGGTAGGTACTGCCTGATAGTTGCTATAATGACCGATGCGAATTTCAACCTCATACACATTTTTCTGCTCTCTGCTACGCAGGTCCACCATCAGTTTTTCCTTGTTCAGATAGCACATTTTTCGGGTACCATGCTTGCCGCTTACTGTATTGATCTCGATAAGGCCACATTCCTCCAGCTTACGAATATGCATCGTAATCGTACCGTTGCTCAAATCAAGTCTGTTAGCGATGTCATTCATACTTTGTCCTTGATGGGAAGCAAGCAATTCCAAAATTTGAATGCGGATTTCCGAGCCGAGCGCTTTGAAAATGTCTAGCCCTGACATTAAGTCCTTAATATAAATCATAGCTATAGACCTTCCTTATCTATAAAAAATGTAATGTAAGCGCTTATATATTTGTTTTGACTTATGTTAAAATAAAATCAGAAAGAAGTAAACCGCTTTGCTGTAAATTATTTTCACAACAATAAAAAGGGGAGTGAAACGAAACTCAGAATAGATTTTCCATCTAAATTAAATCGTATTTAAGCTTATTTTCTTTGGATATTACAATAAAATAACTTAAATACGTTTGTTATTTCGTTTTTATGTTATTCAATTCTATACTTTATATTTGTTTAAAAAGATTTATAAATGCATTGACGAACCGTAGAATGGCGTGCTATATTTTGTTTGTAAACGAATACATTATTGATAAAGTAAAATGTTAATTATATGGCGCATGAGAGGGATGATGATCACAGGCTGGAGTGAACAACAGTTGATGTACCGTACAGATGAATATAGGCCAAGTGGTATACGTTTATTTCAACACTATATGTATGCGGTTTCATTTCAATTTTAGGAGGGGTCGCGTTGATAAAGAAAAAAGGTTTTGCAATGACAATGGTTGTGCTGTTGTTGATGGTTGCTGCACTGGCTGGCTGTGGTGGAGGAAGCTCCAGTAGTGATGGAAGCAAGGAGCTGACGTTCATGTTCCGTGGTGGTACGGATGAGCAGAAGGCTTACAAGGAAGTTATCAAGAAATTTGAAGAGGAACATCCTGGCGTGAAGGTTAAAATGGTCGTAACGGCAGCCGATCAATATGCTACAAAGCTTAGAGCTGCGATTACAGGAAACAATCTTCCAGATATCTTTTATTTTGCCCCTGGAGATTTGAAAGCTTATGTAAATAGTGGGGTGCTGAAGGATCTTACACCTTACATTGAGAAGAACAAGGATATAAAGCTGGATAACATTTGGAAATACGGTGTGGATTTGTATCGATATGACGGTAAAATGGCTGGCCAAGGAAATATTTACGGTATGCCAAAGGACTTGGGTCCATTCGCCTTGGGTTATAACAAAACCATGTTTGAAAAAGCAGGCGTTCCGTTACCTGATAAAGACAAACCGTATACATGGGATGAGTTTATCAAGATCAGCCAAGAGCTGACAAAAGATACGAATGGTGATGGTAAACCGGATCAGTATGGTACAGGTTTTAACGTCCAGTGGGCATTGCAAGCCTTTGTATGGAGCAATGGTGCGGATTGGCTGGATGAGAGCAAAACAAAAGTAACGATTGATGATCCTAAATTTGCGGAAGCGCTTCAATACTTTGCTGATATGCAAAACAAGTATAAGATTACGCCTGGTATTGAACAATCACAAACATTGGACACCTATCAACGCTGGATGAAGGGGGAAATGGCATTCTTCCCGGTAGGTCCTTGGGATATGAGTACATTTGAAAAACTGCCATTTGAATATGATCTGTTGCCATTCCCGGCAGGATCGACTGGCAAATCAGCAACATGGATTGGTTCTCTGGGTATCGGTGTTTCCTCTAAAACAAAGTACCCGGATGAAGCTGTAGAACTGGTCAACTATCTGACGACTTCCAAAGAAGGAATGAAGCAACTCGTAGATGCCAAGGTACAAATTCCGAATCTGTTAGATATGGCGGATGAGTGGTCCAAAGATACGAAAACCAAGCCTAACAATAAACAGGAATTCATTGATATTGTGAATGACTATGGACGCGCATTACCAGGCAACTATACCTATAACGCCGAATGGTACGATATATTCTTCACCGATATTCAGCCTGTGCTGGACGGAAAAATTACGGCAGCGGATTATGTGAAGCAGGAGCAACCGAAGATGCAGAAACTGCTGGATAAAGCGGTGGAGCAAGAGAAAAAATCACAGAAATAGTATGTAAATAACGGATAGAGGATGATGTTAGTGGCTGATATCATGCTGCTGGCATCATCTTCATTCCAAATTAGAAACAGAGGTGAGCCCTGTGATAACCAAATCTAATCTCTATCGCAAAGAGAAAATATATGGATATTTATTTATCCTTCCTCCTATTCTCGGTTTGCTAATCTTTACGTTGTTCCCGTTTGTCTATTCGTTATACGGCTCTTTTACAGACTGGGACGGATTGGGACAAATGAACTTTATTGGTTTTGATAATTTTAAAGATTTATTTACCGATGAACTCTTTTACAAATCAATGTACAATACTCTTTTCTTAATGCTGGGTATTCCAATCGGTCTTTTGTTAGCATTGTTGTTGGCACTGGGGTTGAATCGCAAGATTCCGGGCACGACAACGTTTCGTGTGATCTACTATATTCCGGTTATTTCTTCTTTGGCTGCAGTTTCCATTATGTGGAACTGGGCATACAACGGAGACTACGGTCTGGTGAACCAATTCCTCGAATTGTTCGGTATTAAAGGTCCCAATTGGCTGATGGATAAGGATACGGTTAAGCCTGCCTTGATCCTTATGACGGTCTGGAAGGGTCTTGGCTACACGATGCTACTGTATTTGGCAGCCCTGCAAAGTGTATCTCGCTCTTACTATGAAGCAGCAGAGCTGGATGGAGCTAGCGGATTCCAGATGTTCCGCAACATTACATGGCCAATGGTGAAACCGGTGACCTTTTTCCTGGTCGTAACCAATATCATTGGTGGCTCACAAATCTTTACTGAAATGAACATTATGACACCTACAGGGGGGCCGGAATACTCATCCGCCTCAATCGTCTTCTATATTTGGGATAAGGCATTTAAAAACCTGCAAATGGGATATGCCTCCGCGATGGCTATGATTCTTGGCATCTTCATTTTTATCGTAACTTTGATTCAATTCAAAATGAATGAAAAATCGTCCTTTGATGGGGATTGATTTTCGCGGAAAGGAGTGAGTCTGATTATGTCCCATAGTCAAAGAACGAAAGTTACCAATATCATTATCTTTATTGCACTGGCGATTGGAGCGATTGTGATGATCGCGCCGCTGCTGTGGATGCTGTCTACTTCGGTGAAAGAAAAGCAGGATGTTTTTGCTCTTCCACCGGTATGGATACCAGAGGTGTTCCAGTTTAGCAAGTACAAGGAAATTTGGGAAGCGGGACCTTTGTTAAGCGGGATCAAGAACAGCGTGATTGTGGCTGTAAGTGTTACCGTTGTGGGTACCTTTACATCCAGTGTGGCTGCTTTTGCATTTGCAAAGCTGAGATTCCCTCATAAAAATAAACTGTTTCTTTTACTCATCGCATCGATGATGATTCCATACCCAACGGTTATGATTCCACAGTTTATGATGTTTTCCAAGCTCGGTTGGGTAGATACGCTCTTGCCTCTGATCGTTCCAGGTTTGTTCGGGAATGTGGTTATGATCTTTTTCCTACGGCAGTATTTGCTCAGTGTACCGGATGCCATTATCGAAGCAGCTAAAATTGACGGAAGCTCTTATTTCCGACTGTATTCGTCCATTACATTCCCGCTTATTAAGCCAGCAGTAGCGGCACAGCTTATTTTATGGTTCATGGGAATTTGGAACGATTATTTGGCACCGATTATTTACTTGAATTCACCGGAAACGCAGACGTTGCAGTTGGTCATAGCGAACTTTAATGCGACCTATGCCATTCAGACGGATTATCCGCTCATTATGGCAGCTTCCATAGTCGCTTTGTTGCCTGTGCTGATTATATTTCTGATCTTCCAGAAACAGATTATTGAGTCGGTTGCTATTTCCGGTGTCAAAGGTTAAGTGTAGCCACTGGAGGGCACGGATGAATGATGCAAGGCAATTACAATATGTAATGAATAAAGGAAGGAGGAGAATAATCGTTATGGTGATGCTGCTTATGCTGGGCCTATCCGGCTGTGGGGACAACACCCCGGACCCTGTGTATCCGCAGGCTCCGCCTCCCGATCACTTGTATGATCAAAGCACGATAAACGATGAACAGCGCTGGACCATTAACAATGCGCATGATCCTGCGATCATCCAAACAGATCAGGGCTATTATGTATATTCCACGGATGTAAAGACAGGCGGAGAGCTGAGACCAGGGGTCATGGTACGTAAATCGACCGACCTGATTCACTGGAACTGGGTGCAGTATGCACTGCCCGGCATTCCAAAGGAAGCGGGCGCATGGTCATCAGCAACCAATCTGTGGGCACCGGACGTTATTAAAATGGGTGATACCTATCGGATGTATTATTCAGCCTCCACCTTCGGTAGCACACGGTCAGCAATCGGATTGCAGACATCCAACTCGCCGGAAGGCCCGTGGAAGGATGAAGGGCTGGTTGTTAAGACGAAGGAGCATGACAAGCTGAATGCGATTGATGCCAACCCGGTGCTGGATGCGGAGGGGAATCCATGGATGGTGTACGGCTCGTTTTTTGGAGGCATTTATATTACGTCACTTGATCCCCAGACTGGAAAGCTGAAAGAGTCCGGCTACGGCAAAAATATTGCCGCCAGAGATCGGGCAACAGAGGATGGTGCTGTGGAAGGGCCGTACATTGTGTACAATCCCGCATTCCGCAAATATTACTTGTTTGTCTCATATGATTCTTTGTTCGAAGACTACAATGTACGTGTTGCCCGCTCGGATTCGATCACAGGGCCGTATGTGGATATCAATGGACATGATATGGCAGATATCAGCTACTTGCCCCAATATGAGATCGGGAACAAGGTATTGGGTGGTTATCGGTTCAGCGAAGGAGAAGGCTGGGTTGCGCCAGGTCACAATTCCGTTCTGAAGGACGGAGACGATTATTATATTGTGCATCACGCACGGGGAGAAACGGATAAGAGCTGGCCGTATCTGCATGTACGCAAAATATTATGGACCGCTGACGGCTGGCCTGTCGTATCGCCGGAACGGTATGCGGGTGAGCAGGAGCAGGATATCCCTAAAAGATTATTACTCGGCAGTTGGGAACGCATCGTGATGAAGCAGGAAGTGGACGGCCAAGTGGAAGCTGAACCGCTTCGTCTGGAAGATGGAGGTCGGGCAACCAGCGGAACGCTTGAAGGCCAGTGGAGCTTTGACGGCATGCGTACTTTAACATTGGATTGGAGCGATACATCCGTAAGGACCGAGGAACAACTGCTGTTGCTTCCTTCATGGGACTGGGAGCTGGGTCGCCAAACTTTAATTTTTACAGGTATGGACGACAAAGGAATTTCCATTTGGGGTAAGCGTATCGGCGATTAAATGTATGAACTACATACTACACATAGAGGAGAGAAGAACCATGAATCAACCTGTACCTTTTATTAATCCGGTCATTGAGCAACGGGCAGACCCTTGGATTTACAAGCATAGTGATGGATACTATTACTTTACCGGATCTGTACCGGAGTATGACCGCATTGAGGTTCGGCGGGCACATACCATTCAGGACTTGAATACAGCAGAGCCTGTTGCTGTGTGGCACAAATATGAAGCAGGCCCGTTAAGCGCCAACATTTGGGCACCGGAAATTCATTTTATTCATGGCAAATGGTACATTTATTTTGCAGCAGCTCGCACCACAGAAACGAAGGAAGGTCTGTTCGATCACCGGATGTTCGTGCTGGAAAACGATTCAGCTAACCCTCTGGAAGGAGAATGGGTGGAAAAGGGGCAGATTAAAACCCGTTGGGAAACATTCGCGCTGGATGCCACAACCTTCCAGCATAATGGAGTTCTGTATTATGTGTGGGCCCAGAAGGACCCGGACATCGTCGGTAATTCCAATCTGTACATTTCTGAAATGAGCAATCCGTGGACGCTGCGCGGTGAGCAGGTGATGATCTCTACCCCTGAATATGATTGGGAAGTCATCGGTTTTAAGGTGAATGAAGGAGCGGCAGTTCTGAAACGGAATGGACGAATCTTTATCAGCTATTCAGCCAGCGCCACCGACTATAATTATTGCATGGGGCTGCTGACAGCGGACGAGAATGCAGACTTGCTCGACCCAAAATCATGGGCGAAATCGCCTGAGCCGGTATTCTGCACGAATGAGGAAACAGGCCAATTTGGACCCGGTCATAACAGCTTTACCGTTGGGGCTGATGGTAATGACGTCATCGTGTATCATGCACGGAATTACAAGGAGATTACGGGTGACCCGTTGTATGACCCGAATCGCCATACACGTGTTCAGCCGTTGAACTGGCATGAGGACGGGACGCCTGATTTTGGCATTCCTGTACCGGATGGAGTTCCTGCAGGTAAATAAGTAATACGAATGTTGTAGAGGGTTTATGTGTTGCACAGCAATACTGTAGCTTTCCAAATAGAACAGGAAGTATAATTTTACTGCGCATAACAAGAGCAATAAGACATTCCCTGAGCTTTAGGACGGGGATGTCTTTTTTATTTAGGGAAAGCAAGGGTGATTTTTTTATCTGTATATGGAAGTAAGCAGTCTGGCCGAAATTTCTTATGTTGGAGTTATGGTCTTTTGTTTTGTAGGAGGCAGGTATGTCAAGCATTTGATTTGATAAAAATGTTTAATATTTTCCACGGGATGGAAGCTGCAAATGTATGGTAAAGTGTAGTTTATACAAGGCTCTTATCCAAAAGTTCTTATTTGAAGTCTCCCGTGTATACCGAATCCGAATCATCGAGGTGAGGAAAAATGTTGCAATCGTTAAAAGCCATTGCTAACTATCGGAAAGAAAGTGATCTGGCCTGGGATACGCCGACTTGGCTGAAATTGCTCGTTTCGGCTGAGGAGCGCATTGTGAATCTGGAACGCATCCACTCCATAGGGGAGTTAAAGGATGCTAATCCCGTACTGGATTATGTGGAGCGTACGTTGCTTATTTTGGATGGGCTTCCATTGTCTTTTTGGATTAAGGAGCTGCTAGAAGACGTGCTGGTATGGTCTGAGACGGCCAAAGGAGGCACAGTTCGCGAACGGCTGCGCTGGCAGCAGGAGGGCATCAATTTATTTGTACATAATATCGGTTCCGCCCAACTGTACGTCAGACAGGCTCAAGCGGAGAAACCAGTGTTTCCCCGCAACACTATGACCCGGATTCTGATTGAGACCCATGGATTAATCGGACAGTATATACGGGGCGAAATTCCTTTTGCGGAAAATCGGGCGCTGCTGGAAATTACCCGTAAGGGCTGGTTAAGCCACGAGGAACTGGAGCTTGCCTTACGGGCTCTGAACGAGTGCATTATCGCCGGGGTAGACCCTGAATTATGGGAGCAGGTACGGAGTGAAGTGGAGCAACTGATTGGCTGGATCGCATGGGATAAAGCGCCTGTGGCCTGGAGTGTAAAGGAACGACTGCAGAGATTACGGTCGGTTTCTATTCATGAAGGGGAGCCATTTGAGCAGGCTTACGCCGAGCTGGAGCGCGAGTTAAATGTAGATAAGGCGCTGGCTTCGTTGGAGAATCGAACGCTTTGGTATGTGGAGTCGGCCTTACAGGATTTTTCGCTACAGGAGCTAGTGAAGGTATGTTTACTTACGTTACAGGATGGTACAGGACAGGAATTGCCTGCAACGGTACGACATATCAGCTTTGAATCTCTCATGAACACAATGCATTATGACTATCGCGGCGTCAAGAAAATTAACGTTTATAAAAAACGGATGATTGAAAAATATTTACACGCGCTATCCTGGCAGGATATCTTGAAAGGAAAACGGAAGCATAATCCTCATTTGGATGTGATCGTGGAGCATAAAGAGGAACTGCCGAGTACTGTATTTTTCAATTTTCATTTTTCATCTGCGGCTGAGAAGCTGATCGACTTTTGCATCGAGGCGGAAAAAACACCTTTGTATGACAAAGCCATATTGCTGCTGTTTGATCTGTTCGGCTTGCGCCGTGATGCTTATGATCGTTTTCACAATGAGGAAACATACCTTACGGAAATGAACCAAACCGTAGATTACAAAAAGATCATTCTGGATTACGTCACGGGAACTCGCGTACTGGATATCGGACCGGGCGGAGGTGTGCTGCTGGACCTGATTGAACAGGAGATACCGGACGCGAAGCCATTGGGACTCGATATTTCTGTGAACGTTATTGAGGCGCTCAAACGTAAAAAGCAATTGGAGGGTCATCGTTGGGATGTGATTAAAGGAGATGCCCTCCAACTGGAGGAATTTATAGAGCCGGGGAGCATGGATACGATCATTTTTTCTTCCATTCTCCATGAGCTGTATTCTTACATTGAACGGGATGGAGCCCGGTTCAATCTGCATACGGTGGAGGCTGCTTTGCAAAGCGCCTATCATGTGCTGGCACCGGGCGGACGTATCATTATCCGTGACGGCATTATGACTGAACCGGCAGAACAGCGCAGACGAATCCGGTTCCTGGAGCCGGACGGACTGGAATGGCTGTTGCGATATGCCGAAGATTTTGCGGGTCGCCACATTGAAGTTGAGCGTGTGAGTGAGCATGAGGCTATTTTGCCTGTGAACGATGCGATGGAATTTCTGTATACCTACACGTGGGGGACGGAGGCCTATGTGCATGAAGTGCAGGAGCAGTTTGGGTATTTTACCCCTTCACAGTATGAAGAGTGTATTCGCCGCACGCTTGGATCGCAGGCTATAATCCGGGAGAGCCGTCACTATTTACAGGAGGGATATGCGGAAGCGCTGGCCGGACGTATTGAATTTACCGATGAGCAGGGCCAGCCTGTTCCCCTGCCGGATAGCACCTGTCTGATTGTGATTGAGAAGCCGCAATAGAGTGGGTTAGTATACTTTGTTATCGAGTGAGACTGATAAAATGTAAGAAAGCCTTCTGATTTGCGTCTAACGCGGTCAGAAGGCTTTTTTACACTTTCCGTCTGCTTGTTCACGAGTTATTTTCCGATTTAATGTACCATAATTATGGAAAAAATGCTTTTGAAAATGATATACTTAGAGAGAACATTCTATGAAAATTCGGCATACTTTTTTGTGCTACCAATGAAGGGAAGTGTGTTCGTGAATGTCCTCGCATGTGGAGATATCGCAATATGACCCGCAGTGGGTAAAAGAGTATGCGTGTGAGCGGACAAAAATCGCAGAGGCTCTCGGAGATATAAGTATGGACATAGAGCATTTTGGGAGCACGTCCGTTCCTGGCCTTGGAGCCAAGGCGATTATTGATATTATGGTCGGAGTAGAAGACTTGGCAAGGATTCAGTCCGTACATCGCGAGCGCTTGCTTCGTATTAAGTATGAATATGTACATAAGCCTGATTTTCCAGAGAGAGCTTTCTTTCGCCGTGGAGAATGGGGAGCAGGAACCCATCATTTACATATTTACAAGTATCAAGGGAAGCACTGGGCGAACCATCTGTTGTTCCGGGATTACTTAAAAACACACCCGGAGAGCTTATCGGAGTATGATGCTCTGAAAAAAGAATTGGCGCAGCAATTCAAATATGATCGTCTAGCGTATACCGAGGCCAAAGGGCCGTTCATTCGGCAGGTGATTGAGCAGGCGAAGCTTGAAAGGTTTAAGAAGGAATAGATGAATCTTTAATACGCATGGATAAGATGAAGGAAGGATGAAAAATATGCTGCTGGATGCACAAGTAACGTCGGATGGTTTAAAAGAACGAATGATGCTGTTATCGGCTTATCGGCGTTGGACATTATATTGTCTCCGGAAGATTCGTTACGCAAGTACCGTATACAGCCCGAATGGTCTGAAAGTTACTATGACCTGCCGATTTGTCTGGAGATCGTAAGTCGGATTTTCAACGGTGTTCCGATTCATGCACAGGTGATCTCTGTGCTGCATCCACAGCGCGACCTGACGGAAGCGATGAAAGAACTGAAGCAGCTTGGCATTCGGTAGAAGAAAGATAACAAACAACTCTGTTTATCTTAACACTTTTTGCATATAATACAGGAGAAATGACAGGATAGCTTTAAAAATAAAGGAGTTGTGTAGAAAATGTCAAAACGTTTGATTCCTTACATCACGATGGATGGAAATGCAAAAGAAGCAATCGAATTTTATGAAAAGGCATTGGATGCTCAACTGCTTTTTATGCAAACCTTTGGAGAAATGCCGGAAAACCCCGATTTTCCCATTCCCGCAGAGGTCAAGGAACGTGTTGGACACGCTACCCTCAAAGTGGGTGAGACAGAGCTTATGTTTTCCGACACTTTTCCCGGATCACCGTTTAGCAGTGGGAATCAGGTGACCATCTGCATTACTACCGACAGTGTGGAGCAATCCCAAAAAATGTTTGATGCTCTACAGCAAGGAGGACGGGTGGGAATGCCTTTGCAGGAAACCCATTTTAGTCCGGCTTATGGGAATGTAACAGACAAGTTTGGTGTCACCTTTCAAATGTTCACAGAAGCTCGGTCTTAAAAAAATGGAAAACGGCCTGACTTCGCTATCTTGGCGATCTGGCCGTTTTTTGCGTGCCTGTCCTCGTTCAAGAGGTTGCTCCATGTTGGCGAAGACATTCTGCAACGTTTGGGTGGCCTTGCTGAACAGCGAGAGACAGTGCAGTTTCGCCGTTGATGCTACTTGGGAGACCAATGGTTGATTCCAATATTAGTAGATGCAGATCATCCAAGCTTTACATTAGAGAGATTAACAGGCTTTTTCCAGCAGCAGAAATTGAGGTCCAACCGCATCAGGATACGGTTACAATCTTATATCATAGACCTAATGGTAAAATGAGTAGTCAGAAGTTCGATCTTGTACCCTTGGAACTCTCGTCATTTTGGAAGGCGGCGGAAATTTCTCAGAACACGATAAAAAAGTCGCCTTTGCTAGAATGCAGGATTTCATATGTATCAGAAATTGCACATTGGGAGTTTTATAACTGGTCAAGTTTTCTTAGTAGGACGGATGGAATTATAGAGGAACCTGAGATAAAGGATATTGAATCATGCTGAGAAACGCAGCGAGTGAATGGATTCTGGAGAAGCGAAGCGTTCGCCTTTGCCGGGGGATTCTAACCTTATAACTAATTCAAAAAGAATCCCCTGGCAACAGCGATCGGAAGAACCATCCACTCGCGGAGTGGCCCTCTTCAGCGTCACCTAAACAAACTATTTTCACATATACCTATCTATGATCTATACGCCAAAATTAAAATCTTCATCGGTCAGCGGCTCCACATTCATTGCACGCACGTAGCCGTTTCCTTTTTTAGAAAAGAAATCATGCTGCTTGGTGTGAGTGCTGATGCCGTTGATTACAATCGGATTGACTTCTTCTTCTTCAAACAGTGGATCAAAGCCCAGGTTCATCATAGCCTTATTGGCGTTGTAGCGTAAAAAGACTTTGACATCGTCCACCAGCCCGATGGGAGCATAAATTTGCTCGGTGTATTGTTCCTCGTTATTGTGCAAGTAGCGCAGCAACCCTACCAACGTCTGGTACAGATCCCGTTGCTCTTCCTCGTCCAGCTCTGCATAAATCTCCTGTGCCAGCACACCCACATATACACCGTGAATACTTTCGTCCCGCAAAATCAGGTCGATAATTTCTCCGCTGCATGTCATCTTGCCCTGACCCGCCAGATAGAGAGGGTAGAAGAAGCCGCTATAAAATAAATAGCTTTCTAACAGCACTGACGCTGCCATAGCGAGATACAAGTCTTTTGACGTATGAATATTCATATAATACTGACGAATGGTTTCCGCCTTGGTCTGGAGATGCGGATTTTCCTCTACCCAACGGAATATATCGTCAATCTCTTCCGTAGAAGCCAGGGTTGTAAAAATGCTGCTGTATGACTTCGCATGAATTTGCTCCATCATCGCCATAAAGCTCAGTACAGCTTTGCGTTGCAGCCCGTCCACATGCTCCATAATTTGCGGCATACCCACGCCGCCTTGAATCGTGTCAAGCAACGTTAAGCCGCCGAGCACCTTCATGTAGGCCTCTTTTTCAATATCGCTGAGGGTTACCCAGCTCATTTTATCGTCGGACAGCGGAATTTCATCATCCGTCCAAAATTGCATAATGTTCTGGTTCCAGAACATCAGTGTGAAATCATCGTCCGAGCGATTCCAGTTTACAGCTTGTATACCTGTCATTGTTTAGCATTCTCCCTTCAGCTTCCGAGATTTCCTAGAGTCATAATGAAAGACAAAAGGCGAATCACCGAATGCTTGACATACGGAAGCTGCATCCGCGAGGCCGTGTCGCAACCCATAAAGGGCGGAACATCACGCTGGATACAGCTTTTAATGAAAAGCATCCATACATATGAGGACTTCTAATTTTAAGCTATCCATACGGTCTTAGATCGAGCAGGTGAGGCACTCTTCTACAGACAACTTTTTGGTACGTGTGTAGTACAACGATTTGAGTCCTTTGTGAGCAGCATAGAGATAGCAACGGGCCAATTGGCGTGTAGTCACGTCACTGTTCACATGAAGCACTGTCGAAATTCCTTGATCCACGTGAGGCTGGATTTCGGCAATCAGGTCAAGCACTTTGAACTGATCCATTTGATAAGCGGATTTATAAAAGAACACATTATCTCTTTGCAAGTAAGGCATTGGATAATAGGTTGTCGAGTTCGCATAGGTACGTGTTTCAATTTGTTCCACGATTGGCATAACACTGGACGTCGCATTTTGAATATATGAAATGCTGGCAGTCGGCGCAATCGCCATACGGTAAGCGTGATACAGGCCATTCTTCTTCACGTCTGCCTTCAACTTGTCCCAATCCTCTGGAGTCGGAATATAAATGCCGTTGAACAGCTCTTGCACGCGTGCCGTTGTCGGGCGGTAATCTGTGTTCACATATCGATCAAAATACACACCAGTCGCGTAATCCGATTCTTCAAAGCCATAAAAGCTTTGTCCGGCCGCTTGCGCGATCTCCATGCTTTTCTCCAGCGAGTGATAGTTCATCGTCATGAAGAAGGTGCGGACAAAATCCTTCGCTTCGTTGCTTTCATAAGCAATTTTGTTTTTGGCAAGGTAGCCGTGCAGGTTCATGACACCCAGACCGACAGAATGCATCTCACGGTTTGCCTTGGCAACACCCGGCGCGTTTGCGACTTGGGTCATATCGCTGACCGAGGTCAGGGCAATCATACCCTCGTGAACGGATTCGCGGATTTTGCCATGCTCCATCACATTTACAATGTTGAGAGAAGCCAGATTACAGCTAATATCCCGACGGATTGTATCCTGTTGGCCGTAATCTGCAATTTCAGACGTCTCCTGTAATTGGAAAATTTCTGTGCACAGGTTGGACATTTTAACCTGACCCACGTTTTTAAGAGCATGTGCCTGATTAGCGTTGCTTTTGTTCATCATGTATGGATAGCCGGATTCCAGCTGGATCATGGCAATTTTGGTCAGCATGTCACGCGCGCTCATCGCAACCTTTTTCTTCACCCGGTCGTCAGCGAGCAGTGTATCGTACATTTCATCCAGATCCATATCGTCCAGATGCGTACCGTAGGCCTTGTATACACTGTAAGGAGCGAATACATGCAGCGGCTCATTATCCTGAGCCAGCTTATAAAAGCGGTTCGGCACAATCAGTCCGATGGAGAGTGTCTTGAGGCGTACTCTTTCGTCGGCATTGATTTTTTTACTATCCAGAAACTCCAGTACATCCCAACCGAAAATGTTGTAGTATGCAGCCCCGGAGCCTTTACGTTGACCCATTTGATCCGCGTAGGAGAAGCCGTCCTCCATCAGTTTCAGAACAGGCATAATTCCTTTAGCCGCGCCTTCTACACCTTTAATCGCCTCGCCACGTGACCGCAGTTTCGACAGGTTGACCGCCACACCGCCGCCGATTTTGGACAACTGCATGCAAGTATTCAGCACGTAGTTGATCGAGTTGAGGGAGTCGTCCATTTCGAGCAGGAAGCAGGACACGAGTTCTCCACGACGGCTCTTGCCTGCATTCAGGAAGGTTGGCGTTGCTGGCTGGAGACGCTGCTCCATCATCGAGCGGGACAACAGGCGCGCTGTATCGGCGTTACCGCGTCCCAAATGCAGGGCGACGACCGCCACCCGGTCAGGATAGTGCTCCAGATAGACCTTACGGTCGTTGCTTTTCACTGCATAATCCGTATAAAACTTGGACGCTGCCATATAGGAAGGGAATTTAAAATTATAACTATGAGTGGTATGGAAAATATCCTTAATTTCGTCAGCTGTATAGCTACTATAGAAATTTTCGTAATAATCATTCTCAATCATGTAGAGCACTTTAGCCGCTGGATCCGCAAACTTCAAGCTCCGTTCTTCTACTTCCTTCATAAACTCTTCTACAGCCTCTTGATCCTTTTCCAATTGGAAAAAGCCGTCTGTATCGCGTTTCATCAACATGTTGTTCAATTCAATATGCCGCAACTCGGCTCACCTCCTGTTTGAAACGCTCTACATCGCCGAACGTTCCGGATAATTCAAATTTACTGATGACAGGCACGTTGTAATGGTTGGAGATCAAATCCGCGCTTTTGGCAAAGCACTCACCCCAGTTACGGTTGCCGCTGGCAGCCACACCTACGAGGTTTTTGGAATTTTTTTGCAAAAAGGAAGATACCTTCTCAGGTATCTGTCCAAACCCCGTTGTATATGTAATGAGTACGTATGGTTCCTCTATAGTCATTTGCTCCTGGATTTGGACCGCCGGAAGCTTAAGCTTCCCAATAAATCTTTTTACATTGCCGGTCTTGGAATCATAAGCAATCAGCATTGTGTTCATCCTCCTTGACATTTGGCGAAACAGCATCGGCCCAAGGTTCGAAATCCTGTAAAGCTTCGCAAACCCTTGCTGGCTATGCTTTGCCAAAATTTTAACGCCTATTTATATCGTTATTTCCATATCTGTATTTTCAAGATATCTGTGAAAAATACGCGTTGTACACTATATTTAGAGTACGATTTCTATTTTATATCTATATATAGTTGGGGTCAATCACTTTTAAAAGGTTGGGCACTAGGATTGGGGGCAAGTCCAAGCGGGGTGCGGGATAAGCGGAATAACTTTTTTTTTCGTGCGAATTTTAGAAATGTACTGGAGTTTTGGGGGATGAAGATGTACGATTTGTCAATAGGAGATACAGCGGTAAATCTACCTTTTACTGTAGGGGGATAAGTATGGTGGGAGGGAAGATGTACTATGCCACATATGATTGGGGAACGTATCGTACTGAGAGAGTATCGTCAGGAGGATATACCAGAAATACGAAAGTGGGTCAATGACCCGGATATTACACGCGGTTTGAGCGATGTTTTTACTTATCCTCATTCCCAGACGAATAGCGAAGCCTATGTACAGATGATGATCGACGGCAGTTCGGAGACGAAGGGCTTTGTCATTGCGCATAAAGACACACTGGACTATATCGGACAACTGGATTTATTTAAAATCAACTGGATGAATCGGCATGCCACGCTAGGCATTGTGATTGGACGCGATGATAACCTGGGCAAAGGCTACGGACGGGAAGCGATCCGGCTATTGCAGAAATTTGTATTTCATACGCTGAATCTGAATCGGCTGGAGCTGGAGGTCTATGCATACAACGAGCGTGCATATCGCTGCTATCTGGCCTGTGGCTTCAAGGAGGAAGGTCGGCTACGGGAAAAGCTGTTCAGGGAAGGCCAATACTATGACATCATTCAGATGGGGATTTTGCGAAGTGAGTACGAGGCTGTGGAGCAAACGACGGAATCTCGATAAAGTGTGTAGGGAGATGGAACAAAAAAGAATGGTCAATATAAAAGTCCCCGGATTTCTACCTAGTTATATGATTATCCAAGAAATCCGGGGGCGGTGGCGATGGGAAGCACCATCCGACTGCGTAGTGGCACAGTAAGTAACTTTTAAGTTCAGCTTATTTGATCGTTATTTTTCCTCGTTCCACAGCTTGAGCCGATTTTGGATCAGTCCGGTGTAGATTTCTTCAGCCTTCGGCACACCTGCATGATCCAGCTCTTGGAGCATGCGGTCATAGACAGCATCAAATTGATCCGACTTGGCGAGTATAGCTTCGGGAATCCGTTTGCGCACAATGTCCTGCGACTTCTGATAAATGACATTGTAGTTCGTGTTGGTCGGAACGGGCATGTTGTAGGCGGCACCCCATTCTTTCGCTGGAAAATCCTTTTCGTTCGGGAACAGGTCCTTCCACGTTCGAGCATTGTAGGCTTGCAGGGATTTTTTTTCGGCCTGGCTGTAATTTTCGGTAATCATCTCTGGATAGTTCGTTGTATAGTAGTTGCCGGAAGGGTCCTTGATGCCGTCACCGTAATGCGGTCCCCATATCCAATATAAACCGATGCCCGACTCTCTCATAAAAGCGGAATTATCGGTGTTTTTACGTTGCTGCACATCGGGTGGAATAACCCGTTTGCCATTCTCTATCTTGTAATGCTGGCCTTCGATTCCCCAGTTGCGCAAAATTTGTCCTTCGTCGGAGGCCAGAAAATCCAGAAATTTGATGGCACGTACGGGATTTTTGCACGAGGTCGTAATTCCGATCCCGTATGCTGCATCAAAGCCAAGCGGCTGGAGGGAATGATCCTCGTATTTCTCGCTTAACGTGACCGGGAAATGCGCGTAGGTAAATTCATCCTTGCCCGATGCTTTGAGTGCATTTTCGGCATCCTGATAGTTCCACTCCTGATCAATGAGTCCAATCACACGACCTGCGGCGATTTTGGACTTGTATTGATCGCTTTTTTGCACAAAAGTATCCTTATCCAGCAGTCCTTCGTTGTACATATGATTCAGCCAGCGGAAATATTCCCGTTCCTCCGGGCGTTTATAGTGGAGAATGGCTTTATGCGTCTTGGGATCGATATAATACTCTCCATCGTCCGGGCCGCCTGTAGCGGTAACTGCGGGATTTGTCACGGTAATTTGAATTTTCCAATCTTCGGCATCAAGGGAGAGGGGGATGGTAGGCTGACCGTTAGTGGTGGGATATAGGGCGACATAGTCCTTGAGCGCTTTTTCAAAATCCTGAACAGTGCGAATTTTCGGATAGCCGAGCTTCTCGAGTGCCTGATGCTGGATTTCGAACCCGGCTTGTGCGTCAAATGCGATGTGATCTACGCCCAAATTTGTCGGAATGGTATAGATGGCAGGGTCGTCATGGCTATATTTAATACGGTTAAAATAGTCTCCGTACACTTTCTTGATATTGGGGCCGTATTTATCAATCAGGTCGGTTAAGTCAATGAGTGCCCCGGCATCGACCAGCTTACCGACATCGTTTTTGGGATAGACCAGATCAGGATACTCTCCGCTGGCAGCCATCAAAGCAAACTTTTCCTCACCCCGGCCATTGACGGCATGTTCTCCGTTCAGTGTCACGCCTGTTTTTTTGATAATTTCCTGTCCAATGGCATCCTTCATGTTATTCCAGTTCGAGCTGGCGTCACCACCAAAAAAAGTAAGTGTAACAGGACTGGTATCATCGGGATTTTCCTTTTCTGCTGTACCGCCTGTTCCATTCGCGCAGCCCGTCGTGACGAGCAGCAACAAAGCCAGAAGCAGGATGGAGCCTTGTCGTACCGACCTGATCTTGAACATCTGCAAAATCCCCCTTTATAAGTATGATTTCATAATGTAAGTGCTTTCAATAGTAAATTGTAGGAAATACCGATCCTTACGTCAAGTCATTTATGTTGATTTGTTATGTGTTTGTTTTTTTATTATGCAAACATATTTTGGTGGATGGTGTGGATTTGTGCAAACCCATCGTTTGATGATATAAAACAAAGTATGCTACGATGATACCAGTTTATTGGAGCACCCATGAATTGAAAGGGCAGAGTCAGAAAAAAGATTCCGATATAGGGTTGGGTGAGAAGATGCGTGGAAAAGTAACGTTGCAGGAAATTGCGGATGCGGCTGGTGTTTCAAAGTTCGCTGTTTCGCGTGCATTGTCCGGCAAGCCCGGAGTAAGTGAGGAGACGAGGGCAGTGTTGGTCAAGCTGGCTGCCCAGATGGGCTATTTTCGCAATCATCCAAAGACAACGGGGGTGGAGCCTCGGGATACGGATGCCGGGGAATGGTCGGGAACTGTGCTGGTGTTATTTCCAAATATACGGCATCAGAACAGAGAATCCAGGTATTGGGGACCTGTGTTTGAAGGCATTTCTGAGCGCCTGAATGGAAAGGGTATGAATATGCTGACGTTAACGGAGCCTTCGACAGAGGATATGTTTTCTTTGCTGAACCCAGAAGCGATCAAGGGCATTATCACAGTGGGGTCGATTTCCACTTCTATATTGCTGAATATTTATCGAATGAGCATTCCGGTCGTCATGGTGGATCATTGGGATGCTGCGTTTTTAAGCGATACGGTGTTTACAGATAACCGCACATGCATGTCTGAACTCATGAGAAATGTGCTGTGCAGGGGCTATACCCGCTTTCAATTTGTCGGAAATATCGACGATGCTCACAGCTTCTATGAACGTTGGGAAGCTTTTCGCTCCGCACTGGAGCTTGGAGGAATAGACTTAAAGCAAAACGGAGCTTTGCTCCACATGGGAGCGCAGAAGCTTGCCGAGGAATTGGACAAGCTGACCGAGGATGAATTGCCGGAGATGTTTGTATGTGTGAATGATGTGACTGCCGGGCACGTGGTGGATGCGCTCAAACGAAAGGGAATTGACGTCCCAAGGCGCTGTGGAGTGACTGGTTTTGACGATACGAGCGAGCAGATGCCGATTTATGCTACGGTGAGAGTGGATAAGGAGTTGCTGGGAATGCGTGCGGTGGATCAACTGCTATGGCGTATAACCAACCCGGATTCGCCGGTCGAGAAAAAGCTGCTGCATGCGGAACTGGTTATACGGGAGGGGGAAGCGCCGCGGCTCAGTCAAGGAAATGATGATCATGAACACCCGATGAGTACAATCAAATATAGTTGATGTCCAGACGTAGATGATGGAGTTCCGTACACGGGGAAGATAAAAAAAGTCGCTTTTAGCCTTTTTTGGGCGAGAGCGACTTTTCTTTGTTGTTTTTCAATTTGTTTTTTTATACAAACGATTTGACTATTTTGTTAGCTTGATGTTATTTTTGTTATGTTTATAGAGGAGTAAAGATGTTCCCAATCATCCTTATAGGGAGGCTTGCGACGATGTTCAATGTGACAGGGTTGGATAACTGGAGGTTTAGGGAAGCGCAAGGTGATGAGTGGCTTAGCGCGAAGGTACCGGGATGTGTGCATACGGACCTTTTACGACATGGCAAAATTCCTGATCCTTTTATAGGAACGAATGAGGAGAAGGTACAATGGATTGACAAACAGGACTGGATATACGAAGCCCATTTTGAAATGAGTGTGGAACAGCTTCAGTGCCCGTGTGTAGAACTGGTGTTGGAGGGCTTGGACACGTATGCGGAGGTAAAGGTGAATGGACACCCCGTTTTGTCGGCCAACAATATGTTTCGGATGTGGAGACGGGATGTAAAGGCATGGGTTCAACAGGGAGAGAATCGGCTGGAAATCGCGTTCCGTTCTCCAGTAGCTGAGGATGTGCCCAAGCTGGAACAACTGGGTTACGCTCTTCCTGCGCCGAATGATCAGTCCGAAGCAGGTGGTTTGGCGGACAAAAAGGTAAGCGTTTTCGCGCGTAAGGCTCCTTACCATTACGGTTGGGATTGGGGGCCGAGGTTGGTGACGAGTGGCATTTGGAGAGAGGTGCGCGTGGAGGCCTGGTCCGGCCTTATCATAAGGGACTTGTTTATCCGGCAGGATGAATTAAGTGCAGAGGGAGCTAGACTCACGGCTGTGGCAGAGATTGAGAATGCGGGTGAGATCAGAGAAGCCGATCTGCGTATTTCCGCTGACGGCAGGGAGTGGTTGAAGCCTGTTCGTTTGCAGAAGGGAAGGCAAACGGTGGATCTGGAATTGTATATGGAGCAGCCCAAGCTGTGGTGGTGCCGGGGGCTGGGAGAGCCGCATCTATATACGTTTGCAGCCGAGCTTGTGGAGCGGGATGGAGGAGATGTAATCGCGGAAAAAACGGTGAAGACGGGCTTGCGTTCGATTCGTCTTGTGCGTGAACGGGATGCGGCGGGAGAGAGCTTTTATTTTGAGCTGAACGGGGTTCCGGTGTTTGCGAAGGGAGCCAACCATATTCCGAATGACAGCTTTACCACGGAAGTGACACGGGAGAGGTATCGGCATGAGATTGCTACCGCTGCCGCCTCTCATATGAATATGTTGCGGGTCTGGGGCGGCGGTATTTATGAGGAAGACGTATTTTACGAGCTTTGCGATGAATACGGTTTATTGATATGGCAGGATTTTATGTTCGCGTGCAGTATGTACCCGGGCGATCAAGCTTTTTTGGACAATGTGGCTAAGGAAGCGGAGGACAACATCAAGCGTCTGCGCAATCATCCATGTATCGCGTTATGGTGCGGCAATAATGAGATTGATTCGGCTTGGGCGCATTATGAGGAGAAGGGAGGCTGGGGCTGGAAAAAGAATTATACGCCAGCGCAGCGAGAGCGCTTGTGGTCTGATTATGAGACGCTCTTTCACCGGATTTTACCGGAAGTAGTACACAGCTGGTCCCCGCAGACGGCATATTGGCCCTCGTCTCCACTGATCGGCCTGTCTGGAGACCGAAAGCAGCATGCTCATCCGTCCTCGACGGCTGGGGATGTTCATTACTGGGGGGTATGGCACGCATCGGAGCCGTTTGAGAATTACCATGTGCATGTGGGGCGCTTTATGAGTGAATATGGCTTTCAGTCCTTTCCCGAATACAGGTCCGTGCGCGCTTATGCGGAAGAGAACGATCTGGAGCTGGAATCTGTGGTAATGCTGGCGCATCAAAAGAACGGGGCGGGCAATCGCCTGATTAAAGAATATATGGAACGGTACATGCGGGAGCCGAAGGATTTCAAAGCCTTTCTTCCCATGAGTCAGATTTTACAGGCGGAAGCGATGAAAATGGCCATCGAGGCGCATCGGCGTCGCAAGCCTTACTGTATGGGCACATTGTATTGGCAAATGAATGATTGCTGGCCCGTTGCCTCCTGGTCGAGTATGGACTATTTTGGTCGCTGGAAAGCGCTGCAATATACGGCTAAGCGCAGCTTTGCCGATGTGCTACTGAGCGTGGTGGATACAGAGCAGGGGAATAAGGAGCTGCATATTGTCAACGATACGCTAAAACCTGTTCAAGGCACGCTGCGGCTGACGCTTTTGCATATCCGGGGTAGTAAGGTCATTCGTGAAGAGGACATTCAAGTAGAGCAGCAAGCTAATGCGGCGGGGCCAGTACATATACTGCCTGCGGACAAATGGCTGAATGGCTTGAACCCTGCTGAGCATATGCTGGTCGCACGTCTGATACAAAACGGTGAACAGGTGGCTTCCTGTGAAGTTTATTTTGCTGACACAAAAGAGATGGATTTGCCGCAGCCGAATATTGAAGTAACAGAGGTGCAGGGAAGCGGAGAAAGCAGCTTTAATCTTCGCTCAGATGTACTGGCGAGGCATGTATGGCTGTCCGCAGAGCAGGAAGGCATTTTCAGCGACAATCATCTGGATTTGGCTCCCGGTATTTCTAAAACGGTGGGATTTTTGGCTCTGGGCAGAGGGGGCTCGGCTTTTGAGGCAGCTTCTCCAGGCAAACTGACGGTACGCTCGTTGGTAGATTGGATACAGGGATAGAGAACAGATCAGGTTTATCCGTACTTCATATAGGCGGATAAGCCTTTTTTTTGCTGTATGATTTTATGATGATATGTACAGCGTTTTCATTGTGTTAGTATATTTAACAAAAATAAGTTTTTGAATTTAATGTTAACGGATATTTGTGAGAAATCTATCTATTCAGCCTCTAATTTTGGTAGAATAGGTTCAAAGTATAATCAAGATCGCAATAAAGCTGACATTACGGGTATGCTTAGTGTTGGACGAAGCTCTATAAAGAGGGCCATGAAAGCATTAGGCGGTAGGGGGGATATGATGCGAAAGAGCTGGTACAGGAGATTGTTTTTTTCCTATTTCCCGATTTTTATGTTGACCGTGTCTATTCTCATTTTTTTATCCTTCCTGATCGTGAATGAGATATCGCGTAATGAAACCGGGAAGGCAAATCGGATCACGACCGGATTTGTAATGGACAGTGTGGAAAAGTCGCTGACGAAGGTAGAAATGGACGTATTAAGTGAAGCGGAAACGAATAAGAGCTACAGCTACTTTCTGAATGGACAGGCGCAGAGCGGCAGCACGATGTTGTATGGTCTGGCAGGGAGCTTGCGTGCGCTCAAGGATAATCATGAATTGGTACATTCTATTTATATTTACAGGATGAAGGATCAAAAGGTACTTACCAGGAGCGGACTTCAGGATGCCAAGACATTTGGCGATTATCCGTATATCGAGCAGGCACTGCAGTCTGAGGATCGGCAGTGGTCTCCAGTGCGAGAATGGAAGGAGCCGGGCAAACATACGTCAGACCGTGTGATTTCGATGCATAAGCGGCTTCCGCTGCCGTTCGGGGGACAAGGGCTACTGGTGATCAATATCGGTGTGTATCCGTTGGAGCAAATGATCGGTCAAATGACGAATTCGGTGGTTTCTTATCTGGTGATTAAGGATGGCGATGGGCATACGATCTACCCGGCTGCATCCGGCGCAGGTGGAGCTGTAAAAGAGGAGGACGGACACCAATTAACTCATCTGCCGTCGGCTCGGCTGGGCTGGAACTTCGAAAGCGGCATTCGGGCCGGGCAACTGTTCGAGTGGGTGTCTGTGATTTCTTACGTTTGGATTGTACTCGGGCTGGCTGTTGTCGTATTGGCAGTGATCTACATTATTTATGTAACACGCAGAAATTACAGGCCGATTCAACTGATGATGCAGCGCATTCAACAATTGCCGAGCCGCCCCGGTGAGGAAAACAACAAGGATGAGCTGTGGATGATTGATCACGCGTTGCAAAGTCTGATTCGGCAAACGGTCGATTATGAGCAACAAGAGCATGCGAATGTACTCATTCGGCGGCGGCAACTGTTCCTTGACCTGATGGAAGGTACAACCATGGAAACGGCCGCGCCTCGTTTGGATGATCTGTCTCCTTTTGTGGATGGTACCCAGAGAGATGCTATCCGTGTTTACGCCGTCATGGTGGTAGAGCTGCATGATCTGGAACTGGAGCAGTCGTACACAATAGAAGGACCACAAGCGGGTAGTAGAAGTTCGAATGAGCATGGAGGTGAAGATCAGCGCCTAAGCCTGTCGTTGCTTGGTGTGATGCAGGAGCTTGCAGCCACTTATGGTTGGCAGGGCTGGGCAGAATGGATGAGCCGCGAAAGAATTGCCATTTTGCTGCGGACAGAGGATGGTGATGGGGAAGGGTTGCTGGCTGTGAAGCTGCAGAAGATGGCGCAAACGGGCTGCGAGTGGCTACAGGGCCATCTGGGTGTACAGCTCACCATCGGAATTGGTGGTCAAACTCACGAGTTGGAGTATATTAAGGATTCCTATCGGGCGGCTGTTTCTGCCCTTCGGTATCGGCTAACGCTTGGGGTACGCGATATTGTGACTAGTGACCAGGTTCCGCAGGACAATGAAATTCCGTTATATACGTATCTGCCGTTGATTTCAGAGACGATCCGTTCTTTTCGGCTGGCAAGCCATGATTGGCGTGGACAGTTGGAAGGTCTGTTCGCAACGATGGAAACGGACAAGTTGAAGGACGGGGATATTTTAACCGTGATTCAGTGGTTACAGGAGCTGCTGGAAAGGGAAATGCGCGAGATGAAGGATGTGTCGGGCGCATTGGATCGTTATTTTAACGGCCCGGAGGCGGAGAGGTGGAGATGTGAGGTGGAATCTGCTCCTTCGCTGGCCCTGATGCACACCGTGATGCTGGAACACATGACCACCGTGTACCGGACTTATGTTGCAGCTAGTGAAACCAAGAGTTATCGGGCTATGGTCAGTGAGATGAAACAGTATATTGAAGAGCATTATACGAACCCGGATTTATCTTTGAATCATTTGAGCGAACGTTTTGATGTGTCGCCTAAATATGCCAGTCATCTATTTAAAACTGAGTTTGATATGAAATTCGTGGATTTTTTGACCCGGTTACGTATGAACCATGCCCAGCAAATGCTGTGCAACACTACAGAGACGGTTCAACATATTGCCACTCAGGTCGGTTATGCCAATTCGATTACCTTTGGACGGGTGTTTAAGCGTGTGGTTGGTGTAACGCCGGGAGATTATCGCAAGCTGAGATTGAAGCCGGAGGATTCATTAACAGGGGGAGCGCTTTAGCCGCTCGCCTTTTTTGCTTTTTTCGTTAAAAAGGCAGGCAGATGGTGTCGGTTTATGAGGCGGAATTTAGTTTATTGCGGCACAGGGGGACAAATGCGATACTTATGTCCATATCTTGAACCTACAGGGCGTCAACGGCTGATGTATTGGCAGGCATGAGGGCGAACCGGAATGACGGAGGATGGCTATGGCGGACATAGATGTACAAAAGCAATATGGGGATGAGCCGAAGGCTTCCGGCTGGGCAGCAGGCATTGATGTCGGCGGGACGAAGACGCTGATCTGTATCGGTACAGCGGAACGGCAAGTGATAGTGAGGCATAAAATTCCGACGGTTCATACGAAGGATGCAGCCTTTTTCTTTGAGCGTCTGTTCGAGGAACTGGAAAGCTGTTTCAAACAGGAAGGCTTGACGATGGAGCAATTACAAGGAATCGGGATCGGCTTTCCTGGTGTGGTAGATAACGATAGCGGCATGATCACTCATGCTCCGGCGCTCCAATGGAGTATGCACGACAGCACACGTGACAGTGGTACGCATGGCGGTATACGATCTGTCATTGGACAGCGCTATAGCGGACGCTTGGTGCTGGATAACGATGTGAATATGGCTGCGTTGGGAGAGCAATGGCTGGGGGCGGCCCGGGGATTACGTCATGTGATGATGGTAACGGTGGGCACAGGCATCGGAAGCGGTCTTATTTTGAACGGGGAGCTGTACAAGGGAGCGGCCAACGGAGCTGGTGAGATGGCCTACTGGATTGCAGGCGAGGAACAGGCGCGGCAAGCGGCAAAATGGAAAGGGACGAACGAGTTCGGTGTGTTCGAATCTTTAACGTCGGGTACGGCAATTACGCACAGTGTGAAGTCGGCGCTCGCGTCCGGCATACCGGGTACGCACATGGTCCGACTGGCGGATGGACAACGGGAGCATGTCGGGGCGCGACATGTTCTGCAAGCGGCATCCGAAGGAGATGTGGAAGCACAGACGATTCTGGAGCCTGCACTGTCCCATATGGCGATGGCCTTGACGAATGTGATCAGCTTGCTGAACCCGGAAATGATCGTTGTAGGCGGCGGTGTGGCAGAAGGGAACACGTATTATTTGGATGAAATTCGGCAAAGAGTAGCCTTATGGACAGACATTCCTTGTACCATTGTACCTGCTGGGCTGGGTAATGAAGCCGGGGCCATCGGAGCGCTGGCAACGATTCTGGGCAGCAAGGTACGCTAAACAACAGGGAGGATTCCAGATGGTTGGCTCACAAATGCTGAAGCTGCGAGGCTTTTATTTGTTTATTGGTTTGGCAGGGGGGATGTTTAACCCGTATTTGACCTTATTGCTGGTTCAGAACGGTTTGACGAGTACCAGTGTTGGTGCGCTGATGGCGATCGGTACGCTGGTATCCATTCTGGTTCAGCCCGTATGGGGAATTATTGTGGATCAATACCGTCAAATGCGACTGGTGCTTATTTTGAGTGTAGCGGTCCCGGGGATCATGGCGGTATGTTATCAATCGGAGCATTTTGTGCTGATGGCGCTTGTCTATTCGATCATGGCTATATTCATGGCAACACAGGCGCCGATCGCTGATTCCTATGCGATCGTGACAGCAAAAAAGGCAGGGGCGACCTACGGCAGCATACGATTTATGGCGAGTATAGGTAATGCGGTGGGCGGCTATGCCGGAGGGCTGTTTGTGTCGATTCTATCGGTGTCCATGATATGGGTGCCTTTTTTGGTACTGAACAGTCTTGCGGCCCTGACGGCACTGGCGCTTCCGAAAAATACAGAGGAAGATCTGGTGTTGCGCAAATCGTTTTCTGATGGAATCGGTCAATTAATCCGTAACAGGACGTTTTTAATATTTTTGGGTGGCAGCTTTTTGGTGAACCAGACGTTGACCGCATTTAACACCTATTTTGTACTGGCCTTTAAAATGTCGGGAGGACCTACAGAGTTGGTCGGGGTTGCTCTGCTGGTTGCTTCCATTACGAATGTGCCCTCCATGCTGCTGGCTTCCAGGGTGATTCGCAGGATTGGGCTGGAGAGAACCCTTTTGCTAGGGGCTGTAGCCTATATGTTGCGCTGGGGAGTTCAACTGGCATTTCCTGATCCAGCGGTTATGATTGCTGTGCAGGTGTTGCATGGGTTGTCGTTTGGATTTTTCTACATCGCGGCCGTGGAATATGTATCACATGTGACGGAAAAGGATATGCAGGCCACCGGACAAAGTGTGTTCAATATGGTATTCGCCGGACTGGCGGGCATTGTAGGTAATCTGTTGAATGGATACCTCCTTCATGCCGGGGGGCCGCAGTTAATGAATCTCGCTTGTCTGATCAGCGCGACCTTAGGTGCGTTAATGATGGTTTATGTATCACGCAGCCGTAAAGATGGAAAGACAGAGAAGGTGCGCAAGCTATCCATGAGTCTTCCATCAGAGACTTCACCGCAGAAGTAGTGCAATGCCCCGGCAGATCGTTGAGAATTAAAAAAACACAGAGAGCATCCCAACCCTGATGAGAGGGAGGATGCTTTTTTTGCGTAAAAGCAACTTTTAAGTCACTGATATGTTAACTTACCTAACACGATTCGAACGGAGAAAATAGTTTATCCGCAGGAAAATAGTGATCTTTTATAAAAGTAAGCGTTTTATCGTATTTAGTAATCGCTTTCATCTAAACTGTTTATGATTGGGAAACTAGTTTATTGTCAGTTTTCCTACGCTCATGTCATACTAAGGCACATCCCGGACCCAGAGGAACAGACACATGCCAATGCATGATATGCCATAACCTCCTCATTGAAGAAGAGGAACGAACGGGAAAAAGCAGACAAAGGGGTGTTCAGGAATGAGAGGAAATAAGGCTGGAGGAACATTGAAGAAGCTGCGTCTGCTGCTTGCAGCTACGGTTGCACTGTCGGTTGTATTGAGTGGATGCTCGTCGGGTGAGGCGGACAAAAGTTCGACTGCTACCGGAGATAAGGGTGGTTCATTGAAGGTTGAAATTTTTGACAGAGGCAACACACCTCAAGGCTACACCATTACTGACAGCTATTTAACCCGTTATGCAAAAGAGAACTTTGGCAAACCCAACAATATTGATCTATCGTATGTGCCTGTTCAGCGCTCGGAAGAGGTCACCAAGCTGAATGTCCTGATGGCGAGTGGCGGCGATGTACCTGATATCGTATTCACTTACGATTCCGGCACTTTTGAGCGGTACGCGGAGCAGGGGGGACTGACGGACTTGACCCCACTGCTAAACGAGTACGGCCCGAATCTTAAAAAATTCCTTGGTGAAGATACGTTGAGCTACGGTCAGGTTGAGGGCAAGCAATTTGCCATTCCGGGCAAGCGCACTATTTTAGGGAAATATTCTTCCTTTATACGCCAGGATTGGCTGGATACACTGAAAATGCCTGTCCCTAAAACGACAGACGAACTATATAACACGCTCAAAGCGTTCAAGGAAAAAGACCCCGGCAAGACCGGCGGCAAGGTGATTCCAATGGGGATGACGATGGAGCCTGGACAATATGATTCGCTGCTGTGGTCTTTTATCAAGCCAGTGACGGATGAGCAGAAATATACGCTGACTCAAAAGCTGGGTTCCCGTGACTATCCGATCCTGCTGCCTGGATTCAAGGATGGAGTACAGTTTATGAACAAGCTTTACAATGAAGATCTGATCAGCAAGGACTTCGGTCTGGATAAGGACAAAAAACAGCTGACACAGGACATTCAAAGCGGCAATATCGGCTTTTTCAGCGAAGATTACGACAACATTTTTTACAATGACTCGGCGTATCCAAATCTGTTGGCCAACCAGCCGAAAGCCAAGCTGACGCCAATGGACCCGTACACGAACAGTGAGGGCAAGCATGCCAAGCCGGAATTTGCATCCAATGGCCTGTACATCATGGTACCTAAATCCAGTGAGCATGCGATTGAGGCGATCAAGTACCTCGACTGGATGTCTTCCGAAAAGGTGCTGCTCGATATGCAAAATGGTGTGGAAGGCGAAAATTATACCTTGAAAGACGGAATTCCAGTCGCCAAGGAAAAACCGACACAAGAAGCACAAGACCGTATCTATAATCAGGGCGATGTAGTTATCGTAGCGAACGGCAAGATTGCAGGCGATGATGAGAAGAACAAGGAAGCCTTTATTTTGGGCATGCCATCCCAGTTCCAGGGGGATGTCCGCAAAGCAATGGATATTTCCAACACGGATACCATTCCTCCGCTGAAATTTGACCATCCGATTAAATCCGAGTCCAAATACAGCAACTCGCTGCTGGACAAGTTTGATGAAATGGTCGTCAAATCGGTGATGGCACCGTCCGCACAATTTGATGCAACCTTTGAAGCTGCATTGAAGGATTATATGGCAAGCGGTGGTCAGGCGATACTGGATGAGCGCACCGAGGCTTACAAGGCCATGACAGGTAAGTAAGAAGGCGGAACGTAAAGGAGAGACAGCGCATGAAAGGGAACGTTTACTTCCGCAGATATTGGCAATTATACGCGTTGCTTGTGCTGCCCTTGGCCTACTTCATTGTGTTCAAATATGGCCCGATGTGGGGCGTGCAGATTGCATTTAAGGATTTTAACTTTTTCCAAGGGATTACGGGAAGTGAATGGATCGGGTTCGACGCGTTTCGGGAAGTGTTCCGCATGGACGATTTCTATAGAACACTGCGCAATACCATCGTGCTGAATTTGCTGGATCTGCTGGTATCTTTTCCGGCACCCTTGGTCCTGGCGATTTTACTCTATGAATTGAAAGTAGTCTGGTTTAAAAAGCTTTCGCAAACGATTTTGTATATTCCCCATTTTATCTCGTGGGTAATTATCGGCGGGATTGTGTACCAGGTGTTTGGTACGCAGTCCGGCATGATCAATAATGTGCTGACCTCGATCGGGTTTCAGGCGATTCCATTTTTGACGGATAAAAATGACTGGGTGATCACGTATCTACTTACAGGTGTGTGGCAAAGTGCAGGCTGGGGAACGATTTTGTACCTGGCTGCCTTGACCGGAATTAACCGGGAGTTGTTCGAGGCTGCTGAGGTAGATGGCGCAGGACGTATGAAACGAATTTGGCATATTACCATCCCGGGCATGAAAACGACGATTGCTACGCTGCTCATCATTAATCTGGGCAATATGATCACCATTGGCTTTGATCGTCCTTATGTGATTGGCAATGTGGCGGTTCGGGATTATTCCGATGTGCTAAGTACGTTTGTATACCGCATCGGGATGGAATCCGGTCAATACACACTGGCAACGGTGGTTGGTTTGTTCCAAGCCGTGGTGGGCCTGATCTTCGTACTGGGTGCGAACTATGCATCCAAGAAGCTGACGGATGAAAGTATTATGTAAGTGGTAAAGGAGCTGACACCTGATGAGTGAACGTACTGCGAACCGCACCTTTGATATTGTAACCACCATATTGGTGGCTGTGGCTGTACTGCTGTGTTTGGCCCCGTTTATTCATATTTTGTCTATTTCCTTCAGCTCAAACCGGGCTATTACGTCCGGGGAAGTTACCCTGTTTCCGGTTGATTTCAATTTGAAGGCGTATGGAAAAGTTTTCTCCGATATGAGCATGATTCGTTCGCTCGGGTTTACGGTCATGCTGACCGTGATCACGACGGTGCTGAGTATGCTGATGACGATGATAGCTGCATACCCATTAACGAAGAAAAATTTAAAAGGCCGCAAAACGATTATGTTCATGATTGTAGTCACGATGTTTTTCAGTGGCGGTATCATTCCAGAATACATTCTGGTGCGCGATCTGCATTTGCTGAATAATATGTGGTCTCTTATTTTACCAGGTCTGATCAGCCCGTTTTATCTGATTATTCTGATTTCCTTCTTTAACGGGATTCCAGAGAGCTTGGGAGAAGCGGCAGAGATCGACGGCAGCAGTCAATTCGGCACTTTGATTCGGATTGTGCTTCCGCTGTCCCTGCCTGTCCTGGCGACATTAAGCCTGTTTTACGGTGTGGGGCGCTGGAATGGGTTTCAGGATACGCTGATGTATATTCAAAACCCGGATTTGTTCCCGTTGCAGCTCAAGCTGTATCAAATGATTCAAAATAACATGGTGTCTGAGCTGTCGAGACTGGAAGGAGCGAGCGGTGCGAAAATTACACCTGAAGGGCTGAAGGCGGCGAGTGTCATTTTCGCAACGGTTCCGATCCTGCTTGTTTATCCGTGGCTGCAAAGGTATTTTGTCAGCGGCGTGATGCTTGGAGCGGTGAAAGGATGATGACGATGAAAGCGAAGGGGGAATACTCCTTTTCCACTTGTTGGAATATAAAGAAGCATACCGTCGGCCGAGAGCTTGTGGAGGAAATACGTGAGCTGGGCTTTGGCCGGGTGGAGCTGAATTATAACATTACCCGGGAAATGCTGACGACGATTGAGCCTATGATTGAGCGGGGAGAAATCGGCATATCTAGTGTGCATAATACGTTTCCACATACGCCTGATCCGGATTATGGTACGGATTCCGTTCTGCTTGGGTTTGATGATGAGACGAAGCGAAAACGCGCGATAGAACTGCTGGTACAATCTGCGGAATATGCGCATCGTTATGGTGCAAAGGCAGTGGTTGTGCATCCCGGAGAGGTTCCATTTCCTTACGATATCAGTGGCGAGCTGGAAGTGATTTACCGAGAGCAGGGCAGGGATTCGGCTGCTTATCAGGCGCTGTGGGCACAAATGCTGGAGCGGCGCAATGCGCTGAGCGGGCATTATGTACAACGTATCCGCGACAGTCTGGAAGAGGTGTGTGACCGCATCGCATCCAAGGGCTATGATGTAGCGATTGGTATCGAAACACGTTCACGCTGCTATCAAATGCCTACATTACAAGAGGCCAAGACGATCATAGACGATTTGAAGGGCGCGCCTGTATATCTGTGGTATGACATTGGACATGGCATGATTATGGACCGAATGGGGCTGTATGATAATGCCAAGGAAGCCAATGAAATGATCGACTATATTCTCGGTGTCCACATTCATGAAACGATAGGGTTATCTGATCACTGGTGCCCTTATATTCATAGTGGTGATCTGGAGTTCTTTGATCGTTTCGTGAATATTATCCGGCAGGCCCCAATTAAGGTCTATGAGCTGAAAGCAGCCTGTCAGCCGGAGGATATTGAACGCAGCCATGAGTTGTTGACAAGCAAGATAGCGAAACTTCAGACGCAAGGATGATCAACGATTATGCATATCACAGGGGCTGAGGGAATGTATAGTGAAATCGTAGCGGTCAATGATGCCTGGGTGAAACCGGGCATGGACCATCAGGTGCTGGATGTCGACAGTCGTTATTACGGGGGGGTGACCGATGATGAGAACGGGATTGCCTGGCCTAATCATTCGGTCGGCACTCCTGCGGCAATGGCGGTCTGGGCAGCCGCGCTCGTCAATCCGGATTCCGCTTATTACCGGAATGAGGGTGTGCTCATTCGGCTGGAGCTGGCGGCGCAGTATATGCTGCGTGTACAGCATGAAGACGGCTCTATTTCGCCGGGCTGGACCAATTTTCACTCGCCGCCGGATACGGCGTTCGTGGTGGTAGGCTATGCTCAGGTCTACCAGTTGCTGATCGGTGAGGACTGGCTGGAGCTGCGCCAGGTGACTGACGCGATCCGCCTGTTTCTGGAGCGGACGATTCCGGTCATGCTGACCGGAGGCTGCCATACACCGAATCACCGCTGGGTGCTGTGCGCTGCTCTGGGCTTCCTGCACGAGCTGTTTGATCTGCCCGAGGCGCTCGCCCGGGCCGGTATGTGGCTGGCAGAAGGGCTGGACGAAACGCCGGATGGCGAATGGACGGAGCGCAGCAACGGAATTTATAATGCTGTCAGTGATATTATGCTGATTCATGCCGCCCGTTTATTGAAGCTGCCGGAGCTGCTTGAGCCGGTACGACGCAATTTGCACATGATGGTATATCTTGTTCATCCCGATGGGGAAGTGGTCACAGAGTATTCGGGAAGACAGGACTTCGGTGTGATGATGAATCTATCCTCCTATCTTCTCCCGTATGCTATGCTGGCTACCGAGGATGAGGATGCTATATTCGAAGCGATGGCTGTCGCAGCCATTCAGGTAATGGATCATCCGGGCGGTGCTCCGATTAATGCGGCTGTCCGCTTTTTACTGGAGCCGCGCTTGCAAACCCGCAAACGCTCGCCAGCCGCATTGCCTGTCACCTATAACAAGCTGCTGAACGGAGACTTTCCGAGAGCTGACTATCTGAGCCGGATAGATGAGGCAGGGCATCATCAGCACATTTATCACAGCAGGCTGCACACGGATTTTGGCGCTCCGGTTGCTCGATATCGGCAGAAGGATACCAGCGCGACGCTCATGACCGAGGCTTCATCGTTCCTGTCGTTGCGTCATGGAGATGCGCGTCTGCTGGCGGTTCAGGCAGCTTCCTATTTCTCGCCAGGCTTCGTGCCTATGCAGGAGCTAACTGTGCATGAAACCGGCTGGACGCTATCGGGTCAGCAGGTCAAAGGCTATTATGGGCCTGTTGCTGCCGCCGATCTGCCGCCTACCTCGCAGGAGGAAATCAGTCCGTGGTATTTGCTCCCGCATCACAAACGTCTACTAACCCATGAACAGAAACATGAAATCCGGGTGGATGTGGATCGTCAGGAGGATGTGTGGACGCTTCGTTTTCGTTCAGAAGGTCCGGTGGATTGCATGACACAGATTTTATTTGTTTTTGGACGTGAAGGGAAATTTACTTGTGGGGAATATAGACGGGTTAGTGAAGCAGTGCAATGCTGGACTGGCGGTATGGCACGCTATGAATCGGGAAATGCGTGGTTTGAGCTGACAGGAACAGCGATGGAGCATGCGGCTACTTCGGTTCGAGGGGCTGCTCACCCTGTGGATTGTCAGACATTGCTGGTCAATTGGATGGCTCCGTTTGATCAGACGATCATGATCCGCATGTCGCCTTTGCCTGTGAGTGACGTTTGAGGTACGATGAGTACCTGTTTCCGAGGATGAGGTCAGTCTCGGAAACAGGTGCTTTTTCACGTCTTGAGGCAGGCTGAATGGAGCGCTTCCATTGAGCTTGAAGCGATTGTGGTGTACACTGTCCAGAACAGGTGTAAATTGGAACGTCAGGAAGGATGGACGGTTGTAAGGGAGGGAATGACACCTATGTATGCCCGTTTAAGATCGTTGAATTATCCTGTAAAAGGGTATGTTTTTATTGTATTGGCCGTATGCTCAGTGATAAGCACCTTGTGGATCATTAACGTGCGGCTGCCCTCGGGGGGCAGCCCTTATCATTTCATTTGGTGGAATATGATGCTGGCCTGGATTCCGATGCTTTTAACGCTGCTGCTTGATGTGATTTATAGTTCCTGGCGGCGGGGAACGAGAACATTTTTGCTCTGGATAACAGGAGCGGTATGGCTCTTTTTTTATCCCAATACACCGTATTTAATCACAGATTTGCTGCATGTATTCGCCCGATATCCATTTCTTGGGGAGCAACGCTTCTGGGGAGAGCCATATTTCTGGAATCATGTACTGGGGATGCTGTTGGTCGCTGTCCTTGGGCTGACGATGGGGTTTGTATCGCTCGAATCTGTACGTCAGTTAGTACGACGTGCACGTGGAGGGTTTGTAAGCTGGCTGTTTGTGCTGGCGGTACTGCTGTTGAGCAGCTTGGGTATTTATATTGGCCGTTTCTTTCGGGGGAATACGTGGGATATTATTTCTGCGCCTTCCCAACTCTATGCGCAGGTGTCTTCCATATGGGCAGATACCCTACAGCGTACTCATTTTGTGGAGTTTAGCGGGATGGTATTTGCTATTTTGTTCATTAGCTATGTATCCACGATGTGCGTGGTTTGGATCGGGAACAGTCGTCGGGATGAATGGCGTAACTGGTGATTTTGATGCGACCAAGTGGCTGAGTAGCCGAAGCTTGAATAGAGAGGAGGAATAGAGAACATGAACGGACAGAACCGATCGGATATTCGCGCAGGGCTCCAGGTGGATATTGTGCTAAAAAAAGATCAGCCTACCGGAAAGCTGACGCGAGGAACGGTGAAGGATATTTTGACCAATTCTCCGCGTCATCCGCATGGAATTAAAGTGCGTTTGGCAGACGGACAGGTTGGGCGTGTCAAACATGTCGTAACGAATGAAGGATAGAGCTGCGGGTTGAGGAGGAATGAGGCATGAATCAGGCAACGGGAAGGTCGAAAAATGATCGCTATCCGCTTGTTTTGCTTGTATTACTGGTGCTTGCTCTCACCTGGTCCTTTATCCATCCGGAGGATTATTTTACTTGGGTACTGGAAGTTCTCCCGGCGATTTTGGGAGCGGACTGCTGGTGGCTGTTTACCGCCAATTCCGGTTTACGAATCTGGTGTATACTCTTATATTCCTGCATGCGCTGATTCTGATTGTCGGCGGGCATTATACCTATGCGGAAATGCCCCTGTTCAACTGGATACGGGATACATTCGGGCTGGAGCGTAATTATTACGACCGGCTTGGGCATTTTGTGCAAGGGTTTGTACCCGCCCTTATTGTCAGAGAAGTGCTGCTGCGAAAAACGACCTTGGGAAGCGGAGGTTGGCTGACCTTTCTCACGGTTAGTGTGTGCCTTGCGATTAGTGCTGCGTATGAGCTGATTGAGTTTGCCATAGCGAAGGCGACTGGAACAGGCGCAGCAGCCTTTTTGGGAACACAAGGGGATATATGGGATACCCAATGGGATATGCTTCTGGCTTTGATCGGCGCCCTGACAGCCGTGATTCTGTTGAGCGGAGTACATAACAAGTTGCTGAAACAGCTAAGATATTAACGGTTTCCTTTCTTTAGGAGTTCATAGCTGGATGGTATAAAGTTATAATGATAGTGGAGGGTGGTTACAGAATGCATACCAAAGCATTTTCTAACCACCCTTTGATGTATCCTGAGATCCGCAGTTCCTGGGGCTATATATGTGTCATAGGGCGGCTGTCGAGATGCAAGGTTGCGGCATCCATGTAGCTGTCCAGCAGTCGTTCAAAAATGCGATCCCATGTCTGTTCCATGCTGTAGGCTCTACCCGCTATAGACATAGAATCGCGAAGTGGTCTGTCTTTGTACAACAGGTGCACAGCTTCGGCAAAGGAAGCGGCATCTCCCGCAGGACACAATAGGCCGGTCTTCCCATGGATGAGATTATCCTTTACCCCGCCTTCATCGGCACCGACCACGGGTGTTCCGCTTGCCATGGCCTCCAGCACGACGTTGCCGAATGTTTCCGTAGTGGAGGGAAACAGGAATACATCCGCTGCGGCGTATAGCTCCGCTAATTCCTGTCCTTTCACAAAGCCAAGCCATTGGACTGCATGCTCTGGCATCCCCATGTCTGCCGCTGTTTTGACCTTGTACAGTGGACCGTCTCCTGCAATGACCAACACAGATTCTGCCCGGACATCGTCCGGCAACTGGAGGTAAGCATCCAGTAAGGTGTCTATTCCCTTTTCCGGTGCAAGTCTGCCGACATATAAAATAACGAATGCGTCTGCACGAACGCCCCATTTTCTCCATACTGCGTGACGATCCACTTTAGGTTGGAAGCGATGGGTATCAATGCCCCTGCCCCAGATTTCGAGTTGACTCATTCCTTTACTGTGCAATAACTCCATGGTTGAACGAGAGGGTACGTACACCCTTTCACAATGTCTGTGAAACCAGAGCATGTATTTCCATAAGGCAGGTTCAAGCCAGCGAAGCTTGTAATATTCGAGGTATTTATCAAAGTGGGTATGATATGAGGCGACGAGTGGAATATGGTGTTTGGCTGCGTAGCTTGTTCCGTACAGGCCAAGGTTAAAGGGGGTAGCGACATGAATCAGGTGCGGGGAAAAGGCGGACAAACGGTCGTTGATTTGTTTGGCGTTGGGGATCGCAAGTCTGCATTCCCGATACAACAAAAAAGGAATGCTCCGAAACCGTTCTACACCCGGCCCTGAGGGCAGACGGTGGTCTGCCTCCGGTGCGAAGACGAGCGTAGATACCCCATGTTTCTCCAGATAGCCAATCCATCGTTCCAGTGTTAGGGCAGCGCCATTTACGTCAGGCGCATACGTGTCCGTAAATAATGCGACTCGAAGCATGCCTTCATTCCTCCTCCGCCATTCTCATTTATCCTATGACGATCCAGGGGAGTCCGCTTGGAGGCTCCGGCTTATATTGTGGCATGATTTTGTTTACGGGCTTGCCGGGTTTTGTAAAAGCTGACCCACGGACGGGCGGTTTTCTCGGAACATCCAATAGTAGACGAGGGAGGACAAAATATAAAACACACCTGTCATGCTGAATGTGATGGCATAGCCCCAGTAGTTGCCGTAGGTCGTAACCAGATAGGCCTGTACAGGTCCCATGCCTGCGGTGCCGAGCATCCAGGTCGTCTGGAGAACCGAGTTGGCAATGCCTCGGTTCTTATCCGATACACGTTCCACCAGAATGGCGGTTTGCAGCGGATTGGCCGCATTCATCAAGGCTTGCCTGAATAGAAAGCTGATCGAAGCAATCCAGAGGACATTCGTGAAGCCGGTAATCAGGAGAAACGGGAGCGAGAGCAGTTGAAAGCCAACGACAGCCTTGACCAGTCCGATCCGGCTGCCAAGCGTAGGCCCGATCAGCATGGAGAGGATCGTCATCAGTTGACCGAGAGCAATCAGCAAACTCATCGCACTGAGCGATACGGAAAAGCGGTTCGTAAAATACAAATTGAGGTACGGGATGACCAGACCTGAGCCCAACCCGAGAAAAAACTGGGCAAGAACAAATTGTCCGATGACTCGGGTATCCGAAGAAGCAGCAGGAGCAGGTGGTACTGGTAAAGCGGTCGTGGCTTCCGCCGTCACTGTTTCAGGTGTCGGTTTGGCGAGGGATGCTTCTTCTTCGACGTGAGAGGCTTCTGTCATGAACAATAATGGAATAAAAGCCATCAAAGTTGCCGTTCCTCCGAGGAACAGGGCGACCCGCAGACTGGAGAGCTGTGTGATCCCCCACGTTTGCAGCCCATCCGCAAGTACACCACCGCCAAAGCTCCCCATGACCTGTGCTGCGAGTACAAGAGCCGAGTAATAGCTGAATATTTTCAAGCGTTGGGCTTTGCTGATGCTTTCCGCTAAAAAGGGTACAGCCAGCACCTGAATAAAGGCGGCGAATACACCCGAAACGACGGCGAAAACCAGCATACTGCCACTGGTATCCGTAAAGGTACGGATGAGAAAGGCGACACCGCTGAATAATGCACCGATGACCAGCATGTGTTTGCGGCTCCTCCGATCCCCTAAAAAACCGACCGGAATAAACAGCAAGGCTGTAGCCAGTGCTTGCATGCTCACTACTCGGCCATTCATGTCATCCCCGAAGCCAAGCCCCTGGATATACAGATTATATAGAACGGAAAACATTCCAGTACCCATCTGATACAGCAGATTGGCGATAAAAAACAATCGGATATTACGCGGCCACTTTCGAGGCTCGTCTAACATTTTGCTAATCCATGGCACGATGCGGTCCTCCTGTGACGTTGATGCAGATAAGTTGATGCTGTTGATATGTATTCTAGCAGGAACCGTGCATTTCATAAATATTACTTGTCTCCGATTTTTTTGGGGTAATAATAAAGCATGGACTTTACATTGAATTTTCTTTATAGTAATTCGGTATGAATAAATTTGAAGGGTAAGCAGGAGGGATGGCTTTGGCTTTTGGAGCACGGGTGTTAAAAACGGGAATCGCAGTGACGCTCGCCCTTTTTTTGAGCACGCTCTTGAATACCCATTCGCCTGTGGGGGCAGCGATAGCCGCTATTTTTGCCATGCAACCATCGATTTACAGGTCGTGGCGTTATTTTCTGGATCAACTCCAAACAAGCACATTGGGTGCAATCATGGCGTTGGTGGGCGGAATGGTGTTTTCAAATGAACCGATTGCGGTCGGATTGGTATGTGTACTGGTACTTATGATATGTCTGAAAATAAATATGGCTGATACGGTAGGTTTGACACTCGTTACCGTTGTTTCTGTAATGGAGGCTTCCGGTGACTGGAAGTTTGCGGTGACCCGTTTTGTGCTCACCTTAATCGGGATAGTTTCTGCTTTTGTCATTAATGTTACTGTTTTTCCCCCGAAACCAAAAAGGCAGTTTATCAATCAGATTCAGAGTGTGTTTAACAGTATGTCCTTGCTGCTGCGCACCGCTATTTCCGATGAGATTAAGGAGTCTGTCTTTAAAGAGGAAAAAGGCAATTTGGAGGGAGCCATAAAATCGCTATCGGATAAATATCATTTGTTCGAGGAAGAGCAGAAGAAGCTCAAGCGCTCCCGGTTCAGTCAGACGAGACAGATGGTGGTATACAAGCAAATGCTCGGAAGTTTGCATAAAGGGTATGAGGTACTGGACGCGGTGGAAAGGCACTATTTCCAGTCTGTGCGACCGAAGGGAACGGATGCGTTTTTTGATGGTCATCTGGAGCTGCTGATCCGGTTCCATGAACATGCGCTGCTGAAGTTTGAAGATAAGCTGAAACCGAACGAGGACGAAAGCGAAATGTTCCAGCAGGCGAACGGCGAATTTATGAAGCATGCGATTACCCGTTTTGACCACTGTCAGGAGGGAATGCTGAGACTCTCGATTGTGGCTGCTGCGATGTATGACTATGGTCATCAACTGGAGCGGTTGAGCAGACTGGCGGAACATATTCATCCTGTCGAAGAGAGCAAATAGCGAATGTATGAAAAAGCAAAAAGCGGCCGTATTCATCTTATAGATGGACGGCCGCTTTTTAAGTATATAAAGGCATAAAAAAAGCCCGCTGGTTGCGAACAGGGGGTAAAATTGCTACAATAGAGGATGCTATGTTTATGATAAAACCGTGATTTTTAAGTCATTATCACACTTCTTATCATATTATAGCATGTTTCAAAGTTTAAGTCAATTTCCTCGGATCAGAGGGATGCCAGGGGTATACCCAGGTCCATAATAGAGCATAGTTTAGCCCTGCGGTGGAGCAGGAGGAAACGGAACAGGAGTGATGCCAGTGGCTACTGAGCAGCAATGGAACGAGGAACAACGGAGAGTAGAGGACGTGACTGCTGTCATTAGCGGGCGAATTCGGAAGCTGGAGACGGAGGTTGGCTCTGTACGCGGAGATGTCGTAGATATGCGTAAAGACTTTTGGGATGAGGTAACGATCAACTTTAGTGAAGCGGATGATGTGGGAGAGACATCCACCAGTTTACGTCAGCAATCTGAAATTCTGTCGGAACGGGAGCGCAGGCACAAGCATTCTACAGAGGCGCTAGGTCGTTTGAAAAAGCTGTTGGAATCACCGTATTTTGCACGTATTGATTTTGCTGAGGAAGGGCAGCCCGCAGAGCGTGTTTATCTGGGGATTGCTTCCCTGCTGGATAATCAGGACAAGGAATTTCTGGTCTACGACTGGCGTGCGCCTATTTCCAATCTCTATTACGATAATATGCCGGGTCCTGCTTCCTATAAGACTCCGGCAGGGGAAATGGAAGGAGAACTGACGCTCAAGCGCCAATTCTCGATTCGAGATGGACAGATTCGTTTTATGTTCGATACAGGGGTAACGATTGGAGACGAGCTGCTACAGGCGGTGCTGAGTCGCAGCTCGGATGCTCAGATGAAAAGTATCGTGGCAACTATCCAAAGGGAGCAGAATCGCATCATTCGTGATGATCGAAGCCGGATGCTTATCGTACAGGGGGCGGCGGGTAGCGGTAAAACCTCTGCTGCGCTTCAGAGAGTAGCGTATTTGCTGTATAAGTACCGTGACCGCTTACGCGCGGATCAGGTAGTGCTATTTTCGCCCAATCCGATGTTTAACAGCTATGTTTCAACGGTACTGCCTGAATTGGGTGAGGAAAATATGCTCCAGGCGACTCTTCAGGAGTATTTGGAGCGTCGGTTGGGCCGGGAGTTTCAACTGGAAGACCCTTTTGAGCAGCTGGAATATGTATTGTCGGCATCTTCACAGACGGGGTATGAGGCCAGAATGGAAGGCATCCGCTTTAAGTCGTCCAAGACGTTTTTGCAAGCAATTACCGGATACAAGGCGTATTTGGAACAGGAGGGTATGCGTTTTAAACCGATCCGGTTTCAAGGGCGCGAGGTGGTTCCAGTGGAGGAAATGGTGCGTAGGTTTTATGGGTTTGACTCTTCGGTGCGGCTGGCCAATCGACTGGAACTGCTTCGGGATTGGATGCTCAAGGAGCTGGCCCGTTTCGGTAAAGAGGAATGCTCCGCTCCATGGGTAGATCAGCAGATGGACCTGATGGAGCCTGAGGATTACCAGCGTGCTTATAATCGTATGCGGCGTAAATCCAAGAATAAGGGCCATACCTTTGACGATTTTACACGTGAACGGGAAATATTGGCGCGAATGGTGGTCAGTGACCGCTTGAAGCCTTTGCGTAAATGGATCAAAGCGCTTCGCTTTGTGGACACGACCCGCTTATATGGCGAGTTGTTCCTGAATGAGACGCTGCTGAGCCAGCTGGCCAATCACGCCGAGCTGCCCGATAGCTGGAGTGAAATCAGCCGTCAAACGCTGGATCGGATGCAGGCCGGGGAACTGGCTTATGAGGACGTGACACCCTTTTTGTATCTGCGTGAGCTGATGTTGGGCTTTCGTTCCAATAGCAATATCCGTCATGTGTTTATTGATGAAGCACAGGACTATTCACCCTTTCAGTTGGCTTTTTTCAAACGTTTGTTTCCACAGGCTAAAATGACCGCGCTGGGTGATTTTAATCAGGCGATCTATGCGCATGCTTCTGTGCTTCAGGATGCGGAGCCTCTCTATGAGCTGTATGGAGCGGAACAGACCGAGATGATTTCCCTGACACGCAGCTACCGCTCGACACAGGAAATTGTGGAGTTTACCCGGGGAATGGTGGCTGGAGGCGAGCATATTGTACCGTTTAACCGCAAGGGGGAGAAGCCTCGTGTTACGGAGGTACGTTCGCGTGAAACGCTGCATCGTCTGATCGTCGGAAACATCACGGAATTGCTGGCAGAAGGTTATGAATCCGTGGCAGTGATCTGCAAAAATGCCGGAGAAAGTGCGGCAGCCTATGAAGCGCTCGAAGGAGAGTTGCCTGTGAAGCCAAGGCTGATCAAGAAGACAACCCCGGCTTTTGAAAAGGGAGTCCATATCATTCCGGCTTACCTGGCAAAAGGCGTGGAATTTGATGCGGTCCTGATCTATGACGGCTCAGCGGAGCAATATCAGCGTGAAAGTGAGCGCAAGCTGTTCTACACCGCATGTACGCGGGCTATGCATTTGCTACACATCTATACAAGAGGCGAAATTACACCGTTCGTGAGTTCGCAGGAATCGGATACGTATGCCCGTAAAGTGGAAGAAAGTGATCCTGTTCTGTAAGACTGGCATAATTGTACGTATTCCAGTAACATAAGCAAATAAGTAAAACAGGCAAGAAGCATAAACGGAGGTAACAAAACGTAATGGACATGAAGAGTGTATTTCAACGCCCGCCGCTGGCGGACTGTGTACCCGAGCTGGTAGCTACAGCCAGAGGGGAGCGCAAGGCATCGCTGGTTATCCGCGGAGGAACGCTGGTCAATGTGGTATCGGGCGAATTATTACCGGGAATGTCTATTGCTGTGCAGGGCTCCCGTATCGCATACGTCGGGCGGGACGTTAGCCATACCATTGGAGAAGATACCGTGATCATTGAAGCGGAAGGCCGCTATATGGCACCGGGATTACTGGATGGACATTGTCACATTGAAAGCACGCAGCTTACGGTGACCGAGTTTGCAAAAGCTGTGCTGCCGCTGGGCGTGACTGGTGGATTTTTTGACCCGCATGAAATTTCCAATGTGCTCGGTCTGAAAGGACTTCGCCTGATGCTTGATGAAGCACGCACGACACCGCTGGCTGCTTACATGCAGGTGGCTTCTTGTGTTCCGTCCACAGGGCCGGAACTGGAAACGACAGGGGCCTCCTTCGGCCCGGCGGAAGTCGCGGAAGCCTTAAGCTGGGGCCCGGATATGATCGGGCTGGGCGAAGTTATGAATTTCCCGGGCGTCGTCTATGGAGACGATGTGATGATCGGGGAAATTCAGGCCACGCTGCGCGCGGGCAAGGTGGCGGACGGCCATTTTACATGGGCCTCCGACGATTGGCGGCTGCCGGTATATGCAGCCGCAGGGATTACGGGCGACCACGAGTGTGTCACGCCCGAGGATGTAGCCGAGCGTATCCGGCTCGGCATGTATGCCAAAATGCGGCAGGGCTCCGCATGGCATGATGTGGCCGAGACCATCCGCGCCAGCACGGAAATGGGCCTCGATACCCGTCGCATGATGCTGGTGACGGATGACCGCAGCGCGGAATCCTTGCTCCATGAGGGTCAGATGGACTTCGTCGTGCGTCATGCCATTGCGCAGGGCGTCAAGCCCGTGACCGCGTTTCAGATGGCTACGCTGAATACGGCAGAGCGCTTTGGCGTAGCGCGGGATATCGGCTCTATTATTCCGGGGGCGATTGCCGATATTATTTTGCTTGATGGCCGACTGGCCGAAGTGAACGTGACCGCTACGATTGCGGCGGGTCAATTGGTGGCCGAGCATGGCCAAATGGTCGCCGATTGGGATGGCTTCGCTTATCCGGCGGAAGTGATGGACACGGTCCGTCTGGGACGAGACCTGAGTGCTGCGGATTTCCGCATTGCAGCTCCAGTACAGGAGGGGAACGTACCTGTACGAGTGATTCGTGTCACAGAAAATCATGTGGACACGAAGGAAGTGCGGATGACCGTTCCGGTCCGCAATGGTGAGGTCGCGGCAGATCCCGCGCAGGATCTGTGCAAAATAGCCGTCTTCGAGCGGCATCATGCCAGTGGCAGCCACGCGGTGGCACTCGTGACGGGCGTCGGTTTCACCGAGCCTGCTGCAATTGCCATGACTGTGGCGCATGACAGCCACAACCTGCTCGTCATTGGCAACGATGACGAGTTGATGACCCAGGCGGCGAAGCAGGCCGTGGCTATGCGCGGCGGCGTTGTGGTTGTGTCCGCCTCGGGCGAAACACGCTTCCCACTGCCTATCGCCGGGCTGATGTCTCCTGCGCCGTTTGCAGAGGTGGCTGCGCAGTCCGAGAGCATCAGCCGGGCACTTCAGCAATCCGGCTGTGTGCTGAATAACGCGCTGATGACATTGTCGCTGCTGGCGCTGGTCGTCATCCCTGAAATCCGTCTGTCGGATCAGGGTCTTGTTGTGATCGGAGCAGACGGTATCCGCAAGGTTTCGCTCTTCGTGGAAGAGGATATTGCGGAAGCCTGACAGGCTACTTAGCCCATACGTGTGTATTTATGATATGTGCGCTTTTTGAAAGGGGTTGTCCTATAAGGTCTGTAAAGACTGGAGGGATAGCCCCTGTTTTCTGTATTTAAAAATCAAAAAGGTTTCCTTCTATTTAAGAATTCCGGGGAGCAATGAGTATATGTATCCGTATTACCGTATTTGTAGAACGAACCCATGTAAAGCATGTACATCAGGGAACGTATCTGATCGAAACGGGTGAACCTGTGAATCATGCCTATTTTTGCTCAGAGGGATTATTCCGTTTATTCTACACTTTAGCAGATGGCTGAGAATATATATCTGTGACAAAGGGGGCTGCTGCAAGCATCTGCTCTGCTTCGTGCTGCTTGCGATATTGCGAAGGGGGCATGCCGTTCCATTTTTTAAAGGTTGCGATAAAATAGCTCAGATTATCAAAGCCAACCTCCAGCGCAATATCGACCACCTTGCGGTCACTTTGCTCCAGCAGTCTGCAAGCCTTCTGAACCCGGTGGTAATTGATGTATTCGACCGGGCTTTTTTGCACCATCTGCTTGAAGAAACGGCAAAAGTGTCCCTCGCTCATACGGATCTCATCCGCGATATCTCGCAAACGAATGGGCTCATGAGCATGACTGTTGATGTACGCCAGCGCTTTTTTGATCCGTTCGACTTTGCTGCGTTGACCTGCCATAATCACGTCCTCTCCGTTAGCCGGGGTCATATGAGGATACATGCTGGCGATGATGCCATAGAGCTGTGCCTTGGTCGCCAGCTCACGGGCTGGCGCATTCTGCTCATGGCTGGTGATGATGAGGCGCAGCGCGGTCAGCACCTCCTGTTCCCAAGGCAGGACCCCGCGAATGTGAGGGGGAACGACGAGCTTTTTGCTGATAAAAGGGTCGATAAACTGCTCCTGCACCGTATCCTGTGTCCGGCTGTGCAGCAGATCGGGATGAAACACCACAGCAGAGAATACGCAACTTGGAGCTTTTTTTAAATATCCGGCGTGAAGCTCTCCGCTGTTGACAAAAAGAGCTTCACCTTCGCTGACCTCGGTGTATTCCATATCCGTCTGAAAGACGGCGCTACCCTGCTCTACGACGATAAACTCCATTTCCTCATGCCAATGAGACTCCAGCACGCTGTTTCCGTTCAACTGCTCTACGCTCGGATACACGCTGACCGGATACATGGGATTACCATGAATACGGTTTTCCCGCAACATTTCCCGATTCATTTCACCCACTCCCTTCCTGATTTTTGTTTTGTATAGAAAATATCAAAATATTGATACAATACGTCAAAATAAAAGAAGTAAACCCTTTCATAAATCAATATTATTATAGTAAGGATTTCGAGAAAATCCAACAAGCAATTTTATTTGGGTTCAACAATATTTTGGGTTCAACAATATATAGATCGAAACGGAGGAAATAAACAGATGAAATTTACAGATGGCTATTGGATGGTCCGCAAAGGCTATGAGATCCAAAATCCTGCGGAAATCCGTGATATTGTGACGGACGATGCTTCCATGACGGTATATGCGTCGACCCACCGGATCGAGCATAAAGGAGACACCCTGAACGGGGCGTTGCTGAAAGCGACCTATAGCTCGCCGATGCCGAATGTCATTCGGGTACGTTTTAACCACCACAAGGGGCGGGTGCATCATGGACCGGATTTTGAAATTCATACCTTGCCAACAGAGGTGGATATTACGGTAGGCGAGGACGCAGCGGTGCTGAAAAGCGGCAATCTGAGTGTGCGTGTCGGCCGTGGAAAGAGCTGGGACGTAGGTTTTTATGTGGAGGATCGTAAAATCACGGGGAGCGGACATCGTGGGCCTGGATACATTACAGATCCACAGGATCAGCCTTTTTTCCGGGAGCAGCTGGAGTTGGGAATCGGGGAGTACATATACGGCCTCGGGGAACGCTTCACTCCATTTGTGAAAAATGGGCAGGTGGTCGATATCTGGAATGAGGACGGCGGCACAAGCAGTGAGCAGGCGTACAAAAACATTCCATTTTACCTGTCTAATAAAGGGTATGGTGTGTTTGTCAATCATCCGGAAAAGGTATCGTATGAAATTGCATCGGAAAATGTCTCGAAGGTGCAGTTTAGCGTCTCTGGCGAATCGTTAGAGTATTTTATTATTGGCGGAGCCAATCCTAAAGAGGTGCTGGATAATTACACCAAATTGACGGGCAAGCCCGCATTACCACCAGCCTGGACCTTTGGTTTGTGGCTGACCACCTCGTTCACGACCGATTATGATGAAGCAACGGTGAATCATTTTGTGGACGGGATGGCTGAGCGTGATTTGCCGCTCTCCGTATTCCATTTTGACTGCTTCTGGATGAAGGAATACCAATGGTGCGATTTCCAATGGGATCAAGATATGTTCCCCGACCCGGAAGGTATGCTACAGCGTTTGAAAGCGAAGGGACTCAAAATTTGCGCATGGATTAACCCGTATATTGCGGAAAAATCCATTTTGTTCGATGAAGGCATGGAGAACGGGTATCTGGTCAAAACCGCCGATGGCGGCGTGTGGCAATGGGATATGTGGCAGGCGGGTATGGGGCTGGTTGACTTTACCAATCCAGCTGCGGTGGCCTGGTATCAGGATAAGCTGAAGGTGCTGGTGGATCAAGGTGTGGATTGTTTTAAAACTGATTTTGGCGAGCGGATTCCTACGAATGTGGTGTATCATGACGGCTCTGATCCGGTGAAAATGCACAATTATTACACGCATTTGTACAACAAGGCTGTATTTGACGTGCTGGAGGAAAAACTGGGTAAAAATGAAGCGGCGTTATTCGCACGTTCCGCTACGGCGGGGGGACAGCAGTTCCCGGTTCACTGGGGCGGTGACTGCTCATCGACATATGAGTCGATGGCGGAATCACTGCGGGGCGGCTTATCGCTTGGCTTGAGCGGCTTTGGCTTCTGGAGCCATGATATTAGCGGCTTTGAATTAACGGCTGCGCCGGACGTGTACAAACGATGGGTACAATTTGGACTTTTGTCTTCCCACAGCCGTCTGCACGGAAATGAATCGTATCGCGTGCCTTGGCTGTTCGATGAAGAATCGGTGGATGTGGTACGCAGCTTTACGAAGCTCAAATGTTCATTGATGCCGTATCTGTATCCGTCCGCTGTGGAATCCTCGGTGAAGGGTCTGCCGATGATGCGGGCAATGGTGCTGGAATTCCCACAGGACCCGACCTGTGCAACGCTGGATCTGCAATACATGCTGGGCGATTCCATTTTGGTGGCCCCGATCTTTAATAAAGAAGGCAACGTGCATTATTATGTACCGGAGGGCCAGTGGACGAATCTGTTGACGAATGAAACCGTAACAGGTGGTCGCTGGGTTAACGAGCATCACGATTTTACAACCCTGCCCGTGCTGGTGAAGCCGAACACGCTGCTGGCGATCGGTCATGAGGACAGCCGTCCGGATTATGATTATGCAGAACAAGTGGCTTTTCACTTGTTCGAGCTGGGTGAAGGACAGCAGGCTCGGACGGTTATCGTGAACACTTCTGGTGAAGAAGAGCTGACCGTCACTGCCAGTCGCAAGGATGCTGTGATTACAGTAAAGGCTGAGGGTGCGGTTAAACCATGGTCACTGGTACTGCGGAGCATTCACGAAGCTATTCAGGTCGAGGGCGGCAGCAGTCAAGCGGGAGAGCAGGGTGTGATCATTACACCAGCCTCAAGCGGACAGCAGGAGCTTACCATTCACTTGGGATAGGTCATGTACACTCTCGCGCACAAGTAAAATTCGCCATTCCTTAGTGTAGCGATGTATTGCAAAAAGAGGCTTGCCTGATCAAACGGGCAGGCCCTTTTTTTGCTTTAGAGTCGTAATGGCGATTTTCAACTCAGGTTTCGATTTTTATTTACCCTTGCTGAACAAGCATCGGTACTATGTACTGCCTGAATATATCCACAGGAGTCCGCTTCTTTTTGAACTTGTCAGCAGTAACAACAACCACCATGTCATAAGGCGGGACGACAACAATGTATTGACCGCCAAAGCCGAGCGCGTAATAATAATCCGTTTCAGTGCTTTTCTCCGTTTCGTCTGAAAAGGACGAAGCCCACCAGTGCCAGCCGTAAAAGGCCTTTTGGGGTTTGGCCGTCGGTAGGAGCGCACGAGTGGATTGTCGGATTATCTCTGCCTGGATGAACTGACGGCCTTCCCGGCTCCCTTCGTTCAGATAAAGCAGGCCAAATTGGAGCATGTCCATGGGTTTGAGATGCAGCCCAAAGCCACCCGTATGAGTGCCTTGAGGATCGGTTTCCCAGTGGTAGCTTTCGATACCCAGCGGTTGGAATAATTGCTGCTCGGCAAATTCAGCTACTGCTTGTCCAGAAGCACGACGCAAAATGGTAGCCAGAAGCTGAGAACAGCCGGAGTTGTACTCCATTTGCGTACCGGGTACATTAGCGAGCGGCTGCGACAGCACAAATTGCACCCAGTCTGATGTTTTGCTCATCGTCGGAAATGAATTTTGCCCGCCAAATTCAGTCCAGTTAAAGCCCGCGGACATCGTTAACAGATGTTCAAGCGTAATATCACGCTTTCGCGTATCGCTATCCTCGGCAATCTGGGGAAAAAATTCAAGGATAGGCGTACCCGGCTGTGGTACGATTTGCTGATCCATGGCGATGCTGACTAATGCGGCCATCACGCTTTTGGTGCAGGAATTGATTTTATAGAGTTCATTCGCAAATTGAGGTTCACGGTAGTATTCCAGCGCCATGCTCCCATGCTGGAAGATCAGGCAGCTACGGATTTCCAGCTCGGTTAGCCCGCAAACAAGCGGTGTAAGTTCCAGACTACTCAAGAAAGTCCCTCCTTGACATTTATAGTACATAAATAAATAGTATATCATTTTTAAAGAGCACCAATCCGACTAATCCCATGAGCATCTAATAAGAGATGAATATAAGGATGGCGTTACTTTTTTTGTTTTTATTTCAGAAAAGAACATATTAATTCACCACATTGTCACAATTGCATTGAAAATACTATACACTTTTCTTGTTTCATTCAAAAACTTCACCGAATTAAACGATATATAGTAAGTTGACATTATATTCAGACATAACTGGGGGACCGATTCATGAATTTAACGATTAAGGCTAAAATGATTCTTAGTGCGCTGCTTATTCCGGGTGTAATTGCAGCCATGCTGCTGACAAACTACATTCTGAGCGTACAAAATGAGAATAAATACAAGGATATTGTGAATCGTGAAGAGGCCATTGTATATAATTCAAAGTCTCTTCAGTTTTTATTAAACGGGATATCAAATGACGAGCGAGGATACTTATTAACCCGGGATGAACAATATGGAAAAGGGATTGAAAGCAAGCAGAGCGAAATTGTGAAACTGCTTCAGCAAACGGAAGCTTTGCTCGATCTGAACGAAGGAGATACGAAGAAAACGATGGATGATTTGAAAATGGGAATCAATGCCTATTTCAACCGCGTCCATGGATTACTAAATACAGCGGGTTACCGCAGTACGATCGATACGTTTCCCCCATTTTCGGATTTACTCGATATATATGAAAATGAACGGGTTTTACGGAAACAGCTTGATGTGAAAATGATGGCGTTCGTTAAATCTCAGGAGGATATGGTAGCGACGAAAGTACAAGAAGCCCACCAAACCATTAACAACACGATCTGGATTACGAGCATTCTGGGCTGTCTTATTATCATTTACAGTATTGCACAATCGATCATTTTGATTCGTTCCATCCGACCGTTGTACCATATGAATGAACAGTTGCTGGAGATGTCAGCGGGCGGCGGAGATTTGCGTAGTCAACTCGACATTACGACCAAGGACGAGATTGGCATGATTGCCAGCTCGTACAACAAGCTAATCACGGGCTTTCGCAATATTATTGTGGATGCTCAGGATACAGCCCGTACGTTATCTGTGACCGCCGAGCGGGTAAGCCTGAGCACTGAAGAAATGAATCAGGCCAATCGTCATACTTCCGGTGTGATGGAAGAGCTGGCGACTGGCATGGAGCATCAGGTCGATGACATCACACAGACTACAAATGCAGTAAAAGAGCTTGCTCATGGACTTGAGCATATTGCGGTGACGAGCCAGCAGGTGTACAAGCTGTCGGATACGGCTGCCAAGGACGCAGAAGCAGGAGAGCAATCCATCGGTCAGGCGATGAGGCAGATGGAAAAGGTAAGCGAAAGTGTAGATAGCTCTGCTCGTGCTGTACGTCTGCTTAGTGAACAGGCTGAACAGATTGGAATGATCGGTTCTGTCATTACCGGCATTGCCAAGCAGACAGGGATGCTGGCGCTTAACGCGTCGATTGAAGCCGCCAGAGCAGGAGAACAGGGCAGAGGATTTGCTGTCGTAGCATCTGAGGTAAGAAGGCTATCTGATCAGGTATCCGTTTCAGCAGCGGAAATTACACAATTTGTGCAGCATATTCAGGACCATGTGGGTAATGTTGCATCAACCATGCAAGCTGGAACCATTGAAGTGCAGTCAGGTGTGAAGATCATGGAATCGGCCGAAACGGCATTTCGCCAGATTGGCACCTCCATTCAGCAGGTCAGCGAACAGATTCACAGCGTAAATCGGTCTGTGGAACAAATGTCCACCGGATCGGGGCAAATGGTGGGAGCCGTGGAGCGCATCCGCGAAGTGGCGGAACAGTCCGCAGGCGGAACCCAGAGCGTCAGCGCAGCGGCTGAGGAGCAGCAGGCTTCCATGGAGGATATCGCGTCATCCATTCATACGCTGGCAGAAATGTCGAAATTGCTGAATGCAAGGGTTGGAGGATTTAAGGTGTAGCTGTATAAATCCACACTAATGTAAACACAATAACACTTGTTGAACCATTTTGGACAGCTGTGTTATTACTTTTGCAAAGGTGGTAACGGGATGCAACGAAATAAAGGGAATCTGCTTGCATTAGGTTCCATCCCGCTGATGATGACGCTGGGCAATTCCATGCTGATTCCTGTTTTGCCGGAAATCGGACGTAAGCTACATGTCAGCTCCTTTCGCATTAGCATGTTAATTACGGTATATGCGGTAGTTGCCATTTTGCTGATTCCAATCGCGGGATATCTCTCCGACCGATTTGGTCGCAAGGCGGTGATTGTGCCCTGCTTGATCCTGACGGTGATTGGTGGGGGAATTTCTGCGGTGGGGGCATGGCTGCTCCATGATCAGGCAGCATACTGGACCATTATTGGGGGGCGGTTGCTTCAGGGGGTTGGAGCGGCGGGAGCTTTTCCCATTGTCATTCCCCTCGTGGGGGATTTGTATGAGAACGAGGAAGAAGCCAGCAAAAACCTGGGTGTAGTCGAGACCTATAATACATTCGGTAAAGTGCTAAGCCCCATTCTGGGTGCGGCATTGGGCGCAGTCCTTTGGTTTTTGCCGTTGGCAGTGATTCCGGGCCTCTGCCTGATTTCGCTCATTTTGGTGCTTTGGCTGATTCATGCGCCCAAGCGTAAAAACCAACCGATAACGTTTCGCGAGTTTGTGGGAAATGTGAAGCAAGTGCTTGCCGAAAAAGGACGCTGGCTATATGCTATTTTCGCCGTGGGCGGCATTTGTATGTTTGTCATTTTTGGCGTCCTGTTCTACTTATCCGACATACTGGAAAGTCGTTACAACCTTCGTGGGGTCTGGAAAGGGTTCGTGCTGGCGATTCCGCTGGTTTCTCTCTGTCTGTGCTCTTATATCGGTGGGAAAATCATCGGCAAGCACAAAAAACGGATGAAATGGATCGGTTTTTCCGGTTTGGCCGTGTTGACGATCAGCTTCGGCATTCTCGGATTTTTTCAACATATTTATGCGGTGATCGGACTGTTTACATTGGGAGGGGCCGGAATCGGACTGGCATTGCCTTGTTTGGATGCCCTGATTACGAAAGGGATTGAAAAAGAGGAGCGCGGAACGATTACCAGCCTGTACAGCAGTATGCGCTTTGTCGGGGTGTCACTAGGTCCTCCGGTTGTTTCCTTGCTGATTGGAAGCAGTGGACATGGTTTGCTTTTTGGCGTGATGGCTGGAGTGGGCGGAATTGCGGCTCTGCTCATGCTGTTTGCGGTCAAACCTAAGCAAGATGAAACCTCAGACGAAAAATCCGATGAACGTATGAACGTGACCGGAGGGCAGACAGACGTATCCCGGAAAAAGCCGCTTTCTTCCAAGCTGAGACGCAAAACCCCGGCCAAATAAGAGCGATCTAAAACCAAAGAGCACCCGATTCCATGAAACCATGGTGTTGGGTGCTCTTTTTGAAATATGCTTTACCCCTCGACAGGGACACGCGTTTTGGGCTTGCGACCTACAGCAAGCTGAATGATATAGATGAGCAGGAACAATACGATAAACAGCGAGGAAAGGCGATACATCCACGCATAATCGCTGGCTTTGGCGATAATACCAAGAATAAGTGCTCCGGCAGCGATCCCGAAATCGAGGGAGTTTAGAAACATACCGTTTGCCATGCCCCGCTGCTTGGGCGACACGACCTGAATCATCCACGTTTGCAAAGTCGGCTGCATTACGCCAAAACCGACGCCATAGCAAAGGGCAGACAGATACATGAAGGCATCACTGTGCGCGTAGGAGAGCAGGATGAGACCGCCGAACAGGAACAGGGAACCGGGGATGAGCAGCGCTTTTGCTCCTTTTTTATCATAGATACGGCCTGAGAAGGGACGTACGATCAGGACGGACAACGCATTAAACAGGAAAAAATAGGCCGGGTGCGACAAATTGGCTTCATCTCCGTAAAGCGCCATAAAGCCGATCAATCCGCCGTACGTAATAGACATGAGCATGTTCAGCAAGGCGGGAATCCAGAGCTTGCGATTAAAAGCCGGTTTTCGTCCTTCTTCCAAAGGAACCATCGGCGGCTCAACATGTCCTTTCGGCAGGGTGCGAATCAGCCAGTAGGCCAACGGGAAAATGAGGACAATGACAGCTGAGGTCGTATATACCAGCAGATTAAAACTGCCATATTGCAGCATCGAAATACCGATGGTCGGTCCAATCGACATCGCCAGGCTGGTGGACAAGCTGAAATACCCCATTCCTTCACCGAGACGCTTGGCAGGAATGACATCTGAGGCCATGGTCGGAAAGGCGGTACTGCTCAAACCGAATCCGATGCCAAACAGCATGCGCATGAGAAGCAGCACCGTAATCGTTGGTGAAACGCTGTATCCGAGCGTACCCGCTAATCCGAGTAGCAGACCGATGAAAATCAGGGTATTGCGATGCCCTTTTTCCAGCATACGGGCTGAAAAAAGCCTTGCCACAATCGCGCTCAATGCGAACAGCGTAGTGACGAGGCTGACCTGAACGGAGCTGGCGTGGAATGTATTTTTAACATACGCAGGAATGGAAGATACGATCATCTGTAATTCAAGAAATAAAAAAAGATTAGATACGGTTAAAACGATAAATTCCTTGGTCCAAAGAGGCTGCTTACCTTGTTGCATGTTAGTCATTATCTCCTTGTTTTTCCGATTGAGTCAGGTTAGCGTGGACTTGTAAAAGAGTTTGGCGAAATTGCTCCAGATCAGCAGGGGAAATTCCCTTCATAAAATCGTGGTTGGCGTCGCGCTCGACCGGAAGAGTTTCCTCCACGAGCTGTCGACCGGCTTCAGTCAAATGAAGCAAATAGGCTCGACGGTCCTGTGGGCTATTCACACGCTGCACCCAACCCTTTTTGTCCAACAAATCAATAATTCGGGTCGTAGTCGGCTGGTCCTTGACCGCCTTAGCTGCAATTTCCTTCTGATTGAGACCTTCTGCCTGGTAGATTTGATACAAAACCGACCATTGCTCAGGGGAAATATCATAAGGTTTAAGCCGATGCATAAGCTGCTGGCTCATCTTGCGGTGGGTAATGCCGAGCAGCATGCCGATGGAACAATCCGGGGGCAAGTTATTCATGAGTAGCTCCTTTCTGTTTTCCGTACATAAATTAATTGTTAAAACAATTATATGTAAAACAAGTTATTCTGTCAAAAAAAGTTGTACTTTATTTACCGTTTACTTTGAGCTGGACTTCATTGGAGAAATGATACGGACGAAAAAAACAGCCCGCAAAATGCGGGCTGTTCAGGTTAAAGCAATATAGTTTTGCCGTTTCGGGCGAATTAGGCTTTAGGTACAGTTTCCCAGTCCTTCAGGAAGCGTTCAATACCGCTGTCAGTCAGCGGGTGTTTCCACAGGGAAGGGAGCAGGGAACCAGGAATGGTGGCAATATGCGCACCAGACAGAGCAGCATCTTCCACATGCTTGATGTTACGGATGGAGGCTGCAATGATTTCGGATTTCAGACCATGAATGTCTAAAATCTGTCTCAGTTCACGAATCAGCTTCATACCGTCAACAGCGATATCATCCAGACGTCCTACGAACGGGCTGATAAAAGTAGCGCCAGCTTTGGCAGCCATCAAACCTTGAGCTGCGGAGAAAATCAGCGTTACATTCGTTTTAATCCCGTTTTTGGTCAGTTCGTTACAAGCATACAAACCGTCTTCAGTCATAGGCAGCTTAATAACAACGTTCGGTGCCCATTTGGCAATCTCATAAGCTTCCTTGAGCATATCCTCGGCTTTCAAGCCAATGACCTCAGCACTCACGGGACCTTCAACAATACCGCAAATCTCCTGAATGACTTCCTTGAACACCCGACCTTCCTTAGCGATCAGCGAAGGGTTCGTTGTTACACCATCAACCAGACCCAAACGTTCAATACGTTTGATTTCTTCAATGTTACCAGTATCCAAGAAAAATTTCATTTGATTTCCTCCTCAGGTTTTTTTAATTCATAATACATATCACACACCATGTACATCAGCTAAATAAAAGCTAGCATATTGCACACGTTAAACTTATAATTAGTATGTATTACATACTCAATTGTGACACATTTTAAAATTGAAAACAAGCTGTCTTTGATTAAAATTTGATGAATTGTCGGAAAATGCGGAAATTTCCCGATCTATGCTCATCTATAATGTATACTACCCCATTTCATAAGGAGGTAATCATTATTCAACTGTCTGAAAGACAGCGTGAAATTGTTGATATTGTCCAGCGCCTGGCGCCTGTTACGGGGGATAAAATTGCTGAGGAGTTGGGGCTGACGCGACCTACCCTCCGTTCCGATCTTGCGCTACTCGTCATGCTCGGTCTGGTAGACGCCAAGCCGAAGGTAGGATATCTGCCAGGCCGCTACCCTAAATACGACAGTCATGTTGGCACCATGCTCAAAAAGCTGACTGTGGCTGATGTGCTCAGTGATCCGATTTTAATATCTGGTGACGCTACGGCTTATGATGCGGTACTGATGTTGTTTCAGCAAAATACCGGTACGTTGATGGTCACGGGAGAGGATCAAGAGCTGATCGGAATTGTTACTCGCAAGGATCTGCTGAAGGTGACGCTGGGGCATACCGATCTTCACGCCGTTCCGGTAACGATGGCAATGACGCGACGCGCCCAAATGACGACACTCACTCCGGGGGATTCTCTGCTGGAGGCGATATCCAGACTCGTTCGTCATCAGGTCAATTGCCTTCCGGTCATGGACGAGCAGTGTATCGAGACCTCCTTCGTTCAAGCCAATGGATTGGTGGGTAGGGTTACCAAAACGGATATCATGAACGCTATTTTGAGCTTAACGGAAGAGAAGACGTAAAAGAAGTCGTAAAATAAGTAAAAAGGGGGCCTTATATGTACTGGTTGGCCATGCTGACAATGCTGATTGATCATGTCGGACTCGTATTTTTCCCGACTGATCCGGCCTGGAGAATTGCCGGCAGGCTTGCTTTTCCAATCTATGCCTATGCGCTGTATATGGGGTATGCCCGCACTCGGAATATGCGAAGCTATATGCTCCGCTTGCTCGGAATCGCTCTGATTTCTCAGGTGCCCTATATGCTGGCGTTTGATGTGTATAGGCCGAACGTGGTCTGGACGCTGCTGATCTCGTTGCTGGCGCTGGCTGCTGCGTCGCGATTGAAGAATTGGGCGACTATAACAGGCTTATATGTGCTCACAGCTCTGGTCATGGAGCTTAGCCTGATGGATTACGGAGCTTATGGACTGTTGCTTGTCCTCATTTACCGCTATACCCGCTCCTATATGATGGTTGTGGCACATTTTGCGCTGAACGTCTTGTATGATATGGTGCATCACGCGAATCTCCAGCATTTTAGCCTGCTGTCCACCATTCTTATCGCATGCTTTGCATCCGGGAAAAGCGGATTTTATAGCCGGGTACCGCGCTGGTTGTGGCGTAGCTTTTATCCGGTGCATCTGGCTGTTATTGCGGCCATTCGTCTCTGGTTCTAATCATAAAGCTCATCATCTTCAAAATCAGCAAAAGAACCTTCAAAACCACGATATAGATGGTTTCAAAGGTTCTTTTTTATTCCCAAGTTTAGGACGCTTTGTTAGGACCTTGCGCAAACGGCAACGGTCGTTCCGGAGCGCCTTCCTTCATGTATTGCACCAATACTTCCGGAATATTGTATATCCCACCTGCATTAACGCGATAGCCATTCGTTTGTCCAGGTGAGTTAATGCCACGCTTCACCGTGAAGGTAACGTCAATGCCCAGAGCGCGGCAAATTTCCAGCGTTTCCTTGGTATATCCTCCATACGGAAAGGCCAGAACGTTACGATCATTGTGGAGATGCTTGAACAGCTTTTTGTCGGCGGTGTCCAAATCGTTGTAAACCCGCTGTTTAAATTCGTCCTCGGTTTCCATACGCCCCAGCTTTTTCGAATATACGGGAGCCATGAGAAGCGGTTTTTCCTTGGTGCGTGCTACATTCGAGTACCCATATGCATGCTGGTCATTGGTGTGGTTGTAGAAATCAACACCTTCGGCATGCATGTGCTCGATTTGTTCCCATGTCAGCTTCGGGATACCGATGTGCTTGGGATTACTGATCGTGGATGTGATGAGAAAATTGGTTGCGGGTACACGGTACTTTTTCAACACGGGAAAGGTGTCTGTATAAAAAGATTCATAGCCATCGTCGAAGGTCATAAGTACAGCATTATCGGGCACCTTGGCTTTATGTAGAATAAAGTCCGTATACTCTTTCATCGTAATCCAGTGGAAGCCGTTGGCTTTCATTTCATCCAGTTGCTTCGTAAAATTGCTGAGCTTGAGCGCGCCGGGATCGGGTGGAGCTTTGGTTACTTCATGATACATCAGGACAATAACCTTGTCCTGGTAATATACTTTATCCGGCGTTGGTGTCAGAGAGAATAGGTGCCGTACCAGTCGATCTGCATTTGCCGTGCGTGTACGGTGAGTCCCTTTAACCAGGGGGGGATGGTAGATGGCGCGTGCTTCGTACACCAAAATCCCTAAAATAGCTAACATGCTCATAATAAGCATTGTTCTTTTGAATATGACGTGTTTCATATGAATGACATCCCCCGCATGCAGAAATTCTAAAGGTATAGATATGTAAACCCGATATCAACTAGCAAAATCTAGTCTATCATACCTAATACACGCGGGGAAAATATCACAACTTTGTTACCTCTGTGTTGCTTTTGTGGATACCGATGACGCGATAGGGAAATATCCGATCTCGACCGCATGCTGGATCATATTTCGAATAAACTCCAGATCAGTTGTCGGGCACTGAACGCCAGCCTGATCTAGTAGCGCGGCGGTCACAGGGCAGCTATATCGGTAAGCGGAATCCTTGGCCCCATCACCTTCAAGCTGACCCATAGCAAGGTGCAGCGCGTCCTCCTGAATACCGGAAGAGGGGTTCAGCAGCCAAGCGCTATAATCATCAAAAGGCATTGTGTCTACTGCATATCCAAGCTGGTTGACCATAGCGATCAGCTCATCATACGGCAGCGGGTTCGGATTGCAGATATGGAAAATGCGGTTCGCGCTTTTTTGATGCACAGATAGCTCTACAATGGCGCGGCTCGCATAGTCAATCGGCGTAAAGTCTGTATGCCAATCAGCCTGTGGCGCTTTGCCCAGCAGCAGCATGGCCTTCATCATCCGATAGTAGGCGTTGCTGTCGATATTGCGCTGGAAGCGTCCGTTAGCCGAGTGGGCCGTCAAATTGCCTGCACGGTAGATAGAGACAGGCGTGCCTGACTGAGCCGCTTGGAACAACAGCTTCTCCGCTGCGAGCTTACTGTTCGTGTACAGGTTGTCCACCTGTAGCTCGTCCGGGAAGGAGGACAGTTCCAGTACGGATTCCCATTGTCCTTCATTCGCCAGATCCTCCGGTATGCCCATAGTTGAGACATGATGGAAGGATACACCTGGCTTGGCCTGAGCAATTTTCAGCAGTTCTAGTGTTCCGGTTACATTCGTACGGTCAAAGGCAGCCGAATCACCAAAATGGCGAACGTCAGCGGCGCTGTGAATAATGCCGTCAATTTGTTGCTCCAGCATATGGCGGTCAAAGGCAGAGAGACCAAGGTCTGCCTGCTCCAGATCACCGTACACGGCTTTGACTCGTCCTTCGATCAGGGTGGAGACATCTTGTCCAAAATATCCTGTCAATACAGCCTGTATACGTTCAATACCGGATGGCCCGTCCTGTGATGGGCGTACCATCGCGTACACCTTGGCTTCTGTCCGTTGAAGCAGGTCATACAGAATGTGCGAACCGAGATAACCCGTAGCCCCGGTCAATAATACAACATTCATGTCGCGCAATTCGTCTATATCCGCAGTGCCCGACAGCTCGATAGGATGCTCATTCAGGTCAGTTTTTTCTTGTGGAACCGCTAGTGCTTTGCGTTGCGGCGTTTGTTCTGTACCCAGTTGCTCCACGTATTCGGCAAGCTCCCGAACGGTTTTGTAGCGGAAAAAGTCTCCAATGCGCAACGCACCATAACGCGGCTTCAAAATAGCCAGCACATGAATGACACGAAGGGAGTCGCCACCGATCAGGAAGAAGTCATCCGTTGCGCCGATGTTGGCTTTGTCAAGTACCTGTGTCCATGCTTCAGCAATGAGCGTTTCAGTTCCTTCGCGAAGAGGTTCCCCGCCGTAGGAGCTGTCGGACGCCTCGGGAAGCGGAAGCAGGGCCAGCTTCTTGCGGTCAATCTTGCCAGTCGGTGAAATCGGCATAGCTTCCAGATGAACGACATGGCTCGGTACAAAATAGGAAGGCAGCTTGCCCGCAATATAAGACTGAATCACGTCTTGCGGAATAGACTGTCCGTCCGAAGTGGTGTAATAGCCGACCAGCATATTTTGATCCGTGTGATCCTTGACGGCTACGACAGACACGTCCTGAACCCCCGGATGCTTGGAGAAATGATCTTCAATCTCTCCGATTTCGATCCGGTTGCCCCGGATTTTGAGCTGTGAATCCTTCCGGCTTACGTATTCAATCGTACCGTCTGGCAGCAGCTTGGCGATATCGCCTGAGCGGTACATTTTTTCACCGGGAACAAATGGGTTGTCCACAAACGATTGTGCTGTCCGTTCCGGCTGATGGAGGTAGCCATGAGCCAGTGCTGGCGTAGCAATACATACTTCTCCCGGAATGTTAATCGGGCATAGCTTGTTATCATCATTGACGATATAGACTTTGTAGTTGTAGATCGGCTTACCGATCGGGATGTTGACGACGTGCTCAGGCACAGCACCACGAACCCGGTGGGTCGTCGTTGCTACGGTGCACTCAGTCGGTCCATACACGTTAACGATGTCTGTATCTGTACCGAATTTGCTTTGGAACGCCCGGACTTGTGAGCCGTATAGCGCCTCGCCTGCCACGGTGACAATTCGTACCTTAGCCAATTTGCGGTAGCCCTCGTCCGACAAATACGTGGATAGCTGATTAAAAAATACGGTTGGCAAGATGGTAATGATCGTCGTGCCTGTGCGTGCGATGGCTTCTGCGAATTCTTCAACAGACACGCGTTCTTCGGAGGACAGCAGGTACAGCTTTGCACCGTAGAACAAGGCTCCAATCGTATCCCAAACGGATGCATCAAAACTATAGGTGGCGAATTGAGTTAATACATCCTGAGGCGTAATGTCGCAATCGCGCTGTACGACAGCCCCCAGGTTAACGACGCCACGGTGAGCGATCAGGGCACCTTTCGGCTTGCCTGTCGAGCCGGACGTATAGATTACATAAGCGAGATCATCTGGTCCTACGTTAACGTTTGGATTGCTTGCAGCATAGCCTGCCAAAGGCCCGTTAATGGCCAAAATTTCTTTTACCGTCTCAATGGAGCCGCATAGTTCAGCAGCTTGCCCGGCGAGCGCGGAGGTGGTGAGGACGAAGGGAGAACGCGTGTCCTCGACGATGTAGCTACTCCGGTCGGCTGGATGGGCTGGATCGACGGGTACATATACGCCCCCAGCTTTCAGGATACCAAGCAGAGAAATGACGGTTTCCAGGCTTCGCTCCATGAAAATGGTCACGAATTCGCCCTTGGCAAGACCTTTGGACAACAGCACACGTGCGACTTGATTGGCACGTTCATTAAGCTCACGGTACGTATATTCCCCGGCGTGGGAAGCGATGGCCGGACGATCAGGATATTGCGAAGCGGCTTCCTCGAACATTCCATGAATGGTCTGATGCTCAGGATACTTCACAACTGTATTATTTAAGGCTTCATGAGCTGCTCGATCTGCTTCGGATAAGATGTCAATCGAATCGACAAGGGCATGGCTGTTGGTGAGTGCGCCACGCAGTAGTAATTCGAAGTATTCTGCATACCGGACAACCGTTGTTTCCAGAAGAAGTGAATCATCATATCGAATCTGGATTTGGTAAGTGCCGTTGCTCTCGATGACAGCCCAATCCATGATACGAGGCTCTGCGCCTTCATCTGCCAGCAGATTTACCGAGAACGAGGTATCAGCTTGCGGGTCTGCCAGATAAGCATGTGGTTTATGGAGCATGTCCTGAAACAAGCCTGTTAGCTCATGGAAAGTAGTATTCTTTTCCATCGTCAGCGAAGCCGTGAGTACACCAGGTTGAGGCACCAAAGTAGAGAAGGAGACTTCTTCTTCTGCGGACAGACGATGCAACCATGCCGCATACACAGACAGAAGCAGAGCATGTTGTTCTTCCGCCGTCGTTTGCTGATGCAACAGCTTCGAAATGGATGGTTCTAACTCTACCTGATAAGCAGAGTATGTATACTTGCGTTGCAGACGTGCAAAATCCAAAGGAACCAGGAATGGGGATGGCGCTGTTTGTGTACTGTTTTGTAGCAATGAAGTCATTACGCTAACCTCCTGAACGTATGATGTCGTAATATGATTGCTAAAGTCAGTAAATGCCTCCGATCCCTTCAAATGCATGAATAGGAGGGAGGCACTACCGAACGACTTACTTATGAAATTATGATTTGGTGCGGTTAGGGTCTGCAATTTTGAAGTAAGAAGTAATTTCCTGAAGCTCTTCCGACATGGAAGACAGTTTATGGGACGACTCAATGATGGAATCCAGAGAAGCTTTTTGTTCCTCAACCGTTTGCACAATGTGAACACTGTTGCTGGCTGTCTTGCTTACGGTGGAAGAAAGTTCATCCGCTGTCGCCGTCATTTCCTGCGTACCGGCAGATATTTCCTCGGTAGCGCTGGATACTTCTTGAATTTGCCATGCTACTGTTTTGGTTGCTTGAAGTATGCTATTGAACAGATCGCCTGCTTGTCCGGCTACGACGATTCCGCTCTGTGCCTCAACGTTACCTTGTTCCATCGACTTCACAGCCTGACCGATTTCACTTTGAATCTCTTCAATCAGCGGTGTGATTTGTTTCGTTGCATCCGCTGTTTGTTCTGCCAGCTTGCGTACTTCGCTGGCAACCACGGCAAAGCCTTTACCTTCCTCACCGACACGCGCTGCTTCAATAGAAGCATTCAGGGCAAGCAGGTTCGTTTGGCTGGAAATGCCCGAAATCGTACCGATGATATTACCAATTTCCTGTGAACGGTCGTTCAGTAACTTGATAATACGGGATGTATTCGTAACTGTATCGGTAATCAAATGCATTTGTGAAGAAACTTTGCCCATGATTTCATTGCCTTCATTAGAACGCTTCTCTACCGAATTGGCTTCCTCTGCAACGGTGGCGGAACTGGCGGCAATATTTTGGATAACCGAGGCCATTTCAGCCATGGCACGTGCGCTATCACCTGTTGCCTTTTCCTGTGAACGGATATTTCCCGTAATTTCATTGATGTTCTGATTGATGATGTTTGAATTGATCCCGTTTTGTTCGCAGATTGCGAGTAATTCTTTCGCCGATTCATTCACTTCATCCGTTGTCAGCTTCACTTTGGTCATAATGCTGTTAATATGACCTACCATATCGTTGAAGTTTCTATTCACAACGCCCAGATCGTCTTGCCCTGCTTGAATCTGAACGTCCAGGTTTCCCCGGCTTACTTCACTGATACCGAACATCAGTTGTTTAATAGGGGATAACGTGCGTTTCACCACCCAATATTGAAGCGCCAGGCAGATCAGTAGGAAAATCACTAAAATGGTAGCGCCACTAACGAGCAGCTTGGTCAATCCGGCAGGTACGGCACCGGCATCTGCATCGACTGCAAAATATGCAAAGATTTTGCCACTTGGATCTTTAATTGGAGTCATCAAAGTCGTCCATGTACCAAAAGAATCATCGTAGAAGCTGGTGAATGTTGGTTTGCCACTGTCCAGCATACCAGTTACGCCTACTGCCACGACATTGGGTTGCTCGTACATAGAGCCAACGAGCAGCTTATCCTTTTCAAATGCTTCTCTGAGATCTGTTGGCATCGCCACAATGGATGTCAAATTGCCATTTTCGAGCTCCGTCCCGAAAATATAGGCGTGAGATATATTCGGATTCGTCGCCATGATGTTATCCAGATAAGCGCGGAGTTTTGCCTGAACGGGACCATCATAACTTTTTTCCTGAACGGCTTGGGTTACTTCATTTACATTAATTCCCTCAGCCCACTTTAATGTGATTTTTTCAACTTGCCCATGTAGCTGGTCTATCAAAATCGTACGTTGGATCAAATAGCTGGACACGATGAGGACTAGCCCGATCAATACGATGTTGAAGAAGGATAATAATAAGTTCTTGGTGAAGAAAGATAAGCTACTCCACTTTTTCAAAATGTTCCACTCCCTGGTTGTAATTTTTGTATATGGTGTTGAACCGCTTATCCAATGAGATAATGTAGTCCCCCTTACAAACATAGTTATTAAGGAAATAGACCTCTTGAAGTTTTGTTAATAGGTCTTTAGTCCTTTTTTAGATAAGTATGTATCCCTATATATATGTCGTACGAAAAGCCCTTGAAATGAATACCTAGCTCAATAAAAATTTAATTTTTACCGGGTAATTCCTGTGTGTATTTCAGTATATTCCATTTTATACTTCAACTTGAAATTCGAATTCATTTCAGGCTTCAAGTAGGTATCCAATAGAAACCATCATACTTTATAATAGAATCAAATGCACTCGTAAATTTGGGACATTTTTCATATTTGGCGTTACAAATGCTTGATTTGCCGCGGTTTTTGCGGATTCCTTGCAAAATGAGTCAATATAACAACACGACATAGGGAGAGGGGTGAAGAGAATGGCCAGGCTTACGATTGTAAAGGTTAAAAGCGATCATGCAGATCTGCATGAATTGATTCAAAGGCTGGATGAAGATTTGCTGGAAAGGTATCCTGCTGATGAAATTTACTTGGTTGATTTTTCCAATCCAAAAATTAAAGAAATGATTTTCGCTGTTGTGTATTTGGATGCAAAACCGGTCGCTTGCGGTGGGCTTAGGCCTATAGATGCGGAAGAGATGGAGCTTAAACGATTTTATGTCGATTCTTCTTATCGCAGGCAAGGCATTGCCGTCAGTCTGTTAGCTTTTCTGGAAGATGAGGCCCGGAAACGAGGAACTGTAAGAATCAAGCTGGAGACAGGGGCTGCTCAACCTGAAGCCATTGCGCTTTATACGAAGCAGGGATATGAGCCTATTGAACGATTTGGTGAATATGAAGAGGATGAAAATAGTCTTTGTTATGGTAAGAAGCTGACAGTGTCTTTATAAAACGTTTTCATATAAAATGAATGATGATCCATACTAGCCTATACAGCGGGAGAGATGACAATGAATTTGAAGCAAAAAGCAGCTGAAAAAGCAGTTGAAGCCATTCAGGACGGCATGAAAGTAGGACTCGGCACAGGCTCGACAGCTTATTGGGCCATTCAAAAAATAGGTGAGCGTGTGGCGCAAGGCTTACATATACAGGCTGTAGCTACTTCCCAAGCGTCGGAGGATCAGGCCAGAGAACTGGGAATTCCCATCGTTCCATTTGATCAGATTGGACGACTCGACGTAACCATTGACGGAGCGGACGAGGTGAATGAGCAGCTTGTGCTGGTGAAGGGCGGAGGCGGAGCTTTACTGAGAGAGAAAATCGTGGAAAGCAACAGCAACCGGCTAATCATTATTGTGGATGAGTCCAAGGATGTGAAGGTGCTGGGTGCATTTCCATTACCAGTCGAAGTCGTACCTTTTGCCAGTGTATGGACGTTGGAGGCAATACAGCAGACAGGCTGCCAGGCTGAATGGCGCATGAAGGACGGTGAGCGTTTCCTTACGGATAACGGCAATTATATTGTCGATTGTCGTTACGGAACCATTGAGAACCCGCAAGAGCTGGAAATCCGATTGAATCAAATTCCGGGTGTGGTTGATAACGGACTGTTCATTAACATGGCGGACCAGGTTATCATCGCACGGGCCAATGGACAGATTGATGTTCGAAACAAGTGATGCCTAGCGTCCGTCTGCTTCGTACTGTGGCCTTCGTGGTATTCATTTTATATATGGGATTGCTATTATACTGGATGTTTCTTGGCTTTGGACGTACATTACGACCGGGTCCTCCATATTCGTATAATATGGTTCCGTTGGATACGATCGGGCGATATCTGAGGGCGGCGCAGTCACTTCCTTTCCGGGTATGGGGTGTCAATTTGCTCGGTAATATTGGTATTTTCGTCCCGTTTGGCATCCTTCTGCCTATCATTTGGGTATCCTTACGCAGATTAGGTAGCTTGCTGCTGACAGTGGTGGTCGCGCTGGTCATTCTTGAAGTGTCCCAAATGCTGCTCGGCGCAGGCACGATGGACGTGGATGATGTGATCCTGAATGTACTGGGCATGCTTATCGGCCGGGGTGTTTTCGAGCTTCTACGAAAGAGGTTAGGGATTGAATGATGAAAGCCCTGCTCTCACGAACGGTGCTTCTGGTACCGATTGGGGACGGGCTTTTTTACATATTAGACTGTAATTTTCAAATAATAGACCTCATTAACAACGGGATGAAACGGTTAAGCTTGACAAAAGTTTGCAATTAATATATCTTTGAATAAAGATATGAGTAACGGAGGCTGTTAGTATGTCTGTAAAACCAGATGATCAGGACTTGGCGCTTAACTTGTTTGTTGTGCTGGCTCGAGCCTATAATTCGGTCACATCCCGCACGAATCGGGATATTCATAGTCATGGATTGAACACAACGGAATTTGGTGTGCTCGATCTGTTGTATTATCGCGGACCACAGCCCTTGCAGAAAATTGGGGAAAAGGTGCTGATCTCCAGCGGAAATATTACGTACGTCGTAGATAAGCTTCAGAAAAAAAAGCTGCTTACCCGGCGTGCATCACAAGATGATCGGCGTGTGATTTATGCTGAGCTGACTGACGAGGGACGTCATTTCTTTGAGCAAATATTTCCACAGCATCATCGCGTCATTATGGAGACAGTGGACGGCTTGTCTGTAGAAGAGAAAGAGCAGGCCATTCATCTGCTAAAAAAGTTGGGGCTAACGGCTGAGGGACAGAAAAGTAACGGCTAATAGGCTCCGAATATCCGCGCTAAATATGCTTTTAGATAAAATACCGGTTTCCCGGTATTTTATTTTTTTGTCGCATTTTTGGGTAGCGGGGTTAATGTAGAGGCGGAAGTCAGGTATAATTGACGAATATCACGCTCGGATGTATTCCCCCGGCTACAGTCTATGGATATAAATACGGCTTTGTCGGGGAAGGAACGAATTATGAATATTCTTCCTAATTTGCTGAATAATGGAAATAAATTTACGAGTGACGGAATGCTAGTTGTTCGGACGAAGTTGGTAGAAGAGACAGAGGTTTCCCAGCGTGTGCGGTTTGAGGTGCAGGATTCGGGCATCGGAATTTCACCGGTGGATCAGATCAAGCTATTTCAGCCCTGTGTGCAGGCAGAGGAAGGCAGTGCCTCACAATATGGAGGAATCGGACTGGGACTATGGATATGCAGTTCATTCGTTGAACTGATGAAGGGACAGTTTGGAGTCGTCAGTGAGCAGGGCAGAGAAGGAGACATAGATAACAAATATGAAAGAACAGTTGCGTTCGATTCACCCATTGGCTTGGACGATTATTGCGGGTACTATATTTGGTCGGATGGCGACATCCATGAGTATCCCGTTTTTGTCCATTTATTTGACCACCCGGTTGGGAGTATCCCCTTTCCATACAGGGATAATCGTATCGGTCAGTTCATTAGTTGGCATTTTTGCCAGCTTTTATGGCGGCTACATTTCCGACCGGATCGGACGGCGTAAAGTGATGCTGGTGTCCATCGCCAGTTGGGCGCTTGTATTCGTGGCTTTTGCGCTGGCTGAAGTGGCCTGGGCCTTTTTCGTCATCAATGCTCTGAATGGTCTGTGCAGATCTTTGTTCGAGCCAACCTCGCGGGCGCTGTTATCAGATGTAACCCCCAAGGAAAAAAGACTGCTCATCTACAATATGAGATATGCGGCGATTAATGTAGGTGTGGTGGCAGGGCCGTTGCTTGGTTTGATGTTAGGATCGGCATCCTCGGGTACACCGTTTATGGTAGCGGCTGGTGTGTATGCGTTGTACGGAGTGTTGCTGCTGATCCAATTTGCTCGGTATGCATCGGATCTGCGTACAGGGACAACGGCGGGAGAGGCTCCACTGCGGATGGGCGAGGCGTTCCGTACAGCCAGTCGTGATCCGGTGTTTATGCCGATTTTGCTGGGCACCGTATTTTGCGTCATGGGTTATGCTCATTCCAATTCCACAATGCCTCAATTCTTGTCCTTATCCTTCGAGGAAGGAACCCGGTGGTTTACATATATGCTTACAGTCAACGCGGTGTGTGTATTGGTTTTTCAATATCCGCTTGTACGGCTGGCAAGCCGTTTTTCCCCGGTGAATTCCTTGATTGCCGGAAATATATGTATTGCGGTCAGCCTATTGCTATGCGGTATGTTAAATTCGGGCTGGTTGTTTATACTGGATATGGTGCTGTTTACAGTGGGCGAAGTGCTGTTGTTCACGATGCTGGACGTATTGATTGACCAAATTGCAGATGCTCAATATAAAGGGACCTATTTCGGTACGATTGGCTTTAACAATCTGGGTAGCGTGCTTGCTCCTTTGTTTGGTGGATGGCTGCTGGATACCTATGGTCAAACAGCGCCGCTTGCCGTTTTTGTTCCCGTTGCGCTGTCGGTCGTGATAGGCATTCCGTTCCTGCTGGTCGCACGCCGCCGTCTGGCGCAGCGTACAGCCCGGATCGCGGCTCGAGGAGGGGAGTCCGTGCAGCAACTGTCATCATAGAAAAGGGAGCTGAGTGCAGAGTGAAGCCGGAAGAAGATGTGCTACGAATCATACAATATATGAATGATCCGCAGGTGTTGGAAGATTTGCGTTATGTGCGGGAGCTGAGGCTGCCGCAAGGCTGTATTGCCGCAGGTTATGTACGTAATCGGGTATGGGACAAGCTGCATGGTTATACAACTTCGACGCCTTTGAATGATATAGATGTTATCTATTTTGACCCGAAAAATACGCTGGAGGAACGGGACGAGCACCTTGAGCTGTCCTTGAACCGCAAGCAGGCGGGACGCAACTGGTCTGTTAAAAATCAGGCGCGGATGCATCTTCGCAACGGAGCAGCTCCTTATGCTTCGGTAGAGGATGCGATGAGCCGCTGGCCTGAGACGGCTACGGCAGTAGCGGTTAGATTGAATGACGAGGACCAAATGGAGATCGTCTGTCCGCATGGATTAAATGATCTGCTGGATATGCGGGTACGCCAAAGTCCATTGTTCCGCCACACGACAGCTTTTCATCAGCGTGTATTTGAGAAGCAGTGGCTGGATAACTGGCCGTTGCTTATTTTAGAGAACTAGAGTGTGTAATCCCAATTTCAGGATATAAGGAGAGAAGACGAACGATGTTTAAAAATATAAAAACAGATTCAGATCGTGAGGAGGTTCTGGAGCTGCTAACCTACGCCGTGCTGGATCACCCTGAACGCGGAGAGGCAGCTTTACGTACCTATCAAGCCTCGGATGACTGGAAGCTGTTCGGTGTCGAAGATGAAGGGCTTATTGTAGGTATTGTCGGATTTGAGGAGCAGGAGGATGGAACCACCGTAATCCGGCATCTGGCCGTGTTGCCCGAAAACCGTCACAGAGGATATGCCAGAGGGATGCTGCTTACGCTCATTCAGGAGCGTAATCCGAAACGGCTGACTGTGGACACGGATGCGGAAGGGGCAGATTTTTTTCGCAACGTGGGCTTTGCCGTATACGGATCGGAGGACTTGTCCGAGGATGGGCAATTTCATTGTGTGTATGAAATGGACGAAGAATAAGCGAATCTCCGGGTCCCGCGTCTCTTTTTTTACATAAGATATGATATGTCGGGAATTGACATCATTCTCATGTAAAAGTTGATGTGCCTTTGGTTGCAAAGGCATTAGCGGGGGAGTTGGGTTCCAATGGGTTACCACTACACGGCTATAGGAGATTCATTAACGACAGGTGCCGGGACGCTGCTGACTGGCGGATTTGTGCCTACCTATCGGCGGATGGCGGAAAAACGTCTTCGTACTCCAGTCAGTTACGAGAATCTGGGAATCAACGGACTGACATCGCAGGAACTGCTGTCTTTGATCCACAACAATCCGCTCTTTCGGTCGGCGTTGAGTCGGGCTGAACTCATAACGGTGACGATCGGCGGGAATGATCTGCGCCCATACGTCAGCGCCCTTGCTGGAGGCTCCGGTTCATCTGCATCGTCCATTCCGCAAGCGGTGAACCGCACGAAAGAACATGTACGCCAAATCGTACATGCCCTGTATCAGATAAAATCCGGCCAGCGTGAGCCATTTATCATTCGAATGGTGGGGTTGTATAATCCTTTGCCAGGCGTGCGGGTGGCGGGGATATATGTGCGCCAATATAACTCATTTCTCGCTACGCTGGGCGGTCCGAATTACCGGGTGGCGAACATTTACCCTGCGTTTGAGGGCAACGAAAGGGAACTGCTCTCGCTGGATCGGGTGCATCCGAACAGTCGCGGCTATCACGTCATTGCGGAGGAGCTGAATCGGCTTGGCTATTCACCATTACGGTGAGCGTAGAAGGAATTTGCAACAGAAGAAAGAGGTCCATCATGGCAGTAGTATCTGACCATGGTGGACCTCTTTATCTTTAGCTGAACCTTTTATAATTCTAAAATAGCTTTCAGCTTGGTACAGTCTTCCTGTAACGCAGGCAGCTGTTCCAAAAAAAGGAGAAGGGCTTTAACGTGGGCTGTTTCCACGTTTTGCTCCGACAGCTCACCCTGTAGCCTGCTTAATATTTGCATATGTTCATTCTGGATTGCTTCATCTAATTCGACTTGCTTCAAGTCTGCGTCCATATGTTGAAGCACATGGGCGATTTGTCTTCCCTTGGTCCAGATTTGATCAGAATCTTCATGGAATACGGAATCGCGGCCCCACATGATTTGATGTTGAACATCAGGGCTCAACATTCCTTGTGCCAGCATATCCGTAATGCTGACGATAAATTCAGCCAGTGTTTGATGCTCCGTCAAGGACAGTTCTGAATCGCTCATTCGGAAGGAATTGACAATCATGCTTCTCACGACAAAAACAATATCGTATGCATAGTCACGTATAGATTGTCCATAAGCATCAATTAAGAAATCGACCATCAGGTTAGATATATTGTGTTCAAGACGATCCATGGCCTGCGCAATTTTTTCTTCCTTAGAACCGATTAAAGGGACGGAATATACCAGCAAATGAACTTTATTCTTATAAATCCGGCCCAGAGCAATCAAGGCCAGTTGTCTCAACTTTTCACGGGGAGGCAGCTGATGCTTCATATAAAGCTCCTTAATATCCGCATCAAGAAGTTTTTCAATCAGGACGATTGTCCCCAGCAGCAACTCTTCTTTACTTTGAAAGTATTTATAAAAGGAAGCCTTCACCATCCCGCTTTTACGTGCAATCTCATCCACCGAGGTGGCATCGTATCCCTTTTCTGAAAATAGGGAAAGGGCGGCATATATAATATCATCACTCGTTATTTTTTTCATTGTACCCCCAATTTTTTGCTCTGTCTTTTTAATTTCCAGCGGGCAATAACCATATACAGGGACGGCACGACAAACATCGTAAGAATGGTCGAGTACATCAATCCAAACATAATGGTGTACGCCAGCGGTCTAAACATAAGTTCCCCAATAAGCGCAATCGGAATCAGACCGACAATGGCTGTCAGCGAAGTAAGCAGTATGGGGCGAAAACGCGCTTTGGTCGCTGCAACAACGGCCTCCTTCAGTTCGATCCCTTCACGTCTTGCATCCTCAATAAACTCAATCAGCACAATGCCATTACGTACGATAATACCTGCCAAGGTCATCAAGCCCAACACGCCCATAAAAGTAATCGGAGTATTTAGAATAAACAAGCCAAGAAATCCGCCTGCTGCTGCCATATACACGGTAGTCAATATGATGAGTGGAGTCGAGAAAGAATAAAATTGCAAAAAGATCAGCATGAAGATTAATAGGATGACGACAACATATAACCATCCTATTTCTGACAAAATGTCATTTTGTCCTGAAATCTCACCACCAATTTCCCAAGTGTAGCCTGGAGGAAATTTAATGTCCTGCAATTTAAGCTTGACATCCTTCATGACTTCGGAAGCTGTACGCCCGTGAACTTCAGCTTCAACAGTAATCGAACGCTTTAAATTATAATGGTTAATTTTTTGTGTTGCAAAGGATGGCTTCAACTCAGCCAATTGAGATAAAGGGATTTGAACACCATTGGCATTGGTCACATTCAATTGCTGAAACAAAATTTCAGGATTTTGGTCGGTTTGGCTCAGCTTCAGCTTAATATTGATCAAATCTTTCCCCGTATCAAATCGGCTAAAGCTCACGCCATTACCCATTAACAAGAGTGTACGTGTCAGATCATTATTGCTTACCTGATATTGATCCATTGCTTGTTTGTTGATTTGGAAATCCAGCGTATAGCCTTCGTTTTCCATATTGTCTTGTATGTCTTGTGTTCCTCTGGTAGCCATAATGCCTTCTTTTAACTGCTGTGACAACGAACGCAACTGATCTACATCATTGCCTAAAATCCGAATGGAGATCGGCTTGCCGAGAGGCACCCCCACTTTGGCTATTTTCAAGGAAATGGATTGACCTGGATAACGATCCTTTAAGATGGAGGGCCATTTGTTTGCCATTTCATCGGGATCAAATGCACCTTCTTCCCCAACAATAGCAATCTGACCCACGGTTGTGCCTGTTTTGGCGTCAGCGGTCATATCTTGAAACAACGGGGGAGCATCGCCGCCAGCCGCATAGCTGATCGTTTCCACATGAGGTTGCTGCTTCACCCATTTGGCAATATCCTCGGTGACCCGCTTGGTTTCTTCTATAGAAGTACCTGTGGGCATACGCACATTAATGCTTAATTCCGGATCGTTGGTTCTGGGGAACAGGTCGATCGGAATCAGAGCAAGTACGCCGTACAGTGTGGTACTGATCAATAATCCTAATGAAGCATACAATCCAGGTCGCTTAATGACTTTGGGAATCAGCTTGCTGGCATATATGTTACGAAGAGCATCAATTTGTTTTCCCAGCAGTCCCGGCGGCTTCATGGTGGAGTGGGGTGTTTTTTGACTTCGTTGTCCATACCATTCTCTAAAGATCGGGATGACGGTAAAGGACATGAGCATGGAAGCCAATAGCGTAAAGACAACAGCAAACGGTAAAGGTTTGATAAGGGAGCCTGCATCGCCTGACATAAAGAACAGTGGGGCAAAGGAGGCTACAGTTGCCAGGGTTGCTGTCAAAATAGAAATGGAAACTTCCTTTGTTCCTTTTAAAGCGGCTATCTTGGGACTCTCACCTAAGGTCAACATTCTGCGTTCAATATTATCATTAACCACCACAGCATCATCGACTAGAATCCCCATCACGATAATGAGACCAATGACCGTAACCTGATTCAAAGTGACTCCGAGCATAGGCAGAACAATGAATCCTATAGCAATCGAAATAGGAATAGCCAGTGCGACAAAGGAAGATGTAATCAGATTCAAGCCCAGTGTACATACGATCACAACCGCCGCAATGGCAAACAGCAATTCACGGGTCAAGCCATGAAAAATATGATCAATCCGCTCGGTCTGTGAAAATAACGTATTCAGTTGAAGCGTATTAGGCAGCTCTGGTTTTAACAACTGCATTTCTTGATTTACTTTGCTATAAATTGTGTCCACGTCAGAGCCGGTATTACCGTTAATCGTCAGTGTAATAGTTGGTTTACCGTTAAAAAAGGCCATATAGCTGCTAGTGTTATGTGTGAGCAATACGGTGCCCACATCTTTGAGATACACAGGAGCGCCGCTGTCCGTTCTGGAAATAATGACTTTACTCAAATCCTGAGCATCCTTGGACTGCTTTACATTCAAGCGATAGGTGCGTTCATTGTAATCCAGATTGCCTATCGGAGATTGCTCATTTTCCTTCTGCACTGCACTCATAAGCTGTTCCCAACTGATATGGTACTGCTGGAGCTTTTGAGCATCAATCTGAATTTGAACCTCTTGCTCTGGCAATCCCTTGATCGTCACTTCTGAGACACCGGGGACGGTTTTTAATTGATCCTTCCACGATTTCACCATATCATTTAGTTGATACAATTGCTCCACAGAGTCCCCTGTGATGGCGTAGGAATGGATAAATACCTTATTCAAATCATCGTTAACGACAGGCTTTTGAGCATCTGTGGGCAGAGAAGACTGGGCATCGTTCATTTTTTTGCGTAATGTATCCCAGGCTTCTGTGGCATTGGCGTTGCCTTCTGTCTCAATGATAATCGTCGAAAGTCCATTTTCGGATGTAGAAGAAATCTTTTTAATATGATTGATTTCTTTCATTTTTTGTTCCAGAGGCTTCGTGACCGTTTGTTCTACCTTTTGGGGTGTAGCTCCAGGGTAGAGGGTCGTGACCACAGCGGTTTTCTTGATAATATCCGGCGTTTCCTGCCGGGGAAGCTGGGAGACACTATACAGCCCGGCAACAATCGCCATGATAAAAATAAAGAGGGTCAGTTTTTTCTTTCGGATAAAATATGCAATCATTTGCTCGTTCCCCCCGTGACCTGAACGGGCAGCCCATCGTAGATCAGGTTTACTCCGGTGGTAACGATACGATCCCCGACATTCAGCCCCTTGGTAATTTCGAGCTTATTGTTCGACATCTGACCGACATTCACGACCGTCTTGACCGCCTGGTTGTTCACCACTTTATAGACAAAAGTATCTGTACCGTTATTAATGACAGCCTTGGCCGGGAGCAAAATTTGCTCACTCTGGGTCAGTTGGCGGCCTGCCTTTACGACTTGTCCCGGGGCCCAATCATGCTGGGTGTTAGGAACAATCACTTCCACGTTGATACTGCCTGTATTGGTGTTGGTGGCCGGATAAATTTTGCTGACCGTTCCTTCTCTGTTCTCATCGTACAGTTGAAGCTGGACTGTCTGACCTTGCTTCCAGTTCGTGATTTCATGATCGGGAACAGGGAGTAGCACCTTGAGCTTATCGATTTGTCCGATACGATATACCGGCTGTCCAGCGCTCGCCATTTGTCCGACGGTTGCTTCTTTCTCCAAAATAACGCCGGAAATCGGGGCTTTTAAAGCTGTCTTGGAGAGGGCGAGTTCAGCCTGCTTTTTAGCAATGATCGCCTGCTGATATGCCGCTGAAGAATTATCTTTGGAAGCTACAGCCTGTTCCTTTGCGGCGGCAGCGGCCTCTTTCCCGGCTTGGGCTTGCTGTAGGCTGGATTCTGCCGATTGCCGATCTTCCAATGTTGCTCCCTCCTGTATTAAGGAGAGGGCTTCTTGTGCATCCTCCAGGTCCTTGGTGGCATTGATCAAAGCGAGCTGTGCATTTTCATAATCGTTTTTGGTTGCAGCTCCCTGACCATATAAAAGCTTGGTGCGTTCAGCGGTAGCCTGTGCTTTAGTCAAAGCGGATTGTGCTCTTTGCACTTTGGTGCGGACCTGTGCTTTTTCCTGCTCTCGGGCGCCCTTGTTTACTTTATTCACTCCGGCCTGAGCGGCCGCCTTTTGCGCGTCGGCGGATTGAATGGAGGCATCTGCACTTGAAATGGCGGCAGTTGCATTTTTCATGCCTGCTTGTGCTTCAAGAATGGCCGTATTAGCTTGCTCCAGTTGGAGCTGATAGCTGGATGAATCCAGTTTGGTCATAACCTGACCTTTGGACACAGAATCGCCGACATTCACAAGGGCATCGCGAATCAGTCCAGATAACTCAAAAGATACAGAAGTATCTTCATAGGGCTGTAATGTGCCTGAAAGGTCAAAAGACGCAGACAGCGGCTCTTTCTTCACGACGACTGCTTCAACCTTTTGTTTTGATTGTTCTGCTGCTCCTGTATTGCTGGATCCTGTAGATGAGCAAGCTGAGGTGAACAGAAGAATGAATGTGGCAGATATGTATAGAAAGCGTTTCAAAGATGATCATCCTTTCCGTTTTTTGTACTTAAGAGTTTATATGTGAACTCATTAGTTTATAGACGGATTATATGACCCAATCTTTGGCATGTCAACAACTGTTTACAAAAAAACCTCTCATCCGAAGGATCAAAATACCGATCCAGGTCGATGGAGGTGTTGTGTAGATGAAACGTAAAAAAGACCTTTCTCATGAGGGGAGGAAGGTCGCCAATATAAAATAAAAATCCAGTTCTATCTAGCCGATTAATTTACGGAATAAGCTGCGTGCAGCCCACTTGCGCTCACTTCGTTTGCGGTATTTGGGCAAAGAGCGATAGACGGCAATCGACTGGTTAAAGGCTACCGTGGCCTCATCCTTGCGTCCCAGCATCCGGTACATCAAGCCTGTCAGATAATAGCCTTCGCTGGAAGAGGACTGAATTTCCTGAAATTGCTGAAGATATTGAAGTGACTTATTTACGTCGCGTTCTTTGAAAGCTGCGGCTAAATGTAAATAGGGTTCGCCGTATTGCACCCGCGGGTTAATGTCCAGTGCTTTCAGTAAATGCGGTTCTCCATCTTCGATGTGCCCCGTATGCACCTCAGCCGTTCCCCGTGCGTTCCAATAATCTGCGGAATCCTCATAGCGGGACTGGATGTCCAGCAGCAGTTCCAAAGCCTGATGGTATTTCTTGCTCTCGATCCAAATACGAGCCAAATCGAACTTGGCAGCCACATCGTTGGCATTTAAAGCGATCTGTTGACGCAGCCGGGCAGCATTGCGCCTTCTTTTCCATGGCTTGCTGATGCTGGGCAATACACCGACAAAACTGCGATCCAATATATAGATCACAATCAGCAGTACGAGCAACGCCAGAAACGGGTTGCCGAGCAAGCTCCATAATAGAGAGAAAATTAAAAATTTCCCGATCATTCTGCTCCCATCCTCCTGTACATGTAACTATCCATACTTTCCACATTATAGCATAGGGTTATCTCAAGGGTCATTAGCATGGAGAGGCTGTGAAGGAGTGTATAACTGGCAGTGTAAAGGCGTGTGTTCATTTATGATGTTCGATGTACATTTTGACCAGAAAGGCGACTTTGGAACGGTGGTAGCTCTCTAACTTGGTAGGGTACTTGTACGTACTTTTGAGATAACAGTGTGCACAAATGAATGCTCCTTTGGAAATTATGATTGAATCAGTTGAATGGCAGATTACACAACGTTTAGGCTTATGCTTGTGAAAATATCGCATGTTCAAAGTCTCCCCTCTATGTAAGATAGGTTTCTATGACTCGTCCTGAATGCCAAGTAGCTCGGATACCCGTCTCCTGTACCGTTTGGCCTTACGGGTTCCATGGATGAGATTGGACAGCCGAGAAGGCGGAATTTGGTACGTCTCACAAAACGTTTTTCTGATCCAACTGCCTTTCCACAAGCTTCTGTTTGATCGTCCATCCGAAGGGCGTTACAGGGTGTTTTTTATTATTGTCCAATAGGATTCACCTTCTCTATGTATATAGGTTGAAAAATTAGTCTTGATTGGTTGCTAATTGGTTATTCAAAGCGTACCATGAGATAAAATAATTATTGAAAATAGATTTTCATTGAAAATTGCAACTTCATCGTGGGTATAATTGACATTATTTCTAGGTACATTCTATAATCGGAATATTACGTAAAAAAGTGGGTTCTCTTAATGAAATTTTAAAATCGTTACTGGAGGCGGGATATTCATTGGAACAAGCCATTGTGATTCGTTCAGAAATACGAAAGTGTATGCAAGAAGAAGGCTTTACGCTAGGCGGTTTCTCGAAAGCAACAGAAATAAGGGGTAGCTACCTTAGTTTATTGCTCAATCACGATCCCCATAATTATCCTCTACCGATGCGACATTTTGATAGTATGATCCAGGCTTTAGGTAAACCAGAGGGATGGCTGTATGAGTGTTATGTGGATGAATGCTTTATTACAGGAAAGCCGGATCGTCGTCGGGTAGAACCGTTCTTGCTGCGCTGTGCAGAACTTGGGAAAGCTAATTGTATAGAACGAGTGTTATCCCGTTTGATAGAGAATCTAAGTCAACTTTCTGTCGTGTTTGAAATTGCAGAGAAGGTACACACAGCGGGAAATCCGCAGGGGGCGGTGCCGTTCTATGAGTGTGTAGCTGAACATGAGAAACACCAGCATTCCGAAACCTTGGCGATTAGCCAGTATCGGATTTTTCGTGCCGCCTTGGGACAAGATTTGCAGAAAAATAGAGATGCAGCCACACGGTTTTTACAGTTTCGAAATCGTTTACCTGTACATTTCCAGTTGGATGGACTATTACAATTGGCAAACACATATTATACATTGAGTGACTGGAAACGAATGGGGGAGTGCGCTGACGAGTTAATCGCATTGGCTAGAGTCGTTTATCAGGAGCAGCATCAGAGAAAAGGGAGTAAGCGAGAAAAGGCTTCTTTGAATACAGAGCGACACTTGGTTGTGTATTATGGTCAAGGGTACCTATTAAAAGCAACTGCATATGAGAAGCAGGGTTTCTATGAAGACTCTAGAAAATATATTGATGGATATTCTGATTTGTCTTGGTTTAAAGACCTGGATATTATTGGAATAGAAGAAGTGAATAAGTTTAAAATGTTTGCAGTAGCTAATTCGTATATGTTGGATATGCTTATGGGTCATAATCATATGTTAACGGACTATACAAATTATTTAGCCTCACATCCTCGTGAAGTTCTATTTGGATTGGCGATTATCGTAGGGACTGCAAATAGATACGGTTTTTCTATAGATAAAACCCTAGAGGAATTATCTGAAGAAATATCAAAGTTCAACCAATATGATGATATTATTGCATTAGGACGAAGATTACATTTTCATTATCATTTATCCCTGTATTATTTAGATAAAGGAGCAACAGAACAGTGTATTCAAAATACTTTACAGAGTCTCAATTTATCAGTTACTATTAACAACAGTAGTATGTTTGCTCAGGGAGTTGCTTTGTTTGAATTATGCAGAGAACAAGCTACAGAAGGCCAACTAAACTGTTACAAAAAAGTTTTGGAGGAGGTAAGAGTACATGAGAGGGTTAATCTCTGCCATCTTAGTAATAAGTTTCTTTAGTTTTACTTTCTGGAGTGGACCAATTTCAACTACTTTTCCTGATGCTATTATAAAGCCAATGGATCATGGTGTAGGTTCCTGATTCAAGACTGTCATACAAGGAATTTTCATATCGTAATTTTTATATGATTAAGGTTTCAATAAAAAAGGTAATAGACCCACATAAACTACATAATGACATCAACCCTTGCCAACTTTGCGGCAAGGGCTTTCTGCTTTTTTTATCATTTAATCACAGCAACATGTTTCTTGAGGAGCGATTTTTTTCTAAAAGATGAAAAAAGGTACTACTTTCAAAATGGGGAAAAAGGTTTATTTAAGGAATGATATTGAGTGATATAAAAGGGATATCAGGATAACATATGGATATACGTCAGTTTAACCTTCTGATAACATGATGTGCATCCTGCTTTAAAGTAAGCATGAACTTATGGATCAAATATTAGTTCCACCTGACAAGCTGCTAGAGGTTCCTAAGGTTAACTGAGATTTTGGATCGGCTACACTCTTCTAGACAGAAAAATTGCGGTCTACTATAGTAGACTACAGATGAACACTAGAAGGAGCGAACGGACGATGACTAAAAAAGAAAGACGTACCTTTAGTACCGAATTTAAGATGCAGATGGTTCAGCTCTATCAAAGTGGTAAACCCCGAAAGGATATCATTCAAGAATATGATTTGAATCCTTCATCACTAGATAAGTGGGTGAAACAGAATTCCACATCTGGATCCTTCAAAGAGAAAGACAACCGGACTCCAGAAGAGCTAGAACTCATCGAACTTCGAAAACAGAACAAGCAACTGCTCATGGAGAATGACATTTTAAAGCAAGCCGCGCTGATCATGGGACGAAAGTAAATGTCATTCGCCAGAATAAACATAAATACTCGGTATCAGCAATGTGCGACGTCCTAAAAATCTCTAGAAGCACCTATTATTATGAAGAGAGCAAGGTCGAGGCTACATCGGAGGATGAGCTTCCCTCCATGATTATGGATATTTTTCAAAGCAGCCGTCAAAACTACGGTACGCGTAAAATTAAAAAAAGAGCTGTACCAGCAAGGCTTTACAGTATCCAGACGGAGAATTGGACGAATCATGAAAGGAACTCGGGCTGGTCTCCTCGTATACGATCGCTCAATATAAACCTCATTCCACGAGCTGCAATGAAGCCAAGCAAGCGAATGTATTGAACCGGAAATTTGAGCAAGAACAGGCGTTATCTGTCGTCGTAAGCGACCTGACGTACGTTAGAGTGGGTTCATATTGGAACTACGTATGCTTCTTTGTCGATCTGTTTAACCGCGAGATTATTGGCTACAGTGCGGGGCTACACAAGGATGCCAAGCTAGTTTACCGTGCCTTGGCTTCGATAAAGGGCAACCTGAATGACATTCGGCTCTTTCACACCGACCGAGGAAATGAATTCAAGAATAAGCTCATCGACGATGCTCTGGAGGCTTTTCAGATTGAGCGCTCCTTGAGCATGAAAGGCTGTCCCTATGATAACGCCGTTGCAGAAGCCACGTTTAAAATTTTCAAAACAGAGTTTGTGAAGAAACGTCATTTTGAAAGCCTGACTGAACTAACCACAGAGTTACATGACTATGTGCACTGGTTTAACCATATTCGGATTCATGGATCTCTGGATTACTTAAGTCCGGCTGAATTCAAACAGAGACACCACAAAAAAGTTGTCTAGTTTAGTGTTGACAATCCATCTATTATTATTCGGTCTGTGGATGATGCTACTTACTTCCAAGGAGAGGTTGATTTTAATTATGCAACCGTAACTGGACTCGATTTAAATATGCAGAGCATATCTGGTTTGTCCGATAAATTATCAGATATTGATAAGCGAATCTCAGAGATTTATGGGGAATTATTCACTGATATGATTACAAACGCATCATTTGATTCGTCAAGTCGAAACTTGAAGCTGTACAGTGCTGCACGTACTGTAGCCACGGTGAATATACCGACTGGAGGAAGTTCAAGTAGTTCGACAACATAATGTTTACTGTACCTTCTGCTAATGGTAATATTAGGACATATATACTATGCGGGAGGTACGGTTAATGAAAAAATGGTCTTATTTACTCAGCGGTGTGTTAATTGGTGCGGTTGTTGCTACGGCTGGTAGCTCATTTGCTGATCAAGTCAAAACTTTAGTCGGAGCAAAGGTAGATGGGGAATATGCAGTTGAGGTCAATGGCAATTCTCTTGTTGAAAATGCAATTGTTGTTGACGGAAAGGCGCATGTACCTTTACGAGCCGTTTCCGACTCTCTAGGAGCTGGTTTAAAAGTGGACGGAAAAACAATTCAGATTACCACCAATTCAAGCGCTTCTTCTGATGCAAACGTTACGCCAGTTGCAACTTCGGCGGGTAACAGCAACAACCGGTATGAACAAAAGCTGGTGGACAGAAAAAAAGAATTGGAACAAACAATCACTACAACACAAAAGGGAATTGAGGATCAATTAGCAAATCTTCAAACTGCACAAAAAAGCCGAGAAAAAGTATCTGATGAGCGCTTTTTGTCAATAGGGGACCAAAAGATTCAAGCATATAAAGATCAAATCACTCAACTTGAAGGTATTATAGAAAAATCAAAAAAAGAGATTGAAGAGATTGATAAAACCCTTTCCAGCAAACAATAAAATAGAAAGGGTGATTAATCATGATGCTATATGACTTCTTTAAATACTTCGGTGGAGCTGCGGCATTGTTTGGTTCGCTTGGCGGGTTTGTCCTGTGGCAGAACGAGGATGAAATTGTACTTGGCGTAGCTATTATAATATTCTCAATTGTCGCTGGTTTGTTTTTCATTGGTTTTGGTGCTTTACTGGAATCGGTTCACAAGATCCAACTACATGTAACAGGAGAGAAAACACCTGAGCCAGTTGTGCAGCAACCTAAAATTTCGATACCTGGTGTAAAGGACTAAAATAAAAGCAATCTATAAAACTGAATTAGAAGAAATAAATAAGGCTATAGCTTCACTTAAATAAAATCCGTAGTAACCTAGTAATAACTAAATTATATACTGTGTGTACAAAAGCCCTCCGTTGAAGAGGGTTTTTGTATGGTATTCAAAGAAAGGAAGGTATTGATGGAGAATTTCATAGGTTCAATTGTCTTTATATTACCTGGATTCTTAATGTATTTTTGGATTCAATCATTTGGGGTTAATCCAGTAGTGAAGCATACACCCGGAGAATTTACGGCAGTAGCTGCGCTATTATGGCTCCCAACTTCATTTGTGACGTTGTTAATTTATAACGGAGCTATTTTTGCTTCACGGTTTATCGGAAAAACGGAGATCGTCTGGTCGTTGGACGCATTAAAAAGTAAGTCAAACGATATTTTCTTTCTCGTTGTGTTCTTGCTTCTTAGTGTTATTGTTAGTTTTTTCATGAGCTTGATTTGGGTGAGATGGATATATCCCGTCCAGATGAAACTCATTAACAAAGTGCGCAACAAACGAGGAGTGGCCAGTTTTTCGAAAAATCCTTCTGTGTGGGATGAGATATTCACGAATAATGATTCGCAGGTCGTAGAAATAGGGAAGATAAATAAAGAGGGCGAACCTGTTATTGGATGCATAAACAAAGCGTCCCGAACATTTGAGCCGGAACGCTATCTGAATTTAGATGATATTAAATTCTTTACTGATTTGGTAAGCAAACATGAAATTCCTGTATCTCAAATTTTATACGATACCAAGGCCGGAACGTATATCAAAATTTTCGATCCTGAAGGTATAAGAGATGCACAAATTGAAGATATGAAATCTACTTCTTCTTCGGTTCAACAGGAGTAATTCGAGCGCTAGGTTTGTCAACGGAATTTTGTTGACGCTTTTCGCTGGCTCCTTGAACTGATTTTGGCGAGTTGCTGGGTTGATTATTTTTATTCATTTTTTATCTCCTTCGGTTGATTTGGTGTATCTGTTTTATCAATGCTTACAGATTTGTCCGATTCGGTCAATCTAGCGGACCGTTTCTCTACTGAACCTTGGACATAAATACGCCGAGGTTCTTCTTTTTTATCCTTCATACCCCTCCTCCTTTCCGAATTTCCATAATTCGACACAAAGGGCGAAAGTCCTCTTTTCCGTAGTGCAAACGAACTAAACGAAGAATACAATACAAGTATAAAAGCCTCTGATAACTCAGGGGCTTATTTTGCGTCTCAAAATAAATTATCGGAGTGATAAAGGATGAATAATGGTCTAGTTATTTTTGAAAATCAGCATGAAGTGACGATACTAACAAGGGAGGACGTAGGAATTGATTTCAAAGGTGATTTTTTAATAAGTGCAAAAGACATTGCTACAATACTGGAGTACCAAGGAGAGAAAGCGACTAATAATGTATTGAAATTCTGCAAAGAATCTCATATATATCGGATGAAAAATTCGGACATTCTGAATCGGAATGTCCGAAAAATGAATAATGCAGGAGAGGCTTTTATTACAAGTTTTGCTTTGAATCGTGTACTTGGACAATCCGGTCAACCCAAGGCTGAGACGTTCCAAGATTGGTTATATGAAGATATTCTTCCTTCGATCCAAAAACATGGTATTTATGCAACAGAAGACGTAATGGATAAAATACTAGGTCGTGTCTGAAAACTCTTCATTGAGTCAATTTGAAAATGGCAGCTACGTATACAAACGCCAAGAATGACTTGGCCAACTTGTCGTAACGAGTAGCCACACGGCGAAAGTGTTTGATTTTATTGAAAAAGCACTCCACTAAGTGGCGTTCTTTGTAACGATACCAATCGACTTTCCAAGGGTTTTGACTATTCGCTTTAGGCGGGATGGTGTAGGATGCCTGCTTAGCTGTAATCCAATTCCGAATCGCTTCTGAGCCATAGGCTTTGTCGCCAAGAATATGACTTCCTGTAATATCAAGCTTCTGAAGTAAATCGATCGCTGGAACAGAATCATAGACTTGACCACCCGTCAGAAGAAAAGCGAGGGGATTTCCTAATCCATCGACGACCGTGTGAAGTTTGGTTGTCTTTCCGCCACGACTGACGCCGATGTGTTGATTCACTTCGTGTCCTTCAACGTTTTTTTAGCACCGGCACTATGTTGATGGGCTTTGACCGATGTAGAATCAATGCTCAAGTTTTCAAAGTCAGGTTCGATCTGGAGAGATTGGAAGATAGTGACAAGCAGTCCGGTATCTCGCCACTTGCAAAAGCGACTGTAGACCGTTTTCCATGAACCATAGCGTTCCTCCGGTAGATCACGCCAGGCAGCACCACTTCGAGCGATCCATAGAAAAGCGTTAAACATGGTTCGTTCACTTAATTTTGACGGACGTCCTGTTTTGTAGGGTGGAAACATGCCCTTAATTTGATCCCACTGTTCATCGCTTATTTCGTACCGTCTTTGAATCATCTTGACGCTCCATTCGTTTTTCTCAAATCTTACCATGTTATTTAGTTTTCAGACACATCCTAGGTAAAATGGAACAATATAAAGGTGAAATATCAATGGAAATTGACAAACAGAAAGAAGAAATCACGCAGAATGTAATGGCTGCTATAGAGGGACAACTAGATGAAATCAAAACCCAAAGCGCGTCTGTAAATCAAAGCCCCTCTGAAAGTGAATTTGCAGAAGTCAGAAATCGAGACAGAGGAACTTTTGGTAAAGGGGATTCAATGGACAGCGTTGAGAAGGTAATGGGTACTGCTGATACGATAAACTATGCAGGCCCTTTCGAAAGATGGTTTTACGGAAATTCAAGCGTGAGTTTTAAAGACGGGAAAGTCAATGGATGGAGCAATTTGGATGGGAATCTATTGTTAAAATAAAACAAAGGCCCCGGCGGTAGATGCACGGGGCCTTTGTTTTATTCCGCAGTTACTGTCTGTTGAACAGCTTCTGTCAGTGCTGTAGTAGGCTCAGTTTCAGAATGAGCCTGACCTTGAACGACAGGTACTACCTCTGCTGTAGCTTGAGCCAAGAAATCATTAAGCTTTGCAGCCAGACCAGATACAGCTTCTTTAGCTGCCGCTTGAGTTGCCTCTTCACTCGGCTGTGCTTCGGTAGTAAGTACCGCTTTCGTCTTAGCCTTATACTCCAGATATGCCTTCTCAATCGCGGACCTTAGCTCTACTTGGGATACTGCGATACCTTGACTGGAAAGAGTAAGTGAAGCATACTGCAAAGCCTCCTGAAGCTTGCGCTCGCCTCCAGCTTGCTTAAAAGCTGTTTGAGCAAAGGCAAAGCCTTCTCCTGCTATCTTATGGATCACTTCCCTCTGTGCCGCCGTAGTACGAGCCTCCAGCCATGCATTTACTTTCCCTTTAACTGTGTTCAAGCCAGCCAAAACGAATGTCGTAAGTACACCTACGGCAGCTGTAGCAATAGTAGTCACGTATGGTTGTACACCTTCGATTAATGTTTGCATGATTACTTATCCCCTTTCAATTTCAAAGCAGCAATTCTATTTTTGGAGTCCCATGAAACCTCTGCTCCATAAGACTCCGCGATTGGCCGAAGTTGTACATAAGCGATACCTTCCACAAGCTGTACAGATTGCAATTTACGATTGTTCAGATAAACCACCTTTTTGGCATTGTCCCAACGTAAAGGGATACCAAGTGCGTTAGCCAGCGTACGCAGTGGTACGTAGGTCTTGCCGTCAAACAGCAACGCCTTACCCGCATCCTCTTCGTTAATCTGGAATGATCCATCCTTAGCAGTCGCAGTCTCTGCTTTGGGTACGGAAGGCTTCTTACTGAACCGCATCCGCAGTTCATCCGCTGTACCGTCAAATTCATTAAGATCGACAGGACCGGCGATGCCAGCCACCTTACGTATACCGGACGGCAGTGTACCACCAGCCGAGCCATCGCTATACTGCCAAAAGTCCCAGCGTGACCATCCGGACGCGCCGGACGGAACTTGTGTAGCACTGTATCGGGCAATCCATAACGGATAATCTGACAAACCAGTAAAATTACCGATGAATGACGGATAAGTGTACACAATAGGTCGTACACCCGTAAGTCTCTCAACCTCCTGTAAAAACGTCTTGGCTACGGCTGTAAGTGCTGATTTGCTCAGGCTGGACTTATTGGATTCATAATCCATCACAGGCGGCAGATCAAAAGCTGCGATGCCTCCGGCTGAATCAATGGCGCTCACAAAGTTTGCAGCTTCCTTTCGAGCATCCTCTGGCGTAGTAGCAGAGTCGTCTACGTAGTGATAAGCTCCTACCAGAACTCCGACAGCTCGCGCAGCCTGCGCATTACCGATGAACGTTTTGTCACGGTATGACTTTCCTTGGCTGGCCTTAATGAAGGTAAACGATATACCATCATCCTTTACTGCCTTCCAATCAATCTTTCCTTGATACCGGGATACATCTATCCCTTGTGCGTTACCTTTTTTCCTTGCTTGCATCATCTTTCTCCCCTTCACCTTTACTTTTTAAGACCTCTACCGCTTGACGGATAACAGACGGAATCGGTACGCCAAGTCTGCCGCCATTTTCTGTAATGGAAAGTACCTCATTTGCCATGTAGAAATAGGCGACTGCATCTCGAATTAGATGCGAATCGCCTAATATTCCATCGATCAAGTGCCCCACTGCCACCATTGCAAAAATAAAAACTTTTCGGGTAATACCAATTAGGCCAATTTTGCTTTTTAAGCCAGGGCCAGTACCCCTTTTGCTCTCTGCTCCCGCCGCAAAGCATCCAGTCACATAATCAATAATGACTAGTGCAAGCAACACCCCTAATACCCCCGACCACCCACCATAAAGATACGTGACAGCACTACTCCCAAAAGCAGTGCTAAATTTATAAATCTCCGACTTATCCACTTATTTCCCCCATTTCTTTTTACTCAATATAAGCTGAAAAGCCACAAACATAGCGCACTCAGATGAGCACGATCAGGAAACTTTTCCTGAGCTATCGTCGTCTGCTTTTTGTTCCTTTTCTTCTTGAGCTTGTATCTCTGCTAATGCATTTCCTACCGCTATATCCAAACCTATAAGTATTTCTTTCCGTCGTGCTGGCTGTGAAGCAATTACAGCAGAAATAACCTCAGTTAATTCTTCAACCGGTCTGGTTAAATCCAGTTGTATGTCCAATGTAGATTTTATCTTTGCCATAGGTTTCATCACCTCCCTCAGACACAAAAAAAGACACCTTTAGTTTACAGATGCCTTTAATTGCTCTTTATTATAAATTTTCACAAGCCATTCACGGCCTAATTGAGTAAATCTACGATGATAGATAACTTTACCGTTATCAAGAACTTCTTGTTTGATTTCAACATAGCCGCAATCCGCGTATCTGCTATACAACAACCATGTATCATTCTGCCTGAATTGAATTTTTCGACTCCCTAAATCATTATTCAGCGCAATTGCTGACTTGAATCCAAGCTCCTTCGCAATCTCTGTAGCAGTGTAGGTCTTGTTAACGTGCATCAGAATAGCATTCGTTCGCTCTGCTTGGACTCTGGCAGTGCGCTCCTCTTTGAGTTTAGTCAAGAGTTCAATTCCGAAGTCAGGATTGTTTAGGATGTGTCTGAAACTAAATAACATGGTAAGATTTGAGAAAAACGAATAGGAGCGTCAAGATGATTCAAAGACGGTACGAAATAAGCGATGAACAGTGGGATCAAATTAAGGGCATGTTTCCACCCTACAAAACAGGACGTCCGTCAAAATTAAGTGAACGAACCATGTTTAACGCTTTTCTATGGATCGCTCGAAGTGGTGCTGCCTGGGCGTGATCTACCGGAGGGAACGCTATGGTTCATGGAAAACGGTCTACAGTCGCTTTTGCAAGTGGCGAGATACCGGACTGCTTGTCACTATCTTCCAATCTCTCCAGATCGAACCTGACTTTGAAAACTTGAGCATTGATTCTACATCGGTCAAAGCCCATCAACATAGTGCCGGTGCTAAAAAAACGTTGAAGGACACGAAGTGAATCAACACATCGGCGTCAGTCGTGGCGGAAAGACAACCAAACTTCACACGGTCGTCGATGGATTAGGAAATCCCCTCGCTTTTCTTCTGACGGGTGGTCAAGTCTATGATTCTGTTCCAGCGATCGATTTACTTCAGAAGCTTGATATTACAGGAAGTCATATTCTTGGCGACAAAGCCTATGGCTCAGAAGCGATTCGGAATTGGATTACAGCTAAGCAGGCATCCTACACCATCCCGCCTAAAGCGAATAGTCAAAACCCTTGGAAAGTCGATTGGTATCGTTACAAAGAACGCCACTTAGTGGAGTGCTTTTTCAATAAAAATCAAACACTTTCTCCGTGTGGCTACTCGTTACGACAAGTTGGCCAAGTCATTCTTGGCGTTTGTATACGTAGCTGCCATTTTCAAATTGACTCAATGAAGAGTTTTCAGACACGACCTAGTGCAGAATCAATATTAGGGGTGTTTTGCCAACCGTCTTGAGTAAGAATCTTTGCTTCTCCAGTTAAACGATTGATCATTACAGGATACTTTTGATCCAATTTATCATACTTATAAAGTGTTGGGTAAATGAATAGCCCAAATAAAGCAATAGATGCAAGTACAAAAGGGTACAGGGATATCCCTTTCAAATTAAGTCGGGTTTTCTTTTGTTCATTTTTGATTTGATTTTCAGGTTCCAAAGTATACAATCCCCTTCACATTGGATATTCTAGTCGTAGTCTATCAGAACCAGGAATATATATCCAGATAAAAACTTGCCCAAACACCCGTAACTACGAATAAAAGGATAAAGCAAATACCCTGCTGGTTTGTGATGGTAGGGATTTTTTTGCTTGAAATAAGAACAAATGTTCTATATAATTATATTACTAACTTACATGTATATTATTTATGGTTCTTGTTTCCTATTGAAATGTCGGAAAATGTGAAAAAATGTATGGATATCCCGAAGGTTATGGTATAAAATTGAAAAAAGACCAGAACCATAGGGCCCTAGTCCAATACCTACTTATATTTTATAATATTTGCAAGGGCCCTGCAACTGTATTGGAGGGCTTATAATGAGTAAATATCCCAAAGTTCCTGAAAAAATAATTCGTAAGCTAGCTAAGGAAAAAGGCATAAAGAAATTGAATGGCAAATCTATCGAGGATATTGAAACAGCAATTTGTTGAAGCAGGACATGAGGAAGATTTAAATCATCTCGCCTCAGAGTTTGCTTTTACCAAAAGTAGCTGTGGGCTCATTATAGAAAAACCATTGACTCCTTTCGCAGAGGAGATAAACTCTCCTGAAAAATTAATAAAACTGCTTGTTGAGCGAAAACTTATTCCTCATAACTTTCGAGGTTTGGTTAATTGGCAAACGGATTATGATGATAAAGTCAGAATTTGTGGTTTTTATCAAGAAGGCGACACTGTGTTTATAAACACTGTTCAAAGAAGGTACACAAAAATAAAAAACGGTTGGAATGGAACCACAACTAGCGCATATGCTGATTTTATTCCAGTTGCAATTCACTTTGACAACTGTTTGCTTGAGTTTAGAACTACAACTACTTATTTTGCTAATGTAAAATCTTTTATCATGGAACTTCTTTTATACGAAGGAGATTTTAAATACGAGACTCTCACAAAGTTAACAAATAAAGATGCGAATAGGATAAAAGCTTTGCTTCAAGCCGGTTTTTCATCCGAGGAAATTGCCATTCCCTCAACTGTTGGGACTTTTAAGTGGACTAGTTCAAAAGGAAAATATGATCTGGAGAATGATTTGCTTATAGCTAAATTCAAACAGTTTTTACGTGATAATTCGCTTCCCTCTGATGATCGTATGGTGGTCACTGTACATCTAGAAGAGTATGAAGATGAGGTCACAAAAGTGAAATTTCCAGTCACCTTTAATATCAACATTAAATCAGGCAGTATAAAGTTTAATTCAGTTGTAACCCAGGGAGTAATTGATCATGTAGTCGATGCTATTATTAAGGTTACTTATATTGAGAAACTTCTAGAGCTTGAGGAACAGGAAGTAAAGGAAACTGTAATATAAGATCACAAGGAGGAGAGAAGATGTCTAAGCCTATAGGTAAAATAAATGATTTATTAATTAATTGGGCATCTTCAACTACTCCTATACTCGATTTTACTGTAGAAAATGTTTTGTCAGCTATAGATTTTGAAACCACTTACGATTTTGTTTTAAAACTTCTGTTGTCGAAAAATGGATTTGAAGTTAATGTTTCTAGAATTTATATGTGTCCAAACAATCATAAAGCATATCACTGTGAAATTAATGATGAAATTGATGAATACGATCTTCCGGAATGTCACGTTTGCGGGGAAGAGATCGTTAATGATTTAGATCACAGTTTTTTAGTTTTCAATTTTACAGATGACTTTATTGATGACGCTAAAAAAAAAGAATATTGGTTGAGGAATATCCAAGGCCATCTGGCGATTTAATTGGTGCAAAAAGTATGCAGGAATTAATCCAAGATGGATTATTAAAAATAAATGATTTTGATAAAGGAGTTGTTTTTATGGTGGATAATAGACAGTATCATATCAATGGAGTAAACGGGGAAACTCTTAATATAAACACTGGATCACAAGGAAATGTATTTCAAAGTATAACTAACAAAACTGAAGCTGATGTTACGAATTTAATTGAAGAATTACTTCGTTATGCTGAGGAAAACGGGGAACCAAGAGATGTAGAAATGGTTCAAGCGATTGAAACTAATATAAAAGAAAAGAAGTGGGAGAGTGCGAAGGCAATTTTTGGTTTGTTAACAAAGTCAATCCAAGTATCTGCATCAGGAATCTCTATAGCGAAAGCATTTGGCTGGTTGTAACATTACAATAAGATATCGAAAGCATCGGCGACACCCTACTGGCTAAGCTGGTGGGGTATTTTTATATTCATTTTTCATTGGATATCAAAATAAACAGTTGAAAAGCCGATATCATAATTACCAACGAATGAAAACTTAGGAGGATTATAGATGGTCTTTTGGATTCTTGTACTTGTAGTCGTGGGACTTATTCTTTCAGCAATGATAGGGGGTTCTCGGATTGCAAGCAATAATCGTAAACAACCGAAAATAGAACGTATAGGTGCGGTGGTTGATAAGCGTGTAGATTGGACTGAAGGATCGTCTTCAAAAACATTCTATATAACCTGCGAGTTCGAAAGCAATGATCGCAAAGAAATTTCAGTTAGTAATGATAAATACGGCCTTTTTGTCGTAGGGGATAAAATCAAAGTAACAAGCCAAGGTACTTGGGATTGGGTAGAACGCGTAGTAGCGTAAGGTCATAAGGATATTTACAGAATCACCCAAACGGTATATACTTTACGTATAAATCCGAAAGCATCGGTAGCACTCTGCTGGCTCAAGCCGGTGGGGTGTTTTTGTGTTTTGGATTATAGTGGAATTTACTTCTAAGGAGTTGAATTTGTATGCAATATTTATTAGGTTTCCTTTCTTTTATTGCTTTTCTAGTAATTTTGATCTGGCTTTTAATGATACCTTTAAATCGCGAAGAAGCAAGAAACTTAAAGAAACCCAAAATTGAACGAGTTGCAAAAGTGGTTGATAAAAGAATGAATTGGCTAGAAGATAGTTCTGTTCGTTATTACTATTTTACATGTGAATTTCAAGACGGAAGTCGAGAAGAAATAAAAGTATCCGAGTCTGAATATGGCGTTATTATTGTTGGAGATTTTGCGAAAATCATACAGCAAGGTACCCTTATAAAGGCAGAGAGAGTTGTCGTATAATCATCAATTCAAAACCACTGAAAAAGGATCTACCCAGTTATTCGGTATGAGCCTTTTTTGTCGTTGAAGGAATTACCACGCCGTTCACCGAATGAATTACTGAGGTGATCAGCATGAACCATACATATAAAGTGTTAAAGTCGGATATAGAACGGTTTACAGCTGCATTAAGCCAGGTAAGAGTATATGTAGTTCAGTCGTTGGGCGAGGATTTGATAGATATTGTAGACTACGGTGGAGCAGTTGAAAAATTTTCACCTGAGTCAGTTAAAATATCAGGAAAGTACTATATGAGAGGGCAGTTTGAGTTTAGAGTAAGTATGTAGTGCTTTATGTAGATGTAAATAAATACCTGAGTTTTCCCGATATAATATATGCAATGAGTTGTCAAAAAGGCGGGGATTCTAGTTGATGGTTTTAATGGGTTTTATAGCTGTACTTTTTATTTTATTTTTTTCACTTTGGGTATCGGCTAGGCGCAACGAAAGAGCACCTAAAGTAATTCGTCAGGCTGTAGTCCTTGATAAACGTGTTAGATTAGAGAATGATTCACCTTCTGAAGATTATTTTTTTACTTGTGAGTATGAAAATGGGGAAAGAGAAGAAATAGAAGTAGATGAAAGTGAGTATGGGATTATTGTTGTTGGAGACACAGTCAATGTAATAAGACAACGCAAACTGTTAAGAGTAGAAAGAGTTGTTTCATAGACTCGAGTCTGTAAAATATATTGTGTAAACTCTCAAACCCATTAAAATGGAAGTAAGAGAAAGGTTGGGAGAACACTATGGGACTCTGGTCAAAACAGCAACTTCGGGAATTCATTAAAGAGAACAATTTAGTCACTGCACAGGATGCACAGAATGCGTTAAAAGACCTATTTGCAGAGACGATTCAGGAGATGTTGGAAGCCGAAATGGATACCCATTTGGGCTATGGAAAGCATGAGGTAAAGGCCAAGCTTACCCCGAACAGCCGCAACGGAAAGAGTCGTAAAACAGTAGTCAGTGAGTACGGCGAACAGGAAATCAGCATCCCTCGAGATCGCCTGGGTGAGTTTGAGCCACTGGTTGTCAAGAAGCATCAATCGAACGTAACCGGCATCGAAGAGCAAATTATTGCCCTGTATGCCAAAGGGATCAGCACGAGGGAAATCCAAGATCATTTGGGACAGATGTACGGTATTGAGGTCTCTCCTACGCTCATTTCCAATGTCACGAATAAGATTGTGCCTCTCATTAAAGAATGGCAGAGTCGGCCTCTGCAAGGCGTTTATGCAGTTGTTTATCTGGATGCCATTCACTTCAAAGTAAAGCAAGACGGGGCCATTATTAACAAGGCAGCCTACATGGTCATTGGCATCGATCTGGACGGAAATAAGGATGTCTTAGGCATGTGGATTGGCGAGAATGAATCCTCCAAGTTCTGGCTGAGTGTCCTGAATGAACTCAAGAATCGCGGGGTTCAGGACATACTCATTATCTGCGTAGATAACCTGTCTGGATTTTCTCAGGCGATTGCGGCCTGCTATCCCCAAACCGAAATCCAAAAGTGTATCATTCACCAGATCCGCAGCTCCACCCGGTACGTTTCGTACAAGGATATTAAGAAAGTAACTGCCGACTTAAAGCCCATTTATAAGGCAGCAACCGAAGAAGGGGCTTTGCTTGAACTCGACCATTTCGAGGAAGTCTGGGATACGAAATATCCCCTCATTATCCGCTCCTGGCGAACCAATTGGGAGGAGCTCGCTACCTTTTTCAAGTACCCGCCCGAGATCCGCAAACTCATCTACACGACGAATATGATCGAGAGTTACCACCGGCAGCTTCGTAAAGTGACAAAGGGGAAAAGTATCTTTCCTACCGATGAAGCTCTGCTTAAAATGCTTTATCTAGCCACCGTCGATGTCACTCGAAAATGGACAGGACGTGTCCAGAACTGGGGACAAATGCTCCTCCAATTTTCCGTCTTTTTTCCGGATCGGGTCGGTCAACACTTGCGTTAAAATCACAACTTTCCCCTCGGGGAAAACTATGCCTAAAAGAGCTTACACAAAATTATTGACAGACCCATAGACTCTACAAGGGAACTGGTATCATTTGAATTTAGAGTAGTCGTAAAAAGGACTCTGCCGGTATAGAACCAGCGGAGTCCTTCTTGTTGTTTTATTTAGTTGAATATTCACTTACTTCAAACGTAAGTATTTTATTGAATATTACATAGTCCTTGCGATTACTAAATGGACCCTTGTTGTTATTGTGCTTATCAATGGCAAAGAATGAAGCGCCTCTGCCAGCATCTTTAGCATCATACCAAGCGATGAAGGCATTCAGTTCTTTTTTACTTAGATCGAATTCTTTATCAAATCCATTGTCCATGGTTACAGTCAGAATAGCACGGTCACCAGTAGGTTGTGATGGTTCGGATGGTTCAGTTGGCTCCGTAGGTTCAGAAGGATTAGGCACAGGACTTGGTGTTGGATTTGGCGTCGGCGTCGGTTCCGGTGTCGGTTTAGGATCTGGTGTTGGAGAAGGTTCCGGTGTCGGTACTGCATCTTTACTGTAGAAAAAGTCGAGTTCGCTTATATTTAAATCTTCAGCACTAAGTGAATAAAGAGTGATGAATCTAACACGATCTACTTTTTTTTCCTTTGGAAGCTTCGTCAGTTCTCCATTACCTACGTTGGTTTCTAAAGCGTCTAATCAACCGGTGTCTTGGTCGTAAAAAATGATCCTTAAATTTTTAGAATCACTTTTAAGCTTATATGAATCAATTGTTCTATTTGTACCTAAATCAATCATAATCATATTACCTTTAGGAAGTAAATAGCTTGTTTCTTCATTGTTATCTGTAATAAGCGTTGTGTTTTTTTTGCTTGCATGTGGTCTATCTATAAAATACTTGTCAGATATCATTGCAACAACATTCTTTCCGTTGGCATACCCACCAGTGTACGCGCTTACTGATGACAATGGAAGAAAAATAGTAATAAGTAAGGCGAAGCACAAAATTAGATTGAGCTTTCTTTTCATGAATAAATCCCCTTTTTGTTTTATTTGCTTAACAAATATACAAAAATTAAAAAGGGTTGTCTAAAAATTAATTCCTATATATTCAAATATAAGTTTAATAATGTATTTAAATTTTCGGAAAGCACAAGACTCAACTTATATGTAACTAGTAGCACTTTTATTTTATTATGTGACAATGTATGCGATACTTCGACATGACTCTCCAATTAGTATAGAGAAGATTTAAATATTAATGGAGGTGTCGCATGATAAAAGGAATCGCAAGAGGATTAATTGTATTTTTATTGGCAACTATTTTTTCCGTTCAAGGCGTCTATGCTGAACCGGCAGCAATCAACCAACAAGCAGCTGGGTATACGTTGGAGTTTCCAAGTTCACGCTACCCTGAAACCGGAGCACACATTAGGGATGCCATTGCAGCTGGACATTCCGCGGTATGTACGATTGACAGGGATGGAGCAGAGGAAAATCGTAAGGAGTCGCTTAAAGGCTATCCCACTAAAAAAGGATATGACCGCGACGAGTGACCTATGGCGATGTGTTCCGAAGGTGGAGAGGGTGCAGACATTAAGTACATATCACCAAAGGATAACCGTGGAGCTGGGTCGTGGGTCGGGCACAAGCTGGACGACTATGCAGATGGTACAAAAGTGGAATTTATCGTTAAATAGTGAATGCCCCGCTAACCTTAATTGGTCGGCAGGGCACTTTTTCGTCAAAGTAATTTCCATCTAGCCTTGCCAAATTTATTGAATGACACATACGGTGTATGGTATCTAAATAAAAGGAGGAGTTCATGTGAGCGAATGTGTTGGAGGAGCTGAGCGTAGGGAAGAGCGTAGGGAAGAGCGTAGGGAAAATTGTTTTGGTGCTTTCACATCACCAGCAGCAATTTTGGTGCTCTTTATTCTGTTGGTCATAATTACTAAAGCCTGTTGGGTTTAATTTTTAAAGCAATGTCACGGTAATGCCCGATCATTGTTTCGGTATAAAGGGCTCTATCAGTATGTGATCGATAAAGCCTTTTATATTATTACCTGTATGCCCTGTACTATGACGTATTTGTGCAATATTATGTTGTACTACAAAATAAAGGAGGTTCAAGCCGTGAGTGGATATGAAGGTGGAGCAGGTTATGGCGGATACGGTGGATTTCATTCTATAGGTGCAATCTTGGTGTTGTTTATTCTGTTGGTAATTATATCAAAAGCATTCCTGGTGTAATTGGACTGTGGGCTCTGCTGGCTTAATACTAGCAGAGCCTTTTATTGTGTCTTGAATAACGAACGCTTGTTTGCATATGATGTACGGTGAGGTGATAAATATGCTGCCGGATCTGGATCGGCTTCATATGCAATCAATAAACATGACAATAATAAAGGTCCATTCAGCAGCCGGAAGGACTACATGCTGTATGATCGTATCCTAACGTTTGAGGCAAGTGAATACTCTAAATAAAATGAAATCCCCGCTAACCTTAACTGGTCGGCGGGGATTTCTTTAGACGATAAATTCTGTGAACACCGGACTTCGTAATAGCCCCGCTTTAGTCCAGTTACGCATTGTAACACGGACCCTTATACGCAATTCCACGTAAACATCCTCGTAGTCCTCGCCGGTTATCAGGGGCTTAGACACGCCATAGAAATAGCAGACGCCAAGATTATTGGCAGCCTGCTCCATTAACGGGCAGATTTATTTCGATATGAGTTTTAGAAAAGCGCGCCTAAGGCGCGCTAACCAAAGGTTAAGGATGTTTACAATTGATTTACACTGTTATGGCTAATTGCATTGGTAATTCACAAGACTATGACCTAACTCAAGTCTGTTAAACCTGATTTGCGATCGGGAACCATCCTGGAGTATTGATAATTTTCTGCCATAATGGATCAGAAATCCCCAATTTTTCTTTGTCATTTAAAGTTAACTCAGTACGAATTTCACTTTCCTTACCTTGAGTTATTTTTTCAACCCAATCTGGATCGATAATCAGTTCTCGTCCAAGTGCTATAAATGGGACACCCGATTGTAATGCTCTAAGCGCCTCGTCAGGAGTGTGAATCGAACCTACACCGATAACGGGAACTCTTTGTCCGACGAGCTCATAAATAATTTCCATTCTAGAGCGATTGTCCTCTACTCCACGTCTAGGTTTAGACCAAAAGTCCATTAAAGAGACATGCAAATAATCCAAGTTTTTATTTGCGAGGGCATCCACCAATTTTAGTGTATCAGCCATTGTAATACCGGGTGTCATTTCTTCTTCTGGTGAAAACCGATATCCCACTAGAAACGGCTGTTTGGCATGTTCGGCCACCACTTTTTTCACTTCATCTACAATAGCGAGCGGAAACGCCATACGTTTATCTACATTCCCTCCCCAACGATCATCACGTCGGTTTGTGTAAGGTGAGAAAAATTGTTGAATAAGAAAACGATTTGCCCCGTGAATCTCTACCCCGTCGTAACCAGCTTCGATTGCCCTACGGGTGCTAGCGCCAAATGCATGAATGATCTCTAAAATTTCCTGCTCTTCGAGTGCTCGAGGGATCACATTCAACCCTTCTTTAGCAACCGCACTCGCACTTACAATCTCACCGTTTGGTACCACTTCAGGCGGACATTCGCGACCACCATGAAAGATTTGTAGAATGGCTTTTGCCCTGCGTTTCTTAATTGCTGTTGCCAGGTGTTGTAGGCTTGGGATCGTGTCATCACTATCTGCCGCCAACTCCCCATCAAATACCTTACCATTTGGTGTGACAAATATACTTCCAGTAACAGCCATTCCAACACCGTTCGAACGACTTTTGTAATATGCGATTTCATCATCAGATAGCGTACCGTCTGGCTGAGAAGAAGAAATCGTCATTGGTGCAAGAACGACGCGGTTCTTTACTTCGACACCATTCTTGAAACGAAACGACTCCATTAAAGGTTGATATTTAGGGTTCATAGATGTCCACTCCTGTTATCTTTATTGTAATTACTAAACTTACTTTACTTTAATTATTACACTTGTTGCTATTATTGCAGTTCCAATCCGTTCCCCGCACTTGCGCCTGTAATTAGTGCGATATTTTCATGTTGGTTCGTGTTCGTTGTATGTTTCCTCCTTCCCCTTATAACGGATATGTTATTTGTTGGAGTCGGCTCCAAGTCAAGACATGAACACAGAAGTAGTTTTTCTAAGGATAGAGACTTGACTTGGAGCCGACTCTAAGATGTATAATGCCCCTAAGTTTCAATTTCCGGAGGTGTGGGATGAAAACCGAGCAAACTTTCACGATAAAGCAAACTGCGGAGCTAACTGGACTTTCCGAGGACACGATCCGTTATTACGAAAAGATTAAGTTGCTCCCTCAGGCGGACAGGAAGGATAATGGGCATCGCATCTACCACCAGAAGGACATCAATACGATCCGATTGATAGTCTGCCTGAAAAAAACGGGGATTTCCCTGGAGGCTATGAGGCCATTTTTGAGGGTCTCCGCTGACGCTGATCCCGCCGAATATCTTGAGTTGGTTGAGGAATTAAGGAGCCAACGGGATAATATTGTCGACCAAATCTCATCGCTTCAGCAAATCGTTGATTTTATTGACATAAAGTTGGAAGAAGGGAGACCCCGTCAGGAATGCTCAGATCAAAGTCCAGACGATGTTCTAGAAGAACGCAAGGAGAAAGCAAAAATAAAGCCCATTTCCGTCGTTGAGAGGAGTTATTTTTCCGCATCTGCGAAAACGGGCAAGTTACCAAATTCGATTAGATAAGCATGCGCTTAATCTGCTTGGCTGCGTCTTCTCAAGCCCATTGAATGAGACTGGGCAGACGATAATAAAGCATGAAAGGTAAGCGGCGCGGTAAGCTAGAATTGGACGACCAAGAGGTGCAGCTAATTGAGCAGGCGCGTATAGATTCCTACAACTCACGGGAGCCTGTCACGTTAGTCGTATTTAGCCCATTTGACGTGTGGCATCGTAACAATAATCAATACGGCTAGACGTGAAGTAAAGCTGTCTCGTGGGGAAGATGAAGTTAGTTGGATTAAGCCGGAGGATATCATTTCAGTAGTCCTGTTTGGTCATGCCTAGCTTAATCCCTAGGTAACTTTTAATACAAAATAATAAAACGCATCGCCTCGAGATTGGTTGTCTACATATTCATCCATCCACCATACCCCGTATGAATAAAAATATGTCCCTTTTTTTGTAGGAGCTTTAAAACTATTTTCTTTCAACAAAACTTCTGTAAGTATTCCTTCATTGAATTGCTCGACATGAAATTTATTCGGTTGAGGCTCATAATTCATAAGGAATTTAACAACATCACCAGACTTTACTGGAATCGGTTCTTTTCCTTTTAAAAGTTCAACTGGACCAACTGAGTCTACACATGATGTTGTCCAGCAATATGTGCCGAGTTTTGTTTCGTACATTCGTTCATCAATCTGAATTTCAACTTTGGGTGGTTTCTCCCCCTCAAGTTCCTTGTTTTTTGGCTGAACTCCCATGCAACCAACCATGCATATAAGAGTTAGTGTCATCACGAATAACAAGAATGTATTCTTCAATTTAACCCCACCTATCTTTATTTGATCTTAAATATTCAACGGAAGAAGAAGTAACTTTGTTACAAATCAAATTCATGAGATTAGTGGAATAGTCAGTCTACAACTTTATTTTCACTGAATAATATTTCCCTTTAAAATCCGCTACGTTATAGCAACAAAACCAATTTAAGATACAAACATGAAAGCCTCTGATAAACCGGGGGCTTATTTTGCGTTTTGAGGAGGTGATTTTATCAGGTGGCAAAGATAAAATCTACATTGGATATTCAACTTGATTTGAGTATGTAAGGAGGTAGGGTTGATATATGGAGGGTGTAACGTTTGACGATGATGGTGGGCCAGTAGAGAAGATTATACCGGGTTCGATTAAGTTTAATGGAGAGTAAGGACTCTGCCGGGGAACTGGTAAGAGTCTTTTTTTGTTGAATTTTGGCATGGTAATCATACCAGTATAGGTACAAAGTAGGAATTAGGTTCATGTAAAAAATAAAAATTTATATTTAAACATGGATAATAATACAATCTCGGGTGTTTTATACTGGTTCTTTTTTACTATTTATATCCTTCTGCCTTTATTCCTCTTACTTCGACACTAGAAATATAATATTATTTTGTTGTAAGACATTAATTGGATTTATGTGTAAACAAAATGGAAATTAGTAAAAAAACTGTTTTGAGTTCCATGACTACTGCTTTATTATTCACAATTTGTTTTTTAATTAGTAAAAAAGGAGGATGGCGGGTTCTTTGTAATTTTGATAGTGAAAATTTGAGGGAGATGAAATGACTTTGAAGGTCAAGAGTTTATGTTCGTGGGTTGTTGTAGGCGTGCTTTCGTTCTCGGTAACTTATTCAGTCGGCGCAGAATCACTCCAAAATGGAGATTTAATCAATCCGTCCATGACAAAATCGGACAATGCTGTATTGAGTAAATTAATGAATTCGCTGGACCCCAAAGACAGAGAAAACGTTACATACATAGATGAAACGGGAAAAGTACTGGTAAACAAGGAAAGCCTAAGGAAGGAAGTTATTCGCTTGGAACCGGTGAGTCAGGATACGTACAAGGATTCGAAATCTTCACTCTTATCCGTAACTCAGAATACGTATAAAGATACAACGGGCCAATTATATACTTTTCCTGTACTACAGCCTAAACCAGATTGTATTGTAGGGAACAATCCAACACCTACACCCATGGACTTTAGCACTAACTCTGCTAGTTTCCCCGTATGCAGGGACCTGAGAAACGGGGCCTATCGTGGAGTATATGCACATATGGGATTTGCATGGGCAACGACGCGAATTCATTTACCGAGTAGAAAAGAAATATATGAGAATCCATCTAAATACACTGGTAGTACAGGGTTTGTCTATATGGGTGGTTGGGGTAATACCAATAATGCAGTAGATGCAGGTTTACAACATAGCCCAAAGTATAATGATTGGGCACCTTTCTTGCTAATAGAAGGTAGAGGTGCACCCATAACGTATACTCCAAGATTTGAAGGAGATCAGGACATCCAGATGAAGTTTTATGTTCCATCTGATGGCATCGTTGCTTTAGTTATTTCTGGTTACGATACCAGCGGTACGAAGGTTACAAAAACCTACGCCGAGGCGGCTCCAGGTTGGACTGCTACTGGTAACGGTAACATCATAAAACGAATGACAAGTATAGCCCAAATTCAAGATCACGATGACTATAAAGATGGTTCATATATCAAAAATGTTGCTTGGTATGGCTCCTTTATAGGTTCAAGTTCAGAAGATAATATTCCATGGCGAAGTAGCCAAACCTATGGATTTTGTTCTTCCCCACGAAATAAAATATTTATAGATTTCGTTCACGCAGGAAGAGAAACGGTTGATATTATTTTGGAATAAATTTTAAGGGTGGTATTTTATGGGAAATATACTATGTAAGATTATGCTTGTAAGTGCATTGTTTTTTTGTTTTTCTCAAGAAGCTTTTACGGGAAAATTATCAGCTGAGAGTATAGCTCCCAGCATACAGTTTTTGAAAATAAACAATTACTATGTCTTATTTACGACGCCCAAAGCCCCTTATATTGATAAGAACAATCGCTTCATGGTGCCTTTGAGATCTATTAACGATTTATTAGGGGGACACACGACGTATGACCCGACTTCCAAAACGGCCACCATACAGTTCGGGACGCATCAGATTAAGTTTAAAATGGACTCAACTGAGATTGTTACGGATTCAAACACGTCCGTGATGGATACCGTCCCGGTGCTTTACAAAAATTCGATGTTTGTTCCTTTGGGGATACTTACTACGCAACTAAATATACATCAGGAATGGGATCAACAAAATAAACTGTACTCCCTCTCTGGGAAGGAACTAATGAAGACACCTATGATGGAGAATGTTGAAGATCTGGATAGAGTACCGGTAGACAATGAGAATGCTTTCAATTTGTCATCGTACAAATTGAGCATAGAGAGGGAAAAGATTCATCTAACCATCACAGCTAAGAATATAACCGGGAAGAAACTTGATGAGGGTATTGAAGATTTAAATACCACTTTTATTTTTAATAATAGTACGGTAACTGAAAATAGAAATCGTAAACGACCAAGTATAGATAAGGATGAAACCGTTATACGTAGCAAGGATATACCATATCCAGGCACGATAGAAAATAAAAAAATTATTAGAGGTGAACTGGAGTATATCCTTTTTGAGGGGAGAACCCTTAAGTGGTAAACTGCTATACCGATGGGTTATATAATGGATAAAAATTCAGCTGATCCGAGATAAAAAATCGGGTCAGCTTTTATTTACAAAGATTTTATTACTACTAAAGTTAAACAGATGACAAATAGTGGAGAAATGTATGATGATAATGCCAAAGAAGTAGCCGCTATTCGAACACAGGCATTAGCTATGTGTCGTAAATACAATCATAAGGTGAATACAGATAATGAATACGATATGTCGATTCTAAAGGAACTGTTCTTGCATGTGGGTGAAAATGTGTATATTGAGTCCAATTTTCGTTGTGAATTTGGCTTTAATATATCAATTGGAAATGATGTGTATATAAATCATGATATGATCATTCTCGATTGCAACGAAGTTACAATTGGAAATGATGTGTATATTGGTCCACGTGCAGGACTTTATGCAGCGAATCATGCTGAGGATCCTTTTGAACGTGTAGAAAAGGGAGTTTATTCTAAACCCATTTCTTTGCAGGATAGAGTGTGGCTAGGGGGAGATGTTAAAATTACTCAGGGAGTTACCATAGGTGAAAATAGTATCATTGGTGCAGGAAGTGTAGTTACCAAAGATATCCCTCCTAATGTCATTGCGGCTGGGAATCCATGTAGAGTGATTAGACCGATTCAATTTTCTGAAAATCGTTGGAAGCGAGAATGATTGATATATCCAAATGAATATTAATTTACCGCATAGCATGTTCTTCCCATGCAGCAAATAGCCCGAGCTTTGGTACAGGTGGAATTCAACCGGCGAGTGCTAACCCAAACGTTTTACACTTATAACAACATATACGGAAGCACTGTTGTTCAATCTGAGAGCATCGGTGAGTCAATTCAAAATAAAAAGACCCCATCAAATATTGACAGAGTCTTTTGTATAAATTGTTATGAGCACTTGTTTTTAAGATGGGAAAAGTGTTTCGGAATCAGCGGAACCGCCGTCACCAAGCCAACGGTTAGGGCCTGCGAATGAAAAAGTTTTTCCGTTCCCAGTTATTTTTATATTAGCGATTTTCCAACCTGGTTTATAGCCAGATCCATCTGTCCGAATAGTGATTTTTCTAATGTCGCCAAGATTACTAGTACTAATTCTTGTAGTATCAGAATCTCCTTGCTCAAAGCTTCCATTGAGTGTAGCGGTAGCATAATCTCCATTAGAACCATACAGAGTTATAGAAATATTCGAGTCTGTTCCAGCATCTTTAAGATTGGCTGTATTTATAGTAACAACATATTCAACATTAGCAAAAGGTGTAACAGACTCTATGCTTCTATTAGAGTCTTGTAATGAACTATAAGCGTCACTTGTGACCTGATCCGCAAAAGAAGGTGCTGCGAAAGCTACAGAAGAGATGAGCATTGCTGATGCTAATAAAGATACTTTTTTCATTAAGTAGTTACCACCTTTCTAGTATTTGTATTTAATGTTATACAGGTGTAACATTTTTGTACATAGTTCTTTGGTTGTGAAGAAGAATTTTTTTCTTGCATTTGTTTGTCGTATTTTATCTTTCCATGTCGGATATTCTTATTTTTAATGAATCACGGAATGGTATGAATATTTATAAAAGGTTTTTTCGTTTACTTGGTATTTCCTATACAATCAGACCTTGGGATATCGCCTTTTAATGCACTTCTGGTGGGATTATCCATAAAAGTGGGGCTTACTGTTGGGAGCTGGGGAATCATAAACAGGTCTTGGTATTGATATGTGGTTTTTTTATTGACAGACCCTGTTTTGGCGTATTGTAATTAGACTCCCCGCTAATTTTAATTGAACCGCACCCCAAATCTAAGACACATGATTTAATCATCTAAGAGGAAAGGGTGCGGTTCAAATTGGTCGGCGGGGAATTTTTTTGTCGAAGTAATTTCCGTTTAGCCTTGTCAATTTAATTTAATGACACATACGGTATACAGTATCTAAATAAAAGGAGGAATTCATGTGAGTGAATTTGTTGGAGGAGCCGGATGTGGACATGAGCATAAGGAAAAACATTTTGGTGCGTTCACCTCGCCAGCTGCAATTTTAGTACTCTTTATTCTGTTGGTTATCATCACTAAAGCCTGTTGGGTTTAATTTTTAATGCATCGTGACGGTAACGTCCAATCATTGTTTCGATATAAAAGGCTCTACTGGTATGTAACCGGTAGAGCCTTTGTAATGTTTACCTGTATACCCTGTCCTCTGACGTATTTGTGCATATCTTTATGTTGTACTACAAATACAGGAGGTTCAAGCCATGAGTGGATATGAAGGTGCAGCAGGTTATGGTGGATACGGTGGATTTTCGACAATATAAAATAGGGCTGCTTCATTCTAAAACAGCCTGCGGGCTGTTACGAAACGTTGCTGCCATTTATCGTCAAGCGTGTCAAAATGAACGCCGCGTTCTTTGGAGAACGTATGCAGCAATTGGTTGTTCCCCGCATAGATAGCCACATGGCCGATCTCCAGTCCGCGTGCGCTGAAGAACAGCAGGTCGCCTTTGCGCAGCTCGTTCAGGCCGACTTTACGGCCTTCTTTAGCCTGATCGTAAGAGACACGGGGGAGGTCGATGGAGAGCGTATGCCGGAACACTTCCGCTACAAAAGAAGAACAATCAAAGGCCGATGTCTGGCCGGTTGCTGCGCCGAATACATAAGGGGTTCCGAGAAATTTCTCCCCGTAGGCGATCAGTTCATCCCCTTGCCGTTCCGCCAGGGATGGGCTGGTATAATCGCTGTATTTTGGTTTTGCCGATATGTATCCGGTCAGATTGTCTTTGGTGCGTACTTCCAGCCAGAGGGCATTGACTTCGCGGATGACATGAACCTTTTCGCCGCCTGAAATAAGCCGTAGGGAAGGGGAAGCTCCCGATGAATCCGGCTTGCTGCGCAGGTTGACCCCGGAAAGGACTGTTGTGAAAAAATCGTTCTTGGAGACAATCCGGATCGTCCGAGTCAGTGCGTCCCACTTTACTCTGCTCCCAAGCGCTTCGCTTACAAAGCGCAGCGGAATCATCGTGTTACCCTGAACAATCTGTCCGGGAACATTCAGGGACAGTGTATTGCCGTTCAGGGTGGCAGAAAGTTCCCCGATACGGTAGGTCAGCACTGTGTCGTCTTTGGTTGCCGTTACGGTTTTGCTGGATCTGTTCCAGGAGAGCTTGGCTCCTTGCACCTCAAACAACTGGCGCATGGGGACGAGCGTTGTCCCGTCTAGCAGCAGCGGCTGGGCGGCAAGCTGAAGCGGACGGCCATCCAGATAGACAGTCGTCACTGGAGTCAGCGGCACCGACTCCGCATAAGACGGGTTCGCTTGGAGCAGCGATACCGCCAGTAGAGCCAGTAATACTCCCTTTTTGATTGTCATGCTGTCATCACCTCGTTGTTGATATGTTCATCTAAGTTGTACGAGGCTGCCCTTGATTAGTTGTGTACCAAATATTGGGGCAATTCTAGCTTTCCTTCAAGGCGTCATGCACGATGCCAAAGTAGCGGTTATTTTTGCACTGCTTGGCAACGATTTTATGCACGGCCTCTGCAATAATCTGCCTTCCGCCACCGGAGCCCGAACGCGCTACCGTAATGGGGAAGCTGGCCTTCCCCTAATGGAACATAACAACGTCATCCGTCAGGGCGGCGTCTGTTTATTTTATAGGCTTAATATCCGCAGGATACTCGTCAAAAGGAATAAAGGTTTCCGAATCGCACGGGTAAACCTAGGCTTTTTTGATAGCGCTTTAAACAATGAAGATAGCAGGTCTTCTTTGTAAAACCAAAATAAACAAAAATAAAACAAAATAATATCTTTGTTTACAGGTTGACATCAAAACAAAATAAAGATAAAATTACATGTGTGAAATATTTCACTTTAAAGAATGGTTCCGTATTTAGCGAGGCATCAAGAAGTGAATCCTTTAGGAGGCCGATTTTTATGAGCGCACATGTATTTTTTGTACCGTCTATCAATCTAATGGGAAAAGGCTGTTTGCATGAAGTTGGGCCCTATATAAAAGAACTGAATTTAAACAAAGCTCTAGTCGTGACGGATAAGTTTTTGATGAAAAGCGGTATTGCAGGCAAGGTCACATCCGTGTTGGATGAGATTGGCTTGGACTATGCAGTATATGATGAGGTCAAACCCAATCCGACCTGTAAAAATGTGCATGATGGCGTTCAATTTCTGCAAGAAAACGGATGTGACTTTTTAATTTCCATTGGTGGAGGATCACCACAGGATACGGCTAAGGGAATCGGCATTATTGCTACCAATGGGGGACATATAACCGAGTATGAGGGCGTTCATATATCCAAGCATAAATCGCTGCCCATTGTCGCTATTAATACCACGGCAGGAACATCCGCTGAAATCACGATCAATTATGTCATTACAGACGAAGAGCGCAAGGTCAAAATGGTTATGGTTGACAAGAATAGTGTAGCTACGATTTCGGTCAACGACCCTGAATTGATGGTAGACAAACCCGCCGCGTTAACGGCAGCTACAGGACTAGATGCTTTGACCCATGCCATTGAAGCTTTGGTTACTCCTGGTTCCTATCCTGTTACGGATGCGACGGCGTTGGCAGCAGTAGAGATTATTTTTAACAATTTGGCCCGTACGGTGAGAAACGGTCATGATATAGAAGCACGTGAGCAAATGGTTTTCGCTATCTTCTTGGGAGGACTTGCATTTAATAATGCCGGATTGGGTTACGTTCATGCTATGGCGCATCAACTTGGCGGCGTATACGATTTGCCTCATGGTGTTTGCAATGCCATGCTGCTGCCGATTGTGGAGGAGGAGAACGCCAAGCATGTACCAGAGAAGTTTCGTGCCATCGCTAAGGTCATCGGTTTTGAAGATAAGGGGAAAACGGATAAGGAATGCGCAGATTATGTCATCCAAAGAATCAAAGACCTGTCGAAGGAAGTTGGGATTCCTTCCAAACTTTCTGAACTGGGTGTAAATGAAGTGGATTTGGATCTGCTTGCCGAAAACTCCATGAGGGATGCTTGCGCTCCGGGCAATCCGTTCATACCTACCAAAGAACAAGTCATCGAGATGTTTAAGAAAATTCTTTAAATAAAAGCTGCAATTATTGTGTTATATACTATAAGGGCTGTCCCAGGAAATCATCGAAGAATACTGGGAACGGCCTTTTATCTAATGTTTACACCATAAGAACCCTTAAGGCCCCTAACGGTGATAAGACGAGTTAACGTCCATAAACCGCTGTGAGGGGGCCATTTTGCGTAATTCATTAAACCTATATGAGTAGCTCGGATGGGGATAATTAAAGAATGCTGGGAAGAGTGTGTGACCTTCTGCAAAAAACACTTGATATATATAGATGTCTATGTAATAATACGTGTATGTTAAAAAATAATGCAGCTGCACTGATAGGAACGATCAGAGATTCGATCAATAAATTGATTGTGTCTGAGCTTGAATCCTATGGAGTTGAAGGGATTGTTCCTTCCCATGGTGGAATATTGATGTTCCTTTATCAAAAGGATGGGCTTTCCATCAAGGAATTGACGCAAAAAATTTCTCGCCAGCAGCCCACGGTCACTGTTTTGGTAGATAAGCTGGTGAAGCTGGGATATGTCGAAAGAAAAAAAGAAGGGGAGGATAGCAGAGTAACCCTGATTTATCTGACCGATAAGGGGAAAGAGCTGGAGCCTGTATTTGAAGTGATCTCCAATAAATTAAATGAATCCGTCTACGGTGGTCTCAAGGATAAAGAAAAAGAACAACTGGAATATTTGCTGGAGCATGTAAAAAGTAGACTCTAAATTTTTTTTGAATAAATGTATAGATATCTATATGAAAGACAAAATAACATGAAAACATCTGGAGGTAATTAAAATGAAGCATCTTATCGTCTATGCTCACTCTAACGCTGAAAGCCTTAACCACGCTATTCTGGAAACAGTCGTAAATGCTTTGAAGGAAAAAGGCGATGAAGTCGTTGTACGCGATTTATACGCGCTTGATTTTCAACCTGTCTTAAAACCTGAGGATACTGCCGCTATGAGAGCCGGACAAACTCCTGCCGATATCAAGGTAGAACAGGAATATATCTCACAATCCGATACGATTACATTTATTTCTCCTATTTGGTGGACAGGTCTTCCTGCCATCCTGAAAGGCTACGTTGATCGTGTATTTGCCTACGGTTTTGCATATACGTCTGGTCCGGAAGGGATTCATAAGCTTCTTACAGGCAAAAAAGGTTTTATTGTAAATACACATGGTACACCGAACGAAATTTACGATGGAATCGGGATGACCGCAGGATTGAAGATCACTTCAGATACGGGGATTTTTGATTTCGTTGGAATTGAATCCGTCGGTCACTTGCTGCTTGGGAGTATCGGCTACCTTGATGAAGATGGCTATAAAGGACTGTTGAAGCAAGTCCAAGATACTGTTAAATCGGTGCTATAAAGTTAGTTCTAATCGTTCAGAAACGTAAGGCAGTCTTCAAATGATGAGGTCAACCAGCATTACTGGTTGGCCTTTTCTTCTATTATAAGCTGACTCCAAATGCGCAGCGGTGCCACATGAAACTTTTAAGCTCACTTTCATTTTAAATCCAAACCGTTCATAAAGACGTCTGGCAGAGCTTCCTTGTAGGACATTTAAGGTTACACGTTTTCCTTTTACATTATTTTGTTCCAGCAGATTTTTTAATATTTGACTGCCGATTCCTTGATAATCCAGGTATGAGCAGAGACGAATGCATTACGGAAGCGTTGACGAGCTTTCTTATTCGAGTCTGAATGCTCATAACCCTTGTATTAAAATTCACAAATAATTCATTGTTATTATCATCAGCAATTCATTATAGTACATAGTATTAATAGTTAACTGTATGTATTATGCGTTTTACGGAGGTTCACTATGAAAGATTATGAATTAAGGGATGATTTGAGAGAATCCGTTAACCGGATTTATGACATGGAATTATTCAGCAGCCTGACGGAGTTTATCCAAGGGGAAAACCATGTGCTTCAATATTTAGTTCAGCATCGAGATGATGAAATTAATCCATCCTTACTCAGTGACCACCTGCATGTATCCAGATCAAGAATTACGGCAGCGCTTACGGCCTTAAGAAAAAAAGGCTATGTGACCATGGAAATGTCTGAGCATGACAGACGACGAATGTGTGTAAGGCTCACACCAGAAGGTGCATTCCTGATTAAACAGAAACAAGAGAGAATTGAAGGCTATTTTGAAGCGCTGGTAGAGGGTTTGGGTGAGGACAATGTCAAGGAATTTATACGATTGATCGAGCTTTCCGTAAGTATCATGAATGCGGATTCAACTGAAAAATAACATAATGTGAGGGTGTACAGGATGAGGTATAAAATAATAGCGGATAGCTGCTGTGACTTAACAACAGAGCTTAGAGAAGAAATGAAAATCACGACGATCCCGTTAAACATGACATTGGGAGAAAAATGCTTTGTAGATGATGAAACGCTAGATTTACCTCAGTTTATGAAAGAAATGAAAGCCTGTACAACCAAGATCGGATCGGCTTCTCCGTCACCTATGCTGTATAAAGAAGCATTTCAAGGTGAGCATACTTCTTTTGCCATTACAATATCCAGCAACCTGTCCAGTTCGTATTCAAGTGCATTGGTTGGTAAGGATATGGCGGAGGAAGAAGGGGCTGATGTTCATGTATTCGATTCGAAAAGCGCGTCGGCTGGACAAATATTGTTAGCTCTAAAATTACGCAAGCTGATCGACGAGGGATATCATAAAAGTGAGATTATCTCTTCCCTAGAAAACTTCATCACGAAAATGAAGACTTATTTTGTGTTAGAGAACCTTGACAATTTGGTGAAGAACGGACGAATGAATAAAATTACGGGCAAGATACTTTCATTTTTGCATATCAGGCCTATATTAGGCTCTGACGGTGACGGGAATATCGCGTTATTTACACAAGCGCGCGGTCAGAATCAAATTATCGAAAAGCTGGCAGATACCATTGAAAAAAGTGGTCGGGAAACCGAGGGGGAAAGCATCGTAATTACGCATTGCAATAATCCCGGTCTGGCGGAAAAATTAATGAATGCGTTGAAGAACCGTTATCAATTCAAAGATATTCATATTGTATCCACCAGAGGGATCAGTTCGATGTATGCCAATGACAAAGGTATTATTATGGCGTTTTAAGCTATTCAGGGTTTATCCAGCTCGAACGGGAGTGGGATAAACCCGTTTTTATAGGCTGAGGCTTTGCAGAAGCTCAAACCTATCTCAATTTTCTAATGATGATAGAGGCATTTATGCTGGCTTGAGTTCCCCCGGCCAATGTTTGCAGCATAACCGTAGTGGCAGAACTGTGGTTTCGCAGGGTAAGAACATCACCACATGCCAGCGCGAGGATGGCTTGCCCTGTGTTCTGCTGCGTGCCGGCTTCTGAGCCGTATAGGGTTCCTTCAGCCAGGGTGCCATTTATAAAGATAGCGAATTGGTTAGGCTCTGCACCCGACACAGAAAAGTGAACCTCATAGTTGCCTGCGTCGGCGACAGTAATCTGTGTAGTCCCGGGTACATGAGCAATTCCAGGTGTAAGTATACCGTTCGTATCAAAAATGATTTCCGATTCAATCGGAACGACTTGAGGTTTTAGGTTGTAAATATAACCGAACTGCCTTAATTCACTTGCAGTAGAATCCCCCTCCGTCCCTGAAGCGTCATGAGGAATATTTACACGCACAATTTGTTTTTTGACGATAATGTCCTTGCCAAAAAATTTTCGTTTTGAGCGGACTTTTTTCTTTGAGGGCTTTTCATCGAACTTTTTTTCAAGTTTATCAAACCAGGAACGGATAAAAACTTCTTTTTTACGGCCTTTTTTTCGTTTTAATTCAGGACGACCCAATACAAACACCTCCATATGGTTTGTTGTATACTACTCCATTCATCTAGGGGAGGCATGGATATCTGTCCTGCGTTTCATAGGCAATGATCTATCTTTAGCTCAAAATAGGCTTTTGTATAAGGTACATTCGTCCAATATGTAAAATGGCGCATCGGCTGTTCCACTGGATGATACCAAGGAACAGCCGATGCGCCGGAAGAGGCATATATTAGGATGTAGCGGTTTGAAGCCGTTTTTTGCGCATGTATAGGACGTACAGAATGCCGCCAAGCAGGCATAGGATACAGGCAAAGCCTGCCAGCAACCATGCCGAAGCGACTGCTCCGCCACGATCCATGCTGTTTCCAAGCCATAAGGGCAGCAGAGCACCCCCGACTCCACCTGCACCAATCAGCAGGCTGGTGGTGGATTCTTCTGTACCTGGCATCATTTTGCTGGCAAAAACGAGTGCGATGGAAAATATGCCGGACATGCCCAGCCCCAGCAGCGCAATAAGGACAAAGGCAACGGCAGTGCCCTTGATCAGCGGGAACACGCACAGCAGCACCGTCGCTGCCAGTGAGCTTAGGAAGACAAAGACGCCATAGCCGTAACGATCGGCAATGTTGCCTGCGAACAGCCGCCCGGCGGCCATTGCTAGCCAGAAGCAGGTGACACTGAGCGCCGCCTCGGCTTGTGTAAGGCCCAGCCGTTCAATGAACATGGAGGGCAGGAAATTGGCAAGGCTCATTTCTGTTCCTACATAGATAAAGAAAAAGATGATAAACAGTGCCAGCAGCCGCCAATTTCCCGCAGGGCTCACTTTAGAATCTCCCGTGGATGGAGAATATGAGGCTGAGCCGGAATGCGGATGCTTTTCCCCGCGAAGCCCATATTCGTCCAATACGGCATCCAGCTTGCCAAAGGACCCCCGTAGCCAGGCTACGACTGCCACCGCCGCACAGACGGAGATGACAGGGAAGGCCAACCGCCACCAGCCAAGGGCAATTAGCTGGCTGGCAACCGCGGGCATAGCTAATGCGCCGATTCCGAAAAAGACCTCCAGACGGCTCATAGCCGCGCCCGTTCCTTCGGTAATACCGCTAATCACGATGGTACCGATGACCGCTTCCACCATACCGAAGCCGAAGCCAGCTACCGCCCCGATGGCATATAGCCATCCCCATGGGGGCAGTAGCGAGTAGAGCACTTCTGCCGCACACAGCAGCAGCAAGGCGAAGACCAGCGTTCGGCGTTTGCCAAACTGCCGCGCAAGCCATGGCGACAGCAGGACGCCAGCCAGAAAACCGGAAAATTGGGCGAAGATTAGACTTCCGCCCTCTGTATAATTCCGGCCATAATGCTCCAGTAGCACGGGCAGCAGAGACCCTACAACCACGTGCGCCAGGCCAATTAGAAAATAAGACAAGCTGCCAATCCATAGCAGTCGTTTCATGATGAACTCCTTTGATACCTGAAATTGCACTTATATCGTAAAGTGAACGATAATGTGAGGTATTAAATATTTATGATAATTCCAGCACATGAAAGCCATAGCCTTCGATGGTAACATCTCCTTCCAAGAATTCGCCGCTGAGCAGCTCATGTCCTTTTAGTTTATCCAGATGATAATTCTGTTTCTGGGCGTTATGGTTCAGGATGAACAAATACGATTTTCCATCCTTGGAGCGCACGCTTGCCTCCACACCCGCAGGAGCACCCAGCAAGGACTGAATCCCTTTTTCCTCACAAATATAGCCCAGCAGACCGTCCAGAAAAGCTTCTTCAGGGTCTGAAGCAACATACCATGCTTCGCCTTGACCAAAACGATTACGTGTCAGTACAGGCATTCCCTGATAAAAATCATCGCCATACTCCGCCAGCACCTCGGCACCTTCGCTATGCAGCAGGTCGCAGAGCAAGCCGCATTCATATTCCCCTTGTAATGCTCCTACCTGTTCCTTCAATACGATTCGATTGCGTGACTCCGGCAAAAGCGCGTCAATTTCTTCTACCCAAACTCCGAGAAGCTTACGCAGCTTACCCGGATATCCTCCGGTTGTGACCAGATCGTTTTCATTCACAATTCCGCTGAAAAAGGTGGTGACAAAGGTGCCGCCATGTTCCGTAAATTGCTCCAGCTTCTCCGCTGTACCTGGCTTGACCATGTAGAGTACAGGCGCGATAATGAGATCATATTTCTGGAAATCTGATTCCACGGAAATCAAGTCTACCTGCACGTTACGGCGGAAGAGGGCGGCATAATATTTATGCACCTGATCGACGTAATTCAGCGCTACAGAAGGACCGCTTGATTTTTCCAGTGCCCACCAATTATCCCAATCGAACAGAATGGCTACTTTTGCGTTTATGGTTGCATCCAGCAGCGTATTACCTAATGTGCCAAGCTCGCTGCCGAGCTGTGCCACCTCCCGGAATACGCGTGTATTCTCATGACCGACATGCTCAATCACGGCCCCATGGAATTTCTCACAGGCTCCGATGGAACGGCGAAGCTGGAAGAACATGACCGTGTCCGCGCCATGTGCTACCGCTTGATAACTCCATAACCGCATGACGCCGGGCCGCTTGAGCGAATTGTACGCTTGCCAGTTTTGCTGACTCGGTGTTTGCTCCATCAGCATAAACGGCTGCCCATTCTTAAGACCGCGCATCAGATCGTGGGCCATCGCGGTATAGCTCGGTGGGGTATTAGCCCGCGGATAGCTGTCCCAAGACACAATATCCATGTGCTTTGCCCATTTGAAGTAGTCCAATTGCTTGAAAAAGCCCATCAGATTGGTCGTTATGACAGCTTCGGGGATATGCTTTTTGATCGCGTTATACTCCAGCAAATAGCATTCCAGCATACTGTCTGAATTAAAGCGTGCGTAATCAAGGGAAATGCCCTGAAAGGTGGAGTGGTTTTCGCCCCAATGCTCGCTCAGATTATTTGGGGGTACAATTTCATTCCAATCATAGAAGGTATGTCCCCAGAACGAAGTATTCCATACCCGGTTCACTTCTTCCAGTGTTCCATATTTTTGTTTGAGCCACACTCGGAAGGCAGCAGCACAATTATCACAATAGCAATCCCCGCCGTACTCATTGGACACGTGCCACACGAGGATCGCGGGATGATTTTTGTAGCGTTCTGCCAGTCGGTCAGCCATGCTCTCTGCATATTTGCGGTAGGTGGGACTGTTCGGACAGGAATTGTGGCGTCCGCCGAATTTTCGCTTGCGCCCGTCGGCATCGACCCGAAGAATATCCGGATACCGGGTCGCCATCCAGGCAGGGTGAGCCGCAGTGCTGGTGGCAAGACACACAAATACATCGCTTTCATGTAAACTATCGATTAATTGATCCAGCCATTCAAAATGATATGTGATTTCATCCGACTGAATTTTGGCCCAGGAAAATACGTTGACTGTGGCGATATCAATTCCTGCCAGCTGGAACATCCGTAAGTCCTCCTGATGTGTGGTGTCATCCCGCTGCTCAGGATTGTAATCTCCGCCGTAAAATACTTTTGGCAGTTTACCGCTTATCATGCCAATCACCTCTATATATAAGAATAATTCTATCTTATAATACAAGTAAACGCTTTTAAATATAATAAAATGAACATGGATATAACAATATGGATCTGCATTAAGGAATACATAACCGCGTGCGCCGGAGGTGCCTTTTATGATCTTAACTCCCCATCATTTGCGATTTTTTCTAACTACGCGGGAGCATTCTTTACCGCTTTTTATCGAAAGTATCGGATTTAACAGCAGGCAGGAGGATGTATCCCGGCCAGAGGGCTATCCTTGCTTTCACTGGATTCAGACCGTGTCCGGGGAAGGGGTATTCACTTTCAAGGGGGGCTCTTTCCGCTTGGGAGAACATGCCGGAGTTCTGCTGCTACCGGGCGAGTCCCATGCTTACAGCCGGGCGACGAAAGTATGGCGAACGTTGTACATTACTTTTGACGGACCGATAGCCGCTGCTGTGCTGACCGAGCTAGGGTTAAAGCACACACGCGGGTATCATTGGGACGCCCATAGTGAACTGCACAGCTTTGGAGAGAGTATGCTTCATTCTATGGTGAGCGAACGGGATTTATCAGGGCTGGACGCTTCGGCCAATATGTACCGCTTTCTAACTTTGCTGCGCAAACATGGTCAATACAGCTCAATGCCTTCCTTGTCTCATAATGTAGAACGTTTGGGGCCTGTGCTGGCTTTTATGGAACAAAATTACGCCAGCCCGGATATTGGCCTGTCCGATATGGCGGTGATGATGAATGTCAGCGCCCGTCATTTGAATACGTTATTCAAGCAGGCATTCGGTGTGACCTCTTACGCTTATCTGATCGTCATACGTCTGCGCAAGGCTAAGGAAATGATGACTGAATTCCCACACTTAACGGTAAAAGAGATCGCCGAGCGGGTAGGGTTCCGTGATGTCAGTCATTTTGTGGCGACTTTCCGCAAGGCCGAAGGAATTACCCCTGAAAGGTTCAAATTATTGTATATATAAGGGTATTTGATCGAAATACTCTTTCTTACGCGGGAATGCTCTTTTTAGGGAGCATTCCTTATTGTTTTTTTCTGGATGAGAGAGTATAAAATAATAGTTCATTTGTTTCATCAATCTGATGTTCAGGTGACATAATAACATACAATTCAAAGTTCTTCTGCAAAACCCTCATCCAAAGAAGGAGTTAACGAAATGCTGAGTAAAGTCAAAAGATTACTAATCGGTCGTCCACGGAAATCGACGGCTCTTGAAGATGAAAAATTAAACAAGCTTAAGGCTCTGGCCATCCTGTCCTCGGATGCGTTGTCCTCTGTAGCTTACGGAACGGAGCAAATTCTGCTTGTTTTGATTACAGCGGGCTTCGCTGCCCTATGGTATTCCATTCCTATATCCATCGCGGTATTAGGACTGCTGATTATTCTGATCCTGTCCTACAGACAGACTATTTTTTCCTATCCCGGTGGTGGTGGTGCCTATATCGTCGCTCAGGACAATTTGGGCAGGGCACCGAGTCTGATTGCAGGCGGATCTTTGCTGGTCGATTATATTCTGACGGTAGCAGTTAGCTCGTCGGCGGGAACAGATGCCATTACATCGGCGTTTCCATCATTGCATGATCATCGGATCGCGATTGCACTGATCATGATCATTTTTTTGACCATTATGAACTTGCGCGGGGTAACGGAATCCGCCTCGGTGCTGGCTGCACCGATTTATTTATTCGTGGTTTCGATCTTTGTCCTAATTATTAGCGGTATCATCCATTACGTGGCAGGAGGAGCCCACGCTGCGGCACCGCAATTTGGAGCTACGGTATCCAACGTCAGTCTGTTTCTGCTGTTGAAGGCATTCAGCTCAGGTTGCTCGGCGCTAACCGGGGTAGAGGCTGTCTCGAATGCCATTCCGAACTTCCGCAAGCCTGCTGCCAAAAATGCGGCAACTACGCTGATGATGATGGGCTTGATTCTCGGGTGTATGTTCATCGGAATCAGCCTGCTGGCTTATTGGTATGGTGTTCGTCCAAATCCGCATGAAACGGTCATTTCGCAAATTGCGAACGCCACTTTCGGGCGTGGTGTGATGTATTACATCATTCAGGGCGTGACGGCGCTAATCTTGTTTTTGGCGGCGAATACAGCCTATTCGGCCTTTCCGTTGCTTGCATTTATGCTGGCAAAAGACAAATACATGCCGCATATGTTCATGGTTCGCGGAGATCGGCTCGGTTACTCGAACGGTATTCTGTTTCTGAGTATTTTCTCGGCATTGCTGGTTATCGTATTTGGCGGCAATACGGGAAATCTGATCCCGCTTTATGCTGTAGGGGTATTTATCCCGTTTACGCTTTCCCAGCTCGGAATGATGATTCGCTGGATTCGTCTCAAGCCGTCAGGCTGGGTCGTCAAGCTTGCTATTAATACGGTTGGGATGCTGACCACGCTGTCCATTACGCTTATCTTTATTTTCACCAAGTTTAGTCAGGTGTGGATGGTGTTTATCTTCCTGCCTCTGGTTTTGTATTTCTTTATGAAGATCAATGGACATTACAAAAATACGGCTGAGCAGCTGCGGATCGACATTACGAAGGATAAGCCTATGGTCAAAGGCAATACGATCATTATTCCGGTGGCTGGTATTACAAGGGTCGTGATGAATACGATCAGCTATGCCAAGACCTTGTCGGACAATGTGGTTGCTGTATATGTAGGTGTTGATGATGAAGCGATTCGCAAGATGGAGCAAAAATGGGAAGAGTGGGATGTAGGTATCCGCTTGGTGGTGCTGAAATCCCGTTATCGCAGCATTATTAATCCGCTTCGCAAGTTCATTGATACGGTGGAGTGGAAAAAAGCGGATGAAGATCATATTACCGTTCTTATTCCGCAATTCATCACAAAGCACTGGTGGGAAAATATATTGCACAACCAGACCAGTCTGCTGATGAGAGCTTATCTGATCAATTACAAAGACGTCATCGTAACGACTGTTCCTTTTCATTTAAACAAATAGAATGGCTCCGATTGCCCATGATAAAATGAACATCTTCTGGTCGCATGTCATTGCGGCTGGAGGGTGTTTTTTTCCATGCTGACATATTTACTTTAACGATACGTTTTGTGTATTATAGATACAAAATGTATCTTCGAAAATGAATATGGAGGGCTACGATGCCAGGAGCCAAAGGTGAAACGGAACATAACAAGCTGCAATTTGTAGATACGCTGAGAGCGCTGGCGATTATGGGCGTATTGCTTGTACATGTCAGCCAGCACGTGGATGGATTGAACGGATGGTTGCAAAAGGGTTTGAGTTTGGGAGCGAAAGGGGTCGCTTTATTTTATCTGGCCAGTGCTTTTACACTCTTTCTGTCTTTGAGCAGACGTATGGGTGACAGAAAAGAGCGTGTCTCCGCGTATCTGGTGCGTCGTTTTTTTCGAATTGCTCCCTTGTATTACGTTATGTTAACCATCTATCTGGTTGTGAACGGGACAGGGCCCCGTTTCTGGCTTGGGGATCAGGAGGGGGTCACTGTCACGAATATCGCAGCTCATATCTTGTTTCTGAATGGCCTGAATCCGTACTGGATCAATAGCATCATCGGTGTGGAATGGTCCATTGCGGTGGAATGTATGTTTTATCTGTGCGTGCCGTTATTATTTAAGCTGATCCGATCGATCCGGCATGCTGCCTGGTTTGTGATGAGCGCGCTTCTACTGAGCTTTGGGCTGAACACAGTGTTTGCGAATGCTCCATGGATCAGTGATCACCCGTTGTGGGAGCATTATCTGTATTTATGGTTTCCGAACCAATTGCCTGTCTTCGGACTGGGTATATTGTTGTTCTTCATATGGAAAGACGAGCGGCATTGGAAAAGTGTGGACCGGTTCAGCGGTGTATTGCTGCTTGGCTCCGTGCTGTTTGCTCTTTGTACAGGTATGACGGATTATCTCATCGGTGTCCTGTTGATGCTGGGAGCCTATGCTTTGTATCACTGGCAGCCATTTTGGCTTTTAAACCGGGGATGGTCATGGATTGGCTGCCTCAGCTACAGTATGTATTTGACGCATATGCTTGCTCTGGAGATGGTAAGCCAGATTGAGCTACCATTTTCCCCCGTTGTTAATTTGACTCTTGTGTTTGTTATGACACTGCTGTTGACCACAGGTTTGTCCTGGCTCACCTATTTATGGATCGAACAACCCGGCATCCGTTGGGGAAAAAAGATCATATCACGTATGAAGTCTGTGCGCTCACAGGAAGATTCGGTCAAGGAAAGTGTTGCCTGAGCTGTAGCTTCCTTCTGCATCCGATAACATTTCGTTGAAGTGCTTAAAGAAATCTATCAAATCATTGAAAAGACCTCTTGAAAAGTAGGCCGCAGCCCTTTATATTCGATGTACATCTAAGTTTTTTGAATACACCGATGAGATTTGTTGGAATTGAAAAGGAGATGCACGTATGCTTGAGAAGCCTATCGGCTTTTTGCTTTTTTCCACACTTGAAGGAGTGGCGGTGTTTGCGCTCATACTTAGTATTTTTAAAGTTAAAATGACTCCTTATGTATGGCAAGCGATTTTTGTGAACCTGATTATGAACCTGCAAAGTTATTTGCTGAGAGAGGAATTTTCCCTCGCTTATCTGGTGCCTGTCATTAACATGCTGCTTTTTATTTTTTTGCTCGCTACGGTGGTGAAAATTCCGGTTGTGTGGTCAGGCATTATGACGGTTACTGGTTATTTTGCTTATGCGGTTATTCAGTCGGTGCTTTTAAAAGCGATGTTCGGGAGCCTGCCCGTCTCTGAGCTACAGGGCGGTTCCTTGAAGGGCTATCTGCTGCAAACGATAAGTGCGGTGGTAGGACTGCTTATTTCATTTATTTTGTATCGAAAAGGCATGGGGTTTGCCGTTAATTTCAAAAAGCTTAAATTTAAAGCTGAATACGGGATTGTGATTACGCTCATTATTTTATCCCTCATATCCACCTCTATCGTTCTGTACTACAACGAGGTATGGTTAAATATGATGTTTTTTGCACTGGTATCGGGTTTCTTCATCTATTATGCGATTGGAAAGGAGTATCGGGATGATTGAAACAATGGCTTTCAAGCTTGCTAACCAGATCAAACGGACTGTGCCGGATCATCCGGCCTCCATCCCGGTGCTTAAATATGCGCTGGCTCTCATTATGAATGCTTCCATGATTATTATGCTGACGTTAGTTGCCTCGTTCGTTACCGGGCGGACGGCAGAAGCTGTGACGATTCTGGTGGCTTTTGCCTTGTTGCGCCAAATATCAGGAGGGATCCATCTAAAAACAGGGATGGCATGTGTTGTGGCAACCTCCGTAGCTTTTACAGCTATATCCTGTATCTCTTTACATGGTTGGTGGACAAACCTCTTCACCGGATTATCCCTGCTTCTTGTCCTATGGTTTGCTCCGTCCAGAATTGAAAAGCAGTCTCGCATTCCATCCCGGTTTTATCCCCTCCTGAGACTGTTATCTTCCCTGCTTGTATGTACTAATTTTGTAATCGGATCCTCTGTAGTGGCTGTAGCTTTCTTGGTCCAAAGCCTGACGTTGATTCGCGGAAGGAGGTGAGGAAAATGGTGAAAAAAATCGTATATGGTCTAGCGACATCGTTGTCTATGTTTGCTGCATTTGCTGTATCGGTAGCGAGTTATGTGTATGTCTATCAGGGAGATACGCCCGAGGAGCTGCTTAAATAAGTATAAATTTACTTCATAGATACATAGGCTGCCAGTGAGCAGCTTCTTTTTTTGCAAAAAAAATCAGGCGCTCCAATAAGAGCGCCCGAATGGGAGAGGAGAAACCGGACGAAGAGCTTATGGGGAAACGTAAGTCTTCTCCGCGGTTGTCTACGACATTGGTTGAATGCCGATATCTTAAGGATGCCCACGATATGGTTTTTTATACCTCCTCCAACCCTGCGTTTTTCAAACGGCGATCCATGTGGTACGATAACGTCATAATCTTTATATGGTTATGAACACATATAGAAAATAGGTGAGTTTCAGCGTGAGAGTGGTATCGGGTAGTGCCAAAGGAAGGCCGTTAAAGGCAGTTCCCGGCACAGGGACGCGGCCGACCACGGATAAGGTCAAGGAAGCGTTATTTAGCATGATAGGTCCTTATTTTGATGGGGGAGTTGCGCTTGATCTGTTTGCAGGCAGTGGCGGCCTGGGTATAGAGGCGCTTAGCCGAGGAATGGACAAGGCAGTCTTTATTGATATGGAAACGAAAAGTATTGATGTCATTAAAGAAAATTTGCGAAAAACCGGATTGGAAGGACAGGCTGAAGTGTTCCGCAATGATGCCGGACGAGCGCTCAAAGCGCTGGCAAAACGTGGAGCTCTTTTTGATGCTGTTTTTCTGGACCCGCCCTATCGTCTCAAGCATGGTGATGAATTGATGAGCCGTATGGCTGAACTGGACTTGCTTCGTTCTGAGGCAGTCATTGTGCTGGAGTATGAGTCGGGACATGAGTACCCGGAAAGCTTTGGGCCATTCGAACAGGTTAGAAAAGCGGTCTATGGCGAAACAACGTTATCTATCTACCGCTTTGCAGCAGAGCAACAGGACGATGCAGAACATACTGAAGCCGGAATGGAAAAGTCCGGCATAACCGAATCAGGCGGGGAGGACCATCATGACTGAGCACAAACCACGTATTGCCGTATATCCGGGGACCTTTGATCCCGTGACGATGGGGCATCAGGATATTATTCAAAGAGCGGCGAGGCAGTTTGATCTGCTGATTGTCGCGGTACTTAACAATATTAGTAAAAATCCACTGTTTTCTCTGGAGGAGCGAATGGAACTGCTGCGGACGGTAACCCGCGATATTCCGAACATTGAGGTGGACAGCTTCCGTGACCTGACAGCCAATTATGTACGTGAAAAAGGGGCTCAGGTTATCGTCAGAGGAATCCGGTCAGTGACAGATTTTGAATACGAGCTGCAATTGGCTTCCACAAACCATAAGCTGAACCCGGATGCCGAAACGATCTTTATGATGACGAACCCGACTTATTCATATCTAAGTTCCAGTATGGTGAAGGAAATCGCCCATTTTGACGGCAAGGTCGTAGATCTGGTGGCTCCTGAGGTCGAGGATGCGCTGCGTGCCAAGGTCAACGCCAAGCGTGGCGACTCCACCATGAAGTTATAAAGGAAATGACAAGCAGTGTAAGTATAATCGCGCCCAGAAGCGCAATAGACAACACGGTTAGTTGCCAGGGATACAGCGATGGACTTTCCAACTGTGTCCACAGGTTGCTGCTCTCCGCCATGACGGAATGCACGGCGGGATCATAACCACCTTCCGCGAAGGAAGAAACAGAGCTACGGCTAACATAAGCGGGAAGTGTATTGCTTGTCATACGGCTAAGAGGCGTCCATGCGACGAGTGTAAGCACAAAGGCGATGATACCATGAAGCACCCTGGATATGGTGAACGTGATGCCTTTGTCCGATGGTCTGGTGACAGATGTGATTTGGAGCCAGCCGCATAGCCCTCCCCAGCCTAGTACAGCGCTGATCAGAGCCGCTTGTATGCGAAGATCATATGGCAGACGGCTGATTTCATAGGAACCGAGATGGATTTCCATCCAGGCGGGCCATATGAAAGAAAATACTCCTTGGCCTGAGTACATGGATAGTAACCGAATCAGCACGGAAAAGAAAATAATGAATCCACCTGTCATCATAAGCGTCTGTACCGCATGGGATACGGTTTCGCCCAGCAGCTTTCCGAAGCTGCGGCCGTCCCGTTCTCTGGCAGAGCGTGTGGCGTCCCATACGGACCGGATGAGAGGGGTAGAAGTACGGGAAACAGAGGTTCGCCGGAGGGCAACTGGCGTTTCCCGTTTTTGCGATTCTTTTGACGATGCAGTCAGTCTGACTGTAATCCATCCTGCCAATAGGCCGGAGATCCAGTGAACGGCAAGCAGCATGGCGCCTACAGCAGCATTATGCAGCAATCCTGTCCCGATAACGAGCAGGATGGTAATCGGATTGCAGAAATGAGCGATAGCGGTCAGTCGTCCAAGCTGGCGCTTGGTCATATCCTCCTGCTGTGCCCATTGGCGCACAGCTTCCGCAGCAGCCGGAAATCCGGCGGTCAGGCCGAGGGCCAGTACCCAACCGCTTCGCCCCGGAAGACGGAACCAGGAGCGCATGAACGGCTCCAGAAGGACGCCAAGCCCATGTACCAGACCGAAGGCTACAAGCATTTCGGACAGCATCAAAAAAGGGAGCATGGCCGGAAAAATAATGCTCCACCATAGCTTAAGCCCTTGGGCAGAGGCTTGGAACACCTCTTCCGGTGAGGCGACAACAGCCAGCACAAGCAGAATGGCTCCAAGGCCAAGCAACAGGGTTGTCCAATAGGGAGCGGAATGGGCCTCCTTTTGCAGCAAAGGTTTCACCTCTCTGGAAGTGATATGATTTAACATTTTAAAAAACGAACCTCATCGTGCATAAATATATTAGAGTGCATCGTATGTTGCTTCTAGCGCATGTTCGCGTTTGTCATCGCCGCAGGGTGCTCGTACACGCTGTTGGTAAACAATGTATGCTTTTTTGTCAGAATTGAGAACAGGCCGCGCGGAGTTGGTTTCGATGAGATAGGAGAAGTTAAGGCTGTAAGGGGGAGAACCGATGAAGCGAATAAACCGGAATAGAGCTTTTTTTACAACCGGATATGTTCTGATCCTGGCCGCTATGGTCTATGTGCTGGTATATATGCCAACCCCATATCTGATTTATGGACCCGGTGGGGCAAATGAAATCAAGCCGATGGTATCCGTTCAGGAAGGCGACCGAAGCGAACGGGGGACCTTTATGATGACGACGGTATCGGCGCGTTACGCTAATGTCATTATGCTGGGTATATCGAAGTTGGATGCCAATTCGGAGATTCAGCGTAAGGAGGATCGACTGCACGGCAGGAGCGAAGACGAATATGCAGCAGAGCAGGTGTGGTATATGGGAGATTCCCAGTCTTCCGCGATGGAGGCTGCTTATACCCGGGCCGATATTCCTTATCGCATTGTGCCAGATTATGTGTACGTATTTAAGGTGCCCAGCTCAAGCAGTGTGTTTCATCCCGGAGATGAAATTCTGGAGCTGAACGCGGTGAGGGTGACGGATAATCGCTCCATCCGAAATGCCTTGGAGGATGAAAAGGCAGGAACGATGGCCAAAGTGAAGCTACAACGTGATGGCAAGCTGCTGACGGTGCAAGCTCCATTAATGACCATTACAGACAGCGAGACGGGCAAACAACGACCCGGTTTTGGAGTCAGCATTGCCACGGTTCAGAAAGTAGAGCCGAAGGATGAACGTAAAACAATTCATTTTACGTCAACGGATGTAGGCGGACCCTCGGCTGGTTTGATGTTTACGATGGAAATTTATAATCAACTGACACCGGGCGATCTAAGCAAGGGATATCGTGTAGCCGGTACGGGTACGATTGATAAGAGCGGTAAGGTTGGAGCTATCGGCGGTGCAAAGTATAAAATTGTCGCCGCTGATCGTCAGGGTGCTGAATTGTTTTTCGTCCCGGCGGACAATTATAAGGAAGCCAAGGCCAAAGCCGAGCAAATCGGAACCAAGATGAAGCTCGTTCCGGTCCGCAAGCTTGACGATGCGTTAACGTATATGGAAAAGCTTCCGATTAAACCATGACGGGCGGCCGCAAGTAATCGGCATACATGTCACGGATGGCGGGACGTGGCATTCCTGCTGCGTGTATGGCGGCTGCGGCCGTATCCCAGTCCAGATGGGGATGCGATCCGGCTGACGGCTTGACCCATACCGGAAGGGTCGCTGTCTGCTTCATCCGTGCCAGCAGCCCGCGTCCGGCACCGTTAAAGCCGAGCACACGGATATAGCCGGGGGCTTTCGCCAACTCGGAGGGAGCCATATCCGTTTTGGCATGATTCAGTAAAATATGTGTGAACATACGTTGAAGCTTCGTACGGGTGTAGCGCTTTGTCTTGACGGCGGCTAGTAATGCCTCTACGGAGGGCTGGGGCAGCGTGTACAGCGATTGCCGCAGGCGATGCTCCAGCCCTTCGGTAACCTCATGCAGCTCCGCCAGCTGCTGCGGGCTGCGCGTGATAAGGGCGTTCAGCAACGGCTGGCTGAACGCTTCCCATTGCAGCGGCGCGCGTCCGGCTTGCCATTCGCGCCGCAAAATCTCCAGCGTCGCCGCAGACACGTACGGCGACGCGGCCTCCGGCCCGCCGTCCAGCAGCAGACGGCGGATGGCCGTGGCGCTGGCGATGACTCCGTCCGCGGGCGCCACGGCTTCGTGGTAGCCCGATCCCGTGCGGGCTACGGTGAAGGGCCTGATTGCGCTACCCATTCGTTCCAGCGCAATCAAGTAATGCAGCCCCAACGTATTGTTGGGCTGCTGCATGAGGGCGGCTAGCGCAGCGCCGTCCGCCCCTTCAGCCGCGAGCGCGGCTGCGGCCCCCGCGTAAGCGGCGGGGTAGCTTGCACCGCTGCTCAGGCGCTGTGCGATGCCGGCCTTGAGCTCGGCCGGCTCTGCCGTCAGCACGCGGGCCAGCGCGCGCAGCGGGGCGATGTCGCCGCTCTCGCTGCCGAAGCAGAGCGCGTCGACGACGCCAGTGGCGCGGAGCAGGGCGACCGCCCCGTGGGCGAACCATTCTGCGGGCTGGACGGCATAGGCCACAGGCAGTTCCAAGACCAGGTCCACACCCATGGCGAGTGCCATTTCGGTGCGGGACCATTTATCCACAATCGCGGGTTCCCCTCGCTGGAGGAAGGGACCGCTCATCACAGCCACCGTGCGCTGTGCGCCAGTGATGCGAAGAGACTCCTTCCAGTGATGAGTGTGACCGTTATGCAGCGGGTTGTATTCTACAATAATACCGAGTGTTTTCAAGGCTGTATGTCGGCTCCTTTCTTTTGTTGCTAGTCTGGTAACTATCCTGAAAATGATGGTTATCCATCAGCTAATGATTGTTTTTAGGGCAGCGATGTTGCTTTTTCGTGATCAGAAATGAACAAGGCCATTGAGACCTGGAGAAAAAAGCTTTATACTCGCATTATTGTACACGAAGAGTGGCGGGGGTACGAATACTCACAGGTACATGATCCATGCAACGTATTTTCGCTTCCGCATAAAACTTGCTGAACCATTGGAAACCCGATGGATTTGTGAGAGGTGTAAAGTGAAAGGTGTTGACAAACGACTCGATCAGTCGGTATAATAATTTTTGTTTGTTTGGAGTGATAGTGATGCAACTATTTTTTCGCAAAGTAGCAACAAGTGATGGTCCTTTTCCGATCCGTGAAGCTCTTAATGTGAGTGAATTGGTGGATGATCGTCCTGATGTTACGGCCGTTTCCCCGCTGGAGACCGATTTGGTCGCCGTTAGTCTGGGTCAAGGCTTGATGAGCGTGGAAGGCACGTTGACCGCAGGTCTGGACATGCTGTGCTCACGCTGTTTGAGTCCGATGCACGAGGATTTGAAGATTGAATTCCGTGAACGGTTCAAGCAAACCTCTTCGGTTGGCGAAGAGGAGGATGAAGATGGCGAATTTATCGCAGTGACGGGGGACTCCTTCGACATTGCACCGTATTGTGAAGAGCTGTTTGTACTGCACGTGCCGTTTGCGCCTGTATGCAGTGAGGATTGTCAGGGGATCGCTCCTGCGACCGGACAAAACTGGAGCGTTGGCTCTGATGGCAGTGCTGATGACGATACGAAAAAGATTGATCCGCGTCTGGCAGGGCTTAAGGATTTTTTTAAATGAGAATTGAGTTCAATTCTGACAAATCATCATCCACTTGTGCGGAGGAGTTGACCGACGCATGGATGTTGCAGGCTTGATTCACCGGCTGTGAGGTAGCTGCTTCCGGCAGTTTCCTTCAGTCTTGAATGAGATAAGAAGTCACACCCGTTATACGGGTTGATCTGGTTAAGGAGGTGGGAATAATGGCAGTACCTCAACGGAGAACATCCAAAACTCGTCGCGACAAACGTCGTACTCACTTTAAACTGGCAGTACCAGGTATGGTGAAATGCTCCGAATGCGGCGAATTGAAACTTGCTCACCATGTGTGCAAAGTTTGCGGAACGTACAAAGCTAGAGAGATTATCTCTCAATAATGTCCGATAAGCGGATTCTTTGGAATCTTCGCAGGAAAAGTAGCGCTTCACTCTAGTGAGGCGCTACTTTTTTTGTCTTCGTACTTTCTTTTTGCTGCAGCATGCTATATACTGTTTTAGTACCAGGTTCTAAGTAAGAAGGGCCGAAGGGGTTCTTTATACATACAAGATGACAAATCGGCATGAAGCATTCGCTGGCTAGCACGTGAAGTAACCCGAACTGTCGGCTGAACGGTAGTTTATTGCAGGGAAAGGAGGCGCCACGGATATCGAACGTTTGCCAAAGAGACAGAGACAGCAACGGCTGGCTCAATTAATTGATGAGAATCCGTTCGTAACGGATCAGGAACTGACAAGACAGCTTAAGGTCAGCATTCAGACGATTCGGCTGGATCGGATGGAATTAGGTATCCCGGAGCTGAGGGAGCGACTGAAGCTGATGGCTGAGCGTTCCTACGATCAGGTTCGCTCCCTGCCTTTACATGAAGTGATCGGGGATATCGTTGATCTTCAGTTAGACAGAAGCGGTATTTCCATTTTTGAAATTAAAGAAGAGCATATCTTTTCACGTACCGGCATTGCGCGGGGGCATTATGTGTTTGCCCAGGCTAATTCATTGGCTGTTGCCGTGATTAATGATGAGATAGCGTTGACCGCTTCGGCGGATATCCGCTTTGTCCGCCCCGTTCATTTGGGAGAAAAGTGCATTGCCAAAGCATATGTACGTTCAAATCCCGAGCAAAAAGGGAAAGCCAAAGTAGAAGTGTTTGCTTACGTGGGAGAAGAAATGGTGTTCCAGGGGAACTTTGTCATTTACCGCTCCACAGAGGAAGAGTATAGCGAAGGAGGAAGTCAGCATGCGGATCGCCATTGATGCCATGGGGGGAGACAATGCTCCCAAGGCGACAGTAGAGGGCGCGTTATCTGCGGCGGCGGAATGGAAGGATACGGACATTACGCTGGTTGGTGACCAGGAACGAATTGAATCGGTGCTGAACGGCAGAATGCTGCCCGCGAATCTCAGCATTCGCCATGCATCTGAAACGATAGATGCGCAGGACGAGCCTGTGAAGGCAGTACGACGTAAAAAGGATGCCTCGATGGTCGTAGCTGGCCGAATGGTCAAAGAAGGCGAAGCGGATGCCATGATATCGGCAGGTAATACGGGTGCGCTGATGACGACAGGGCTGCTGGTGGTCGGGAGAATGGAAGGCATTGAGCGCCCTGCTCTCGCACCGATGATTCCGACGATTGACGATCAGGGTGTACTGGCGCTGGACTTGGGAGCTAATATGGACGCGAAGCCCGAACATCTTGCCCAATATGCGCTGATGGGTAGCTTGTACCGCCAAAAGGTTCATGGTGTGGCTTCCCCCAGAGTGGGTTTGCTGAATGTTGGGACTGAAGCCGGGAAGGGCAATGAACTGACGAAACTGGCTTTTCCTCTAATTGAGCAGTTGCCTGTTAACTTTGTAGGTAATGTGGAGTCTAGAGATGTGCTGACCGGGAATTGCGATGTGCTGGTGTGTGACGGATTCGCCGGAAACATTATGCTAAAATCGCTGGAAGGTACGGCGGGTGCGATATTTTCTCTCTTAAAGGAGCAGTTTAGTAAATCTTTAAAGACCAAGCTGGCAGCGGCCCTGATTATGTCTGAGCTTCGCGGTTTGAAAGATAAGCTGGACTACAAAGAGCATGGCGGCGCTCCTTTGTTGGGGCTGAGCGGACTCGTCTTGAAAGGTCACGGTTCATCTGACGGCATTGCCGTCAAAAACGCGGTAAGACAGGCCCGTACGGCCTTGCAAAACCAGTTGGTGGAAAGTATATCCAAGGAAATCAGCAGGAAGTGAGTGACGATATGAATAATTTGCGGTCGGTTGGTGTTATCGGAACAGGGAAATACGTGCCTGAGAAAATATTGACGAACAAAGATTTGGAAGCAATTGTGGAAACAAGTGACGAATGGATTGTCAGTCGTACAGGAATTCAGGAGCGCCACATTGCAGCTCCAGAGCAGGCTACATCCGATCTGGCTTATGAAGCAGCGATTAAGGCATTGGCATCCGCAGGTATGACGGCACAGGATTTGGACCTGATTATTGTGGCTACGGTTACGCCGGACATGGCGTTTCCTTCGACTGCCTGCATTCTTCAGGACAAGCTCGGAGCCAAAGGCGCGGCGGCTTTTGATTTGTCTGCGGCATGCTCAGGGTTTGTATATGGGCTGGCAACTGCGACGAGCTTTATTAAGACAGGCATTTATAATAATGCGTTAATCATTGGGGCAGATTGTCTTTCCCGGATCACGGATTATACAGACCGCAATACTTGTGTTCTTTTCGGAGACGGTGCAGGAGCAGTAGTAATTGGTGAAGTACCTGAGGGTAGAGGATTCCAATCCTTTGATCTCGGAGCCGAAGGAGCAGGAGGCGGATTGCTTAAGCTGGAAGCTGGCGGTTCACGTTTGCCTGCAAGTGCGGATACCGTGGAAAACAAGCAGCACTATATTTATATGAACGGACGCGAAGTGTTCAAGTTCGCGGTACGTGTTATGGGAACAGCAACTGTCGATGTGCTTGAAAAAGCGGGGCTTTCCAAAGATGATATTGATTTGTTCGTTCCGCATCAAGCCAATATTCGCATTATCCAATCGGCGATGCAGCGTTTGAATCTACCGGAAGAAAAGGTTATCATTAATGTTCATAAATATGCGAATACGTCCGCGGCATCGATTCCTCTTGCGCTTGTAGAAGCAGCCGAGGAAGGCCGCATGAAGGAAGGCGACCGGGTATTAATGGTGGGCTTCGGCGGTGGTTTAACTTGGGGTGCGTCGGTTCTTGTCTGGTAAGAAAGCGGCGGGTTTGATACAATATTGAATTTGTCTGGTACTTTACAGGACAAGCATTGGATACAGAGAGGTGCATACACGATGGGCAAAACGGTATTTATTTTTCCCGGTCAGGGTTCACAAGCTGTAGGTATGGCTAAAGATGCTTATGAAGCGGTTCCTGCAGCAAGAGAAGTGTTCCGCCAAGCGGACGAACGGTTGGGTTTCGCGCTAAGCTCACTGATTTTTGAAGGTCCAGATACAGCCTTGAAGCAAACATCCAATACGCAGCCTGCACTGTTGACGGCGAGTATTGCGTTGTATGAAGCGTTCAAGGAAAAGGGCATTCGTCCTGATTACGTGGCTGGACACAGTCTTGGAGAATACAGCGCACTCGTTGCCTCCGGCGTACTTGCATTCGAAGATGCAGTTGAAATCGTTCGTACTCGTGGCGAGTTCATGGAGCAAGCCATTCCTGACGGACAAGGCGGGATGGCTGCTGTATTGGGAGCCGACCGTGAAGCACTGGCAACTCTATGTCGTGATATTACGGAATCCGGTCAACTGGTTGAGCTGGCGAATATCAACTGCCCAGGGCAGATTGTCGTATCCGGTGCGAAGGAGGGCGTAGCCGCTGTCGCTGAACGTGTGAAGGAAGCGGGAGGCAAGCGTGCTATTACTTTGGAGGTCAGCGGTCCTTTTCATTCTTCGTTGATGAAGGAAGCAGCGACCAAGCTGTCTGGCAAGCTGGAGGAAGTAGCTTTCTCCGAAGCTCAGGTTCCTGTTGTGGCCAATGTCACAGCCAAACCTGTGCGTGAGGGTGGCGAAATTCGCCAGTTGCTGGTTGAGCAGGTCTATTCCCCGGTATTGTGGGAAGACAGTGTAGCATGGCTGCTGGAACAGGGAGTTGACACTTTTGTCGAGTTTGGACCGGGCAGTGTTTTGACCGGACTGGTTAAAAAGATCGACAAAACGGTTAAGCTGTATAATATAAGCAGCCTGGAATCGCTTGTTTCGGTAACGGAAGCCTTGGAGGCTCGTTAAAAGTAGTAATTACCACCTTAACGGGTTATATACTTGCAAGGGGAGGCAGGATAATGTCTAAGCCATTAAGTGGAAAAACGGCGCTTGTTACAGGAGCGTCACGGGGGATCGGCCGTAGTATCGCATTGACATTGGCTGAAGCGGGCGCTAATGTAGCGGTAAACTACGCTGGCAGTGAAGCGGCTGCGGCAGAGGTTGCGGAGCAAATTCGTGCCAAAGGCGTGGAAGCTATTACGGTTCAGGCTAATGTCGGTCGCGCCGACGAGGCAGATCGGTTGATCAAGGATGTGATTGGCGCTTGGGGCCAGATCGATATTCTGGTGAATAATGCTGGAATAACAAGAGATAATTTAATCATGCGTATGAAAGAAGAGGAGTTCGATCAGGTGATCGAGACGAATCTGAAAGGTGTGTTTAATTGTCTCAAGGCAGCGACGCGTCCGATGATGAAGCAGCGTTCCGGTCGGATTATCAATATTTCTTCCGTTGTTGGCGTACTTGGCAACGCAGGACAAGCCAACTATGTGGCTGCCAAAGCAGGAGTGATCGGTCTTACCAAATCGTCCGCGAGGGAACTTGCTTCGAGAGGTATTACAGTCAACTGCGTAGCCCCGGGATTCATTGATACCGAAATGACACAGGTGCTTGCTGATGATTTGCGTGATAATATGCTCAGTGGTATTCCGCTGGCCCGTCTCGGACGGCCTGAGGAAATTGCGGATGTGGTGCTGTTTTTGGCCTCGGACGCTTCCTCATACATGACGGGCCAGACTTTGCATGTGGATGGCGGCATGTACATGTAGCTACATGTTGCTAATCCGCATGCCCCGATGAAGAGTATTGAATGAAAACTCTCTTCTATGGCATTTTAATTGTAATTTTCGTATAATACCTAAGGAGGAGGTGAGCCGGATGTCCGACGTATTGGAGCGCGTAAAACGCATTGTCGTTGACCGTTTGGGAGCCGACGAAGCCGAAGTTACACTTGAAGCATCTTTCAAAGATGATTTAGGCGCTGATTCTCTCGATGTAGTTGAATTGGTTATGGAATTGGAAGATGAGTTTGATATGGAAATCTCTGATGAAGATGCAGAGAAAATTACAACCGTAGGTGAAGTTGTAAAGTACATACAATCTCATACCTAATTCAAGTCAACGAAAGTCCCGTTCTGTTACAGGCGGGACTTTCTCCTAATCATACAGATTGAACTAAAGACGGAATTGCCGCGTGTTCTTGAGCTTGGCTCGGCATGACTTAGTCAAGGCTGGGAGTATGCGGCATTACTAACTTTAGTTGATTCTATATTATTTTTGCACACAAGAGCGTACGGCCTTGAAATACAATATGCAGTAGACATAGAGGTGATTATCTTTGAAACAACGTGTTGTCATAACAGGAATGGGTGTAATCACTTCGCTGGGACAGGATTTGAACACACTATGGGATAATCTGATGGCTGGAAAATCCGGCGTTAGTGAAATCGAAGCTTTCGATACCAGTGAATATACAACGAAAATTGCGGCTTCTATTAAGGATTTTAATCCTGAGGATTATATGGAACGCAAGGATGCCCGTAAAATGGACCGTTTTGTACAATTCGCCGTTGCCGCCAGTAAATTGGCACTCAAGGACAGCGGACTCGTAATCGGAGAGAACGCCGATGCTGAGCGTGTTGGTGTATCCGTTGGCTCCGGTATTGGCGGATTGGGTACTTGGGAGGATCAGCACAATGCGCTGATTGAAAAAGGACCTAAACGCGTAAGCCCTTTCTTTATCCCGATGATGATTGCTAATATGGGTTCCGGTCAAGTGTCGATTTCACTCGGCGCTAAAGGACCGAATACATCACCGGTTACGGCTTGTGCAACGGGTAGTCATGCGATCGGCGATTCGTTCCGCATGATTCAGCGCGGTGATGCTGACGCTATGATTTGCGGCGGGGCTGAGGCAACTATTCGTCCGATTGGAATGGCTGGCTTTTGCTCGATGCGGGCAATGTCCACTCGTAACGATGAGCCTGAGAAGGCAAGCCGTCCTTTTGATACAGACAGAGACGGATTTGTTATGGGCGAAGGCTCCGGTGTTCTGATTCTGGAATCGTTGGAGCACGCATTGAAGCGTGGCGCACGTATTTACGGCGAAGTGATCGGCTACGGTCTGTCCGGCGATGCACATCATATGACAGAGCCAGATCCGGATGGTGCAGCACGCTGTATTAAAATGGCGATCCGCGACGCAGGGTTGAATCCTGAAGATATTGATTATATCAATGCGCATGGTACATCCACGCCAGTCGGTGACAAATCGGAAACAGAAGCGGTTAAGAAAACGCTTGGAGACCACGCCTATAAAGTGGCGATTAGCTCAACCAAGTCAATGACAGGGCACTTGTTGGGTGCAGCTGGCGGTGTTGAAGCCGTGATTTGCGGATTGGCTCTCCAGCATCAGATCATTCCGCCGACGATTAATCTGGATAATCAGGACCCGGCTTGCGATCTTGATTATGTACCTAACGAGCCGAGAAAAGCGAAACTGAATGTAGTGATGTCCAATTCCTTCGGTTTTGGTGGTCACAATGCTACGGTTATTCTAAAAAAATATGAAGCGTAAGGGGTCAGTTCGTTGAGTGGAGACTTGAAGCAATTACAGCAGAAACTTCATATTCAATTCAACAACCGGCAGCTTCTGAAGCAGGCCTTTACGCACGCTTCCTACGTAAACGAACATCGGTTCAGTCAGCATGCAGACAATGAGCGGCTTGAATTTTTAGGCGACGCAGTTCTGGAGTTGACCGTATCCGAGCAATTGTACAATCAGTACCCTAACCGGCCGGAAGGCGAGCTGACCAAGCTGCGTGCAGCCATTGTCTGTGAGCCTTCTCTGGTGAAATTTGCTGTCGGACTTGAGTTCGGGCAATATGTACTGCTTGGCAAAGGTGAAGAGCTGACAGGCGGACGTACTCGTCCGGCTCTGTTAGCCGATGTATTCGAAGCGTTCGTAGGCGCGCTTTATTTGGATCAGGGTCTGGATGCCGTCCGGTCGTTTCTGGAACGTTATATTTTTCCTCAAATTGTGTTAAACGGTAAGCTTCAGATGAGTGATTTCAAAACAGAGCTTCAGGAACTGACGCAGCATCATAACATGGGGATGCTTGAATACAAGATTGTTGAGGAGCGCGGACCTGCCCATGAGCGCGAGTTTGTAGCTGAGGTATATATGGACAGCGAACGGCTGGGTACAGGTACAGGACGCTCCAAAAAAGAGGCTGAGCAGCAGGCGGCGGCAGTAGCCTTAAACCGTTTGAAGCTGGCAGAATCGTAATCGGTACCTGAGCGGCCCGGACGGGTTACACGAGCAGGGGACACAAAGTAAGAGCAAAGGGCAGTCCGCGGGGAGTCCCGGCCCGCAATGGCGAATGGACTGCGTTTTGCTCTTTTTTCGTGGCTTTGCTACTGTAGCTTTGTATGTCTTTGCCGCGCTTTATCCGCGGTAGTCTTGTGCTACAATAGGGATAATTCTTGTTAATCAGGTAAACGGTGTTGTACAAGCATATTTAAATGTTAGAGGTGAGATTGAGTATGTTTTTAAAGCGCATTGAGCTGGCGGGCTTCAAATCGTTTGCAGATAAAACGGAGATGGAATTTGTCCGCGGCATTACAGCGGTCGTCGGACCCAACGGAAGCGGAAAGAGTAATATATCCGACGGTATTCGCTGGGTGCTGGGTGAACAGAGCGCCAAATCACTGCGCGGCGGTAAAATGGAGGACATTATTTTTGCGGGTAGTGATGCTCGTAAGGCTGTTAATTACGGCGAAGTGTCTCTTACGCTGGATAATGAGGATCAGGCGTTGCCTCTTGATTTTGGAGAAGTCACGGTCACGCGGCGTGTGCATCGCAGTGGAGATAGTGAATATTTCATTAACCGACAATCATGCAGACTCCGTGATATTACCGAGCTGTTTATGGATACAGGTATTGGTAAAGAAGCTTATTCCATTATCGGACAGGGACGCATTGAAGAGATTTTGAGTACCCGTTCCGAGGACCGAAGGGGGATTTTTGAGGAAGCGTCTGGTATCGTGAAATATAAATCACGTAAAAAAGACGCGGTTCGCAAGTTGGATGACACGGAGCAAAATTTGCTTCGGATTCATGATTTGGTCAGTGAGCTGGAGGATCAGATCGGACCGCTTAAGGAGCAGTCGGAAAAGGCGATCCACTATAAGGAGCTGCGGGGTGAACTGAAATCGAAGGAAATTTCGATGTATGTCCATCAGATTGAACAGATTCATACCTCGTGGAGCGATGCGACTTCCAAGCTGGCTTTGTTGCAGCAGGAGCAGCTACAGCTGTCTACGGTGGTGTCACGTCATGATGCGATGCTGGAGAGTGATCGTAACGAGCTGCGTCAGCTGGAGGAGCAAGTGGAGCGGCTGCAAAGTGATCTGTTGCAATACAGTGAAGCTACGGAAAAGAGCGAAGGCTACGGTGAACTGTTGAAAGAGCGTACACGCAATCTGGAGGCAAACCGGGAGCAGCTCATTTTATCGCTTAGCACGAGCGAATCACGTCATTCCGAGCGCAAAAGTGAGCTGGATCTACTGAACGAAAAACTGTCTGCGTTGACTGTTGAGCTTGATGAGTTGCGTGAACGGCTATCCGACGAAGAAGCGAAGCTGATTGGTGTCACAGGCGGAATCAGCCAGGAGCAGGAGGAAAGCCTGAAGGGCGGACTGCTGGAGCTGATGAATCAGATGGCACAGGCGCGTAACGAAATCCGTTATACCGACCAGCAGAAGGAAGCACTGGAACGGCGGGTGACTCGGGTAAGTGACGAATCCGGCAAATGGGAAGCCCAGAAAGCTGAACTGGAACAGCGTAAAAAGGGTTTGGAAACGGCTGTTCAGAAGCTTGGTCAGGAAATCAGCAATCTGCGTAGCGGATATATTCAGGGAAGCGAAAAATACCAAGCGCTGCAAAAGATGCTGGAAGAAAGCCAGGGTACTGTCCGCAAATGGGAACAAAAACGCGAGGCCCAAATTTCACGCCGAGATACGATGAAGGAAATGCAGGATGACTTCGAAGGCTTTATGCTGGGCGTTAAAGAAGTACTGAAGGCGGCACGTAAAGAAGCCCTGCATGGCGTGCATGGGGCGGTAGCAGAGCTGATCCGGGTACCTGAGCATTTGGAGCAGGCGATGGAAACGGCTTTGGGCGCTTCGATGCAGCATATCGTGATGGAAAATGAATCGGTGTCCAGACAAGCGATCAGCTTTTTGAAGCAGCGTCAGCTGGGCAGAGCGACGTTTTTGCCTATGGATGTTATCCGTCCGCGTCAAATTGGGGCGGGGGAACGCCAAATCGTAGAAGGGGCCGAGGGTTTTGTCGGAATCGGTGCGGATCTTGTTCAGTATGATGAACGGTATGCTGGCATTGTAGGCAGTCTTCTGGGAAATGTGGTTATTGCCCGTACACTGGAAGATGCGAACCGTATTGCAGCTCGTTGCCAATATAGATATCGCGTCGTGACGCTGGAAGGCGATGTCGTCAATGCAGGTGGTTCCATGACAGGTGGTAGCCAATTCAAGAAAAATGCCAATTTGCTTGGACGTAAACGTCAGTTGGATCAACTGGATCAGGACATTATGGATACGGAGCAACAAATTGCGAGGCTGCGTCAGAGCGCGGTAGATACAAAACGTCAGTTAGAAGAGACACAGACCCGTTTGGACGAGCTGCGTCAGGGCGGCGATGTGAAGCGCGGCGAAGAGCAGCAGGCAGCAATGGAACTCAAGCAACTGGAGCATGAGCTTCGTCATGTTCTGGAGCAGGTGGCTGCATCTGGTCAAGAGAAGAAGGGTTTTGATCAGGAGATCAAGGAACTGGAAGCTTCCCGTGAAGAGGCGTTGCTGAAATTAGCTGCGCTGGAGGAAGAAGAGAAGAAAACCCACCAGGCTATCCATGCCGCTGAATTTGCCCGTAAGGCGAACGAATCTGCCAAAGAACAGCTACAGGGAGAACTTACGAATCTCAAGGTAAGAGAAGGAAAGCTGGATCAGGAGCGTTTTTCACTGGAAGAACAGCTGCGTAGATTACGGGGAGATTATGATACCCTTGGCAAGGATTCGAGACAGAACAAGACCTTGCTTGCTTCCATCGAAGCTGATCTGCTGACCAATGAGCAGGAAAGCGTGAAGCAGATTGAAAATCTCAATCAGTATCGGCTTAAAAAGGAAGAGGCTTCGCAGCAATTGGAATTTAAGCGTGCTGCACGCAGTAGCTTGTCCAAAAAGCTGGAAGTGGCCGAAAACGAAACGAAAGAGCAACGCATTCAGCTCAAGTCGGTCGAGGAGCAGCTTCGCCAGACAGAAATTGGAGTGAATCGGCTTGATGTAGAGCTGGAGAACGTTCTGAAAAAATTAAGTGATGACTATGAACTCAGCTATGAGCTGGCCAAGCAGCGTTATCCGATACCAGAAGATATAGAAGGTACGCAGGCCGAGGTGCAAAGGCTCAAACGCGGCATTTCCGCATTGGGCGAAGTAAACCTAGGTGCCATTGAGGAATACCAGCGTGTGCATGAGCGTTATACGTTTCTCGATGAGCAGAAGTCTGATCTGGTCGAAGCCAAGACAACGCTCTATCAGGTTATCCGTGAAATGGATGATGAAATGTCCAAACGCTTCAAAACCACTTTCGATGCCATCCGGCGCGAATTTGGTACGGTGTTCTCCAAGCTGTTCGGGGGTGGACGTGCCGATCTGGTGCTAATTGACCCGGAACGCATGTTAGAGACGGGAATTGACATCGTAGCCCAGCCGCCAGGAAAAAAGCTTCAAAACTTGCAACTACTGTCAGGAGGCGAGCGGGCGTTAACGGCAATGGCACTGTTGTTTGCCATTTTGCATGTCAAGCCTGTCCCATTCTGTGTGCTGGATGAAGTAGAGGCCGCACTGGACGAAGCCAATGTGGTGCGTTTTGCCCAATATTTGCGGGAATTCTCCGAACAGACACAATTCATTGTAGTTACACATCGCAAGGGAACGATGGAAGAAGCCGATGTGCTGTATGGGGTTACGATGGAAGAAGGCGGGGTTTCCAAGCTCGTATCCGTCAAGCTGGACAATGATGAAGCCGAGATTGCCTGACATAAAATAACATACTTTCAGATCAACGGAGGGAACCTATGAGTTTCTTTAGAAAATTAAAGGAAAGCATTGCAATCAAAACCGAATCCGTCACCAAACAGTTCAAGGACGGTTTAGAAAAAACACGCAAAGGTTTTGTTGAAAAAGTAACGGATTTGATGATTCGCCGCAAGAAGATTGATGAGGAGTTTTACGAGGAGCTGGAAGAAATTCTGATCGGTGCCGATGTTGGCGTCAACACCGTTATGAACCTCATTGAGGACCTGCGAGAAGAAGTGAAAAAACGCAAAATCGAGGACGCATCCGAGCTACAGCCTGTATTATCGGAAAAGCTGTCTGAGCTGCTGCGGGGCAATGACAACAGTCAGCTTCAAATGAGCCCTGATGGGATTACGGTCATTCTGTTCGTCGGTGTCAATGGTGTCGGCAAGACAACAACAATCGGCAAGCTGGCGCATCGTTTTAAACAAGAAGGGTAAAAAAGTGCTGCTGGCCGCCGGGGATACGTTCCGTGCCGGCGCGATTGAACAACTGGAGGTATGGGGCGAACGGGCTGGTGTAGAGGTCATTAAACAGCAATCCGGTTCTGATCCAGCCGCGGTTATGTTTGATGCAGTACAGGCTGCCAAGCAGCGTCAGGTGGATGTTTTGCTGTGTGATACCGCAGGACGTCTCCAGAATAAAAGCAATCTGATGGAGGAGCTGAACAAAATTTTCCGCGTGATCCAGCGCGAAATTCCAGACGCCCCTCATGAAGTATTGCTGGTACTTGATGCGACGACCGGACAAAATGCGCTCAATCAAGCCAAAATGTTTGGCGAGAAAAGTGGCGTAACCGGGCTGGTACTGACGAAGCTGGATGGTACAGCGAAGGGTGGTATTGTCGTGGCGATCCGCCAAGAGCTGAATTTGCCGGTGAAGCTGGTAGGCTTGGGTGAAAAAGTGAATGATCTCCAGCCATTTGATTCCGAGCAATTCGTTCACGCGTTGTTCGCTGGTTTGATTCAGGAAGAAGACGTTGATGAAACCGCTCCGGGTGAGGAAGAACAGGCCTAATCAGGTTTGTTGTAAGGTTGGACGAAGCTTTTTTGATCTTAAGGCCTGCCAGGTCTGGGGCTAAGTAAGGTCCAGTTGCTGCGTGAGATCACAGGGATGTATAATGAAAGAAAAGGGTCTGTCGGCACCGGATATGAATTTTTTGGATATAAAAAATATTCCACAGGAAGCCGGGTGAAGAACCAATGGCGAATACCTATACTTATTCCCGCCGGGAAGAAATAGCCAATGCGATCACACATGGAATTGGAGCCGTTTTAAGTGTGGCGGCACTTGTGCTGCTCATTGTTTTTGCAAGCTTAAAAGGGACTACTTGGCATGTCGTCAGTTTTACGATTTACGGAATTACGATGCTGCTTTTGTACACCAATTCCACGTTGCTTCATAGTCTGCGTGAAGGAAAATTGAAGGATTTGTTCGAGATATTCGATCATTCTTGCATTTACCTGTTCATTGCAGGCAGCTACACCCCGTTTATGCTCGTTGCCCTTCGCGGGACTTTAGGTTGGACGCTGTTTGGCGTTATTTGGGGAATCGCCCTGTTTGGTGTGCTATTCAAGGCATTCTTCACCAAGCGCTTCCTGTTCATGTCTACCGTGTTCTACATCGTCATGGGCTGGCTCATCACCATTGCCTGGAACCCGCTGGTGGTGGCTGTTCCCGCCGGGGGCATGACGCTATTGTTCGTGGGCGGTCTAATGTATACATTGGGCACAATCTTCTATGTGTGGCGGGCGTTCCCATATCATCATGCGATCTGGCATCTGTTTGTTCTGGCAGGCAGCATACTTCATTTTCTGGCTGTTCTGCTGTACCTTACTCCGGTAAGAGTTTAAATCCTAGCTGGCAAAAAGCCGATCCGTACTTCCGTTTAAGGGCAGTGGATTGGCTTTTTTTTGGTTGACAAGGGATAACGCTTGACATCTTCTTTTCTTTTATGTATGATAAGGATCGTTGAAAAGAACTGTAAAGTGTTTTTCCTTGACGATGGAGGTATACGCGATGAGTCAGGAGAATCGGCTGGAAAAGACAAACCGGATTAATCGACTGTTTGACTTCTATGAACCTCTGCTTACGGAGAAGCAACAGATGTTTTTGAAATATTACTTCCATGATGATTTTTCTCTGGGAGAGATTGCTTCGGAATTTCAAATTAGCCGTCAGGCCGTGTATGAGCATATTAAACGTGCCGAGCAGGTGCTGGAAATGTACGAGGAAAAGCTCGGATTGCTCAGTAAACATGAGCGCAGAAGCCGAGACCTGGAAGAACTAAATACGGCGTTGTATGAGGCATTCGGTAAAATCGGTGAACCCGATGATAGCACTCTGCAACATGTTAATCAAATTGTAAATCGCCTGCAGGAATTGTAGGTTATATAGATTAGTAAACAAACAACCCTGGTAGACAAGGAGGTGCGAAAATATGGCATTTGAAGGATTATCGACCCGCTTGCAAAATGTATTCAGTAAACTGCGCGGCAAAGGGAAAGTGTCTGAGGATGATGTAGCTCAGGCGATGCGCGAAGTACGATTAGCTTTGCTGGAGGCGGACGTTAACTTCAAGGTTGTAAAGGACTTTATTGCAAAGGTGAAGGAGAAATCCGTCGGCAAGGAAGTGATGGACAGCTTTACACCAGGCATGGTAATCATCGACATCGTGAACAAGGAACTGACCGAGTTGATGGGTGGCAGTCAGGCCAAGCTTGCCAAGGCAAACAAACCGCCTACGGTCATTATGATGGTGGGTCTCCAGGGTGCAGGTAAGACGACGACATCCGGTAAGCTGGCGAAGTTGCTACAAAAGCAAAATCATCGGCCATTGCTTGTAGCTGGTGATATATATAGACCGGCTGCGATCAAGCAGTTACAGGTACTTGGTGAGCAGATTAATGCTCCTGTATTTACGCTGGGTGATCAGACAAGCCCGGTGGAGATTGCAAAACAGGGCTTACAGCATGCCAAAGATAACGGTAATGACTACGTTATTATAGATACTGCAGGTCGTCTTCACGTGGATGAAGAGCTTATGGAAGAGTTGCGCCAGATTCATGCGAACGTCAATCCGGACGAAGTTCTGCTGGTTGTTGATAGCATGACAGGTCAGGACGCGGTAAACGTCGCAGAGCACTTTAACACTAGCTTGGAGTTAACGGGGGTTGTACTGACAAAGCTGGACGGCGATACCCGCGGTGGTGCGGCCTTGTCGGTTAAGGCTGTGACCGGATGCCCGATCAAATTTGCTACATTGGGTGAAAAGCTGGATGCGATGGAGCCGTTTCATCCGGAACGGATGGCTTCACGGATTTTGGGTATGGGCGACATGTTGTCCCTGATTGAAAAAGCGCAATCCAATATCGACGCCGATAAGGCGAAGGAAATGGAACGGAAAATGCGCAATGCTGAATTTACCTTCGAAGATTTTCTGGAGCAGATGGATCAAGTTAAAAAGCTTGGCCCGATCGATCAGATTCTCGATATGATTCCCGGCATGGGCAATATGAAGCAAATGAAAGATGTCAAAGTGGATGACAAGCAGATGGGCCGGATTGAGGCTATCGTTCATTCCATGACCACACAAGAAAAACAAAACCCGGACATGATTAATCATAGCCGCCGCAAACGGATTGCTGTAGGCAGTGGAACATCACTGGCTGAGGTAAACCGTCTGATTAAGCAATTTGATGAAATGCGGCGCATGATGAAGCAATTCTCAGACATGATGGGACCCAAGGGTGGCAAAAACAAAGCTCTGAAGCAGTTGAAGGGTATGGGTAAAGGTATGAAGTTTCCTTTCCGTTAAGGCCAATAGGCCGTTGGAATTATAGGATAACAATATACAGTCTACTTTTTGAAGGAGGTGAATTTTCGTGGCAGTTCGTATTCGTCTGAAACGTATGGGTGCACATAAAGCTCCTTTCTATCGCGTCGTGGTATCGGATTCCCGTTCCCCGCGTGACGGTCGTTTTATCGAAGAAATCGGTTATTACAACCCTATTACAGTACCAGCAGTTGTAAAAATTGATGAAGATAAAGCGTTGAAATGGTTGCAAGATGGTGCACAAGCATCCGATACAGTCCGCAACTTGCTTAGCAAAGCGGGCGTAATGAAAAAGTTTCATGAGCTTAAACAACAGAAATAAGGTGCTGATACGGAGGGTCAACCATGGAAGAATTAGTGATAGTCATTGCTAAGGCTTTAGTCGATCATCCGGAAGATGTAACCGTGAAGACCTTGGAGAAGGATCGGCTTGTCGTATATGAGCTTAGCGTGCATCCTGAGGATGTAGGCAAAATCATTGGCAAGCAGGGTCGTATCGCCAAGGCGCTTCGCACTGTGGTTGCATCAGCAGCCGTTAAGATGGATAAACGGGTTACCGTAGACATCATATCTTAAAGATATACGAAAGTGGGTTAGGATGTATGTCCTAACCCTTTTTCGTACATGATGAAGATGATATGGAGCGGGACCGATTATATGCAGGAGGAACACGATGCAGCAATTGTTTAATGTCGGGAAAATTGTGAATACACACGGAATCCGTGGCGAGCTTAAAATATTAACCACTACTGATTTCCCGGAGGATCGTTTTGCCAAAGGCAGTGAGCTGTTGATCATTCCTGCAGATGGTAAAGCGCCGATCCCTGTAACTATTGAAACAGCACGTTTTCAAAAAAATATGGTTGTAGCCAAATTCAAGGAATATCATAACATCAATGATGTTGAAAAGTATAAGGGTAGCTTATTGAAGGTATCCGCTGAACGGCTAGGCAAGCTAGAGGAAAATGAGTTCTATTTTCATGAAGTTGTTGGCTTGGAAGTAGTGACAGAAGATGGAGAAAAGCTTGGTGTGGTGAAAGAGATTTTGACACCCGGAGCTAACGATGTATGGGTAGTCACAATGCCTGATGGCAAGGAACTGCTATTGCCGTATATAGAAAATGTCATTTTGGATGTAAACGTGCCTGAAAAACGGGTTACGGTACGGTTAATGGAAGGACTACTGTAATGCGTGTGGATGTGCTGACCCTGTTTCCCGAAATGTTCGACGGTGTATTTAATGCAAGCATTCTGGGAAAAGCAAGGGATAAGGGAATCATATCGCTGCAAGCGGTTAATTTTCGTCAATATGCCGGGAACAAGCATGGTCAAGTGGATGATACACCCTATGGCGGCGGGGGCGGGATGGTATTAAAGCCTGACCCGATTTTCGCTGCGGTGGAGGCGCTACTGGATGAAGCAGAGTGTCCAACCATATTAGGGAACACAGACGAAGTTGTTCAAGGTGAACAGGTCGGGTCTAGTACAGGTTTGAAAGCTCCGCGTATTATTTTGATGTGTCCGCAAGGTGAGACTTTTACGCAAAAGAAAGCGGAGGAGCTTGCTAAAGAGGACCATCTTATTTTTATATGTGGGCATTATGAGGGCTATGATGAGCGTATCCGCGAGCATTTGGTGACGGATGAGCTTTCTATCGGAGATTATGTGCTGACTGGTGGGGAACTGCCTGCCATGGTCGTTATAGATAGTGTGGCACGGTTGCTGCCTGGAGTGCTGGGTAATGAAACGAGTGCAGTAACGGACTCTTTCAGTACGGGTCTGCTGGAGTACCCGCATTATACCAGGCCTGCTGAGTTTCGGGGCTGGAAGGTACCAGAGGTGCTGTTGTCAGGACATCACGTTAATATTGATGCATGGAGACGGCAGGAGGCACTGCGTCGTACGATGGAACGTCGACCGGATCTGCTGGAGCAGGCTGAATTGACAAGCAAGGAACGGGTATGGATAGAGGAACAGCGCAAGATGGATTGATCATGGGAAGAGTGTATTAAAGTGCTTTAGCAATGAGTGGATTTGAAAGCAGGTGCTTACCTGTTTTATAATGTAATTAATTAAATATAATGTTTGGTCAAATCCCTTTTTCTTGTTGCAATGCGGTTTCCTCCATGATACAATACATCTGTTGTGTGTAATACGGTGGTCCTCTGTGGATGATGAAGGAAACGGATGTGTTTCCAGAAGATGCATGAACACCTGTACGGAAGGAGGGAGTCATAGATGAATATCGTCCAAGCGATCACTGAAGAACAACTGCGTAAAGATTTGCCTAACTTTCGTCCCGGTGACACTTTGAAAGTGCACGTGAAAGTTATTGAGGGAACTCGTGAGCGTATCCAGTTGTTTGAAGGTGTTGTAATTAAACGCCGTGGTGGTGGAATCAGTGAGACTTTTACAGTTCGTAAAATTTCTTACGGTGTAGGTGTGGAAAGAACTTTCCCGCTTCATTCCCCGAAAATCGATAAAATCGACGTGGCTCGCCGTGGTAAAGTGCGTCGTGCGAAGCTTTATTATCTTCGTGAACTGCGCGGTAAAGCAGCGAGAATTAAAGAAATTCGTCGTTAATACAACGAATAACGAAAGGGGCTTGATTACAAGCTCCTTTCGTTTTTTCTACGTACATAGGGAACTGTGGATTATTGACCGTAAAGAGAGGACAGTGAGCTATGGAGCAAGAAGTAGGACAAGGAGCTATACAGCAGCCGACTGATCAGGATGGTACACCCAAGCGTAAACCGAAAAATGAGATTTTTGAGTGGATTAAGGCCATCGTTATCGCGTTAGTGTTGGTCTTTTTAATCCGTTGGTTTCTTTTTAAGCCGTTTATTGTGGATGGCCCGTCGATGCAGCCTAACTTTCATACCGGAGAACGTGTCATTGTAAATGAAATTTTGTATGACTTCCGTTCCCCAAAACCGGGAGAGGTAATCGTGTTTCATGTCCCGGATGAGGGAAGAGACTTCATTAAGCGCGTCATTGCCGTTGAGGGCGACACGGTTAAGGTGGAAGGTGACACGATTACGGTGAATGGTAAACCTATTCAGGAGCCTTACTTGAAAGCTCCGTTGGAGGAAGCGCACAAAAATGGTGAGCTTTACAACAAGTTTACAAATTTCCCGAATGAAAATTTTAAGGATGGTAAAGTTCCGGCAGGACATATTTTTGTTATGGGGGATAACCGTTCCAACAGTACAGACAGTCGGATGATTGGATATATTGATTTGAAGGAAGTCGTCGGCCGTGCTGATGTTATTTTCTGGCCGGTGAAGGATATGAAGTGGATTAACCACTAGAACAACTAATATGCAGCATAGCTGCCGTAATCCTGACGATTAACCTTAAGGGGGGCGTTAGGAGTTACGATCAATGAGGTGATGACGGTGACGATTCAATGGTTTCCTGGTCATATGACCAGAGCGCGCCGCCAAATTGAAGCAAAATTAAAGCTGATTGATTTGGTAATTGAGCTGATTGATGCTCGTTTGCCGCTTTCCAGCCGGAATCCAATGATTGATGATATTTTGCAGGGCAAGCCGCGAATGATTATTTTAAATAAGGCAGATTTGGCAGACCCGGTCGTATCACAGCAATGGATTGCCTACTTTAAGGAGCAGGGGCATATCGCTTTTCAGGTGGATGCTACAACAGGTACAGGAATGAAAGAAATTCCGGTTCAGGCCAAGTTGCTGCTCAAGGAGAAGATAGATCGGCAGATTTCTAAAGGTATGAACCCACGTCCTATGCGTGCTTTGATTGTTGGTATACCGAATGTCGGTAAGTCCACCCTGATCAACCGTATGGCAGGACGTAGCATTGCAGCTACAGGCGATCGTCCTGGGGTGACGAAGGCACAGCAATGGATCAAGACTGGTGAAATTGAGTTGCTGGATACACCGGGTATTTTGTGGCCCAAATTCGAGGATCAGAATGTTGGTTATCGTCTAGCGGTTACAGGTGCGATCAAGGAAGAGATTTTGAATGTCGAGGATATCGCTTTTTTCGCGACAAAATATTTGGTTCAATATTACTGGGATGAGCTGGCAGCGCGCTTTGAGCTGACTGAACGTCCCGAGGATACGGAAAATGCCGATGAAATTGTCAGTGTCATGGAAGCGATTGGACGTAAACGCGGCTGTATTGTCAGCGGTGGACGTGTAGATCTCGAAAAGTCGTCAAAAATCATTTTGCGTGAGCTGCGTGCAGGTAAGCTGGGACGTTTCAGTTTGGAAGCTCCTTACTGATTCGATTCTCCCTGATGTATCGGATACACCGCATAGCATAGTGTGGCAAGGAAGAACCTTCCCCATCTCTCCGGAGAGAGGAAGGTTTTTTGGTATGTGAAGGTAGGTTAACCAAAGGGGTTTTGGGATGGACAGGTCTGTGTTAAGCTGAATAAAATTGTGCAGAACTTAAAATACATAGAGATAGGCAGGTATGGAGTATGGAAGAAAAAGCGGTAACGGACATGCTGCGCTATGAAAAAGAGTGCCGGGAGCAATCCTATGAGCGCATCGCTGGCATTGATGAGGTAGGCCGAGGATGTTTATTCGGGGATGTTGTGGCTGCGGCGGTCATTTTGCCGAACGGTGAGCTGCTGGAGGGCGTGGATGATTCCAAAAAGCTGACAGACAAGAAGAGGGAAACCTACTATGAGCTGATTATGGAAAAGGCTATTGCCGTAGGAGTCGGGTATGTGGACGCACGAACGATTGATGCTATCAATATTAAACAGGCAGCTCGTTTGGCTATGAAGCAGGCTGTTGAGGCTCTGCATGTATCTCCTGATTATTTACTTGTAGATGCAGAAAAGGTGGATTTGCCTATTTCACAGCTTTCTATTATTAAAGGAGATGCGAACAGCCAGTCTATTGCTGCGGCCTCTATTATTGCCAAGGTAACCCGTGATCGATTGTGCAAAGGTGAATGGGATGCAAAGTACCCGGAATATGGGATTGGCATACATAAAGGTTACGCTACGAAGCTGCATAGGGAACAAATTTTGACGCTGGGACCTACAGCAATGCATAGACGCAGCTTTCTTGGTAATTTGTTGATCGAGCAACCGACGTTGTTTGACCTGTAAATACTTATTATGAGTCGGGACTGTGCCGATATAATGTATACCTAATAAAATAGGCCCCTTGAATATGGGGCATGAAGAGAGGAGGGACCCTATGAATATCGGATCTGTATTTCGAGGATTACTTGGTGATGTGAAGGCGGGAGAGGCTAAAAAGCTCGATATGCAGCCAGGTCAGGTCGTACGTGGCGTCGTATTAAAGGTGTCTGAGGACGGCGGTGAGGCTGTGTTGCAAATTCAAGGTTCCCAGGTTAGAGCCAAGCTGGAAACCCCTCTTCAACCTGGGCAGTCTACATTACTCCAGGTCCAGCCAACTTCGCCCAGCGGAATGACTGTACTTAAGCCTTTGAACGATGCAGCCAACACAGGCCAGCAGACTGTAGCGCTGGCAGATGTACTGGATTCGGTGGGACTACCGGATACAGCGCAGAACAGGGAACTGATACAGGCGATGCAAAAGAATGGCGTACCGTTGACATCGGAAAATGCGGCTTCTTTACGAGACGCTTTGGCGAAGCAGCCGGGAAAAGTACAAATGGAGACGTTTGTGCAGGCAGCAGCGGTTGCTTTTCAACGTGGATTGCCATTGACGGCGGAAAGTATAAATGGTTTGCGACAGGCGATGTTTGGCCCTCCTTTAAATGATCTTTTGTCTTCGCTGGAGCAGGAGCTTGAAGCGGTATTCAAGCAGCAAGGACAAGGAGCACCCGCTGACCGTATGGCGGGAGAAGCAACAGCTGTAAAGGCGGCTGACCGAATGTCCCCTGCTCCATTAGGCGCTTCCTCAGTTGTTGTTGCAGATGCACCAGAAGCCCAAGCTCCTGTATTGTCCAAAGATGCCACTGCTGTTGCCACAAAGCAGGCGGAAGCAGCACAGGCTGCAGGAGGCAAGGAGACGCTGAAAGGGACTCAGGCCGCAAATCTTGCTGCTATGGTGGGTGAAGCGGGCGCTTCGCCAATAGACACGGATGCTCCGACTGGAACTGCTGCATCTGGAGCTAAAGGGGCTGTCTCGGGAGAACCAGCTGTAGCTAATGGGCGTGGAGTCATAGCCACGGACGTGGCGGCTGACTCTGGTGTAAATGCGCCTGAATCGGGCGCTGATGCACTGAGGGCTTCACGCGCCGGAGCGGAGCAGCCGCAGGCCGCCACAGCGGGGACACAGCAGCCTAAGGGCGCTGACGGCGCTCCAGCGGCGGCAACGGCAGAGTCTGCCGGGGCGAAGCCCGCTGCAAACGCCGCTACGACCGACCGTGCCGCCGCGCAGCTGGCTGGCGGCTCTGCGCCGCAGGCCGCTGCGGGCAACGCGGCCACGCCGGAGGCGCCTCTTCAGCGGCTGCGCGCGCTGCTGCAAGAGCTGCGCGCGGCGGTGCCGCCCGCGCTGGGCACGGCTGCGCCGGAGCAGCCCGCCACAGAAGCGCCGCAGCCTACGGCTGGCGCTCTGCGGGCTACGGACGCCGCTGCTGCGCAGCCAGCGGCGTCCAGCACGCAGCCCACCCCCACGGAGGACCCGTGGGTGGGCCGCGTGCTGAAGCTGCTCGGTGCAGAGCACGAGCAGCAGGTACACCGCGCGGCTGCACAGACCGCGCAGGGAACGGCGGCGATCCGTATGGAGCCGCCGGAAGGAACGCAGCCGCTGCCGGGATTAGCGGCTGCGGCGGGCGGTGCGGTGTCAGCGGACGCCGACACCGTGAAAGGGGCGCTGCTCCAGTTGATGAGCAGCGATAACCTGCCGCCCGCCCTGAAAGAGGCGGCGCAGCAGGTCGTGCAGCACCTGACGGGTCAGCAGTTGCTGCTGAATACGGATCGGACGGCCCCTTTTGCACAGGTACACATGTTTATTCCGTTTGTCGGTCCGGATGGTCGTGAAACAGCTACGATCCAGATTCAGTCTCGACGTGGTAAACGCGGGGAGCTGGATGCATCCAACTGCCGGCTTTGGTTTGATTTGGACATGAAGGCGCTAGGGCCGACATTGGTGGATGTGCAAGTCGTGGACCGGATTGTGAGCCTCAAGCTCCATAACGATCAGGATTGGGCCGCTTCGCTGTTGACCAGTGGGCGTGAATCCATTCATATGGCGTTGGAATCGCTAGGGTATCAGCTTTTATCGCTGCGTACCGAACCGATGCCGATAAGGACTGAACAGGAGAGCAAAGGTCTGGTCTCTTCGGAGGTACAAAGCTATGTGCCTCAGCCGTATAAAGGAGTCGATCTTAAAATATGAAAGAGCCGTTGGAGGCTCCTTCTCCGTCCAGGAAGAAGGCTGTCGCCCTTAAATATACGCCCGGTGAGAGCGAAGCCCCAATCGTCGTTGCCAAAGGAAGCGGTCGTATTGCGGATAGCATTTTGGAAAAAGCCAAAGAGCACGGCGTTCCCGTTCAAGAGGATGCCGCACTGGTTGAAGTATTGTCCAAGCTTGATTTGGATGAGCAAATTCCTGCTGAGCTATATCAGTTAGTGGCAGAGGTGCTCACCTATATATATCAAATGGATAAGCTTGCTCCAAGGGATGACGGCTGATGAGAAACGAAATGAGGACCGGAGGTAAGGATCAGCGAAAAGCCAAAGGAGCTTTGGGTGAACAGGTAGCGGCTTCATTTTTGGAAAATCTGGGGTATCGTATCATAGAGCGTAATTGGCAATGTCGTAGCGGTGAAATGGATCTGATCGCCGCGCAGGGGGATATTCTCGTGTTTATTGAAGTACGCAGCCGAAGCAGCTCCAATTATGGAACGCCTGCAGAATCAATCACTGCACGTAAAATAACCCAGGTTCGCCAGACGGCCGCTGTTTATTTGCATATGAACGGGATTGAGGATGTTCCAATCCGTTTTGATATGATTTCTGTACGATTGATTGACGAAACCGCAGTCGTCACGGAGCATATAATTGAGGCATTTTAAAAGAGTGGTAAACTTTTTTGAAGACTCATTTCGAATTTCATATGTACAGGTTGACAGGAAGGAATGCTAAAGGTATATTTTATTGAGAATGGTTATCATTTTGATATATATTAATAGTGAGCATCCATGAGCTATACCTGCGAAGGAGGATATACGTGACAGAGCATACCTTTAGTGAACATGTCATAGATGTAATTCAGGAACGACGGACCATTAAACGGTTTAAATCCGACCCCATTCCGGTAGATACCATTAAAGAACTACTGGACGTTGCTGTATGGGCCCCCAATCATAAAATGCGTGAGCCATGGCGTTTTCTATTGTTTGCCGGTGATGGGCGGAAAAAGCTCGCTGAAGCTATTGAAGCCGATATTGGCAAGGATAATAAATTCGAAAGCGGCATTTTGCACAATCCGATTCAGCTTTTAGTTGTGTTGGAGGAAGACCCTCGTCAGGCAGTTTGGGATGAGGACTTTGCAGCGGTTAGTGCCCTTGTACAAAACTTTATGCTTGCCGCATGGAGTAAAGGAATCGGGACGTTTTGGGTCACAAAGCCTTTTCTTTATTCACCGAAATTCCGCAAGCATTTGGGAATTCAGCCTGGTGAGAAGATCATCGGCATGGTGTATGCAGGTTATCCTGAAGTCATTCCAGAACCAAGACCACGTATTCCAGCAGCGGATAAGTTGACCCTGTTTGACAAATAATCTTTTATTGAATAACCTTGACTAGATGGTTTGTGAATTAAAGATATAACATTACATTTGCAACGCATGAAAATTTGGAAGCACCTTTTTTCATATATGCAATGCTCCCCGGAGGAGACATTTCAGTATGAGGAGAGGTGTTTTTTGTTATGTATGGAAAACTACATGGAGCTTGTCTTTATGGAATAGACGGTGTTTTGATTGAAGTGGAGACTGATTTGTCAAACGGGTTGCCTCAAACTGCGATCATCGGATTGCCGGATTCGGCCATTCGAGAGGCTGTGGAGCGCGTAAGAGCAGCGATCAAAAACTGCGGTTTCAAATATCCGTCCCAGCGTGTAACCATAAATTTGGCTCCTGCTGATTTACGTAAGGAAGGCTCATCCTTTGACTTTGCTATCGCTTTGGGACTGCTGACAACCAGCGGACAAGTCGTTTTACCTGCGGGGGAACGGACGTTATTTATCGGTGAACTAGCGTTGGACGGAAGTATTCGCCCCGTGAACGGGGTATTGTCTATGGTTGATTTGGCCAAGCGAGAAGGATTCCATTCGGTGCTGCTTCCTGAAGAAAATGCAGGGGAAGCACGTCTGATCACGGGTATACGTATTTACGCTGTTCGTCATCTGATGGATCTCATTCCAGCAAAAGATCACGCACAATACATTATTGAACGCCAATCAAAAGATCGGAATTCTAACTACCTACCTGATCCAATTCATGGCGAGCTCATTAACCAAGTCACTAACCAAATCACTAAGCAAGCTATTGATCCAGCTCCTAACCCAGTCTCGAATCAAGTCGAAAATCATGATCATGGCAAGCGTATTACCGCTAGACAGCAGATCATTATCCATTCTTATGAGCATTTGCTTTCGGCAGATCAGATACCCATGCGTGAGGTCAAAGAGATGATTGACGTTATGGAGGATTACAGCGATGTGTTGGGTCAGCAACACGCCAAACGAGCGCTGGTTATCGCTGCTGCCGGAATGCACAATATCGTCCTTATTGGGCCACCAGGTGCCGGAAAAACGATGCTTATCCGCAGGCTGCCATCCATTCTGCCGCCCTTGACCGAAAAAGAGGCACTGGAGGTTACCAAAATATACAGCGCCGCCGGGAAGTGGAAGGAGTCGTCGCCTCATTTGATGAACATTCGCCCCTTCCGTTCACCTCATCATACGATTTCCGCTGCTGGACTGGTGGGAGGCGGCGGCATTCCCAAGCCGGGAGAAATTAGCCTTGCGCATCGGGGGATTTTATTTCTGGATGAGTTACCTGAGTTTAGTCGTCATGTGCTAGAGGTGCTGAGGCAGCCGTTGGAAGATCGCAATGTAACAATCAGCCGTTCACGTGCAGTTTTTAAGTACCCGGCGCACTTTTTACTTGCCGCTTCTATGAATCCGTGTCACTGCGGCTTTTTCGGAAGTGATACGCAGCATCAGCGCTGTACCTGTTCACCTGCTGCGGTAGCCCGCTATCGTTCACGTATTTCTGGTCCGTTGCTGGACCGGATCGATCTTCAGCTTGAGGTATCGCAACCGAAGGATTGGCGGGAGGAAAAGGAGTCATTGTCGTCCGCTGAAATGCGAAGACAGGTACTAGCTGCTCAAGCGATACAAATCGACAGGTACAGCAAGCTTCCTTTTTCATGGAATAGCGAACTTTCCGGTCAAATGCTCCGTAAATATGCGGTGTTAGAACACAACGCGGCAGAACTGCTTGACCAGACGATGGATGCACTCGGTTTAAGCATGCGTGCGTATGATCGAATTCTCAAGTTGTCACGCACCATCGCAGACTTGAATCAATCAGAGAAGATCACCGTGTCGCATGTAGCAGAAGCCATTCAATATCGGAATATGGACAGAGCACATGCCAGTTTTTCAGAAGAATAAAACAACATAGTAATAGCGCACTATGTCCATATTTTTTATGTAAGACAAAAAAATCTCCAGAAGCAAAGTTCTGGAGAAGAAAAAAAGATTATGACAACGTGATTATACAATAAGTATATCAATTTCGTATATACGATTATGCATCATCTACCATGTTACTTGATGGAAGAAAAACCAGTTGTTAAGTTCTTTGTTGTGAATGTGTAGTTGAAAGTATACAAAGCCTCCGAACCAGAAACAGCTCGGAGGCTTTGTATATAATTCCGATTAGAGCACGTTCAGCTTCACTTCGATATTTCCGCGGGTAGCGCGAGAGTAAGGACACTGTTCATGTGCGCCTTCTACCAGTTTTACCGCTGTTTCATGGTCAACGCCTTTTACCAGAACATCGAGGTTCACTCCGATTCCAAAGCCGCCGTCTTCAACTTTACCTAAATTGACCGTGGCTGTTACTTCGGTACCTTCATGTTTAATACGCTGCATGCGGGCCACCATATTCAAAGCACTGTCAAAACACGCTGAATAGCCTGCTGCGAACAATTGCTCCGGATTCGTACCCGCGCCGCCTGCACCGCCCATTTCTTTTGGTGTATCAATATTTAGACGAAGTTCAGGGGAAGAAGACTCGACATAACCATTACGTCCTCCAACTGCTTTCACTGTTGTTTCATACATTTTTTGTTGAATGGTCATCATAATCCAATCACTGCCTCTCGCTCAAATTATATTTTACACAATTTAATTTATCAAAATAATTATTTTTTGTAAAGTGTTTTGTGCAATTAGCATGTTTTTTGTTATATAATGTGCTAAAATAATGACGAAAGCAGGTGATCTGACAGCATGGACAACAATCATAATGTAGGTGCAACATTAAAACTTGATAATCAGTTATGCTTTGCCATATATGCGTGTTCCAGAGAGATTACGAAGCTATACCAGCCTTATCTGGAAAAGCTCGGTGTGACATACTCACAGTATTTAGTGCTCATCGTGCTTTGGGAGCGCGAGGAATGTACAGTGAAGGAATTAGGCGAGGCGTTGTATCTGGACTCAGGGACACTGACTCCGTTATTGAAAAGATTGCAGAATGCCGGACTCATTGACCGGAAACGTTCGACTCAGGATGAACGTAAGGTGCTGATTTCTTTGACTCCGGAAGGAAGTGCATTGCGGGAAAAAGCGCTATCTGTACCGGGATGTATTCAGGAAAAAACAAGCATGACCCACGATCAATTCGGCTCGCTCCTGTTTCAGTTCAATGATTTACTGGATCGAGTTCATAAAGCGAATGTGCAGGTTGAAAAATCATAATCGGTATTTCTGGCTACTTTACGAATCTCATTGTTATGTAGCCGCCCGTAGCTGGGTGAAGGAATGCCCCAATGAACTGAAGTACCTCTCATACGGATTTAATAAATCCCGAACTTGAAGAGGTGCTTTTTTGTTTGTATTCTATTAAAATGAATATCCATTAATATCCAAGCATTCGATTTTGGGAATGATAATGATATCAAAATACTGTAATTCATAACGTTAAATTATAAGGAAAGCGTTTTAAAAACATGTTACAATGATGTAGGTTTAGTATAGATTTCCTTGTGAACCGCCCTTGTTGCAGTCATGTTGATAGGAGGATTCCAGAATGAATATCCATGAATATCAGGGTAAAGAAGTATTGAAGCAGTACGGAGTGGCTGTACCGAACGGTAAGGTTGCCTATACGGTGGAGGAAGCCGTCGCTGCAGCAGAATCGCTTGGAAGCGCTGTTACGGTGGTAAAGGCGCAAATTCATGCAGGTGGACGTGGTAAAGCGGGCGGTGTGAAGGTGGCCAAAAGCTTGGATGAAGTTCGTACTTATGCTTCTGAAATTTTGGGTAAGGTGCTGGTGACACATCAGACCGGGCCCGAAGGCAAAGAGGTTAAACGCCTTTTGGTAGAGGAAGGCTGCGATATTCGTAAAGAGTATTACGTCGGTGTTGTCGTGGATCGTGCGACCGGACGTGTCGTGATCATGGCCTCGGAAGAAGGCGGTACGGAAATCGAAGAGGTAGCTGCGGCTACTCCGGAGAAAATTTTTAAAGCGGTTGTTGATCCGGCGATTGGGCTTCAGGTATATCAGGCGCGCAAACTGGCGTATGACATTAACATCCCGAATGAGCTGGTGAACAAGGCGGTTAAGTTCATGCAGGCGCTCTATGAAGCTTTTGTGGACAAGGATTGTTCGATTGCAGAGATCAATCCGTTGGTCGTCACAGGTGACGGGAATGTGCTGGCATTGGATGCCAAACTGAATTTTGACTCTAATGCGTTGTTCCGCCACAAGGATATTTTGGAACTGCGTGATTTGGACGAAGAGGATGAGAAGGAAATAGAAGCTTCCAAATACGATCTGAGCTACATCGCATTGGACGGAAATATTGGTTGTATGGTCAACGGCGCAGGTCTTGCAATGGCGACGATGGACATTATCAAATATTACGGCGGCGATCCGGCCAACTTCCTGGACGTAGGGGGCGGTGCGACGACAGAAAAGGTAACCGAAGCGTTTAAAATCATTTTGTCCGATCCGAAGGTAGAAGGCATTTTTGTGAACATTTTCGGCGGAATTATGCAATGTGATATCATTGCGAACGGTGTGGTGGAGGCTGCCAAGCAATTGGGGCTGACACGTCCGCTTGTTGTCCGTCTCGAAGGTACGAATGTCGAGTTGGGTAAACAGATTTTGGCGGAATCCGGTTTGAATATCGTGGCGGCTGATTCCATGGCGGACGGTGCCCAGAAAATCGTCGAACTTGTTCAATAGCCTGTTTGCATTCCGATATGCCGAATAAACGATAGGGGATGTGAAGATCGTGAGTATTTTGGTCGATAAGCATACAAAGGTGATTACACAGGGGATTACGGGAAAAACGGCGTTATTCCACGCCAAAGGTGCGCTTGATTATGGCACTCAGATGGTAGGAGGCACCTCTCCAGGCAAGGGCGGCACCGAGGTGGAAATTACGCTGGAGAACGGACAGCAGGTCAAGTTGCCTGTGTTTAATACAGTGAGCGAAGCGAAGGTTGCTACAGGCGCGACAGCGAGTGTTATTTATGTGCCGCCTGCTTTTGCTGCGGATTCCATTTTGGAGGCTGTGGATGCAGAGTTGGACCTCGTGATCTGTATAACCGAGGGCATTCCGGTGCTTGATATGATTAGGGTCAAACGCTTTATGGAAGGTAAAAAGACCGTTCTGATCGGCCCTAACTGTCCAGGAGTAATTACACCTGGAGAGTGCAAAATTGGCATCATGCCAGGTTACATTCATCTGCCGGGCCATGTAGGCGTTGTGTCGCGAAGCGGCACGCTAACCTATGAAGCAGTACATCAGCTGACTACCCGGGGCATCGGACAATCCTCTGCGGTTGGTATCGGAGGGGACCCAGTTAAAGGTTCGGAATTTATTGATATTTTGCATCGCTTCAATGAAGATCCTAACACGCATGCTGTCATTCTGATCGGAGAAATCGGCGGTACAGCTGAGGAGGAAGCAGCAGAGTGGATCCGGGACAATATGACGAAACCGGTGGTCGGTTTTATCGGCGGTGTGACTGCGCCTCCAGGCAAACGAATGGGGCATGCAGGCGCCATCATTTCCGGCGGAAAAGGAACGGCCAAGGAGAAAATCGCTACGCTTGAAGCCTGTGGTATCAAGGTAGCACCGACTCCTTCCGAGATGGGCTCGACGCTGGTCAGTGTGCTGGAAGCGCGTGGTATTTTGAATTTATGTACGACACATTAAATCGTGTTTCTTCATTAATATACAAGCTGTAAAATGGCATCGAAATTTGCCGCTTGCTAGTGTATAATGAAAGAAAGGTAAGCAACCTTTTTGTCTTCTTAAACAGGGGATGAAAAGGTTGCTTTTTTTGCGTGGAGACAGGCTTATCTGGGAAACGCTTGCAAAATGATACGTTGTGCCACAAAATAAGGGAGGGTTCACTCCTTCCCGTGAATGGGGGAACCGCAGTTTGGAAGAAAGATGGCTTTTGCTGGGTTTGCATGAATTAGAGGGTATCGGTAGAAAAACAATTCAGCGTATTTGGTCGAGTGACTACCAACTGCATGAACTGCTGCATTTTAGCGAACAGAAATGGATTGAGGTAGGATTAAATCCCACTCAGGCCCGTATAGCGGCGCAGCGTTACAATGAAGATTGGGTACATGAAAGATATGAGCGGGTTCGATCCGGCGATATCGGAGTGATTACTTATGTGGATGAGGATTATCCCCTATTAATGAAAGAAACGGTTGACGCGCCTTGGGTATTGTATACGAAAGGGGACATTTCACTTTTGCATACATGCTCTGTAGCTATGGTGGGGACCCGCATTCCTACGGCTTATGGACGTAGAGCGGCTGAAATGCTGACAGAGGGATTGTGTGATGCGGGCATTACAGTAGTCAGTGGATTGGCGAGAGGGATCGACAGTATTTGCCACGAAGCTGCTCTGCGCCGGGGAGGCAATACGATTGGGGTGCTTGGAACGGCAATTGATCAAATTTACCCGCCCCAAAATGCATCTTTATTTGCAGAGATGGCGAGCAAAGGGTTGATTGTATCGGAATATCCACCAGGCACCAGATCGCATCCGGGAATGTTTCCGCAGCGTAACCGGATCATTGCTGGTCTGACACGGGGAACCGTTGTGGTAGAAGCAGATGTAAGAAGCGGTTCTCTAATTACAGCTGATGCTGCGTTGGAGGTGGATCGAGATGTGTTCGCTGTTCCTGGACCGATTACATCACCGAAGAGCAGAGGTACGTTAAGTTTGATTAAGCAAGGGGCGAAAACGGTCACCGAAGCTTCGGATATTGTAGAGGAGTACGTCGCCGATTTGCGTACAAGGGATGTTTCTTCATACAATAGAGAGCAGAGTCTGGATGTGAATGGTGTCTCCAAAGTACCAGCGAGTGAGACTTCCGAGGAAAAACGCGTCGTGCTGTTACTGGAGCAGGGAACCCTGACACTGGATGAACTGCTTGAAGCGACTGCATGGGATTTTGGACTTTTACACTCAGTTCTGTTATCGTTAATCATAAAAAAAAGGATCTCCCAGCTTGCGGGTACAAAATACAAACTTATTTAATAGTTGATTTTGCAAATCCTTAATGTAGTAATTGTATAAATTCAGTATTAAACATCCGGGGATGGGAGTTTAGATATTTATCCGCACAGCGGATTCCTACTCCCTCTCCGCTTCCTGAAATGTGTTGACTTTATAGCTCGCAGCAGCGGAGCAAGGGATTTGAATCCGGAAAAGCAACAGCGATTGTAGGATCAAATCCATTGTGGAGCGTCTCCGCGCTATAACTCACCACATTTCAGGAAGTCTATCCTAATTGTACGTAATTGAGAGGAGGAAGAGCCTATGGCGGATTCACTCGTCATCGTGGAATCGCCTTCCAAGGCGAAGACGATCGGCAAATACTTGGGCAGCAAATATATCGTCAAGGCTTCCATGGGTCATATCAGGGATTTGCCAAAGAGTCAGATCGGCGTAGAGGTCGAAAATGATTTTAATCCCAAATACATTACCATTCGAGGTAAAGGCTCGATTTTGAAAGAATTAAAGGATGCCAGAAAAAAAGTGAAAAAAGTATATCTGGCGGCTGACCCGGATCGCGAAGGCGAAGCTATCGCTTGGCATTTGGCGCATGCGCTGGATCTGGACGATACAGCAGACTGCCGCGTTGTATTTAATGAGATCACAAAGCAGGCCGTCAAGGATGCTTTTAAAACACCACGCAAAATCAATATGGATTTGGTCAATGCCCAACAAGCACGGCGGATCCTCGATCGGCTTGTCGGCTACAAAATCAGTCCATTGCTTTGGAAAAAGGTAAAGAAGGGCTTATCCGCAGGGCGCGTGCAGTCGGTTGCCGTGAAAATTATCCTGGATCGAGAAAACGAGATTAATGAGTTTGTACCGGAAGAGTATTGGACGATCACAGCTAAACTAGCGATTAAGGACAGTACCTTTGAGGCGAAATTCCATCAGCTTCGTGGCGAAAAGAAAGAGCTCTCCAGCGAAGCGGATGTACAAGAAGTGCTGGAGGCTATCGGCAAGTCGTCTTACAAGGTCCGTGATGTGAAAGAGAAAGAGCGCTTGCGCAATCCTTCTCCACCATTCACGACTAGCTCCTTGCAGCAAGAGGCGGCTCGGAAACTCAACTTCCGTGCATCCAAAACAATGTCCGTGGCCCAGCAGCTGTATGAGGGTGTGGACTTGGGCAAGGAAGGAACCGTGGGTCTGATTACGTATATGCGTACGGATTCCACACGAATCGCCGTCTCGGCCCAAGAGGAAGCGAAGGAATTCATTATTCAGAAATATGGTGAAGCTTTTGTACCTGAAAGCCCTCGTCAATATTCCAAAAAAGCTGCCAACGCCCAGGATGCGCATGAAGCGATTCGTCCAACCTCCGCGCTGCGTGATCCAGAAACGGTTAAGCCGTTTATGAGCCGGGACCAGTTCCGTTTGTACAAACTGGTATGGGAGCGTTTTATGGCCAGCCAGATGGCTTCCGCTATTATGGATACCTTGTCCGTTGATATTGAAGCGGGTGAGACCATATTTCGTGCAGCCGGCTCGAAGGTTCGTTTTCCAGGCTTCATGAAAGTGTATGTGGAGGGGAATGACGACGGCAAAACCGAAGAGGATAAGCTGCTGCCGCCCCTTAAATCGGGTGACAAGCTGAAAAAGGAATCGGTTGAGCCGAAGCAGCATTTCACGCAACCGCCTCCCCGTTATACAGAAGCACGACTGGTGAAAACGTTGGAAGAACTGGGTATCGGACGTCCGAGTACGTATGCACCGACACTAGAAACTATTCAGAAGCGTGGCTATGTCGCCATTGAAGAGAAGAAGTTCTTTCCTACAGAGCTGGGAGAACTGGTCATTGAGCAGATGGAGGAATTCTTTCCTGAAATTCTGAACGTGGAATTCACGGCCAATATGGAAGGTGATCTTGACCACGTAGAAGAAGGCGAAGGAGACTGGGTCAAGGTCTTGAGTGACTTTTACGAGTCGTTTGAGAAACGTCTGGAAGTGGCTGAGGAAGAAATGAAGGAAATTGAGATAAAGGATGAAGAGTCTGATGTCATTTGTGACAAATGCGGCAGCCCGATGGTGTATAAGCTCGGCCGCTTTGGTAAATTTCTAGCTTGCTCTGCGTTCCCGGATTGCCGCAATACGAAGCCGATTGTCAAGGATATCGGGATCAATTGTCCTACATGTGGTGAGGGCCATGTTGTGGAAAGACGGAGTAAAAAAGGACGTATCTTTTATGGGTGTGACCGTTATCCGGAATGCGATTTTGTATCCTGGGATAAACCGTCCATTAAGCCTTGTCCAAGCTGCGGTGGCTTAATGGTCGAAAAACGTACAAAACAGGGAACGAAGCTCAACTGTACCGTCTGCGATCACAGTGAAATGCTGGAAGATAGCGACGAGGGTGTAGAGACTTCATAAGAACAACAATAGCAGGGGGATTTAAACGTGAGTGAGCTACAAAAGGTAACGGTCATCGGAGCTGGTTTGGCGGGCAGCGAAGCTGCCTGGCAAATTGCAAGCCGTGGTGTGCCTGTTAAGTTATATGAAATGAGACCGATTGTTAAAACACCGGCGCATCATACAGATAAATTTGCCGAGCTGGTGTGCAGCAATTCTTTACGGGCTAACGGCTTGACTAACGCGGTAGGTGTGCTGAAGGAAGAAATGAGAATATTGAACTCCTTGATTTTGAATGCCGCAGATCGTCATGCTGTTCCGGCAGGTGGTGCGCTGGCGGTGGATCGAGATGGATTTTCCGGCTATATTACAGATACTCTTCATCAATATCCGCTTATTGAGGTTGTCAATGAGGAGCTTCAGGAAATTCCACAGGACGGGATCGTAGTCATTGCTACCGGGCCTTTAACTTCTCCGGCTTTGTCAGAACAGATTAAATCACTGATGGGAGAAGAGTATTTTTACTTTTACGATGCGGCGGCCCCGATTGTGGAGAAGGACTCTATCGACATGAATAAGGTTTATCTGGCTTCCCGCTATGATAAGGGAGAAGCAGCCTACTTGAACTGCCCGATGAATGAAGCGGAATTTGACGCTTTTTATGAGGCACTGATTACGGCTGAGGTGGCACAAGTTAAGGAATTCGAAAAAGAAATTTATTTTGAAGGCTGCATGCCCATTGAAGTGATGATGCAACGCGGTAAACAGACGGCATTGTTTGGGCCGATGAAACCAGTCGGTCTTGTGAACCCACATACAGGAGAGCTGCCATATGCCGTTGTGCAGCTTCGTCAGGATAATGCGGCGGGTACACTGTACAATCTGGTTGGCTTCCAGACTCATTTGAAATGGGGAGAGCAAAAGCGCGTATTTTCCATGATACCGGGCCTAGAGAATGCAGAGTTTGTACGTTATGGTGTAATGCATCGCAACACCTTTATCAATTCCCCACAGCAGCTTCATCCGACCTATCAGTTCAAAGGCAGAAATAATCTGTTTTTTGCCGGACAAATGACTGGAGTGGAGGGGTACGTAGAATCTGCTGCCTCAGGATTGCTGGCGGGGATGAATGCAGCGCGTACGGCGCGTGGACAAGAAATGTTTGTATTCCCTGCGGAAACGACACTCGGCAGTATGGCTCGTTACATCACAACAGCTGATTTCAAACATTTTCAGCCGATGAATGCGAACTTCGGTCTGCTGCCAAAGCTGGAAACGCGTATTCGCAACAAGAAGGAAAAGAACGAAGCGCTTGCTAACCGTGCGCTGGAAAGCTTGCGTGGTTATATCAACGAAGCGGAAGTTATGTCAGCCGAAGTACAGGCATAAGGATGAAGGAAAAGGAGGAGCGCGTTATGGATATGTCCTTTCATGCTACCACCATCTGTGCTGTACGCCACAATGGCAAGGGAGCTATTGCTGGTGATGGTCAGGTAACGTTCGGTAACAGTGTCGTCATGAAGCAAACGGCAAAAAAAGTACGCAGATTATACCGTGGTCAGGTGGTTGCAGGTTTTGCTGGTTCAGTGGCAGATGCCATCACATTGTTTGAAAAGTTTGAAAACAAGCTGGAGGAACATCACGGCAATCTTCAGCGGGCTGCGGTGGAACTGGCTAAAGACTGGCGGCAGGATCGTATCCTGCGTAAGCTAGAGGCTTTGATGATTGTTATGGATCAATCCGGAATGTTACTCATTTCCGGGGGCGGTGAAATTATTGAGCCGGACGATGATGTGCTTGCGATCGGCTCAGGCGGAAATTTTGCATTGGCGGCGGCGCGCGCATTCAAGCGTCATGGCTCCGGTATGGAGGCAAAGGATATGGCCCGGGAAGCGCTGGAGGTTGCCTCGGAAATATGCGTTTACACGAACAATCAGATTATCGTGGAAGAACTGTAAATCGGCTCTGAGTAATCAAGGGTGGAGGAGTGCAAAATGAATAATCAATCGTTGACGCCCAGACAAGTTGTATCCGAGCTGGATAAATATATTGTCGGACAGAAGCAGGCTAAAAAATCCGTTGCCGTTGCCTTGCGCAATCGTTATCGGCGCAGCAAGCTGCCGGATGATATCCGGGATGAAATTGTGCCCAAAAATATTCTGATGATCGGTCCGACGGGCGTGGGTAAAACCGAAATTGCACGCAGGCTGGCCCGACTCGTGGGAGCTCCTTTTGTTAAGGTAGAGGCGACTAAGTTCACAGAAGTGGGTTATGTCGGCCGGGATGTGGAATCCATGGTGCGTGACTTGATGGAAACCTCGATTCGCATCGTTAAAGCGGAGCGGACAGAGAATGTGAAGGACAAAGCCGAGGACATGGCGAATGAACGGATTGTCAGTATTCTTGTACCTGCAGAGAAATCAAATAAATCCCAACGTAACCCTTTTGAAATGCTGTTTGGCAATAACACCGGGAATTCGGTAGAGGAAGAACCCCCACAACAGGACACATCCTTGGCAGAGAAACGGCGTAAGGCTAAATTTGATCTATTGTCAGGCAAGCTTGAGGATGAAGTTATTGAGATTGATGTGGAGGACACCGCACCCAATATGCTGGATATGTTTGCTGGGCAGGGAAATGAGCAAATGGGCATGAATATGCAGGAAATGTTCGGAAGCTTTCTGCCAAAGCGGACCAAAAAGCGCAAGTTGCCGGTGAAGGAAGCCCGTAAGGTGCTCATTCAGGATGAGGCTGCCAAGCTGATCGACATGGATGATGTCATTCAGGAGTCCGTGAAGCGTGCTGAACAATCCGGTATCATTTTTATTGATGAAATCGACAAGATTGCCAGCCAGGGCAAGGGCAGTGGTCCTGATGTATCTAGAGAAGGTGTCCAGCGCGATATTTTGCCTATTGTCGAGGGTTCTACCATTATGACTAAATACGGCCCGGTAAGGACAGATTATATTCTGTTTATCGCCGCTGGAGCTTTTCATGTTGCTAAGCCTTCTGATCTGATCCCTGAGCTGCAGGGACGTTTTCCAATCCGTGTTGAACTGAGCAGTCTCACATTGGATGAATTTGTATCCATTTTGACAGAGCCTAAAAATGCGCTGACCAAGCAATACACGGATTTGCTTCGTACCGAAGAGATTGAAGTAGAATTTTCGGCGGAAGCCATCCGTGAAATTGCCAGCATTGCCGAGTCTGTAAACCGGAATACGGAAAACATCGGTGCGCGCCGCTTGCATACCATTTTGGAGAAGTTGTTGGAGGATTTGTCCTTCGAGGCTCCGGAGCTTACTTTGGACCGCATGATCATTACCCCGGAATATGTTCGGGAGAAGCTGGGTGATATTGCCCAAAACAGGGACCTTAGTCAGTATATTTTATGAGTGGGAGCTTTTAAAATAGGATGCGTTGTCTAGAATAACACTATCTTGCACCGTCACATAGACCTAGATGAACGTCCCTTAGATGATTTTTCTGTCTATTCCAAAAGTAGGACGTATAATCTTTTACAGGTGCAAAGTGCTAAGAAAACATTCATTTCATTGAAAAAAACCTGAAAAATTTAACATTTTATGCATCAAAAGCCCTCTTTTTTAAAAAAGATAGGGCTTTTTTCTTATTGTAATTAGGTCCCAACTCTACGAAACTTAGAATATATGACACAAAGCAATTATTTTCTACTTAAGACCTAAGAGAAATGTATAATTATGAAATTTTATTGTCGAAAAAAAGTGAAAAATCTTGTTTTATTGAATCTTACTTTGGAGTAGACGCTGGAAGGAGGAGCTAAATGAATCTGCTGGGTGATATGAGCTTTCAAAAACTTCAGGCAGGTGTTCAGGCAGCAAATACGAGACAACGTGTGATGGCCAACAACATTTCCAATGAGGATACCCCGTATTTTAAGCGTTCAGAGGTTTCATTTGAAGAATTGCTTCAGCAGCAAATGGGTGGCGACGTGACACCATTACGTGGAAAAGTAACCAATGCGAAACATTTTCAGATAGGACCTACGAACTCCATTCCAGATGCTGTGGTTACCAAAGATGGGTATTCTGTCATGAACAACAATATGAATAACGTGGATATCGACAGAGAAATGAGCCTTATGGCTGAGAATCAACTGAGATATAATACCTACATCCAAGAAATTAGTGAACGCATCAAAATGATGAGAACAGCGGTAGAAGGGAGATAGGACCAGGTGAAAATTAACAACGGCTTTGATATCAGCGCCTCTGCTCTTACGGCCCAAAGGTTGCGGATGGATGTCATATCAAGCAACATTGCCAATGCAGAGACAACCCGGGCAAAAGTGGAGAATGGACAGGCGGTCCCATATCGGAGAAAAACGGTTGTTTTGGAGCCTAACCAATCTCGGTTTGCCGATGTTTTGCAGGCTCAAATGGAAGGAAATGGAACAGGTGCCGCTGGCGTCAAGGTTTCGCAAATACAGGAAGATCAGTCACCTTTGAAGCCTGTGTACAATCCGGGTCACCCGGATGCTGATAAAGATGGCTATGTATATATGCCTAATGTAGACATTATGAAAGAAATGGTAGACATGATTTCCGCGACACGCTCTTACGAAGCCAATGTAACAGCTCTGAATGCATCCAAGGCAATGGTTTCCAAGGCACTTGAAATCGGTCGCTAAGTTCCAGGACTACTAACTACAGAATAGGGAGAGTAAAACATGATCCAGAACGCCATGTTTAATGTACAGACACCGGCAATACAGCAAATTCAATCGCCTAACAATGAGTTGACGAAAGCGACGCCTTCCGAATCCTTGAAGGATTTTGGTTCGTTCCTAAAGGATGCGCTCAATGAAGTGGGGCAGCAGGAAGCCGCTACACACACGATGTCCGACCAGTTCATGGCAGGAAAAGTTGATGTTGATCAGGTCATGATCACTTCCCAACAAGCGCTGCTTTCCTTGCAGCTTACTACTCAGGTCCGAAACAAAGCGATTGAAGCCTATCAGGAGATCATGCGTACACAGATGTAAAGAGGGTCTAGCAAAGTTTCGGATGGGGTGACGGAGTGAACGAGAGAATCGCCCAATATCGGGATAAGATTTCCGGGTATTGGAATAATTTCAGCAAAAAACAGAAGATATTACTTGTTTCGACATTGGCATTCATCATCATTGCCATTGTAGTGCTAACGATGCAGTTTACCAAAACCGAATATGAAGTGGCTTTTCGGGATTTAAACGCAAACGATGCAGCCGGGGTCATTAAATATCTCGATTCTGCGGGTATTCCGTATCAGCTCAATGCTGGCGGGACACAAATCGCAGTCCCAACCGCAAACGCGGATAAGGCAAAGGTAGATGTTGGGTCTCAAGGCCTAATTCAAAAGGGTTCAATCGGCATGAGTGCCTTTGACCAGTCCTCTTCAGCAATTGGCATGACGGAGAACGAGTTCAATGTGAAGTACAATAACGCATTGAACGGCGAAGTGCAGCAACTGTTGGAACGGATGGATGGTGTCCAAAGTTCCAAAGCTGTCATTAATATGCCGAAGGAAAACATTTTTGCCGGGCTTGAAGAAAAGGACAAAGCTTCTGCCTCGGTTCAAATGGAATTCGAACCTGGCTTTACGCCAAACCAGCAAGCCATCGACGGATACTTTAATCTGGTAAAGACGGCTGTGCCAAATTTGCCTGTAGAAAACATTACGATCACCAATAAGGAGTATGAACTGATTCCAACGGCCAAGGGCGGTCAAGGAGGTCTCTCCAGTGGTGTTGAGGAAAACATGGCTCTGCAGAAGAAGTTTGAGAGCGATGTAAGGAATAATGTCCAACAATTTTTGTCGAAAATTGTTGGCGAAGACAAAGTGAATGTGCTGGTTATGTCACAGCTAAATTTCGACAAAGTAACGTCGAAAGAACAGCTGGTCACACCAGTTGATCAAACGAAAATGAAGGGCATTGAAATCAGTGCCCAGCAAATTCAGGAAAGCTACACTGGCAGTAGTGGACAAACCGGAGGAGTCGCAGGTACAGGAACGCAGGATGTGCCTGGTTACCCTGGAGGAAGCAATTCGGGCAACACAAGCTCGGATAAGAGCTCAAGCACAATTAACTACGAAGTTAACCGAATTGCGAAGGATATTATCCAAAGTCCGTACACTGTAAAAGATTTAACCATTAATGTAGCAGTTGAACCACCAACGGGGCAGCAAACTTTGGATGCAGCAACTCAGGCCGCAATCCAAAACATCTTGGTTAATATCGTGAGAGCTTCATTAGCGAATTCCGGCATTACTATTACAGACGCTGATTTAGCCAAAAAAGTTTCAGTTTTCTCTCAAACCGTACCGGCGCCAGCGAGCACCAACACGTTTTTCTCAGCATCGAACCCTTGGGTATGGGGCATCGGGGCTGCTGTACTGGCACTGTTGGCAGGCGTAATCTTCCTGATTGTACGCGGTCGTCGTAAGCAGCAGGAAGAAGAATTAGATGAAGATCTGCAACTTATGCCAACACCGACGGAGTTCCCGTCCATTACCATGGAAAGTGTGACAAATGAAAGTCAAGTGCGTAAACAGCTTGAGAGTCTGGCGAAAAAGAAACCCGACGAATTCGTCAATCTGCTTCGTACATGGCTGGCTGACGAATAGAGGTGAGTTCATTGGCAAAAGCAAGCAGTCAAGGTTTAACGGGAAGACAAAAAGCGGCAATTCTGCTAATCACGATGGGGCCGGAAGTATCTGCTCAAATATTCAAGCATTTGCGTGATGAAGAGATTGAGCAACTTACATTGGAAATCGCCAATGTGCGGAAGGTCGATGCAGCGGAAAAAGATTCGATTATGGCTGAGTTTCATCAAATTTGCTTGGCTCAGGAGTACATTTCCCAAGGCGGCATCAATTATGCCAAAGAGATATTGGAAAAGGCACTCGGATCGCAAAAAGCAGTTGAGGTCATTAACCGTCTGACGGCGACGTTGCAGGTGAGACCGTTCGATTTTGCCCGCAAGGCTGATCCAAACCAGATTTTGAACTTTATACAGAACGAAAATCCACAGACGATTGCTCTCGTGCTCTCGTACTTGCAATTTGAGCAGGCGGCGGCGATTCTGTCGTCCCTGCCTCAGGAAAAGCAGGCTGAGGTGGCCCGGCGTGTCGCTGTAATGGACAGCACTTCGCCGGAAGTCATTTCACAAGTGGAACGTGTGCTGGAGCAAAAGCTGTCAGCAACCGCCACGCAGGATTACACGAATGCGGGTGGTATCGAGTCCATTGTTCAGATTCTGAATGGCGTAGACCGAGGAACCGAACGTACGATCCTCGACTCGCTTGAAATTCAGGACCCTGAACTGGCCGAGGAAATCAAGAAAAGAATGTTCGTATTCGAGGATATCGTCAATGTGGACAACCGTTCCATTCAACGTATTATCCGCGATATCGACAATGCCGATTTGCAGTTGGCGCTTAAAGTGTCCAGCGAAGAAGTACGCGATGTGATTTTCCGAAATATGTCGAAACGGATGGCAGAAACCTTCAAAGAGGAAATGGAGTATATGGGACCGGTACGGCTGCGTGATGTGGAAGAAGCGCAGACTCGCATCGTATCGACGATCCGCAGATTGGAAGAGGCCGGTGAGATTATAATCGCACGCGGCGGAGGAGATGACATCATTGTCTAACTTGATCAAATCTTTCCAATATGTGCCTGTTGAAGCTTTGAAGACCATTGATGTGGCACATACGTATGCGCCGGAAACGTCGGACGAGGAAGTCACAACTGAACATATAGAGCCGGAACCGCAGAGAGATTACGAGACTGAACGGCTCCGGGATGAAATGCTGAATGATGCCAAGGATTTTGCTGAACGGCAGGTTCGTGAGGCGGCTGAAGAAGCGGAACGGATGCTTCAGGAGGCGCAGCAGCAGATTGAAACCTGGTGGCAGGAACGCCGTGAGCAGGACGAGCAGTTAACAGAGTCCTTAAAGGCTGACGGGTTTCAGCAAGGCTATGAGGAAGGCCAAAAGTTGGCTGAGGCCGAGCTTCAGGCGAAATCGGAACAGATGATGGTAGAAGCGCAGGATATTTTGCGTCAGGCCTATGAGACCAAGGAGCAATTGATTCAGGAGGCTGAGCCTTTTCTGGTTGAGCTGAGTAGTGCCATTGCTGAGAAAGTTATTGAAAAACAACTTAGTATTGAGCCTGAATACACAATTGAGCTCATTCGTAAAAACTTGGCTCGTAAGCGGGAAAAAGGAACAATTACCCTGTGTGTGTCGCCTCAGCATTTCGCATTTGTGCAAGGTGCACGCGAAGAATTGTCATTAACTGTCGATTCGCAGGCAGAACTGCAAATTATTCCTGATGGTACTGTGAAGGATCGCGGCTGCGTCATTCGTTCTTCCTTTGGAAGTGTGGATGCGCGGATAGATACACAACTGGCTGAGATCAAAAAGGAACTGCTGCGTCTGGCACATGAGAACGAGGAGCGAAGACATGAAGGGGCTTAATACGCAGCGCTACATGGATCATTTGCGACAACTGGACCCGGTTCGGGTAAACGGCAAAGTGACACAGGTTATCGGTTTGATGGTGGAATCGGAAGGTCCGGACGCCAGTATCGGGGATGTTTGTTACATTTATCCGGGTAAAACGGCTAAGCCGCTGCAAGCGGAAGTTGTAGGCTTTAGAGACAACAAGGTACTTTTGATGCCGCTTGGAGAACTGCAATCCATTGGTCCCGGTTGTGATGTCGTAGGAACAGGGAAGCCATTGAACGTGCAGGTGGGGTCGGAGCTGTTGGGCAAAGTGCTGGACGGTTTGGGCCAACCTTTGGACGGCTCGTTGATTCCATCACGGATGGCGAGATACTCGACCTTCAACATTCCATCGAATCCGCTAAGTCGCCCGCGTGTGCAGGAGCCAATCAGTATCGGTGTACGAGCCATTGACGGATTGCTTACCATCGGTAAAGGACAGCGGGTCGGTATTTTCGCAGGCTCCGGTGTAGGTAAGAGTACCCTGATGGGAATGATTGCCCGTAATACGGAAGCAGATGTGAACGTAATTGCTCTGATCGGGGAACGTGGACGCGAGGTGCTGGACTTTATTGAACGGGATTTGGGACCGGAAGGGCTTGAACGTTCAGTAGTCATTGTGGCAACTTCCGACCAACCCGCGTTGATCCGAATTAAGGGTGCGCTCATTGCAACGACGATCGCTGAATACTTCCGGGATCGCGGATTGAACGTCATGTTGATGATGGACTCGGTTACCCGGTATGCGATGGCGCAACGTGAAGTAGGATTGGCAGTCGGAGAGCCACCAGCGATGAGGGGTTATACCCCTTCCGTATTCGCCAGTTTGCCCAAGTTGCTGGAGCGTGCGGGAACCGGACCTACAGGTTCGATAACCGCTTTTTATACGGTGCTGGTCGATGGTGATGACATGAATGAACCCATCGCGGATGCGGTGCGCGGGATCTTGGATGGGCACATTGTGCTCAACCGGGGGATAGCGAATAAAGGACATTTTCCCGCGATTGATGTGTTAGCCAGCATTAGCCGGGTCATGAAGGATATTGCACCACGTGACCAGATTGACGCTGCCGAGAATATTAAGCGCCTGATGGCGGTTTATAAAGATTCGGAGGACCTGATTAACATTGGGGCTTATCAGCAGGGGTCGAATGCAGAAATTGACGAATCTATGGATCGCATACGGGATATATGGGATTTTACAAGGCAAAGAACGGATGAAAAGGTTGAGCTGGACGAGGTTCGTGAGCGTTTGATTTCTGAATTTACGAGGAGATGAAGGTTGAACGATGAGATTTCAGTATTCCTTTCAGAAAGTTGTAGACTTGAAAACCAACGAGAAGTCACAGGCCGAATGGCTGCTTTCCAGTGCTGTCGGACAATTGCAGGCTGAGGAGCAGACATTGATACAGCTATTAGGCGAAAGGAATCGGGTCATATCAGCCATTCAAAAGGCTGCCGAGGATTGCGCGCCGCTCTCTGCCATTCAGGAATTGCAGGCTTACGTCAATCATCTGGATCAATGTATCACACGCAAGCATAGGGACGTTCAATATGCGCAGCAAAATGTGCAAAGCAAACAAACCGTTTTGACCGATAAAATGCTGGATGAACAAGTTTGGCTGAAAGCGAGAGAGAAGGCCAACGTGAAATTCCAACAGGAAATGCTCCTGCGCGAGCAGAACGAGCTGGATGAAATGGCTTCCGTGAGATTTGCCATGAAAGCCCGGTAAGCGGAAAGTCACAGGATGCGCATATCAGCTGCCTGAGGAGGAAGACGATGGCACGGAATTTAGCAGAAAATGAACTGGATATGGATTTGGAAAAAGAGTCAGGCGGGGGATTTGAACGGTTTATGTTTTTCCTGATTCCGATTGTTTTTACAATCGTTCTGGTCGGGGTCCTGCTTACGCTGTTCAATATGGATTTCAGAAGTGAAATGATTTCATTGGGAAACAAGATTCCGATTGTGAAGAATTGGATTCCTGAACCGAAAGACAAGGTTGCCAAGGGCAAAGAGGCTGATCAGAAAGCCCAGTCCCAAAGCTCTGAAGCTACTATCCAGCAGCTTAAGACAGATTTGGCCAAGCAGACGGAGGAACTCCAAAAGGCTGCGGCCGCCAAAACAACTCAGGATAAAAAGGTTACAGAGCTACAAAATCAGGTCAATACGCTGCAAACGCAACAGGAACAACAGCCGCAAGCCAGTCAGCAGGGACAGACAGGTACGCAAGCGGCAGACGGTACAGCGAATGAAGACCCATATGTAAAACAGGCCAGAGACCTTGCTTCCATGTATGAAGGAATGACGGCAAGTAAGGCAGCACCGATTATGGAAAACTTGACAACCGAAGAAACGGTGCAACTGCTAAGCTACATGGACCCTGCGAACAGTGCGAAGATTTTACAAAAGATGGATGCTAAAAAGGCGGCCGATATCACAATGGCTCTGAAGAACGTAACGCCATCTACAGATTTGTCGGTGGCTGCGTTGCAGTCCCGCTTGAAAAAGGATCAAAGCACTACAGCGGGAACAACGAGTAAAAGTCTGCAAAACACTCAAATTAGCAGTACATTCGCTTCCATGGACAAGAAAAGTGGTGCCGAGCTTATTTTACAAACTTACAAAATCAGTCCAGACAAGGCATTGAACATATTGAATACAGTAGATGATTCGACACGTGCTTCTTTACTGCAAAATATGTCTGCGAAGGATGCTGCACAGACGGCGAAAATTTTGAACAAGCTAATGGGCAGCAAGTGATTTGAATGAAGGGAGGTGAAAAAATAAATGACACTTATTTCTCAAAGTGTATCTCTCAGCAGTTCCAGTCAGACAGCTGGTAGCACAGCTAGTACGGCGACAACTTCAACAGCAGGGACGGCAGTAGCCGGAGCCACAGGCGGTGCTTTTAATCAGACGCTTACGCAAATGATGACTGGCGGGCAAACGGGTTCTACAAGCACAGATGCTGGGAAATCTCCATTAGTTATGGTGCTGCCGTTGATTACTGCCGGAGAATCGACAGAAGTTTCAGCAGAACCGCTTGTTGAGACACTGGCTCCATTATTGCAAAATCTTGAAAAGCTCGATGATCAGGTAGCAGCTGATCCAGCCTTGTTCGCAGCTCTGCAGTCGTGGGTTCAGCAAGTACAGCAGCTTTTAGGCGGTGGAGGGGAACAGCAAACAGACGGGGCGGAAACGAATGAGGCGACAGGCATAACGGCTTTGGCAGCTCATCCGGCTACCATTCGGTTTGCATTACAGGATGCTTTGTCACAGCTTGCAAATATAGCGAATCAGGCTACGGGCGATCAAAAGTCTCAGATTACACAGTTGTTACAATCGCTTCAAAATACGACGACTGGTACGGGAGTTATTTCCGATGAGCAGTGGACCGGCGTACTGAAAGCTGTGGAGCTTGCTGATGGCGCAGATTCACAAGCAGTTCAGCCTTCCACGAATCGGACGAATGGCACTCAAACATTAACGGCTGTTTCTACAGACAAACAGGTTGTTGCTACTGAGCAGCAAACGAGTCAAGGGGGGACAAGCCAGCAAGGTACAGAAGGACAACGCTCATCAGCTAATATTCATATTCAAGCCGCTGTTAAAGCGACTCCAACGGATGAAACTGGTGCAGTAGCAGACGTAACCGAGCAGGCTGATCCGGCAGCGGCCGACAGTCAAACTTCTGTAATTACGACCGCAGGCCAGCTTTCGGTGCAGACGCAAGGCACAACTCCTTCCGCTCCGGCGCAGCCTGTTGTACATGTACGACAATTTGCTAAGGAAATGACTGAATTTGTAGTGCAAAAGCTTGATATCGTGAAACATTCTGGATTAACGGAAGCGACGATCATGCTCCGCCCAGATCATTTGGGACAGCTTGAAGTTAAACTGACGATGCAGAATGGGCACTTGGTCGCCCAGTTCATGACTGAGCACAGTGGAGCTAAGGATTTGCTCGAACAGCAAATGTCACAGTTGCGTGCAAGTCTTCAAAGCCAAGGTATTCAGGTAGATAAAGTCGAAGTGACGCAAAATGAATCACTCTCTTCCCACATGTATCAGGATGGCCGTGGATCAAGTGCAAATCAGCAGCAACAATCCGAGCAACGTTCCAAGTCACGGAGTAGAGAAGAAGCCGAGGATGCTCTGAAGGTAGCTGAAATGGCGGAGGAACTCCGCAACTGGACAGTAGAACAACGCACAGATGATGTAAATCGGACAGGCTCCTTTACAGCACAAGCGTAGCATGGAGGTGAGAACACAATGACGACTGTGGACAGTAATGTATCCACCAGCAACGTCTGGCCGAATTACAACGTGAATAACGTCAAAATGGCAAGCACCAAGGATACCAAAACGATGGGTAAGGATCAATTTTTAAAAATTTTGATTACCCAGCTACAAAATCAGGATCCAATGCAGCCTTTGGAAGATAAGGAATTTATCGCGCAAATGGCGCAATTTTCTTCCGTGGAGCAGTTGATGAACATTTCTACTCAATTGAATACGTTGGGACAGTCTTTAGGAATATCCTCCGGTTTGATTGGGAAAGAAGTCAGTTGGATCGAGGCAGGTAAAAAGGATTCAATTACAGGTGAAACGGGCGCAGGTGCGGTGAAAAGTGGAATCGTGGATTCCATCGTTATTCGTGACGGTGTGCAGTACGCCAAAATAGGATCGTCAGAGGTAGCACTGAAAGATGTGACATCGGTAAGTCAGGCTCAAACAGCGGCTTCCTCAGCAGGGACATCGGATACTACAACTTCTTCCTCTACTGGAAGTGGTGAGACACATGAATGACCGGATAACGGTCGGACGTCTTTTTCCCGCCAAAGTCCCTCCGGCAGCGATCTTGCAGAACCGGATAAATCCGGTACCGAAGGATGGTAGGCCATTCGGACAGGTGTTGCAGGATCAAGTACTCAAGCTGAGCAACCATGCAGCAAAGCGTTTGGAGCAGCGGGGGATAGAGCTGAGAAGTGACCAGATGGCGAAGATTAACTCCGCTGTGGATAAGGCAGCTGCCAAAGGCGCCAAGGAATCATTGATTTTAATGCAGGATATGGCGTTGATCGTAAGTGTGCCCAACCGGACAGTAGTTACCGCGATGGATAAGCAATCCATGCAGGATAACGTATTTACGCAAATCGATAGCGCTGTTATTATTTCATAGAAAATTTAGCAAGAAGTGGCTGGCCCGAGCAGGAAAGCCATGAAGAAGCCGCGGATCGACTGATGCGGTTAATCGAGCAAGCATTCAGAGGAGGATTTATACTCAATGTTGAGATCAATGTATTCGGGTGTATCGGGTATGAAGGGCTTTCAAACAAAGCTGGACGTTATCGGTAACAACATTGCAAACGTAAATACAACAGGCTTCAAGTCCAGCCGCGTCATGTTCAAGGATATTTTGAGCCAAACGAGTTCGGGCGCAAGTGCGCCGGATGCAACGACTACTGCGGGGCAAAACGCCAAGCAGGTCGGTTTAGGGGTATCGGTCAGCTCAATTGATACACTTCATCTTCCAGGTAGTGCCATGACTACGAACAATCCGACAGATTTGCGGATTAACGGTGACGGGTTTTTCCTGATCAAAATGAATGATGCACAGGATGTTCCTTATCTAACTCGCGCGGGTGATTTTCACGTGGATGCGAACCGAAATTTGGTTACCTCAGATGGATTTTTCGTAGGAGACGCGGGTGGGGATCCGATCACACTTGCTGACAATGTTACATCGTTCTCTATCTCGCAGGACGGTACGATTGTACAACAATTGGATGATGGCACAGTAGACAATGGCACGCAAATTGGTATAGCCAGAGTCACAAACCCAGAAGGGTTGGAGAAAATTGGCGGCAGCTTGTACCGTACCACGGTTAACTCCAATATCGATGCACTTGAGCCTGGAGTAGCCAATTCGGAGGGCCGGGGTGCTATCATTGCAGGCCAGCTAGAAATGTCCAACGTCGATTTGACAGGTGAATTTACCGAAATGATCGTGGCGCAGCGCGGCTTCCAGGCGAACTCACGTATCATTACGACCTCGGATGAAGTGCTTCAGGAAGTTGTAAACTTGAAACGATAATCGCATCTAAACGCGGGGGAGTAAAGGCTCCCCCGCTCCTATCAGGAGGTTGGTGTTACGATGATCCCGTTAACGCGGCTGAACGGCTCGCCTATGTGGCTTAATGCTCTGCTCATTGAGACTGTGGAGGAAACGCCGGATACATACGTCACTTTAGTGACGGGGAAACGGTTGATTGTATTGGAAAAAGCGGCAGATGTCGTCTCCTTGATCAAGGGTTACAGCCGTGAAATCGGCATACATGCCGCCACGATAAAAGTGCAACAAATGGAGGAAGACGAATGAAAAAGATGCTGCCATGGCTCATTACAATTTTACTCGCGATTACTTTGATTGCAGGTGCGGCCTTTGTACTTATACCAGCGCTTAGTGGGAAGAAGTCGGAAGCCACTCCAAATGCGCAAGCCGCTCAAGCAGAACAGCTTCCCCGACTGTCAGCAGATGAATTAGTGGAAGTGAGTTCTGAAATTACTGGTATCAAAACAAATTTGGCAGACGCCGATTATATTGTCCAAATGAACCTTTCCTTTCAATTAAACGATGCTAAAGCAAAGGAATCTTTTGAAAAAATCAAGGACATCAGTATCAAGCCAATCGTTATTCAATTACTTGCAGACACCAAGCCTGATGAGCTCAGAACAGCTAAAGGCCGGGACCAGTTCAGTGACAAGCTGACGGATCTCATCAACAAGTCGCTCCCTGAAGGTCACCTGGGGAACGCCAAAATTACAGACTTTTTGCTGGCAGCCATTTGATTCCAGGTGAACTTGTCAGAACATGTAAGGGGGTGAATAACATTGGTGGATGTAATGTCGCAAGGGGAAATTGATGCCCTTTTAGCAGCTCTATCGTCCGGTGAAATGGATGCGGAAGAACTTAAAAAGGAAGATACACAAAAGAAAGTTCGCGCTTATGACTTCAAAAGAGCGCTTCGGTTTTCCAAGGATCATATTCGGAGTTTGACGCGGATACACGAAAATTTTGCGCGGTATCTGACCACTTATTTTTCAGCACAGCTCCGGACGTTTGTCCAAATTAATGTCGTTCAGGTGGAGCAGCTTCCTTATGATGAATTCATTCGCTCCATTCCCAAAATGACCATTTTGAACATTTTTGAAGCCGAGCCGCTGGAAGGACGCATGGTGCTTGAGGTTCACCCGAACGTAGCGTTTGCAATGCTGGACAGGCTTCTCGGAGGAACCGGAGCAGCGCCGTCCAAGGTTAACGCGTTGACAGAAATTGAGACGACAATCATGGAGCGAATTTTTAGTCGTACCTTTGACAGCCTGCAAGAGGCTTGGAAAACGGTATTGGATATTGAGCCGCGTTTGGAGGCAATGGAAACCAATCCGCAGTTTATGCAGATTGTTTCACCAAATGAAACGATTGCCCTAATCTCACTTAGTACCAAAATTGGTGATACCACAGGGATGATTAACCTTTGTATCCCGCACGTGGTATTGGAGCCGATTATGGCTAGACTGTCCACGCACCAGTGGTTTACATCCGAAAAGAAATCAAGGGTGCCTGAAGAGATTGACGCCTTGAGATTACGGGTCACGAAAGCGCAACTTCCCATTATTGCCGAGCTAGGTGAATCCCGAATAAATGTGGCCGAGTTTTTGGGCCTTTCGGTGGGGGATGTCATTTCATTGAACAAACCCGTCAAGGAAGGGCTCTCCATCCGGGTGGGCGAAAAACTGAAATTCTTGGGAAGTCCCGGTATGGTAAAAGATCGTGTTGCCGTACAGATTGATGAAATTGTCAGCGAAGGAGTTGAAGAAATTGACGAGTAAAGACTATTTGTCCCAGGAGGAAATTGATGCCCTGCTGAAACAGTCTGAAGCGGGCACGGATTCTACTCCCGCCAACAAGACCGTTGACGATTTTCTGACTCCTCTGGAGCAGGATGCTCTCGGAGAGATCGGTAATATTACGTTCGGCAGCGCAGCGACAGCTCTTTCCACACTGCTGGGTCAAAAGGTTGATATTACAACCCCTAAAGTTTCAATTATTACCCGTTCTGAATTTGAAACAGCTTTTCCTAAGCCGCACGTAGCGGTACATGTGAATTATGTAGATGGATTTGAGGGTATTAACTCGCTCGTGATCAAAAAGCGTGATGCGCAGGTCATAGCGGATTTGATGCTTGGCGGTGAAGGAAATCCGGTAGATGAAGAATTGAATGAAATTCATATCAGTGCTGTGCAGGAAGCGATGAACCAGATGATGGGCTCGTCGGCAACCTCAATGTCTACTATGTTTAAGCGTTTTGTTAATATTTCTCCACCTGGAATCGATATTTTGGATCCAATGCATGGTGATGGAGTATCCAGCCTGCCAGATGAACAGACGTTGATTACAGTATCCTTCCGTTTGTTGATCGGTGACCTGATTGACTCTACATTGATGCAACTGTTGCCTGTGCATTTCGCTAAAAAGATGGTGAGCATTCTGATGAATGGCGGAGAGGAAGATGAGCAACCGCAAGCGTCCGCACAGCAAGTAGCTGCAACGGCGGCTCCAGAAGTACCGAAACAAACCGAGGTCCCGCAACAGCAACCCGCACCAACGTATCAACAGCCGCCTGTAGCCGCACAGGTGCCTGTACAGACGCCGCAGGATGCAGGTTATGGACAGCAACCGCCTATGTACCCTCAAGACCTGGGATACGGTCAGCAGGGAGCGCCAGGTTATGGAATGCCTGGAGGTGTACCACCGCAGGCCCCTTATGGAGCACCTCATCATTATGGTTCGATACCGGGACGAAATGTAAATGTGCAGCCTGTGCAATTTTCAAACTTGCAGTCCGGTGCATTTGCCCAAGTGGATGAAAACAATTTAAATTTATTGATGGACATTCCCCTTAGAGTCACCGTAGAATTAGGAAGGACCCAAAAGCAAATTAAAGATATTCTAGAGCTCTCACAAGGTTCAATTATTGAACTGGACAAGCTTGCTGGGGAGCCAGTGGACATTCTGGTTAACAACAAATTGATTGCCAAAGGCGAGGTTGTCGTAATCGATGAGAACTTCGGCGTGCGTGTGACAGATATTGTAAGCCAATGGGACCGGATTCAAAAATTACAATAATAGCATAATTTAGGGAGGATTTATTTCAGATGGCAAACCGTATTTTGATCGTGGACGATGCTGCATTTATGAGAATGATGATTCGGGACATCCTGTCCAAAAATGGATATGAAGTAGTAGGAGAGGCCCAGGATGGATCACAGGCTATTGAAAAATTCAAGGAGCTTCGTCCGGACCTGATTACGATGGATATTACGATGCCCGAAATGGACGGCATTGCCGCTCTGAAGGAAATCAAAAAAATTGACGCGAACGCAAAGGTCATTATGTGTTCTGCGATGGGTCAGCAAGCGATGGTTATCGATGCTATCCAAGCAGGCGCAAAAGATTTTATTGTTAAGCCTTTCCAATCGGATCGGGTTATCGAAGCCATCAACAAAACACTGGGTGTGTAAGGCGCATCCTGTATGGATACACAACAGGGTGCCTCTGACGCTTTGAGTACATCCAGCAATATAGGCAACATTGCCTGGGTCCTTTTCGTGTTGATCTTTATCATCGTACTGATCGTGTACTTGATACGGTTTTTGAGTAAAAGAAATCAGAGCTGGTTCAGCAACCGCTCCGTTCGCATACTGGGAGGCGTGGGGCTGGGCCCTAACAAATCCCTTCAGCTTGTTGAAGTTGGCAGCAGTGTGTACCTCATTGGTGTGGGAGAAGATATCCGGCTTGTTGACAAAGTATCCGATCCTGAAGAAGTGGAGCAAATTTTGGCCGCACTGGAGCAGGAAGCTTCTCTGCAGCGCGGCCCGATTGCCCCGCTATTCGCTAAAATTGCGGATAAGCTTCGCCGGAACACCGCGGCACAGCAGCAGCCTGAAGAGGAAACGTCTTTTCACGAGATGTTCGAATCCAAGCTTCGGCAGATGCCGAATCGTAAGGATAAACTCGAAAAGCTGCGCAATGAGGAGAATACTACAGATCGGTCGGGAGATTCATGAGAAAAAAGATTATACTTGCATGTTTGCTGCTTGTCTTGTTCAGCTTCATTTCGGTGACGGCGGCCTCTGCGGAACCGATTCCGAACATTGATATTCAAGTCGGCAACTCGGATAAAGGACAGCCCGGTGCCACCTCGCTGTCTATTATTTTACTTATTACTGTCATCAGTGTAGCGCCCGCGTTGCTTGTGCTTATGACGAGCTTTACGCGAATTGTGATCGTGCTGGGCTTTGTTCGCACCTCGCTGGGGACTCAGCAGATGCCGCCTAACCAGGTGCTTGTCGGGCTGGCTCTGTTTCTTACCTTATTCATTATGGCTCCGACGTTCTCGGCTATGAACGAAACTGCCCTTCAGCCGTATCTCAAGGGGGATTTGACACAGTCTCAGGCGCTGGACAAGGCTGCGGTACCAATCAAGACCTTTATGTTCTCTCATACACGGGAGAAGGACCTACTGCTCTTTATGAAATACACCAAGATGGAAAAACCGAAAGACTATCAGGATATTCCATTAACGGTGATGGTTCCGGCTTATGCCATTAGTGAGTTAAAGACAGCATTTCAGATGGGCTTCATGATCTTTATACCGTTTTTGGTTATTGACATTGTGGTGGCGAGTACGCTCATGGCTATGGGGATGATGATGCTGCCGCCGGTGATGATTTCGCTTCCTTTTAAAATACTGCTGTTTGTGCTCGTAGATGGTTGGTATCTGGTCGTCAAATCATTGCTTCTGAGCTTTAACACATGAATATTTCCCGCAGGGACAGCAATCAAGGAGGACGGCAATGACTTCGGAGTTTATTATTTCCCTTGCCGGACAAGCGGTGTACACAGTGCTTAAAGTTAGCGCTCCGATGCTGATTTTGGGACTGGTCGTCGGTTTGATTATCAGTATTTTTCAGGCGACAACCCAAATTCAGGAGCAGACTTTGGCATTTGTTCCGAAGATTGTCGCCGTATTACTGGCATTGCTCTTGTTCGGACCTTGGATATTGACGACATTAGTGGATTTTACGTTTAACATTCTGGACAATTTGTACAAATATATAGGTTAGGCTGAAGTTATGGACATGTTGTTACAGAGTTTTCCTGTTTTTTTGTTGATTTTTTGTCGGATTACCTCGTTTTTTGTAGTGGCACCTATATTTTCAACCCGAGGAGTACCTAATATCTTTAAGGTCGGGATTTCCGGATTTCTCGCATTGATCGTGTATCTCACTTATGGTACGCATCAGCAAGTACCGACGGATGCAGCGTATGTGCTGTTGGTGGGTCGCGAGGTGCTGATTGGATTGTTGCTCGGTTTTACCGCTTATTTATTCATGACAGCGATCCAAACCGCAGGTTCCTTTATTGACCTTCAGGTGGGTTTCGGGATGGCTAGTGTGTTCGACCCGATGACAGGAGCCTCGTCGCCTCTAACGGGGAATTTCAAGTTTGCGATAGCTGTGTTGCTCTTTTTAAGTTTAAATGGGCATCATCACCTGATAAACGCTATTTTATACAGTTATGATTGGGTGCCGCTGACAAATGACTTTTTTGTAAAGCTGTATGGAGGTAGTGTAACGGAGTTTCTGGTGCGTTCCTTTGCAGAATCTTTTTTGCTGGCGTTTCAAATTGCTGCTCCTATAGTAGTAGCTACTTTTTTAACAGATGTGGGACTCGGATTTTTGGCTAAAACGGCTCCGCAGTTTAACATTTTTGTTATTGGCGTGCCGCTCAAAATTATTGTCGGACTGTTCATGTTACTGCTTCTGATGCCGAGTTTTGCTTTTATCTTCGAAAAATTGTTTACTGTGATGTTCGAATCCATACGCAACTTGTTGGATATTATGGGCAACCGTCCTTAATGCCTGGTTTGGAGGAACGTAGTTTGTCATTTAAATATGCTATGAACCTGCAGTTGTTCTCAGGGGAAAAAACGGAAAAAGCCACACCCAAAAAGAAACAGGATGCTAGGCAAAAAGGGCAGGTTGCAAAAAGCATGGAGTTGCCCGGGGCGGGTGTCCTGCTGGTAACGTTTTTCTGCCTTATGATTTTCGGCGGGTATTTCAAGGATCATGCGGTTCGCTTGTTTCGGGATATTTTTGTAAATCGGTTAACGATGGAAGTAACGCCGAACACTACAATGCTGATGATGGGTGAGTATGGCGTGCAAATCATGATTATGCTGGCTCCTATTTTTATTGGGGCCATTGTCATCGGGATAGTGGCAAATTACATGCAGATCGGTTTCTTGTTAACTGGAGAGGGGATTACGCCTAAATTTAGCAAAATTGACCCGATTAAAGGATTTAAAAATATTTTCTCCATGCGGTCACTGGTCGAATTCCTCAAATCTGTTTTAAAAATGTCCGTGATCGGTTATCTGGTGTACGGTGTGCTGTGGAAAACAAAAGCAGACTTACCCAAGCTGGCCGAAATGTCCGGTGACCAGATGTTGAGCTTTACGGCTTCATTAACAATGGAACTGGGACTCAAAATTGGTATGGTGCTGTTCGTTTTAGCAATATTGGATTATATGTATCAACGCTATGAGCATGAGAAAAATCTGAAGATGTCCAAACAGGACATCAAGGATGAATACAAGAAAATGGAGGGTGACCCGCTGATCAAAGGGAAAATTCGTGAACGACAGCGCCGAATGGCTATGCAGCGCATGATGCAGGAAGTTCCCAATGCAGATGTCATCATTACCAACCCTACGCACTTTGCTGTGGCCTTGAAATATGACGGTTCGGAGATGGAAGCGCCGCAGATTATTGCGAAAGGGCAAGATTACGTAGCGCTCCGAATTAAGGAAATTGCCAAGCAAAACGGCGTTATAACGATGGAAAACAAGCCGCTGGCACGGGCGCTGTTTCAAAGAGCCGAAATCGGGGATGCAATTCCAGCTGATCTGTTCCAGGCTGTTGCCGAAGTGCTGGCCTATGTATATAAATTAAAAGGTAAAGTGAAATAAAGGGATCGGAGGCCAAGAGACTCGTGAAAATAAAAGAAATAACCGTCCTTGCAGGCGTCATCGGCATCGTTCTTATGATGATTCTACCGATCCCTTCATGGTTGCTCGACATTTTGCTCGTGATCAACATATCGATTGCTTTGATGATTCTACTTGTGTCTATGAACACGAAGGAAGCTTTACAGTTCTCTATTTTTCCTTCATTGCTGCTCATCACAACGTTGTTTCGTCTGGCGCTTAACATTTCTACGACCAAGCTCATTTTAGGTGAGGGACATGCCGGGGAAGTTGTGGCTACGTTCGGTAGTTGGATTGCAGGTGGACAAATTGCGGTTGGTTTTGTTGTCTTCCTGATTCTCGTGGTTGTGCAGTTTATCGTGATCACCAAGGGCTCCGAGCGGGTTGCTGAGGTAGGCGCACGGTTTACACTGGACGCGATGCCGGGTAAACAAATGAGTATTGATGCTGACCTGAATGCAGGTCTGATCAACGAACAGCAAGCCCGTGAACGGCGCAGTAAAATTGAACGGGAAGCGGATTTTTACGGAGCAATGGATGGTGCCAGCAAATTTGTTAAAGGTGACGCCATTGCCAGTATTATCATTTTGATTATCAACCTGGTCGGCGGTTTTATTATCGGTATGGCTGTTCAAGGTAAAGGGTTTCAGGAGGCGCTGTCGACTTACTCTGTTCTGACCATTGGTGATGGACTGGTTAGCCAGATCCCTGCGTTGCTCATATCCACAGCGTCAGGTCTGATCGTTACACGAGCTACATCTGATGGAAACTTGGCGGATGATTTGACGGGGCAGCTCTTTTCATATCCAAAGCTAATTTACATTGTGGCTGCCACGATTGCATTGTTGGGCTTCTTTACTCCTATTCATATCATTACGACCCTTCCACTAGCTGTTCTGCTGTTTTTTGCGGCCCGAAGAATGCAGGGCAATATGGAACGTAAGCAGATTGCTGATGAACAGATGGAAGAAGAGCAACAGATTGAAGAGGTGCGCAGTCCGGAAAGTGTCATTAATTTGCTTCAGGTCGATCCGATCGAGTTCGAGTTTGGATACGGGCTGATTCCGCTGGCTGATACACAGCAGGGCGGGGATTTGCTAGACCGGATTATTATGATCCGTCGTCAATGTGCGCTTGAGTTGGGCTTGGTTGTGCCGGTCATTCGCATACGGGACAATATCCAGCTCAAGCCGAACGAGTATGTAATCAAAATTAAAGGCAATACGGTAGGCGGCGGGGAATTGCTGTTAAACCATTATCTGGCAATGAGCCCGGGATACGACGACGATTCCATTACAGGCATCGAAACGACAGAACCAGCCTTCGGATTGCCTGCGCTCTGGATTGATGAGAATACCAAGGATGTTGCGGAGCTGTCCGGTTATACAGTTGTGGACCCTCCTTCGGTTGTAGCTACTCATTTGACGGAAACGATCAAGAAACATGCCCACGAGTTGCTTGGCAGACAGGAAACGCGGTCGCTGGTCGACAATCTCAAGGAAAATTATCCGGTGCTTGTGGACGATCTTATTCCTTCCGTATTGGCGATTGGAGATGTACAAAAAGTGCTGGCCAAGCTGTTAAAAGAAAAAATCTCCATCCGCGATATGGTGACCATTTTCGAAACGCTGGCTGATTACGGCACTTATACAAAAGATCCGGACGTGCTGACTGAATATGTTCGCCAGGCGTTATCTCGCCAGATTACACAGCAGTTCGCCCAGCAGGGAGAGACGCTACGTGTCATTACCGTGGGGCCAGGGCTGGAGAAGAAAATTGCCGAAAGCGTGCAACAGTCGGAGCAGGGCAGCTATCTGGCTCTTGATCCAGTATCAACGCAGACGGTGTACCAAAAGATGATGGAGCAAATCAATCGACTCATTCAATCCGGGCAGCAGCCTATCGTATTAACATCACCGACGATTCGTATGTATTTGCGGCAAGTGATGGAACGGACGATGCAGGATGTCCCGGTACTGTCGTACAGTGAGCTGGAGCCGAACGTTGAAATTCAAAGTGTCGGGGTGGTGAACTTATGAGAGTGAAACGATATGTAGTGGATACAATGCCGGAGGCCATGATGCAAATCAGAGGTGACTTCGGAACGGATGCCGTCATTTTGAGCACCAAGGAAATAAAGATCGGCGGCTTCATGGGTATGTTCGGTAAAAAGAAAATCGAGGTCGTCGCTGCGGTAGAGGAGCAGCAGCTTCAAAAACCACGACGAGTTCAACCGTCACAGCAGCAGTCGGTTGAGGCTTTTCCACCCATGAATGCTCCTGATCAGCAGGAAGTACCATCGTCACCAGTGGTTCCCAGACAAGCCGCTCCTGAAGCCTATCGACGGGTAACCCAGATGACGAACGGTTCCAAAGAAGGATTGGCTGATTTGCTGGCTGGCTCCGAACAAGCTGCCTCAAGCATAGAGCGTTCTTCATACGGGGCTGGTTATAATGTGGAAACAGAAAATGAAGTTTTTAACAACAAAGCAGCGGTTCCGAAAAAGGAAACATCCAGCGAATTGTTTAAGCTACCTTCGGAGGCAAGCGTTCCAGACAAGATAGGGGCAGAGGAGAATCAAGCGCTGCTTAATGAATTACGGGAAATGAAAGCTATGATGACTCGAATTTCCCGCAATTCTGTGATGGAAAACACTTGGCCGGAACCGTTACAAAAGATTTGTGAGCGTATGCTGGAGCAGGAAGTGGAACGCGATTTGCTGGAGCATTGGCTTGAACGGGTATATGAGCGCCGAAGTGAGCATCCGTCTGATCCTGAATCTTTTGATTGGGAACATGCTCTTCGTGCAGAAGTGGCCGGATTCATTCGGGAAAGGCTGGACAAGGGCATCTCGAAAGATACCAAAATTGTGTATGTGGCAGGTCCAACGGGAGTGGGAAAAACGACGACCATTGCCAAGCTGGCAGCAGAACAGCTGTTTAAGCATCACCGCAAAGTCGGATTTATTACCTCTGACACGTACCGTATCTCGGCTGTCGAACAGCTACGTACATACGCTACGATTTTGAATGTGCCGCTTGAAGTCGTGCAATCTCCCGGAGATGTTCACAGAGCCATTCAACGTCTGGAGCATTGTGACTTGATCCTGATGGATACCGCAGGACGAAATTACCGTAATGAGCTGCTCGTTTCGGAATTACAAAGTTTGCTTTCACCTATTAAGGAAAGTGAGACGTATCTGGTGCTTAGCCTAACGTCCAAAAGTAAGGATATGCTCAACATAACCGGACATTTCAGTAGGTTTGGCCTTGGTAAGGTTGTATTTACCAAAATGGATGAGACAGGTAGTTGCGGTGGTATGTTTAATCTGTTGCACCAGTTTCCAATGCAACTGGCGTATATTACGAACGGTCAAAATGTGCCTGATGATCTGCTGCATCCAGATACAGAAATGGTGACAAGCCTGCTGTTCGGAGCCACAGAATCGTCAGGAGATACTGAGGATTCTGTATGAGTGACCAAGCCCAATCTCTTAGACAAATGGCTTCAGCTCTAGATAAGTATCGACTGCCTGCACGTAATCGTCATGCGAAAATAGTGACAGTCACCAGTGGTAAGGGTGGTGTGGGCAAATCTAATTTCACCCTTAATTTTGCTTTGGCCCTGCAATCGCTTGGCCGAAAGGTACTCGTATTTGATGCAGATATCGGTATGGCCAATATTGATGTGTTGATGGGTGCCAATTCAAGATACAATCTTCTTCACCTGTTAAAACGTGAAAAATCAATGGCCGAAATTGTTCAAACGGGCGTAGGAGGCTTGCCTTATATTGCTGGAGGATCTGGCTTGAGCGAGCTGTTTACATTATCCGATGACGATTTGAACTATTTTGCCGATGAGGTGGAGAAAATTGCCGCAGATATGGATTATGTTTTGTTTGATACCGGTGCGGGGTTATCTAAAGAAAACCTTAAATTTATCACTTCCGCTGACGAATGTATGGTCGTAACTACGCCAGAGCCGACGTCTTTAACGGATGCTTATGCGCTGATCAAAGTCGTCAGTGGATTGCAAAAGGATACAGTATTCAAAATTATAGTCAATCGTGCCGATAACGATAATGAGGCCCGTCAAGTTGCCGATAAGATAGCGCTGGTTGCGCGACGCTTTTTGGAGATCGACATTCCGTTGCTAGGACATATCAGTGATGACACTCATGTCATGCAGGCAGTCAAAAGGCAAGTACCTTTTTCAATTGCTTATCCGGGATGTATGGCATCCAGAGATGTGTTGAATCTGGCGCACCGTTTTGCAGCGATGCCACAGGCTCCGCATTCAGGTGCTTTAAGTGGAATCAAAGGGTTTATGCAAAAATGGTTGCGGCGTTCGGCGCAATGATTTTGATGAAAGGAAACAGAGGTGTTTAACATGTGTGCTTACCGGGTGCTGGTTGTGGATGATTCGGCCTTTATGCGCAAAATTGTTTCAGATTTAATTGTAAGGGATGATTCGTTCGACATCGTAGGTACAGCCGCCAACGGCAAAGAGGCTGTAGAGAAAGTGAAGGAGCTACAGCCTGATCTGGTCACAATGGATGTCGAGATGCCTGAAATGAATGGCCTTGAAGCGCTCCCTCTGATTATGGCGGCTCATCCTCTTCCGGTCATTATGCTCTCTGGTATTAATGAACAAGGTATGAAGGAGACCATTATGGCTCTGGAAGCAGGAGCTTTCGATTTTATACGGAAGCCCTCCGTCTCTCATACTCAGGATATCCAGCAGGTGGGCAAGGCGTTATTGGAGCAGATGCACACCGCTATGCAAGCAGTCCGCAGCCGTTTGGAGCGCAAGGAAGCTAACGAACGAAAAGCGGCGCTGGAGCAAGCGAAAAAAACGCCGCTGGAGCAGACTTCAGAAGGACAAGCTGTGGCTGATAAGGGAGTGGAAGGTAAAGCACCTACAGGTAATACTCCTATTGCACCGATTGCTTCTGCAACTGCTGCACCGGTTCCGCCGAAGCGGGACACTGGCAAGTCTGTTCCGGTAGCCAAGCCGGAACAGAAACAGCCACAGACAGGCAGCTCTGTGACTGACAGCCGTTTAAGTAAGCCAGTCGCCCAGCCACGGAAGACGGCGCAAGCACCTGCTACGCAGAAGAAGGAGCCGCCTAAGGCAACTGAACGTACTCCAGGGCAACTGAATATTTCCGATACGGTTGCAGCCAAATCGCTGCACGGCGCGGATAAGGGAGGGCTAAGCAAGCCGGAGCCTCGAAAAACGGTGTCTACGCCAGTTCCTTCGGCTCCAGTTGCTCCTATGGCTGCTACGCCTCCAGTGACGGCACCAATAGTTCCAGCAGCGACTAAGGGGTTCTCTCTTAAAAAAGGAGGAGTATATTCGTCCAACTTTCGCAAGCTGGTGGCGGTCGGATGTTCTACAGGGGGGCCGCGTGCGCTCAAGACGTTGCTGGAACACATTCCTGGGGATTTTCCCGCTCCGATTGTCATCGTGCAGCATATGCCGCCAAACTTTACCCGTTCGCTGGCACAGCGTCTGAATACGTTGAGTCCGCTCCGGGTGGTTGAAGCTGAGCAGGGGATGACGTTGGAGGCCGGAACAGCTTATATTGCTCCTGGAGGATATCAATTGAGAATTGTGCCAGGGGCCAGTGGTAAATACACCGTATCACTGAAGACGGAAGAAGCTCGTAACGGTCACCGTCCTTCTGTTGATACGATGTTTGAATCGTTACTCCCGTTAACCTCTCTGGAACGGCATCTTGTGTTGCTGACTGGCATGGGGAGCGACGGGGCTAAAATGATGAAAAAGCTTTATGATGCAGGGGTACAATCCACATTTGCTGAAAATGAGGAAACTTGCGTAGTGTACGGAATGCCCCGCTCGGCTGTAGAGTTAAAATGTGTGCGCCACCTTCTGCCGATGCAGGAGATCGCCCCCAAGCTTGTACAAGTTGTGAAATAATCGGAGTGTAACTCATGGAGGAGGTGTCTCACAATGGACATGAACCAATATTTAAACATGTTTATTGATGAGTCGAATGATCATCTGCAATCTCTTAACGAAAAAATGCTTCAACTGGAAAGTAGTCCTACCGATCTGGGCATCGTTCAGGTGATTTTCCGGTCTGCCCATACTCTCAAAGGAATGGCTGCTACGATGGGTTTTGAAGACCTTGCATCGCTCACCCACCAAATGGAAAACGTTCTTGATCTGGTACGTAACAACAAGCTTGCGATGCAGGAATTTATATTCGATACCTTTTTTAAAGGATTGGATGCGTTGGAGTCCATGGTACAGAACATTACAGAGGGTGGCGATGGAAAAGCGGATGTATCCTCTATTGTAGCTTCACTGCAATCCATCGTGCGTGGCGATTTCCAAAAATCTGGCATAGATGCTGTTACTGAGGCGGTTACGCCGAAAAAAGCGGCGGATAGCGAAAGCGCGGGTCTTGTGCTGGATCAATTCCAGTATTCTGTACTGGAGCAATCTATTTCAGAAGGGCATCGGGTTTACTATATACAGGTAACGATTAGCTCAGAAAGCCAGTTGAAGGCTGCACGTGCCTTTATGGTATTTAATACGCTGGAGAACTCCGGTGAAATCGTAAAAGCTTATCCGTCTGTACAGGATATTGAGCAGGAGAAATTCGAACAAAATTTCTCGTTATATTACATAACGCAGAAAGAGGTAGGAGAGCTGGAGAAGGAAATCGCTGGTATTTCCGAAATCGAATCCGTCTCCGTTGTACAGCTGGATCAGGAATCGCTTAAGCAAATGAGCGAAGTCAAGGCCGGGCTGGCAGAGACTGCTGCTGTGCAGGAAGCCCCGGTAGCTGTACAACAACAGTCCGCTGCATCCCAGCCGCAGTCTCCAACTGCGGCCTCCGGTGCGAAGCCAGCTGATGGTAAAGCTCAAGTAGCCAAGCCTGCAGCACCTACGCACAACCGTACGATTCGTGTAGACATTGAACGTCTGGATGTATTGATGAATTTGTTCAGTGAATTGCTTATTGACCGTGTACGGTTGGAGCAGTTGGCGAGTGAGGCTTCTAATCCGGCGCTGACTGAAACGGTAGAACATATGAGCCGCGTAAGCAGTGACCTGCAAAATGTCGTGCTTAAATTGCGGATGGTACCCGTGGACACGGTTTTCAATCGTTTCCCGCGTATGGTGCGTGATTTAGCCAAATCGCTGGATAAAAAACTGGATTTGGTCATTACTGGCGCGGACACTGAAATGGACCGTACCGTTATCGACGAAATCGGTGATCCGCTAGTGCATTTACTGCGTAACTCTGTGGATCACGGCATTGAGCCAGTAGCGACCCGTATTGCAGCAGGCAAACCGGAGACAGGAACAGTCCATTTGCGTGCTTTCCACAGTGGCAATAACGTGTTCATTGAGATTGAAGACGATGGAAGCGGCATTAATCGTGAGAAGGTACTGAAAAGTGCCATTTCCAAAGGGATTATGACTGAGGAACAAGCAGCTGCAATGAGTGATGAAGAGGCCCATCAGGTACTTTTCGCTCCGGGATTCAGTACAGCTGAGGTCATCTCGGACGTTTCAGGACGCGGCGTTGGACTCGATGTAGTTAAATCTAAAATCACTTCCCTTGGTGGTAACGTTACGATTCATTCCGTTCTGGGCAAAGGTACCAATTTTTCTGTGCAGTTGCCACTGACACTATCCATTATTGCGGCCATGATGATACAGATCGGCTCCGAAAAATATGCGATTCCATTGTCTTCTATTGTAGAGACTGCGATCGTCAAACGGACACAAATCCGTTCTGTACACGGCAACAAAATGATTGCTTTCCGCGAATCCCATATTCCGCTTATCTCCTTGAGTCAGCTGTTTGAAGTACCAGACTTCAATGAGGATGAAGAAGAAGAGACAGAGGTTGTTGTTATCCGCAAGGGTGACCGTCTGGCAGCTCTTTCTGTTCAGGACTTTTTGGGACAAAGTGAAATTGTCCTTAAAAACCTGGGCAAATACCTTCCGAACATCCAAGGAATTTCGGGCGCCACGATTCTTGGTGACGGTCAGGTTGCTTTGATCATTGACCCTAATGTTTTCATTAAATAATGTCTTCATTAAAAATGAAAGAAATGTGAAATTGCTGACATCCATAAGGAGGGTTTTTAGACATGGGAGAAGAAATTAAAGTTATCGTATTTAAGCTTGGCGAAGAGGAATACGGTGTTGAAGTAGAAAAAGTCCAATCCATTGAGCGCATGGTACCGATTACGCGTGTTCCAAGAACATACGATTTTGTCAAAGGCGTATTCAATATGAGAGGCGTGGTTATTCCCGTTATTGATCTCCGTGGTCGTTTTGGATTGTCTGAGGCGGAGTATACCGATCAAACCCGAATTATCATCGTTGCAGTGGGTGAGATGCAAGTCGGCTTTATCGTTGATTCGGCGAACGACGTAATTGACCTGAATACCGACAACATTGAGACACCACCGGAAGTCGTTGGTGGAGTCAAGGCTAAATATTTGCGTGGAGTCGCTAAAATCGGTGAAGAGCGTTTGCTCATCATGCTGAATTTGTCTGAGGTGCTGAATCGCAGTGAAATGAACCAACTGGAAGGCTTAGAGGATTAATTTATGGAAAATCTTGGGAATCTTGAAGATTTCAAGTTGGATGTTTTGAAAGAAGTCGGTAACATTGGTTCGGGGAACGCTGCTACAGCGCTCTCCCGACTTCTGAATAAACCGGTTGATATGGGCGTACCTAAAGTACAGATGCTGCCTTTTGAGGAAATTGCTGAAAAGGTCGGCGGGAATGAGCAACTTGTCGTTGCTATATTTTTCAGAGTCGAGGGCGAAGCTCCAGGGAATCTCTTTTTCATATTGCAACCCCATGCGGCAAAAAGTCTGCTTTCCCGACTTGCGAATATTCCCTCGGATGATGAGGACAGCTTTAACGAAATGGAGCATTCGGCTCTGTCTGAAATCGGAAATATTTTAGCGGGTTCATACTTGTCCTCGTTGGCCGATTTCACCCGGTTGTCCATGTATCCGACTGTTCCCGCACTAGCTTTCGATATGGCAGGGGCCATTCTCAGCTACGGATTGTTGCAGTTTGGTCAGATGGGGGATGCAGCGCTGTTGATTGACACAACGTTTTTGGAGGGTCAGAATCAAATTGAGGGTCAATTTTTCCTGATTCCGGATCCGGAATCGTTTGGTAAAATATTCAGGTCGTTAGGAGTCCCGATGAACGATGATTGAGGATAAAAGCATCATCAAAGTGGGCATGGCAGACTTGAACGTAACCAGCAATCCAAACTCCATTCGCACGACAGGACTTGGTTCCTGCGTCGGATTGACCCTCTACGATCCTCATTTAAAACTGGCTGGTATGGCACATGTAATGCTACCGTCCTCAGACATTGCGCGTGAAGGGCAGCTTAACATCGCTAAATATGCCGATACCGCGTTGCCAGAGCTATTTGAGCGGATGCTGAAATTGGGAGCCGAACGCCGCAGACTGGTCGCCAAAATGGCAGGGGGAGCGCAAATGTTCGCCTTTGCCGGCAGCGGGGACACCATGCGAATTGGTCCGCGCAATGTGGAGTCATGCAAGGAAATGCTCGTAGATCTCGGTATTCCTCTGCTTGGGGAGGATACAGGTGGTAGTTATGGCCGAACGATTGAGTTGGACTGTGAAACTGGCGTTTTGAATATTCGAAGCGTACAAAAAGGTGTAAAGGAATTATAATCATGTTATTTGGCAGCTTACGCATTAATCTTTGGTCTGGAGTAGTCGGATTTATTCTGACTTTTGTGTTGTCCACTGGCAGCAATCTGCTGACCACGAGCTTAATTCGTGGCTTGGTTGCTTTCGTTTTTTGGTTCCTGCTTGCATTTGTGCTGCGCTGGGCACTGGGTGTCGTAGCGCGGCCAGATCTGGGTAATGCCCAAAGCCGGGCAAGCTCTCAGGTGGACGGCGTAGGGGGGAATCTGGACCTGACGACACCAGACGAAGATGCAAACCTGAATGAATTGTTGAAGCCGAAACCAGAGCAGACGGACGGGAAAAACACCGGTTTTGCGCCTTTAAACCCGCCTAAGCTGGTTTCAAACAAAGACCCTGAAGAATTGGCCAAGGCCGTTCGTCACCTGACAGACAAACAAGGAGGGTGAAGCCGATGAACGAGCGAAAAGCCGCTCATTTAAACCATTCCGAACTGTGGGAGCAATGGAAAGAACACGGTGACAAGGAAGCAAAAAAGCAGCTAATTGAAAAGTACCTCCATATTGTGGAGTATGTGTCGGGACGCCTTGCAGTAGGTTTGCCTAAAAATGTATCTAAAGATGACCTGGCCAGTAACGGTGTCATGGGCTTAATTGATGCTCTTGAAAAGTTTGACTATGAACGTGGTTTGCAGTTTGAGACTTATGCTTCCTGGCGCGTTCGAGGGGCGATTCTGGATGGTCTTCGCCAAGGAGATTGGGTTCCACGTTCGGTCAGGGAAAAAGCGAAAAAGATTGAGGATGCCTACCAGCATCTGGAGCAGAGATACTTACGCACGGTAAGTGATGAAGAGATGAGCCATTATTTGGACGTCTCCGAAAAAGAGTTTCAAAATATGATCCAGGAGGTCGCTGTTATGTCGATCGTTTCACTGGAGGACCCGATCCGCGAAGAAGAATCGGAGACACGACTTTCCCTTTTAGTGGATGAAAAGGCGAAAAATCCGGATCACAAGGTCAATGAATTTACACTTCGTGATGCCCTTGCACAAGGCATTGACAAATTGACTGAAAAAGAACGTATCGTTGTTTCTTTATTGTATTACGAAGATTTGTCACTCAGTGAAATTGCTGAGGTCATGTCGCTTTCACCTTCGCGTATTTCACAACTGCATTCCAAAGCCATATTACGGCTGAGGGCGACACTGGACAAACAGCGGGATCTGCTAATGCGTAAAGATTAAACGTACGGGAGGTTACAGTAACAGTTAGACGGAAGGAGCACCCCTGTGGAGAAGCAATTTGCTTTGGACCAGTATTTAAGAGTGGTCGTCTCACCCGATAAACTTAGCGCTTATTTGGAGTTTGCCAAACGTGAAGAAGGCTTTTCCTGTTCTGTGGAAGAATTGGAGCGTTTCTTGAGTAACCAAAAAATAAGTCATGGTTTGATTACTGATGAGATTCATACGTTTGTAGCAAGATCGGAAGATTATTTCTTCACCAAATTGCTGATTGCTGAGGGAACACCGCCGATTCATGGTACGGACGGAAAAATTAATTTGGCTGAAGTAGTGACTGGTGAAGATGCACGTAAGCCGCTCGAAACCTTGGATGGACGAGTGGACTATAAAGAATTAACCCGTTTAAAAAATGTAAAGCGTGGACAACTGATTGCCGAGCGGATTGATCCATTGCCAGGTGTACCTGGTATTGCCGTCACGGGAGAGGAAATTCCTTATCTTCCAGGCAAAGAAGCACGTTTTAAAGTGGGGAAAAACGTAGTTGTTCATCCAGAAGGCGTTGCAATGTACGCAGCTATCGACGGACTGGTGACTACGACTGAAAAGGGTAAGCTCAATGTGTTTCCCGTATATGAAGTGAACGGGGATGTGGATTATAGCGTTGGCAACATTGATTTTGTTGGAACCGTCGTCATTCGTGGTAATGTCCTGACAGGTTTTCGAATTCGGGCGGCTGGTGACATTCGTGTCATCGGCGGTGTGGAAGGTGCTGAATTGGATGCGGAAGGCTCAGTCGACATCAGTGGCGGTATTATTGGATACCATAAGGGGTATGTGAAAGCTGCGCAAAATGTGAAATGCTCTTTTATACAGGATGGTAACGTGATTGCGGGGGGCGATATACTTGTATCCCAAAGCATCATGCATTCCCGGATCAAAGCCAGTAAGAATGTACTATGCGGAGGGGCTAAAGGACTCATCGTAGGTGGTAGTGTACAAGCTGGTGAAAAGGTAGTGGCACGTACGATCGGTAATACGATGTCCACAGCCACTATAATCGAAGTAGGTGTACTGCCAGAGCTGCGCGATGAGCTGACTGAGCTCCGGGCACGTTTGAAGCAACAGACAGACAGCCAGGATAAGACCAATAAGGCCCTCACCATATTGGACCAGCTTGCTGCTGCCGGACAGCTTGCCCCTGAAAGAATGGCGATGCGAATCAAGCTGACATCTACTAAAAAATCAAATGACAACGAGCTTTTGGAAACTAAATCAAGAATGCTTGAGATCGAACGAACCTTGGAAGATACTAGCCGCGCACGGGTAGAAGTCAAAAACGTTATTTACGGCGGCTCTAAAATAGTTATCGGCAGATATACAAAATTTATTAAAGATTCGGTGGAAAGAATGGCGTTTTATTATCATGAGGGTGATATCAGCATGTCCTCCTCCGTGTAATCTGGCACAGGGGTAAGGAGTTTCCTTATTCCTCGGAAAACAGATACGGATGCCCAATCGGAAAGGGTGTGGTCCAATGAGCCTGAAAGCTGTTGAATTACAAATCGCCGTACCTCGTTCCAGTGAAGCGGGTAAGTATCAAAGCGAATACCAGCAACGTCCGATGAATGAGCAAGCGTTGTTAGGGCAAAAGACCGAGCAAGAGACGGAAAAGATTCGCCAGCGAAGCAGTGCGGTGGATGAATCTGCGGAAACATTCGTCGGTGAGCAGGAAAATGGAGGGCAGGGCAGTGATACTTCCAGCCAGAGCCGATCTCGGTCCGGTGAGAATGTACTGCCAAAGGAGCATCCTGCAGAGCATCCATACAAGGGACATCATATAGATTTTTCGCTCTGATCCGACAGGTGGAGAAGCGTTATAAAAGGAGACGATGGGCAGTGGATCAACCATGGATATATATTGTTCTGCTGGGCGCCGCAGCTGTTGTCTACGCCTGGCTGCTGCCGAAGCGGCAGGCAGGCCGGGGAACAGAAGAGGCCGTCGTTCAAAAGGTTGAGGCCACCTTGGAGCAATATATGGCCGATATTGAAAACGGCAATGATGAGCTGATTGAGCTCGTATCCGGGATAAAGCAGGAACATGCGGTTAAACAGGCCTCATTGCAGGAGCAAGTGGCTGAGCTTCGGAACCGGATTGTGGAGCTTGAACGCCAGGCTGCGATTACTTCAGTTTCTACACAGACAGTGCCTGGATCTGAGGTACTACTACATACAGGTACCCCGCATCAGGCGGTGGCAGCTTATGGTCAGTTCAGCAATACGCAGACGACTGTTATTCCCATGCAGGCAGAGCAGTCTGACGCCTCTATTGTAGCTGTGGAAGACCAGGCCCCGTTGCAAGAGGCTGAGTCTGAAGCTCAGCAGGAAACTATCCGTGAGCGTTATCAGGAACTGTTCGCACTGTATGAGCAGGGCAAATCGTTGGATTACATTGCTAAGCAATCAGGCATCCAACGGGGCGAGGTACAGCTTATATTACAATTGGCGGAAAGGGAGGACCTGACGTGATCAAAAATCGTTCATTCATGCTGGGCATGGGCACCGGACTTATTACAGGCGCACTACTGCTGCAATTGGCGATGATCGGTCAGGGTCAATCGCAGCCGTCCTCAGCGGACCCGAAAAACATGACTCGTGGTCAATTGGAGGAAGTGGCAGCCGGGCTGAATCTTCAAATCAGTGAGAGTTCTGATCCGAAGATGACTGAAGAAGAATGGCGTAATAAGGTGATCAAGGAAGGCAATAAAACACCGGTTGCCCCCAAAAAGGCAGAAGCTGCGCAAATTCCGTCGACACCAAAGACACCTGCAAGCAGCACGCCTTCGGCTACTTCTAAGCCTTCAGCAAGCACGTCTGCACTCCAAAGTCCGGATAAGCCACAAACTAAAGGTTCGAGTGCTACGGCTACTCCAGATACCCCTAAACAGCCAGCCACTCCACAAGTGCAATATAGCATTGCATCGGGAAGCAATCTGAGGAGTGTGGCATCTGGTTTGCAGAAGGCAGGCATCGTATCGGATGCCAGTGCGTTTGAGGCTGAGGCTAAGGCTCAAAAAATCAATACCAAAATCCGTACCGGTACCTATGAGTTTGCCAAGGGTGAGGACTTTGGTTCTATCATTACTAAAATTACAAAGAAGCCGTCCAACTGACCGTGATCGGGAAAGTGGGCGGCTTTTATTTTTCGCTAGAAAGCTCTACAGGCGGTAATAATCAGTCACATTTCGAGCTTATCTTGCTATTGTCGAAAAGTTGGTTGCAACGCTGCGGGTGTTATGGTATATTAATTGACGGTGTTAAAAACGCACGTCGATTAATTTTGTAAAGGGTGCTTTCCAAATGGAAAGTCTTTGCGAGAAATGATGTCGGCGGAGGACACACAAAAAACCAAACTTAGGAGGTGTGTGAAGATGGCAGTAATCTCCATGAAACAGCTTTTGGAAGCTGGGGTTCACTTTGGTCACCAAACACGTCGCTGGAACCCGAAAATGGATCGTTATATCTTCACTGAAAGAAACGGTATTTACATCATTGACTTGCAAAAGACAGTGAAAAAGGTTGAGGAAGCTTACAACTTCGTAAAAAGCATTGCAGCTGAGAATGGTACAATTCTGTTCGTAGGCACGAAGAAACAAGCACAAGATTCCGTTAAAGAAGAGGCAGCACGCGCTGGTCAATTCTATATCAACCAACGTTGGTTGGGCGGTACGCTGACTAACTTCCAAACCATTCAAAAACGTATTGATCGTTTGAAACAACTGGAAGCTTGGGAAGAAGACGGTACATTCGCTGTACTTCCTAAAAAAGAAGTTATCATTCTCCGTAAAGAGAAAGATCGTCTTGAAAAATTCTTGGGCGGTATCAAAAACATGAAGGGCCTTCCAAGCGCTCTGTTCATCATTGATCCACGCAAAGAACGCATCGCGGTTGCTGAAGCTCGCAAATTGGGTATCCCAATCGTGGGTATCGTTGATACAAACTGCGATCCAGACGAAATTGACTATGTTATCCCAGGTAATGACGACGCGATCCGCGCTGTTAAATTGCTGACAGGTAAAATGGCTGATGCAGTTATGGAAGCAAATCAAGGCGAAGAAACTACAGCATAATATTTCCTTGCGGAAATACCTATATGAATTAAATGAAAAGGGTGGTTGGCAGGTGTATAACCTCTCACTACCCTTTTTTTAAGGAATAAAGCTTGTGCAGACCACTGAAAATCAAATTTGGAGGGAAATAATATGGCAGTTAATGCTAGCGCAGTAAAAGAGCTTCGTGAAAAAACAGGCGCAGGAATGCTGGATTGTAAAAAAGCGCTTGAAGAAGCAAACGGTGATTTGACAAAAGCAATTGAAGTTCTGCGCGAAAAAGGACTTGCAGCTGCAGCGAACAAAGCAGGCCGTATCGCTACTGAAGGCGTTGTTGAATCCTACATCCATGCTGGCGGCCGTATCGGCGTACTGGTAGAAGTAAACTGCGAAACAGACTTCGTAGCTAAAACAGACCAGTTCAGAGATTTTGTGCGTGACATCGCTATGCATATCGCTGCATCGAACCCTCGTTATGTTCGTCGCGAAGAAGTGCCACAGGAAGAGATCGAAAAAGAAAAAGAAATCCTGAAAGCACAAGCTTTGAACGAAGGCAAACCAGAAAAAATCGTAGAGAAAATGGTTGAAGGCCGCATCGGTAAATTCTATGAAGAGTTCTGCCTGTTGGAGCAATCTTTCATTAAAGATCCGGACAAAACAATCTCCACACTCATCAACGAAAAAATCAGCACCATTGGCGAAAACATTTCCCTGCGTCGTTTTGTTCGTTTTGAACTGGGCGAAGGTTTGGAGAAAAAAGAAGACAACTTCTACGAAGAAGTTATGTCTCAAGTGAAACAATAATTACCAACGAACGGTAATTGCATACAGAAAGAGCAAAGAAATGGAACACATCAGTGTTCCTTTTCTTGCAACAGGACATCTATCCTGTACATAAAATATAGTCGATATTGGAGGGTGATCATTTGGAAAAACCTGTGTTTAAGCGTGTTGTTCTGAAAGTCAGTGGAGAGTCGCTGTCAGGCCCGAACGGTTACGGTATTGATGCGGATACAATTGCGTCGATCGCCGAGCAAGTCAAGGACGTTGTCGAACTGGGAGTAGAAGTTGCTATCGTGTGCGGAGGCGGCAACATTTGGCGGGGGATTGCGGGAAGCGCCAACGGAATTGACCGGGCAACAGCCGATTACATGGGTATGCTGGCAACGGTAATGAACTCACTGGCACTGCAGGATGCTTTGGAACAAATTGAAGTTCCTACGCGTGTACAGACATCTATCGCAATGCAACAAATTGCTGAGCCTTACATTCGTCGTAGAGCTATCCGCCATCTAGAAAAAGGCCGAGTTGTTATTTTTGCAGCAGGTACAGGGAATCCGTTCTTCTCGACCGATACTACGGCTGCTTTGCGTGCTGCCGAAATTGAGGCGGAAGTGATTCTGATGGCTAAAAATAAAGTGGACGGCGTGTATTCAGCTGATCCATTTAAAGACAGCACAGCCGAGAAGTATGAGCAACTTACGTATTTGGATGTGCTCAACAAAAATCTCGGTGTCATGGACTCCACGGCTTCCTCGTTGTGCATGGATAACAATATTCCGTTGATTGTCTTTGCTATTACAGAGCAAGGTAACATTAAACGTGTCGTGTTGGGTGAGAAAATTGGCACGATCGTCAAAGGGAGTGTAAATTAATGCCACAATCTGTGAAAAAGAGCGCTGAAGAGCGCATGCATAAAGCAATTCAGTCGTTGCAACGTGACCTTGCATCTTTGCGCGCTGGTCGAGCGACACCAGCTCTACTGGATCGCGTTCAGGTTGAGTATTACGGTGCAATGACTCCGGTCAATCAGTTGGCTAATGTAAATACACCGGACAGTCGGACTCTAATGATTCAGCCTTGGGATAAAACCTCCCTGGCCGACATTGAACGTGCTATCCAAAAATCCGATCTGGGTTTGACTCCTTCCAATGACGGAAACACCATTCGTCTGAGTATTCCTGCTTTGACAGAAGAACGCAGAACTGATCTGGTGAAGCTGACGAAAAAGAACGGCGAAGAAGCGAAGGTCGCCATTCGTAACATTCGTCGCGATGCGAACGATGATATTAAAAAAATGGAGAAGACTGATATATCCGAGGATGAATCCCGTAAATATCAGGAAGAAATCCAGAAAACGACAGATAAATTTATCGCTGAAGTGGATAAAGTTTTGGCTGCAAAAGAAAAAGAAATTATGGAAGTATAAGAGACTGGTAGCCCCTCCCTTACGGTGGGGTTTGTCTCTTTTCAAGCCAGAGGCACATTTTCAGAGAATGCTGGAGGAACTGGAATGATCAAACAGGTTCGGTCTTGGTGGAACGGGGAACAAAAACAGCAAACACCGGCCATTTCAAAAGATAATATTCCGCAGCATGTTGCCGTCATTATGGATGGGAACGGCAGATGGGCCAAACGGATTGGAATGCCGCGGATTGTAGGGCATCAAAATGGAATGAAGGCAGTGAAGCGCACAGCAATTGCTGCGGATGAACTAGGCATTAAATATTTGACCTTATTTGCTTTTTCAACTGAAAATTGGTCGCGTCCCAAGGATGAAGTCGATTTTTTGATGCGGCTGCCGCAAGAATTTCTGGCTATTGAGCTTGACGAGCTGATTGAAAAAAATGTACAAGTGCGTATGATGGGAAATAAGGAGCATTTGCCATCTCATACCGTTGATGCGTTGACTGAAGCGACTCGACGAACCGAAAATAATACCGGACTTGTTCTTAATTTTGCATTAAATTATGGAAGTCGGCTGGAAATCACTGAATGTATGCAAGCGTTGGGTCGTGAAATTGAGGATGGGAAGCTTAAATCCGGAGATATTACGCCTGAACTGATTGAGAATTCTTTGCTCTCAAGTGGTATGCCGGACCCTGACTTGCTGATTCGGACAAGTGGTGAGCTAAGACTCAGCAATTTTATGCTATGGCAACTTGCTTACAGTGAGCTATGGTTTACTGATATTTATTGGCCTGAGTTTAAGAAAGAACATTTATACGAAGCAGTAGTCGAATATCAGCGAAGATCACGGCGGTACGGCGGATTGAAGTAAATGGAGGATGAAAGCCGTTGAGACAGAGATTGATTACCGGTATTGTGGCAGGCGTATTTTTTTTGGCGATGGTCCTGTGGGGCGGCTTGGCCTACCATTTGCTCATTTTGGCCATGGCCCTAATCGGATTCTATGAATTCGCGCGAATGATCAGGGTATCTCCTTTCGGCGGTACGGCGTTAGTTGGCTATGCAGGAATATTAGCTTTTGTATTTCCTTATCAGCCCTTGGGTCTGCACTCACCATTACCGTCTATAAGTTTGCTTTGGCTGCTGATGATTATTTTTATGATCATTACGGTGGGAACGAAAAATAAAATCACAATTCAAACGGTGTCCATTCTATTTCTCGGTACCGTTTATATAGGCTTTGGATTTTCGTATATGGCGGAATCACGCCATATGGAACATGGGCTTTTATGGACTTTTTTGTTGCTGGCTTGCATTTGGGCAAGTGATGCAGGGGCTTATTTTGTAGGCAAAATGGTGGGGAAGACAAAGCTATGGCCTGCGATCAGTCCAAACAAAACAGTCGAAGGGTCTATTGGCGGGATTGTTTTAGCATTGGCTACAGCACTGGTATTTGCTGGATTGTCAGAAGGGCTGCTGCCGTGGGACAAAGCTTTCGCTATCGGTTTATCTTGTGCAGTTGTGGGTCAACTGGGCGATTTAGTGCAATCTGCGTACAAGCGGGTGTACGACATTAAAGATTCCGGTAATCTGCTGCCAGGGCACGGTGGTATATTAGACCGCTGCGATAGCTGGATTGTCGTTTTTCCAATTGTACATATGCTGATGCTACTTCCATGACCCTTACCTGGTGGTTAGAGTCTATGCTCAGGTTAAAGTTAGCCGCAGAGTAACGGTTATTTTCAAGATAGGAAGGTGCTTCATGAAAAGAATTACGGTACTCGGTTCAACCGGGTCTATTGGAACACAGACGCTGGATGTCGTATCTATGCACCCGGATCAGTTTGCCGTAGAGGCTTTAGCAGGTGGCTCAAATATAAAGTTGCTTGCCGAGCAGGCACATCTATACCAACCCAAGAAGGTATCCGTTGGCACTAAGCAACTGGCTGAGGAAATCCGTCCTTTGTTGCCTTCCGGAATGGAACTGCATTGGGGGGATGAAGGACTCGTCGAGCTGGCTGCAAATACAGATGCAGATATGGTTGTGACAGCTGTAATGGGCAGTGTCGGATTGCACTCCACGCTGGCCGCGATTGAGGCTGGAAAACAGATCGGTTTGGCCAACAAGGAAACACTGGTTACCGCCGGTCATCTGGTCACAGAGCGGGCCCGGGCGAAAGGAGTGCCGTTGCTGCCGATTGACAGTGAGCATTCGGCTATTTTCCAATGCTTGAATGGTGAGCGTATGAAAGATGTGGCACATATTACTCTCACGGCATCGGGAGGTTCTTTTCGTGATTTGACAAGAGAACAGCTTCGGGAGGTTACGGTAGAAGATGCGCTCAAGCACCCCAATTGGTCGATGGGTGCCAAAATTACGATAGATTCGGCAACGATGGTAAACAAAGGGCTAGAGGTTATTGAGGCGCACTGGTTGTTCGGACTTGATTATGAGCAGATTCACGTACTATTGCATCCTGAAAGCATCATTCATTCCTATGTAGAATTTGTGGATACCAGTATTGTCGCCCAACTGGGCAACCCTGATATGAGAGTGCCTATTCAATACGCTTTAACCTATCCTGGACGGATGAAATCTCCGGCCAAGCCGCTGTCACTGGCTGAGGTGGGTAGGCTCCATTTTAAGGAAATGGACTTTAATCGTTTTCCTTGTTTAAGGCTTGCCTTTGAATGTGGTAAAATGGGTGGTACAGCAACAACTGCATTTAATGCGGCTAATGAGATTGCTGTTGCCCGTTTTCTGCGTGGAGAAATTCCTTTTCTGCATATCGAAGCCGTTATTGAGCGAGTACTGGAACGGCATGTCAATGTCGCTGACCCTGATCTGGCTGCGATTGAAGCCTGTGACCATGAGGTCCGCAGCATAGCTGCTGGGATATAAGCTGACTTTGGGTTGGGGAAGCGAATTGTGATTCTCTTGTGTGGGATCGGAGAATAATGATAATCTAGGAAGACAAATTCGATCTCATTGAAAGGGGAACGGAAACGATTGGAAACGATTCGAATAGTTTTGATGACGGTGCTCATGTTTTTCGTCATAGTGACGGTGCATGAATGGGGGCATTATTATTTTGCCAAACGCGCCGGGATTCTGGTACGGGAGTTTGCGATCGGTTTCGGTCCGAAACTGTTTTCTTATAAAAGAAACGAGACGCGATTTACACTACGTTTGCTGCCGTTCGGTGGTTTTGCCCGCATGGCAGGAGAAGATCCGGAAATCAATGAAATTGAAGCCGGACAAACAATTGCTGTACGCGTAACGGACGGTATCGTCAAAACCATTTATTTGGACCAGTTGGATAACCGCAAAAATGTGGTGCGCGGCGAAGTGCAGCACATTGATCTAGAGCAGGCGCTAACTGTAAAATTGGATGTGGATGGCGAAGATCAGCAATATACTGTACACCCGCAAGCGATGATGGTAACCAAAGGGCAATCCATCCAGATTGCGCCTAAGGATCGACAGTATGGCAGCAAAACAGTAGGGCAGCGTGCGATGGCTATTTTTGCCGGACCGCTGATGAATTTTATTCTTGCCTTTGTTCTGTTTGGTCTGCATATCCAGATGGTCGGCGTACAAGTGGACAACCCGACTTATGTTCAGATTAGTGACATTACAGCGGGTATGCCTGCTGCTGAAGCTGATTTGCATAAGGGCGATATCATTGAATCGGTGAACGGGGTTGCGATTGGTGCAAACGTTGAAAATATGATTAAACTGATTGCCGATTCCCAAGACAAGCCGATGAAATGGGTTGTTCGTCGGGATAACAAAACTTTTGATCTGACGATTACACCTCGTGCAATGGAAGGACAAAAGGGTGGTAAAGTGGGCATCGTGCCTGAACTTCCGACACGGCAAGCCGGAGTCGGGGAAACGTTTAAATTTGCCGGACAATCGATGGTACGAACGACCGATATTATTTTCCAGGGGTTTAGTCAGCTTATCCAACGTTTCTCCATTAATGATCTGGGAGGTCCGGTACGTACTTTTGAAGTGACAGGACAAATTGCCAAGCAGGGCATTGAGCAGCTTACGTATTGGACAGCTATAATGAGTCTTTATTTGGGGATATTCAATCTGTTGCCAATTCCGGCGCTGGATGGAAGCAGACTTGTTTTCCTTGGTGTAGAGGCGGTAAGAGGACGTCCGGTTGATCCGAGCAGGGAAGGTATGGTCCATTTCGTTGGTTTTGCCATGTTATTCCTACTCATGATTGCGGTCACCTACAATGATATTTTACGATTAATTAACGGTTAATTAGAGACGGACTTATATAAAAGGGTCTGTATGGGGGGACATGCGTTTCTATGTCGAACGATAAACAGTTTGTCGAGGAAATTACGCCACAGAGCGAAGATTTTTCCCGATGGTATATTGATGTTATTAAAAAAGCAGAGCTGATGGACTACTCCCCGGTTCGCGGGTGTATTGTGTTCCGTCCCGACGGTTTTGAAATTTGGGAGCATATCAAGGAAGCTATGGATGTGCGTTTCAAAGAAACAGGTCATCGCAATGCCTATTTTCCGATGTTCATTCCCGAGAGCTTTTTCCAAAAGGAAAAAGAGCATGTCGAAGGGTTTAACCCTGAGCTTCCTTGGGTGACCGAGGCTGGCGGGGAAAAGCTGGAGGAGCGCCTTGCGATCCGTCCTACTTCAGAGACAATGATCGGTCATATGTACTCCAAATGGATTCAATCCTATCGTGACCTGCCAGTCCTTATCAACCAATGGGCCAACGTGGTTCGTTGGGAAAAACGTACGCTACCGTTCTTGCGTACAAGTGAGTTTTTGTGGCAGGAAGGTCATACTGCTCATGAAAATGAGGAAGAAGCACGCGAAGAAACGATGAAAATGCTGGAAGTATACCGCGAGGTTATCGAGGAAGTACTGGCTATCCCAGTTATTACCGGACAAAAAACGCCTTCTGAAAAATTTGCAGGTGCGAAGGATACATTCTCACTGGAAGCGATGATGAAGGATGGACGTGCGGTGCAAGCGGGGACTTCTCACTATATGGGAACCAATTTTTCCGTTGCTTTTGATATTAAATACTTGAGCCGAGATAATAACCTGGAATACGCTCATACAACTTCATGGGGAACAAGTACACGTCTGATTGGTGCACTGATTATGGTCCATGGGGATGACCGGGGTTTGGCCTTGCCTCCTAAAGTTGCACCTACGCAGGTCATTATGGTTCCTATCGGACCACCTAAGAAGCGTGACGCAGTTATTGCCCGTGCAGATGAACTGTTCGCTGAACTGAAACAAGCGGGTGTACGTGTGAAAATGGACGACCGTAGCGATGTGAGTCCAGGCTGGAAGTTCAATGAATACGAAATGCGCGGTGTACCGGTGCGTCTTGAAATTGGACCTCGTGATATGGAAAACGGTGTTTGCGTGCTCGTATCCCGTATCAGCGGCGAGAAGAAGATTGTACAGCAGGATAACCTTGTTGAGGAAATCCATGCGATGCTTGCACAGGTACAGCAGGAGATGTTTGATCGTGCCAAGAGCTTTATGGATGAAAACTTCTATTCTGTAGATACGCTGGATGAAATGAAGGCGCTCATGGAAGAAAAACGCGGCTTTACATTGGCAGGCTGGTGCGGATCTGTAGAATGTGAAGACAAAGTCAAAGAAGTAACAGGCGCTACAAGCCGCAATATACCTTTCAAAACTACCGAGCAAAAGACCACATGTCTGTGCTGCGGCAAACCAGCCAAGCATACTGTAGTATTTGCACGGGCGTACTAATTAAAGAAGTAAAGCTACACTACTATACTCACTTCATTCTCTCCGCCAACGAGCATAACCGTAAGAGGTTGCTATGGTGGAGGATGGAGAGGGGCTACGAAAAGCTTTTGCGGTCGGAGATGTTTTAGACGCAGAAGCTTTTCATGTTTTCAGAATTGTAGATTTGGAATCCAGGGTACGATTAGAGTAGTTAAGTCAATGGAAAACGGGGGGAGAGCCATGGACGGAGCTGAAGAAAAGAGAAAACGGCTGGAACTGCTAATGAAGCAAGTAGTGATGCCGACGGGAGTGGTTGAACCTTATTTCTTGGACGGTTGGATTGAGCAGGTGGAAATAAGCCGTACCAATAAGGATTGGAATATTATCATCGCCAAGGAAACACTGGTTCCCGCTCAGGTATATCGGGCCTTCTGTATTCAGGTGCAGGAGAAAATGAACCACATCGCTAAAATCACCTTTCGGTTTCGGTATAGTGAGCAAGTTCAGTCTGCGGATATCATTAGTGAATACTGGAAGCTTTTTCTGGAATGGGTGCACCGTGAAATCCCATCCGTGAACGGCTGGATGAACCGGGCTGTACATGAATGGGAAGACGGCCTATTATTGCTGACGATGAGCGATAGCATGTCACTGGAGCTGGCACGCAAAAAGCAGATTGACCAAGCAATCATCAAATTCTACGATAAATATTTTGGTCTCCCGATGCGTATTAAAATCCAGGTGGGTGAAAGTAACCAAGAGGCTTTGCAGCAGTTCCAAGAGAAAAAGATGCAGGAAGAACGTGAAGTTATTCAGCAGATGATGGAAAGCATGGAATCAGATATGCCGCCTCTGGATGAAGAGGAAGGAGATGTACGGCTTCAATTTGGCTATGACATCAAGGAGCCCCCTGTTCCGATGCAAGAAATTCAGGATGAAGAGAAGAAAGTCACGTTACAGGGAACGATTTTCGGTCTCGATACTAAAGAACTGCGCAATGGAAGTACATTGTTCACCTATTATTTGACCGATTTTAGTGATTCGCTGCAAATGAAAATGTTTGCCAAAACAAAAGAAGATCTAAAAATTCTCAGCTTGCTAGCTAATGGGAAATGGGTTAAGGTCCGTGGCCGCGTCGAATATGATCGTTTTATGCAAATTCCTGAGCTGGTTATGATTCCTTCTGATCTGGTAGAGGTCCAGGCTCCTCCTTCCCGTAAAGATAATGCAGAGGAAAAACGGGTTGAGTTTCACCTTCACACGAAGATGAGCGCAATGGATGCTGTTAGCTCCATTGACCAGTATGTTAAAACGGCCGCCAAGTGGGGGCACAAGGCGATTGCGGTCACCGATCATGGTGGAGTGCAATGTTATCCCGATGCCGCTAAGTCCGCCAAGAAAAACGGAATTAAAATGATTTATGGTATCGAAGCCAATGTGGTCAACGATGCGGTTGAGGTTGTGATGCAGGCACAGCCGCTTAATTTGAAAACAGCGACTTATGTCGTTTTTGATATTGAAACCACTGGTCTGTCAGTCACACAAAATAGAATTATTGAGATTGCTGCTGTCAAGATGCATGAGGGTAAAGAGGTAGACCGGTATGCTACCTTTGTAAATCCGCATGAGCGTATTCCTTATAATATTCAGCAACTGACCAACATTAACGATGAAATGGTCAAGGATGCACCGGATATAGAGCCCGTTATAAAGGAGTTCGTTGCTTTTGCTGGCGATGCTGTGCTGGTTGCCCATAATGCGCGATTTGATGTTGGCTTTATTCAGGCTACGCTTAGGAACATGGGATTACCCGAGATGACGAACCCGGTTTTGGATACACTGGAATTGGCCCGCCTGCTGTTTCCAACGATGAAAAATCATCGTCTGAACACACTGACTACCAAATATAAGGTCGCGCTCGAGAGCCATCACCGGGCCATTGATGATACAGTTGCGCTAACGGAAGTATTGAATGGACTTTTGAATGATGCGGAACAAATTAAAGGTATGAAAATGCTCGATCGCTTGAACGACTATGTTGGGAAGGATTTATCGACCGTTCGTCCCTTCCACTGCTGCATTTATGCGCTTAATCCGATTGGCAAAAAAAATCTGTACAAACTGGTTTCAATGTCACATACCGAATATTTTAAGCGTGTTCCTTGTATTCCTAAATCGAAATTGTCAGAGATGAGAGACGGGCTGCTTATTATTTCAGGTTGCGAAAAGGGAGAGTTTTTCGAGGCAGTTCTGAACAAGTCGGAGGAGGAAGCCGAGGAAATTGCACAGTTTTATGATGTGCTGGAGATTCAACCTTTAACCATGTACATGCATCTGGTGGAAAAACAACTGGTAAGTGGCCCTGATGCTCTGAAAACGGCAGTTCGTAAAGTATGCGAAATTGGGCGGCGACTCGATAAGCCCGTTATTGCTACAGGCAATGTTCACTATTTGGAAACGCGTGATAAGCTGTACCGTGATATCACGATACATGGAATTACTGGCTTTAGCCCGTTAAAGGATATCCGAAAACCGGATGCGCATTTGCGCACGACAGACGAAATGCTGGCAGAATTCGAGTTTCTGGGCGAGGAGAAAGCCTATGAAGTCGTTGTGAAGAATACCAGCGAGTTGGCGGAGCGGTTTGAGGAGCTGGAGCTGTTCCCTGATAAGCTGTTCACACCTTTGCTGGATGGGGCAGACGAGGAAATCCGCAATACTTGCTACGAGACGGCTAAATCCATTTATGGTGAGGAATTGCCCGAGGTGGTCGTAGCCCGTCTTGAAAAAGAACTGGAGCCGATTATTAAATACGGTTTCTCTGCCAACTATCTCATTTCCGAGCGACTGGTTAAAAAGTCCAATCAGGATGGATACCTGGTAGGTTCGCGGGGTTCTGTTGGATCTTCTGTGGTTGCTACCTTCCTTGGTATTTCCGAGGTTAATCCACTGCCTGCGCATTATATTTGTGGTAATCCTGAATGCAGACATAGCGATTGGATTTTGGATGGCAGTGTGCCGAGCGGATTTGACTTGCCTGACAAAAACTGTCCGAAATGCGGTGGCAAGCTGAAGGGTGAGGGGCAGGACATTCCGTTTGAAACATTCCTAGGGTTTAAGGGAGATAAGGTTCCCGATATTGACTTGAACTTCTCCGGGGAATATCAGCCAGTCGCACATAACTATACGAAAGTACTGTTTGGTGAGAAAAGTGTATTCCGTGCTGGAACCATCGGCACAGTTGCGGAAAAAACAGCCTTCGGCTTTGCGAAGAAATATGAAGAGGCGCATCATAAAAAATGGCGTGGGGCCGAATTAAACAGGCTGGCTTCCGGCTGTACGGGCGTTAAACGCAGCACTGGACAGCATCCGGGCGGGATTGTCGTCGTTCCCGATTATATTGAGGTCGAGGACATTACGCCGGTACAATTCCCGGCTGATGATACGAGCTCGGAATGGAAAACGACGCATTTTGATTATCATGCTTTTGATGCGAACTTACTCAAGCTCGATATTCTGGGCCATGATGATCCGACCATGATGAGAATGCTTCAGGATTTGACTGGAGTCGACCCAACGACGATTCCGATGAATGATCCGAAGGTTATGAGTATGTTCAATTCCACGGAGGCGCTTGGCGTAACGCCGCAGCAGATCCGTACTCCTGTCGCCACCTATGGTGTACCTGAGATGGGAACCAAGTTTGTACGTCAGATGCTAGTGGAATCACAGCCAAGTTCTTTTGCCGATTTGCTACAAATATCGGGTCTGTCCCATGGTACGGGCGTATGGTTGGGGAACGCGCAGGATTTGATCAAAAACAATACCTGCAACATCAAGACCGTAATCGGTTGCCGGGATGATATCATGCTATTCCTGATTTATAAGGCGGGAATGGATGCAGGTCTAGCCTTTAAAATTACGGAGAGCGTGCGTAAAGGTAAGGGGCTTAGTGCGGAATGGATCGAGGAAATGAAAAAATGCAAGGTGCCGCAATGGTACATTGATTCCTGCCTCAAGATCCAGTACATGTTTCCAAAGGCGCATGCCGCAGCCTATGTTATTTCAGCAGTGCGGACCGCCTATTTCAAGCTGTATCATCCGATTGAATATTATGCGACCTATTTCTCGGTACGCGCAGCCGATTTTGATATTGAACTGTGTTGTCAGGGGTATGATGCCATCGCGCGGAAAATTGTCGAAATCGAGCAGCTCGGTTTTCAGGCTCCACCAAAGGAAAAAGGAATGCTTCCGATCCTGGAAATGGCGCTGGAAATGACGGCTCGCGGCTTCAGTTTCAAGACGATTGATTTGTACCGTTCCGAGGCTACTCGCTTCAAGGTAGATGGAGATTCACTCATTCCGCCGTTCGGAGCGCTTCAGGGGATTGGGGAAAACGCAGCACGTAACATCGCAGCCTCCCGTGAACAGGGTGAATTTTTGTCTGTTGAGGATTTCCAGCAAAAATCGAAGGCTAGTAAAACGATTGTCGAAATGCTGTCCCAGATGGGCTGTTTCCGTGGACTGCCGGAGAGTAATCAGCTGTCTCTGTTTTAATTGAAATCCTAGTAGTCAAGCTCTGGCACTTGTCACATAACTACGGTTATGTTATAATTTTTTTGGTAATCATGGAGATAAAACCGTTGCTTAAAGAGTGGGGAAACCCACTCTTTACTGTTTGATATACAGTTACAACGTGAAAAGACGATTTTTGGGCAGGAACCGGTACGCCGGTTTATTTGCAGTGAGCCCAAAATGAACATTACATCAAATGAAAATGGAAAATGCCGGTGATGGAGAAGCATTGTCCATGGCAATGGGGCGTCTCTTTTTCACCACAGGAAAGTTTACTTTTGGAGGTTATAATCTTTGAGCACACCAAAGATCAAGTCAGTAGTAGAAGAAATGGCCCAACCTTACCTCGATGAGCATGGTTTTGAACTGGTCGATGTCGAGTATGTCAAAGAGGGCAGCAATTGGTTTCTTCGCGTTTTTGTAGACAAAGACGGGGGAATTGATCTGGATGACTGTAGTATGATCAGCGAATACCTGGGTCAAAAGCTGGACGAAAACGACCCTGTTTCTACAGCATATTTTCTGGAGGTGTCTTCACCAGGCGCTGAAAGGCCGCTGAAAAAAGCGGAAGACGTAACTAAAGCGGTAGGCAAAAATGTATTCGTTACTACATACGAGCCGATCAACGGCCTGAAGGAATTTGAAGGTCGTTTGCTTTCTTTTGAAGATGGGGAACTTACCGTTCAGAGCGGACAAAAGAAGCATGCCATACCTTATGACAAGGTGGCTGGAGCTAGGCTCGCGATCATATTTTAATTCGGATTTGACCGTTGCTGTTTGACATGTACTTCATGTTTTTTTACCTCGTGTGCCGACCAGGACGCAGGTGCCATCATTTGAAAGGGGGAGCAGTAATCCATGAGTATGGATTTTATTGAAGCAATGAACGAGTTGGAACGAGAGAAGGGGATCAGCAAAGATGTGCTGTTTGAGGCCATTGAAGCAGCCTTGATTTCCAGCTACAAACGGAATTTCAACACCGCACAAAACGTGCGTGTCGATATGAACCGCAACTCGGGTGTCATTAAGGTATATGCCCGTAAGCTGATCGTTGAGGAGGTATTGGACCCTCGCACCGAGATTTCGTTGCCGGCGGCCCGTGAGATTAACCCACATTTTCAGCTGGAGGATATTGCTGAGATTGAAGTTACTCCTCGTGATTTTGGACGGATTGCTGCACAAACAGCGAAGCAGGTCGTAACCCAACGTATCCGTGAAGCGGAGCGGGGATTGATCTACAACAAGTTTGTGGACAAGGAAGAGGATATTGTAACAGGGACTGTACAACGTCAGGACCCGCGTAATATTTATATTGACCTAGGTAAGGTGGAGGCGGTTCTCCCGTTGGGCGAGTTGATGCCTAATGAGAAATTCAGTCATCTGGACCGGATTAAGGCTTATATTACCAAGGTAGAGAATACGACCAAAGGGCCGCAAATCATGTTGTCCCGCTCACATCCAGGTCTGCTTAAGCGTTTGTTCGAACTCGAGGTGCCGGAAATTTTTGACGGTGTTGTTGAGATTCGTTCTGTGGCGCGTGAAGCAGGCTTCCGTTCTAAAATCGCAGTTCATTCCCGCAATGCCGAGGTAGATCCGGTCGGTTCTTGCGTAGGACCGAGAGGAACGCGGGTGCAGACGATTGTGAATGAGTTGCGTGGTGAAAAAATCGACATTGTGCGTTATTCCGATAATGTTGACGAGTATGTAGCTAATGCGCTGAGCCCGTCCAAGGTGCTTGAGGTGCAGGTGTTTGAAGAAGAAAAAATGGCGCGTGTCATCGTGCCAGATTATCAGCTTTCTCTGGCCATTGGGATCAAAGGGCAAAATGCCCGCCTTGCTGCCAAGCTTACTGGCTGGAAAATTGATATCAAGAGCGAAACGCAGGCGGAGGAAGAACTCGGCAGACCGAGAACATCCACCGATGAAATGCATCAGGATTCCGTTTCTGTAGATTAAACGGAGTGTAGGGGGGTTAATGCATGAAACAGAGAAAGGTACCTTTGCGCAAGTGTGTGGCCTGTCATGAAATGATGCCTAAGAAGCAGTTGATCCGTGTCGTCAAAACCCCTGAAGACGAAGTGCTGATTGACTTGACTGGCAAAAAGTCGGGACGCGGCGCTTACTTGTGCGGCAAAGCCGCCTGCTTCAAGCTTGCTCAAAAAAGCAAGGCACTGGACCGGGCATTGAAGCACTCGGTTCATCCTGATATTTATGAGCAGCTAAGTCGTGATTTTGCTGCCGTCGAGGAAGAATTCCTGGCGGCACAAGGCAGCGTGCAGGATGAATAAGGCGCTGTCTGGATTGGGCCTTGCCATGAGAGCTGGCAAGCTGCTAACAGGTGATGAGATCGTTTTTAAAGCGATCAGGTCTTCAGAAGCCAGGCTGGTCATTCTTGCGAAAGATGCTTCAATGAATACTCAAAAGAAATTCCGCGACAAATGCGGGACGTACAAAATCCCCTTATTGATAGGATTTGACCGGGAAAGCTTGGGAAGCAGCATCGGCAAGCCTGAACGGGTTGTGCTGGCTGTGACGGATCAAGGATTCGCGAAATTGATCAAGAAACATGTGGGGATAATGTCGGAGGTGGAGTATATTGAGTAAACAAGAAAGCAAAGACAAAGTGCGGGTATACGAATACGCCAAATCGTTGAACATGAGCAGCAAAGAAATTATCACCATTCTTAAACGGCTGGATATTCCCGTGAACAACCATATGAGCGTCATGGAACACGATGCCGTGGGTAAAGTGGAAAAATTTTTTAAGGATATTAAATCCAATGCTGCGGCCAAGCAAGGCGGAGCAGGCACGGCGCAAGTAAGCTCGAACCAGGCCGGTTCAAGCCAGAATAGTAATCATTCAACTGAGCAAACCAAAAATCAACAGGAAAAGCAGGTAAGTATGAATAGGACAAACAACAACCAAAACAGTAACCGAAGCAGCGCTCCAAAAGCGCAGGGTAGTCAGCAGGGCGGTCAAAACCGCAGTCAACAGAGTACAAGCAGACCAAGTGGACAGCAAGGCAGCCAGAACCGTAGTGGCGGCCAGCAACAGGGAGGACAACAGCGCCCGAGCACTAACACGAGTTCACGTCCTCAAGGTAGCCAAAGCACTAACTCTCGTCCGCAAGGGAGCAATCAAGGTGGTACGGCAGTAAGAACGGCTTCATCCACGGGAAGTAGCAATGCGAATCGTAGCGGTGGTGGCAACCGTACAGGCAGCAACTCCAATAACGGCGGTAATCGTTCCGGTCAAGGCCGTTTTGACGATAACCGTCAAGGAGGAGGACGCGGCGGTAACGGTGGTCGTGGTGGCAATAACCGCGGTGGTAGCAATCGTGGTGGAAAATTCAACAACCGTGGCAGAGGTCAACAACAGGAGCGCCGCGAGAAAATCGACAACACGCCTAAGAAAATCATTGTGCGTGGTGAGATGACAGTAGGCGAAACAGCGAAGCTTCTCCACAAGGATGCATCGGAAGTTATTAAAAAGCTGATCACGCTTGGAACGATGGCGACCATTAACCAGGAACTGGATATGGATACTATCCTTCTGCTTGCCGGAGATTTCGGTGTGGAAGTAGAAGTGAAAATTCCGGTCGAAGAGGATCGCTTTGAAACAGTGGAAGAAAACGATGATCCAGACCTTCTGAAAACACGTCCACCCGTTGTTACGATTATGGGTCACGTCGATCATGGTAAAACAACTTTGCTGGATGCTATTCGCTCCACTAATGTAACGGGCGGCGAAGCTGGTGGTATTACACAGCATATCGGTGCGTACCAAGTTGAAATCAACAGCAAAAAAATCACTTTCCTGGATACACCGGGTCACGAAGCGTTTACGGCTATGCGTGCTCGTGGTGCTCAAGTTACGGATATGACGATTATTGTTGTTGCAGCTGACGACGGTGTTATGCCACAGACAGTTGAAGCCATCAACCATGCGAAGGCAGCTGGTCTGCCGATCATCGTGGCTGTGAATAAGATCGACAAACCGGATGCGAATCCGGATAAAGTAAAGCAAGAATTGACTGAGTATGAATTGGTTCCTGAAGAGTGGGGCGGCGATACGATCTTCGTCAACGTTTCCGCGAAACAGAGAATGGGTCTTGAAGATCTGCTCGAAATGATTCTGCTCGTAGCTGAAGTGAATGAGTACAAAGCGAACCCGGACAAACGGGCACGTGGTACGATCATCGAGGCTGAGCTGGATAAAGGCCGCGGTTCCGTAGCCCGTATCCTCGTTCAGAATGGTACACTGAAAGTCGGCGATGCTTTCGTAGCAGGTAACTGTTTCGGACGTGTACGTGCCATGGTCAATGACAAAGGCCGTCGTCTCAAGGAAGCGGGTCCTTCCACACCAGTTGAAATCACTGGTTTGACAGAAGTGCCACTTGCTGGTGATCCGTTCATGGTGTTCGAGGATGAGCGCAAAGCTCGTGCTATCGCTGACAGACGTTCGATTACGCAACGTCAGTCCGATCTGGGCAGCAACACCCGCGTAACGCTGGATGACCTGTTCCAGCACATCAAGGATGGCGAGATGAAAGATCTGAACGTCATTATCAAAGGCGATGTGCAAGGTTCTGTCGAAGCGCTGAAAGGTTCCTTGAACAAGATTGAAGTTGAAGGTGTACGCGTTAAAATTCTTCACAGCGGTGCAGGTGCAATTACCGAATCCGATATTATTTTGGCTGCGGCTTCCAATGCCATTGTGATTGGTTTTAACGTACGTCCTGATAATCAGGCGAAATCTACAGCTGAAGCAGAAAAAGTGGACATTCGTCTGCACCGCGTCATTTACAATGTCATTGAAGAAATCGAGCAAGCCATGAAAGGCATGCTGGATCCTGAATATAAAGAAAATGTGATTGGGCATGCTGAAGTTCGCAACGTGTTTAAGGTAACTAAGGTCGGTACGATTGCCGGTTGTATGGTGACGTCCGGTAAAATTACCCGTTCAGCAGAAGCGCGCCTGATTCGTGATGGCATTGTTATTTTTGAGGGAAAAATCGACTCACTGAAACGCTTTAAGGACGACGCAAAAGAAGTTGCCCAAGGTTACGAATGCGGTATTACCCTTGATGGCTATAATGATGTTAAGGAACTCGACATTATTGAAGCGTTCGTCATGGAAACAGTGGAGCGCTAACGGCAGAGAGGTGAGCATCCATGGCTAAAATACGTACAGGTCGGGTTGGCGAGCAGATTAAAAAAGAGCTAAGCCAACTCATACAGACCGAATTAAAAGATCCCCGTATCGGTTTTATTACGGTAACGGGTGTTGATCTGACAAACGATTTGTCCCAAGCGAAAATATACTTGAGCGTGCTTGGGGATGAGGAGCAAAAAACTTCTTCCCTGAAAGCATTGGACAAAGCGAACGGTTATCTTCGTTCCGAACTTGGCAAACGGATACGGCTGCGCCATATTCCTGAGCTGATTTTCAAAATTGACGAATCTATCGCTTACGGCAGCCGGATTGAAAAGCTGCTGAGTGATATCGACAAGGATGAAAAATAGCAAGAGCTAGTTTATCCGAAGGAACCATGAACTGAATGTAAAGGAGACGGCAATGCATACCTATGAACAGGCGCTTCAACAAGCGAAGGAATTTATTCTGGAGCATGATGATTACCTGATCGTATCGCATGTACAGCCGGACGGAGACGCAGTCAGCTCCACCGTAACGGTGGGCTGGCTTCTCTCATGTCTGGGGAAGAAATTTACCATGCTGAATGAGGGGGCTATCCCGAAGCGCATGGATTTTTTATGGCATGCCGATGAGATTATGGATATGAGCCAGCAACCGCCGGAACGGAAATACAACCGGATAATTTGTGTAGATTGTGCAGATTTCCGTCGTGTTGGTCTGACAGAGCAATTTTTTGCGGAAGATGCCATCATTTTGAATATTGATCATCATCCCACGAATGATGCGTATGGCACAGTTAATGTGATTAAGTCGGATGCTGCGGCAACGGCAGAAATTCTTTTTGATCTACTGGAAAAGTTTGCGATCAACTGGGACGTTGAAGTGGCGACGGCTGTATATACCGGATTGCTGACGGACACAGGAGGCTTCAGGTATTCGAACACTTCACCTAAAGTCATGTCTACAGTGTCACAGCTGCTTGCCTATGGTGTAGACGGTCCCTATCTATCCGAGAGCCTGCTGGAAGAAATGACATTCCCGCAAATGAAGGTGCTGACCAAAGCATTGCAAAAGCTCGAGATTTCGGAAGATGGTAAAGTCGCCTGGGTGGTTGTAACTCCTGACGATATGAAGGAATGCGGAGCTGTTAATGAGGATTTGGAAGGTATCGTCAATTATCCGAGAAATATTCGTGGCGTTGAAGTAGGCATTTTCTTTAAAGTGATTAGTGATCAAGCGGTCAAAGCCAGTCTGAGATCGGCAGGTAACGTTAACGTAGCTGCGCTTGCCCAATCGTTTGGGGGCGGGGGACACGTACGTGCTGCAGGTTGTCGTCTGGAGGGGAAGCTGGAGGATATTATTGAGGTCGTTGTAGGGCGGGTGAAGGCCGAGCTATGAAGCCGATGAAGCAGGAACAAGCAACTTGGGAAGGCGTGCTACCCGTCTACAAACCCGCTGGATTCACCTCTCATGATGTGGTGGCCAAGGCTCGCCGTTTGCTGGGAATGAAGCGAATCGGACATACCGGAACACTTGATCCTCAGGTGACGGGCGTGCTGCCGTTGTGTCTGGGACGCGCTACCCGGGTAGTTGAATACATGCAGGAATTACCTAAGGAATACCATGCAACGTTACGCTTGGGACTTGCCACTGATACAGAGGACCTTACGGGTACGATTACCGAGAAGTGTGACCATCCAGTAGAGGTGACGGAAGAGGAAGCCAAAGCGGTTCTGGAACGTTTTGTCGGTACGATTTCCCAAGTGCCGCCAATGTACTCGGCCCTCAAAGTGGATGGCAAACGACTATACGAGCTGGCCCGAGAAGGCAAGACCGTGGAGCGTAAAAGCCGTGAAGTGACTATTTACGAGCTGGAAATGACGGGATTCGCGGAGACGGGATCATATGTCGATATTTCTTTTCGTGCATTATGCTCCAAAGGAACTTATATCCGTACGCTCTGCGTCGATATCGGCCGCGAATTGGGATATCCTTCGACGATGGTCAAGCTGGAACGAACCATGTCTGCGGGGATTCCTGCGGATCGTTGTTTAACATTCGAAGAAATTGAACGCTACGTAGCGGATGGCAGCCTGGGTGAACGGCTTATTGCCACTGATGAGGCCATTGACTATATGCCTGATCATACGGTAGCCGAAGTGAAGGCGGCTGCCGCTCTCCAAGGTCAGCGCTTGTCGCTGAGCATGATTTCTCCGCCTGTGAAGGACAGCCAGCCCTTCCGGTTGTATAAAGAGGATCGAACGTTTTTGGGCGTATATGGACGGGATGAATCAGGGGCTATCGCGCCAATTAAAGTTTTTTTACCTTGAATTGTGCTATAATTTTGACGAAGTTAGTCAAATGATGTGAAATGCAGGTGAAATAATATGATTACCGTATCGTTATCTTATCCATTGAGCGATGAGCTTTTGCACCAATGGGGACGTTCACAGGTCACGGCGATCGGTCAGTTCGACGGTCTTCATCTCGGACACGCAAGTGTCATACGCAAGGCTGTCGAGCTGGCTCGGGAACAGAAAGTGCCGGTATCTGTTATGACATTTCATCCTCACCCGAAGGAAGTCATGAAAAAAGGCGACTATGAAGGCTATTTGACCCCGCTTGTGGACAAGCAGGATATTTTGGCCGATATGGGTGTGGACGTGCTTTATATTTTGAGATTTGACGAGGACTTTTCCAAAGTAAGCCCTGAGGCGTTCATTACGGACATCTTGCTTCCACTACAGATTCAAACGGCAGTAGTGGGCTTTGATTTCCGGTTTGGCTACCGGGGAGCCGGGCATGAGCATACTCTTCGGGAACTGGGAGGAGAACGTATGTCCGTCCACACCGTACCGCCATTCGAGCTGGATGGGGGAAAAGTGAGCAGTTCCGGCATCCGACATGCCTTGCAGACAGGGGATTTAACGCGTGCCTCTCGCTGGCTGGGACGCCCTTATCGCATTCGGGGCACCGTAATGGATGGAGAGAAGCGTGGACGCACCATCGGCTTCCCAACAGCCAATCTCAAGCTGGATGATACTTACGTAATTCCAGTCAAGGGCGTATATGCTGTACGGGCACTGGTAGGTGAGCGTTGGAGAAGCGGGGTAATGAATGTAGGGGTTAAGCCTACTTTTCATGAAGGTGTGCTGAATCCGTCGTTTGAGGTTCATCTGTTTGATTTCGACCAGCAGATTTATGGCGAACCTGTGCTGGTTGAGCTTCATCATTACATCCGTCCTGAACGCAAATTCTCTTCGGTGGACGAGCTGATTACCCAGATTGGCAATGATGCACAAACGGCTAAAAAGCTGTTAGGCTAATTTATTTACATAAGACAGGCGCTGTGTTATACTGACTTATGTTGTGTAAACAACGATGAACCTTTGCTTGGTTGTCCGCTTTCACCAGCGGCTACGAGGCTAATGGCGATTATAATGAAGGAGGTGAACAGGATGGCATTGACTCAAGAGCGTAAACAGCAATTGATCGAGGAGTACAAAACTCATGAATCCGATACTGGATCTGCTGAGGTACAAATCGCTATCCTTACTGAAAACATCGTCAACTTGCAAAGCCACTTTCGTTCGCATAAGAAAGACCATCACTCCCGCCGCGGGTTGTTGAAAATGGTCGGTCAGCGTCGTAAACTTTTGGCTTACCTGAAGAAGACTGATGTTAGACGTTATAGTGCGTTGATCGAGCGTCTCGGACTGCGTCGTTAATTTTCAGACATGTAATGAGAAAAGAAGCCTGGTTGTTCACCGCTTGTCCCTGCTAAGGCGACGGCGGACAGCAGCCGGGTTCTTTTTTGAAGTAAGGAATTTTTTTTGACGTACAAATCCTTTAGAAATGCGAGTCTAGTAAGGTTCTGTGCTTATTATGCATAGGGCTTCTTATGAATTAGGCCCGCGCAGGAGATACTGGATATGTATAGAACTTTTACAATGTAATGAAATGGAGGGATACCATGGAGCAACGTGTGGAAATGCAGCTCGGCGGAAGAAAGCTGGTGCTGGAAACAGGACGTCTTGCAAAACAGGCCAATGCCGCAGTTAAAGTAAGCTATGGCGAAACGGTTGTTCTCTGTACCGTGACCGCTTCCAATGCGCCGAAAGATTTGGACTTTTTTCCACTGACGGTGAATTATGAAGAAAGATTGTATGCTGTGGGAAAAATCCCAGGCGGATTTATTAAACGTGAAGGACGTCCAAGTCAAAAAGCGATTTTGTCCAGCCGTCTGACAGACCGTCCGATCCGCCCATTGTTCCCGGAAGGCTTCCGGAATGATGTACAGGTATTAAACCTGGTGATGAGTGTCGATCAGGATTGTGAGCCGGAAATTGCAGCGATGATCGGAACCTCGGCAGCGCTTAGCATTTCGGACGTACCTTTTAACGGACCGATTGGCGGAGTTGCTGTAGGCCGTGTGGACGGACAATTCGTGATTAACCCGGACATTGCGCAGCAGAATGCAAGTGATTTGTATCTGGTTGTAGCCGGAACGAAAGATGCCATCATGATGGTAGAAGCGGAAGGCAACGAAATTCCGGAAGAAGTCATGCTGGAAGCAATCATGTTTGGCCATGACGAGATTAAGAACATTGTGGCGGTCATTGAACAACTGGTTCAGGTGGCAGGTAAAGAGAAAATGCAGGTTAAACTGCATGCTGTCGATGAAAAAGTGAACAGCGAGGTTCGTTCATATGCGGCTGAACGTTTGGTGGAAGCCGTCAAAATTGTAGAAAAACATGCCCGTCAAGAGGCGATTGATGCAGTCAACGAAGAGACGGTTGCACATTTTGAAGTACAATACATAGAGACGCCTGAGCTTTTGAAAGACGTGAGCGAAGTTCTCTATGATATCGTTAAAGAAGAAGTCCGTCGTCTGATTACGCATGATAAAGTGCGTCCTGACGGTCGTAAGCTTGACGAGATTCGTCCGATCGAAAGCGATACGAGCATTTTGCCGCGTACGCATGGCTCGGGCTTGTTCACACGCGGTCAAACACAAGCGCTTAGCGTTTGTACACTTGGCGCATTGGGTGATGTGCAAATTTTGGACGGCATTGATCTGGAAGAAACGAAGCGTTTCATGCATCATTACAATTTCCCTCCATTCAGTGTAGGCGAGGCTCGTCCTTTGCGTGCGCCGGGTCGTCGTGAAATTGGACATGGTGCTCTTGGTGAGCGTGCGCTTTCTAAAGTCATTCCTTCTGAAACTGAATTTCCATATACGATTCGTCTCGTTTCCGAGGTGCTGGAATCGAATGGCTCGACTTCTCAGGCTAGTATCTGCGCAAGCACACTGGCTATGATGGATGCGGGTGTACCGATTAAGGCTCCGGTTGCAGGTGTAGCGATGGGATTGATCAAGGACGGGGAGCATGTTTCCGTGTTGACCGATATCCAGGGTATGGAAGATCACTTGGGTGATATGGACTTTAAAGTGGCTGGTACAGCAGAAGGCGTAACTGCTATTCAAATGGATATCAAGATTAACGGTATCGACCGTCAAATTTTGCAGGATGCGCTCAATCAAGCCAGAGAAGGACGTCTGTTCATTCTTAGCAAAATGATGGAAGCCATCCAGACGCCGCGTGAGCAATTGTCTCCGTATGCGCCGAAAATTATGACGATGCACATTAACCCGGATAAAATCCGTGATGTTATTGGTGCGGGTGGTAAAATCATTAACAAAATCATCGAAGAAACCGGCGTAAAAATTGATATCGAACAGGATGGTCGTGTATTCATCGCTTCCACAAACCAAGAGATGAATGAAAAGGCGCGTTCCATTATTGAAGGTATCGTGAAAGAAGTCGTGATCGGAGAGATTTACATCGGCACAGTGAAGCGGATTGAAAAATTCGGTGCATTCGTCGAAATTTTACCGGGCAAGGACGGTCTGGTTCATATTTCCCAACTGTCTACTGAACGTGTAGCCAAAGTTGAGGATGTAGTTGCTATTGGAGATACGATTACGGTGAAAGTAACCGAAATTGATCAACAAGGCCGTGTTAATTTGTCCCGTAAAGCTGTTCTGACGGCTGAAGCTCCTGCAAAGGCCTAGTACCTGCGCACAGCGGATCACTATAACAGGAGTGCTGTTCGTTTTTTACAGAAGACTCGGGATTGGAATAGCATCGTTTTAGCTTTTGGAAAGAGGCAGAGCTACGTTTCTGGCTCTTTTTTCATACATATGCACAAGCTGTGTCGAAGTGGGCTTCCAGAGGCTTGCTGCGTCATAGTTCTTGTCCTCCCCGCATACAATGTGGACAAACGGGCGGGAGGATGAAGGAATCATGAGAAAGGCAAAGAGAGCAGCGTGGGTTGTAGCCAGTCTGGTCATTACGCTGGTGATTGGGCAGTTTAGTGGGGTACGTGAGTATGTGAGTCAACTACGCGCCGGACACAGCACGGAAACGAGTGAGCCCGAGGCTGCAACAACGATGGCGATCGCGGCTTTACCTGATAATGCACTCATGCAGCGACTGCGATCAGAGGCTGCCCGGCAAAGACGAGCGCCGGTTGATGCCAAGATCGACCGGGTATGGAAGGCTATTCCTGGCTATAACGGCTTGGAGGTTGACCTGGACGCGACTTATCGTAAGGCAATTGCGGCTCCGGACCGACCCATACAATATGTGTACCGACAGCTTGCGCCCAAGGTACATTTGAACCAGCTCGGCAATGTCCCGATTTACCGGGGAAATCCCGAGAAGCCGATGGTTTCTTTCATGATCAATGTGGCTTGGGGAAACGAGTATATCGTGCCTATACTGGATACGCTGGATCAGGAAAAGGTCAAGGCTACGTTTTTTTTCGATGGTAGCTGGCTGAAAAAAAATCCTGAACTCGCCAAAGAGATTCAAAAAAGAGGACATGAGCTTTCGAACCATGCTTACTCCCATCCGAATATGAGCCGTCTGAGCAGGGAAAGAGCTACACAGGAAATAGAGAAGACACAAGTGCTTCTTCAGGACATTTTAGGTGTGAAAAACGGCTGGTTTGCCCCGCCGTCGGGCGATTTTAATCAGGAAACGGTTGATCTCGCAGCAGGTCTTGGACTTAAAACAGTGCTGTGGACACTGGATACAGTGGACTGGAGACATCCTTCGCCTGAATCGGTAATCGCTAAAATCAGTAGCAAGGTCGAATCGGGATCACTGATTTTGATGCATCCGACAGACTCTTCATCGGCGGCTCTTAAAGGTATGATCCGTGCCATTCGCAGTAAGGGACTGGTGCCCGGAACCGTCAGTCAGACGCTTTCTCCTGATCGGCAGCTATCTGCCCCGGTTGAGTGAACGTCTTTTTTCTGTTAGGATTGAATATTATGGCAAAGTTTGCAATTCAGTTTAGGAGGGCCAGTCGTGGAAAGAATTCAACTCAAAAACGGCCTAAGAGTGGTCATTGAACAAATTCCAACCGTGCGTTCTGTTTCTTTCGGCATATGGGTTAAAACCGGCTCCCGAAATGAAAACCCGGACAATAGCGGTATTTCTCATTTTATTGAACACATGCTTTTCAAAGGAACAGAGCGTTTCGACGCGAAGGAAATTGCCGAGCAATTTGACGCCATCGGAGGGAATGTTAATGCATTCACTTCAAAGGAATACACATGCTATTATGCAAAGGTGCTGGATGAGCATCTGCCGATTGCGGTTGATGTACTGTCCGATATGTTTTTTAATTCTAAATTAGATCACGAAGAGCTGGCAAAAGAGAAGAACGTGATCTTGGAGGAAATCTCCATGTACGAGGACACACCGGACGATATGGTGCATGATCTCTTATCAAGGGCCGCTTATGGCGACCATCCGCTGGCTTACCCCATTCTTGGTACCGAAAAGCATTTATTAGCTATGGACAGCTCTCATCTCAGCAATTACATGAAAGAACACTATACAATCGACAATACGGTCATCAGTGTGGCTGGTAATATTGATGATAGTCTGGTAGAGCTACTGGAGCGTCACTTTGGGAAATTTGATAATCATGGAACTGCTTCGCTTCTGACGGTGCCTGCGTTTAATGGTGAGCTGTTGTATCATGAAAAGGCAACGGAGCAGAATCATATTTGCTTGTCCCTGCCTGGATTTGCAACAGGTGACGATCTCCAGTATGCTATGGTATTGCTGAACAACGCGATCGGCGGCGGTATGAGCTCACGACTGTTTCAGGAAATTCGAGAAAAGCGTGGGCTGGCTTATTCGGTCTATTCCTACCATAGCTCTCATGCGGACAGTGGTATGTTCACCATTTATGCCGGTACGGCTCCCAAGCAGACGAAGGATGTGCTGGATCTGACGCTTGAGCTGTTGCAGGATGTGGCTGTCAAGGGACTGGATGATAACGAGCTTCGTAAGGGCAAGGAGCAGTTAAAAGGAAGCTTGATATTAAGCCTTGAGGGCACCGGAAGTCAGATGAATCGTCTTGGAAAAAATGAGTTGATGTTAGGTCAGCATTACACGCTGGATCAAATGATCGAGCACATTGAACAAGTGACAGCTGATGATGTGAACAAGGTGCTGGACCAGATGTTCTCGGAGCCGTTTGCCTTGTCGATGGTCGGAGCGAGCGATTCAGCGGTTAAGGATATGAGGAGGGACTATTTTGTTAACTTACGTGGAAATTAACAGACTTGGGGGCAATGAGGATATTGAGCTGCCCCGTAAAATGTCAGAGCTTGCATCCGGGTTTGACCTGTATGCTGCCGTACAAGAAGACTTAGTGTTGGAACCCGGCAAGCGTTGTCTTGTTCCAACCGGATTGGCTATAGCAATGCCGGCAGGGCTGGAGGCACAAATCCGTCCGCGCAGCGGACTGGCTCTCAAGCATGGTATTACCTGTCTCAACACACCAGGCACAATTGATGCGGATTATCGTGGGGAGATTAAGGTACTGCTTATCAATTTGGGCGAGGAACCATTCACCATTACACGTAATGAGCGAATTGCACAAATGGTATTTCAGACTGTACCTGAGGTAGAGTTAAAACAGGTAGACCGTTTGTCTGAAACAGTGCGTGGTGCTGGAGGTTTCGGTCATACAGGACGCTGAGTCCATAGTTTCCTTCAAACGACTGAACGCCATGGCTTTAATCGGCATTTTGGAGAATATAACCAAATTGTCGATTATAAGCTGGAGCATGAATAGCATATGAATATGGATACACATAAAAGGCCGTCCCGAAAAGGGCGGTTTTTTTGTGTTTCTTCACCTATCTATGGGTGGCTGCATAGACTAAAAGCATATCGTGTCTCGGAAAGGAGTGATCCGGATGCTAACAGGAATACGCATCGTTGTATTGGGTGGCGATGCGAGGCAGCTTGAGGTAATCCGAAAATGTGTAGACATGGATGCTACCGTCAGCGTGGTCGGCTTTGACCAGCTTGAAGAGCCGCTCAGAGGAGCAACGCGGGAGCCGTTGTCTGTCAAGCTGCTTGAATCGGCAGATGCGCTTGTGCTGCCAGTTGTGGGGTGCGATGAGGGAGGCAATGTGAATGCACTTTTTGGAGCACAAAAGCTGCAGTTTCTGAATGAGCACGCCGCTGCTCTTCCGCCGCACTGCGTCGTATATACGGGGATGGCGCGGACGTACTTAAAAGAAATTTGTTCCAGACATGATTTAAAGCTGGTGGAGTTGCTGGAAAGAGACGATGTGGCCATATATAACTCGATACCTACGGCGGAAGGCGCACTGATGATGGCGATTCAGAATACGGATTTTACGATTCATGGTGCAAATTGTATGGTTCTGGGCATGGGACGGACTGGATTTACCATGGCAAGGGCGCTACAAGGATTGGGAGCCAGAGTGAAGGTCGGGGTACGTAGGGCAGAGGATGCGGCGAGAGCGGTGGAAATGGGCTGGAAGCCTTTTATGACAAGGGATTTGGCGGATGAGACTCAGGGAGTTGACTTGATTTTTAATACGATACCCTCTATGATTATCACAGCGCAAATCCTGTCTAAATTGTCACAGGGCACCGTGATTATTGACCTTGCTTCCGCCCCGGGCGGATGTGATTTCCGTTTTGCGGAAAAGCGTGGAATTACGGCTATGCTCGCCCCCGGCCTTCCCGGTATTGTCGCTCCCAAAACTGCTGGTGCCATTATAGCGAATACGCTGGTGCAGTTGTTAATGGAAGATAATCCTGATCGGGGTGATGCTTAATGAGTTGGCAAGGGAAAACGGTAGGCTATGCAATTACAGGTTCACACTGCACATTTGAAGAGGTTATGCCTGTTATACAGCGTTTTGTTGACGAGGGTGCGAAGGTCGTTCCCATTATATCCAATACGGTATTAACAACGGATACCCGCTTCGGTACTTCGCAAAGTTGGCAAAAACAGTTGAAAGATATAACAGGGAATGATATCATTTCTACAATTGTGGAGGCTGAGCCACTGGGTCCCTCCCAAATACTCGATGTACTGGTGATTGCACCCTTGACGGGGAATTCGATGAGTAAGCTGGCGAATGCCATGACAGACAGTCCGGTTCTGATGGCCGCCAAGGCGCATTTGCGCAACGGTCGTCCACTTCTTTTGGCCATATCAACGAATGATGGGCTTGGTCTGAATGCTGCGAATATCGCCAAGCTACTGGTAGCCAAAAATATATTTTTTGTGCCGTTCGGACAGGACAATCCAATTAAAAAGCCCAATTCACTTGTGGCTGACATGGAGCTGATTCCGGAAGCCGCTTACGCTGCTATGCAGGGCAAACAGTTTCAACCGATGATTGTGGAACGCAAGACTCCATGAAGTACTATAGTTAACTGCTGAGCATCCCTCGCCTAGAAGATGATTCGATGATGCATCGGGTCTGATTTCTTGTTGGCGGTGGATGCTTTCAGAATAAAAAAATGGTTTTTTAGTCGAGAAGGGGAGATACACCAGATGAGCAATAGAAAGTTTAATGTAGCTGTCGTTGGAGCGACAGGCGCTGTAGGAGAACAAATCGTAAATCTGCTGGAAAAACGAGATTTTCCTGTAGATAAAATTAAATTTCTTTCTTCGCCTCGTTCTGCCGGCACTTTAATTAGCTTTAAAGGCCAGCAAATTCCAGTAGAGATTGCAACCCCCGACAGCTTTGAAGGAATCGACATTGCCTTGTTCAGCGCAGGCGGAGACGTAAGTAAGGAACTGGCACCACATGCTGTTCGTCATGGCGCAGTGTGCATTGACAACACAAACGCCTTCCGGATGGATCCTACAGCTCCTCTTGTCGTTCCTGAGGTGAACAGCGACAAAATTGCCAAGCATCAAGGGATTATTGCCAACCCGAACTGCTCCACCATCCAGATGGTGGCTGCTTTGAAACCATTATATGACCAGTATGGCATTTCCCGTATCATCGTATCCACATATCAAGCGGTGTCCGGGGCTGGAAGCCGTGCCATTGATGAACTGAATCGTCAAAGTGCAGCGATCCTTAACGGTGAAGAAGTTCAGCCTGATCTGCTGCCAGTCGGCTCATTGCCTGTGAAGCATCAAATTGCTTTCAATGCTATCCCGCAAATCGACAAATTCCAGGACAACGGCTACACACTGGAAGAAATGAAAATGGTACGTGAAACGAAAAAAATATTGGATGATGAATCCGTAGACGTAACAGCAACATGTGTACGTATTCCTGTCGTATATGGACACTCGGAATCCGTCTATGTAGAGCTTAAAAAAGATTATGATTTGGAAGAAATCCGCAATCTGCTTGCTTCGGCACCGGGAGTAACGCTAGTAGACGATCCTGCTGCGCAGCTCTATCCGCTGGCATCCGAAGCCGCAGGGAAACCTGATGTATTCGTTGGACGTGTGCGTCGTGATTTGGGCAATAGCCGTGGATTGAATCTGTGGGTTGTATCCGACAACCTGCTCAAGGGAGCAGCATGGAACGCGGTGCAAATCGCGGAGATTATTGCTGCAAATGCGGAATAACGTTCCTGAAGCAGGAAGTAAGATGGGGGAAGAACGATGAGTATTTTAGTACAGAAATTTGGGGGAACCTCGCTGTCCACACCCGAAGCGCGTCAACTGGTGCTAGGACATGTGAAGCGAGAGCTGGAACAAAATTTTCAACTGGTTGTCGTTGTGTCGGCCATGGGGCGGAAAGGAGAGCCTTATGCCACGGACACGCTGCTCGATTGGGCGGCGTCTAACGGCGACAGTCTTCCTAAGCGCGAACGGGATTTACTGCTGTGCTGTGGTGAAATCATTTCTGCCGCTACATTATGCAGCCTGATGGAGAATGAAGATATTCCTGCTACGGTGCTGACTGGGGCACAGGCGGGCTTTATTACGGATGATCAATACGGCAATGCTCGTATTTTGGATATAAAGCCAGACCGTATCGTGGAAGAGCTGAACCAGGGTCGTGTCGTCATTGTGACAGGCTTCCAGGGTCAGACTGTAAACGGTGATATGACTACCTTGGGTCGTGGAGGCAGCGATACTTCCGCTACCGTTCTGGGTGCCGCTCTACAAGCGGACATGGTAGACATTTATACGGATGTAAACGGCATCTTGACCGCCGATCCGCGCATCGTGGAAAATGCAAAACCGCTTGCCCATGTCAGCTATACGGAGATTTGTAATATGGCTCATCAGGGGGCTAAGGTTATCCACCCCCGTGCTGTTGAAATCGCCATGCAGGCGAATATTCCGGTTCGAGTTCGCTCTACCTTTTCCGAAGGGGAAGGAACGCTGGTCACCCATCCGGAGGGCTTTAAGGACGTACAGGCAGACATCGTTGACCGTTTCGTGACTGGCATTGCGTATGTCGGCAACGTCACACAAATTACCGTAGAATTAAAGCCAGGCTCGGAGCATTTGCAATTACAAGTATTCAAATCCATGGCTGAGCATGGAATCAGCGTCGACTTTATTAATGTAACTCCATCCGGGGCGGTTTATACCGTGTTCGACACCGATGGAAGCAAAGCGGTCGAAGTACTGAACGGACTGGGCCTGGAGCCTAAAATTTTGGCAGGGTGCGCTAAAGTATCCGTCATAGGCGGGGGTATCAATGGGGTACCTGGCATTATGGCGACGATTGTAGAGGCATTGGCAGAGTCAGACGTACAGATTCTTCAATCGGCAGATTCCAACACGACGATTTGGGTACTCGTTAAAAAAGAAGATATGGTGCAGGCTGTACGCGCATTGCATAATAAATTTGAACTCCATCAATAGGCGCAATGTCCGTGCTCGGACTTGCAAAAAAAGGAGGCAGCATGGTGAACTTCGGCAGACTGATTACCGCAATGGTGACACCTTTTGATCAGCAAGGAGAGATTGACTGGACTGCATTGTCCTCGTTGATTGATTATTTAATAGAAGAACAACATTCGGAGTCCCTTGTCGTATCAGGAACGACGGGCGAGTCTCCTACCCTGAGCGATGATGAAAAAATCAAGTTGTTTGCATTTACTGTAGAAAAAGCAGCCGGACGATGTAAAATCATTGCCGGTACTGGCAGCAACAATACACGTCACTCCATTCATCTGACCCGTGCTGCGGAGCAGGCGGGGGTAGACGGTGTTTTGCTGGTAGTGCCTTATTACAATAAACCGAATCAGGAAGGGATGTATCAGCATTTTGAAAGTATTGCAAATTCCACATCCCTTCCAGTTATACTGTATAATGTACCAAGCCGTACCGCAGCCAGCCTGACCGTGGAAACGACGCTGCGTCTTGCGCAAATCCCTAACATTGTAGGAACCAAAGAATGCGCGTCGCTGGCGCAGGTCACACAGATTGCAGCCGCAGCTCCAGAAGGATTCTTCATTTATTCGGGGGATGACGCTTCCGGGTTGCCTGCTATGGCTGTAGGGGCTTATGGTATTATCAGCGTGGCGAGTCATGTTGTAGGCGCAGAAATGAAGCAGATGATTGATGCACTTGTAGGGGGACACGCACAGCAGGCAGCAAAATTGCATCAGCAGTTGTTCCCGGTTTTCAAGGGTTTGTTCGACTGTCCTCATCCGCTACCTAATCCGGTGGCTGTAAAATATGCACTGGAGTTACGGAATGTTTCGGTAGGTTCTGTTAGGTTGCCGCTTATTCCTCCGACCAAAGAGGAAGCGGAATTTATTAAGAAGTTATTTGCCCGCTAATCGGGAAGAATGAATTTTAAATGTTAAATGAATACGGGGAGTACCCTTGTTAAAGGTAGCCGGGAGTAAAGAAACCGGAGGATTTTATAGCCTTGACAAGGTACTCCGACATGAGGGCGTTCTTATTGGGCGCCCTTTTTGCTGTGCCTTTTAACCATGTATCAAGATAATTGAACAGGGAGTAATGGTTTTAGACGGCAGTGGGAAACCTATGCGCAACGAACAGGATGACTTGTTTTTTCTTATTTTAATCATGTATAATGAGGTCAAGTGACTGGGTGCGGTATTCTTTTGAAAATTAAATAATAAATAAATCAAGGTACGACGTCCAACTACCATAGGAGGTTTAGATTCATTTGTCTAAAAAAACAAACAACGATAAATTGATGATTTTCGCTTTGGGCGGCGTCGGTGAAATCGGGAAAAATATGTATGTCGTTCAATACGGCAATGACATTGTCGTGGTGGATTCGGGTCTGAAATTCCCGGAAGAGGACATGCTTGGTATTGACATCGTTATTCCTGATATTTCCTACCTTACGGAGAACCGCGATAAAGTAAGAGGCATTGTGCTGACTCATGGTCATGAGGACCATATCGGCGGTTTGCCTTACGTGCTGAAACATTTGAATGTACCGGTATACGGTACCAAATTGACGCTGGGTCTGGTGGAAAACAAGCTGAAGGAAGCGAATCTGCTTGGCGAAACCAAACGTATTTTGATCAATGCTGATTCCGAAATCAAGCTGGGTTCCACACTGAAAGCAACATTCTTCAGAACAAACCACAGTATTCCGGATTCGGTAGGTGTATGCATTGATACTCCTGAAGGTGCTGTTGTTCATACAGGTGACTTCAAGTTTGATCATACTCCGGTAAACGGACAATATGCAGATTTGCAGCGTATGGCTGAAATCGGCACACGTGGCGTACTGGCTCTTTTGTCAGATAGTACCAATGCGGAAAAACCAGGCTTTACTCCATCGGAAAAAAGCGTCGGCATCGTGCTGGAAGACATTTTCCGTAAGTCGAGACAGCGTGTAGTTGTAGCTACTTTTGCTTCCAACGTACATCGTATTCAGCAGGTTATTAATGCTGCTGAATCGACAGGACGCAAAGTGACGGTTATCGGCCGCAGTATGGTTAATGTCGTAGGGATTGCATCTGATTTGGGCTATTTGGAAATTCCAGATGGAATGCTGATTGAGCCTGAGGAAGTTGGCAAAATGTCAGCGGATCGCGTAGTTATTCTCTGCACAGGTAGCCAAGGCGAGCCAATGTCTGCTCTAACAAGAATGGCGCGTTCCACACATCGTAAGGTGGATATTCTTCCGGGAGATTCGGTTATTATCGCAGCTACGCCGGTACCGGGTAATGAAAAATATGTCGGTCGCACGATTGATGAGCTGTTCCGTTTAGGTGCCAATGTTTATTACAGCGCAGCTAATCCGGGAATTCACGTTTCTGGACACGGAAGCCAAGAAGAACTCAAACTGATGCTGAATCTGATGAAACCAAAATTCTTCTTGCCAATTCATGGTGAGTTCAGAATGCAACGTCGTCATGCTCTCCTTGCTGAATCGGTAGGTGTAGAGCCGGACAACATTTTCATCACAGATATCGGTGAAGTTATTGAAATTCAGAACGGTGGAGCACGCAGAGCTGGTAAGGTTACAGCGGGCAACGTGTTAATCGACGGGCTGGGTGTAGGAGATGTAGGGAATATCGTATTACGCGACCGCAAATTGCTGTCACAGGACGGTATTTTGGTTGTTGTTGTCACCCTGAGCAAGCAGGATGGCACGATTAAGTCAGGACCGGATATCATTTCCCGTGGTTTCGTATATGTCCGCGAATCGGAAGGTTTGCTGGATGAAGCGAATCGCATTGTCTCAAGCACACTGCATAAGCTCATGAGCGAGAATGTAAATGAATGGGCTTCCCTTAAAACAAACGTCAAGGATGCGCTGGGTCGCTTCTTGTATGAGCAAACTCGTCGTAGACCGATGATTTTGCCAATCATTATGGAAGTGTGAGTCAATTGAAATTTGCTCGAAAACCTGAATTAAAAACTTAAGTCACAGGCACACAGTCGCCTCTCTTCCCGCAGGAAATATTGGACGGTTTCCGCGGGAGGGGAGGCTTTTTTGGCTTTTCCGGGTGAGGAAAGAAGGAAAGCCATGGGGGCGGGTATAAAATATTCCATTTCCATCCCATACTATAGGGTGAATACGGGTCACTAAGACGCGTAAAGCGAAAGGAAGATTGCCCACATGGAACAATACAGCAACCTATCATCTGGTAGACAGGAAACGGAAGCACCGGATCAACCTATGCCTGAAGTCGGGCAAAGACCCAATTCCCCTGCTATGGAGGCCTTGCAGCAGCTGGGACAAACCTCCATGCCCGGGAGCGAATCCAATATTTTTTGCATGACCATAATTGGTCAGATTGAAGGGCATCTGATTCTGCCACCGCAAAACAAAACGACCAAATACGAGCACATTATTCCTCAACTGGTAGCAGCGGAGCAAAATCCCCGCATTGAAGGCTTAATGATTCTGCTGAATACAGTAGGTGGGGATGTCGAGGCAGGGCTGGCTATTGCTGAAATGATCGCTTCAATGAGTAAACCGACGGTGACCATTGTCATTGGAGGCGGGCATAGTATCGGTGTACCTATCGCTGTCTCGTCCACCTATTCTTATATTGCCGAGAGCGCGACGATGACCATTCACCCGATTCGTATGAACGGCTTGGTTATCGGAGTTCCACAAACGTTTGAATATATGGAAAAAATGCAGGAGCGTGTTGTACGCTTTGTGGTTTCCCATTCGCGCATTACCGAGGAGCGGTTTAAGGAGCTTATGTTTAAAACCGGTGAACTGAATCGGGATATTGGTACCGCGGTTGGGGGAGCCGATGCAGTGAAATACGGCTTGATGGACGCGGTTGGTGGTATCGGAGAAGCATTGAAACAACTGAACACTATCATTGAATCTCGACGTCAGCAAAACGGGATTACAGGGACTCAGCAGCAGGCTCCGTTCGTACCTTTTTCCCCCAATGCTACAGATACCCCGACTGGAACGCTTCCTAATGAGCATAATGGGGAGTTACCCCAATGACCTTATATACCGTAATGCCAATGGAAATGGTGTGGGAGGGCATGTGGAAGGAGGCGGAGACGTTTGCAGAAATTCGGGTTGACGGTTTACTTATGCAGGTGCAGCCGCTCGAAAGTCGCAGGGGGATTATCGTGCGATTGCTAGATTGTCCGCTGGAAACTTACCTGAATCCGCGTTATGCACCTGGACAAGTCATCGAATGGTCGTAGAAGGTGTCAAATAGGACAAAAATAGGTCGTTTAATGTTGAAAAAGAACATATGTGCGGATACCAGGTGACGTGGTATAATATTCTTCTGGGGGGTGACCTTGAATGTCCAGAAGAAGGAAAAGGAAAAAGAAAGCCGCGTTTGGCGGAGTTCTAAAATTCGAAATTTACGGCATTGTGCTGATTACATTGGCGGTCATTGCGCTGTCGGGTGAAGCGGCGGTCGGTCGGTCGCTATCCAAGATGTTTGGGCTGGTACTGGGGAAATTTTATTTTGTCATACCCCTGATCGGCATTTATTACGGTCTGATGGTGATGATTCACCGCAAATGGCCAAACCAGTGGAACTCACGTAAAACGGGGCTGTTGCTGCTGGTATTTGCCTTTACGCTTATGAGCTCTATTTCATCTATGGAGCAGCGTTTGGGGCCGATTAATGCACTTCAACCAGGCGGGGTGATGAGCCAGATACATATAGATATGCGTGAGCAGTTGCTGTCGCCTGACAAGGAAGGCCATACCTCAATGCTGAACAAGGATATTAGCGGGGGATACATCGGCGCATTGCAGCTTACTGTGCTGTTGTGGCTGTTTGGACTTACGGGTGCCAAGCTGATTATGATTGTAATGTTTGTGATTTGTTTTATGCTGCTGACCCAGCTGTCTTATGTGGATCTGGTACGAATTGTTCGGACGAAGATGCTAGCGGCAGGGGGAAGCGTTCGGAAAAAATGGATTGGTAAAGCCACTCCACTTTCGGCATCTGGCAGAGGTACTGGGAATAAAAAAATCAAATCCGAGTCGATTCCTGCTTATGAGGAAGATATGGATGATGATTTTGATGAAATGCAGCCTCCGGCGCGTAAGCAGCCGATTTTCTTTCAACTGTTTGGCCTGAAAAAATCGGCTGGAGAGAACAAGGATGATCGTTCCGTTCATGCTGATGAGGATGATCAAGAGCCTGCTTATGAAGCTGAGGAAGCACAGCCCTTGTGGAGAAACGCCAAGCAAGCAGAAGAATTGTCCGATACTGCTGAACACATAGAAGAGGAAGCTTCTGTTCCGGTAAAAAGGTCACCGATCATTCGGGATTTCTTCGAGCAGGTGAAGCATGAGGAAAGAAGACCTGAGGATGAATCAGAGACATCCTTGGCCGGGGCAGAGCGGACGGATTCAGCTTATGATGAGTCGCTGGATGACAACTTTATGGATGCCGCTGTGAACACAGATACGGACGGTACGGCAGCAACAGGCCATAATACACCGGACAGTGCAGACGGACGAGCCCAAGCGAATGCAACGGGGACGTCAGGCGAAGAGACTGAAGGCACAACTGTGGCCATTCCTGCTCCACCGCCACCCAAGCCGTACAAGCTCCCGTCGTTCCGTTTGCTTGCCAAGCCACAAAACGTGGGCAAAGGCCTCGGGCAAAAGGATTACATGCAAACGGCACGCAAGCTGGAGGCCACATTGGAAAGCTTTGGAGTACGGGCAAAGGTACTAGAGGTTGTCCGTGGACCTGCGGTGACGCGTTATGAAATTCAGCCGGACATTGGTGTGAAGGTCAGCCGTATTGTAAGCCTGACGGATGACATTGCGCTTGCGCTCGCTGCGAAGGATATTCGTATGGAGGCTCCAATTCCAGGCAAATCGGCTATCGGTATTGAGGTTCCTAACAACGAGGTTTCTATTGTAACAATGCGTGAGGTTATGGAGACGACCGTTTTCCAGGAGTCTGTATCCAATTTGTCCATTGCGTTCGGACGTGATATTGCAGGACAGACGATTGTTGGTAATTTGGCCAAAATGCCCCATTTACTTGTAGCTGGAGCAACCGGTTCAGGTAAATCGGTGTGTATTAACGGTATTATCACGAGTATTTTGTACAAGGCGAAGCCGGATGAGGTTAAATTTCTTATGGTCGATCCCAAAATGGTGGAGTTGAACGTGTACAACGGTATTCCTCATTTATTGGCACCAGTCGTTACCGATCCGAAGCGCGCTTCACTCGCTTTGAAAAAAATTGTAGTAGAAATGGAAAAACGTTACGAATTATTTTCCAAATCAGGAACTCGTAACATAGAAGGCTATAATAATTTGATGAAAGACAATCCTGCTGCGTTCCTGCCTTACATCGTCGTTATTGTGGACGAGTTGGCGGATCTGATGATGGTAGCTGCGGGGGATGTGGAGGATGCGATTGCACGATTGGCCCAAATGGCGCGTGCCGCAGGGATTCATCTTATCATTGCAACGCAGAGACCGTCGGTTGACGTCATTACCGGGGTTATCAAAGCCAATATTCCTTCGCGTATTGCCTTTGGTGTATCCTCGCAGGTGGATTCCCGTACAATACTGGATATGGGTGGGGCCGAGAAGCTGCTTGGGCGTGGGGATATGTTGTTCATGCCGATGGGCGCTTCCAAGCCGGTTCGCGTTCAAGGAGCGTTTATGAGCGATCAGGAAGTGGAGAACATCGTTAACTATGTGCGTGAGCAGGGTGAAGCACAATATGATGAAACGCTTGTACCGGAGGTAGAGGAGCTATCGGCTGATGCCGATGAAATGCTGGATGAGCTGTACGATCAGGCTGTCAACATCATTTTGGAGGCCAAGCAAGCATCTGTATCTCTGCTTCAGCGCCGCATGAGGATCGGCTATACACGTGCGGCCCGGTTGATTGACTCTATGGAGGCTCGTGGTGTCATCGGCCCTTACGAGGGAAGCAAGCCCCGTGAGGTGCTTATTTCAATGGAGCAATATCAGCAAAACAAAGTCAGTTCCTGACCATAGGCTTTACAGGAAATCGCATCCAAAATCGCTGTTTGTAAGTGTGGTGTTTGTTTAAATTCGACAACACTATGCGTACAGACAGCGATTTTTTTTTGCTTTTTTTCAGGAATAGGAGTAGCCGAATGAAAGAAGATTAAAAGGGTGAATAGCTTTAAGCAGAGCTTGTCATAATAAACGTAGCCATCCTGTTAATCCCACAAAAGAAAGGTAGAGCGCAGCATATGAAAAAGACAATGGTCTGGATTTGCACGGGTATTCTCGCAGCCTCGGCTATCACGTACACAGGACTTATTGCGAACGTCTCTGCGCAGTATGCGGAGCCGCTAAGCACACAGCAGGAAGTACAATCAACACAGCCTTCCCAAGAGACATTTAGCACAGAGGCGGTTAATTACGGCTCCTACGGTCAGGATGTATATGAACTGCAATCCCGTTTAAAGCTGTTGGGCTTTTTCGGGGCGAAAGTGGACAGTCATTTTGGCAGCAGTACATTGAAGGCTGTTAAGGGCTTTCAAAAAGAGTTTGGCATGACCCCTGACGGAGTGGTCGGAGCAAAAACAAAGCTAAAGCTGGTGAATGCAACTCCTAATTGGAAACCGACCGAAACGCCTTTACATCGTAAAAATGAGGCTTCCGCTCAGGGACAGACAGCGGACAATAATAAAACGGATCAAAAAGATGAAACAATGGGATCAGCTAACACGATGGGATTGTCTGACAACGATCTCAAAATTATGGCTAACGCAGTCTACGGTGAATCCCGTGGCGAGCCGTTTGAAGGTCAAGTAGCCGTGGCGGCAGTTATTTTGAACCGGGTCAAATCCCCCAGCTTTCCAAACACACCGTCTGGAGTGATTTTTCAACCGGGGGCCTTTACAGCTGTAGCTGATGGTCAAATCTGGCTCACGCCAAATGAAACTGCAACAAAGGCAGTTCGCCAGGCATTGAGCGGCTGGGACCCAAGCGGAGGCTGCCTCTATTATTTTAATCCAAAAACAGCCACCTCCAAATGGATTTGGAGCCGCCCGCAGGTAAAGACGATTGGTCAGCATATTTTCTGCATGTAAACCGCCGAAGCAGCCGGGAGCTTGTCTCCGGTTGCTTCTTGGCTTTTGCATCGTTAGAATAAAGATTGGCACACTTTACCTCTTTACAGGAAAATGATTCACAGCGGCTCATGCTAATCAAAGGCTAGACGAAATTGACGTCACAAAGGAGTTTTGGACTTGAACAAAACAGGTTTCGAGCGTGGGACGCGCAGACAATTAAGGATTCATGTACTGCCAACCAAACGCTTTAAGACGTTTGCGATATCATTGTATGTAGGTACTCCACTACGAGAGGAAACGGTAACCCGAGTGGGACTGACACCATTCGTACTACGACGGGGTACAGAATCATATCCGCAGACTATACAATTTAGAGAACAATTAGAGCAATTGTATGGCGCGGGCTTTGGATTTGATGTATATAAGCGCGGAGATTATCAAATCGTGCAATTTCGCATGGATACGATTAATGACAGCTTTGTAAACAGCTCAGACAGCTTGCTGGATCGTTCATTTGCTTTTCTCGGAGAGGTGTTGACGAAGCCTGCATTGGAGAATGGTGCATTTCAAACCGGATACGTCCAGCAGGAACGGGAAAACGTACGCAAGAAGCTGGAAGCTATAGTCAATGATAAAATTCGTTATGCTGGAGAGCGCTGCATGGAGGAAATGTGCAAAAATGAGCCTTATCGTCTGCACCCCCTCGGTCAGCGGTCTGATCTGGATCGTATAGATGCGCAAGGCTTGTATCAGGCTTATGGAGAATGGCTGAATAACGCCAGCATGGATTTGTATGTAGTTGGAGATACGACGCTGGAGGAAGTGGAGAAGTTCGTAGACCGCTATTTCCAACTGAACCGTTCGGAAGAAAAGGGATATGCTCCTGAACAACCAAAAGCGGTGGAGCGTGATGTACAAACGGTGGTGGAGCGTCTTGATGTAAATCAGGGGAAGCTAAACATGGGATTGCGCACCCCAATTACGTATGGTGACGATCGATATGCATCCGCTCTGATGTACAACGGGATTTTAGGTGGTTATCCTCACTCCAAGCTATTCGTCAACGTGCGGGAGAAGGAAAGTTTGGCGTATTACGCCTCATCACGGTATGACGGGCACAAGGGCATAGGGACGATTCAATCCGGTATCGAAATACCCAATTATGAAAAAGCGGTTACCATTATCCGCAAGCAACTGGAAGATACGCAAAATGGGGCGATTACCGAGCTGGAAATGACCCAGACACAGGCGATGATCCGCAATTTATTGAAGGAAATGCAGGATTCCGCTTTTGAAATGATCGCTTACGATTTTAACAGACAGCTTTCCGGCAAAGAGCGGACGGTAGATGAGCTGCTGAGCCAGGTGGAGGCTGTCAAGGTGAAGGATGTTCAGGATGCCGCCCGGACGTTCCGACTGGACACCATTTATTTCTTGAGAGACCAGAAGGGGGAATAGCGGGTGGAGCACATACCTTATGAGCATTTGCAGGAAACGCTGTACTATGAAGTGATGGATAACGGATTACACGTCTATGTGTTGCCCAAACCGGGCTTTCAGAAGACATACGCTACATTTGCAACCAAATACGGCTCAGTTGATAATCATTTTCGCGTGGAAGGTCAGCAGCCGGTTAAGGTTCCGGATGGCATCGCCCATTTTTTGGAGCATAAAATGTTTGAAGAGCCTCAAGGCGATATTTTCGCTACTTTTTCCTCCAATGGGGCATCGGCCAATGCATTTACGAGCTTTGATCAAACGGTATATCTATTTTCCGCAACCGAGCATATTCAGGAGAATTTAACCACACTGGTCAATTTTGTACAGCACCCTTACTTTACAGATGAAAATGTGGAGAAGGAAAAAGGCATTATCGGTCAGGAAATCAATATGTATGAGGATAACCCGGATTGGCGGAGTTACTTTGGCCTGATCGAAGCGCTATATAAGGTCCATCCAGTGCATATTGATATTGCGGGTACCGTTCAATCCATCAGCACGATTACGAAAGAAACGTTGTATAGCTGTTATGAGGCTTTTTACCACCCGAGCAATATGATTCTTTTTGTGGTAGGCGGAGTGGACCCGGCGGAAGTAATAGAATTGGTGCGTAACAATCAGGCGAAAAAGGATTACAAGCCGCAAGGAGAGATTGAGCGAATTTTTGACAAAGAGCCTGCTACTGTGGCAGAGAAGCGTCGTGAGGTAAAGCTGGCGGTTTCTCTCCCTAAGCTGTTGTTCGGATTCAAGGAAGCCAAGGTCGGTCTCACGGGTGAGGAACTGCTTCGTCATGATCTGGAAACCAAGTTGATGCTTGATCTTTTGTTCGGCTCGAGTACGCAGCTGTATCAAAAGCTCTACGATGAGGACCTCATTTCAGATAGCTTTGGACATGAGTACAACAGTACACCGCAGTATGCGTTCTCTGCTATCGGTGGAGATACAAAGGACCCGGATCGGCTGTTGGCGCGGATACGTGAAGAGGTGGAGTCCATTCAAAAACAGGGCTTCACGGCAGAACATTTTGAACGGGCACGTAAAAAGAAAATCGGCGGTTACCTGCGTATGCTCAATTCGCCCGAAAATATAGCGCATGAGTTTACGAGACATCGCTTTCGGGATAGCGATTTTTTCCAATTGCTTCCGGTCTATGAAAGTATTACACTTGAGGATGTTAACCGTCGTCTGAAGGATCATATTCAGTGGGATCAGATGGCCATATCGCTGGTGGTGAGTCCGTAATGCCCAGGGAGAGGGAACCGATAACCACCAAGAATGGGGAATTAAAAGCCATTGGCGATACGACAGTGCTGATCACAGGAGCAAGCGGCGGGATTGGAGCGGCTATTGCGGAGCGTTTTGCGGCTGTTGGGATGAATGTGGTCATTCACTACATGAAGTCCCATGAAAAAGCGAATGAAGTTGCCCGCCGTTGTATGGCTTATTCAGGCAAGGTGATGACCGTGTCAGCGGACCTGCGGAGCAAGGAGCAGATTGAACGCATGCGGGAGAAGCTGGAGAATCACGGAATGAAGCCAGATATTCTTGTGAATAACGCTGGATTATCTCATTACGGATTACTGACGGATGTGTCGGAAGAGGAATGGGATGAAGTGATGGCCGTCAATGTGAAGGGAACCTTTCTGTGTACGCAGGTTTTTATGCCGCATATGATTTCCCAACGCTATGGCCGTATCGTGAATGTGTCTTCTGTATGGGGAATATGCGGCGCTTCGTGCGAGGTGCTGTATTCCACTACCAAAGGCGGGATTAACGCATTTACTAAAGCACTGGCTCAAGAAGTTGCACCTTCTGGAGTAACGGTAAATGCGGTAGCTCCGGGTGCAGTGGATACGTCTATGCTGGATCATTTGGACGAAGGGGAAATTTCCAGTCTTGAAGAAGAAATTCCTGCCGGTCGATTGGCTCGGCCTGATGAAATTTCATCACTGGTTTATTTTCTGGCGCTTCCTGAATCAGGTTATATTAACGGGCAGGTCATTAGTCCTAACGGAGGATGGGTGACTTGACGAGAAGTACAGCGTTTGGAGGAAACCACCAGTATAGAGAGCACCTGAGAAGAACATATTATAACTGTTGATTTTAAATCTGAATCATCTAAGGAGGATTTAAGTATGTCAACAGTTGTTCAGAATTTCGATACCTGGAAGAAGTTCCTTGGTCAGCGTGTGGAACAGGCGGAGAAGCTTGGAATCAGCCAGGATACCATTTCAGAGCTTGCTTATGAAATCGGTGATTTTCTGGATGAGAAGGTCGATCCGGCCAACCACTCCAACCGCGCACTGAAAGAACTGTGGGGAGTTGCCGATGAGGACGAGCGTCACACTATTGCCCGGCTGATGGTCAAATTAGCCAAAAGCAACGCATAAGCAGGAACCAACATGAAAAGCTCCCTTTTGGGGGCTTTTCTGTAATGGTTACAGAGCTGTTCTTGTAATTCCTTTGTAATTTATATATCATAAACGTGATCGAGGCTTATGCAATTGTGTTGAATACAAGAAGCCTTTGTGGTCTCAATAATTGGTTTTGTCGAATGGTGTTATTTTATGATACAATAAGTCTTTGATTTGGAAATGTTTACGGTTTTGAATGTGAATGAGGTGCTAACGTGACGGAAGAATTGAAACAGTGGTACATGGAGTACAAGATACATAAAAATCGTCCCGGATTGCTGGGAGACATTGCTTCCATGCTTGGTATTCTGGGGGTTAATATACTGACGATCAACGGTGTTGAAGGCGAAAGACGGGGGATGCTGCTGGAAACGGACGATGACGAGAAGATACGCATTCTCGGAGATACTTTAAAAAAGGCCAGCAATATTACAGTTACGGCTTTACGCGCTCCGAGGCTGGTCGATATATTGGCAGTAAGACACGGACGTTACATTGATCGGGATTCGGACGACCGCAAAACATTCCGCTTTACACGCGACGAGCTTGGGTTACTGGTTGATTTTTTGGGTGAAGTATTAAAGAGGGATGGAAATCAGGTGATTGGACTTCGCGGAATGCCTCGTGTGGGAAAAACCGAGACCATCATTGCCAGCAGCGTCTGCGCCATGAAGCGCTGGACTTTTGTGTCTTCAACGCTATTGCGGCAGACGGTGCGCAGTCAACTCTCCGAAGAGGAAATGAACCCTAACAATGTATTTATTATTGACGGCATTGTGAGTACAATTCGCTCAAATGAAAGACATTATCACCTGCTTCAGGAAATTATGAGCATGCCGAGTACGAAGGTTATAGAGCATCCTGACGTTTTTGTACGTGAATCGGGATACAGCTTCGACGATTTCAATTTCATTATTGAACTTCGCAATAATCCGGCTGAGGAAATTATTTATGATACCTTTACAGCCAGTTATACAGAAGATCTTTAAATAAGCGTAATTATACAAGGAGATGATGACATGTCAGAACTGGGTCAGCAATTAAAGGAGGCCCGGCTGCAAAAAGGATTGAGCCTTGACGATGTTCAGGAAATGACGAAGATACGCAAACGTTATCTGGAAGCCATTGAGACGGGCGATTACAAAGTGCTGCCGGGAAGCTTTTATGTCAGAGCTTTTATTAAAACGTACGCTGAAACGGTCGGTTTAAACCCCGACGAGATTCTGGAAGGACATAAAAGCAATGTACCTGAACCGGAGCCGGAAGCTGTTATGGAGCCTGTGACACAGAAACGCTCCAGCCGTCCGGCTACGATTGGTAATCTCAAATGGTTGCCGACAGCTTTAATGTGGCTTTTTCTGGTTCTCATTGTTGGGGTTATTTATGCTTATTGGGTGAGTAACAACCATACTGCTCCAAAAACAGCCGAGAATACAACGCCGATTACGACACCAAGTACGTCCACTCCTAACAGCACCAAGGAGGGAACTACGACACCGCCGCAAAATACGACGACAACCCCTCCTCAGGGAAGCGGTCAGACAACACCGCCGAATAACGGTCAGACGGCAGCTCCAAATGGTGGCGGCGGACAAACCACTCCTGATGCTGGGCAAACGGGGCAAACCCAACCACCGGGAGGTACAGGAACGGATACGACCACGACCACTCCTGACAGTAGCCAACAGCCGAATACCACTACGCCGCAACAAGGTGTAACTGTGGCTCAAGATGGCAAGCAAGGCAAAACGACGATTTTCAAAGTTTCCAGTGCAACCGGAGCTACAGTCAAGGTCGATATTAAGGCAACGGGAGAAAGCTGGCTTGAGGTGTACAAGGGACAAAACTCACGTGGCGAAAAGCTGAGCTATGGCATGACCAAAAGCGGAGATGCTATGTCCTTTGACATCGGGCCGGAAGGCTTGTATATCAAATCAGGACGTTCTTCTGCCACGGATATTTCAGTAGCAGGTCAACCGATAACCGATAATAAATCGACGACTCGTGTTTTGATACAGCAAGGAGAAGCTTCTTCGACCGGAACGAGTGCCGGGGTGAGTGGTACTACTACGGATTCGACTACAGATAGTACGGTTTCAACACAGAGTGGTACAGTTTCTTCGACTACTGGCGGTGAATAAACCTTCTATTGCGCGGAAATACTAATGACTGTAATTCATGGGAAGCCAGTCATTTCATTTTCCGCAAAGTGAGGTGTATACATTATGACCGTCAGCTGGATTGTGACAGTGCTTGGTATAATTGTAAGCCTGCTTGGCTATTATCTGACCCCAAGTGCATGGGGCTATGGCATACTAGGCTTTGGTCTAGCTCACATTGTGCTGGGACTTCTGGATATGTTCCGGAATCCGACCCGCAGCCACAATTAGATATGATCGCGGAATGAAATAAAGGCGTTTTTGTCATTAACTGGCAAGGGCGCCTTTTTAGTGATCGGATTATTGGATTTTTGTAAATGACTAGCCTATAATTAGTTATTGAACTTTGTTGTGGAAAGGAAAGTGAAACGATGGCTTCAGAAAATTCATTTGATATCGTCTCCAAAATGGATATGCAGGAATTGACCAATGCGGTTCATCAGACGGAGCGTGAAATTGAAACACGATTTGATTTTAAGGGGAGCAAAAGCAGCCTTAAGCTTGAAAAGGAAGCTCTTACAATTGCATCGGAGGACGAATACAAGCTCAACGCGGTAATTGATATTTTGCAATCCAAAATGGCCAAGCGCGGTTTATCCCTTAAAAACGTGGAGTACGGGAAGCTGGAACCAGCGTCTTTGGGTTCAGTACGCCAACGTCTTGCACTCAAGCAGGGGATTGATCAGGATAATGCCAAAAAAATTAACATTCTTATCCGGGACTCCAAGCTGAAAGTGAAAAGTCAGATTCAAGGTGATCAGATCCGCGTGACCGGAAAAAACAAGGATGATTTACAAGCAGTCATTCAGTTATTGCGCAAAGCTGATCTACCATTGGAACTTCAATTTACGAATATGAAATAAAGCCGTTTTCCCTCATGCATATTGTAAGAAAAAATGATGCTTGATGCGTGGCAGGTTATTTTGACATGCGTTTTGCACCATATTATACTTGTAACGAAAATGCAGATGATCAGGTGTATAGCGGTAGTCAAAACGATTTACATAGGATTGAATTAAATCCGAAAACTGCCATTTTTAATCAAGTACGATAATCAGGGGAGAGTGTGTTGTGAATTTACCCAACAGAATTACAATAACGCGGATTTGCCTAATCCCGGTGATGATGCTGGCCTTGCTGGTGGATTTTGATTTCTATCCGCCGCCGATTGAGATTGGAGCTTTCGAGCTGCCGTATAATCAGTTGATTGCGGCTATCATTTTCCTCATAGCCGCCAGCACGGATGGTCTTGACGGATATTTGGCCCGTAAAAATAACATGGTCACCAACTTGGGGAAATTACTGGACCCTCTTGCGGATAAGCTTCTGGTAACTGCTATTTTGGTTTCTTTGGTGGAATTGGGCAAGATTGATTCGTGGATTGTTGTTGTCATTGTTAGCCGTGAGTTTGCGGTTACTGGTCTGCGTCAGATTGCTTTATTGGATGGCTCTGTGGTCGCTGCAAGCAACTGGGGCAAATTAAAGACCATCATCCAGATCGTTGCCATTGTAGCGTTACTCATTAATAATTTTCCGTTTGTTTTTCTGGGTATTCCGTTTGATTTAATAGCGATATGGGCGGCTGCGCTTATTACCATTTACTCGGGCATTGACTATTTTGTAAAGAACAGTCATTTACTCCGCTCCTCCAAGGTTTAACAGGATAAGTTTTATGGGAACAGCGATAGGGAGTTTGCTTATTGCTGTTTCTTTGCATAATTCCCACAACATTCGCTCTACAGGAGGCAGAAACGATGAAAGCTGAAATCATCGCAGTAGGAACTGAATTATTGCTCGGACAAATTGTGAACACAAATGCCCAATATTTGTCACAAGAGTTGGCTACGATTGGGATTGATGTATATTTTCAGACGGTTGTTGGTGATAACATGGATCGACTTCAGGAAGCGGTACGTCTGGCTCAGAAGCGTGCGGATATTATTTTGTTCTCGGGCGGTTTGGGACCGACTCAGGATGATTTGACGAAAGATGCAATCGCCGCTGTGCTGGGGCGTAAATTGCATATAGACCGTCTCGCTATGGATAAGCTGGAACATTTTTTCCGTAATCGCGGGGTGGAAATGACCGAAAATAATCGGCGTCAGGCGCTTTCTATTGAAGGAGCTACCCCTCTTGAAAATGAGACAGGGCTGGCTGTGGGCGATGCGATTGCACAGAATGGTAAATACTATGTGGTTTTGCCTGGACCGCCGAAGGAACTCAAACCGATGTTTGAGAATCAGGCAAAACCTTGGTTGCTCCAGCAAGCACTGAGTGGTAAGGAACTGCCGATTTATTCGAAAATGCTAAAGTTTGCAGGAATCGGTGAGTCGGCTCTCGAAACCCGCTTATTGGATCTGATCAAATCACAGACAGATCCGACCATTGCTCCTTATGCCAAGGAGGGAGAGGTCACGATCCGTATATCCACCAAGGCGGCCAACGAGAGCGAGGCACTGGTTAAGCTGGGGGCTACGGAAGCAGAAATTCAGCAACGTCTTTCGGAATACATGTATGCGAGTGAGGACGTCACGCTGGAGAAGGTTATTGTGGATTTGATGTCCGATCGCGGACTGACTGTTAGCGCGGCGGAAAGCTGCACAGGTGGAATGCTGATGGAGCACATCACTTCCGTTCCGGGCAGCTCAGTTATGTTTCAGGGCGGTATCGTGTGTTATTCCAATGAAATGAAGAAGAAGCTGCTCAACGTGCCACATGATTATTTGGAGGGGGACAATGCGCCCGGCGCAGTAAGCGAGGAAGTAGCCCTTGTACTTGCGGAGCAGGCAAGAATGGTCACGGACAGTGATTTCGGACTCTCGGTTACTGGTGTAGCTGGACCCGGATATTCTGAGCGGAAGCCGGTTGGTCTGGTTTATATCGGTATTGCTGAGCGTGACAAAGAAACTGAGGTATACGAGCTGAAATTGAGCGGGAATCGTGAAACGATCCGTCTGCGGTCTGTTAAGGCAATCCTGTACAGATTATGGCGCAGACTGGTGGAAAATGAGCAGCTCTCTTAATGAGCTGTATCCGACACGAGTTTTCATAGAGTTGTTTTAGGTAAACGATTAATGATATAATCATATTATCGGAAGAACCGTTGCAAAAGCCTTTTTGCCTGCGGTTCTTTTTTGATTTAAGAGACAGATGGAAGTATAGAAGAGAACTGCCTAACAAAAAAAACGAATGTATGTTCGAAAAAATGCTTGGCAAGCGTGTCAAAACAAGGTATTATTAAAGTACAAACAACGAAGGATGTGAGTTTATTGTCAGATCGTCGTGCTGCGCTGGATATGGCGCTCCGTCAAATAGAAAAGCAATTCGGTAAAGGTTCCATTATGAAGTTAGGTGAGTCCACACATATGCAAGTGGAAACCTCTCCCAGTGGTTCGATTGCTTTGGATATTGCATTAGGAACGGGCGGCTTCCCGAGAGGCCGAGTTATTGAAATATATGGACCGGAATCGTCCGGTAAAACGACAGTAGCACTTCACGCTATCGCAGAGGTACAAAAAGCAGGCGGACAAGCCGCCTTTATCGACGCCGAGCATGCGCTCGATCCGTCGTATGCCAGCAAGCTGGGTGTCAATATTGATGAGTTGTTGCTATCGCAGCCGGATACAGGGGAGCAGGCACTTGAGATTGCCGAAGCGCTTGTACGTAGTGGGGCAGTGGACATTGTTGTTGTTGACTCCGTAGCAGCACTTGTGCCGAAGGCGGAGATTGAAGGCGAGATGGGAGATTCCCACGTTGGTCTTCAAGCCCGTTTGATGTCACAGGCATTACGTAAGCTGTCCGGTGCTATTAACAAGTCAAAAACGATTGCTATCTTTATTAACCAATTGCGTGAAAAAGTAGGCGTTATGTTTGGTAATCCTGAAACGACACCAGGCGGACGTGCTCTGAAATTTTACTCCACTGTACGTTTGGATGTCCGTCGTATTGAAAGCTTGAAAATGGGGAACGACATTGTAGGTAACCGCACACGTATTAAAGTGGTGAAGAACAAGGTGGCGCCTCCTTTCCGTCAGGCCGAAGTGGATATTATGTACGGGGAAGGCATCTCCAGAGAAGGCAGCTTGATCGACATTGGTACAGAGCATGACATTGTTGACAAGAGCGGAGCCTGGTATTCCTATGAAGGTGAGCGACTCGGTCAGGGACGTGAAAATGCGAAGCAATTTTTGAAGGAAAATCCGAACATTGCTAGCACGATCGAGCAAAAAATTCGGGTGGCCAGCAACCTGATTACGACAGTAGCTCCGCCGACAGAAGAAGAGTTGGCAAAGCAAGCCAAGGAAGAACAGGAATTGCTGGAGCTTGAATAAAGTTTAGTTAAAGTCTGTTTTGTGAACTGAAGCCGGGGGTTATGGCACAGTCCGTTTGAATAGCATGATTCTGATGCCCTGCACAGTTGTGCAGGGCATTTTTGCATCGAATGTGGCCTAGTGCTAGCTACATTTTACTGTTGCGTGGCGGGCGTTCTCAAGCTTGCTTTCGTGAATATCAAAGTGAGGGAAGCACATTGCAATTGGAAGATGAAGGCGAACACATTTCGAAAGAAGATGAGCAGCAAGGCATGTTCCTTTTTCCCGATCATGAGGAATTGATGATTAGGAGGGTGGAACAGGGACAGGGCAGGAAACGCGGAAGATACACGATTCATTTTGGTCCGTATTCATTGTCCGTACTGGAAGATGTAATGATCAAGTACAATATGTTCAAGGGAACGACTTTCGTCAAAAAGGAACTGGAAGAAATCGTTCTGGCGGACGAAAAGCAACAGGCATATGTGTACGCGCTTCGTTATTTGGGACGAAAGCCGCGTACACGTCAGGAGATTGAGCAGCGTTTGACGCAAAAGGAAATGGATCAAGCTGTTATTGATGAGGTGTTGAACCGTCTGGAGCGGGAGCAACTTATAGATGACGATCTGTACGCCCGCCAGTGGGCAAGGCAGCGCATAACGAGCCAGCGGAAGGGGAAGATGTGGGTAAGGCAGGAACTGCGTCAAAAGGGCATCTCTAAAGCCTCTATCGGGGAAGCTTTAGGTGAGGTCAGCGATCAGGAGGAATGGGAGAGCGCTTTGTTAGTCGGACGCAAGAAATGGAATCAGGTGCGTGGAGATATAATGGAGAAAAAACGGAAAACGTACCCCTTTCTCATGAGACGCGGATATTCGGGGGATATGACACGCCGCGTAGTCAATCATCTCACGATGGTCGAGCAAGACGGGGCTTCCGATGACGAGGAATTATCGCTGTGGGATGAATAGCCGTTAAACAGTCGGACATCCGTTAGCTGGCATAAGCGAACAGGTGAGCTGGTTATCACATGGAAAGCCACATGGTAATCTACTAAAGTTTGCATTCCCTTGACAATGCCATTTGTCAAATAATAAAATATATATGAAACGATGCTTGTGGAACACCCTTTTTCCTTCCAAAAAAGCGGAGTCCATGGGTACGTTCTCATCGCCAAATAACAAGTGATGCCGCTATGCCAGGCGGAATTGTACATGTGAAAGCATGTGCATATGAAATGAAACGGCCGCGTGCCGTTATCTTAGTTTGACGATCAAAGCTAAAGTGACAATTGCAAAAAGTCCCAAGGAATGCCTTGGAGGAACCAACGGGGAGGTGAACAGTATGATGACTGCGATCTGGTTCGTTCTCGTTGCTGTAGCCGCGTTATTCTTTGGGTTCGGGATTGGTTATTTTATTCGCAAATCTATTGCAGAAGCTAAAATCTCCAGTGCGGAAGAAGCTGCCGCGCAAATCGTGGAGAACGCGAAAAAAGAGGCAGAAGCGCTGAAGAAGGAAACGGTATTGGAAGCGAAAGATGAAATCCACCGCATCCGTGCCGAAGCTGAAAAGGAAACTCGTGAGCGTCGGAATGAAATTCAACGGCAGGAACGAAGACTGCTGCAAAAAGAAGAATCGCTGGATAAAAAATTGGAATCGCTGGAACGTAAAGAAGAACAAGTGGCCAACAAAGAGAAACGAATCGATGAAACCCAGCAGCAAATTGATTTAATTTACAAGAGTCAGGTAACTGAGCTGGAGCGTATTTCCAATCTGACGACGGAAGATGCGAGAAGTATTATTCTGTCCAACGTAGAGCAGGAAGTTCGTCATGAAACCGCTCAGATGATTAAGGAAATTGAGCAACAGGCCAAGGAAGAAGCGGACAAAAAGTCTCGTGAAATCATCACACTGGCCATCCAACGCTGTGCGGCGGACCATGTGGCGGAAACGACGGTTTCTGTGGTCACGTTGCCAAACGAAGAAATGAAAGGCCGGATTATCGGACGTGAAGGCCGTAATATCCGTGCGCTTGAAACCCTTACGGGAATTGACCTCATTATTGATGATACGCCGGAAGCTGTTATTTTGTCCGGATTTGATCCGATTCGCAGAGAGATAGCGCGTACTGCGCTTGAGAAGCTCGTAGCGGACGGACGGATACATCCGGCTCGTATTGAAGAAATGGTGGAAAAATCCCGTAAAGAAGTGGACGAACGAATCCGCGAGTATGGCGAGCAGGCCACCTTCGAGGTGGGCGTGCACAGCTTGCATCCGGATTTAATCAAGATCCTGGGACGTCTCAAGTTCCGTACAAGCTACGGACAGAACGTACTGAAGCACTCGATGGAAGTTGCATACTTGACAGGTCTGATGGCCGGAGAACTGGGCGAGGACGTTACACTGGCAAGACGGGCAGGGTTGCTGCATGACATCGGGAAGGCGCTGGATCACGAAGTGGAAGGATCACACGTTGAAATTGGCGTGGAACTGGCGAAGAAGTACAAGGAACACCCGGTCGTCATCAACAGTATTGCTTCACATCACGGCGACTGCGAAGCAACTTCAGTGATTGCCATGCTGGTTGGGGCGGCAGATGCCCTGTCGGCAGCAAGACCGGGAGCGCGGCGTGAAACACTGGAGACGTACATCCGTCGTCTTGAGAAGCTGGAACGCATTTCCGAGTCTTTTGAAGGCGTGGAAAAATCGTACGCCATTCAAGCTGGACGCGAAGTTCGCGTCATGGTGCAGCCAGAGAAAATTGATGATGCGGAAGCATTCCGACTGGCTCGCGATATAACGAAAACGATTGAGAATGAACTGGATTATCCGGGACATATCAAGGTTACCGTCATTCGTGAGACCCGCGCGGTAGAATACGCAAAATAAAGTAATTTAACGAAAAGTGGCCGCTGTTTGTAGGGCCACTTTTCATTATGTAAGGCAGACTAGGGAGGGTTTTCTATCAACGTATTATTTATTGGAGATATTTTCGGTAGTGTAGGCAGAAAAGCATTAAGGGAAAATCTCCCTTCGCTAAAATCAAAATACAACCCGCATATCATTATCGTGAACGGGGAAAATTCAGCTTCAGGAAGAGGCATTACTCCAGCCATCGCCAGAGAATTTTTTGATTGGGGCGTACATGGTATTACAATGGGTAATCATACTTGGGACAATAAGGATATATTTGATTTTATAGATGATGAGCCGCGTATCATACGTCCGGCAAACTTTCCGCCAGGAACGCCGGGACGAGGCTATACCGTGGTGAAAGGTGGAGGCAAGGAGCTGGCGATCGTTAACTTGCAGGGCAGAACCTTTCTGCCGCCCATCGATTGCCCGTTCCGCGCAGCAGATGAGATCGTAGATGAATTGCGCAAGAAGCATAAGCACATTCTGGTTGATTTTCATGCTGAAGCGACATCGGAAAAAATCGCTATGGGTTGGCATCTGGATGGCCGTGCTTCAATTGTTGTTGGTACACACACCCATGTGCAGAGCAACGATGATACGATTTTACCGCAAGGAACGGCGTATCAGACCGATGTGGGTATGGTAGGTCCCTATGAAGGAGTACTTGGCATGCAGAGAGACGCCGTGTTGCAGAAATTTCAGACTCAGCTTCCGGTACGTTTCCAACCTGACAACGGAAAATGGCATTTTCACGCAGTTAGCGTAGAGCTGAATGACAACGACGGTATGGCGCGTAAAATTCAGAAAATTAGACTCAAAGAAGACGAATGGAGGATGGATTAACCTTTTTTGGAAACTGCTTAAGGAAAGAATAAGGAAAAATGTCATCAAAAAGCAGGAATTTTTTGCTGACCCTCGAATAACATCTAATAGTGGAATCAAACCATCATCATTCCCAGGGGAGGTACTTACTATGGATGTATTAAAAGTATCAGCAAAATCCAATCCCAATTCAGTTGCAGGCGCACTCGCAGGAGTACTGCGTGAACGTGGAAATGCCGAATTGCAGGCGATTGGAGCGGGTGCACTGAACCAAGCCATTAAAGCTGTAGCCATTGCCCGGGGATTTGTCGCACCAAGCGGAGTGGATTTGATTTGTATTCCTGCTTTTACGGATATTGTTATTGACGGAGAAGACCGGACTGCAATCAAGCTGATTGTAGAGCCAAGATAATAAATGCTAGTTGCCTGAGCCTGTTTACGATGGTGTAAACGGGCTTTTTTGCATGGAAGTCGCCTTATATTACATAGGTTGTAAGATAACTTGATCACGCAGTAATCTATGAATGGAGGTAAAATGCATGAACAGTAAACCACACTCAAAATGGTCGGTTGCCGATTTGCATTGTGATGTGTTGTGTAAGATGCAGCTTAACCCGCAGGTGGATTTCAGTCATCCGTCGCTTGATGTTACAAGAGAGCGTTTGTTAGAAGGCCATGTGTACTTGCAGACATTTGCTATATATATTTCACAGGTACTGGGTACGCCAAGATTTGAGCATATGATTCGGCAGATCGAACTGTTCAGGCAGCATATGATATCCCCGTCTGGCGGGTTGAAGCCGTTGTTGTGGAAGGAAGACATGGAAGAATGGAAGGGTACAGTGGAGGGGCATCTGAAAGGCAATGGAATGCAACAACTTCAAGGATCACCGTGGGCACTGCTATCACTGGAGGGAGTGGAAGCGCTGGAAGGGAATCCGTTTTATGCTGAACTGTGCTACGCATTGGGAATCCGATTGATCGGGCTGACGTGGAATTATGCAAATTGGGCGGCTGACGGCATTATGGAGCAGAGGGGGGGCGGACTGACTCGTAAGGGGCATGAGTTGGTCAAGCGCTGTAATGAGCTAGGTTTGCTGCTAGATGTATCGCATTTGTCCGTACAAGGCTTCTGGGAGGTGCTGAAGGAGGCAGCTCGACCGCCGATTGCCTCGCATTCCAACGTCTTCGCGGTATGTCCTCACCCACGTAATCTGCGGGATGAACAGATTCGCGCGTTGATCGCGCGTAACGGACGGATTGGTTTGACTTTCGTCACGATGTTTCTCAAAGAGCAGGGTACGGTGACCGCAGAGGATTTGCTGCCACACATTGAACATATTTGTTCAATAGGCGGCGAACGGCATTTGATGTTTGGCTCTGATTTTGACGGTATCGAGCGTCATGTGCAGGGGCTGGAGCATTCGGGGAAATATCCACGTTTTGCGGAACTGCTGCTGAAGCATTATCCTGAGGAGCTGGTCAAGGGGTGGCTGGGAGGACATGCGCTGGAATATTTGCAAACGAATCTGCCTTCTAAAATGTCTTCTTAAATAGCTATTTATAGCAGTTATTTTTGGTTACGCACACCCTTGACAAAGCGAGATATATTACGAAATAATTGGAGCATCCTAGAATGGTATGGTGCTAAAATAACGCTTGCCGAAATATGACAGACATTTGGAGCGAGCCTGACGAGTCACCATGCTGTACGGCCATATCAGAGGGGAGCTTCATTACATAATGTTGATAAAAAAGGTTACTTGGCTTGAACTCTTCTATGACTTGTTATTCGTAGCCGCTGTCTCCAAGGCCACTCATGTTTTACTACATGTTGAGCATAATAGTATTTCTTGGGAACATATGGAAAAGTTTATTTTGATTTTTGTTCCGATATGGTGGGCTTGGGTGGGACAAACGGTCTACAACAACCGTTTTGGTAAAGACAGTATAACGCATCGAATCTTTATGATCCTTCAATTGTTTTTCGTGTTAATCATGACTGCTAGCCTTAATATAGATTTTGACGCGTATTATGTATCTTTTTTTGTTGGCTATATTGGTTTAAGAGGCTTGACTGCCGTTCAATATTTACTTTCGGCACCCAAAGAAAAGGCTCATAAACAGGAAACAGCTCGTTTTTTCGGAACCTATTTTTGGATCGGAATAATCATCTCGAGCTTCTCCCTCTTTTTTGACTCTTGGGTTCGATATTTGATTTTATATGCCGGCATTGCTGTTGATATCCTCGTTCCTTTGATTGGTCGTAAAAAATTGGTGATCACACCTATCCATACGGAGCATCTTTTAGAGCGCTTTGCACAGTTTACCTTAATTCTGCTTGGCGAATCAGTGATAAGTATGCTTTCTGTTTTACAATCGGATCATTTTACGGTTTCTTCTGTTGTATTTGCTGCCTTGGCTTTTGTATTAGTCATCGCAATCTGGTGGCAGTATTTTGAGAATATGGAGAAACACGTAGATAAATCAAAACAAACAGCAGGACAGACTATTATGTATGGTCATTTGTTTATTTATTTTTCACTTAGCATGCTAGCTGCTTCGATACAGCTCTTGTTTTTGGGACAAGTAGCCTATATCTTTGTACTTTGCTTTACCTTTGCTTCTGTACTTATTTACTTTTTGTCGGTTTTGCTGGTATTCCATCAGTACAGATTAAGTCATCTTAAACCAAGCCTGAGAGTCATTCTTTTCTTAACAGGAGTACTCTGTGTCTTGTTTATCTTTAATGTATTTATTGTTGTTCCCTCTCATCTCATCGTAGCTGAAATCATGCTGTTCTTTATCCTGTTCGCTAAAATGACGGTTCACGATATTAAAGGCTGATTAGGGCGAAAAACGGAACTTTGTCTCGCTCTCCTTTTCTTTCTTGGCAAAGTAGGAGTATAATAGCATGGATGTGTAAAGTATTGTATAGAGAAAAAGGAGTGACCATACGATGAGTAAAATCGTACCTGTCGGCGTTTCCGCACGCCATATTCACCTGACTCAAGAGCATGTTGAAATTTTGTTCGGAGCAGGATATCAACTGACGGAATTTAAACCATTATCCCAACCAGGACAATTTGCCGCAAATGAAACGGTAGCCGTAATTGGTTCTAAGGGCCAATTTGATAAGGTTCGTATTTTGGGACCAGCTCGTCCGGCTTCCCAGCTTGAAATCTCTCGCACAGATTCCTTTGCTATCGGTGTAAAAGCGCCTGTACGCGAATCTGGCAGCATTGACGGAACACCAGGAATCACAGTAAAAGGACCAGCTGGAGAAGTGGAACTGCAAGAGGGTGTAATCGTAGCTGCCCGTCATATTCATTTTCATACGTCTGATGCAGCGAAATGGGACATTAAGGACAAGCAGTTGCTGAAAGTACGTGTCGGTGGCGAACGTGGTCTTGTATTCGAAAATGTTCTTGCGCGTGTGTCTGATTCTTTTGCTTTGGATATGCACATTGATACAGATGAAGCGAATGGAGCCGGTGTGAAGAACGGTGACAACGCTGAAATCGTAGACTAATATACGTATAAAATGCCGAAAGGCTAAGGTCCGATTCTTGCTAAAGAGTCGGGCTTTTTTACATACTAGAGATTCTCAAAAAGTTCATCTATAAAAATATGGACATTAGATCCTCTGCATACCCATTTTGCGTTCACGGAGATATATGGCGATGGCTTATAAATCATGCTATAATTTAGTGTAATGCGTTTTTCAAAGGTGTTTTTACGGGCTTAAAAGAGATTTATCGATATGCAAAGATACAGTAAAAGCGTAATTGGCGTGAAATAGATGGTGTAAGGAGTGACCAAAGGAATGGCCAAAGAAACGAAAGATTACTCTCAATATTTTGATTTCTCGGATGCAAAGATCATTTCTCAGGATGAGCATAGCAAGAAGATCCGCATTCGCGGACGTGAAATCAATATTATTGCGGAGCCGAATCATAGAAAAGAAAAGCAACGCGGTAAAGAAGACGTACAAGTATTGTACGATAATGCAGTTCCAGATGAGCTGAAGCATATCGGCAAGGGAAAGCATTACATCGTGTACACATTCGGTTGCCAGATGAACGAGCATGATTCCGAAACGATTAAAGGATTGCTGGAGCAGATGGGTTATCAGGCGACAGAGGATCGTAAGGAAGCGGACATCATCTTGCTGAATACATGTGCGATCCGTGAAAATGCGGAGGACAAAGTATTTGGTGAGCTGGGTCACCTCAAGCATCTCAAGACAGAAAAGCCGGGTATGCTGCTCGGCGTATGTGGTTGCATGTCCCAGGAAGAGAGTGTCGTCAACCGGATTTTGCAAAAGCATGGTTTTGTCGACATGATATTTGGTACCCATAATATCCATCGTCTGCCGCAGCTCGTCAAGGAAGCACTCTTCAGCAAAGAAATGGTGGTCGAGGTGTGGTCCAAGGAAGGCGACATTATCGAGAACCTGCCGAAGAAGCGTGAGGGTATGCGGGCTTGGGTGAACATTATGTACGGCTGTGATAAATTTTGCACCTATTGTATTGTTCCGTTCACACGCGGTAAGGAAAGAAGTCGTCGTCCCGAGGATGTCATTGCTGAGGTAAGGGATTTGGCACGTCAGGGCTTTAAGGAAATTACTTTGCTGGGTCAGAATGTCAACGCCTATGGCAAGGACTTAAAGGATATGAATTACAGATTCGGGGATCTGATGGACGATATGCGTAAGATTAATATTCCGCGTGTACGTTTTACAACATCACATCCGCGTGATTTTGATGACCATTTGGTTGAAGTGCTCGGTAAGGGCGGCAATTTGGTGGAGCATATCCATCTGCCTGTTCAATCCGGCAATACGGATATATTGAAGAAAATGAACCGAAAATATACACGTGAGCGCGTTCTGGAGCTGGCGGCGAAGATCAAAGCGGCTGTTCCGCATGCTTCGTTGACAACGGATATTATCGTAGGTTTTCCGGGCGAAACGGACGAACAGTTTGAAGATACGGTTTCTCTCGTGCGCGAGGTCGGTTATGACTTTGCCTACACCTTTATTTATTCACCACGTGAAGGTACACCAGCCGCGTCCATGGAAGACAATGTTCCTATGTCGGTCAAAAAAGAGCGTCTCCAGCGTCTAAACAATGTGGTGAACGAGAACAGCCTCCGCTTTAACGGTAGACTGCGTGGCGAGGTGGTTGAGGTGCTGGTGGAAGGCGAGAGCAAAAATAACAGCGATGTGCTTGCAGGCCGGACCCGTTCCAATAAGCTGGTGCATTTTGAGGGTTCCAAGGATCTGATTGGTACCTTTGTGCAGGTGAAAATTACGGAACCTATGACCTTTTATATCCAGGGTGATTTGGTTCAAACTGCCGAAGCGGTTAACGGTTAACAAATTAGCACAGCAAGGTTTGCATGTGGATCAAATATGATTTGCATGTACGACTGTATGTAAGTAAGAAAAGGAGCGATGGACAGTGACAGAGGAGCGGTTGCAACAGTCAGAGCATCAACCGGCGGCGCGCCAGCATGATCATTTGGTCAATCGCGAAATGATATTGGCGAAAGCCCAAGAGTTGGCGGGTATTTTGGGCAACAGTGAGGAAGTGCAGGTATTTCGGAAAGCAGAAGATAAAATCCGCGATCATCAGCGCATCCAGCATCTGATTGCAGCGATGAAGAAAAAGCAAAAGGAAATTGTGGCCTTCGAATCCTTGAAGAATCAAACCATGATTGCCAAAATAGAGGCCGAGCTTAAGGAGCTTCAGGAAGAACTTGACGGCATTCCGATTGTAACGGAGTTTCAGCAAAGTCAGGTGGAAATTAACGAGCTGCTGCAAATGGTTATCATGGCGATTCGTGATACGGTTGCCGAAAAGGTGGATGTAGAAGAGGGAAAAAGTACTTCTTCTTCCAATTGCAGTGACTAGAATGGTGTATGGTGTGGAGGCTCAGCTTCCACGCCTTTTTTTCAGGAGCAACTTGTAATCATACGTACTGTACCAGCCTTCAAGAGGAAATAGGACATCATAGAAAGGATGAAAACAAGGGAATGGATATCTCGCGTAGTTTGGTAGAGGGTGAAGTAAACACATTTTGGGAGTATTTGGGCTGTGAATTGATCGAAGCTGATGCAAATGAGGTACATATCGCTTTACAGGCTGGGCCACAGCATACTAACGTAGTAGGTATTGTTCATGGGGGCGTACTCACTTCATTGATGGATCAGGCAATGGGGATGGTTAGTATGGTTTCACGCAATATGGAATTATGTGTGACGACGAATCTGAACGTTCATTTTCTGACAGCGATGAAACAAGGGCGATTGGAGGTTAAGGCACGAATTCTCCATCAAGGGGGACGTACGATAACGGCTGAGGCGGAAGTAAAGGATAGTGAAGGAACACTCGGCTGTATGGCTACAGCGACATTCAGGGTATTGCATAAACAACCAGCTCATTTGGGTCATGCCTGACGCTTGACAAAACTTTTTATTATGTCATAATGAATTTATCAAAACGATATAATGTGGTGATGTTAATGGATAACGAACGTATAAACGAAGAGACGCAGAAGGCGTCGTATAACATTAAGAAATATCGGACCCCGGATGGTGCTCCGGCAGATATCGTCATGTTCACCTTGACCAAGCGGGAGCGCAAGACGGTGACAAAGACGTTGCCGATCCGTGAGCTGAAGGTAATGCTTATTAAGCGCCGCAGTTGGCCATTTGCAGGACGTTGGGCGTTACCCGGGGGCTTTTGTCAGGAAGATGAGTCCATCTACGGAGCCGCCAAGCGCGAGTTGTTAGAGGAAACCGGCGTGGATGGCGGGCATCTGGAGTATTTAGGGGTGTATAGTGGACCTGGGCGTGATCCGCGTGGATGGATCATATCGCATGCGTTTTTTGCACTGGTAGAGGAATGGATGCTGGAGCAGCGGCAAGCGGCGGATGATGCTTCAGAAGTCGGGCTGTTCACGATCCGTGAAGCGCTGGAGGAATTGGAGCTGGCGTTTGACCACCGGGACATTATTGTGGATGCTTATCGGAAGATCCAGTTGCAAATGCTCCAGACGACGATAGCCAAGCAGTTTTTGCCACCGCATTTTACATTGGGCGAGCTGTATCAGGTTATTCAAAGTGTCGTACCGGATTTCGAAGAGCCGAACTTTATTCGCAAAATAACATCGACTCGCAGCAGACAGGGAATATTGGAAGAGGTAAGGGACGAGAACGGCAAACAGCTCAGCTCCAACCAGTATTCACAGAGACCGGCACAGCTTTATCGTTTTAGTGACAGGGTGCCGCGGTTGTCTATCTACACCTAATGTATTGCAATAGGTTACGTAAAGAACGCACAATCCTCAACTTGAGGATGAAGGAGCTGACTGAACGATGAAGGCATTGATTGTTATTGATTATACGAATGATTTTGTGGACGGCAGTCTGCCTGTTGGACAACCGGCAATAGAGCTGGATGAACGGATGGCAGCCATTACGCAGGCGTATGTGGATCAAGGGGACTTTGTCGTTATGGCAGTGGACCTGCATGAGGAAAATGATGTTTATCACCCGGAAAGCAAGCTGTTTCCTCCACATAATATTCGTGGAACTGGCGGACGAGATTTGTATGGCAAGCTCCATAACCTCTATGCTATACAGAGTGATTCCATCTATTGGATGGATAAAACACGATATAGCGCCTTCGCTGGCACGGATCTGGAATTCAAGTTGCGTGAACGTGGTATTACGGAAGTTCATTTGATCGGTGTATGCACGGATATATGTGTACTGCATACGGCTGTAGACGCTTATAACAAAGGATTTGCGATTACGATATACAAGGACGCTGTGGCGAGCTTTAATCAGGCCGGACATGATTGGGCTTTGGGTCATTTTCAGGGTAGTCTCGGAGCCGCCGTATGGTCGGCCGAGGATACAATTTTACTCCGGAAGAAGTAAATAACTTAACGATTGTGCACCTATATCCGATAACAAAATGGAGTCGGATGTTGCTGAATCCGGATGGATGAGGCGGTACGCCGCTGCAAAACCGGGGGCAGTCAGAGAGGATGATTACGATGAAGTCAACGAGCCTCGCATTACATACAGATAAATATCAGATTAATATGATGTACGCCCATTGGGTGAACGGAAGCCACCAGCGCAAAGCTGTGTTTGAGGCATATTTTCGCAAGTTGCCCTTTGGCAACGGATATGCGGTGTTTGCAGGTCTGGAACGCATTGTGAATTACATTGCAAACCTGCGCTTTACAGAAGAGGATATCCGTTACCTTTCAGAGCAAGAGGAGAAGTATGATCCTATGTTTCTGGAGGCATTGCGCCAGTTTAGGTTTGGTGGAACCGTTCATTCGATGAAAGAAGGGGCACTTGTTTTCCCGAATGAGCCTCTGGTACGCGTCGAAGGAACGATTATGGAAACACAATTGGTCGAGACAGCGTTGTTGAATTTTATGAACTATCAGACGCTGATTGCGACGAAGGCGTCGCGCATCAAGCAGGTGGCAAGCGGCGATACGCTGCTGGAATTTGGTACACGGCGGGCGCAGGAAGCAGATGCGGCGATTTGGGGAGCACGGGCAGCTTATGTAGCGGGTTTTGACGCAACTTCTAATATGCTGGCAGGTGAGCACTTTGGTATTCCAACGAAGGGAACACATGCTCATTCCTGGGTGCAGACCTTTATGAGTGAGCAGGAGGCTTTTGACGTGTATGCGAAGGTTTTACCGGATCAGGTTACACTGTTGGTGGACACCTATGATACGCTCGAGAGCGGTGTTCCCCATGCGATTCGGACAGCGAAGATACTGGAGAGTCAGGGCAAACGTATGAATGCAATCCGTCTGGATAGTGGTGACTTAGCCTATTTGTCCATTCAAGCGCGAGAAATGCTGGATGCTGAAGGCTTGGATTACGTACAAATTGTAGCCTCTAATGATTTGGATGAAAATACGATTTTCAACTTAAAGGCCCAAGGCGCGCGTATCGATACATGGGGTGTGGGGACACAGCTCATTACAGCTTCGGATCAACCATCATTGGGCGGGGTATACAAGCTGGTCGAACGGGAAGTAGAAGGCGAAATGCTACCGACGATTAAAATTTCGGGCAATCCGGAAAAGGTATCCACACCGGGTAAGAAGGATGTATATCGTATTATAGATAAGAAGAAAGGGAGAGCTGTCGCCGATTATATTTCTTTTCCGGACGAAGACCGTCCGCGCAATGGAAAGCGGCTGAAACTCTTTAACCCGTTGCATCCGTACATGAAGAAGTATGTGGAAAATTACGAGGCAGTTCCAATGCTGGAGCCTATTTTCGTAAATGGGCAGAAAGTATATGAGCTTCCTGGTCTGGATGAAATTCGCGCATACCATACTTCCCAGCTGCAACTGTTCTGGCCGGAATATTTGCGGAAGATGAACCCGGAAATTTACCGTGTAAATCTCAGCGAAAAGGTATGGGGGCTGAAACAAAAGCTGATCGACAGCTATATGCAGCCGGAAGTGGAAGAAAAGGAATAGTTTTAAGAGGCACCCTGCAAATGTTGGGGTGCCTCTTTGTGTTTCAGAGCGTAGGAGGGAAAACTGTGCGTGTTATGCTTATTTATCATTACCCGGGAAAGCGCAGGATGCGTCAATTTTTGCGTGTTCGAATGAACCGACTTATAAAACTTACTTATAAATTTCCCTCATGACGTGCCGCAGTTCAGGTATAATAATGCGCTCCATCGCCAAGCGGACGGCTCCACGTGAGCCTGGCATAGAAAATACGGCTGTCCGGCCCACGGTGCCAGCTACAGCACGACTCAATATCGCTGCAGAACCAATATCCTCGGCAAAGCTTAAATAACGGAAGATTTCGCCGAATCCGGGCAGTTCCTTATCCAGCAGAGAGGATACGGCTTCATACGTTGTATCACGCGGGGAAATACCGGTGCCGCCTGTCAAAAGAACAGCCTCAATGTCATCACGCTCTGCGGCTTCGGATATCAATTGCCGGATGCCATCATAGTCGTCTTTGACGATAACATACCGGGCCACCTGATAGCCGTTCGTTTCCAACAGATCCACCAGTAGACGTCCTCCGGTATCTGTTTCCACGGTGCGGGTGTCGGAGACGGTTACAACCATGCAGCTAACCTGCTGTGGGGCCTCCCGCCGATGCTCCTCTACAGAAGATATATTCATTGCAATCTCACTCCTCGATCTATGGTTAGACATACTCTTTTTACAATAGAGGAATGATTGTCGGTGTGCAAGTCAGGAGCGGATATTAGCGAGTTGTGTGATTTATCTCCTTGCACGGATGGTATGGAATATAGTACACTTCCTTACATAAGTCGGGATTTTTTGTTTGGTCATGGTGAAAGCGTGAACAACGGTTGATTAATCTCAATTGTCGGCGGGTAATAATACAGCAGGGTCAACAACAGGAGGTAATGTATTATGAAACATTCATACCAACAATGCGTGGATGCTTGCCTGGAATGTATGAACGCTTGCAACGTCTGTTACGTGGCGAGCTTGAAGGAATATGATTTGGCTATGCTGCGCGAGTGTATTCGAGTGAGCCGGGAATGTGCAGAAATATGCGGGTTTGCTGCTCAAATGTTGGAACGCGGAACGGAATTTGCCGAGCAAATTTGTGAGCTGTGTGCCAAAGCCTGTGAGGTATGTGCTGCTGAATGTGGTAAGCACGCCCATGAGCAGTGCAAGCATTGTGCAGAAGCCTGCCGCCGTTGTGTTCAGGCTTGCCGCCAAATGGTGGCTGTGTAATTACATATTATCGAGTCAGCGCCTGAACAGAAAATAAAAGATTGCTTTCCACTGGATAGGTTTGTATAATGATGAGAATTAACGCCTTGGAACGGGAGAGTAGCAGTGAAGCCATTTCATTACAGCGAGCCGGAAAAGGTGGAAGCCGGTATGAGGCCCGATGTGAAGCGCACCCGGGAGGCGGTTGTTCCAACACGGAGTTCCGTTAGTAGTTCAGCCCGGCAGACACCGTTATTTGTCATTGGAGTGAAATCGGCGATTATGCATAGTTCGTTGCGCAATCCGATTTACGAAGAGTGGTACCGCGGGGATATTGAAGTTCTCGTCTCTTGAATAATTCAAGAGGCGGGAGCTTTTTTTGTTAGATTTCTAATGAAAAAGGAGAGAAAGCTATGCTGATGTCGATCACTACTCAAGCTATTTCCGTCCATACGGGCTTGGAGGAAAAGGAGATTTCATCTTTATTGGAGGTACCGCCACAGCCGGAATGGGGAGATGTGGCGTTTCCCTGTTTTTTGCTGGCTAAAAAGTATCGGAAGGCTCCGCAGCAAATTGCGTTGGAACTGGCGGAAGCAGTAGATCGTGAAGAAGGACTGACTGCTTCGGCATCAGGAGCCTATGTAAATATAACACTGGGGCGTTCCGTTCATATTCCACTGATGTTGGCTGAATTGAGCGAACCCGAATTTTTCAAGCCAGATCTCGGACACGGACAGCGGGTAGTGATTGATATGTCTTCGCCCAATATTGCCAAACCGTTTGGTATCGGCCATCTTCGTTCTACTGTCATCGGCGCTGCACTGTACCGCATTCTCGGAGAAACAGGGTATGTTCCGGTTCGTGTGAATCATCTGGGGGATTGGGGAACACAGTTTGGTAAGCAAATCGCGGCTTATAAAAGATGGGGAAATGAGGAGCGTCTACAGCTAGATCCAATTGGAGAGTCACTTAAGCTGTACGTGCGTTTTCATGAGGAAGCCGAGCATGACCCATCTTTGGAGGACGAAGGTCGAGAATGGTTCCGCCGTCTGGAGCATGGGGATACCGAGGCTCAACGGCTATGGGAGTTTTTTGTTAAAGTCAGCCTGCGTGAATTTGATCGCATGTACCAGCGTCTGAACATTACATTCGACCATGTGCTGGGAGAGAGCTTTTACAATGATAAAATGCAGGCGGTTGTTGCCCAATTAAGGGAGAAAGGTTTGCTGGAAGAAAGTGACGGTGCGCTTGTGGTGCGTCTGGAGGATGAAGGGCTGCCGCCTTGTCTGATTTTGAAAAAGGATGGGACCACCATCTATCCGACACGTGATTTGGCTACGGCGATCTACCGTCGCGAGGTCATGAAAGCTGATCGTTTGCTGTACGTGGTAGGTGGAGAGCAGCAGTTGCATTTCCAGCAGGTGTTTGCGGTGCTAAAGCGTGCAGGGGAGACGTGGTCGGAGCAGTGTGAGCACGTGCCGTTTGGTCTGATGCGTTTTGCAGGTAAAAAAATGTCCACAAGACGCGGTAAGGTCGTAAAGCTGGAGGAGGTGCTGGATGAAGCAGTAGTCCGCGCTCTAACTATCATCACTCAGAAGAATCCCGATTTACAGGATCAACAGGAAATAGCCGAGGACGTTGGTATCGGTGCGATCATTTTTGGTGACTTAAAAAATAACCGCCTGAACGAAGTGGATTTCTCATTGGAAGATGCATTAACCTTTGAAGGTGAGACAGGGCCTTATGTACAATATACACATGCACGTATACGCAGTCTTTTGGACAAAGCTCATGCTGGCACTGGTGCTGGTTCTAGTATCGACGTTCCTACAAGGGATAGACATGCACCTGATCCAACTTATGCATCGGATGAAATACTGGGGGATGCAGGCTGGGCGCTGCTTAAGCAACTGGTTCGTTATCAGGGGCAACTGGAACGTGCGGCTCGGCAACTGGAGCCTTCAGTTATCGCGAGGTTTGCGCTGGATACGGCGCAGGCGTTCAACCGCTTTTACGCCAAGGAACGGATTGCTGATGGTGGGCCGTGGCGCATTCAGTTGGCTGAACAAACTGCTGATATTTTGGCACATACGCTGCATCTTCTTGGCCTCAAAGCACCCTATCGGATGTAGCCAAATGGCCTGAGGAAGAGTGCCCGCAAAGTGAGTATCCTTAGAACGTAGCCTAGGATGTGAGCAGAAAAGAGTTAAACGGGTTACACTAACTGTGAGTATCGTAAGCTTTTTTTACAATCAATTTTTGAGTATCTGAAACATTTGTTGATAGTATTGCGTCGATAAGTATAGAAGAAACATAGTAAATATGGAGGTGCATCTCATGAAAAAAAACAAAAGCGTGACAGCAGCTTTGCTGGTGATCTGTTCGTTGGCAGTGGCTACGTCAGCTTCTGCATTTCGTGATATAAAAGGAACAGAGCAGGAGAAGATTGTAAGTTCGCTTCAGAACAAAGGTATTATTCAGGGCATTACGAAGGATAAGTTTGCGCCTGATCAATCACTTACGTATGCACAAGGGGTGCATATGGTCGTTAATGCGATGGATCTTCAAGTTATGCCGGATTTCACGACGGGTTCATTCGCAAATATTCCGTCTTCGGCATGGTATGCCAAGTCCTATCGAATCGCAGCTCAACACCAAATTCCTTTGTCACCGGATATTGATCCAAGCACTCAGATGACAAGAGAGCAATTCGCGAATATACTGTACAAAGCGGTTAGTGCAACCGGAGAATATCCAACAGTCCGCATGTACATTAATGTTGCGGATGGCAAGAAGCTGGACCAAGATTCAAGCGAAGCGGTTCAGTTCCTGCTGTTGACCAAAATTGCAAAATTAGATGAAAAGAGCAACTTTAATCCGGAACGTAAAGTAACCCGAATGGAGGCAGCAGAGATGGTCTATAATGCATCCGAATTTGTGCAAAATCATAAACCGGTTGAATCCACTCCAGAAAATCAGGCTGAGCCTTCAGATCCGGGCCAGCAAAATGGTATTAGTATGAGTGCAGAGAAGGTGAATGACCAGCAGAACAAGGTAACATTAACCCGTTTGCAGGCACCCAATCCCGGTTACGGCATTGAAGTAGATCATATCGACTACGTAGATGACGCCAATGCAGTGATTTACTACAAGTTGACAAGTCCAAAGCCGGGGGAAATGAATATCCAGGTCATTACGGATACCCACACGAGTACACTGGTGGACAGCAAGTATAAAGTTACGATTAAGGCGGTAGAAGGAACTGTTTTTCCGCCTACAGGATCAGGCACCTCGGTAGCCCAATAAAGTTGTAGCCCACACACGAAGCATGTGTTTAGAAAAAAGTAAAACAGCAAGCCTCCATTGTATTTAACCGGAGACTTGCTGTTTTTTTATGCTTGCTTTGTGTGCTTACTTTATGCGCTTCCTCCAGCCAAGCCGGGACCGTTTTGACCTGTGCCCGGTTTCTGCAAGGAGCTGGTACCTGCTCGGGTATCGGCTTTTCCAGAAGTCGCAGCTCCTGCTGCTACAGCAGTTTGCTCTGCAAGTAAAGCTTCTTGCTCCGAAGATGCAGTAGAGGATGCATTTGTATCTGTTCCCGCCGTTCCTGACTGGAGCTGATACATCTGGAAGTAGCGACCACCCTGAGCCATAAGCTCGTCATGGTTACCGCGTTCGACAATCTCACCCCGATGCAGTACCAGAATTTGGTCCGCACTGCGAATGGTCGACAGACGGTGAGCAATGATGAAGGTAGTACGTCCCTTCTTGAGTACCTCCAGCGCAGATTGGATAAGCGCCTCGGTTTCGGTATCAATATTGGCGGTAGCTTCATCGAGAATCAGAATCGCCGGATCAAAGGCCAACGCGCGGGCGAAGGAAATGAGCTGACGCTGCCCGGCTGATAAAGTACTGCCTTTTTCGATCACTGGCTCGTCAAAGCCTTGCGGCAAGTGGGCCAACAGTTTGTCAGCCCCGACATCACACAGTGCTTTGTTCACCTGTTCTCTGGTAATCCGGCTGTCTCCCAGACTGACATTGGAGGCTATTGTACCTGTAAACAAATATGGGTCTTGAAGAACGATACCCATATGATGGCGCAGCCACTGCTTCGGAATGTCCTTGACAGAGGTTCCATCAATGGTGATCGTTCCTTTTTGCGGATCATAAAACCGGAACAGCAGGTTAATAATTGAGCTTTTTCCGGATCCGGTATGTCCGACGAGAGCAACCGTTTGGCCGGGATGTGCAGTAAAGGAAATATGCTTAAGGACATCATCCTTTTTGTAGGCAAAGGTCACATCGTCGAACTCCACTAGACCTTTGTAACGCGGCATTGTGCCGTCCGTTACCTGTTCTCCGGTTTCATCCATCAGTTCAAATACCCGTCCAGAGGATACGATTGAAGTATCCAGCACCGCAAGCTGGTTGACCATACCAGTCATTGGTTGGAACAGTCGTCCCAGTACATCGACGAAGGCGTATAGTACGCCTAGCGATACAGCACTGCCCGTCGTGCCAAGCGCCTCTGCTCCGAAATACCACAACACGACGGCAAAGGCAAGATTTCTCAGCACATTGACCAGATTGTGTGAAGTGAAGGCGTTCAAATTCAGCATTTTATTCTGATGTTTCATATAATCATCGTTCAGTTCTTCAAACTCATGTTGCGTTTGTTTCTGGTGCCGGAACACGCGAATAATGGACATACCTTGAATAGATTCATTGATAATCGCATTAATCTCACTGAGCCGGGACCGAATGATCGTATTAAAGCGGGTGGCGACCTTGCGGTACAGCACAATCCACAAGATCAGCAGCGGTACAATGAACAGAGAGATCAGACCCAGTCTGAAGTCCAGCAAAAAGAGTGCGACATATACACCGGCCATCGTCACAATACCTGAAGTGAAGTTCGACAATACGGCCACGAATAAATCTTTTACCGCTTCTGTGTCATTCGTAACACGGGAAACGACCTTACCTGCGGGCAGATTGTCAAAAAAGTAAACGGGCAACCGTTGAATATGTGCGTAGAGGTCAAGCCGAAGCTTTTGAATGACCTTGTTGGCCGAGGATTGCAGCCAGTACGTTTTGCCAAATTCGGCAAAGATCGAGATGACCAGAAAGAAGCAATACCAGCCAATCAGTTGAAAGATACCGGGCATTTCCGGCTTGTAAAAGCTATACAGCTCATCGGCAGTCAAAGCCTTGGCATCATAGCGAAAGGTGTCGGAGCCGTGTGTCACCGTCAGTGTGCCGTTCGCAAAGGAGCGGTTGCCGTCAGCCACCTGCACCGAACCATCAATAAATACGAAGGATTTGCCGACTTGTAAAATCCTCGCTTCATGCCCTTTGGCCTCCCCGGCCTCAAATCGGTCTTCACGCTTAAAATGGGTTCCGGCATAGCTCACGGTGCCGTCCACGCTAGTTGTCTCGAAAAATGGTTTTTCAATAGCGAGCATATGGTCGTCGATCATCGTTTTGGCGATGAAGGGTCCGGCCAGCTCGGCGGCTACCCCGATAGTCAATGCGATGAGTGCCGCGATAAAGCCCGCTTTGCTTGTCAGGGCATACTGGAATAGCCTTTTGCCGATATTGGATTTCATTAGGAAACCTCCCCTGAGGTCAGAACAGATTCCACTTGCTGCCGTTCATATTGTTGACGGTACCATCCGTCCGCCTGAAGCAGTTCGTTGTGGGTTCCTTCCTCAATAATGCGTCCTTGCTCCAGCACGACGATCCGGTCTGCATGTTCTACAGCCGAGAGACGGTGAGTGGAGATCAGAGTTGTTTTACCTGAGCGTTTACGCCGGATATTGTCAATAATACGTGCTTCTGTTCGAGCATCCACTGCGGACAGTGCATCGTCTAGCACCAGAATATCCGGATCGCCGATAAAGGCGCGTGCCAGCGAAACACGTTGCTTCTGGCCGCCGGACAGGGCTATGCCTTTTTCTCCGACAAGTGTGTCCAGTCCATCGGACAGGGTGCCCAAATCCTGATCAAAGGCTGCGGTACGGATAGCTTCCATGATATCGTCATCATCTGCACGTGGTTTACCGAACTGGATGTTCTCACGCACTGATTTGGAGAACAGAATTTGCTCCTGTGGCACGTAGCCGATCCAACTGTGCAGTTGTTCAACGGCAATGTCCTCCAGTCGAGTGCCAGAGATTAAAATGTCACCGCTGCCTGTCGGGTATTCATGCAGTAACTGTTTGAGCAAGGTGGATTTCCCGCTGCCCGTTCGGCCGACGACACCCAGCGTTTCCCCTCGTTTCAGCTCCAGATTCACATGCGACAGATTGTCGATAGATGAGGTTGGATAACGGAAGGTAACATCTTTCATCGTAATGGACTCGGGATGGTAAACCGATACAGGATGGGCTGCATCCTGTACGTCTGGATCGACATTAAGAGTTTCGTTCACCCGATCCAGGGAAGCGCTACCGCGCTGCATAATGTTGATCAGTTCGCCAATGGCAAACATCGGCCAAATCATCATCCCCAGATACATGTTGAAGGATACCAGCTCACCCAGTGTGATATCGTTATGAAATACCAGATAAATACCATAGCCAAGCCCGATAACATAGCTAAGTCCTACGCATAAGCGGATCGTCGGTTCGAAGAGAGCGTCCATCCGGGCGACCGCCAGATTTTTGCGAAATACGTCATCGGTAATATCGGCGAACCGCTTTTCGTCCATCCGTTCCTGTACATAGGCGCGAATAACCCGGATACCTGCCACGGATTCCAGCACCTGATCGTTCATATCGCCAAATGCATCCTGTGCCAGCGTGTAGCGCTCGTGAACGGCTTTGCCGTAAATGCTCATTGCCAATGCGATGAATGGCAGCGGCAGGACCGCCGCCAGTGTCAGCTTCCAGCTAATCAGGGTGCCCATGGCGACCAGCACGACGCTCAGGTAAACTGTGGAGTCAGTTAGTGTCAGCATGCCAAAGCCCGCAGTACTTGCCACGGAGCGAAGGTCGTTCGTAGCACGAGCCATCAGGTCACCCGTACGATTGCGTTCAAAAAATGGAGGTGTCATCCGCAGCAGATGATTCATAAAGCGTGTGCGCAACAGGCGCTCCACCAGATTCGCACCCCCAAACAGCTTGTGCATCCATATGTACGTAACGTAGTAGATGACGGCAATGATGCCTAAAATGTAAAAAATATAGCGCCAGAGCGAGGACCATGTAATTGAACCGCGTACGATCTCATCAATAGCGCTGCCTAGCAGCCGGGGTGGAGCCAGCTCCACAATGCCAACGGCGATCAGCATAAACAGCCCAATCGAGTACCGGCTTCGTTCTCTTTTAAAAAACCAGCTTAAATTTTTGAGTACCGAAAACAAGAGGAATCCCATCCTTTCATGTAAAGCTCATGCGAGAGTTGTGTACCATTTTGAATAAACAATAACGGCTTGCTATCACTAGCTTTCAATTCGATAACAGGCGCAAAAAAGGCATACCGTCCGCAGACGATATGCCTTAAATCTCAATATCATATGGCGCGCAGATGTTTTCAGCACACTCACCGCTGAAAAACTGCTCAAACGCAGGCAGCCACTCGTATTAAACCATACAACGTGAATGGCCCAATTTTGAAGGATGCGTCAGGGGAGATGCTCCGGTATGAAGTTGTTGTGTTTGTAGAATTGGGTAAATGGCGAGATGAATGTTTGGCACCGGTAGCACTCCTTTCTTCTTCGAATTGGATTCATTCTAAACATTTGAGTAATCGTTCAAATTGGTAATTAATTTCAAAATGGATCTCGTATGGTTGAATCTTAACACCGTCTTTTGCGAATTGTCAAACCTTTTTCAAAGAAATGGTTATCGTTCGCTGGAGATTTTCACTTGAGCAAGGGGTGGTTGGTGCTCATTCTAAATCATGATATGATATAGTTAACAGGATGTAATTGTACAAGGAGATGAGCATAACGTATGAGCATACAGGTAACTGAACCAGCGGCACAGTGGTACATCAAGGAGCTTGGTCTGAACCGTGGAGATACGATCCGTTTTTTTGCCCGCTATAGTTCCGGCGGTGGGTTACATCCGGGCTTTTCTCTGGGAATTGCCGTAGAGCCTCCGCAGCACCCCGTACTACAACATGAAGCGGCTGGCATTACGTTCTATATGGAGGATCAGGATTACTGGTATTTGAAGGGTCATCATCTGGAAGTGAAGTATCTGGAGGAACATGACGACATTATTTACACGTATGCCGAGGAAGAGCAGTCTTAAAGCTCTAACGTTAGAAATAGCGTGCAGGTAACCGTTAAGGGACATGAAAAAGCGGCGGAGTATCGCATTACAGGGGATTAACCTGTGTGTGATACTCCGCCGTTTTGTTATCCTTGGGGCGCGCGTGCTGCATGTTAAGGGTTGTTAAGCATCGGACCATCCACCGCAAAATCAAAATCATCTATGTCATATACATGTACAGGAACGGAAGCTTCAATAATGCGGTGAATCCAGTCCAGTTGATCAGTCAAAATGGGTAATTCTTCACGCTGGGCTGTTAGCACCAATTCGGTCTCGATGGGATCAAAATATTCTCCGTAATGCGCAGTATCGACGGCATTAATGACGATCAGCGAGGTGTTGGCGTCGAACAGGATGGGCAAGCTTTTGGCCCAAGGCATCTGAAGTGCGCGCCGGATTTTTTTCTGATTCAAAGGTTCCTCAAAATAACTGATCAGTTCGCTTACCTTTCGCTTCACATGCTGATCGTCAACAGCGTTATCCATGAGCGGTTCCGTGCTATCCTGAAATTCGTATAGCTCCAGCAGCGACGTGTAAGGCACTATATATTCCACAGGGGCGGGAGTTGTAAGCAGTTGGCCATATATGGCAACCATTACAGCTTCCGTTACAAATTGTCGGGACATCGGTCAAGCCTCCTGCATTTACCAAATTATGCGATAAGAGTATAACACAAAGCGGGACTGAATTCAGCCCGTCATGCAGATTGCTCCGGTTCATTCGCCTTTTACGTTGACTGCTTATTTCAATCTTATGTCTGCCGCTGGTCAAATACGTTTTTTTATGGATAGCATTTGCCAGCGGCCAGACAAAGGATACGTGGGGAAGCTTAGGTGCGTCCAATTAACAGCGACAGCAGCCCGGCGGCGATTAGCGGCCCTACTGGAACGCCTTTGAAGAAGGCGACACCAATTACAGTTCCGATAAGTAAACCCGTCACTATGAGGGGCTGTCCGGACATCAGGGTTACTCCACGGCCGCCAAGGTAGGCTACCAGGATGCCAATGGCAATAGCGAGCAGCGACTTCCAGTGCAGGAAGGACTCCATCATCTGGCTAATGCTGATTTTACCGCTGGCCAGAGGGGTCATCACACCAATGGTTAGAATGATGATCCCGATCGTCAATCCATACTTTTCAAGCCAGGGGAAAGCAGTATGAAAATGGGTTACCCGAAGAAGCAGTAGTACGACCATGGCAATGGTGACGGTGGAGTTGCCGCTGACAATTCCAAGACCAGCCAGTACTAGCAGTATGAGTGAACTGTAATCCATATATGCGTTCTCCTTAGTTCATTTAGCTTTGAATATGCTCAGCGATTTGGCGACCGTGCCAGCGGCCTGTTTCAATGAACACCTCATTGGCATTGCTGCCAGAAGCGATGACACCCGCCACATATATACCCGGTATATTGGTCTGCATCGTGGAAGGATCATATTCCGGTTTGTCCAGATCCTCAGCCATGTGGACACCCACAGACTCCAGCAGCTTCCGTTCCGGGTGAAACCCAGTGAGTGCCAGTACAAAATCATTTTCGAGTCGGAAAGCTGCTGTCTCCAACGGGGTAACCACTACATAATCCGGATGAACCTCAGTGATGCGGGCGCCCAGATGGAGCGTAATTTTCCCTTTTTGCACCATACTGTCGAACAGTGGACGAACCCACGGCTTAATGTATTCAGACAGTTCGGTTCTGCGATACACCATATCAATCGTAGCTCCGACACGTACAAGTTCCATCGCTGCATCCACCGCAGAGTTGCTGCCGCCGATGATTGCGACCCGCGTACCGGTATAGGGATGGGCTTCACTGAAATAATGAGTAACTTTATCTAATTGTTCCCCGGGAATGCCCAAATAGTTCGGATGATCAAAATATCCTGTAGCCACGACGACATAGCGTGACGAATACGTTTTGGCTATTCCCTGCTTGCTCACCGTATGTACAGTAAATGTAGCGTCATCCTGTCTTGTGATTGTTTTTGCTTCCTCGTAATGACGGACGTTCAGTTTATAATGTGCCGCTACCTTGCGGTAATACGCCAGTGCTTCATGACGGTAAGGCTTGTCATTAGGCGTACTGAACGGAACATCGCCAATTTCCAGCAGTTCAGCCGTGCTGAAAAACTGCATGTTCGTCGGGTACAGAAAAATGGAGTGAACAATGTTACTTTTTTCGATAATGACGGTTTGCAAGCCCTTGCGGCTGCATTCGATTGCAGCGGACAGCCCGCAAGGCCCGCCTCCGATAATTACTACGTCGTGCATCTCGATGAACCTCCCGTTGTATTGGTCTGTTGCGCCAGTTTTGCAGTAGTATGTAAGACGTTTCAAAGCGCTAATTTATTAAAATTTGAAAAGGCGAAATAAATGAATATATGCAATCTCTGCACAAAAGTCAAGTAATATCATCCTACCGCAATGCGTGCACAATATCCAGCCGTTTTCAGAAAGAAGTAAAAGAATGATACGATTGACATACATTTTTAACATATATATAATTAGATGCATATCTATTATGGTGTATATTTATTTTATTTTTTCACGGAAGATATATGGAAAGTATGTAGGGATGAAAAGAGGCGTTAACGATGCAACTGGATAAAATGGTCAATTATCATAAGGCGCTTGCTGATCCTACGCGTATGCGTATATTGCTGCTCTTGTCACGTGGGGAGATGCACGGTCAGGCTTTGGCGGAAAAACTGAATTTATCCCAACCGACTGTCACGCATCATGCTTCCAAGCTTCGTGAGGCCGGGTTAATCAAGGAACGGCGTGATAAGAATACGGTATATTTCACGCTGAATCCTGAACTGATCCGGCAGCATGCCGAGGCGACAGTGCGGTTTATTTTTGAAAAAGGAGAGGGGGAGGAAGAGATGTCAGAGGTTAATGAAACGCTGGAAGCGACAGTCTTGCGTAATTTTTTTTCCAAGGACGGCAAGCTACGTCAAATTCCCTCGCAATACAAGAAGAAGTTGATCGTGCTTCAATTGCTGGCAGAAAAGCTGGAGCCGGGTCGCGTGTACCCTGAACGTGAGCTAAACGAGTGGATTAAGCAGTACCATGAGGACTTTGCAACGATTCGGCGTGAGCTGATTATGCACCAGTTTATGTATAGGGAACGTGAAATGTATGAATTGAATCCACGTGAGATGTGGACACGCTGGGATCAAGTGCGCTAAAAGAAGCTTGAAAAAGATTTTAAAAAAAGTTTGCGACAGACTTGACAGACGATTTCAGGACTTGTATGATTGAGGAAATTTTAGGAGGAGGCGATGTTATATGCGTACGAACATGAATGGATTGGTTCAGCACCAGTATGACGTTGTCTCCCGCACGGATGATGCACAGTTGAAGACTATATGAAATAAGTATAGTTTTTACATGGCATTCGGTTGAGCAGTAGAACCGATGAAATCCGCGGGGAGCGATTCCCTGCGGATTTTTTTTATGGTTAGGGTCTTTGGATAGCCTTGGCCTGAATTCTACACCCTCCGCAGGGTTTTTCCCTGCGGATTTTTGCGTTTTTTTGCTCGCGGGAGAGAACATTTACAAGCACTGAGTAACATGAGAATAAAAAAAACATCAATTTTAAACATCAGCAATAAGCGATGCTTCACAGGAGGAAAACAATGAGCATACATGAATACGGTTGGTCTGATTACTGGAACGGTTTTTGGGATCAATGGAAGCAAAGCTTTGAAGAACGCGCGGAAAATACACAGGTACGGCCTGCCCGTCTGATTGCCGATTATGGTCAAAAAGTAAAGCTTATGACTATGGATGGAGAACGCTGGGGAGCTGCTTCCGGCAAGCTGAGACATGCTATTGTCGATCCGGCGGAAATGCCGGCTGTAGGGGATTGGGTAGCTGTCACTTTGCCTGATGGAGTCTCGGACGCAGTGATTCATGCCGTGCTGCCACGTAAAAGCCGGATATCTCGGCAGGCTGCCGGCTTTGAGACGAAAGAGCAGCTGATTGCGACTAATGTAGATACCCTCTTTCTCGTCAATGCGCTGAATCACGATTTTAATGTGCGCAGGCTGGAGCGGTATCTAATTATGGCGTGGAACAGCGGGGTAGACCCGGTCGTTGTGTTGAGCAAAAGCGATCTTTGTTTCGAGGTGGAAGAGCGGGTGGCAGAAGTGGAGAGGGTTGCCCCCGGTGTGCCTGTCATCGTTATTTCCGCTTTGCAGAATGAAGGGAGAGAGCAACTGGAGGCGTTTCTTCAACCCGGACGCACAGTTGCCTTGACAGGCTCATCCGGCAGCGGCAAATCAACAATTGTGAACTGGCTGTCCGGGGCCGAAGTTCAGCTTACACAGGATGTGAGAGAAGAGGACAGTCGGGGGCGTCATACGACAACTCACCGACAGTTGTTCCCCATATTAAAGCAAGCCGTTCTGCTGGATACGCCGGGAATGCGTGAACTGAATCTGTGGGATGATTCCACCGGGGTCGCTAATACCTTCGCGGATATTACGGAAATGGCACAAAAATGCCGTTTTGCAGACTGCAAGCATCAGGGTGAGGCCGGATGTGCAGTGGAGGAAGCTGTGCAGCGTGGGGAGCTGTCTGAATCCAGAGTGAACAACTATCGCAAAATGCAGCGGGAGCTGGAATATCAGGCGCGTAAAGAAGCAGATCGGCGGAAAAAGGATAATCGTTCAAGCACCAACCAGAGTCGAGGCGGTAATCGAAGTGGCTGGAGACGTGATGTGGAGTGGTGAGATGAAGAAAGGCCATTTGTAAAAAATCACAAGAAAATCTGCGGTGTGGTCGGCATATCCTGTAGAGGGGTGAGTATATGCCGAACTATAGTATCGTGGTGGATTTGTCGGATCGTCGTTTGTATTTAAAAGATGGCGATCAGACCGTACTTAGTTATCCGGTCGGTATCGGTAAAATTGCTACACAGACGCCGTACGGACAATTTACCATCATCAACAAACAGCCCAATCCTGGCGGCCCTTTCGGAGCGTTCTGGATGGGGCTGTCCAAGCCGCATTACGGCATCCACGGCACCAATGAGCCCTGGTCCATTGGCAAGCTGGTGTCGCATGGTTGCATACGTATGCAGAACAAGGATGTGCTGGAGCTTCAGGAGAAGGTGAGCATTGGCACGCCGGTCACAATACAGTCTTAGTGACCGACAAGTTACAGTGCTCTGCGTGTATCCGTGAACCTTTTTTATTGTGAATGAGAAGGAGAGTGGGTCGGGAAGAGCATACACGTGCTAATTTAGTGGAGCTGTTTAGAATACGAATTGAGAAGGCGCAGAAGTTGGAACGAGGCGGCAAAAAAAGGTTATCGCAAAAGAATACTATAAGCAGATTGCTATAAAATGATAGGTTCGGCAGGTTATATGTATTATGTTTCAAAGCCGCTGATATGGAGAGGGTGCTTGTCACTCTCTCTTTTTTGCTATGATTTCGGAATAAAAAAAGTCCCTCTTAGTAGAGGGACAGTGCCAATGAATCATTTTCACTAACGCTATGCAGGATGGCTTCACAACCGACAATTTCTATACTGATCAAAGAGTTAAGACATTTTTGAAGGGCACGCTTGCCTCTGGAGATTTTGTTCTCCAAAGTGTTGCTTAGAAGTTTTAATGTTTTTTGTACAGGTTGTTTGTTTTCTTGATTGAAGTATACGGGAATACGTTTGTTTTGAAATGTAATTAATGTTCTCACAAAAATCACCTCGCTTGAGTTATTTCATGGCTTTATTGTAGTGCCCGTTTCTTAAAATTACCTTAAAAACACCTTATAAAAACATAAAGGTCTGAAAAATTTACAAAGTGTTCACAACAATCTGGGTAACAATCGAATTTGGTTCTAACTAATCGACAAAATGACGTATATGCGAATTCTGCAAAACTCTGAAAATATGGTTTATTGGTTCATATGACTCTTCTAAGATATAAAAATAAAACTAAAGTCATGATGTGATAGCGCGAGTGGGTAGTTTGTAACAAATTGACAGCCTAATAGGCGAATGCTACAGTTACGATAACCATATTTTCATAGAAAATAGGCTCTTTGTGTGAGCTTTACTGTATATATTAAGGATCGGGAGGGATGGCAGATGATCCTGACCGTGCTTTCGGGACGACAGGAAACAGAGTGGTTTGACATTGAGGTGGCTGATGAATACTCGGTGGATCATTTGAAGCTGATGCTGGGTGTTCGTATTTTTGGTGAGCCTCCGGCGGAGGGAATGCAATATATTATGGAAGCAAAATTCCCGGAGGGGCTTTGGTTCAGGGTAGAGGACGACCAGTTGTTGCTAGGTGCAGGTCTGCGGGAAGGCTGTACGGTGCGTATTCAGCGTGCTTTTTCGACAACCCAGGACGAAGCTCCTGTATATGGACGGCGTTCGCTGTTTCAAAGTGAAAAAAATGGGTAAATACACACATGAAATTATATGAAACCTTGGTAAAATGAAATAGTAAGCGAAAAGGGGGACTTTTGTCTTGAATGTATTATACCAGCGCTCCCCGAGATTAAGACCGGCGCTCCGAGAGGAGAAGCTGGAAATTTTACGGCCTCCGGCTGAGCCGAGCAAGCCGTCTTTTTCCATTATATCTATACTTATTCCGTTAATGATGACGTTGGTAACTATTGGTTTTTACGTATATATGAGCAAAACAGGCAAGATGGGCAACAGTAACTACCTGATGTTCCAGATGGTTACTGTGGTCATGATGCTTACATCCTATACCATTCCTTTTTTCGTGTATTTGAACAATAAGAAGGAATACAAGCGCAAGCTGGAGGAACGTGACCGAATGTATCGGGAACAGCTCCAGAAGCATCGGGAAGAGCTTGAATTGAAACGCGAAGAGCAAATTCGCACGCTATATGAAATTCACGGTGACCCGCAAATCTGCGCTCAAATCGTCAAAAACCGTAACAGTTCTCTCTGGGAGCGTTCGCTGGAGGATGAGGATTTTTTGCAAGTGCGTATTGGAACCGGACAAGTTCCGTTTCATATCAAGCTGCAAATCCCGCGCCCGGACGGCTATGACCGAGACCCGTTGCTGGGGGCTGCGGATGAATTGGGGGAAGAGTTTCGTCTGGTGGATGCTGCTTCCATTGCATTGCCGCTGTTCCAATCCAAGGTGGTTGGACTAGTTGGAGAGCGAGAGCATACTCTTGCAGCATTAAGAGTGATTCTGGCACAGGTGACTGTCCGTCACTCGCCGGATGAAGTGAAAATCGCTTCCTTTTATGATGAGCGTGAGGAAAGTGAATGGAATTGGATGCGTTGGCTTCCACATGTGTGGGACGATGACAGAACGGGGCGAATGATGTCAGACCGCAGCAGTAGCGCCCATCAATTGGCCGACTTTCTGTTTGCCAGATTGAACCGCCGTAAAAACAACCGCAACGAACGTCATGGAAAAGGGATGGAGATCCCGTGTTATGTGGTTGTTTTATCAGATAGCCAGCTAATTGAAGAAGAACCGCTGCTCCCGTTGCTGTTGGAGGATGGACGGGCAATTGATGCGTGTACCATCGTGCTGGCTTCCCGAAAGGAAGCTTTGCCGATGCAGTGTCAGCTTATCGTAGAGGCTTCCAAGGAGCAGGGCGTATATGCCCGCAAATCGGAGTCACCGGAGGTTGAACAGCAGAGTTTTAAACCGGATCGTCTGTCGAGAGAGGAAGCAGATGCATTGGCGCGGTATATGGCTCCTATTCGCTTGAAGCGTTCCTCGGCTTCGGATATTCCCTCTGTGCTGCCACTGTTCGATATGATGAGCGTAGCGGGTGTGGAAGAACTGGGCGTGACAGAACGGTGGCGGCGCAACCGCTATCCTGATACATTACCTGTACCTATGGGTGTGCGGGCAGGCGGCAAGAGGATCATGATTAATCTGCATGATAAAATCGAGCGCCAGGGACACGGTCCCCACGGTTTGATCGCCGGTACGACAGGTTCAGGGAAGAGTGAGGTTATTCAGTCCATCGTAGCTTCCCTTGCGGCTGAGTTTCATCCGCATGATCTTGCGTTTATGTTGATTGACTACAAGGGTGGCGGCATGTCCAATACGTTCGTCAATTTGCCGCATGTGGTGGGCACGATTACGAATTTGGACAATAACCTAATCGAACGCGCCAAAATATCACTAAAAGCAGAACTGGTCCGCCGACAGAAAATATTAAACGATGCAGGCAATTTGCAGCATATTGATGAATATTACAGATTGCTCCGGCAGCGGCACGCACAACCGCTGCCTCATCTGGTTATTATTATTGATGAATTTGCACAATTAAAACGGGATCAACCCGAGTTCATGGATGAGCTAATCAGTATTGCTGCCATTGGACGGACCTTGGGTGTCCATCTGATTTTGGCGACCCAAAAGCCTGCTGGCGTTGTGGACGATAAAATCTGGAGTAACTCCAGGTTCCGTATCTGCTTACGGGTGCAGAGCGAAGGCGACAGCCGTGATATGTTGAAAATACCGAATGCCGCGTGGATCACGAAGCCGGGACGAGGGTATTTTCAGGTCGGCAGTGATGAGGTGTTTGAAGAGATGCAGTTTGCCTGGAGCGGTGCGCCGTATGTAGGCAACAGCGAAATTTCTTCCGCACTGCCTGTGCATGAGGTGAGACTGAACGGCAAGCGTGAAGCGCTGCTGACTGGCGGCGAACGGGCAAGCTCAGGTTTAAAAGGGGAAGAAGCTCCCAAACAGCTTCAGATATTTATTGATTATATTGCAGAAGAAGCTGCCAAGGCAGGGATCGAACGGCTTCAGGGACCGTGGCTTCCGCCGCTGCCTGAATTGCTGGATTTAACTGATTTGCCTCCATGCGCCGAAACGGGCAGTGCAACATCGCCTCAAGAGCTGAAGGCGGTCATTGGTCTGGTTGATGATTTGCCGAACCAGCGACAGGAGCCGATTTATGCATCACTGGATCATGGTCATTGGGCAGTGTACGGTATGCCGGGCATGGGTAAAACGACCTTTTTGCAAACCATGCTGATGTCGCTGGCTCAGCGCTTTCATGCGAACCGTTGGAACGGTTACATCATTGATATGGGTCGAACGATGCGTGATTTTGGGGAACTTCCCCAGATCGGTGCTGTTATGATGGCAGAGGAGGACGACCGGATCAAGCGGTTGTTCCGATATCTGTTCAAGCAGGCGGCTGTACGTAAGGAAATGATTTCCGAATCTGGTGTCAAAACGATAAGCTCTTATCGACGTTCTGCTGTTGAGGATGTGCCACAAATTATCGTAGTCATTGATGGATATCTTAATTTCCGTAATGCTTATCCAGATGAAAATGAGCTGCTGGAATCTCTTTTGCGTGAGGGTGGCAGTCTCGGTATTACATTTATTATTACAGCGAATCGGATTACCGATGTGTTTGAGAAGTTCCGCAGTAATATTCCGAACGCTGTTTCTTTTGAAATGTCTGACCCAAGTGATTATTATTATGCGGTAGGACGACCAGCCAAAACACCGGGGCCTTTAATTCCGGGTCGGGCTTTGGTCAAAGGGCATATCCCGCCGCTGGAGTTCCAGACGGCGTTGCCTTCACCCGGAGAAGATGAAACGGAGCGTTCAGCACGGTTGCGTCGCAACATAGCTGGCATCGTGCAGGAATGGAAGGGCAAAAACGCCCCAGCCATTCTTCCGTTGCCTGAGCGAATCCCGTTGGCGGAACTGCTTCAGCAATGGGACCGTACGAGCGGGTCTCCGGGCGCGCTTCCTTATGAGGTGCCTGTAGGGCTACAGAGCGACGATCTGGAGCCTTTCTTACTGAACCTCAAGGAAGGTCCTAATTTTATCGTTGGTAGTCCTATGGAAGGAGGAAAAACCTCTTTCCTAATGAGCTGGATCATATCGCTGGCTTATTGCACATCGCCGAGTCAATTGGAAGTCTATACGGTCGATACCCGCTATGGAGGTGGGGGACTATCACGATTGCGGCATCTTCCACATGTCAAGGCTGCTGCTGAAAGCGAGGAAGAGCTTGGACCTTTGGTACAGCAAATGTATGATATCGTTCAACAGCGGAACAAGGAGGGGAATGATCCCGAATTGCTGCTGGTCATTGATGATGCGGATATGCTAAGCAAGCAATTGAACGATTTTACAATAAAGGATCAGCTTTCTGCCATTGTAAGGTTGGGACGTGATCGCAATGTGCATGTCGTACTGTCGGGCGTGCCATCTGATTTCCCAACCTTTGGCGTAGACTGGTTTAATGATGTTAAGGCGAGTCAAAGCGGTATGCTTTTCGGAACACTGGATTCGAATGATTTATCGTTCTTTCGTATCCCCTATTCAGAAGCGAATGCCACCACTGGTGGCCTAAAAGTCCTGCCCCCTGGGCAGGGATACTACGTACGACGCAAATTTACCAGGATAAAAGCGGCAATTCCCTTCTCAGACCAAGTGAGCTGTGAGGATTGGATAACGAAAATTCGTGACCGATGGCATGTTGTAGTTTGAAGGGAGGTGGCTCATAATGTTAACGTTTCAAGCTTCCAAGCAGAAGTTAATAACCCTCAAGTCGAAGGAACTGTTTTTCCTGGCAGGCGTTCTGGGTTCTGACAGGCTGCTTGGGGTGGAAGATCCGTTTAAGGGCTATCTGGCAGAAGAGTTGGCGGAAGAGTGGGAGCAGGTAAAAGCCTCTCTTCTGGAAAAGGGTTATCTAAAGCGGGTAGATGAGGATACTGAGTTGGCAATGCCCCCTACCGTTTTTTCAAGGGTTGCTATCGCGGGATTATCTAACCGGGCTTGCCGCATACGCTATTCTCGGGGCGGCAAGCAGTTCGAAGGTTACCTCCATTGCACGAACGAGCGTGTCGTGGAGCAAGTAAAATCCGTTGATGAACCCGATGAGTACCGCCTGTATGATCTGGGTAATGTGGAGAAGGCTTGCGAGACATTGATTGATAAAATGGGCTGGGGAGATCGGCTCGTGCCTGAATCTCCGGCGCTCATGTTCTCCAAGCGGGCATTTCATGAAATTTACAAGCAATCTGCAGGAGACAGTGTTTCTCAGATTAACAGCAAACTGACCGAGGCGAGCGGAGATGCAGAAGGGTCTGCGAGACTTGCCCAATCATTGAGTTCTCGTATAGCTGAAGGAGAACTGCAATTGCTGGTCTGGAACGGCAGGGAGTGGCAATCACAGCGGGTTGCGTTTGTACTGTGTCCAACGATGAACTGGATATTTCGTATGAGCTCTAATGGCAACGGAGATTGGCTTATTGCAGCCATGGCATCAAGAGATCAGTTTGTGGATTTATTATTAAATTGGCTGAGACAGTCAGCAGTAACTGAAGAAGCGACAGAAGAAGGGTGATGGATATGCGCATTCGAGTTGAACCGGATGTGCTTCGGGGGCTTAGCGGGCAGCTACAGCATGCGGCGGAGCAAATTCAACAGTTAACAGCAGGGTTGGAGCAGGCGTTACAATCGATGGATTGGGATGTATCTACACGTGAGACGGTCTTGAATCATTGGATGCAGGCCAAGCGAATGTCGGAGCAGATTCATGCTTACCTCCATACATCAGGGACACAATTGAATCGAAAGGCAGAACAGTTTCAGTCTGTTGACCATAACTATCATACGATTCTGTCATTCGCCAGCCAACCATTAGGACGACCAGTCACAATGCTGGATTGGTCGAATCAGCAGTCACCGTCTATTTTGCCCGGGCAACCTTCGGAAGGAAGCGGTCCGATTTCGGACCCGCAGTCTGTCGTGCATGCCATTGCTGGTGTACAGTCGCCGGATGTAGGTACGCTGAATCAGGAAATTTTGAAGCAGGCGTCTTCCAGCAATCCGCAGGAATGGTATTTTGCTGACCCGGCTATAGTTAGGGATCAGCCTGTCGCTTAGTAGATTCCCAGGAATCTCCTGTCAAGTTATGAGGCCATATAAATTCAGTTCATGGAATCCTGGTTTTTTGGGACTTATTAGGTACTGATTCTATTGATATTATATTGTTAGATGCTGTTTTATAGTCAAAAAGTGGGGTTGTTACAATTAGGACCTTCGCCTTTTGTAGGAAATTAAATAAACATAGTACAATTTGAACCAGTTAAACAAAACATTTATTTCATCAAGGAGGACTCATAATATGGCAGGACGTATTTTAATTACCCCGGAACAGGTCGATCAGGTAGCCAACCAATTTAAACAAAGCGGTGAACAAAGCCAGCAGATCGTTTCCAGCTTGACACAATCCATCTCAGGCATGGAAGGTCAATGGGAAGGTATGACTAAACAACGTTTCTTTCAAGAGTTTCAGGAAGCCAGCAAACAAATGCAAGCTTTCGTAACGACTTTGAATAGCATCAGCCAAGAACTGACGGCTATCGCTAACAAATTCCGTACTGTTGACCAAACGAAGTAAGATGCGAGATAGGCATCACCTTATAATATACCATTCTATGAAGAAGCAATATATATGAACCATTCCTTGTGGTTTGTACATTTGGTATAGTGGTTATCAGGAAAAACCGGGCGATCTTCGGACACCCGGTTTTCTTGCCATCCACAGATTGTATATAATAGGGTGAGGAAACTAGCATACTGAACGATGTAAGGAGAGGGATGTTCCATGTCTTTTCAACCGAATCCGGGAGACGAATTGATCATAAACGACACAGCCTATGTGGTTGGGCGACATCCTGCTGCACCCGGTTTGGCTTATGCTCAAGCAGGGCGGCAGGGGATCGTATACCAGCTGAATGCCAAAAGCGGAGAGCCGCATGAGGCTAAAGCCCTTAAAGTGTTTTTTCCAAAGTTCCGTATCCCGGCTATGGTTTATCAATCTGAGCATATGGAAGCGTACGGGGATATTCCCGGTTTGCAGGTATGCAAGCGTGATGTGCTCACTCCAGAAAGAAACGGAAGTCTGATCGCCGAGCAGCCTGATTTGCTGTATGCAGTGCTGATGCCATGGATCCATGGGACAACATGGTTCGATTGCCTCACAGCTCAGCAGCAGCTTGAGGCTTCCGATAGTCTGGCTTTGGCCAGAGCGCTGGCAGGGATCGGTTCAGCTATGGAGCAAAAAGGACTGGCGCACTGTGATTTATCTGCGCCAAATGTCATGCTTCCGTTTTTTTCTGAAGTGGAACTGCCTGAAGGCACATCAGCTGTAGAATTGGTCGATGTGGAACAAATGTACAGTACCAAAATGGATCGTCCGGATGCTCTATTAGCGGGTTCGCCGGGGTATGCTGCGCATCGTACCGTTCACAGCGGATTATGGAGCGCGTATGCGGATCGTTTTGCAGGGGCCATTATTATCGGTGAAATGCTCGGGTGGTCAGACCGTGTGGTGGTCGATAAAGCGTGGGGCGAAAGCTATTTTGACCAGCATGAAATGCAGACGCCTTGCGAACGTTATTATATTTTGCGCAAGTCGCTGGAATCCCGCTGGGGAAGCAAGTTGGTGGAGTTGTTTAGCCGTGCCTGGGACAGTCAGGATCTGAGCAGTTGCCCTACCTTTGGTGAATGGCTGGTTGTACTCAATGCACTTACTGAGCAAGAGATTCCTGTTGAAGTAGAGGCGGTGAAACCCGAGGCGACAGAGGCAGCAGCATTAGCTACTGGTGAGTCCGGGGAAGCTGCATCCTCCTTGGTTGCACCACTCCAAGCTGAGCAAGCTGCGATACTGAACCAGGCGGTCGAGGAGCAAGGGGAGCGTGGGGTGACGGACAAGCTGTTCCGACAGGCACGTGAACTGGAGAAGCAAAACAAGCCTGCTGCGGCTCTGGAGGTATATCGGTCGTTGTATCATTTTGTAGAAGACGGTAGCCCTCTACATGTGGAGGTATCGGCTGCCATCATGGGGCTGGAGGAGCAGTTGAATCCCAAGCCGCTTGAGCAGCCGGAAAAATCAGCAGCCTGGTATCGCTCCAAAACGTTCATTGTAACAACGGCGGCGGCTGTCGTCCTGCTGGCCGTTGGCATTCCAGCCGTGAATATTCTAGCGGATCAGTCCAATCAGCGGCAAATCGAGGCAGCCAAGCAGGAAGAAGCCAAAAAGGCTGCGGAAGCGAAGCTGGCTGCCGAACAGGAGGCTGCTCAAAAGGCACTGACGGAGAAGCAAGGGCAGGAAGCTGAGCAGCAGGCCAAACAACAGGCTCTTGCTGTCCAAAAGCAGCAGGAAGAGCAGAAAAAACAACAGGCTCTAGTAGCTCAGCAGGTCAAATATGAAGCCTACCTCGCTCAAAAGGAACAAAACAAGCAGGCAGCCGCCAAGCTGGCAAAGCAAAAAGCGTATGATCAGCAGGCGAAGTACGAAAAATATTTAGCTTGGAAAAAAGACCAGTCTGCCCGCGCAGCGCAGGAAGAAGCAGCACGTAAGGCGGCAGCAGAGGCGAAGCAAAAGCAAAAAGCGTCAATTCAGGCAAGTAACAAACGGAATGTTCTTCAGCTCATTTCCCTGTATAACAAGGCATATGCCTCTCAGGAGGGTGGAAGCACGGCGAAGGCGAAGGGTTTTGCCAATCGTTTTAGAGCATTGTATGAAAGTAATTCTTCCTATTATCGTTCGGTAGGCGAAGTTGGTTATCGCGCTTCCTCTATCTATAACTTTTTGAGCGATACGAATTTCAGACTGCCTAAAATTTAATTATTCAAATTTTCAGATATGGATTGAATGACAAAAGTTGATAGAAGGTAACTGAGGGGAGCATGTGTAAAAGATGAATTATACGATACAGGCTTCACAACGTACCCCCGCCCTGATCATTTACCTGATTGACATTAGCGCGTCAATGAACATGCTCATGGAAGGGCGGCGGCGAATTGATGTCGTATATGAAGCTATATCACTGGCGATCCGGCAGATGGTTTTCCGTTCTACGAAAGGGAATCGGCTGACTGCACGCTACCGGATTGCGATTTTGGCTTATAGTGACGACGTATATGATCTGCTCAACGGTGTGAAGGGGATTGATGAAATCGCAGCGATTGGTTCGTTGCCCGATTTGACGCCCAAGCGGTTTTCAGATTCGGCAAAAGCTTTCTTGCAAGCCGAACGAATTTTACAGGCTGAGCTGCCGGGGATGCAGGATTGCCCTGCACCTTTGGTTTGTCATATGACAGATGGTGTTTCCACAGGTGATGATCCGGAGCCCATTGCGAAGCGTATTATGAGCATGAGCGTACCGGACGGCAATGTACTGGTGGAAAACATATTTTTATCGGACAGACTACTGGAAACGCCTATTCAGGACCCACGCCGCTGGAAAGGTCTCACGCATAATACGCCGTTACAGGATGAACATGCTGTGAAATTGCGTAATATGTCTTCTGTACTTCCTGAAAGCTATCGGGAAATGCTGTTTGAGGCAGATTATCAGCTAGGTGAGGGAGCAATTATGATGCTGCCCGGAACCTGTCCGGAACTGGTGTCCATCGGTTTCCAAATGTCGGCCGCAACGCCTGTACGGTAAGGAGGTAAAAGCATGAATCCACTGCTGTCTCTGCTCCCCACGAGCAAAAGGAAGGGAATGAATGCACGGCTGGGGCAGCATTTTGCCTACACAAGCTCTCAGACGGGCGATCAGCCACTATCGACTCATCATAGCCGCTTTATGTGCCGTTATGGTTACGGAAGGTCTGCCGAATCTGCCAGTATGGGTGAAAGTGGACAGGATTTCGCCGCAGTGAGCATTCATAAATCTGTCTGTTGTTTTGTTCTGTGTGATGGTGTCGGACTTAGTTATCAGGGAGATTTTGCAGCCCGCTATTTGGGTTCCTCTTTGCTGGATTGGATGGAACAGGGCCAGGATCTGTCTGCCGATAAACTGAGGCTGTACCTCGAACGTTTGGCGGGCATAGCTGCCGAGGAACTGGATCGGCAGCCTTTGCACCATGAATCGGGCTTGATGCGTTCGGTGCTGGAGGATAAACGTCGTCAGGGAAGCCAGTCGATGTATATTTGCGGTAAAATCGAGCTGCCAAAGCGCGGTACCCGTGGGCGTCTCAGGCTTGCCTGGCAAGGGGATTCACGATTGCGATTATGGAACGGTACAGAGGAGATCAGCGAATTATTTGATCATACCTTTTCCACAGCGGAACGCTGGTCCACAAGCCGCGGGCCGATTGGAGGTAAGCCTCATTGGTACGAAAGAAGCATACCCGCAGATATGCCGATGAGATTACAGGTTTATAGTGACGGATTATCCGATTTGGACCCTATTCGTGAGCTTGTCCCTGATGAGCAGATACAGGTTTTGCTGGATGCCTCCCATACCGGAGGGCTGGATGATGATGCTGCATTTATTGAATTGCAGTGGTAAATGGAATCAAAAAAGGACGTATGCATCCATACTGATGGTGTATAACGTCCTTTTTGATGAATAAATAGAAAGAAACTAACGGTTATGGTGATTATAAAGTATACCTTTTTGGGTAATCTTGTGATTATACAGGATACTGAAAGGGAGCGATACATATGGGCTATACATTGGCAGGAGGCGCGCGCTTTGAAGGAAAAACGGCTCTGATCACGGGAGCCGGTTCTGGTATTGGCAAGGCAACGGCTATTCAAATGGCCAGAGAGGGAGCGAATGTTGCACTTTTTGATGTCAGTAATGAACGGATTGTAGAGACGGAGAGAGAGATTAATGCTATACGTGAAGGTGCCGCTCGGGCTTTTGACGTGGATATTGCCGATCCGGTGCGTGTGGAAAAAGCCGTTTTGGAAGCAGTTGAGTTGTTTGGCGGGCTGCATATCATTTTTGCCAATGCCGGGATTAATGGGGTTGTTGGACCGATTGAGGATTTGAGCATTGAGGATTGGCGGCAGACGCTGTCTACGAATCTGGATGGTACTTTCCTGACAGTGAAGTATACCGTACCGCATTTGAAAAAGAACGGTGGCGGCAGCATTATCATTACCAGCTCTATTAATGGAAATCAGCGCTTTACCAGCTTTGGAATGTCAGCCTACAGTACGTCCAAAGCAGGTCAAACCGGTTTTGCTAAAATGGCTGCGCTGGAACTTGCTAAGTTCCGTATTCGTGTCAATGTGATCTATCCGGGAGCTATTTCGACGAATATTGACGAAACGACGGAGAAATCCGAAAGTTTAAAGCAGATTACTATCCCGGTCGAGTTCCCAGAAGGGGGGCAGCCATTGGCTAATGGACCAGGTCAACCCGGGCAGGTAGCTGATTTGGTAACGTTCCTGGCTTCCGATCATTCGCGTCATATTACTGGTGCCCAAATTGTGATTGATGGGGCAGAGTCCTTGTTGTTTTAGCACTAGAGCATTCTTAGTGTTAGAAAAATGATGGGTGGTGTTCGAGTGTATTGTCTTGGCTATGATGCTTATTTATGGTATATGTATAAGGGGAAATAAAACGAATATTCTGCTCTTATGTTGAGGTGCGAATGTGAAGCTCCCATAAAAACCCCGGATCCTTCGCACCTCGAAATTTGTCGAAAAGCATTCAAATCAGCTTTCTTCGGTAGAAGTCAATGGTTGATTCAAGCTTTTTTGGCATCGATTTTTGCTAAAATGTATGGTATTGATATCATTAGAGTATGAATTGTTGCATTTTCGCTGTCGCACTCTGTATGAGTGCGTGGATTGAAATCAGCGAGACGACCAGTTTTAAGCAGCTAAATGATGTCGCACTCTGTATGAGTGCGTGGATTGAAATATTGATTTAGAACCCGCAGAGCCGGAGATTCCAGTAACGTCGCACTCTGTATGAGTGCGTGGATTGAAATGCCTTCCTACGCCAAATGACTGGAGGGATACACCGTCGCACTCTGTATGAGTGCGTGGATTGAAATAGATGAAGCGACCTCTACGGCCTTTTGAATACTCGTGTCGCACTCTGTATGAGTGCGTGGATTGAAATAAAAATTCCGTCAAGATTGTAGCAGACCTCATAGTCGCACTCTGTATGAGTGCGTGGATTGAAATACATACCCATCAATACTCCTTGATGGATTCGAAGCACCGTCGCACTCTGTATGAGTGTGTGGAATGAAGCGACTGAATCATATGCTCAAGAAGTAACTCAAACTCCTTAGAAGGAGATCAGTTCATACTAGGCATCTTGACGATTAAAAGCCGAACATCCCGCAAACCTCTATTTCAGAGCTGTGTGGGATGTTCTATGAGTTTACTAGTTCATTATTGTTTTTGCTTACTGATCCATTCGGTCAGACCGTATAGCTTGTACCACAGAGCTTCATGGGTACTGAAGTAGTTAACAGCATCATTCTGATCGCCGGGAGTCATGTAATCTGGTCTTGTTGCTGGCATAGATTTTTTACCCAGGAGAAATGCAAGGACATGTTGATTCTGTTTGCGTGCGCGTTTGTAGAGGAGAGGTAATCTGGCACTATATCCACTTTTTAGGTATTCCAGAACCAATTGATTATATTGAAATTCAGTTGATATTTCGTTTTCATATGACTTAAAGATCCGTTCTGCCTGATCCAGACGCTCCAGCTCCAAATAACATTTGAGCAAGCTGTACCGAATCCCTTGGTTATCATTGGGGTTTAATTCAAGTAAAACTTCGTACTGTTCACACGCAGCGCTGATTCTGCCAGAAGTATATAACAAATCGGCATGCAGATTTGTTGCACGCATATAGAGTCGTGTTTCAGATAGACCCCAGAAGTAACCTTTGTTTTCCTTGAAAAAGGGCTCACCTAGTTCCTTTTGCGCAAAATTCATGGCGGACTCCGAGAGTTTAATAGCTTCTGAGATATCCGTCGACAATTGGGCTAACAACAGCAGCGCGTCCGAGTTGTTTGGATCGAGCTTCAGGGCTTGCTGGACTAATTTAATTTGCTTGGCTGAGGAGGATTCCTTTTCTGCCTTCATCAATAACTCGTAAGCTTTGTCTTCATTCGATTCAGGAGAACGAATTTTAAATGCCTCTGGATTATTAAGTTGCTTAGCCAGAAATTTTTCCAGCTCCTCAGGGCTATTAAGTTCTTGGGATTCAACGAGTCTTTGAATATTCGCCAGCATAGCCTCATGCTCCAGGTCAGAATAGGCGAGGAGACCTGTATGCTCCGCTTGCATATCTGATGAACCTTGGGATAATTGCCCGACATATTCTTCAAAAAAATCCTCCAGCTTTCGCAAATTAGTGGACAGACTGGATACAGAAACTTTATGCTTCGCCGCAAGCTCAGATTGGGTGGAAAAGCCCCCGAAGTCTGTTACAAAGAAATACTCAATCGCGGCTTTATAACCACCTGCTTTACGAAAGGCGGGCTTCTTTATTTTACAAAAGTCGTTCCAGATCATTAAGGTTCCAACGAGACAGCTACGTACAATTCTGGATTTCATATCATATTCAGCGTATAGTTTCTTAAAAAGTTCTTCAGTAAGCTCATACTGCGCGTTACTCGGCCAGTCCAGTTTGTGAATCAGATTTGTTAGCCTTTCAGAAGATTCGGCATACGCAGCCATGTCTTCCGGGCTGGAGTCGCCCTTTAATTGTTGATCGTGTCCGGTCGCATTTCGCTCCGTTTGCTGATCCTGATCAAGACAACACTTTTTATACTTTTTACCACTCCCACAATGACAGAGGTCGTTCCTTCCTAATTGGGCCAATTTGTAAACACTCCTCATACAGATTCTATATCATTAAAGGATACCAATCATCCTGTTATTTTTCAAAATATCTCTCGTTAGCTTAGGAATAGTATATATTATAGCCAGAAGAGTTACTTGAATAGCTCGTCTGTAGAAAGAGGAGGTCATATGAATGAAAGACAGGTGGGAACGTATCAAGCAACCAGCACAGCTCAATTCCGAGCAAATTCAAGCCTGTGTCCAAACAGTTTACTCTGGTAAGAGGGTTCTTTTTACCACACAGCCTGAGACGGGTTTGAGTAATAGCAACTTCAAATTACATATCGAAGGAATGGAGCGTCCTGTACTTTTTCGAGTGTATAGAGATGAGAACAAGTTAATTGCGGAAAAAGAGTACGCGATTTCGCGATGGGTTCACCATACTGTACCGATTGCAAAATATTTGTATTTGGATACCAGTTGTACTGTGATAGATCATCCTTGGGCCATTCTGGAATGGAAAGAAGGAGAGCTTCTGCGAGATATTTTGCAAAAAGGAACAGAGTACCAGATGATTTCGGCTGCGGCATCCGTGGGCAAGACACTTGCCCGTATTCATCAGCATACGTTCGCTGAATCCGGTTTTTTGGGACCAGATTTGAGCATCACAGAGCCATTTCCGATGGACGAGAATAGTTTCCTGTCATTTATAGAGCATAGTCTGTTTCATAATGAGTCTGGTCGGTGGCTTGGCGAAGAGTTAACGAATGCTCTTTGGTCTTGCTGCAAAGCTCGTAGCTCCTTGTTAACCTCTCGAGAGGATACACCTGTACTCGTTCATTCTGATTTTAACGGTTTAAATTTATTAATACAGCAAATTGAGAGTACAGATGAGCTGGAAGTATCTGCGGTGCTAGATTGGGAATTCGCTTTTGCAGGACGACGACATGTGGATTTTGGCAACATATTGCGCTATGAAGAAGCCAATTCACCGTTTGAACGTTCCTTCATCACTTCCTATCAGGCGGAAGGCGGAATTCTCAATGAGGACTGGCGACATGTGGCGACATTGGAAGACTTGATTGCATTGTGCGATATGTTGAATAATTCAACCAAGGGCACCCCTAATCGGGTGAAGGATTTGAAGCATTTAATCGCTCGTTCCATAGCTGGTCTAGCTTAAATTGTACGTGTTAGGAGAGAAGAGACGATGCAAAAAATGTACCGCAATAAACGTGTAGAAGGGACTCGGATTCCAGGAATCATTCATAACGGCAGTTATTTTTTGACTCCGATTGATGTGTATGAGGATGGGATGGTTAACTGTTGGGATCTAGTTGATCTGGCAGGGCTAATCGGAAAGTTAGAGTCGGGATGGATCGTGACGGATATTCCTGAAGGTGAGCATTTGTCCATCTTCCATCTTGGGTATTTTAAAGTAACCGATGCACATTGGCAGTTTGATGCACAGGCGTATTATGAATATATTGTGAAAGTGATCAAGCAACTTAATCCTGATTTTACCAATATTTATCAAGTGCATGAGCGTGAGAAAGCATTGATGGAAAAAAGAAGGCTGGCTCTGTCCCCTTCACCGACTCCGTTTTATGTGGCACGGGAGTTGGGATATAATACGAACAAAGGAAATGGGTTCTATATCTTTTGCCACGATGGAGAACGTAATCATCTTGTAGATCTTACAGTGTATGAGGATGGAAAAGTCTTCTGGACTCACTCTGGTGAGCAGCATTCAGCTATGATTGAGGACATAAAGGTGCTTTTTGAGAATGGAACATTTTTTGTAGACTGCACAGAAGGGGCTCGAATCTACCTTAGCGATTTTGCCGAAGTAACCCTGACTGGACAATCGGAGCTTTGTATTCAGAACAAATATGATGAATTAATAGACATGCACATCAAGCTACAGGGTGGTAAAACAGCTTCTGAAAAATGTGAAGATGCTTATCATGCTTATTTGATCTATCCTAGTGATTATACGAGGGAACGTCTAAAAGAGGCTTACGAACAGGTACCCGAGCATTTGCGGATGTACTTAGGAGATATGGATAACCGCGACACGGATTACATCCGAATTATTTACCATCCAGATGAGAAAAGAGAAGTATGAGGTGGCGGAGCCAAATGAGTAATGAACTATTCATGATGATAAGTCGCACTCTACATGAGTCCGTGGGTTGAAATAAAAGTGGTCCGCTTTATAAATAGTATGAATCCTCAGAGGAAAGACTCTGGGGATTTCTTATTTTATAGAGGATGAATGAAAGCGTGGTGTACATGTTCTTTCTCTCTGTATAGTCTTTTTCGCTGGTACTATGATTGCTTGTATTGGTGAATTGTCTGATAATTTGATTTTTTTGGGAGGTTTTTGTAATTCGATGTCGAAATGATAGGTAAAAGTAAATATGCCTTTGTGCCTTTTTTATTATTTAATTAGTATAAAAGACTTGGTTCAGGAGGCGCGTTAAATGAAATATATAGCTCACATTCGACAGAAAGACGGATGTATTCAGACAGTGAAAGATCATTTACAGGAAGTGAAAGATAGTTGTGAGCGTTATGGTGGAAAAATTGGTGTCGGTCATTTGGCTGGACTTGCGGGTTGGCTACATGATCTGGGAAAAAATACAAACGAATTCAAAATGTATATTCAAGAAGCTGTGGCTAATCCGGATGCACCTCCACGCAGAGGTTCTGTAGATCATTCAACAGCGGGTGGTAAATTCCTCTTTGACCGTTACCACCATTCCTCTTCCGTTAATGACAAGGTTGCTGCGGAATGGGTCGGGAATTGTATCATTTCCCATCACCAAGGTTTACGGGACTTTATTGATCCTGAGCTGACTTCTCCTTTTTTAAAACGGGTCTCTAAGGACTTGGAAGAATTTGAGCAAACAAAATCCGAATTTTTTGAGCATGTTTCACAACAAGAGCTGGATCAATATTTTTCTGAGGCTAAGAAGGAACTAGAGCATTATTTAGGCCTTATTAAACAGCACAAACTTCCTTCTATTGCTGCTTCCCTTCTTATGAAGTACATATTTAGTTGTCTGATTGACGCGGACCGAACCAATACCCGGCAGTTTGAAGAGGATGAAGAAACGGAGCAACCTCTGGATAGTCATTCGTTTTTTAAAAGAAGCTATGATGCTCTGACAAACATGCTGGTGAAGCTTGAGCACGAAAGTGATTCGGAAGAGCCAATTAACCGTTTAAGACGTGAGATGTCCCGGCAATGTGACGATTTTGCACTACGTCCATCCGGTATATACACGCTATCCATTCCTACAGGCGGCGGAAAAACACTGGCAAGCTTGCGATATGCGCTTAAACATGCGATGACCTTTAACAAGGAACGAATCATTTACATTGTTCCCTACACAACAATTATTGAGCAAAATGCTGCGGAAATCAGGGGTATCTTGCAGGAAGACGATATGATACTGGAGCATCATTCTAACGTAATTGAGGGAGATGATGAGCTTGAGAACGAAGATTATGACGTGTATCAGAAAAAAATAAAGTTAGCAAGAGACACATGGGATCGCCCGATTATTTTCACGACTATGGTTCAGTTTCTGAATACCTTCTATGCGAAAGGTACTCGTAATGTACGAAGATTGCATCAGTTGTCGAATTCAGTCATTATTTTTGATGAAGTTCAGTCGGTACCTGTGAAATGTATTTCTTTATTCAACGCGGCACTAAATTTTTTGCACATTATGGGTGATTCCAGTTTATTGCTTTGTACAGCAACACAACCTGCCCTTGATTTTGTAAAGCACAAGCTTCATTTTTCCAATCAGGCCGAAATTATTGAAAATATGGATGAGGTGGGCAAAAGTTTCAAACGGGTAGAAGTGGTGAATCGCACAACAACTTTGGGGTGGGGAGCAGAGGAACTAGCGGACTTTATACAAGAACAAATGGAAGAAGTCAACAGTTTGCTTGTGATTCTGAATACAAAAATGGCTGTGCGTAAGCTATTTGATCAATTATATCAACGTGAGGGATTGGGAGAAGGTGGCGCAAGATTATTTCATCTGAGCACGAATATGTGTGCGGCCCATCGTAAAGATGTGTTGTCCGAACTAAAACGGGCCCTTGAGGCAAATGAGCGTGTCATCTGTGTTAGTACGCAGCTTATTGAAGCAGGAGTCAATATCAGCTTTGAATGCGTTGTTCGCTCACTATCCGGGCTGGACTCTATTGCTCAGGCAGCCGGTAGATGTAACCGACATGGCAAGGATAAGCTGCGGTATGTGTATATCATTAAATCGGCTGACGAGAACCTTTCAAGGTTGCCTGAAATTCAGATTGGCAGGGAACAGACAGAGCGCATATTAAATGAGTTTGAGCAGGACCCGCAACGATTTGACCATGATTTATTATCTGCATCAGCAATGAAAGCCTATTTTGAATATTACTACCACAATATTAAAGAAGAAATGGATTATCCCGTCTCCAAGCTGGAAAAAAATTTGTTCGACTTGTTGAGTGCAAACAAGGACTATTATGGAGCTTACAAGAACAAGTGCGGTAAGAATCCCGAGATTCTAAGCCGCCCATCCATAGCGACTGCGGAGCAATATTTTGAGGTTATCAGTAACAAGGCTACATCGGTATTGGTACCTTATAATAACGAAGCAGAAGAGTTAATCTTAGCGTTTAATGGTGAACTGGACAGTCGGGAATTGGGTGGGCTACTGCGGAAACTGCAACCCTATGTCGTTAATATCTATGACCATGAGCTAAAAAAGCTGGAGAAAAACGGTGATCTATATCCTTTATTGCATGGTCATGTTCTGGCATTGAGGGAAACGGCTTATTCTGGGCAATTTGGAGTTGGGTCAGAGGGTGAAGGAGAATGGTCGATGGCTATGATCTAAAAGAGAAAACCCGCCAAAGGCGGGCACTCAAATAATCCTGTATAATTTTCAATCCACGCTTCTCAGCGACCCATTGAGTGTAGCACAAGATCAGAGAAACAATCAATCTGCAAAGTGATAGTTGTATTTATTTGGAATATAGTATATGCTGAGAATGTAAATTTTATAACTATAAATAATCCTTTATAAGAAGGGAGGATAAAAATGCGGAATCAAATTGAGTTTGAGGTGTCTGGAAGATACGCTCTTTTTACAGACCCATTAACGAAACTTGGGGGAGAAAAATTTTCATATCAGGTTCCTAGTTATGAGAGCTTAAAGGGGATTGTGGAAAGCATCTACTGGAAGCCGACATTAACGTGGGTTGTGGACGAGGTTCGAGTTATGAAATTTATCCAGACCGAGTCAAAAGGAATTCGCCCCATTGAATATAGCGGGGGAAATACGTTGGCCTATTACACCTATCTAAAGGATGTTCATTATCAGGTACGTGCTCATTTCGAGTTCAACCCCCATCGTGAAGACCTTATGTATGACCGTAACGAATTTAAACATCACAACATAGCTAAACGGGCGGTCAAGGCCGGAGGACGCAGAGATATTTTTCTGGGCACGCGTGAATGCCAAGGCTACGTTGAACCCTGCGTTTTCGGCGAAGGAGCGGGGGACTACGATGAGGTTCCTGAAATTGATTTTGGTACGATGGTGCATGGGATCAGCTATCCAGATGAAACCGGTCGAAAAGAACGGGAAACCCGGCTTTGGAGAGCCAAAATGCAACATGGTATAATCCGCTTTATTCGTCCGGAGGAGTGCACATTGGTGCGTAAGACAGGTGAGGGGGCAGTGAAAGCGTTCAGTTCTGCCAACATGCAAGATGTGGACAGTCTGTACGAAGAAATGTTCGTGGATGGGGGAAGTGAATGAGCTGGCTGGCGAATTTATATAAAACGTATGAAAATCATACGCGTGATGTCGGACAATTTGAGAAAAAGAAAAATAACCGTGAATACGCGTTGATCCCCGTATCCCATACGACACAGAGCGCTCACATAGAGGTCAATCTGGACGGGGAGGGTAACTATCTTTCAGCAAAAGTTATCGACAAAAACGAGGGGAGCACTATTATTCCATGTACGGAGGCTTCTGCTAGTCGGACAAGCGCTCCAGTTCCGTATCCACTCTTTGACAAGCTTGTCTATGTGGCAGGCGACTTTGTACAATATTGCGGCGAAGTAAAAGGAACGCCACACACAGATTATATGAAGCAATTGCGTTCCTGGTGCGAATCTCCCTATGGGCACTCGAAGGTAAAGTGCGTTCATGAATATCTGGCCAAAGGAACTCTCATAACAGATCTGATTCGGGACAAAGTTCTCTGGATTGACGGTCAGGGCAAGTTGATTGAAAAATGGACGGCAGCACTGGAAGCGGAGCGTGGGGAAAAGCCTGATATTTTCAAAGTAATCGTCTCCGATCAAAGTGCGGCTTTTATCCGCTTCGCGGTACAGGTGCCAGGGGAGGTAGAGTCCAGATTATGGCGTGACCCATCTGTTCAGCAATCTTTTATCCAATTTTATGAGATGAGCTTAAAGGAAAAAGACTTATGTTATGTATCGGGTGAACTGTTGCCTTATGCAGACAAGCATACTTCGCGCATCCGCAATTCCGCTGACAAATCCAAGCTGATTTCAGCGAATGATTCTGACGGTTTCACCTATCGGGGACGATTTCGTAGCAGCCGCGATGCGGCGACGGTCAGCTACGAAGTATCTCAGAAGGCTCACAATGCCTTAAAGTGGCTGATCGAACGTCAAGGGATCACTGTGGACGGTAGAGTTTTCCTTGTGTGGGGAATAGAAAGTCTGGACATGCCTGATCCGCTCGGTGATACGTTTAGCCTGTATCAAGATGAGGATGAAGAGCCGACAGGAGGAGACAGCACTCATAAGGAATTTGCTAATCAAGTGCGCCGCGCCATTGGCGGTTATCGTTATGATGGCAATTATACCTCCAATGTCATCATTATGGTGCTGGATGCGGCAACACCGGGGCGGCTGTCAATGGTATACTACCGTGATCTGAACAAGGAGATATTTCTGGATCGGTTACAAGCTTGGCACGAAACCTGTTACTGGCAACATCGGTATCGGAAAAGTGCAGATAACAAGAACATTACCTTTATTGGAGCACCTGCAACGAGAGATATTGCCTTTGCTGCCTACGGTCCACGAGCGAATGACAAGATCGTCAAAGGTTTAATTGAACGGATGCTTCCATGCATTATTGACGGACGAAAAATTCCGCTTGATATTGTACGCAGTGCGGTTAATCGTGCCTCGAATCCAGTGGGCTTGGATGAATGGGAGTGGGAGAAGACGTTGAGTATCACCTGCGCATTGGTAAACAAAACATTTGAGAGGGAGGGCTTTGAAGTGGCTTTAAATACCGAAAATAAAGACCGCAGCTATTTGTTTGGCAGGATGTTGGCGATTGCGGATGTGTTGGAAAGACGGGCACTGGGTCGGGAAGAAAAACGGGCTACAAATGCGGTTCGTTATATGAATGCTTTTGCACAGCGGCCTAGTCGAACCTGGACGATTATCCAGTCGAATATTCAACCTTATCAGGCAAGAATGGGAACAGATGCGGGATATTACAATCGCCTGCTGGATGAGGTAGGTGCGCAGCTAGAAGCTGAGAATTTTACGGATAAACCGTTAAGTGGTCTGTACCTGCTCGGATTTTACAGCCAGCGTAACGATTTGTACACGAGCAAGAAAAATAAGGAAATAGGAACGGATATCGAACAAGACCAGGAAAATAATGAACAGGGAGAGATCATATAAATGAGTGTACTTGACCATAAAATTGATTTTGCCGTTGTATTGTCAGTCCGTAATGCTAATCCGAACGGTGATCCGTTGAATGGTAATCGTCCGCGCCAAAATTATGATGGTTACGGTGAAATTTCCGATGTATGCATCAAACGAAAAATCCGTAATCGTCTACAGGATATGGGGGAACCCATCCTTGTACAGTCCGATGAGAGACGTGCGGATATTTACCGCAGCATTAAAGAACGTGTAGACGCTAATGCGGAAGTACAGGAATTTGGTAAGGGCAAAAAGCAAAACAATGAGCTTTACGCCCAAGCAGCCTGCAAATCTTGGATCGATGTACGAAGTTTTGGGCAAGTATTTGCTTTTACCAAAGAGGATGTATCCCTTGGGATTCGTGGACCTGTGTCCATACATACGGCGGTAAGCCTTGCTCCTATTGATATTTCCAGTATGCAGATTACCAAGAGCGTCAACGCAGTAACCCCTAAGGACCCTAATAAAAAAAGCTCTGATACGATGGGGATGAAGCACAGGGTTGATTTTGGTGTCTATGTTTTTTATGGAAGTATAAATACACAATTGGCGGAAAAAACCGGATTTACCTATGAGGATGCGGAGAAAATTCGGGAAGCTTTGAGAACACTGTTTGAAAATGACACCTCTTCCGCACGTCCTGATGGGAGTATGGAAGTTCATCATCTGTACTGGTGGGAGCATCAATCCAAATTAGGACAATATTCTTCGGCTAAAGTCCATCGTTCACTGCAAGTTCAGCTAAAAGAAGGTGTGAGTGAAGCGAGATCTTTTGAGGATTACGTATGTACGCTCCAACCGCTGGAAGGCTTAATGGCTCAAGAGTATGCAGGACTATAACGAAGAGGATTATTTGCTGCTATCCGGTATTCAGCATTTTAACTTCTGTAGAAGACAGTGGGCGTTAATTCACATTGAGCAGCAATGGGAAGAAAACGTGAAGACGATTGAGGGTGATCATCTACACAGAAAAGCCGATCAGCCGATGATTCGTGAGAAAAGAGGAGATAAACTCATCGTCCGCGCGTTACCTATACATTCCAGAGAGCTTGGTGTTACTGGTATCTGTGACGTCGTAGAGTTTGTACGTGATCCTCATGGGGTTCCGCTGGCAGGGGAGGAAGGTACGTACCTTCCTTTTCCTGTTGAATACAAGCGTGGCAAACCCAAACGCAATGATTCAGATCATTCTCAGTTAGTCGCACAAGTGATGTGTCTCGAAGAAATGCTCGTGTGTGATATTTCAAAAGGTTACTTTTATTACGACGAGATCAAACATCGGGTAGAGGTCATGATCACTGCTGCTGACCGTGAACGGGGCCGAACAAGTTTGCAGGAAATGCGGCATTATTTTGAGCGAAACCATACACCTAAAGCCAAAGCAGGGCCACATTGCCAAAGTTGCTCGCTTCAACACATATGTGTGCCGGAGATTTTGAATAAAAGATCTGTTTCCAGTTTCATTGAAAGCAGGATAGCTGAATGAAAAAAATACTAAATACATTGTTTGTTACCTTGCCGGATACGTACTTGTCACTGGATGGGGACAATATCGTTGTCAAACAAGAAGAGGCCATTCTTGCACGCTACCCTTTGCATAACTTGGAAGCTGTATGTACTTTTGGCTATGCAGGGGTAAGTCCGGGTCTGATGGGTGCTTGTGCATCACGTAATATAGATTTAACCTTTATGACGCGAACTGGACGTTTCCTGGCACGTGTGATCGGAGAGAGTCGTGGAAATGTGGTGCTCCGAAAAGAACAGTATCGGATTTCCGATGATGACAAAAGAAGCGCTCTTGTAGCCAGAAATATGATTATAGGCAAAATATATAACAATAAGTGGATTTTGGAGCGAGCGACAAGGGACTATCCCCTTCGTATGGACACGGATCGAATGAAGAAGGTGACTGCTTCTTTAGCGGGGGCCATGCAGCAAGTACGAGAAGTGGAGGACCTGGACATTTTACGGGGGTTGGAGGGTGCAGCGGCGGTACAGTACAATTCCGTGTTTGATGAACTGATTTTGCAGCAAAAGAAGGATTTTTATTTCCATGGACGCAATAAACGACCGCCGTTAGATAATGTCAATGCTTTATTATCTTTTGCCTACACACTGCTGTCCAACGATATGAAATCTGCTTTGGAAGCTGTCGGCTTGGATGCATATGTCGGTTTTCTGCATAGAGATCGTCCGGGACGAGCTTCGTTGGCACTGGACGTGATGGAGGAGCTTCGAGGAGTATATGCCGACCGTTTTGTCCTTACATTGATTAACAAAAAATTGATTCATGGCAAAGGATTTTATAGGAAAGAAAACGGTGCTGTGATTATGGATGATGACACGAGAAAAATAGTATTGAAGGCATGGCAGGAACGCAAACAGGAAAAGATTATTCATCCTTATTTGAATGAGAAAATGTCTTGGGGGCTTGTGCCCTATTCACAGGCTTTGCTCTTGGCTAGGCATATTCGGGGAGATCTGGACGAGTACCCTCCATTTTTGTGGAAGTAGGTGTTATCTTGTTAATTCTGATTACTTATGATGTAAGTACAGTAGACAGAGAAGGCAGAAAAAGACTGGCAAAGGTTGCGAAAAAGTGTGTGGATCACGGGCAAAGGGTGCAAAATTCCGTGTTTGAGTGTATTTTGGATTCGACCCAGTTTCGCCGTTTGAAGTATGAATTAGAAGAATTGATAGACAAAAAAGAAGACAGCCTGCGTTTCTACAATTTAGGAGATAACTATAAAAAGAAAGTAGAGCATATGGGAGCCAAAGAAGCTTACGATATGGAAAGCCCACTGATTTTGTAAGGTGCGAATGTGAAGCTCACATAAAAACCCCGGATCCTTCGCACCTCGAAATTTGTCGAAAAGGATTAGTATCCACTTTCTATAGTAGAAGTCAAGGATGGATTCAAGCTTTTTTAGCATCGTTTTTTGCGAAAATGTATGGAATTGATATCATTAGGGTATCAATTTCTGCATTTTCGCTGTCGCACTCTGTATGGAGTGCGTGGATTGAAATCACTCAAAAAGGCCGTTTCGATTTACTTTGATCAGTCGCACTCTGTATGGAGTGCGTGGATTGAAATCAAAATTACAATCCCTGCCTTAGATCAAGGCACAAAGTCGCACTCTGTATGGAGTGCGTGGATTGAAATGCCAATGGTAGCCTTCAACTCGTTTTCAAGCCGCGTCGCACTCTGTATGGAGTGCGTGGATTGAAATTCCAAAATTAGGAGAGTATTTGAACTTAGTTAAGTCGCACTCTGTATGGAGTGCGTGGATTGAAATACATGTGGCATCCAAATCGTCTGCCAACTTTCGGTCGCACTCTGTATGGAGTGCGTGGATTGAAATAGCCGAAGAGAACAGAGCGGTGAACGTTATTTGCCGTCGCACTCTGTATGGAGTGCGTGGATTGAAATAGTCAAACTTGAGCTTAAATAAAAATAAGCCCCGGAGTCGCACTCTGTATGGAGTGCGTGGATTGAAATAGTCCAGACAATCTTCGAAAACAATATCAAGCTATTTTAACGTCGCACTCTGTATGGAGTGCGTGGATTGAAATAAATGGTGGTGGATATCCGTGGGCGTACCAAGTGGTCGCACTCTGTATGGAGTGCGTGGATTGAAATTTTAATTACATATTAACCCAAGTACTATCGTTCGGTCGCACTCTGTATGGAGTGCGTGGATTGAAATTGCAGTTCATAGCCCCAGGTAAAACGGATATGTTGTCGCACTCTGTATGGAGTGCGTGGATTGAAATGCTTCGGAATCGGTCAAACGCCAGTGTGGGCCAAGCGTCGCACTCTGTATGGAGTGCGTGGATTGAAATCGCCCATGCCGCTTTTACCTGTGTTATTGATGAGTCGCACTCTGTATGGAGTGCGTGGATTGAAATCGGTTCAAAGACCGGAGTACAGGACGTTATGGAGTCGCACTCTGTATGGAGTGCGTGGATTGAAATTTCAAGGATTTTTTGAACTTGGCGGCGAACCTCGGTCGCACTCTGTATGGAGTGCGTGGATTGAAATGGAAGTGAATTTAGAAGATGTGTCCGGGGTTTCGTCGCACTCTGTATGGAGTGCGTGGATTGAAATAAGTGGAAAAAGGAAAACTCCACTCGAAGCATGCTGAGTCGCACTCTGTATGGAGTGCGTGGATTGAAATCTAGGTCTGATAGACTAAAGGAAAAAAGAATAGGTCGCACTCTGTGTGGAGTGCGACCTTTCCATCACACACTGCGTCCATTTTAAACAAACTAGAAACCCACGAAAATCCTCTATCTACTCAAAATATATTTTACAAATACCTTTATGATTCTTAAAAATATAAAGGTATTTACTGATCAATGTAGAATATATACCGCTGTACTCCAATTCAAGAGAGGGGCAGATGAGGATGATAAGGCGGGTTGCAGCAAATGGAATCAAGAAAGGTTTTCTAATAACGTTAGTATTATTATTAATGATTGCAGGTTCTGCATTGGGAATGAGTGACGCTTCCGCTGCACTATCTGAGCAGAAGGGTAAGCAGGATGCGCCCGCTTTTTCCGAGGTATCCGTTCATGATCCTTCCATCGTCAAAGACGGCGATACTTATTATGTGTTTGGTTCACATATATCGGCGGCGAAGAGCAAGGACCTTAAAAGCTGGACTTCTTTTGCAAACGGTTACACGACTCCGGGAAACACGCTTTTTGGGGATTTGTCGAAGAATCTCGCAGGTTCCTTTGCTTGGGCAGGGGAGAATGATTCGGACAGCAAGGGAGGATTCTCGGTCTGGGCACCGGATGTATTTTGGAATGAGCATTATGTCAATGACGATGGGACAAAAGGGGCCTATATGATTTATTATAGTGCGTCTTCTACCTACATTCGTTCTGCGATCGGTGTTGCTGTTGCACCCCAAATCGAAGGTCCTTATCAATATGTAGATACGATTGTATATACCGGTTTTACGAAGGAAACCGCCTACGACAAGGATAGCAAAGTGGATAAAAAATGGACCAACACGCCGATCCAGCAGTTGGTTGATCAAGGCAAACTGCAAGGTCCAAGAGCGGGATGGTTCAACGCAGACGGCTCTTACGCAAATAGGATGTTTCCGAATGCGATTGATCCGGCTATCTTTTATGATACAGAAGGGCGTTTATGGATGACATATGGGTCATGGTCTGGGGGGATTTTTTTATTAGAGCTGGATAAAGCAACAGGAAAGCCTATTTATCCAGGTCAAGACGGAGCGACGGAAGATGGTCGGCTGATTGATCGTTATTTTGGCACCAAAATTGCGGGTGGATATGGGGAATCAGGAGAGGGACCTTACATTGAATACAACAAGGAGACGGGTTACTATTATTTATTTGTAACCTATGGCGGACTTGCCTCGGACGGTGGATATAACATGAGGTTATTCCGTTCCAAAAATCCGTCAGGACCTTATAAGGATGCCAAGGGGCAGAACGCCGTTTTACCTGCTAACACCAAGAATGCCGCTTTTGGCAACAAGCTGATAGGTAACTTTTTGTTTAACAGTAAAATGGGTGATCCAGGCGAAGGAATTGGTTATGGCTACGTATCCCCTGGACACAACTCCGCTTATACCGACCCTGATAACGGGCAAATGTTTGTTGTCTTTCATACTCGCTTTCCTCAGCAGGGAGAGAAGCATGAATTGCGCATACACCAGATGCTCATGAACCAGGAAGGCTGGCCAGTAGTAGCTCCTTACCGTTATGGTGGTGAGACGCTTACAGAGCTGGATGAGGATCAAGTCGTTGGAGATTATCAGTATGTTAATCATGGCAGTGATACGTCAGCGGTGATTAAGCAAGCGCAGTTTATTCAGCTAAAAGCAGATCATACCGTCGCAGGTGAGCTACAAGGAACGTGGCGTAAGGTAGGAGACACGAGTGTCAAGCTGACGCTGGGAGGAACTGTGTATGACGGAGTTTTCATTAGACAATGGGATGATTATACCAAGCAATATGTTATGACCTTTACGGTTGCATCCAAAACGGGGGAAATGGCCTGGGGGAGTCAGTTCGCTCCTACGATGGATGCAACAGTGGTTGAAAGTGTATATGGTGATTTGGCCCTTGGTGATACAAGTCGGGTAGTAGCCAACTTATCCCTTCCAAAAGAAGGAAGTCGGCAAACTTCGATTACTTGGAAAAGTTCAGACTCGAGCGTCATTTCTGATACAGGCGAGGTTAAACGTCCTGAAATCGGAGAAAAGGCTGTATCAGCCACGCTGACCGCTACGATTAGCAAGGGGGAGAGCAGTAAGAGTAAAGCCTTTAACATCACAGTATCTCCTTATGAGAAGGCAATGCTGACCGCACAATATAAATTTGAAAATAACCTGGAGGATAGTGAAGCTGCTTTTGCGAATGGTGAGGTCATCGGTGACCGAATTGATCGTGAAGGAGGAACTGTGACCTACACTGAGGGTACAAGTGGTCAAGCGGTCTTGTTGGATGGGAAATCCGGGATTAAACTGCCCCAAGGTATGATATCCAGTTCTGCATATTCTGTATCCTTGTGGGTTCATCCAAGTGAGCTGACGCTGCACACCCCAACTTTTTTCGGCGCTATGGATAGTAATCACTGGATTAGCTTGCTGCCCAAAGGACCCGAGGGAGACAACACGATGCTGTGGTCCGGTAGCTCGCCTTGGTATACCGGCAGCACCGGTATGAAAATCAAAGCCAATGAGTGGACACATCTCGCCTTCACGGTAGACAATGGATTGTTATCCGTATATGTGGACGGCAAACCTCAGTTTACAGGCACAGGATTCCCAGATGTATTAACATCCAAAATAGGAACGTTCAGCTTGGGTGTTAACTGGTGGGACCCTGCCTTTAAAGGCGCTATCGATGAGCTAAGTATATTCAAAGGGGCGCTTCCTCCATCACAGGTGGCAGAGCTGGCCAAGGTGAAATGAATCTAGGCTGATAGATATGAAAGGTTGAGAAGAAGCATCTCCAGTGAGAGATTACTGTATATGCTTCTTTTTTTGTGGTAGCATAACGAGAGCATGAGCTACAAAGCATGAAATCATTTCTCTATAAGTGAGTTATCCAATTCATGCTATACGCACTTGTTGCCAAGCAAAAAGAATTACTTGAAGCGAGTTTTTTCAAGTGCGAATGTGAAGCTCACATGAATTCCCTGGGTCCTTCGCACCTCAGATTTTGTCGAAATCCTGTCGAATGTGAATGATTTGTGAATGCATCATAAAGGGTATATGCTCTTTTTGATGCCGTACGCTCAAAATTACGCTAAAATGAACTGAAACGGGTTTGTTTTGACCCATTTTCGCTGTCGCACTCTATATGAGTGCGTGGATTGAAATAGCACGGAAATGTCAGGCAGCGCGTCCGGATGGGCGTCGCACTCTATATGAGTGCGTGGATTGAAATAGTGTTTATAGTACCTATTATATGCAAATCTTCATTAGTCGCACTCTATATGAGTGCGTGGATTGAAATTCCACCTTATCGTCCATTGGACCACCAGTTTCCTCGTCGCACTCTATATGAGTGCGTGGATTGAAATTCTCCATCCCATACAATGCACTGCCAACCATTCATGTCGCACTCTATATGAGTGCGTGGATTGAAATTTATCCAACAGGAACAGCAACAGAAAGCAATCATTGAGTCGCACTCTATATGAGTGCGTGGATTGAAATAGCTCCCTAAGTGCTTTGGTGAGCCTGTATGCTTGTCGCACTCTATATGAGTGCGTGGATTGAAATGTCGAATCTAACCTGCTGACGTTTACGTTTTAGGTCGCACTCTATATGAGTGCGTGGATTGAAATAAGAGGAGCGTTTGTCCGAAGAAATGCTAAAAAATGTAGTCGCACTCTATATGAGTGTGTGGATTGAAATCCGATCCTGGCGGCTGCTCTCACGGGCGAGCGTTGTCGCACTCTATATGAGTGCGTGGATTGAAATTCTTGTTTGTCTTGTCCAGCATCAACGAGAGAGTTGAGGTCGCACTCTATATGAGTGCGTGGATTGAAATATCGACTTGTTGATATCATCTATTGCTGTGGAGAGGTCGCACTCTATATGAGTGCGTGGATTGAAATCCCGAATTGTCTCGCGGATCAAAAAAACGATTCAAAGTCGCACTCTATATGAGTGCGTGGATTGAAATGTTGCCAACATTTGTTGATCCGTTTGCCCGGTGGCCAGTCGCACTCTATATGAGTGCGTGGGTTGAAATGCACTCAACAGCACTTTCGAAACATCCATCAGCGAGGTTATCCCATAAGTCAATTTTGGATTTTTAGTCCCCTATTTTGTATATGAATTTGGCTACAAAAACGACCTCATCCTCCACTTCACCATGGATTTTGAGGTCATTTTTGGGACTGTCCCATCGGAACCTTCCTCTCTTTTAGACAAACAAGAACCAACGTATTCCTTCTATTTTACTTAAATTATATTTTAATATTTTTTTTATAATTCTTGTAATATAAATATATTTACTTTGGAATATATCGCTGTACTCCAACCCAAGAGAGGGGTAGATGAGAATGATAATACTATAAAGGGAATAAGGGCATCGTTAGTTATTATGTGTGTGTTTCACATATCTTGGTGGCAAAGAGCAGGGATTTTAAAAACGGAACCCATTTTTGCAAACAATTACATAACTTCTGAAACACGCTTCTGGAGATTTCGCCCAAATAACAAATTCCCCTGGTAATCTCTTGTTTTGAGATCTACAGAGGAGCTATTTTTTAACAGGATTTATGCAAAATCTTATTAAAGCTTGGCAGTTAATTTCGCTTGTGAATATATTTATTTTACTTAATTGGAATATAAGATTTAATTAAAGTCTATAAAACATGATTAAGAAATATTATCCTTGTAAAATACATACAAACGTAATTATAATTAACATGATCTTTAATACCTATATAAATTAGGTCTATTTCGCCTATTTTATAACATGAGTTGAATTATTTTTAGGACTAATTAATCAAAATAGCACAAATATGAATGATAGAAAGGGCAAGAGAAAATGGGTGAAACTAAAGTCAGTAAAGATAGTAAGACTGAAAATGTATTTGAGCGTATTCATCAAAACTACCGTTACCTAAATCAGATGATGGTAGAAGAGATCGACATTGCTTCTGAGCATGGAACAATTAGCGGGAACTATCGCGAGGAGATGTGGGTCAAATTTTTCCGTAGCATTATCCCTCTCAAATATTCATTGGCGCAGGGGGTCATTATCATTGACTCGAACAACCAGCGATCAAGGGAAGTGGATATTGCCGTCTACGATGAAACGTATACACCATACGTCTTCCAATATAACACGCTCAAGTTCATTCCAATTGAAGCTGTAGTGGCCGCTATTGAATGCAAGAGTACAGATTGGGACTATGACAAAATCAAAGATTGGGCAACAAGCATTAAAAAATTACAACCACGAACGACTGGCATTGCGCGAATGGTGCAGGGGTATGTAACGGGGATCACTAATACATCGCAGCAACGCACTCGACCTATTTTAATTCTTGCAAGCAATTTCCAGAGAGAACGGCAGACAGCAATAGATAACGTTGCAGAGGAACTTAAAGAGGAATTCGATTTTATTCTGCTAAAAAATGCTGAGTCGGGTAGTAAGGGAATGAACAGAGAATTTCATTTGCTGGTCAACCACGAGGATAAAACGCTGGGTTGGTGGGGGAAGGCATTGAATTTTGGACTACACGGTACTGATAATATGAGCAATTCCAGTAATATGAACGTGATTCCTCCTAACTGGAAGGATACAGAGAGATCTGAGCTTAAAAAGGAGGTAGATAGTGGGAAATACATTGAATTGAAGTTTTCTGAACTCGACATGTCACTTGAAAATACGCTGAGTGATTTGAAAATACCAGGCAATCCGCTTTTGACCTTAAATTTCCAGCTCAATCAATTGCTTATGCTCCTAAATAATCCCATGTTGTTTCCGCATTTCGCTTATGCAAGAGCTTTTCAAAAGCTTGCGACAACTGGAAACGAAAGTACCAAAGAGGACATCAATTAAGATAGATGGATTAAGAAAGGAGACTCACATGGGAAGAAAACTGGAAAGCCCTGAAACCACTATCGCCAGTCTGGAAAAAAGTATCGCTCAAATTACTAATCTGCATAAGGTTTACGATATAACAATTGTGACTCCTATGTTTGGGGGAGGCTACCTTGCAGGGCAGATTGATACCAAACAATTGGTTCGTGCAAGTACGGTGCGAGGACAGTTGCGTTTCTGGTGGCGGGCAACGCGTGGTGCATCTTCTGAAAATGTATATGAACTGCGCAAACGAGAAGTAGAGATTTTCGGAGATACAAGTCGGCCAAGTTGCGTAAAGATTTGGATCGAGCAAACGACTTCTAAGTCTACAGGTAGAATTAATTTTCCGAAATATGCGTTATATTCAGCAGGTGCCGAAGTGGAAATTGCTAAAAAGAATTCAGTCGAGCACACCATAGGGCATACATTCAAGCTCCATATCAGTTATAAGCAACCATCTGATGATATTTCAAAGTCCATTGATCTCAAAGAGATAGGACAAACAGAGATAGAGCCTGCACTGTGGGCATGGATCAACTTCGGTGGAGTCGGGGCAAGGACGCGCAGAGGCTGTGGGAGTTTATATTGTGAGGGAATTTCCCCTACTATAGATAACTGTACCCATGAAAACTTTTTGCCTTGGTTTGATAAACAAATAGAAAAGTACGATTTGAATCTGTTAGAAGCGAATCAAAGTCGTGAATGGCCAACGCTCAGCAAACACATTAAATTTCGTCCCAATACAGAGAGGATACAGGATGCTTGGGATGAGGCCATTGAAGCTTATCGCCTATTTCGCAGACGTGCGAACAAAGGGAAAGAGAAACACAAACCTGGAAGAAGCCACTGGCCCGAAGCGGATTCCATTCGAACCATTACAGGTATGGCACATCCCAAACATAATAAGAAATGTCCCAACAGTAAGCCTGAGAAGCTAATTGCTTTTCCAAGAGCACAACTTGGTTTACCGATTATTTTTGAGTTTAAGCAAAAAATGGATGAGGACAAAAACCTATCTTATGAAGAGCTCCGCAACAGAAAATGTTGGGAAAAGGAACCATACAAAACGCAACTTGTTCCCAAAGACAAGGATCGCCTTGCTTCTCCGGTAATTTTAAAGCCACTAGCCTGTAGTCTTTATAAGTCGATTGGAATAGTGGCTATCCTAAATCAACCTATGTTGGAGGGGATTGATTTAGAGGCAAACGGTAGAACTGTAAAGAAATTGGGGGAAAAAGAAATTTACCCTGACGCTTCATACGATCATAACCCTATGCAAGATGATAAAAAAGTCTATACGTCCGCTGTTGAGGCTTTTTTAAACAGTGAGGAGGTCGAAAAATTTTGCAAGAGCACAAATCGGAAGAGATAATGATGATGTTTTCCATTGGACCTGTACAAGAGTTTATCGCTCAGGCACGCAGAACACGGGATTTATGGTTTGGCTCACATCTGCTCTCTGAGTTAAGCATAGCAGGAGCAAGGAAATTTACGGAACTTGGAGGTCGATTGGTTTTTCCTGTGATGGTGCCGGTCGCAAACTCCGAACAGGTAGAAAAGATGAGTGCACCGAACAAGATTTTGGGGTTAATTAACACAGACCAACCCAGCAGCATTGCCTGGCAAGTCAGAAGAGCCATCACAGGAAAATGGAAGGAATATGCCAGAGCGGCTGAAGAGAAGATTGGACGTATTATTAATATACGCACGTGGGATCGTCAAGTCAGCGATTTACTTGAGTTTCAAGCAGCTTGGACAGTGATGCAAGGACTAAATTACGATAAAGCATTAGGCAGAACAGAACAATTATTAGCTGCCCGTAAGACGCTGCGGGATTTTAAGCAGAATAACCCAGGTGCGATGTATGGTGAAAAGAAATCTTCTCTTGACGGCGGGCGTGAATCCGTTTGGATCAACCACGATAAGAACATAGAGCGGCTTTCACGGTTGGGAATCAAAGAAAACGAGACCTTAGACGCCATTTCCGTCATTAAACGGTTGTCTTTAATACTTTACCCTCAACAAGATCGATTTCATTCGGTTTGCGAAACAGCCTTCCTGCCTTTCCAGGATCAAATTCGCAATGTGACATACATTAGTTCGGCGGTAACCGATTATCTGCATACAGTGAATGAATTGTTGAGAGAAAGGAATATAAAGACGGATAAGCAGACAGATTCCAAAGCTTATGACGCGCGTCTTTTTTATGAACGCCGAATCGAGGATTATCTTGAAGAATGCGTTATGGTTCCCGAGGTACATAAAGAGAGTCTCAAATATTCTATCGCGACCAAGTTGGAAGAGATGTATGGTCAGCTGGAGAAGAAGTCACGGGATCATCAGCTTGGTTTTTCCCGTCCAACTCCTTATTATGCTTTTCTACTTGCTGACGGTGATCGCATGGGTGAACATCTTCGCAACATTAAGGATGAGCAAAGCCATATTGAATTTTCAACTGCGCTCTCCAGATTTGCTCTGGAGGCTGCAAAAATTATGAAAGAGCATCAGGGACAACTCGTTTATGGTGGCGGAGATGATGTCATGGCTTATTTGCCAGTTCATACATGTCTGGATGCAGCCAATGAATTGCGGAAGGCTTTTATAGATAAAATGGGTTCTGTAATCTCAAACCCGACTCTTTCTGTAGGAATAGTGATCGCTCATATGCTTGAACCTCTTGAAGAAGTGCGTTATATGGCACATGAAGCAGAACGCCAGGCCAAGAGAACGCGTAATGCACTGGCGGTCCACTTTCACAAGCGGGGCGGGGGCGATCTGATGAAAGTAGCCATGCCATTTAATCTTCATCCGGTGGAGCAAATGAAGGCATTGCGCGAACATAAAGTGTTTTTTTCTGCCCAGTTTGCCTATGAACTCCGCAGTATGTACCAAAGCTACGAGGAGATGGCTACAGGCTCATCGTGGCTCAGTAATCCGAAGCTGCTTGCGGAGTTACTCTGGATGGAGATTGAGCGTCTGGCGTTCAAGAAGAAGCCAGAAAGGATAGACAAGGAGACCATTCAAGAGCAGTGGATTCCTAAGCTGAAGGAACTATATGATACCGAAAAAGAGCCATTGGAACGATTGCGGACATTGGCAGAGCAACTCATTTTGACGATTCATCTGGAAAAGGTGGGGATGACTTATGAAGAAACGGCTGCAAGTAAAACCTCTTGACCCTATGATGTTGCGGGACGGAAGACCGTTCAACGCTACGCCGGGAATTCGGGCGCATACATTAAGTGATATTACACCAAGTGTGCTTGCGGGTACGATTCGTACGATGCTGGCTAAAAGGGAACAAGCAGGAAATCGGTCCCTCAGCCTTAACCATTTTGCTAAATTGCAAGTTCGAGGTCCGATATATAAACACCGGGGAAGCTTGTACTTTGCCATGCCACAGGACGTTGAAATATATGAAGAACATGGGAAAGCAAGTATCCAAGTGATCCGACCCGTTAATTTGACTGATGGTCAGCATGCCAAGCAGGGATTTTTTGGCGTAGGTCAAGAAGGGCGTCTGGCAGATGTGCTCTGGCCCCCACTTGGAGCAGGAGCACACAAAGGAATGAAGGGAGCACCGGCGTACATCTCGAAGGAGCGGATGGTGCATTGGCTGACAGGCTCCGAGTCAGAAGAAACGTGGTCCAAGCTTCTCGAACAATGGCGTCAGGACCAGGAAGACAGTCCGTTGCACGCAGCTAATGAAACATCGCCTTTTCTGCCCGCATTTATCCGTGAAGAACGCACACATACTGCGATCGACCCCAAGACGCATACCGCCAAGGCACAGCAATTATTTTCGACAGAGTCACTGGTTTTTCCACCGGAGCTTACTTTGGAAGCCGAGATTGATTCCGGAGAGGATGCATCCGGTTGGACGGGCACAATATCTGAAATGCATCCGATGGGAGGTAAGCGCAGACTGGCTCATTTCAGTGAGGTGGAAGATGACTTGTCATGGAATTGTCCTGTGGCCATTCAAGAAAGCATGCAGGGAGCGTCATATATTCGCATGGTATTAGCGACTCCTGCTTATTTCCGAAAAGGCTGGTTGCCAGGCTGGCTGGACGAAAATCTCCAAACCAAAAATCCATGGAAGTGCGGAGTAGAGCTTCAATTGCGCTGGGCTTGTGTCCCTCGTTGGCAGCCTGTATCAGGATGGAGTTACTCGAAGGATGATTTGTACAATGAAAAGGCCGTTCGGCGCATGGTTCCTGCAGGAAGCGTATATTTCTTTGAAGTAACCAAAGGGAATCCGGCTGATTTGGCAAAGGAAATGTGGTTACAATCCGTGTCGGACAAGAATCGCCGAAAAGAAGCTTTTGACAAAGAAGATGGCTATGGACTGGCTTTATGGGGAAAATGGAACGTTACAAACACAATCCAATGAACAAAAAAATAAATAAACCTATAATAAAGGAGCAGGGGAAATGGAAAACGCAAGCAAGTGGTACTGGATTCACTGTTTGTCTTCACTACATATCGGTTCGGGAGAAGGACTCGGAGCAATTGATCTGCCTATTATGCGTGAGAAGGTGACTGAATGGCCTATGATTCCCGGTAGCAGCATGAAAGGGGTAAAGAGAGATTACTATCGAGTTAAAGAGGGAGAAAGCAATTGGTTCAAGCAAGCATTCGGTAAATCAGATAACAATGGGGCCGAAGCTGGAGCACTTGTTATTTCGGATGGACGGATTCTTGCTTTTCCAGTAGCCAGCCGGTATGGAACCTTCGCTTATGTTACTTCCCCTATGGTACTGAAACGCCTGGCACGAGATGCGGAAGCGATGGGGATGTCTTTGGAAATTCCAGATTTAGATCAATTTGAGAAAGATGCGAATAACGGTGAAACCGCTTGGATAACTACTGATTCTGTAGTAGACAGCCAACAGCAAGTTTTCCTGGACGAGTTCTATGGTAAGGCGAAAAAAATGCAGGAATTTACCACCTGGGCAAATTGGCTGGGGGAGCAGATGTTCGATAAGGATGATCCTTATTCAAAGGAGATGTTCATCGAGCGGTTGGTGCTAGTATCGGATGACACATTCAGATACTTCACTACGATGTGTTGTGAGATTACGCCACGCATTCGGATACAGGATGATACCAAAACAACGCAGGCAGGTGCGCTGTGGTATGAAGAGTATGTACCTGCTGAGGCCATTTTTTACGGAATGATCTGGTGTGATCGGGTAGATGGATCGTCAGATGTATCCAAACGGATAGCCAATCTTCAACATTTGAATACAGACACATGCTTACAACTTGGAGGCAATGCCAGTGTTGGCAAAGGACGCGTGCGTTGCCGCCTTACGGGAGGCAGAGATCAATGAAATCATCCCAGCATGAGTATGCACAGGCCGCATTTGAAGGAATAAAGTCACTCGATGCGGACTCTGCCGTTGCCAAGCAATATGGGCAACTCTGTCACCGTTTTCCTTCGCTCGTTCTGACCAATGGATTACGTCTGGCCGTTGCCTTTTTTCAAGCGAAGGGCGCAGAAAGACCACATGCTTTATATTTGGAGCATATGCGGAAAGCGCTCGCCCTCGATAGATCGTGGAATGATGAACTCAGAAAAGAAAACGCAGACTATCTTCATTTGTCGCAGCGGGTACTGAGTGCCTCCGTCTGGTTCAAGCGGTATGCGGAAGCCATTCTGAAGATCGAACAAGGAACCGATACGCCGGAACAGGGGGTTAACTAATGAATGCCCATCTGGCTATGACGAAGAGTAACGAAGATATGCAGGATATGTCCTTAAAACTGATTGCTAGCAAAGAGGATGGCAGAGGGGATGCCAAACGAGTTTTTTACCAGAAACTGATCAAGGCTTATGAAACGGACTGGAACACGGCAAAAAAAAGCTGGTATAAGCATTACTATGAACGATACTGCAAGCATGAGAATTTTGGAGCCACTACATTGTTGCCTATCGTGGTTAGATCACAAACATCGCTCGTTATTGGGCACGGAGGAGGCTCCGTGCTAGAGACTGGTCTGGCTCTGCACCGCATATATGGTGTGCCTTACCTTCCAGGAACCGCCCTGAAGGGTGTCGCTTCACATTATGCACATCGACAATTGGGTGATCAGCACCCAGCATTGAAGCGTGAAGGAGCCGATTACGACATTTTATTTGGCACACAATCATCAGCAGGATGTATTCAATTTCACGACGCCCTTCCCACGCCAGAAACAGTGTGCACAGCGCTCAAACAGGATGTGCTTACACCGCATCACCAGGATTATAACGGCATTATTGTAGAGTCTTATCGTAAGGACATTGAATACGAGGCTCCACGTGACGATGATTCTCCTGTTCCTATTCCATTCCTTTCAGCGTCGGCTCATTTCCATATCGTATTAACCTGTGAGGGAGAGCAGGAACAAGCTATGAAATGGCTAAGCTTGGCCAAAGCAATCCTGCTCGGAGCGCTAAGAGATGAAGGCATTGGCGGGAAGACCAACGCAGGATATGGAAGGTTGTTAGAGGTTTAATTGGACAGTGAAGTGAAGGTGCGAATGTAAAGCTCCCATGAATTCCCCGGGTCCTTCGCACCTCGAAATTTGTCGAAAAGTATTGGAATCGCTATCTCTCCATAAAAGTCAATAGTTGATCCAAGCTTATTGGGCATCAGTTTTTGCATCAATGTGCGGAATTGATATCATTAGGGTATCAATTACCTCATTTTCGCTGTCGCACTCTATGTGAGTGCGTGGATTGAAATATCCGGAAAATAGGAAATTGCAAAAGGGATTGAATGTCGCACTCTATGTGAGTGCGTGGATTGAAATCTGTTGTTGCACATTGCAACCAGCTAGTAAAGCCGGTCGCACTCTATGTGAGTGCGTGGATTGAAATATTTGAGAGAACGACAAGAGTTTAGCTATCAGACGTCGCACTCTATGTGAGTGCGTGGATTGAAATCCTACGCTCCCACCACCTGCCCATTCTGGCAAGTCAAAGTCGCACTCTATGTGAGTGCGTGGATTGAAATGGGAGCTGGTACGGCCTCTATCCCTTTTAGGGTTGGTCGCACTCTATGTGAGTGCGTGGATTGAAATATCCAGGTCGGAAGGGAGTTGCAGAACCATTGGTCGCACTCTATGTGAGTGCGTGGATTGAAATCGTGATATGTGGCGGCAAGGGTACAGTGTGGAAGAGAGTCGCACTCTATGTGAGTGCGTGGATTGAAATAACAAGGAGCCTGGCTTAACACGAATGTAAAGTCGCACTCTATGTGAGTGCGTGGATTGAAATAAACGCTATTGCCCGGCCCCGGTATGATCCGTCATGTCGCACTCTATGTGAGTGCGTGGATTGAAATATCGTAGGCCGTGACGGTCATCTGACCCATGCTGTCGAGTCGCACTCTATGTGAGTGCGTGGATTGAAATAATCTGAACCTCTGTTTTTACATAGGATTTTTCTGTCGCACTCTATGTGAGTGCGTAGACTGAAATTAATTGTGGGTGAATATCTATCGACTCTGCAAGTCGCACTTATATAGAGTACGTGATTGAAAAGAGGCCGTCGCCGCATTACTTGGTCGCAAGTGATAATGAATTAGTTCCGCGAAGGGGGGAGATGGACATTTTATGCGGTTTGGTGGGAACGGCAGAGGTTCAGTACAATTCCATTTTGGATAAACTGATCTTAAAGCAAAAAAAGATTTTTATTTCCGTGGACGCCATAAGTGCCCGCTGTTAAATCATGCGGATGCTTTGTCATTTTTTGCCTATACACTGTTGTCCAACGATATGAAGTCGGCTCTGGAGGCTTATGGAAAGCCCACTCATTTTATAAGGTGCGAATGTGAAGCTCACATAAAAACCCCGGGTCCTTCGCACCTCGAAATTTGTCGAAAAGTATTAGATTATCTATCTTTCCGTAAAAGTCAATAGTTAATCCAAGCTTATTGGGCATCAGTTTTTGCGACAATGTGTGAAATTGATGTCACTAGGGTATGAATTACTGCATTTTCGCTGTCGCACTCCATATGAGTGCGTGGATTGAAATAGCTTTTTTTGCTATGATTTGGGCCTCTTGATTTTCGTCGCACTCCATATGAGTGCGTGGATTGAAATAGCTTTTCGAGCATAGCCTTCAGGTAATCAAGTAGTCGCACTCCATATGAGTGCGTGGATTGAAATAACCAACTTTTTACGGTACTTATTGAGCGTATCTCGGGTCGCACTCCATATGAGTGCGTGGATTGAAATTGATATTTTGCCTATTAAAGTCAATCAGGTTTTAGGGTCGCACTCCATATGAGTGCGTGGATTGAAATTGTTGGGTAGGGTAAGAGGCTGTTATACCTCAAAGTCGCACTCCATATGAGTGCGTGGATTGAAATTCTAATACACCACCCACATTCATACCATTTTTATAGTCGCACTCCATATGAGTGCGTGGATTGAAATCGGAAAAATCGCAGGATGCTCAAAGGTGATTTTATGTCGCACTCCATATGAGTGCGTGGATTGAAATGCGAAGTAACAAGCACCATCTTTTCGTCTGATGGGTCGCACTCCATATGAGTGCGTGGATTGAAATCTTTTGCATATCACGAAAATTGAAAGTGCTCTTAGGTCGCACTCCATATGAGTGCGTGGATTGAAATCTTTGACAGCTTCGCACAGCACTTCGCCTTTCGGTCGCACTCCATATGAGTGCGTGGATTGAAATCGCGGAACAGGTCTTGAGAGCAATGAGTATAGACGTCGCACTCCATATGAGTGCGTGGATTGAAATATTGGAAATTCGCGAAATACTTTGATCTCTTTGCGTCGCACTCCATATGAGTGCGTGGATTGAAATCAGATACTGCACAAGGCATCGTAGATGATTATATGTCGCACTCCATATGAGTGCGTGGATTGAAATTGTTTGAAATTTGACATGATTTATCGTCTCCTTAAAGTCGCACTCCATATGAGTGCGTGGATTGAAATCTGATTTTATTGATAGTAGCTTGATCCACGATCTAGTCGCACTCCATATGAGTGCGTGGATTGAAATCTGATTTTATTGATAGTAGCTTGATCCACGATCTAGTCGCACTCCATATGAGTGCGTGGATTGAAATTAGAAAGTTTAGAGGAGTACGATTTGCCCTCGGAGTCGCACTCTATATGAGTGCGTGGATGATATGAAAAAAGACGGTTTGTCCGTAAGCTTTGTCGTGTAATGGAAGGTATAAATTACAACTGAGTTAATTTTTTTAACGGATTCCTCATTCGACAAATTCCTCCTTACTTTTATGCAACAATTACTTAATATTTACAGTGTTTGAAGTATAAATTAAGGGGGGAGTATTTTTATGAGGATTTCCATGAGAATGTTAGTTTCTTTTGTGGCATCGGTATTACTCTGCTCAACTGCTAGTAGCGACCTGACCCTGTCACCTGTATGCCATGAGTAAGTTTCTAAAGCGTTATGCAGCGATTTTGTTGGGGTATGCAATAGGAATAGGGTTATTTTACGCTTTAGGATATAAGATGAGTGCTATGGGTATCTATGTAATTTTGGCTGGAACAGTGATTGGAGAAATAATCAATTTCGCATTATCAAAGCGAGAGAAATAAACCTATTTACCCCTTGATTGATCAAAATCAGGGGATTTTTTATTAAATTAAAAAGGACCAATCGAATGTCCCATTTGCTACTTGTTTCACAGTGTCACTTTATGTGTGATTTATGCATAAATTTTATTTTAACATTAGTTGCATAATATATTGACAGATGGTTAATTTTGGAGAATAATAAAGTATGTTTTTAAAAATTATGGAATTTTTATATGAAGGGTGGTTATGACTTGAAGCATACACCTACGATTTCGGCAGAGTTTGAGGATTATTTAAAACAAAATGACATGACATTGGGTCAATTTGCGGAATATTCAGGGGTTCATCAAAGAACGCTTAGTAGTTGGATTACTCAGCATCGCCCTGTTTCCGTACAGCAGCTTGACCGAATCACTGTGGCTATGGAGTTACCAGCGGGCTACTTCTACGATCTATACATAGAAAATTACATTATAGAACGTTCCCCGAATATGTGCCGAATTGAGCCGTTGTTATATCGTTGTGCGGAGCTGGACAAGTTGGATGCGATCCGAAGAATGGTTGGAGCAATCATGGACAAGTTATTGTACTCTCCCAGACTATTTGATATTGCAGAAGCATTATTTGCACAGGGGCAACATGCTGCCGCACTGCTGCTCTATGAGAGTGTAGCAGAAGGGGAGAAGTACCAGCACTCCGAGCGCTTGGCAGTTTGTCAGTATCGTATATTCACGATTCAGGTTGGAGACGATCAAAGTCTTAATCTCAAGGCGGCTACACTGTTTGAACCTTTTGTGGAACGTCTGGATGAAATAGATCAGCTTGATGCATTGAAGGATTTGGCTAACGTGTACAGGTCTTTGCGTAATTGGGACAAGGTCGATGAAATGGCGAGAAAAATGAGAAATAAAGCGGAAATCCAATATACTATTAAACATCAAGAGAAGAGTCGAGAACGAAGTGAGTCTGCTAAGAAGCTAAGCCGTCCCATGTTTGTGTATATCACCTATGCCGATTTACTGTGTTCAGGTGTCTGTGAGACTCAAGGCGATTATCAACAAGCTCTTCAATATACATACGCCTACGCTAATTTAGATTGGGTCAAAGAGACGGACGAGGATACCAAACACTGGATCGGCTTGTTTCAACATTGGGCAGAAGGTAATACTTACGCATATAAGCTTTTGTCGGGAGATATAAGTGTGCTGAACGATTATGTTGAATACATTGCTGCAGCGTCAGATACCACTGAAAAAGAAATCGTTACAAAACTGTTGAACTTAATGTTTGCTGCTAACCGATATCAAGTTGATGTGGATGACATACTTAAGCAGTTCGAAACGGAGATTGATTTTATTACTCAACAGCAACCATCTGCTGATATGTACACTCATCAAGTGGTTCCAGAACAATCAACGCGTTTTAAATTTGAACTGGCTAAATACCACTTAAATAGTGGGAATTACTTATATGGCTTCAAATACTTGCTAGACGTTTTATCCAAATCATTAGACATTAATAAAGAGGCCTTTTTCATTAGCTGCATAAGATTATTTGAGCAGTTCAAACAATTTGCAGACATTAGATTGTGTACAAAGTACGAAAATTTAGTTAGAGAAGGGAGAAAAGAAAGACTATTTTATTATTAGTACTAATTAATAATTTCTCAGTATTGATTCCAAGCGCCGCATGTAAAAAACATTGAAAAGTCGGGTCTATAAGCTGAACTATAAAATGTATATGGAAAACGAGGTAAGCGGAATGGTGCTGTACAAGCGGAGCGGTCGTTTTTATCCCCGGATTTCTACCTAATTACAGGCTTTATTCGAGAAATCCGGGGACGGTGGCGATGGGAAGCACCATCCGACTGCGCAGTGGCACAATAAGTTACTTTTAAGTTCAGCTTGAAGGAGCTTAGTATCATTTGAAATAAACATAAATCTCCAAAAAGTGCTCTGGAATGTTCCAGAAGCACTTTTTTTGTCGAGCAAATTTTAAAAAAGTCCAAAAACTGACGTTTTGCATTAGGATATGACACAGAAGGAGGAATCATGCTGATGATGAATCAAGGTGTGACTTTACTTCGTGTCGAACGGGCCAGAAAAAGATTGTACCAAGTCCAGAAAAAATATGGATTTTTAACGCATCCCAAAGTGATTGAACAATCCAGGAAACTGGATGATCTATTGAATCAATACCAAACGTGCAAATCAAGACCCTAGCTAATGAGTGCATTGCGCGCTGCTGTAAGAAGAATGCAAAACCCCATTTCTATGATTTGGACAAAACTTAACCTGGAGGTCATGATGTTGAAAAGACGTAATCCTGTAACCCCTTTTGGGTGGCAGATCAAACAGAAACTGGTCGAGAAACAAATAGATCAGAAAACATTTTGTGTTACATATCATATTCCAGCTAGTCGATTATCCAATCTCATCCACGGAACACGGAAGGCCAAAAAGTATAGGAAACAAGTATCCGAATTGCTTGGAATAGAAGAATAATACTCCCCTCTTTTCTCCGCGAATGCAGGACATCATCATGATATTTATGCTACAGTGACGAAGGACCCCCATTTTATGCTTAAATAGGGTTGTACATAGAATGTTTATACGGAGTTGAGTTGATCTATGGGAATGTTCTCCAGAATGGCTGAGCAGAAGATTGTGGAGGCGATGGCGAAAGGCGAGTTTGATAATCTGGCAGGAGCAGGCAAGCCTCTGGTTATTGAGGATTTATCGCATGTTCCTGAGGAGCTGCGAATGTCCTACAAGATACTGAAAAATGCGAACATTTTACCGGAGGAGCTTCAGTTGCAAAAGGAATGTGTCCAGCTGCGTGATCTGCTTCATGCTTGTCATGAGGCAGGGGAGCGTGAGCGTCAAATAGGCCCCACCTAGAAGTCAGATGGAAGCCCGCGTATGATGGATGAGAGTATTAAGGCATGCGACAGGTATCTGGTAATGAAGAGGACCAGGGCATATGCGGTTTAAGCGTTTCCGAAGCTTGGAGATAAGGGAGCTGCGGTAATTGCTCAAATAGCGACAGCTTGCGTCGGTTAGGTTTTTCCATTCCGGGAGATTTGGGGATTATGGGTTTTGATAATACGGAAGTCGCTCACTTGCTTGATTTGACAACGATTGACTATCCTGTTGTTCAGCAAGCTGAGAATGCATTTTCCATTTTGCAAAATAGGTGGAATAACACGAACAATGGACTAAATACTTTATCATACAAGTTAGTTGAGCGAAAATCGCTTAACGCAATATCTTTACTGGCTGCTTTGTTACTGGTGCTGTCTTACGTAGTGTCCTGTAATCTAAATAAAAAGAACACCTCATCCAAATCCATGGACGACGTGTCTTTTTTCGGTACTTATTGATATCTTTTATTTTAATTCATTCATAAATCCCCTGAAATTTTCCACGATTTCTTTGGATCGGGTATAGTGCAAATAGTGCTCTCCTTCAAATGTCATCACTTTTCCATGTACCGAGTTTTTTATTTGCTCCTCATGAAGAGGTATCCAATTTTCCGTTTCGGTATCATTTGCTTGTAAAAAGAAAATAACAGGAAGATCTTTGGGGAAGAACAAGTTCTCAACTGCTTTGAAATTAGGACCGAAATTTTCGCCTTCATTCAGGTTGTTCGGATTAAACGTATTTTTGAGTGAAAGCATTCTAATTTGTTCTCTGGTTTCATCATCAACATCGGGTGCAATCAGTTGATCAGGGGCCAGTTTCATTAACAATCGGTAGAATCCTGATTTTTTAAGCAGTTTGTACGTTTCAGCTGGGAATGGATCATCGTTACCTCCCTGCGTTGGGACACTGCTTTCAATGCCGACAAAGGAAGTTACTTCGTTTGGATATTTGTTCACATAATCCAGTCCGTATATCCCTGAAATGGAGTGAGCCATGAGCGTGTAACGTTGAATACCAAGTTGCTGTAACGCTTCATGAATTTCACTAACCATATTTTCCGTAGTACGCTCTTTTTCAGTAATGTCACTTAATCCATAACCGAAAGGTTCAATGACAACGACTTTGTAAAATGGAGATAGCTCATCGATGAGCGGTTTGAAATCAAGGGCTGGGGCGGGTGTTCCATACCCAGGAAGCAATACCACCGTTTCTTTGCCTTTTCCTTGAATCAACACATTCATGTTTTTCCCGTCAACCGCTACAAACTGGCCATAAGGTTTTATTTTCCCTTCTTCCGATTTGTTGCTAAATACATTAACAATAAAGACAGTCGCAATAAATAATGCAAAAGCGATAACGATCGCACCAAATATTTTGAGCAAAATGATTAATATTTTTTTCATCATGATGGTTCTCTCCTGTTGAGTTCGTTTACTTTTTTAATGAAATTTGAAATTGGGAACCAGCCTCACCTGCAAATACAATACGGCCGTTCTCTGGTAAAACAACAACATTCTTACCGCTGACCACGCTGTGATTAATACAAATTCCGTTCTGATCATAGATAGCAAAGGCTCCATTTGCAGGTAACTTCACTGTCATGACTTTTCCTTTCGCAGTAGCGGGTACCGAAAACCATTTGGCATGTCCATCTGCTTGAATGGTTGTTGCGGATTGTTTACCCGAATAGATTGGTTTCACCATTTCCTCACTGGCGAATACATAACCTGAAAATGTAAGATACTCTCCTCCGTTCTTTTTGGAGAAATGAATGTCCATCGTTTCTCGTCCGGCAGTACCCGGAATCTGCAATTGATTGGCTGCTTCGTTGGCTCCAATAATTTTATTATTGGACATATACCCTGGATTCTCTTTATTCATATGAATAGGCAGGATCGATGTAGCATTAAGATAGAGCATTGATGTGTATTTCGCATTCACCAGATAATATTTTTTACCATCGCGCTTTGCCCATGCAGCGTTAATCTCCTTGGGTAATGTATTGGCTTTGAGCTTCTCCGCATTATATTCTGAGAAAGCCACCTGTCCGAGTCCTGGAACGGAGATATAAGATCGAGACCACAGGTAGGTATTCCCATTTTTCTCCACAACGAATTTCAACTTTTCTGTACCATCATCACTCACAAAAGTACCATCTGATGTATAGGTGTATTCTTGAACCGGATTACTTGGAGCCGTGAGAGAGGAGACCGTCATTTGTCCAGCCTTATTTATTTTGATCTTCGTAACTGAATTATTGCCACCATATATCCCTGCAAACTTGGAGATTTCTTTAGGCATATCAGCCTTCACAGGTACACCAAATGATTTTTCCGGTTTCCGTTCTTTAATAATGCCCTTTTCTTCAAGTGCGCTAAGTAATAACTCACTCGCAATGAATTGATTGGTTATGCTTGCTCCGCCTGAAGAGATCACGGCTGCAGCCATGTTGTATTCCGGAAGTACGACGAGTGAAGAATGATAAGATAACGTATCTCCACCTTTCGTAACAGCCTTGATGCCGTAGTCACTGAATGGGAACAAGTCCACACTATCCCACCCTAATCCGTAAGACATAGAAGAATCACTATCCTCTGGCCACATGCCTCTTCTGTATTCTTTTTGCTCCATGGCTTCTACCGACTTGTTGGAAAGAATCCCTTTGACCTCTCCTGTGAAGATTTGCGAAAATTTCACCAGATCCTTAGCGGTGGAATATATGCCTCCTGAAGCAATGATATTATAATTCTCGTGTGGAAGCTGCCCCTTATACAAAGGAGAGTAGATTCCCGCCATTTCTCCCGTATTAACTATATCCTGTGGTGTTTTGGTATGATTCATTTTCAGAGGCTCTGTAAAATATTTGTGTATAAATGCCGTAAAGCTCATACCAGTGACTCTCTCAACCAGAATTTCAGCTAATGTAAATCCATCGTTAGAGTACACCGAATACGCACCTGGCTCTGTCTTCAGATTCTGGGTCGCCAATTGATCCAAAAAGGTATCATGTGCATAGGTATCATTGTCCCCATACAGTATAGCACTACCGCTAGAGGTTCCGAGAAGCCCGGCCGAATGATTCAGCAACATACGGGGTGTAATCTGTTTGTATCGTTTATCTTTCATTGTAAAATCAGGCATATAGTTCACAACAGGCACATCCAAATCGATCTTGCCTTCATCAACCAGCTTCATTACAGCGGCTGTAAGCATCATTTTACTGGTTGAACCAATGCCATAGATCGTGTTCGTAGTAAGAGGTACCTTGTCGTTTAGATCGTTCTTCCCCGTTTGACCGGACACCATAATCTCTCCACCATCAATGAGCGCATATTGCAGACTCGTCGTACCGTACGTCTCGGTCAGTAATTTGGCTTTTTCGATCACGGTTTTCTTCGTTGTCTCATACGTAAGGTTGCTGTTGTTATTTATGGCAGTCGGTGCGGCCATTGCAGACATTGGAGCAAGTATCGTCAGCATGAGAGTCACAGCAGCTATAGTATTTCTTTTTCTTGCTGTCCTCACACTCATCTTTGTTACCTCTCTTGGTTTCACTGTTGCATCCACTCCTGTCTTCATTATTATGCTAGGCCACCTTAACGTGGGCGCTAAAGACAGTATAACTAACCAAAATGTCCCCCTAATGACTACAGTATGAACGGAGGATGAACAGGCCAAAAAAGTTTGCATCATCACATGCAAGAAGGTTTATACATGGTGTCATAGCCTAGAGAAGGCATGAAATCCAATCATCCTGCTGGTGTTGTGATTGGCAAGATGACTATGAAGGTCGTTCCTCGTCCGTATTCGCTCTCCACCCGGATGTCCCCTTGATGAAGCGATACGATCTGCTTTACAATAGCCAGTCCCATACCACTGCCTTCATATTTCTGGCTGTGGGAACGATCAGCTTTAAAGAATCGGTCAAATATACGCTTTTGGTCTTCCGGGAGAATACCAATACCCGAATCCGATATACGGACCGTCACGTTCTTGATACTCTGTTTGATCCTGACGCTAATTCGGGCACCATCTTTGGAAAATTTGATGCCATTGCCGAGGATATTGATCCACACCTGATTTAACTGGTCATGATCGGCCGTGATTTTGGTGGGCTGCAAATCAAGATCGAACTGAATGTTGCGGGCTGACCATTGGGGTTGAATAGCGACGATTACTCGTCTGATCTGTTCATCCAGACTGAGCGTGGCGAGCCGCATTTGCAATGACTGAGATTCAAGCAAACTCAGCTTTAGCAGACTATCACTTATTTTGGACATCCGTGCAGTCTCAGTGATGATAATGTCGAGATAAGAGCTTCGATCGTCATCCGGGATGTCTACCTGCTTGAGCGCTATAGCAAAACCGGAAATGGAAGTGAGGGGAGACTGAACTTCATGGGACACGTTTGCTACGAATTCCCTGCGCATCTGCTCAAGCTGCTGTAGATCGTGCATCATTTCTTCGAAGCTGCGAGCCAAAGTACCTATCTCACCCTTTTGTTTAATATTAAGCTTGACGTTGAAATCTCCAGCAGCTATAAGCCGGGTAGCTTCTGTCAACTTTTTGATCGGTCTCACCAGAAACATAGCCGCAATTAGTATCAATAGGCTGCCTGCTATTAACGAACAAATCAAAAAAGTTACAACAAACTTGATGAGAAATGAGGTGGAAGAGGAAGTGAGGGGCTCTACAAACATTGCTTTGCTTCCCATTTCAGTTTTTATCGGCAATCCCAAGAAGATCGTATCGATCCCATTGACTTGGACCCTTCCCCCATCCAGCACTTTCTTCACTTGTTCCGTAGTCACTGGGAAAGGATGTTGTCCTCTAAGTTCTCCGTAGGATTGGAATTGATCCGTTGCTTTATAGATTCGAATGTGGTAGGAATTGAGTTGCTTCATTTCACTTATAAACATTTCTGCTTCATGTAACGGCAATGTCTCGTAGATGCGGACGATATCCTGGCCAAAGTCAAGCAAGGTGATTTGCAGGTTTTCGTTTAATTTATCTTGAAATATCCAGGTTGCAGCAAAAAAAGCAATGATTGTGCCCCCGATCACGGAGACTAGAAAGGTCAGGACTACGCGTGTATATAAGGAACCGATCACTCCTGCACCTCAAGCCGGTAGCCAAGTCCGCGTACCGTTTCGATACGAAAATCGGAGATAGCCGCGAAACGTTCGCGTAGGCGTTTAATATGTACGTCTATCGTTCGATCATCGCCAGTATAATTAATCCCCCAAACTTGATCGATTAATTGCTCCCGCGTATAGACTTGTCCCGGTAATCCAGCAAGTTTATACAATAATTCGAACTCCTTAAGCGGCAAGGTGAACGACTCTGTACCTCTCATGACCTTATAAGTCTGCCGGTTCAGAATGACGTTGCCTAACTGGATCGTCTGCGTTAAACCTATACGGTATCTTTTCAACAGTGCCTTAACGCGAGCCATCAACTCAAGCGGATCGAATGGCTTCGTCAAATAGTCATCTGTCCCGAGCTGGAATGCTTGTACTTTCTCCCAGGTTTCGCTTCTAGCCGTCAACATTAGTAACGGAAGATCAGGATTGGCTCTTCGAAGTTCCTCGCATAATGCCCAACCGTCCATGACCGGCATCATAATATCAAGAATGACCAAATCGACTGGCGTGGAGGTATAGATGGCCAGTGCTTCCTTTCCGTCTGCAGCGTTGATAGTTGCAAATCCGTCGTTGCGCAAAAATAAACAGACAAGTTTGCGAATGTTCGCATCGTCGTCAGCGACCAATATCGTAGGCATCGTTTCCACTCTCCTAAAAAAGAATATTTCTTCGGTTGTGCAAGAACGAAGAATGTCTAAATTATGCTACCTCATTGGCTGAAATCATACAACAGTGTTTATGTGAGAAATGATCCCATTAAGTTGTTTTTGGCCTGCCCGGTCGCAGCCCAGATCGCATCCACGGCAGTGTGTCGGTCACTTACATGAAACCAGAAGCCCCTAAAGACAATTAAAAGCTACTCAATGCCATGCTTTGAGTAGCTCGTACAGATTCACCCTGGCGTGATTTGCCAGAATATTACGATATCTGATCTTCGGTGCCGTCCTCTTAACTTATTTCGTGTCATCTTCTACAAGTTCTTTAGCGCTTACTTCTATGGGATTCAATATATAAAAAATCGTCCACAAGTCATTCTTATGGACGATACTGCTTTTTTTTGGAACATTAAATTTTTGTATAGCGGAGTGTTCAAACTTGATTGTAGTTGAGTCCAAAGCCGAGGGAAAAGCAGGATTAGATACATGGAATTCTTCGGCATAGAGGTGAACTTTGTGTGCGGAGTTACAGACTTAAATTGTTAGGTGCAAGTTACGTGAGCGTCAAATAGGCCCCACCTAGAAGTCAGATGGAAGCCCGCGTATGATGGATGAGAGTATTAAGGCATGCGACAGGTATCTGGTAATGAAGAGGACCAGGGCATATGCGGTTTAAGCGTCCGAAGCTTGGAGATAAGGGAGCTGCGGTAATTGCTCAAATAGGTACTTGAGGTACCGGAACGGATGCAGTCCGTTCTCTTTCGCTGTTTCAATCACGCTGTATACTGCTGCACTAGCTTTTGCGCCCTGAGGTGTATTCGCAAAAAGCCAGTTCTTTCGCCCGATCACAAACGGTTTGATCGACCTCTCACTCCGGTTGTTGTCGATCTCCAACCTACCGTCTTTCAGAAACGCTGTCAGCTTATCCCATTGGTTTAAGCTATAGGCAATCGCCTGGCCCAGCAGACTTTTAGGCATCGTCCGAGATTTCTGCTGACGCAGCCACACATGGTACGCTTCCAACACGGGGCGGCTTCGCTCTGCTCGGGCCTTGTGACGTTCGCCCGGCGAGGCCTCTTTCAGCTCCCGTTCCAGTGTAAAGAGCTGGTTGCAATACGCCAGACCTTGCGCGGCCACCGTTTCAGGATTGCCCTTAGCCTCCGGCGATGCTTTCAACGCCTCGTCATATTTACGCCGTGCATGCCGCTTCTGCTGTCCCAGACGAAACTGCTCCTCGTACCATTTGAGCTTAGCCGAAAGTTCGGTATTTTGTTGCTCCAGCTTTTCATTTTGCTACTGGAGTTGTGCCAGGGTGAGGGATTCCGTTTCGTTCTTCATCTGTTTTTCTTTCGACAAGCCAAGGGGATTTCCTGCCAAACGGAGAAAGGTTTTTCAAATGGCGACTTCGGGCGATATCGCCGGGTGGGCCTGCCTTTGCTCGGGTGACAGACCATCAAGTAGCCATCGCAATTCTCGCTGCGTCAGGCTCAGTGGGGAACTGCCGCCGGCAGGCCACTGAAAGGTTCCGCGTTCCAAACGACGGTAGTAAAGCCAAAAGCTAGCGTGATCCCAATGCAAGATCTTGAGCTTATCCCGTCTGCGATTACAAAAGACAAACCATGCTGTGGAGAAGGGACTCAGCGCAAACTGTTCCTGAACAATGGCCGCCAAGCCGTCAATGGATTTACGCATGTCTGTGGAGCCACAGGCCAAATAGACCTGTGAAGCTGATGCGAAATTCAGCATAGGAGATCGAGCGCAGCGACCACATCGCGAAGCAACTGTGGTTCAAAGCCTGGAAGGACAACAATTCGTGCAGCACCAACTTGCACCCATAAAGGCTCATGCTGCGAATGTTGGACGGCCACAGCACGGAAGGTCGTAGAAGTTTCCGTTAATTTCACTTTTGGAGATTTATACAGCCAATATTTCAACTGATGCACTTTCAGATTTTCTTGGGCACACCAGGCCTGCATCGTTTGCCCACTTTTCTGGAAGGCTGCAATGTGTCTTGCCCATATTTCCTGTCCCGTCTCTTTCATGAATGGTCCATCCTCTCGATCTATGATGGACTCATTGTGACAGCCTTTACTTCCTTTGAACAGGTGGGTCAGATTTGACGCTTACAGGGGAGCAACAGCGGATCAGTCGCAGGCTGACTGAAAAATCACTTCGTCTCCGCATGCTACTGGAGGAAAGAGGACTGAATATTTCGTCTGTATTTTATGAATATGAGTCGGCTGTGCGCAAGCGGTTGGAGGAATAGGAGCGAAAGGAGCAAAGGACGGAACGTCCTTGCCCGTATGCTTGAGCACTATTGTCGATAACAGCGTTAACGCTGCAAAGCGGACAGCTTCCTGAGAAATTGCTCCGTCAGGATGACTGGCTCCTTGGGCAGCTTGTCCAGATGAAAACCATTGATCCAATCAGCCGCCTTCACAGGCTCTGGGGAATCCAGCAGTTCGGAAAAATAGGCGAGCCAGCCAATTACAGTTTCCGGTATTATTCCCTGCCGACGCATCGCCCGAAGTGCCACTCCGCCGTGTCGTTTGGCCAACCGCCGTCCGTCTGGTCCCAAGACGAGAGGAACGTGTGCGAAACGTGGTGGCTGCAAGCCCAGTGCTTTGTACAGCAATAGCTGACGGGGAGTCGAATCCAGAAGATCATAACCGCGCAGTACATCGGTAATATGCATATCCGCATCATCGACAACGACGGCCAGCTGATAGGAGAACATACCATCTGCCCGTTTAACGATAAAATCGCCTCCATCTGCGACACGTCCCCGAATAGACTGGTCCTTCACCAGAAAGTCCATGCGGAGCACTGGCGGCGGCCACAATGTTCTCCCGGCTGCAAAAACAAGGGTACAGCAAATCCTGCCCCTGTAGTTTCTCCAATGCAGCCTGGAAGCGTTCCAGTCGCTCGCTTTGGGTGTAGGGACCGTAGGGACCGCCTATATCCGGTTCTTCGTCCCATTCCAGACCGATCCAGCGCAAATCTTCCATAATTCCTTGGGCCAATGGGCTGCGAGCCCGCGTCATATCAATGTCCTCGATACGTAAAATATAGGTTCCGCCCAGGGAACGAACGTGCAGCCATGACAACAACACGGTGCGGGCGTTTCCCAAGTGTATCCATCCCGATGGTGTTGGAGCAAATCTCCCTCTGATGGGTTGGTCCTGTAATTCCATACGAAAGTTACCTCGTTTCATTGTCCCGGAGTTATATAAAACATCTTTCTAAATGCACGTGTGAACGTTTCTTGAGACTGGAACTGATATTTTATGAGGGAAAGATCAAAACTTGCACCTTCAAGCTCTCTGTTAGGGCACATCACCTCATGCCTATGCGCTATTTCTCCCGTTCTTCTGTGACTTCCTGCCGCTAAAACCTCGGTTTTACAAACTTTAACGTCCGCATAACATATCCCGCACCGTCCTCCTGCATACTTAGTGATGCCAAATCAAGATAGTGGGGGGCTTAAAAGCATGCTGCAACTTCACACATTACTGTCGGGTAGCCGACAGAATCATATTGTTTTTTCTCTTATACTGGGCTTGGGTTCGTCGATGAAAGCAGCCAGGCTGCGCTTGGTGTGCAGAAGTGGAGGCGGATGCGGCAATGCTTGATTTAGCGGCAAAGACTGTATCTTCCAGGCCGAAAGCGCCGAAGCGCTCCATCGATTCCGTGTATGCCCTGCACCGCAAATACGGAACCTTGCGGAGGTTCCCGAAGGGCTCGTTTGTCTTTACCAAAGGAAGCGTTCCTGTCGGCTCCTATTTCATCGAAAACGGATTGCTCAAGGTATGCCAATTTACCGAGGAAGGACGGGATGTAACCTTTTTCATCCGAAAAACCGGGGACGCCTTCGGGTTTGCGGAAATTGTCCTGGGGCAAAATCATCCCTGCTACGCTCAGTGTCTGCACGACAGCCAGATTTGGGTGCTTGACGCGGCCATCATTCAGGAAAAAATCCATTCAGATCATGAGGTCATGAGCGACATCCTGTATACGATGACCGATCGGCTCATTCATCATCAAAGCACGGTTGAACTATTGATTTCCAAGCCTGTGCCGTGGAGGCTCGCCTGGCTTCTCCAGCAATTGGGCACACCTGTTGGCGATGGCGATTCCAGAATCGACCTGGTACTGAACCATGAGGAAATATCCAACATGATCGGATGCAGCCGGCAGACGGTCTCGGAATTGCTGAGCAAATGGAAGGCCCAGGGCATCATCAGCTATGACCGGAAGCATATTGTGCTCCACAATGTACAAGCGATATTCGGTGCCGGCGGCATGAATTGACCTTGTACAGGTATCAAACAGAGAAAGTAGTGGAATCCATTGTCGAGAATTATTTTGGATACGGATATCGGAACCAACGCGGACGATGCGGTGGCGCTCGCCTTCGCTCTTAAATCAACAGAAATCCGTATTGAAGGCATCACCACCGTCTACGGAAAAGTCCGGACCCGCGCGCAAATTGCGCAAAAAGTGCTGGATCTGTGCGGAGCCGGGCATATCCCGGTATGTCCCGGGATCGAATTACCGCTCCTGCGCAACCGTCCGCTACTCAGAGCAGGAATCGAGGGAAAAGGCTTGCATCTGGAAGAAAGCGGAAGCAAGTTTGACAGGCATGCGGTCGATTTCATCGTGCAGACTGTAATGGAGCATCCTGGAGAAATTACGCTTGTCATGATCGGTCCGCATACGAACGTTGCGGCGGCCATGATCCGGGAGCCCCGTATTGCCGAGTGTGTGAAACAGATTGTCATGATGGGCGGCGTCACCCGTCTTGCTCCTAACGGCAGCGACTTGTCCCCTGTCGAGCATAATATCCAATGTGATCCGGAAGCGGCAGCGATTGTTTTTTCAAGCGGCGCGCCCATCCTGATGCTTGGTCTGGACGTGACCCGGCAAGCCATGTTTTCCAGGGAAGAAGCTGACCTCATGGGGAGTAGCGGAACTCCGCTGGCGGGAACCCTTGTGCGGATGATGCATGATTTTATGGACTACATGCAGCGAGATTTTTCGTATATGTGCGACCCGCTCGCCATCGCTGTGCTCATTGATCCTACATTGATCCGCACCAAACGGATGGACATCCGGGTCCAGTATGAACGCGGAGAATTTTCCGGACAAACGATCGCCGAGGCATGCGCAGACGGGAATGTGGAAACAGCGCTTGAGGTTGATACTGCCCGTTTTTTTGAACTGCTGAACCACAGATTGTTTTTGCGGGATAAAGCCCTGCTTTAAAAAAGCATACTCACTAAAACATCAATCGTTAAATCATAAATCGAGGTGGAACGTACATGATTTCCAAACAACCGGCAAAACGCTTTGCCGCCTGGTGTGCGCCTATGTTGGCGGCAACCGTCCTTTTTACAGGCTGTTCCCAAGGAGCGGGCACATCTGCAGATTCTTTAAGCTCAAACGGGCAAGGCTCCTCCACCCCTTCGGCAGCAACGGAGATTTCATTTGAAGCCTACTCCAATTACGAGAAGCCGCTCACGAAGGTGGTTGAAGCTTTTGAACAGCAAAATCCGAACATCAAAGTCAAAATGAATCTCGTTCCGATTGACCAATTGACAGAAACGATCGAAATCAAGCTCAGCTCCAAAGCCAAGGATTTGGACGTGATGTTTGTCGATACCCCGCTGGTCATGAACTATTCCGTGAAAGGCTATCTGGAGCCGCTGGATTCTCTGATCCCAGCCGACGCCAAGGCCAAATGGACGAAATCCGCGGTGGAGACGGTGTCGTACAAAGACGAGCTCATGGCCGCGCCTATGAACAGCTCCAGCCAGGTGCTTTACTACAATAAAGATATTTTTAAAAAGAAAGGCATTCCTTTCCCGGACGCTGACAAGCGTATGACGTGGGAGGAAGTTCGGGATTTGGCGAAACAGCTGACTTCGGATAACGTATACGGGTTTTCCTTTGAGCAGGTGGACAAAGCGTACCAGCTTTTGGCCCTGTCGGATAGCCTGGGTGCCAAAATGCTCAGCGACGATGGACTGATGTCCAGCGGCTACTCGAATTCGCCGGAGGCCGTGAAGGCCTTCCAATTTTACGCGGACCTGTTCAACAAGGACAAAGTCAGCCCGAAAATCAAAAAAGAAGAATCCATCGACTATTTTACATCCGGCAAAGTGGCGATGTTCGTGTCCACCAACCAGAACATGCCGAAGATCAGGGATTCCGGCTTGAACTTTGGCGTCACGCTGCATCCGTATTTCGCGGGTCAGAAAGTAGCCACGCCGACCGGGGCATGGAACGTGGGTATCTCCAAATATTCCGAGCACAAAGAGGCATCCGCCAAGTTCATTGAATTTCTGACGCTGGGCGAAGGAGCAAAAATCCTGTTTGAAGAAGGAGGCACGCTGCCTCCACAGATCGACCTGCTTAATTCCATCGACACCGATCCGAAATATAAGCAGCTCCCTGACAATGTCATCCGCATTGCTGCCAAGGAATCGCGCGAAACTGCCGTTTCCCGTCCCAAAACACCCGGTTACCTGGAATGGGAAAAGAATATGAACAAAGCGTTTGAAGATATGAAAAACGGTGCCGATCCGCAAAAAGCGCTGGATGATGCCGTCAACGTCATAGATAACCAATTGAAAAAATATAAGGGTGTAGCAGCAAATTGATCGCATTCGGGGGAACGAAAGGCTGAGCCCGGTTCCCCCTTTTTTCCTTCAAGAGGATGCCAGCGGTCCTTCCTGATCCTGAATCTGATTGCTGCAAAAGGTGAATGTATGAAACTGAAAAAAAATATTGGCTCGATCCTGCTCTTTCTGCTACCTACCCTTGCCGGGCTGTTTCTGTTTAAGCTGTATCCCATCTTCAGTGCTTTAGTGCAAAGCCTATACACGACACAATTTTTTACAGGCGAAAAAAGCTTCGTCGGATTGCAGAACTACCAATCCTTGTTCGTAGACCCCGTGTTCTGGAATTCACTGAAGGTGACGCTGGTGTTCAATCTGATCATTAACCCGCTGCAAATTGTGCTGGCCTTCGCACTGGCGATGCTGTTAAATACGAAAATCAAGCGGATAGCTTTCTTTCGCGGCATTCATTTCGTACCTGTCGCCGTATCTGTCCCGACCGCCTGCGTCTTATGGAACATTATGCTCAGCCCCGAACAAGGCGTCGTGAATTCGATCCTGGTTGCGCTGGGATTGGACCCACAGCCGTTTTTGGGCAGCAGCACCCAGGCGCTCGGCTCCATTATCGCGATTGCGTCATGGAAGGGTGTTGGCTACTGGGCGCTGTTCCTGCTGGCCGGGCTCCAGGAGATTCCCGGTTCGCTGCTTGAGGCCTCCTCTCTGGACGGAGCGAGCCGCTGGAAGCAATTTATCCATGTGATCCTTCCGCTTATGAAACGCCCGCTCACCTTTATCGTCGTGGCCGTGACGACGGCGAATTTCCTGCTGTTTTCACCGATGTACATTTTGACCAAAGGCGGGCCTGAAAACAGTACGAATGTGCTGATGCTTGAAAGCTTCAATAACGCTTTTCTATATTCCGATATGGGTAGATCGTACGCGATTATGGTCATTTTGCTGCTGATTACGCTAACTGTTGTCGCCCTGCAGTTCAAGTGGCTGCGGACCTCCCATTAGAAAGGATTTCAACGTGAACCGATTTACCCGTTCTCATCTGTTGTTGTATGCCGTACACATCGTTCTGGCGCTGCTGGTGCTGCTGCCGCTGGCGTTTGCCTTCGTTTCGTCGTTCCGTCCGTTGGAGGACATTTATAAATACATGTCGCCGATCACCTGGAAAACGTTTTGGCCGTCCAATTTTACATGGGGAGCTTATCAAATGCTGTTTACGGAGCGAGGGTTCGGACAAATTTTTCTGAACACGTTTTTTGTCGGGGCAGCCAACGTGATTGGCGGGCTTTTACTTGGCTCCATGGCCGCGTTCGCATTCGTATATTTTGAGTTTCGCGGAAAAACGCTGCTGTTTCTGCTGGTGCTGCTCACCTTCATGATTCCGTTCGAGGTCATCTCCATCCCGTTGTACAGCCTTGTCAACAGCCTGGGCTGGGTGGACACCTATGCGGGCATCATCATTCCCGGCATAGCCAACGGACTGGTCATCTTTCTGTTCCGTCAGTTTTTTCTCGAACTGCCGACGTCCCTGGTGGAATCTGCCCGCATGGACGGGGCCTCCTGGCTGCGGGTATACACTCGAATCGTTATGCCGCTCTGCAAGCCCGTTACCGTCAGCGCCAGCTTGCTTATTTTTATTCAGCAGTGGGAATCGTTCCTGTGGCCACTCATCGTGACGCGCTCGAAGGAGTATAAAGTGATTCAGGTCGCGCTGAGCGACTTCGTTACCGAATACGCCACCTACTGGAATGAAATGTTCGCGGCCGTCATTTTGTCCATCCTCCTCCCCGTGGTGCTGCTGCTTCCACTGCAGCGCTATTATGTGCAGGGGATTGCCAATACGGGATCGAAGGAGTAGGACGCTCCGAGAACGAACCATTCCTCCAATCGCTGTTGCCCCGAATTTCATACTATTTTTTTAGCGGTAGAAATTCGGGGACAAAGGCGACTACACATTAATAAGTGAATTGCTCAATGTATCAAGCAACTGTATACTATTTTCAATAGAAATATTCCGACTCTGACCATTTTGGGAACTTTTCTTGGAGGGGATCGTGTGAAGCGAAATTGGGAGCTGGACAAGTGTCATTCAATACATAGTAAAGCAGATCGAAACCCCAGCGGAACTGTATGCACAATACGATTGGAATTAGATTCACGCATCTGCGTATCATTGGAGAGATTGCATTGACAGATAAACAACTGCCTATCATTCAAATTATACCCGAGCTTAAAAATGCACTGCAATCTCATCCGGCTGCCGTATTGATTGCACAGCCGGGAGCAGGGAAAACAACGGTTACGCCGCTGGAGCTGCTGCATGAGTCGTGGCTGGTGGGGCAAAAAATGTTGATGCTAGAGCCAAGGCGTTTGGCGGCACGTGCAGCAGCGGCGCAAATGGCGAAAGCGCTGGGTGAACAAACCGGGCAGACGGTGGGCTACCGGGTTCGCATGGACACAAAAGTAGGGCTGAATACGCGGATTGAAGTAGTTACTGAGGGCGTGCTGACCCGGATGCTGCAAAATGATCAGGCGTTGGAGGGGATCGGACTGATCATTTTTGATGAGTTTCATGAACGTAGCCTGCATGCAGATTTAGGGCTGGCGCTTGCTCTGCAAAGTCAGGCACTCCTGCGGCCGGATTTAAAAATATTGATCATGTCTGCCACACTGGAGGCCGAGCCTGTATGTCGTTTATTGGGGGACGCTCCATTGCTGGAATGTCCGGGCATGGTATTTCCGGTAGAGACTCTTCATATGTCCAAGCCTTCATCGGCCACATTAGAATCCTTTACGGCTGAGACGGTAGACAAGGCGCTTCATGCTCATGAAGGCGATCTGCTGGTATTTCTCCCGGGGGCCAGAGAAATTCATAGAACGGAACGTGAGCTGGCTTCAAGGAAATTGCCTGCACACGTCAAGGTGATTCCGCTGTATGGCAGTATGAAGCTGGAGCAGCAGGATGAAGCGATACGCCCGTCGGCTGACGGCAGCCGAAAAGTCGTATTGGCAACCTCAATTGCCGAGTCCAGCTTGACGATAGCCGGGATTACGGTAGTGATAGACAGCGGGCTGTCGCGGGAATCCGTTTTCTCCGCGAGAACCGGCATGAGCCGTTTGACCACCGCCAAGGTGTCCAAAGCCTCCGCCGATCAGCGGCGCGGCCGGGCGGGCCGCCTTCAGCCGGGCGTATGCTACCGGCTATGGAGCGCGCAGGAACACGCCGCGCTCCCCGATGCCAGCCGCCCGGAAATCGCGGCAGCGGATCTGGCTCCGCTCGCGCTGGAGCTAGCCGCCTGGGGCGTCCGCGAGCCGGCCGAGCTGGCCTGGCTGGATGCCCCGCCTGAGGCGGCGTACCGCCAGGCCACGGGCCTGCTGCGCCAGCTCGGCTGCCTGGATGCCGCAGCCGATGGCACGGCAGGCGGCATCACCGCGCACGGGCGCGAGGTGTCCGCGCTGGGCGCGCACCCGCGCCTCGGGCACATGCTGCTGCGCGCGGCCAACCTCGGCCTGGCGGCAACTGCCAGCCGCCTCGCTGCGCTGCTGCAAGAGCGGGACCCGTTCCGCAACCATGGCGGAACGGATTTGCGCCCGCGGCTGGACGCCCTGCGCGAGGCGGCTCACGCCCGCAGCACGCACAGCCTGCTGCGGGCGGCAGACGATACGGTGATTCGCCGTATCGTGCAGGAGAGTCGGCAGCTATTAGCCACGCTGCCGAAAGCAGCCGCAGGGCAGGACGAGCCTGACGGCTCCGGGGCCTGCGGGCTGCTGCTGGCCTTTGCGTATCCGGATCGGATCGCGCAGGGCCGGGGGGATGGCCGCTTTTTGCTTAGCGGCGGCAGGGGTGCGCGACTCCGACAGGTGGAGTGGATGTCGCGCTCGTCGTACCTCGTCGCCGCCGAAGTGGACGACGAGGGGGCAGACGGTGCCATTCAACTGGCGGCACCGATAGAACTGCAAGAGCTGATCGAGCATTGCAGCGAATTGTTGCTGGAGAAAGCGAACGTATACTGGGACAGCTCAGCGTCAGCAGTAAGGGCCCGTAAGGTATTACAGCTGGGCTCACTCGTTTTAAAGGAAACGTCCTATGAGCGTCCTCCGACAGAGGAAATAGCTGTCGCCTTGATGCAGGGTGTCCGTGAACGCGGTCTAAAGCTGCTGTCCTGGAATCGGCAAACCCGCCAGTTGCAGGCGCGTTTGATTTTTATGCACTTCTCGGCACCCAAGGATTGGCCAGACAGCACCGAACCAGCGTTACTGGATTCACTGGACTCGTGGCTGTTGCCTTTTGCCCTTGGAGCCAAAAATGTATCCGATCTGCAACGGCTGGACGGTGCTGCATTGCTGCTGGGCAGACTGGATTGGGAACAACGGCAGCAGCTTGAGCAGGAAGCGCCGACGCATATCCGTGTGCCCAGCGGTTCCCGTATTCCTGTCGATTATTCGAATCCCGAGGCACCTGCGCTGGCAGTGCGGCTGCAAGAGTTGTTCGGTATGCGGGATACGCCACGTATTGGACGCGGACACGTGCCGATCGTGCTGCATCTGCTGTCACCTGCACAACGACCTGTACAGGTAACTTCCGACTTGTCCAGCTTCTGGAGCGAGGCTTATTTTGAAGTCAAAAAGGATCTAAAGGGCAGATATCCCAAGCATTATTGGCCGGACGATCCGTTGGAAGCCGTGGCGACCCACAGAGCAAAGCCAAAGCGTTAGACAGCAGCAGTTCTCCCCGAAAGGGAAGGCTGCTGCTTTTGCTTGCTTGCTTGCATTGGCACGTTTATCCTTCTATGTATTTTTACAGAATTGTCGTTATAATAGATTTATATATTGCTAGACGTAACAGGAGAGTGACATGAGTCAAAAAGAGAGAATTTCCGAAGTCGCTTTGTTGAGAGGGCTGGCTTTTGCCGCCGTTGTTCTTCAGCATTCTGTCGCACATTACGCAGTTGCGCAGGGGGCGCGCATTCAGGACGGAGTTTTGATGACCCTTTTACTGCTGTGTTCCAAATTTGCGGTTCCGGTGTTTGTGTTTATCACCGGTATGGTGTTATTTTACAATTATGATGGCCCCTTAAAGTACGGAACGTTTTTACGTAAAAGATTCATGGACATCATCGTGCCTTATATCATATGGTCTCTTTTATACGAATTGGGAAATCAGCTTGTTCAAAGTGGAGGGCATCTTCACCCGCTAGATTTTTTTCAGAAGCTTTTGAATGGGAAAAGCAGCTATCATCTGTGGTATATCGTGATGATTATCCAGTGTTATATACTATTTCCAGTTTTTCGTTATGCCGTTCGCCGTTTGTCAGCGTTATTGCCGTCAAGATGGCGACCCGCTGCATTGGCTGGAGTCGGCGTGGTGTACATCTTGCTCATGCTCGCGGTGGGACCGATGTACCGATTGATGGATGGACTCCAGCTTCCGGTGGTTACTTCCTGGTTCACCATCTATGCTGACCGTAATGTGATTTACTTTTTCTTTTATTTTGTGCTAGGCGCGGCAGCCGGGCTGAATGTCCGGCGCTGGAATGCTTGGGTAACCAAGGCGCAAATCGTATACTGGCCGCTGTTTATTGTCATTACAGGCTACTTGCTGTATGAGATGATCGGTCTGTTTCAGACGCCGAGAGGCACTGTTCTTTCCTTTAACTACTTGTCTCTGCTGCGTCCGGTCATGGCTGTATATTGTGTCACGTCTATTTTTGTCGCTTACCGTGTGGCCACGTGGATTGCTCATAAGGGCGGGCGTGTGGCGGGGTTGCTGACTGCCATCGGGACATTGTCCTATGGAGCGTATCTGATGCACGCCTTTATGCTGCGTGTCACGTACTCTTTTGACGAGGCGCTGTTTGCAGACTGGAGCCTGATTCTTCGCACGCTGGCTTCGTTCGTCCTTTGTATGGTCTTTTCCGTTGCGGGTACGTGGCTGTTGGCACGTTTGCCTCTGGGAAAATGGATTGTGGGGCTTCGAGTTCGTCCACGCCCGGCCGGAAGCCCGCCAGCCTTGCAAAAGCAAGCCTGATTTGGTAATCCCAATCACATATGTTCACAAAAAGTATCCCGAAGCCCATGTAACAAGGCCCAGGGATACTTTTATTTCTCGGTTGGTTTACAAAATTTAAGTGGAGGTTTCAAAGGAGATACCGTGGTTGGGAACGATGTTTGGATAGGCTACAATGCTACCATTATGCCTGGAGTTCATATAGGAGATGGAGCGATCAGAATGTATTCCTGTGTTGACAAGTAACGATACGGATGCCTTAAAGAAATTAAGTAAGTCTTCCTAATTTGCAGCTCTATTTTGTAGTCTTTATTATATTATTTCAGTATATGAAAAATTCATAATAGAAAAAGACAGAATCACGGACCGCCACTTCGCCCACTATCTCCCACCGCTTCATTTTATATCTCCCGCCAACTTTAAACAGGTCACAAGAGAGAAATTGAAAATCCCCCGATCATTAGTGTATGGGGGCTGAGTGGTTTATAATGGAAGGTAAGATATAAGACAATGGTGTGAAGGGGAGGCCGTGAAATGGCGTTTATGATATCCCAGCGGGCTTTTATCAAAATTTATCTGATCACAATGGTGGAAAAGCATCGCGGTTATGGATATCAGATGCTCGAATCGATGAAGGATGAGTTTAGTGGCTTTGGATATGTTCCGCCTCAGAGTGAGGTCTATCGGGCGCTGCATGAGCTGGTGCAGGAGGGCGTTTTTTACCGTACCAAACGGTTAAAAGGAACAGATCCCCGCGTAGATTTTCAGGAAATTGTACTCTATCATTTTACAGATGATGGGGAGGAGAAAGCGCGACTATACAAGAAGCAGGTCAAAACCGATTTGGACCGTTGCTTAGGTATGCTGCACAAAGCGGAACAAGACAACTATTCCTGACCACGAAAGGATGAGAACGATGGGTAGAAAGCTGAAATGGGGAATTTTAGGCACTGCAGAGATTGCCAAAATTGCTGTAATTCCGGCGATTCAGCAATCCGAACGTGGAGAAGTACTTGGGATTGCTAGTCGCAATGCGGATAAAGCCGCCGAGGCCGCCCAGGAGTTCGATATTCCGAAAAGCTATGGAAGCTACGAGGAATTGTTGGCTGATCCCGAAATCGGGGCGGTGTACATCCCCTTGCCGAACCATCTGCATGAAGAGTGGACGATCAGGGCCGCGGAAGCGGGAAAGCACGTTTTGTGCGAAAAACCATCCTCTCTTAGCTCAGCCGGGACAAGCCGCATGATTGAAGCATGTAAAAGTGCAGGAGTCATTTTTGCAGAAGCTTTTATGTATCGCTATCATCCGAAGCATCGACGAATTAAGGAAATCATTAATAGCGGTGAAATTGGTGACATTCGCGGCATTCATTGCACATTCACGTTCAACAATTCCGACGAGGCAGATAATGTGCGCTTCAATAAAAGCATGGGCGGTGGATCGTTGTACGATGCAGGCGTATATCCGATTTCGGCGGCCCGTATGTACTTGGACCGGGAGCCGGAGGCGGTGACAGTACATGCTTTATTTTCACCAGAGCATGACAATGTCGATATGATGGCATCCGGCCTGCTGGAATTTCCGGGCGGGGTGAACCTTACCTTCGATTGTGGCATGTGGGCCGCGAACCGTTCCAATATGGAGGTTCTGGGTAGCAAAGGGACGATTGCGATGCCTAAAATGTTCGGCTGGGAGAGATCGTCTGTCGTACCGCAAATTTTTGTCCATGTCGGTTCGGTTACACGCGAGGAACGACTTAAAGGTTACAATTCCTTTGAGCTGCAAGCGGATGCTTTTGCCAAAGCGGTGCTTGACGGTGTTCCGTTGCCGTATGAACCCGAAGACGCGGTAAGTAATATGAAGGTGATCGACGCTTGTATCGAGTCGGCTCGCAGCCGGAAACGGGTAGAGATCAGATAAACCGGATAAACGAGTCCTCAGAAAGCATAAAAAAAGCAGCGTGTCACAAGGACAAGCTGCTTTTTTAGATGAACGAATACATAGGCTACGGTTAAGCGTAAAACCTTCGATGAATTATATATGTTTCAGCTCAGCAAGCTGTGAATCGCTCGAATGGCTCATGATCATATCTTTCTTCTGGTCTGAATGAAACTTACATACAGTACGTATGCTCTTTTATACTCGTTCATGGAGCTATGCAATCAGCAGAGACTTTTATTCTCGACGTAGAATGTGATATAAAAAGAATAGTGTGTTAAGGAGGGAATAACCGATGGATGAACATATGAAGCGTCGTCTGGATAAGCAAAAGCAGTTGTTTAAGCAACTGGGAATTCAGCTGGACGCGCTCTCTATCCATGAAAAACAGTTTAAGAATAAAATGCGCGGCTATGATCCTGATGAGGTGGACGCCTTTCTGGATGAAGTGATAAAGGATTATGAACGCTTCTATGCGAACATAGCCGACCTGATGGACAAGTGGCAGGAGCAGCAGGCAACCATACGTGATTTGAAAAATGCACCCAAGCCTGCCGCCGATTATAACGCACTTGACCGACGCCAACTGGAAGACATCGTTAAGCAACTGGAATATAGCGTCCGCCAGCTAAAGGTGCGAGTACGCCCTGAAAATGACTATTTTCCGGAGTAAGGCGCAGTAAGCGCTGTGTCGGTGCCTCTCATTGTGGTATGATGGAACTATGCATATGTACACAAACATTTAATGAGGCACACACATAAAGGTGGTTAACATGAGTACCCATTTTTCCGTTAGTATCCATTGTCTGCTTCTTCTGGCTGAAGGAGCGCCAGAGCGGATGACTTCGACACTTGTCGCTTCCAGTATCAATACGAATCCGGTGGTTGTTAGAAGAATCATGAGCCGACTCAAGCAAGCCGGTCTGGTTGATTCCTCACCAGGAGCACGGGGCTTTCGTCTGAGCATGTCCAGTTCAAATATTAATCTTAAAATGATATATGAAGCGACCAAAGACGACGGTCCGCTGTTCGCTATCCATAGTGACAGCAATCACAATTGCGAGGTAGGCAAGAACATCGACGCTTTGCTGGACGGATTATATACCGTAGCAGAGCAGAAAATACAGGCGTTTTTCGAGACAGTTACGCTGCGGGATCTGGAGCAGGCGCTTCAGCAGCGGGTTGGGCAGCAGAGTACATCCGTGTAAAGACGCCAGTAAGGAGAATTGCAATGAAAATCATCGTACTTTCAGATACTCATATGCCACACCGAGGCAAAGCGCTTCCTAGTCGGCTTGTACAGGAGCTCAAAGGCAGCGACCTCATTCTCCATGCAGGAGACTGGACGGATTGGTTCGTATATGAAAGGCTATCCGAATTTGCACCTGTGCAAGGGATTGCCGGAAACAATGATGGAGTAGACATCGTAGAGCGTCTGGGCTATCAAAGAATCGTTGAAGTCGAGAGCAAACGGATCGGCATGGTCCATGGTCACGGCTGGCGCGGCTCAACAGAGAACATCGCACTGAATACATTTAAGGGAGAAACGCTGGATTGCCTGATTTACGGACATTTGCATATTCCGGTTGTCAAAAAATTGGATGGACTGCTCGTCCTCAATCCCGGATCTCCGACAGACAAACGCGGCGAGGACGAATATTCATTTATCGTGCTGACGATTGAAGCCGGGCAGATGGAAGCACAGCTTGTTCTTTATCCAGATAAGTATTAATAAACCAACAACCGTTGATTAAAGGGGAAGCTATGGCTATTTTTGAATTGGAACCGATGAAGCATCATGTGTTGATCTGTAATGGGGGCACGTGTATGCGACATGAAGGTGAAGAAGTTACACAAGCAATTCGGGATGAAATCCGTGAACAAAACGCAGAAGCTTATATTCATACGACCAGAACTCGCTGTAATGGACGTTGTCACGATGCTGCGGTTGTGATCGTATACCCTCATGGGGACTGGTATGGTCAGATGACGCCTGCTGCGGGCATACAACTGGTACAGAAGCTTGTAGCAGGTGAGAAGCTGAAACCACATCTTTTTCACACAACAAACTATAAACAAGAACATGTGTAGAGAAAATCTTTCCGGAGATTTTCTCTTTTTTGCGTTTAATCCGTGACCTGAAAGGTAAGAGTATACTGTGGACACCAATCCGATAGGGAGGGAAACGAAAATGACCCCATTTAACGATGACCTGCACCATCAGGATAAAAGAAAAGGACAGGCGGGGAAAGGACAAACGGCGCATGACCATCAGGAGCAACCCGTAAATCGGGATCACGCTGAGCAGTATCCGACGGAGCAGGAGAGCTTGTTCGATCGATTTGAAAGTGAACAGACGGTAGATGCTATCCCCGTAGAGGATTTGAAGATGGAACTTCAGGAGGAATTCGACAAGGACGCGACCAAGCACACCTCTTCCAGTGAGAAAAAATACAAAGGCGACGCATAAATCTTCAGTCAACTGGTAATATTTAAAAAGAAAACTCTTGACATTAAGATATGTATAATATATATTTAGTTACGAAAAGTAATTAATTTTTCTCAGGAGGTAATAAAAAATGTCTAAAGACTTCTTCACAGCCCTGAAAGAAAGACGCTCCTATTACGGTATTAGCAAAGAACAAGTTATTTCCGACCAACGGATTCAAGAGATTGTAGAGGAAGCTGTTAAATATACACCTACCTCTTTCAACTCCCAGACTTCACGTGCAGTTGTACTGCTCGGTGAACATCATGACAAATTGTGGAATATTACAGAAAATATTTTGCGCGAAGTTGTTGGCAATGAAGAGCAATTTAAATCTACTGCTGAGAAAATGAGCAGCTTCCGTAGCGGCTATGGTACTGTATTGTTCTTTGAAGACAACAATGTAGTGGCTGGATTGCAACAACAATTTGAAGCTTATGCGGACAACTTCCCAATCTGGTCTAACCAATCCAACGGCATGCTGCAATTGGTTGTATGGACAGCTCTGGAGCAAGAAGGACTGGGCGCATCCCTTCAGCATTACAATCCTTTGATCGACGAAAAAGTGAAAAATGAATGGAGCATTCCTGAGCATTGGAAACTGATTGCTGAATTGCCATTTGGTAAACCGACATTCGAACCAGGTGAAAAGGAATTCCAGCCTGTTGAAGAACGCGTAAAAACGTTTAAATAAGCCAGACGATGCAGCGACGATTCATGCTCGGCCTGAATAAAGCACTGTGGATATTCACAGTGCTTTTTGCTATTCCATTTTTAAGGAGTGAGCTTCTGGATATGGTCTTTTTTCTTTTTTGTGAACGGGATGATTCAGGGGTTAATTCAGGCGTAAGCGGGTGATGCTACGTTTAAATTTGGATGAGAGGAAAAAACATATGCCATACGATTGCATTATTGTTGGTGGAGGGATTGCCGGGCTGCAAGCAGCCATTCAATTGGGAAGATATAGCAGTCATCGGGTTCTGGTGATAGATTCGGGCTATGGTCGATCCACGTTGTGCCATCAGTATCATAATATTTTGGGCTTTCCTGACGGGATTTCAGGTGAGGAGCTGCGACGGCTTGGACGTAATAAGGCCACGAAGCTAGGCGCTGAATTTGTTCAAGGTAAGGCGGTGAAAGCCACCAAGAGAGATGAGCTTTTTGCCATTCAAGTGGAAGAGGGAACGGTGTATTCCTCAAAGACGCTGCTGCTGGCAACGGGGCTGACCGATCGCTTTCCAAAGCTGGAGGGGCTTCTAGCCTGCTTGGGCAATAGCGTGTATGTCTGCCCGGACTGTGACGGATATGAGGTTCAGGATCGCAGCACGGTCGTGATGGGGGCTGGAAAAGCTGGAGCTTCCATGGCTCTGATTTTATCAGCGCGTACCGACCACCTGGTTTATGTGAACCATGAGCGTTCAGAGATGCCAGACGAGCTGATGATGAAGCTGCGCGAGAAAGGAATTGGATACAAGGAGGAAGCCATTTCCAGGATCATAACTGGGGAACCGGGACATTTTGAAGGAGTTCGACTGGCTAATGGAGAGGTTGTTCGGGCGGAGCGGGGCTTTTTGGCCTTTGGAGGCAACCATGTCCATTCAGAGCTGGCCGAGCAGTTGGGCGTGCACTTGCTGGATAACAAGCATATTGAGACTCACCCCCGCAGCAAAATGACCAATGTGAAGAATGTATGGGTAGCCGGAGATTTGGGGGCCCATGCCGAGCAAGCGACTGTTGCGATGGGCGAAGGAGCAATGTCAGCGATTTGGATACACAAAGTATTATCCGGTATGAAAACAAAAGTACCGCAGCTCTAAGAACTGCGGTTTAAAAGGGTGGACGTGTACCTGTGTGAAGGTGAAGGCCGAAGCGGTCCAATTGCTCGCTCATGCCATACTTGCGCAACATTTCCGTTTGTTTGTTGCCGATCAGATCAAAATGGGGATAGGGCTGACGCTGGTGAATATATTGGGGGTCCAATCCATTATTGCTGCACCATAAACGCAGCTTGTCCAAATTGGAACAACCCACCTTGGTTACGGTTGTAATACCTGGAAAGCGTTCATCCAGCCAGTAATGCGTTAGAAAAGCAATTTCGCCGCGACTGACCTCTCTTTTCCAGGCTGAAAGCTCTTGTCGGTTAATACCAAACGCCATCAGTCTCATCCTTCCTTGGTTCCTTCCGAAATCATAAGCGGTCGGGTAGATGTACCATTATTTTCGTATTATAGGCTGTATTACGGTTCCTAAAGGGTAACACAATAACAGGAGACCGTGTATGACGATCTCCTGTTAGCGGTTAGAGCCATCTTTCGGCCCAGCTCTCTACACCATTCAATGCATCACCGAGCTCCTTACCCTTGCGTGTCAGCGAATACTCGGTACGCACGGGTCGCTCTGTAATGACATTGCGAAGGATCAGCCCGCTAAGTTCCAGCTCCTTAATGCGTTCGTTCAGCATACGTTTGCTAAGATCAGGTATGGATACATGAATTTCACTGAATCGTTTGGGATGTTCCATCAAAGTATGAATGATGAGAGCGGTCCATTTTTTGCTGATGATCTGAAAGGACTGTTCCACCTTGCCGCACAAAAGCTTAGGCTGCCTGTCGTCGCTCATCGGAATCCCCTCAATTTCATTTGGTTGTTTTAAACAGTATACTAAAAGTAACTCTGTATACCAATAGTAACTATCTAGGTTTGTATCAACTGTGACATTTTTAACAGTTTTTTCTCATTCCTTGAATCAATCATACCACAGAAAACGTTATCATTACAGGAAATATTGAATGTTCACGATTTTGCTAAAATTTGATTGACTTGCCCCTTAATTTGGGTGTATTATGGGTTACGTTAATTCCTCAGGTAACTTTTAATAACCTCATCTTTTATAAAGGGAAGAAGGAATAATTCATGGATTCAATGACTTTTGTCTTATTTGGAGCGACAGGGGATTTGGCTAAACGTAAAATCTACCCTGCCTTGTATAATTTGTTTGTAGAAGGTAAAATTCCGGCTTCCTTTTCTGTAATTGGTATGGGGCGTCGTGAAGTGGCTGACGAACAGTTTCAAAGTAACGTAGAGCAATCCATTAAGGATTTTTCCAGACACGTGAATAATGACCGTGCACAGATGGATCAGTTCTTGAGTGCTTTCCGCTACAGTGCATTGAACGTCAATCACCCGGAAGATTATAAAAAGTTGTTACAGCTGGCTGAGCAACGTGAAAATGACTTGGGAATTCCGGAGAACCGCATGTTTTACTTATCGGTGGCACCGGAATTTTTTGATGTGATTGCCCTCAACATCCGGGAAAGCGGTTTGGCTGAAACGAAGGGCTGGAAACGGCTTATTATCGAAAAACCATTCGGACACGATCTGGAATCGGCACGTGAGCTGAATGATCGCTTAAGCAGAACGTTTGCCGAGGATGAAATTTATCGTATTGACCATTACCTGGGTAAGCCGATGGTGCAAAACCTTGAAGCCTTGAAATTTGCTAATCCATTGCTTCAGGGTGTGTGGAACAATCAATACATTGCCAATGTGCAAATTACGGCTTCCGAAACTGTAGGCGTCGAGGAACGCGCAGGATATTATGATCACTCCGGAGCTATTCGGGACATGGTACAGAATCACATGCTGCAAGTGCTGATGATGGCGGCTATGAATAAACCAGAACATGTAACGGCAGATCAGGTGCGTGACGAAAAAAGCAAGGTTATGGAGGCGTTGCGTGCACTCGATCCTTCTGATATTGCTTCCAGTGTGGTGAGAGGCCAATACACGAACGGTGAGATTAACGGAAAAGCAGTTCCTTCCTATAAAGAAGAGCCGGACATTGGACCGGATTCACAAAATGACACTTTCATTTCAGCTCGTCTGTGGATTGACAATGAGCAATGGTCAGGTGTGCCGTTCTATATTCGCACAGGCAAACGCATGAAGGAAAAGTCTACACGTATCGTCGTGGAATTTAAAAAGGATAGCGCAGACCCGTATGCGGCTCAAGGACAGCCTACCGAGCCGAACTTGCTTACGATTCTTGTGAATCCGGATGAAAAAGTAACACTGCGTCTGAACAGTAAGGACCCGCTGAATAACGGTCAACTGGAGACAGTGCTGATGAATTATACATCAGAGGTCAAGGATGTACCGGAAGCTTATGAGCGCCTCATCTTTGATGCGCTGCGCGGCGACTCCACCTATTTCGCTCACTGGAATGAAGTTGAGCTTTCATGGATGTGGGTACAGCCAGTGTTGGAAGCTTTTGCTCGTGGCGAAGTTCCGCTTCATACGTATGCGGCAGGCTCCTACGGTCCAGAGGCTTCTGACAAATTGTTGGAGGAACAGGGATTTACATGGTGGCTGGACCAAAAGTCCGAAAGTTCCGAAAAAGCGGTTGTTCGTTCGTAAACATGTACACATTACTACATTGAGAATATATTTTGCTACGGCAGGAGGCCTTTACCATGCAAGTTGGATTAATCGGTTTGGGAAAAATGGGCTTGAATCTCGGAAAAAACTTGATCGATCACAAGCATGAAGTTGTCGCTTACGACGTCAATGCAGCAGCGATTCAAGAAATGAAGGATTACGGTGCTACAGGTGCTCCCACACTGGAAGAACTTGTGCAGGCGACCCAATCCCCAAGAGTACTGTGGATTATGGTTCCCCATCAAATTGTTGATTCCGTGCTGGATCAGCTTCAACCGATTTTGTCCAAAGGGGACATTATTATTGAAGGTGGTAACTCTCATTACAAAGAGTCGATTGCTCGTCATGCCCGTCTGAAGGAATACGGTATCAGCTTCATGGATGCCGGAACCTCTGGCGGTATGGAAGGTGCACGTAGTGGCGCTTGTTACATGATCGGCGGCGACCCGGAAGCATGGGCGTTTGTTGAGCCTATTTTCCGCGATACAGCGGTGGAAAATGGTTATTTGTATGCAGGTAAATCCGGTAGCGGACATTTTCTCAAAATGGTTCACAACGGTGTGGAATATGGCATGATGGCCTCCATTGGTGAAGGCTTTGAAGTGCTGGAGAAAAGCAGCTTTGACTTCGATTATGAGCAAGTGGCACGCGTTTGGAACAACGGCTCCGTTATCCGCTCCTGGTTAATGGGCTTGACCGAGCGTGCATTTTCCAAGGATGCAAATCTGGATGAAATTCGCGGGGTTATGCACTCTTCCGGCGAAGGTAAATGGACGGTTGAGGAGGCATTGGACATTCAGGCGGCAACTCCAGTTATTGCGTTGTCCCTGCTGATGCGTTACCGTTCTCTGGATGCAGATACATTCAACGGGAAAGTTGTTGCCGCGCTGCGCAATGAATTTGGCGGTCATGCAGTAGAAAAGAAATAATAACGAAATAACTTAGCATCGATCCCCACAGCTTTAAAACTGTGGGGATATTGCTATATGTTCTTGCCGTGCGCTTTTTTGGCTTTATGCATATTTTTCCTTGTATAACCGCACAATAGATGAAAAAGAAGGCGGAAGGATGAATAGCATATGTGCAAAAGGTTTTCGTTATCGGCTGATTTGGACGAGGTAAGGGATCATTTTGGCATACAACGGGTGATGTATTATTATAAAACGCGTTACAATATGAGCCCTACCCAGCATGTTCCCATCGTGCTGCATCAGGAGGGGGAACGGGTTCTAGATGAATTTCGCTGGGGATTTATCCCCTATTGGGGCAAGGATTGTGTCAACGCCGATTTGAATACGGTACGAGTGAATCCAAGTTACCGCAAAATGGCCGAAACCCGGCGCTGTGTCATTCCTTGCAACGGCTTTTATTATTGGCGAAAGCTCGGTAAACGTATGTGTGCGGTGCGGGTGGTGTTGCCGGGACAGAAAATGTTTGCAGTCGCGGGATTGTATGAGGTATGGCAGGACAGCCGTAAGGAGCCGCTACGTACCTGTACGATGATGACGGTGCAGGCCAATGCGGATATTCGTGAATTTGACAGCCGTATGCCCGCCATTTTGGAATCCTCGAATATGGATTCATGGCTGGATCCGTCCATTAAGAACATAGATGAGTTGCTACCGTTGCTGTGCACGTATGAACAGGGCGATATGAGCATCTATCCGGTGACCCCGCTGGTCGCCAATGATGAACACGATAACCGCGAATGCATTCAGGAAATGGATTTGCAATGGTCCTGGATCAAGCCTTAAATAAATATGGAGAATTTTCATTCACTACAGATCATAAGCTTCCCGCCGCCTGCATAGGTATGTATTGGGGAACAAGCGTCATGATCCGGGGAGAGGGGAAACGGCCGAAGGAGTATCTCATATGGGATGGAGGCGATTGGAATGAGCAACGATACACTCATCCAACTGCTGGTGCTCATGGTGACGATCATCGGTCTGGTCCAAAACCGGTAAGTGGCAGTTCCAGAAGGCGGGAGAATTGCCCTAGGCAATCTTCCGCTTTTTTTCGTTTTCCTTTCAAGAGCAGCAACAAGAGATTTTTTTACGTTAAAATGCTCGCAGATGGAGGGAGCTTGCGGTACAATAGATGCTAAGCTACAGGTGACAAGACACCTGAATATACGGCTATATATGATACATGTTTAAGGGAGAGCGAATCATGAGTGAATTGACTTCATTACCACCATCGAAAAAGCGAAAGCTGCTGTTTAGCGCGGGACTTAGTTGGCTGTTTGATGCCATGGACGTTGGGCTGCTTTCGTTCATAGCCGCAGCGCTGGCTAAGGAGTGGCATTTGGGATCGGAGCAGGTTGGTCTGTTGACTGCGATGAACTCGATAGGGATGGTGTTTGGGGCCGCTTTAGCGGGGATTTTGGCTGATCGCTACGGCAGGCGTGCGATATTAGTGTGGACGCTGTTGATCTTTTCTATTGCAAGCGGCTTATCAGCTTTGGCGACCGGGCTCGGTGTACTGTTAATACTGCGCTTTATTGCAGGCGTAGGCTTGGGGGGGGAATTGCCTGTAGCTTCGACGCTGGTGTCGGAATCGGTGCCGGTTCAGGAACGGGGAAAAGCGGTCGTTTTGTTGGAAAGCTTCTGGGCCGCGGGATGGATTCTTTCTGCGCTTATTGCCTATTTTGTTATTCCAAAGTACGGCTGGCAAATGGCCTTTATTCTCGGTGCAGTGCCAGCCCTGTACGCCCTTTATTTGCGCAAAGCGGTAGAGGATTCACCACGATACAAGCAGCAGAGTGTCAAGCTTCCACTGCGTGAAAGACTGGCTTCCATTTGGTCTGGGCCGAACCGCAAGTCCACCTTAATGCTGTGGATTTTATGGTTTACGGTTGTATTTTCCTATTACGGAATGTTTCTGTGGCTGCCAAGCATTATGTTCATGAAGGGTTTTGAACTGGTTAAAAGCTTCGAGTATGTCCTGATCATGACGCTGGCGCAATTGCCAGGTTATTTTACTGCGGCATATCTAATTGAAAAGCTGGGCCGCAAATTCGTGCTGATCGTCTATTTACTGCTAACGGCGGTGTCCGCGATTTGGTTTGGTACCTCAGAAACGGCAGGAATGCTGCTGGCTGCTGGTATCTGCTTGTCCTTTTTCAATCTCGGCGCGTGGGGAGCCATGTATGCCTATACCCCGGAATTGTACCCAACAGCCGTCCGTTCTACTGGTGTGGGTATGGCGGCTGCATTTGGCCGTATTGGTGGCGTGATCGGACCTTTTCTGGTCGGAATGCTGGTCGGCCAGGGCATGGCGTTGCAATCTATCTTTGTGATTTTCTTTGTAGCGATCCTGATTGGAGCGGCGGCGGTATGGCTACTGGGGACCGAAACGAAAAATCGGGAGATCGACTAGCCTTTACATTCACCTGTGTAAAGATTCATAATACAAGAGAGAGGAGTGACCTGAAATGGAGCATACCTTTCTGCTCAAGGCAGACTGGAACGGGGGGCGCAACAGCGACGGTCATATTGAGGCAGGACAGCTGCGGACAGCGATTTCGATCCCGGCGGAGATGGGCGGTCCCGGTGTGGGCACCAATCCGGATGAAATGCTGCTAGGCGCTGCCGCGACCTGCTATTTGATTACATTGGCGGCGATGATGGAGCGCGCTGGTCTTCCTGTGGCTTCACTGGCGCTGGAATCCGAAGGAATTGTCGATGTCACGAACAATATTTTTACATATCGTCGAATTATCCATCGTCCGCGAGTTCATTTGGCCGCCGATGCGACAGAATCGCAGGTCGAACAGGCATTGCGGCTGGCAGAGCAGGCAGAGAGCACTTGCATGATCTCGCGTGCCGTAGCGGGAAATGTGGCTTTATCTACAGAGCCCGTCGTGGAACGCGCCTCTTAGCACTATTTGAACCAGGAGTAATCATTCCAATTGCCCATTATTTTTTAATTTGAGGAGGACACAACCATGACAGCACAACAAAAATTGCTCGTTTTCGCAGGCTCTTACGCCGAATTGGAAGGCAGCGGAGTTTATGCGTACACTTTTAATGAAGAGACAGGGGTTCTTACATTACAGGATGAGTTCTCCGGATTGAAAAATCCAACCTTCCTGAACGTAGACGTGAAGAACCGGAAGCTCTATTCCATTGGAGAAACGACTTCTGCTACTGGAGCGAAGGTGGGCGAAGCTGCTGCTTTTGCAATTGATCCGGTCAAAGGGACATTTACATTGCTTAACCGGGCGGAAAACGTTGGCGCAACAACCTGTCACATTCAGCGTGATCCATCCGATCGCTACCTGATCGTAGTCAGCTACCACGGAGGAATGGTGGGATTGGTGTCTCTAACCGAGGATGGTCGTATCGGCGAGTTGCTGGATGTTAAACAGCATGAGGGCAAGGGAGCGCATCCTGAGCGTCAGGATCGTCCGCATCCACACTCCAGTTTCTTTAGCCCTGATGGTCGTTTCCTGTTCGTACAGGATCTCGGTTTGGATCTGATCCGTGTCTACACCATTGATGACAGTAAAAGACAACTGGTACTTCATGACGAAACGAAAACCCATGCAGGTGCAGGTCCACGTCACTTGACGTTCCACCCGAACGGTAAATTTGCTTTTGTCATTAATGAGGTGGATTCTTCCATTACTTCTTTTGCGTATGACGCAGAAGCAGGCAAGCTTACCGAGCTTGAGAGCGTACCGACTTTGCCGTCTGATTTTACGGGCGAAAACACAACCGCTGAGATTGCTATTTCGGAGGATGGTGCTTATGTGTACGGTTCCAACCGTGGGCATGACAGCATCGTAGTGTTCGCCGTAGACGCTGCAACAGGCAAGCTGAGCCTGGTAGAGCATGTTTCTGCCGAAGGCGAGCATCCGCGCCATTTTGCTTTGACTCCAAACGGTGATCATATGCTTGTGGCAAACCGCGATACGAATAACATTGTTACATTTAAAGTGGACAAGGCTAGCGGACGACTGACCTACACGGGACAACAAGTAACTGTGTCCAAGCCGGTATGCGTACAACCTTTTTACTTTTCCGTGTAAAATGATTAAGTAACTAAAGTGACTAAGTAACGGTATGCAGCTCATGACCGCTACGAGGACGGATCATTCTTCCGATCGCTGCCGCCCCCGGATTTCTTGATTGTATGTTCAAGGGTAGAAATCTGGGGACAAAGGCGAACGCTCCGCATCTTCAGAACAATTCCGTCCTCTCCGCTGCTTTGGTGCATTTGGCGACTATTCACTTTTTATACAGATGCATAAAAGATCGTAGATGTGTGATGGTTCCGAATGATTAACAAGCATAGAAGATTTTTAGAAAACGGTTCGTAGATTAATCAGCGAACCGTTTTTTATTTTTATGACTAGATATTTTCTAGAAGTCATTGCTTTGGAAATAGTCTAAAATTTTAAGGTTACAAATAAGATACGAATAATCTCGTTAGGAAAAGGGTACATATGTTATAAGCAGAACAATGATCCCTCTTATACAAATCTAGGACAAGCATTGCCAATTCCATATAATCTCTTGAGGCTTTATATGATCGGAGAAACCATCTGTTCGCGTAGTGGGCCACATCAATCGACAGCCATGGATTGCACACATTTTACACGAGGAGGAGTAGCTATGAAGATTATCATTACACAAAAGGAAGCCGCCGACAAAGGAATCTGGACAGAGATCATGGGGATGTTTGCTGTAACCAAAGAGGACGAGGTGTGGCAAAATGAAGAGTTTATTCTCACCGAAGAACAGGCGCGTCAGGTCGGATTGATGAAATAATAAGTCGTAAATAGGACATGTAAGCAAGTTTTAAGACCAAGTCTTAAAAAATCGTAACTTCTTTTTTATGTATCTGATACACTTTTTAACTGTACAACGTTTATGATAGGTGTATAAGGGTAATGAAGCTTACAGACACCGTGTACATACCCATACGGTAAGGAGAGATCAGACATGATGAGACTAGCTTCGAAATGGACAGTATTGGCTTTAATGATGATGCTGATAACGGCGGCGGGAGCAACAGCACAAGGCTACACGCCCGTAACACCTGCTGAAAATCAGGAGACCGTATATATAAACCAGTTGGAGATGCGTAACGGACAAATCTATTTGTCGGCAGATCCGATTGAATGGTATGAAGGTAAGGCAGCGGACAAGGCGTTCTTGGAGCATGAAGGAAACACAGGGTTGGACGGAGCACCAGACGGTTACTACATCGTGAATAATTCCGTGCAAAATGACGTGTACCAGGTTGCCCCGGATGCTTCGGTAGAGGTACAAATTTATGATCATACAGGTCGTATAGAAGATACAGATGTAAAATGGAACGAATCGATCCCTTTGGCACAGTTTGAAAAAGATTTTGCCAAAAAAGATGTATTGGATCTCAGCCAATTTCCATACCATGTGACGCTGCGTGACGGTAAGGTCGTTAAAATCGTGCAACAGTTCATTCCTTAACATACAAGGTATTGTATAACAAACACGTGCTTTTCACTTGATTCATATCAGGGAAGCACGTGTTTTTCATACGTTATAACAAAAAAGAGGATATCCATCCCAAATAGGGTCGGATATCCTCTTCTGTTCATATATATGGATTTAGAAGGATTTTGCAGCTTCTGTTGCACTTTGTACAGCAGCTTCAACAATGGCTTGTGCTTGATCTGGAGCTTGGTTATGTCCTTCCAGTACAACCTTCACAATGTCTTTTACACCGAAGAAGGATAAGATGTTGTTCATGTAGTTCAAAGACATTTCAGCTGCAGCAGCTGGTCCTTCGGAGTATACGCCGCCTCTTGCATTCAACAGGACTACTTTAGTTTCAGTTACGAGACCAACTGGACCCTCAGCAGTGTATTTGAACGTTTTACCAGCTTGGTTCAGGTAGTCAATGTACGTATGCAGTACAGCTGGAATCGTCATGTTCCAAAGCGGGAAAGCGAATACGACTTTGTCTGCTGCCAGGAATTGATCAAGGTAGCCGTTAGCTACACCCGCCAGACGAGCTTCTTCAGCGTTCAGCTCCAAGCCTCTAGCGGATTTGAACGTGCCGTTAATCATGTTGGCGTTCAAATAAGGAAGCTCGACAGAGAACAGGTCCAGTTCAGTGATTTCATCGGATGGATGGGAAGCTTTGTAGCTTTCCAAAAAGGCATTATACAATTTAACGGTTGCGGATTCTTCGGCTGTACGATCGTTAGCTTTGACAAATAATACTTTAGACATGATTTATTTCCCCCTAGTAAGTTAAGTAAGTCATTTACCACGTAATATTACAATATAAAGATAATATTTGTCAACACTTTTATATTAAATCTATTTTCAAAAGTTACTTTACTTTTTACACTGTAAAATTTATGTGTTTCTTTTGCAAAATATCAGTTTTGCGGTAAAATTTAAATATGAGCCGATTAGAAGAATGGATTCAATAGGCGAAGAATAAAATTACCATGTTGTCAGCAGGATAGGCACAACAGATGAACGAAAAAGGTGAGTAGCTTGAGGATTGGTTTTTTTGATTCAGGATTGGGTGGGATTACAGTATTATCTGAGGCGTTAAGACGGCTGCCAAACGAAAATTTTGTATACTTGGCGGATACGCTTCATGTTCCTTACGGGACGAAAACACCGCAAGAGGTGTGCGGATACGTCAAGGCTTCGGTACAAACTATTTTAAAAGAGGACGTTAAGGCGCTGGTCATTGCCTGCAATACAGCCACGAGTATAGCGGTTGCGGAGCTGAGGAACGAATACCATATTCCGATCATTGGCATGGAGCCGGCTGTGAAGCCTGCGGTGGAGATGAATCGAGCGAATGGTAAAAGAGTGCTGGTGTTAGCCACGCCGTTGACATTAAAACAATCCGGTTATGCAGCGCTGGTGTCCAGAGTTGACGATCATGGAAGTGTAGATTCGTTGCCCTTGCCCGAGCTGGTGCATTATTGTGAGCAGTTAAATTTTGACCGGACAGTAATGGCCGAATATTTTAACCGTAAGCTGTCTGCGTTCGATCTGGACTTATACGGTACGGTCGTTTTGGGGTGCACACACTATCCTTTTTATAAGGAGATCTTGAAGGGGCTGCTGCCTTCCCATATTCAGCTAATCGACGGGAGTCAGGGAACGATCAGACGGTTAAAACAGGTGTTGTCTGAGCGCGATTTGCTGGCATCTCCGGCAAAAGCGGGTCAATCGCAGGAGGGACACATTACGTTCCTGTGTACCAGTCAGGATGAAGACTATGTCCACAAAATGGAGCGTGCGCTTGAAATTTATGCGGAGCATGAAAAGATTTCTTTTTAAAGTAGGTGCGACTGGCGAACGGATTGAATCATAGCGATGAATCCCAGCGTCAGTCGCGTAGTGAATCAGAGGTATGCTGAAGTACTTGCTCCATGGCGACTGTGGGGTACATAATTTCGTGTTTGCCGGAAATGACACTTTAACGGGCATTATTGATCCTGATCCGGTGGTAGGAGAACCGTTATATGATCTGATATACGCCTTTTGCTCTTCACCGGACATGCTAACTGTCGATACGATTTTGCCAGCGTTAGAGAAGCTTGAGTCAGAAATGACAGGGAGTTACGAGCTGAACAAGGAAGTGCTACAGGGATTATACCTTCGAATAGCTACCTGCATTCGGCATCATCCAAAGGATCTTGATCAATATACAGAAGCGTGGACTTATTGGCTGAACAGGGTTCGCTGAAAGGAATAGGGAATATGAGTATACAAGGATGGAATCATATTTGCTTTTCGGTGTCAGATTTGGAGAAGTCGATACATTTTTATCAAAATGTTTTAGATGGAAAGCTGCTCGTCAAAGGACGTAAGCTGGCTTATCTGGACTGCTTGGGCATGTGGCTGGCTCTCAATGTGGAGGAGGATATCCCGAGAAATGAAATTCATCACTCCTATGTTTGAATTCCACACCGGACAATTGCAGGATCGCCTGGAATATTATAAAAATGAGAAAAAGCACATGACTTTTTATGATTGAGTAAGCGGTATCAATAATAACGTCTGAGCATATACAGGGTTCACATTTGGGAGGAATACAGAAGTATGTCACTTTCGCAGGAAAGCGGCTCCAAGCAAGCACAAGTCGTGAAAACGATGACAGTTTTTGCAATCACTTGGCCGATCTTTATAGAAATGCTGTTTCATATTTTAATGGGAAGCGTGGATACGTTCATGCTGAGCCATGTGTCGGACGAGGTTGTGTCGGCTGTGGGTGTGTCGAGACAGCTGATTGAATTTACAATTATTTTGTTCAATCTGCTTGGGCTTGGAGTAGGTGTCATCATCGCTCAGCTATTAGGTGCACAAAAGCATGTGGATGCGAGCCGTGTAACGGCCTCCGCCCTGACCTTCAATCTGGTATTTGGTTTGGCGCTGAGCTTGATGTTTATTGTGAGCCGGGATTTTCTGCTGTCCTTTTACCATATTACCCCGACGATTAAGGAAAATGCCGAGATCTATATGATGCTGGCAGGGGGTTCGCTGTTCCTGGAAGCGCTTATGCTAACCGCAGGTCCGGTGATTCGTTCACACGGTTTTACGAAAGATACGATGATCGTGGGCATTGGTATGAACATTTTGCATATTGTGGGGAATGCGTTGCTGATTTACGGCTGGTTTGGTCTGCCGCAAATGGGAGTGGCCGGAGCAGCGATTTCAACGGTAATTAGCCGCGCTGTAGCCTGTGTCTGGATTTTTATATTGCTGTACAAACGTGTAAGTGCGCCGATTCGCCTCCAGTATTATGTACAGCTTCAATGGAGCAAGCTGGTGGCTATCCTGAAAATCGGTATCCCGGCGGGACTGGAATGGTTGTCTTATCAGCTCAGTCAAATGATGGTAACCCGGTTTGTCAGCTTCATGGGCACAACGGCGATTGCTACTCATTTTTATACGAATACGATTGTGTACTTTTTTATGGTGTTCGGAATGGCAGTGGGCGAGGGGACGGAAATTATTGTTGCTCGCTTGATAGGTGCAGGAGATAAGGAGAAGGCGTATCACCAACTGCTGCGCAGCCTGAAATGGTCTCTGGTCATTACGATTGCGGTGATCGTGGTGGTATCCTTTTTCCGGTATGAAGTGATGGCGATCTTTACGGATGAACCGGCGATTATTCAACTGGGGGCAGCGATTCTACTGTTCTGTATACTGCTGGAGCCGGGGCGTGTGTTCAATCATGTCGTCATTAACTCCTTGCGAGCGGCGGGGGATGTACAGTTCCCGTTGATGATGGCGATCATCTCGATGTGGGGGATCAAAATTCCATTGGCGTATGTGCTGGGCATTCATCTGGGATATGGTGTGCTTGGGGTGTGGATTGCACATGCCTGCGATGAGTGGGTACGAGGTATTTTCCACTACCTGCGCTGGAAAGGTCGGAAATGGCAGCACAAGTCGCTGTTGTCCAAGGCCGAACTTCAAGCAGATTCGTTGTCAGGCTGACATTTGAAGCTGTAGTTGCTCTGGCTCTACTAACATAGGCATTCTCCATGGATATTGGGAATGCCTGTGTTTTTTTTACAAAAATAAGCAAAAGGGGATGTCCAAACTTTTCGAAAATTGCTAGAATATAGTAACCTCGAACTAGAATTTCAGTAGAGGTTTTCAAAGTTTCGGTTTGAAAGTTTCAGAGACGGATGGTTTCCGATTGAATCCATGAAGGAGGGAATAGGATGGAACGTAAAGTGCATATCATTCCTTACCAAGTGATCAAGCAGGAGCAACAGGTGAATGAAATACCGCGAGGGGTGGAGCTGATTCAGGCCCCTGCGGTGTGGAGCCAAACCCAAGGCCAGGGAGTGAAGGTGGCAGTACTGGATACGGGCTGTGATGCGGACCATCCTGATTTGAAGGAACGCATTATTGGTGGCCGGAACTTTACGGATGATGATGACAGTGATCCAAACATTTTCACGGATTACAACGGTCACGGTACGCATGTGGCAGGTACAATCGCGGCAGCAGAAAATGAGGATGGTGTGGTGGGTGTCGCCCCGGAGGCGGATTTGCTCATCATCAAGGTGCTGAACAAGCAAGGCTCTGGTCAATACGACTGGATCATTCAGGGCATTCATTATGCGATTGAGCAAAAGGCAGACATTATTTCGATGTCGCTTGGCGGCCCCGAGGATGTGCCTGAACTGCATGAAGCGGTGCAGAAGGCGGTAGCGAACCAAATTTTGGTCGTCTGCGCAGCAGGTAATGAGGGAGACGGTGACGACAGAACGGATGAGCTGGGCTATCCTGGCTGCTATAATGAGGTGATCAGCGTAGGCGCTGTAAATTTTGACAGACATGCTTCGGATTTCAGCAACTCCAATAATGAGGTGGATTTGGTTGCGCCGGGAGAAGATATATTGTCTACCATTCCGGGCGGCAAATACGCGACCTTCAGCGGTACTTCAATGGCTACCCCACATGTAGCTGGGGCTTTGGCGCTGATTAAGCAGTTGTCAAAAGCGAGCTTTGAACGGAACCTCACTGAGCCGGAGCTATACGCCCAACTGATCAAACGCACGATTCCACTCGGTCATTCTGCAAAGCTGGAAGGCAACGGTCTGCTGTACTTGACGGCAGTCGAGGAGCTTTCCCATATTTTCGACGCTCAGCGTGTAGCTGGGATATTGAGTGCAGGATCAATACATGTGAAATAAGCCGTAACTACGGTTATATAGCGGTTCTCCTGAGGGAGAGCCTTTTTTTGTGTGCAAAAATTTCTCTTATGAAGAAAATTTAGGTTGACAAAATATTACATGCTTCAACATAATGATATAGTACTAAAGTTTGTATAAAAATAAAAAGGGGTTCTAAATAACTAATGAAAACGGGGATAACGCGTTATTTGTGTGCTGCTGCAGAACTAGATCGAAATTTTCGACAAAAGGTGTTAGAACAAATCGTTTATAATCGTTACTGCTTTGTAGCTCCTAGCTATGGAGCAGATATTGCTAAAGTTGCTGTTCAATGTATGCAGGCAAAAAAACGAGACTTTTTTATGGATTGCGCTTTATTATTTCTTTTAGGATGGTTTGTTACGGCGATTTTTACAGATTTATTGATTTCTTGGCCGTTATTTTTATCCTTTCTAGTTAACATTGGATTTAGAATATATCCTTACTGGTATGTAACAAACAAGCTTTCTTCAGAAAATATTTCAAGTGACAAAGCACCTGATCTCAAAGAGATAGGAAATGATTTTTCGAAAAAAATGGAGGAGATAAATCAGGAAGGAAACGTAATCTATTTCGGAGGGGATTCACCATTTGTAGGAGCAGGTAATCGCTTATCAGGATGGTCTTTTTTGGCAGAAACAAAAATTGAAAACTCGGACGAATACATCAAACTTAACAACGCTGATCTGTATACATACATTGATAGCAAAATGAAAGAGCTAAATATTTCTCACATGGCTACTGCAAATGCTCTTTATGTAGATGGCAGTAAAATAAGGAATGATTCAAGGTTCCTGGAGAAAGAAATGAGTTCTCCTAAGAGAATGATTGATGCGAAATTTTTGCAAGAATACACTGAGCTAGAAGAAGAGCATGTTCGATTCTATAAATCGATTCAAATTACAGCTTGGGACGGAGATTTTGTGTTCAGCACATTTTTTAGAGTGCATTTTACACCACAAAATCTGTTTGTAGAAATGCAGAATTATCTGTTACCTCCTTTGAAAAAGGAATTTTATGCAATAGATAAGCATGGCTCTGATATTCCAGTACCTTTTATTATAAAGAGCATTCTATCTTCCATTATTCCAACATTTACAGGACTTTTTAAATCCATTGGTGGTGTTTTGCGTGGGTTTAATGAATTTGTAGCTCAATCTTATAAAAAAGAGATGACACGCACGGAAATTAAACACAATCAAATTTTTAACTATGGGGCTAGAAAGAGTATAAGAGAACTCGCAGCAGATCATAAGTTGCATAATTTCTTTCAGGAATCGGATGTGGATATGTATAGAAAAAGAATAGAGAAAAGGCTTTTACAAAGTATTCTCGAGTATCTTGAAGAAGTTAATGTGGATACAAGAGAGTTTAAAGCACGAGAGAATGTGATTGTAAATAATGGAGTCATGGTTACAGGTGGAGAGATTAACAACTCTCAAATAACAGGTAAGGGAAATTTCAAAAATAAACTTGCAAAAGTAGCAGAACAAATAACAAATTAAACCTCGAAGGAAGTGTAGGTTATGAAATTCGGGTCCATAGTTAACAATGGGGTCATGATTACAGGTGGAACTGTGAAAAATAGCAGTGTTGTTGGGCAACAAATATCCGCGTCAGTACAATCATCAGAACAGAATTCAAAGCAGGATAAAAAATATGATGTTGGCCTGTCATTCGCAAATGAAGATCGTGCTTTTGTAGAAATGGTGCTTCATCATATTAAGAAAACTGAAATGCGCTATTTTTATGACAAGGATGAGGTAGCCCAAATTTGGGGAAATGACTTGTACAGATATCTAACCGATGTATATGTTAATCAGTGCAAATATACAGTTGTATTTCATTCAGCCTATTATACAAAGAAGAAGTGGACCCAAGTAGAATGGGGTGGCATACGAACAAAGCAACTTTTGGAGCAGAAGGACAGCTTACTGTTGGTATTACTTGATGATTCAGATATCAGTGAAATTACGGACCAATGGTCATATCTGGATGGTAGGGATTATAGTCCAAAGGAAATTGCGGACATAATTTCGGGAAAAATATCTATGGATTGAAAATTCTATTGAGGAGTAACAAATATGGAGCAGAAAACTTGTTTTGTTGTTATGGGATACGGTATAAAAACCGATTATTCGACTGGCCGAAACCTTGATTTAGATAAAACATATCGGAATATAGTTAAACCTGCAGTACTGGAAGCAGGTCTTAAGTGCATACGTGCAGATGACATAAAACATTCAGGTCTGATTGATGTTCCTATGTATCAGTACTTATTGACAGCAGATATAGTTATAGCAGATTTATCTACTTATAATCCCAATGCTTTTTATGAATTAGGAATTAGACATGCTTTGAGACCTCATACAACTATTGCGATTGCAGAAAAGAGTTTAAAGAACCCATTCGATTTAAATCATATAGTTATTCGTCCATATGAGCATTTAGGTGTAGGTATTGATCACGAGGAAGTGTTAAGATTTCGTAAGGAGCTCAAGGAGAGCATACAGGAGATTTTGAGAAACCCTAATGTGGATAGTCCGGTATACACTTACTTGCAAGGTTTAAAACCACCATTTTTAAAAGAAGCAGCAGAGATAGAAAATGTGTCTGATATAAAACAATCGTTGAGTTCTATTTTGGAAGTTGCTCAGAAAGAAATGAACCAAAAAAACTTTATTGCTGCAAAGAGTTTATTTCAAGCAGCTTTAGATATTGATCCTAACAGTGTATTTATTAAACAAAAGGTCGCTTTAGCAACTTATAAGGAGGAAAAGCCTAATTCACTTTCTTCCTTGTATGAAGCTTATGATATGCTGCAAACTTTAGATCCTGATGTTACCACAGATCCCGAAACCCTAGGACTACTCGGAGCTGTTAGCAAAAGATTATGGGAAACGACAGAAGATAAAATATGGTTAGATAAATCAATATTTTTTTACGAGAAGGGTTTCTATATTAAGAATGATTACTACAATGGAATAAACTTCGCTTTTCTGCTAAACATGAGAGGAAATATTAGTGACAAGAACAATGCTATTGCAGATTACGTATTAGCAACCAGAACACGTTTAAAAGTAATTTTAATATGTGAGGCACTTATGAAGAATAATTTTGAAAACAGAGGTGACAAGTACTGGATTCTTGCCACTTTGGAAGAGGCTTATTTTGGTATTGGTGAATTAGAAAAGTACGATGAGCTAAAAGAACGTGCACAATCTATGTTACCTGGTAAATGGGAGAGACAGAGTACCGAGGAGCAGTTGGATAAACTAACGGTATTATTACAAAATTCACCTTTATTGGAATCTTCTGAACATTAGAATATTTAAAAAGAAGCTTCTTAAAAATATACAGATGAATCTTCTAGTGGTTTAATATTACTTGGGAACCATAAGGATGGAGGACAATAATGGGATTACCTAGAACGTTTGTTGGATTCAGCAGTACAGATATACGCTACTATCGTTTAATGCAAGCTTGGAAAAATAATGAAAATATTGATTTTAATTTCACTGACTGTCAATTAACAACTGAGGTCAACTCAACTGCAGAGTCTTATATAAAAAAACGTTGCAGAGAGCGCATTAATATGGCTGGCTACTATGTTATGCTTATTGGTGAAGATACATGTTATAAGCATAAATATGTAAAATGGGAGGCTGAGGTTGCTATAGAGAAAAAGTGTACAATCATAGGTGTAAATCTAAATAAATCAAAGGAATTTGACTCAGTACGTACTCCCGATGTTATTAAAAATATTGGTGCATTATTTGTGCCATATAATCCTACATCAATTAAGAGTGCTCTTGAAAATTACGAAATGAAGCATTCGGGGAATTACATTATTCAATAATTTGGATATTTTCGGATATAACTCATCTCCTTAATTATTATGTTTGTTTCATAGCTTTAGTTTATTGCAAAAGTCACTTTTGCAAATATAACTTTATTAGAAAAGATCGCAGCTGGAGAGCATCAAGCATCTCTTCCAGACTGCGATCTTTTGGTTTCTGTATGAGGTAGAATCTCATTCATAAATAAAGTCGATTGTACCTTGTTGGTCATGCCCTGTGATTATTGCGCACCCTCGGTAACGGCGATTTCTTTCTCCAGATTTTCTCTGGACAGGTTGGCGGTCAAATAATCCGGTGTATCGGGCAGGACGAGGTGCAGATTGGATTTTTGACAAACACGGATTGTGCACTTGTCGACAACAAAATCAAAGACATGGCCGCCTCCGGTACGTTCGTCGTTAATAAAGTGCAAATGGAACCCAGCCACTCCAATTCCTTGAGCATATGCAGGTGTCCAAAACCCAGTAATCACGCCGGAAGCCTCGTTAAAAGAGAAGGTGGGCTGTGATTTGGTCGCTTCGATAAAAGGTTTGTAAGGTTTCACTTGGTGAGGCACGGTGCGTGTCTTCACTTCACGGAAAGTGCCATCCATACGGAAGGCGTAGAACAGATTACGACTTGGAAACAGCTTTAGCAGCAGGGCTTCCAACTCTTCACGATGCATGGGATGGTCAATAGTATATGTGAAATCTTCACGGAAAAAGGTGACAGTGGAAAAGGGAGTTGTCTCTTCCGGTTTTACACGATGGGCCGTACCGTCTGGAAGCAGGTGATAAAATTCGCCATCAAACGCAATCATCTCACCATTCAGTTGATCAAAGGTACCGAGCCCAAAATCCCCGTGCTTTTGCAGTTCCTTGAAGGCAACGACTCCGTCATACAGACCATCCAATAAAGCGAGCATGGTGGACGTTTGGTAAATATCATGATCAGTTTCTTGCTTTTTTTCCAGTTCTGCAACGGTCATGGCAATACACTTCCTTTTGTAATTAGATGCATTTATTTTCTTTCTTTTTCATAAAAAACGTTAAACTCCATTCATTGTTACGAAGTCGTCACGTTTGGGCAAATGTGAAGTCAGTTTAACTGATTGGGCAGCAGTTTACGTCCCAATTGGATATTATCCTGATAATCAATCGGAATATCGACGACCACGGGGCCATCGGTATGTAGTGCCTGTTGCAATACGCTTTCCAGTTCTTCAGGGGAATGTACACGCAATCCGGTTGCCCCGAAGCTCTCGGCATATTTCACGACATCCACATCTCCGAATTCTACGCCGGATGTTCTGCCATATTTAATCTGTTGTTGAAAAGCGACCATGTCGTAGGTGCCGTCTCTCCATACGATGTGAACAAGTGGGGAGTTGAGACGTACGGCGGTTTCAAGCTCCATGGATGAGAAAAGAAATCCTCCGTCGCCGGAAATGGAAACGACTTTCTGACCGGGATTGACGAGAGTGGCAGCAATGCCCCAGGGAAGAGCTACACCCAGCGTCTGCATCCCGTTACTGAATAGAAGACGCCGCGGCTCATAGGAGCGGAAATACCGGGCCATCCAAATGTAGTGGGAACCAACATCGCAGGTGACCGTGACATTATCATCAATCAGGCTGCGCAGAGTACGAATGAATTGTAATGGATGAATCAGATAGTCGTGCTTGCGGACAGGGACGGCAGCTTGCTCGTTTAAATCGTGGCGGAGACGGTTCAGTTGGGCGCATGAGGTTTCAGACAGCTTTAATGTAGGCAATTCTTCTGCGAGACTACGCACGATCAGAGCTATATTACCAATCAGCTCGTAATCCGGTTGATAATCATGGTCGATATCCGCTTGATGGTCATCAAGATGAATGAGGGTTCGGTTTGCAGGAATGTTCCAGTTTTTCGGATCGTATTCAATGGGGTCATAGCCAATGGTCAGCACCAGATCTGCGGCTCCAAGGAGCATGTCACCCGGCTGATTGTGGAACAAGCCCACTCGGCCAAAATAATGGTCCTCCAGTTCGCGGGAAATGGCTCCGGCAGCCTGGAAGGTTTCAACGACAGGTAGATCCGTGTTCTGAATGAGTGCGCGGATGGCTGCTGTAGCTTCGGGAGTGCTGGCTTTCATACCGAGTAAAAGAACAGGTAACTTGGCTTGGCTGATTTGGCCCGCTACTTGTTTGATAAGTCCGGCTGGTGCGGTTCCAAGCTGTGGAAGGGAAAGCTTCTCAATGGCGGTTACTTCGGATGACGAAGTCAACACGTCCTGCGGTAGACTGACAAAGGTTGCTCCAGGCTGTGCTGAGGTCGCAATCCGAAATGCGTTGGTAATGGCTTCCGGCACACTATCGGGATGCTCCACTTCCACACTGTATTTGGTGATAGGCTCGAATAACCCGGCGTTATCCATAGATTGGTGGGTGCGCTTCAAACGTTCGGATCTTGGGACTGCACCAGCGAGAGCGACGACGGGATCACTTTCCGCATTTGCGGTGACAAGTCCTGTAGCCAAATTCGACGCACCGGGGCCGGAGGTAACGAGACATACGCCCGGTTTACCAGTTAGGCGACCGACGGCGGCAGCCATAAATGCGGCATTTTGCTCGTGACGGCATACGATCAGCTCAGGGCCGCGTTCTTGAAGGACATCAAAAACCGAGTCAATCTTGGCACCTGGAATGCCAAAAATGTGTGTTACCCCTTGTTTAATCAAGCAATCTACAACGAGGTCAGCTCCTTTTGTACCGGTTTTAGCATGGATAGCTTGCACTTTTGTGCTCAACGCGATCACCTCTTCTTTGGATATGATAATGAATTACTTTCAATGTAAAACATTGGTTGTATATGACAATTATAATACAGAAACTGGTATTTTCAAGAGAAACATTTTCTGAAAAAGAGCGAAAATTTATAAAAACGTTTTCAAAGAGCGGTTTAAGAGGGAAAAATAGAAAGTGCGGAGATTTGGAAATAAAGAATTTTCAAACCATGTCCATGCCCAAAATAGGTGAGGGTTATTTTATTGAAAAGGACAAGATGAAGGCCGATCAACTCGTTCGGAACACGAGCCTGTGCAAGCCGGACTATAGTCTGAAATAAAGTTGGACGGAGGGAATAGATCTGCCGAAGTTGAGGCGGGGCTGTTTTTTTGTTCCTTCTCATGATAAAAATCACTTTCCTCTGCAAAGGATAGCGGTTACAATATAATTGTTGTTAACGTAAACATTAAATTTAAGGAGAAGTAATCAAGGGTGATTCGACATGCAGGTATCATATTATAGCGGTATCATCTGATATAACAGGTAACCTACTATGCGTTATAGAATGCTATTACTGGATAGCAGAAAGATCGAATCCATTTTTGTTCACGTTAACAATTATTCGGAAACATGATTATAGAAGGGACGAATGAGCCATGACCAAAGCATTTTTAAACGACAACTTTTTGTTGAGCAATCCGACCGCTGAAATTTTGTATCATCAGTATGCCAAGGATCTGCCGATTATCGACTATCATTGTCATTTAAGTCCACAGGAAATTTACGAAAATAAAACGTTCAAAAACATTACAGAAGCATGGCTGTACGGAGATCATTACAAGTGGAGACTCATGCGGGCCAATGGAGTTGAGGAACGCCTGATTACCGGAGATGCGGAAGACTATGACAAATTTTTGGCTTGGGCCAAAACCGTACCTACACTGATCGGCAACCCGCTGTATCATTGGACGCATTTGGAGCTTCAGCGCTTTTTTGGTGTCCATGAGCTGCTAAATGAACAGAATGCGCCTGTGATTTGGGAAAAGGTGAACCAAAAGCTGCAAGGAAAGGGCTTTGGGGCACGTGATCTGATTGTGAATTCAAAGGTAACTGTTGTGTGCACTACCGATGATCCGACGGACCATCTCGAATATCATAAGCAAATCAGCAAGCTGACCGATTTTCCGGTGGTTGTACTGCCAAGCTTCCGCCCGGACAAAGCGCTGGAGATTAACCGTGAGACATTCCAGCCTTGGGTAGCTCGATTGGGTGAAGTGAGCGGACTGGATGTTTCTGGTCTGGAAGGATTTTTGAACGCGCTGGCGAGCCGGGTGCGTCACTTCCATGCTGTCGGAGGACGGGTGTCCGATCATGCGCTGGATACAGTCGTTTATGAAGAAACCACACGTGAGGAAGCGGCAGCGATATACAGCAAGGCGCTGGAGGAAGGCAATGTAACTCCATTAGAAGAGGCGAAATACAAATCGTACGTTCTGGTATTCCTAGGGAAACAGTATGCAGAGCATGGCTGGGCTATGCAGTACCATATTCACGCGCTGCGTAACAATAACACTGCCATGTTCCGTCGCTTGGGACCAGATACCGGCTATGATGCGGTTAATGACGGCTCCATCGCTCGTCCGCTGGCGGCATTGCTGGACGCACAGGAGCTGGCAGGTGGTCTGCCGCGAACCATTTTGTATTCGCTCAACTCAGTTGATTATCCGGTGCTGGCAAGTCTTGCAGGCTGCTTCCAGTCTGGTGGAACAGCAGGCAAAATCCAGTTTGGCACTGCATGGTGGTATAACGACCATATCGAAGGTATGCTGGAGCAAATGAAGCTGCTCGCAAACTACGGTGTGCTATCCCGCTTCATTGGTATGCTGACGGATTCCCGCAGCTTCCTATCCTACACACGGCACGAATACTTCCGTCGGATACTTTGTGATCTGATCGGAACGTGGGTACAAGAAGGCAAGGCGCCTGAGGATCTGGAGCTGCTTGGAGAGATGGTACAAAATATTAGCTACAACAATGCCAAGCAATATTTTAATTTTCCGACGGTTGTTCACAGCAATTGATGATATACAGGATGAACTTGTAAATTCACATTTCAATAGATGCCCTTGCCTGGAGTATTTTCAAGCGCCGGGTAAGGGGGAGTGAAAACGGAATACGTATTCATTAATAATGTGAAAATAATCACAAAAATAGAGGAGTGATCAGGGTATGGGAGTGCCTATCGTTCAGGAGAGCGTCCAAACTGACAACAAGACAGGTGAGCATATCAGCCTGAAAGAAAAGATTTCTTACGGTATGGGTGACTTTGGAAACGGATTCATGTTTGATTTGGGGCAGTTGTACCTGTTGAAATTTTTTACGGATGTAGCAGGCGTTTCAGCGGGAGCAGCCGCAGGTATTTTTCTGGTCAGCAAGCTGTTTGCTGCCATCTGCGATCCTATTGTCGGGTCCTTTGTCGACTATCGCAAGCATATTGGTCCACGCGGGAAATTCAGACCCTTTCTTATCGTTGGAAGCGTTCTCCTTGCTATTCTTACGGTTCTTACATTTATTTCACCGAACATCTCACCAACGGGCAAACTTATTTATGCCTATGCGTCCTATATGATCTGGGGGATTGGATATTCCATTGTGAATATTCCGTATGGTTCACTGGGGGCGGCTATTACGCAGGATACCATTCAGCGTGCTTCATTATCTTCCTTCCGTCAGGCAGGCTCACTGGGCGCATTATTCGTAACCAGTGTCATCGTTATGCCGCTTATCTTGCTGTTCCCCAACCATCATGTGGGATATCCTGTTGTGATGGGAATCATGTCATTCATTGGTGTGATCGCTTTTATAATATGCTATCGGGGAACGAAGGAACGTATTGTTAGTCAATCGGGTCCAAAAGAAAAACTCTCTTTTGGCGTGATCGTGCACACCTTTACGACGAACAAGCCTCTGCTGGTGCTTGTTTTGATGACGATTTTTACCATATCCGCGTACAACATCAAGTCCGCACTGCTGATCTATTTTGCCGAATATAATTTGGGGCATGTAGAATTAATGGCTTATATGAATTTTATTATTATCGGTTCGTCGTTGCTGGGTGTGTTGTTCTTGCCCAAACTGGTGCGCCGCTTCGGTAAACGAAAAACAGCCATGCTTGGGATGCTGGTCAGTGTCATTGCCGACTCTATAAACTTCTTTATGCCATCAAATGTATATATTTTCACCATTCTGGCCAGTATTTCGTTCATTGGTATTAGTATTCCTAACGGGGTTACCTGGGCCTTTGTCTCCGATATCATTGACTACGGCGAATGGTCATCCGGGGAGCGGAAGGAAGGGATTACCTACTCGCTGTTTAATTTTTCACGCAAATTGGCTCAATCCTTATCCGGCTTTCTTTCCGGTATCGGGCTGGCGGTTATTGGGTATGTCCCGAATGTGGTTCAAACCTCTGGAACGCTGCTCGGAATCAAGGCGCTGCTGTGTCTCTATCCTGCTGTTGCCCTGCTCATTGCCATGCTGGTAATCGGTAAAATGTACAAGCTGACAGACAGCAGACATGCAGAAATGGTTCAAGAGCTACAGCAGCGACATGCTGATAACCGCGTATAATTTGTGAAAGTCTTCTTTTCCGGGCGGCTCCTGTGGTATGGTGGGTATATAATTTTTTAGAGCCTCAGTAAAGAAAGGATACGTATATGGCAGCTACCATTAAAGACATTGCCAAATTGGCGAATGTTTCCCATACGACCGTCTCCCGGGCGCTCAACAACAGCCCATTGATCAAAGAAGATACCAAACGCAAAATTATGGAGCTGGCGGAGCAACTCAATTACATTCCGAATTTTAACGCCAAAAGCCTTGTCCTCCAGCGCTCGCATACGATTGGCTTGTTTTTCACCAGTATTTCAGAAGGCACCAGCTCCAGCTTTTTTGCGGACACCATCCGTGGAGTTAATCATGTCATTGGGGTGGATTACAATCTGTTTGTGGGAGGGATTGACGATTACGCCGATTTTTCGGCCATTCACCACAAACGTTTTGATGGCATCATCCTGATGAGTCAGAGCGAGGCGGACAACCCGTTTATTTATCATGTGCTCGGTCAGGGCATTCCGCTCGTCGTGCTGAATCGGCAGGTGTTCGGGACAGGCATTGTGAATGTCATTTCTAACGATAAGGAAGGGTCCTATGCGGCAGTTTCCTTTCTCATTGAAAGCGGGCATGAACGCATCGCGATCATTGAAGGGGTAGAAGGCTTTAAATCCACCCAGCAACGGCGCGAGGGTTTCATGAATGCGCTGATTGACAGCGGCAAGCCAATTAGGCACGAATATATCATGCATGGCCATTATGACACGGAAAGTGGCAGCCAAGCGATGAAGCAATTGCTTTCCTTGGAGGAACCACCGACGGCAGTGTTTTGCTCTAACGATGACATGGCCATCGGGGCGATGAACGCAGTATTCGAGCACGGCTTAAAAGTACCGGACGATGTCTCGGTCATTGGATTTGATGATATCGGCTTTTCGATGTATACGACCCCGCCGTTAACGACGGTCAAAAGACCGATTGAGCAGATTAGCGCGCGTGGAGCCGCATGTATTTTGGAACGGATCCAGTCACCGTCGGACGAGGGCGAGCTTATATTTATGGAAACTGCGCTCATGAAACGGAAGTCGACGGCAAACAGACAGCGTTAAGCTTTTTTGTTGGAAAAAGGAAAATCCAAAAGGGCAGGTTCAGTGCATGACGCGCTGTTCCTGCCCTTTTTTATTAAATATGTGCGAGTGTGGCGGCTTTTATCGCAAAAGATTTGTTTTCGCCAGTTCAACAATTTCGTCACCGCGCCCGTTCAGCACAGCTTTCATCATCCACAGCGTAAAACCTCCAGCTTGTTTGAGATTAATCTTGGGCGGCATGGATAGCTCCTGACGATTGACCACTACATCCACTACTACAGGGCCATCATGAGCCAATGCCTGTTGAATTGCGTCCTCCAGCATCGCCGGATCTTCGACTCGAATTCCCTTGAGACCCATGGCTTCCGCCACAGCGCCAAAATCAGGATTCACCAGCTCGGTGCCGTTTTCCAGAAAACCGGCTGCTTTCATTTCCAGCTCGACAAAACCGAGGGCACCGTTATTGAAAACAATGACTTTTACAGGTAACTGATGCTGTTTCAGGGTAAGCAGATCGCCCATCAGCATCGTCAGTCCGCCATCACCAGAAAGAGCAATAACCTGGCGGTCAGGCTCAGTGGCTTGTGCCCCAATTGCTTGCGGCAATGCACTTGCCATCGTTCCGTGATTGAAGGAGCCGATAAGTCGGCGTTGGCCGTTCATTTGCAAATAACGTGCTGCCCATACCGTAGGAGTACCAACATCACAGGTGAAAATGGCATTTTCATGTGCGGCGTCACTGACGACCTTGGTGAGATATTGCGGATGGATCGGTGGTTGACCCGGTTTACCAACCGCCAGTTCATCCAACTCCTGACGCACCTTGGTATAGTGGGAGACGATTTTTTCCAAATGCTTGGAATCATGCTCTGTCGTTAAATGAGGAAGCAGCATTTCCAACGTTGCTTTTACATCCCCGCACAGCCCATACGTTAAAGGAGTGCGTCTGCCAAGGTGGGCAGGCTCAATATCCACTTGCAGCACAACTGCATTTTCGGGATAAAACTGTCTGTAAGGAAAGTCTGTTCCGAGCATCAGCAGGACGTCACAATCCATCATCGCATGGTATCCGGAAGAATACCCGATCAGCCCTGTTAAGCCTGCATAATAAGGATTGTTATACTCCAGATATTCCTTGCCCCGAAGGGCAGCAACCATAGGAGATTTCAGCTTGTCGCACAGTTGCATGAGCAATTCGTGGGATTTCGCACAGCCGGAGCCGCATAACAAAGTGATTCGTTTGCCTTTATTCAGGTACTCGGCCAGCCGGGAAATTTCCAAAGCTGACGGATGCACCACAGGTGCAGTGGGATGATAAGCATGTTCGGGAATAGGCGCCTTTTCCGCTGCTAAAGCTGCCACATCACCGGGAAGAACAATGACGGAGACACCTGAACGTGAAACCGCCTGTTGTATAGCCATCGTAACGGTTCTTGGAATTTGTCGTGGAGTCGTAATGACCTCACAGAAGTGGCTGCATTCCCCGAAAAGATGCTCGGGATGCGTAGCCTGGAAATATTCGCTTCCAATTTCGTCGCTTGGAATGTGGGCCGCAATAGCAAGTACAGGTACCCGATTGCGGTGACAATCATATAATCCGTTAATAAGATGCAGATTTCCGGGACCACTGCTGCCAGCGCACACTGCAATGCTGCCGCTAAGATCAGCATCTGCCCCGGCTGCAAAGGCAGCCACTTCTTCGTGCCGCACATGAATCCATTCAATTTGACCGTCTCTGCGAATGGAATCGACCATATTATTTAAAGAATCTCCAACGATACCATAAATTCGCTTGACCCCTGCATTGACTAAAACCTCTACAATAGAATCTGCAATTGTCTTCATAGATGTTCCTCCTGCCTAGTAAGTAACGTTATCCTGCCCGAGCTGTCTTGCATCTATTCTCCTGAGTTGTATATAAAGAACAAATCCCGGGATAGGGTGATAGTTAGCCTTAACCGCCTTGTATCAGGTGCGAAACAGCAGGAAGATAGCCATAGATCCGAGAATGGATGCATAAGTTTATATGTTAACGTGTTCATATTATTGTCATTAATATTTTAAAAAACCAAAAATATTGAGAAAACTGTTTTGTTAACGTGTGCATTGTGATAAAATGTTGTTGAAATCATTAAGGTAATAATGGGAGGTTACTCCGGATGAAACAAGTAGATGAACTAGACCAACTAAACAGAAAAAGCTTCATTGTATCAAATCCTTTCCCTGAAAGGGTGCTGCAATTTGGGGAAGGCAATTTCCTGCGTGCTTTTGTAGATTGGCAATTCGATAAAATGAATAAGCAGGCAGAGTGGAATACAGGTGTCGTTATTGTGCAGCCACAGGCAGGAGGCATGGTGGAGAAACTGAGCGAGCAGGATGGCCTGTATACAGTTATTCTCGAAGGGATGAAGGATGGGCAGGCCGTGAAGGAGCATACCGTTGTGGAATGCGTCACCCGCGGGCTTAACCCGTACAGCTCAGATTGGTCAGAATATGAGGCGCTGTCCCAAAAACCGGAGCTGCGCTTTGTCGTATCGAACACGACGGAGGCAGGGATCGCTTATGTGCCAGAGGATCGGCTGGAAGATCGCCCGCAAAATAGCTTCCCGGGTAAACTGGCCGCTTTACTGTACAAGCGCTTTCAATTTTTTGGAGGCGATCAGAGTAAGGGACTGGTGATCATCCCATGCGAGCTGATCGACCGCAATGGAGATGCGCTCAAGGAAATTGTATTGAAATATGCAGATCAGTGGAAGCTTGGGGCTGAGTTTACATCCTGGCTGGAGGAAGCGAATACGTTCTGCAACAGCCTCGTGGATCGGATTGTGCCGGGTTATCCCAAGGACCGGATCACAGAGATTCAAGCAGAGTTGGGTTATAGGGACAGCCTGGTCGTTGTCGGTGAACAGTACCACCTGTGGGTCATCGAAGGACCACAATGGCTCAAGGAAGAATTACCTGCTCATCTGGCTGGACTGAACGTACTGATCGTCGATGATATGGCTCCATACCGTACACGCAAGGTGCGCATTTTGAACGGGGCACATACGGCGCTTACGCCTGTCGCTTATTTATATGGTTTGGATACGGTAGGGCAGGCGGTCGAGCATGATGTCGTGGGTGCTTTTATCCAGTCACTCATTCGAGAAGAAGTGATTCCAACGCTGGATTCGCCAGCAGCGGAATTGAATGTATACGCCGATGATGTCATTGAACGGTTTCATAATCCGTATGTGAGTCATTATGTCATGAGCATTGCACTGAATTCGATATCCAAGTTCAAGACACGTAATTTGCCTTCCCTGCTTCAATATGTGGAGCAACATAAGGCATTACCTGTCAAAACGGTATTTTCGCTGGCGTCTTTATTCGTATTTTACCGGGGAAAGAGAGACGGCGAACCGATTGCTTTGGCAGACGAAGCGGAAGTGTTGACCGCGTTTGGCGAGCTGTGGAGCGGATATGGTGGAACACTTGCCGGAGCGAAGCAATTAACGGCACAGATACTGGGCAAGCAGACCTGGTGGGGGCAAGATCTGAACCAGATTGCAGGATTGGCTGAACAGACGGCACAGCATGTGTATGAGATTACAAGCAGAGGAATGAAGGAGACGCTGGATTCTCTGAGCGGGAACAGCGTGCCCAGAGCATAAGCAAGGAGGAGACTGGAATGCTGGAATTCATTCAAATTCATGATCAAGATAACGTGGCTGTCGCTTTGCGTGATTACAAGCAGGGCGAGACACTGGTGTGGGGAACGCAAGGAGAACAGCGCGTGGTGCTGGCTGAGGATGTGGCGCGTGGGCATAAAATTGCATTGCAGGACATTCCTGAAGGCGGAAATGTGCTGAAATACGGATATCCGATCGGTCATGCCATTCAGCCCATTCAGGCAGGGCAGCATGTGCATACGCATAATACAAAGACGAATCTGACGGGCGTGGAGGAGTACACTTACAAGCCTAAGCCAGCGCCTCATTTATATGAACAGGAGAATCGTACGTTTCAGGGTTATCGACGAAAGGACGGCCGTGTGGGGATTCGCAATGAGTTGTGGATTGTGCCAACGGTCGGTTGTGTGAACGGGATTGCCGAACTTATTTTAAATCGTTTCAAGCAGGAAGCGGGCGATATTTCGCCTTTTGAAAATGCACTTGTGCTTAAGCACAACTACGGTTGTTCCCAGTTGGGAGACGACCATGCATATACGCGCACGATTTTGATTGATGCGGTCAAGCATTCCAATGCAGGTGGCGTGCTGGTTCTTGGCTTAGGCTGCGAGAACAATGAAATGAAGGAGTTTAAGGAAGCCATTGGGGAATATGACCCGGAACGGGTAAAGTTTTTGCTTTCCCAGGAAGTATCGGATGAAGTGGAGGAAGGAGTACGGTTGCTGCATGAAATTTATGCGGCCGTGCAGGAAGATCGGCGAGAGCCTGTACCTTTATCTGAACTGAATATCGGCTTGAAATGCGGCGGCTCTGACGGCCTGTCCGGGATTACGGCCAACCCGCTGCTCGGTCGGCTGTCGGATTATATGGCCGAGCAAGGCGGAACGACGGTACTCACTGAGGTACCGGAAATGTTCGGCGCGGAGACGATTCTCATGGAACGTGCTGCAGATGAGGAAGTATTCGGCAAAATCGTGCATCTGATTAACGATTTCAAGCAATATTTTCTGGATTACAAGCAGCCAGTATATGAAAATCCGTCACCGGGCAACAAAGCAGGGGGCATCACGACACTGGAGGATAAATCGCTGGGCTGTACGCAAAAATCCGGCTCTTCTACGGTCACCGATGTCATTCAGTACGGGGAGCGTCTCAAAACCAAGGGACTCAACCTGCTCAGCGCACCGGGGAACGATCTGGTTGCTTCTTCGGCGCTTGCGGCAGCGGGCTGCCAGCTCGTTATTTTCACAACTGGACGCGGTACGCCTTTTGGTTCCTTCGTTCCGACGATGAAGGTTTCGACCAACTCGCCGCTTTATAAGGCCAAACCCCATTGGATCGACTATAACGCCGGTTCACTGGTGGAGGATGTTAGTATGGAGGATGCGCTCCGCAGCTTTGTGGATTACATTGTCGATGTAGCCAGCGGAACCTGGGTGAACAACGAGAAGAACAATTTCAGAGAACTGGCTATTTTTAAAAACGGTGTTACGTTGTAAAGGATTACAACGAATGGGGAGACGGAAGAATTCCGTCTCCCTTTTGGTGTTTGTTTGCCTCTAAATAAATATGTTAGAATGACTGGGAAAACATATCTTTATGAATTTTTACGAGTACAGGGGGATATGCAGTGCACAATGAAATTGTTGCTTATCGGGAAGAAAATCATAATCAACTTGTAGATATTTGGGATCGGGCTGTACGTGAGACTCACACTTTTTTGACAGAAGAAGACATTCAATTTTACCATCATATTGTGCGAAATGGTGCGCTAAGAGAAGTTGAGATTTGGATGGAGTTGGACGAAACCCAAGATCCAATAGGGTTCATCGGATTGGACGGGGTTAAAATAGAGATGTTATTCGTTGACCCGAAGCGGCACGGACAGGGCACAGGCAGCCGATTAATCCAGCATGCTGAAAAAATAAAAGGTAAATGCCTCAAAGTGGACGTTAATGAGCAAAACGAACGTGCATACGTTTTCTACAAACATTATGGCTTTGTACAAACAGGGCGATCCGAACTGGATGGATCAGGGCGAGTATTTCCTTTACTTCATATGGAAAAGAACAAATGAACCATTGAAATTCACCAAATCCTTCAATCCCGTTTACCCCTGCGTAAATGGGATTTTTTCTCACAAAATACTTGCAGCAGGGTTGGTTTTATGATATAACTTAATTAAGTTATAATTACGTAATTAAGTATTTTTGTGAACGGTATTCAATAATTCTTTGGTTTGGTGAACTTTCTATTAATATGAAAAGTCGGATAAGGAGGTGGGGAGGGTGGATGATCTTGTTCACTCCGACATTACAGATTTAGACACACTTGTTAACATGATTAAGCTGTCATTTTCGTTTAACGACGGAGTCCATATGATTGCTTTATGTGATCATCTGTACGACCGTGCCAGCCAAAAATATCAGGAGTTACAGTTCTACAAAGCGCACAAGAAATCCGTACAACCCATACATACCAAACGTCCATTAGTGTATTACTATGGATACAGTCATCTGATGAAAGGAATGGCCTTCCAGAAACAGGGCAAATATGATGAAGCCCGAGATTGCATCGAAAAGTATGCAGAATTGGGCTGGTTTAATGGTCTTGATCCTTACGGGGAAGCGGAAGTCGAGTATTATCGCCATGCCGCCAAAGCTAATCTGTATGCTCTTGATATTTTGTCAGGCAGTTTCAAAGTGTTGCAGGAATACGTTCAATTCCTTCGGGACAATCCGGAAGAGCTGTTACCGGGGCTTCTTTCCATCGTGGAGGGGGCATCCAGGCACGACTATCCTTTAGACGTTGTGCTTGAACCCTTTGCTGAACAAATTGACGGTTTTAAATATCTTGAAGAGCCTGTAAATGTATCTTATTATTTTCGCTTCTGCTATCAACTGTCTCTTTACTACATCAAGCAGCAGCAGTTCACGGTTGCGCTGGACTATATTCTGCAATCCCTCATGCTGTCAGATACCCTGGGTATGGAACATGAGCATGAGTTTAGGAAGTGTACCGCCATTTTTGAGATTTTCAGATCCCAAGCTACGGCAACACAGCAAGACCAATATATAACTATTTTAAAAGGAGTGTTAAAGGATGAAAAAATTGATTTCACAGCCTCTGTCGCTCAGTCTGTTTAGTTTGCTGGTGTTTATTACAAGTCATGACCTCATTTCAGTGTTCTATCATGGGGCAAATCACTAATTGGACAGAAGGAAGTAGAAAAGAAGTTCTCCAGCAAGTGAGAGCATTTCATGTGAAAAGGTTTGTTAAATAGAAGCTCAAACAGCAAGCCCTCGTGATGGAAGGCTTGCTGTTTGGTATGGTTAAGTGGCATTTTATGCTGTTGTAGACCTATGCAGGGAACCCTGCTCTGACGGATGCAATGAAATTCTCTGTTGCTGGTAGGGTGGGAACGTTTCTTCCAAAAGGTACGGTGCGCTTTTTAATGCCACATCCAATGCCCGTAGAAAGGAACTGACGAACTGCTCTGGAGAAAAGTAAATGCTTTGCCCGATCATATGAATGTGAAGCTCATGATGATCCCGGTTGCTCACCGAAAGCAATAATCCCTTACCCTGAAAACCCGTTTCGAGCGCACGTACTTTCTTTATGCTTGAGAGCAGCATCTCTGTTTTCATCGCACGACCCTGTTCCTCCACAAATACGGAAATCAGACGTTTATCCGTCACAATCATAATCTGATTACCGCGAACTGTATGCGTGAGTTGGACAAAATCTTTATACACTCCATAGGTTTGCTCATTGGAAGAAATAATGCCCATACGAACAAAGTCAGCCAACTCGGCGGTATTAGGCTCCTGATGATTTTTAATCCGTTTCTTAATACTGAACTGAAGGGTCAGAATACTAAAGATGGCTATGACAAAAAGGACCAGCCCGCCGTTAAGTATGGTGAAATTCAGGACAATTAAAACTCCTAGAAAGCATTGTACCCAGGTGATATAACGCAACTTTTGTTGAACGGTACGACGATAGTAGCGGAAGCGTTTTCCCGGTTGATATTCCACAGAAAATTTCGTCATCCCGCGCATGACCATTAAGCCATAGATACATAAAATAGTAGCTCCAACTGTAATGAGGGTCATGAGCCACTCTTGAGCTGCTATGCCAATTAAGGCACACAGACCGCACAGGATGATCCCCGCCCAGCAGGCAACTCTTTTAATCCGTATCTGTTTTTGAATCGAACGAACTAATTCATCCATTCTTTAATCCTCCTGATCTAGATGTATAGGTAATGATTGGAATAACATATAGGCTTATCGTACCATTGGATAGTCTTTTTCGTAAATCAATAGATTGTAAAAAATGCTGCTACCGTTGGCTTTGATAATGCATAGCATTTTAATAAGGTGTTTCGTGAGCTGGAAGGGATGACGCCACAGCAGAAAACTTCACTGCCTTTTTACCCTTATCCTGATATAATGAAGATACGTATAACCATGGCCTTCAATCAGAGGTTTTTACACGAATCAGATGAATCGCCGGACGGAAGGGGAGAGCATGTGGTTATTTATGAAACGGACCAAGCTTATATGATGACGACGCAGCATGACCATGCCCATATTTCAGGTGAGTTGGCTTCACAGTGGGAAGAAAGTGCCTTTAAGAATCGACGGCATAAGCAGGATTTTGTATATGCAGCTCGAGAGCATGACCGGGGGTGGATTGAGTTGGACGCCGCTCCTTTCTGGAATGATCAGGTATCTGCACCCTATACATTTATTGATCTTCCACTCAGTCCACGTTTTGTGTTCTATCGTCTCGGGATTGATGAAGTCGAGCAAGTGAATTCCTATGCCGCGCTGCTGTGCAGCCTGATGTACAAGGAGCTGGTCGGACGGACCGAGCATAAGGATGCTCAGGACAAGCAAGTGACGCGTGCTTATCTGGAGGCAGAGGAACAGCGTCGGCACAGGCTCAAACAGGAGATGTCATTTGGTGTAACCTTTGACCATCAGGTGCGGACGGATGTACGCAGAATGTTGTTCTGCGACGAATTGAGTCTGTTTCTGTGCAGCCGGGAGCCGGGTACACCTGCCGCAGATTATGAATGGTTTGCTAACGGCTTAAGCTTTCCGGTGGTTCGCCATGATTGCGGGAGAGTCCGGGCTAAGTGGCTGTCGGATCAGGCTGTAGGCCTCTCCTATTTCCCTTTTACAGGCAAGGTGAGAATAACCCATACCTTCAAAAAAGTAGATAAAGAGCAAATTCGTACAGCAGGTCTTTTACAGGCCTACCGATCCTCCGAATGGACGCATCGAACCTTTACGGTCGAACATATAATGGAAGTAGAAGAACATCAGGAGAATGCCTGACCTTCTTCAAATACTGCTTCGAACGGGTATTTTGTTCGTGGACGCAGAGGAAGTCAGAGCAAAGCCTCCCTGAATCACTATTCAGAGAGGCTCTCTTTTTTCTTGGATTAAAGTTTTACGATTTTGTAGATGTTCTCGCGCGGTTGATCAAGGTCTGCGCCTTGTTCAATACCTTATTGCGCGCCCCTTTATTTTTCATCAGATACGCAACACCCATTCCCAATGCCGCTACGACCCATTTTTTATTCTTCATGATTCATGCCTCCTTATGCTCATGTTGTCATAGCTAACGATTTAAAATCATCCAAAATGTGAATTGATGAACGGGATTTCACGATTTAGTGCTTCATTGCGCCCGTTCCGCATAACTATGATTTTACCCTTTCCATCAGATCCTACTCGTTCCTTCGGCCATGAAACGATTACCACTGCCTATTCACGTTTAATGGATATTATCAAGTATCCTGCCGCAATGGCTTCAGATGCACATGACAGGGAGGTCTTTGTTATGAGAAAGAAGGAAGTAGTTGCCATGCTGCTCGCTGGCGGACAAGGCAAAAGACTCAAGGGACTGACCCGCACACTTGCCAAACCGGCTGTATTTTTTGGAGGAACCTACCGTATCATTGATTTTCCCCTCAGCAATTGCACTCATTCCGGTATTGATACCGTGGGCGTACTGACCCAATATGAACCGCTGGTGCTTCATTCCTATATCGGTGTAGGCAGCGACTGGGATTTGGACCGCCTGGATGGAGGAGTTTTTGTTTTGCCTCCCCACGAGAAGGAGAATGGAAACAACTGGTATCGAGGTACGGCGGATGCTATTTATCGGAATCTGCATTTTTTGGATCAGTACGACCCGGAGCATGTACTCATTTTGTCAGGAGATCACATTTATAAAATGGATTACAGTCGCATGCTCGACTATCACAAGGAAAAGGGAGCAGATTGCACCATTTCCGTCATCGATGTCACGATTCAGGAAGCCAAAAGATTCGGGATTCTGAACGCCGATGAAGATTTGAAAATATACGACTTTGAGGAGAAGCCGGAGCAGCCGAAAAGCACGCTGGCCTCCATGGGCATTTATTTATTCAAATGGGAGGTGTTGCGCCGATATCTGCTGGAGAGCGCGAGCGATGCTGAATCCTCGCATGATTTTGGCAAGGATATTATTCCGTTACTGCTCCAGCATGGGCGGTTGCTGTATGCGTATCCGTTTGCCGGATACTGGAAGGATGTAGGCACCATTCAGAGCTTGTGGGAGTCCAACATGGATCTGCTGGCTCAAGACCCGCCGCTGGATCTGAACGACCCTTTCTGGCGCATCTATACCCGTAGTCCTAATCAACCGGCTCAGTATATCACCCAACGGGCGATTCTAAAAAACAGCATCGTGAATGAAGGCTGCGTGGTGGATGGAGAGGTCAGGCATTCTGTGCTATTTTATGGAGTTGAGGTAGGCGAGGGGAGCGTTATTACCGAATCTGTCATTATGCCGAACGTCAAAATTGGCCGCAATGTACGTATTCACCGGGCCATCGTGAGCGAAAACATAATCATTGAAGACAACGCGGTCATCGGATCTGAGGGCAGCTCGGATGAAATTATTTTATTCGATCAGGAAAGCCAGCTTCATGCACGAATATAACCCGGATAAGGACGGTGTCCGCTATGAGCCGACTCATTGGAGTCATCAACCTGGATCACGAACTGGATCAGTTGAAGGAATTGACCTATTTCCGGTGCGGGGCCGCAGTTCCCTTTGCCAGTCGATATCGGCTCATTGATTTTACCTTATCCAATATGATGCATGCAGGGGTGCATGATATTGCACTGTTCATCCGCCGCAAATACCGATCACTGCTGGATCATCTGGGTGAAGGTCGGCCTTGGGATTTGGACCGCAGACGGGGCGGGCTGTTTATTTTGCCACCGGACTGGAATGATCCGACGGATGCATCCCTTGGAGATTTGCAGCATGTACACAACAATCTGGACTTTTTTCATCGCTCATCAGGTCAGACGATTGTTCACGCCGGAACCCAGCATGTCAACAAGGTTGATATTGAGGATGTATACCGTTACCATCGGGAGAAGAATGCGGATGTCACCCTTGTGTACAAACAAATAGAACAGCTCGAATCTGAGCACGCTCCCTGTGTTCGGCTGGAGATTGATGAGGACGGACGGGTGACGGGTATCCATCAGGAGCAGGATCATCATAATATTTATCTGGAAATTTTCGTGATGGACAAAAGTCTTTATCTCGATCAGGTGAAGCATTGCATTGCTCATCAAGATAACCATTTTTTCCGGGATGCCATTCAGAAAAATCCAAGCGGTCTGCGCATTTATGCATATCCCTATGAAGGCTATCATGCAGTGATTAATTCCATTGAGAGTTACTATAAAAACAGCATGAAGCTGCTGGATCAGCAGCAGTATCAAGCACTGTTCCAGAACCAGCCGGTGCATACGAAAATCAAATATGAAGCTCCGACCCGCTACACGGACACCGCTGAGGTGGATCATTCGCTTATTGCCAATGGCTGCACGATTGGGGGGAAGGTTGAGAACAGCATCCTTTTTCGTGGGGTACGGGTGGAGAAGGGCGCACGGGTTAGCAACTCAATCATTATGCAGAAATGTGTCATCCGTAAAGGCGCAGTGGTGGAAAATGTGATTTTGGATAAGGATGTGCAGCTTTCACCGGATCGTACCTTGATTGGAGACGCCAGAGTCCCCTATGTCATTGCCAAAAATAGTGTGATTTAAAAGTATGATTTAGCATTTAAAACGGAAATAACAGGAGGTCACACCTTTGTTCAGCAATAAGGAAGCATTTAAGCAGGCTTTTCGAGAGCAACTGGTCGGAAGGCTGGGCAAGCCGATGCAGGAAGCTCAGGCAGAAGACGTATACAAGGTTTTGGGCGGTATGATTCGCGAACAAGTCGGCAAGAACTGGGCTGAAACGAACCTAGCCTATAAAGAAGGACAAGAGAAGCAGGTCTATTACTTTTCGCTGGAGTTTTTGATAGGCCGTCTGCTGGGCAGCAATTTGTTGAATTTGGGCGTGCTGGGTATGGTACGGCAGGCACTGGGAGAGCTGGGCTGGAACCTGGAAGAGATTGAAGAGCAGGAGGCGGACGCGGGGCTGGGCAATGGCGGTCTCGGCCGTCTGGCCGCTTGTTTCATGGATTCATTGGCATCCCTTGGCTACGCAGGACATGGTTGCGGCATCCGTTATAAGTACGGTCTGTTCGAGCAGCGCATTGTGGATGGAAACCAGGTGGAGCTGCCGGATTATTGGCTGCAAAAAGGAAATGTTTGGGAGGAACGCCGTCCTGACAAGAAGGTCGAGGTTCAGTTCTGGGGACATGTGGAAACTCGGGAGGAGGGTGGTCGTCTTGTTTTCGAGACACAGGATGCCGAAACGGTCTGGGCCGTTCCATACGATATTCCACTGGTGGGCTACGGACATGCGCAGGTGAATACGTTGCGGATCTGGAGCGCGGAATCAGCACTCGACCCTGTCCGAGGGCCGATTCGAGGCGAGGGCGGTTACTACCGCTTTCTCGACTATAATCGCTCGGTGGAATCCATTTCGTCGTTCCTGTACCCGGATGATTCGAATTATGAGGGCAAGCTGCTTCGCTTGAAGCAGCAGTATTTCCTGTGCTCGGCCGGCTTGCAAAGTATTTTGCGGACGTTTGAAAAGCTTCGGCTGCCATACACCCAGTTGCCTGACAAAATAGCGCTGCATATTAACGATACACATCCGACGCTCGTTATACCGGAGCTTATGCGTATTTTAATGGACGTGAAGGGCTTGGGCTGGGACGAAGCGTGGGATATTACAACGCGGACGGTTTCATATACGAATCACACGATATTGAGCGAGGCGCTGGAGCAATGGCCTGTCAATATGGTGCGGGAGCTGCTTCCACGTGTTTTCTTGATCATTGAAGAAATGAACAAGCGCTATTGTGCCATGCTACTGGAGCGCTATCCGGGTCAGGACATTAAAATTGGGGAAATGGCGATTATTCATGGTGAACAAATTCGTATGGCCCATTTGGCGATCGTCGGCAGCTACAGTGTTAACGGGGTGGCTGCGCTGCATACGCAAATTTTGAAGGAGCGGGAGATGAAGGCTTTCCACGAGCTGTACCCCGGCCGTTTTAACAATAAAACGAACGGGATTGCCCACCGCCGCTGGCTGATGCACGCGAATCCCGAGCTGGCAAGCTTGTATGATGAAACGATAGGCACGCGCTGGAGGACCCGTCCACGCGAGTTGATCGACCTGCTTCGTTACAGCGGGGACGAGTCGTTCAAGGAACGGATACAGGCGATTAAGCGAAATAATAAAGTCAGGCTCGCCGAGCATGTTTTTGCTAAACAGGGCGTGCGACTGGATACGTCCTCGATTTTTGATGTGCAGGTCAAACGACTGCATGGATATAAGCGGCAACTGCTTAATATTTTGCATGTGATGCACGTATACAACCAGCTCAAACATAATCCTTCCCTGGATGTGGTGCCGCGTACGTTTATTTTTGGAGCTAAAGCTGCTCCCGGCTATTATCTTGCCAAGCAGACGATTAAGCTCATTAACAACGTAGCGGACACGATCAATCGGGATGTGGATGTCAGGGACAAGCTGAAAGTCGTTTTTCTGGAAAATTACTCAGTTTCACTGGCCGAGCTGATTATTCCTGCGGCTGATGTCAGCGAGCAAATTTCCACGGCAGGCAAGGAAGCTTCGGGCACCGGGAACATGAAATTTATGATGAACGGTGCACTCACCCTGGGTACGTTGGACGGAGCCAATGTAGAAATGCATGAAATGGTGGGCGATGCCAATATGTTCATTTTCGGTATGAAGGTGGATCAGATCGAGGCGTATTACCAGGACGGACAGTATTCAGCACGCAAAACAGCCAACAGCGACGAACGGCTGCGTGAAGTGCTGGATCAACTGGTGAACGATGCTCCTTTTACGCGGCATGAACGGGAATTTGAGGCTATTTATCAATCCCTGATCGATCACAATGACGAATACTTTGTGCTCAAGGACTTTGCGGCGTATGTAGATACTCAGGTGCATATCGAGCAGGTGTATCGGAATCCGTCTGAGTGGGTGCGGCGTGTTATTGTAAACATGGCACACTCGGGAAAATTTTCCAGTGATTGCACAATTCAGCAGTACGCGGCCGATATTTGGAACATTGTACCTCTCCAAAACGATGTCAACAAGCGAATCTTGTCCTAAAACGGCGAAACAGGCGGAATGGCATTGCTTTTCGAACGCTGAGGGTTATAATGACAGTATAGACATAAGTAAGGATGGGTAGGTGTAAATACTCATTCCTGAACTTGAATTGTACTGTTGAAGGAGTCCTCCTATTGATAAAACTCAATCCGAATAGGCTCAAACCTAACCAATCGAAGAAGAAATATAATATGTTTCAAAATATATGGCGGGCGATTCGTCTGAATTTCATCAAGCTGCTGCGTGCGCCGGGTGGAGTGAAGAAAATCTCTCTGGGCTTTGCCATTGGCTTCGCTTTGGAGATGATTGTTATCTCCACGGCTTCGTTGGTATATCTCGTGTTTTACCCGATTGTCCGGCTGTCTGGCGGCTCGTTGCCTGCGGCAATTGTAGGCAATGTTGTAGGTAAGCTGACCTTTTTGCCGATTGTACTGATGCCGTTCGCCAAGCAACTGGGAGCTTGGATTTATCCGTCCCATTACCCGGTACATGTCCGGGGAGGCAGGCTCCACGAACATTCCTTTATGGAGCTGTTTCATGGCAACTGGTCTGTATTCAGAGACTTGCTGCATGGAGGACTGCACATTCTGATTGGCATGTCGATTTTCGGTGTGGTGCTAGGAATTATCTCGTATTTTGTCATTCAAGTACTGTATAACCGTTCGCTGCACAAACGGCTGGAAAAGCGGAAATTGCGTCATGGCGCAGCCTTTTCAGCAGCCAGACTGTTGAAAAACGGATAATATAGTGATGAAGAAGCTCCTTGAGCCTATGAACTAGGCCTGAGGGGCTTCTTTTGGCTTGTCTGTGATGGAGACAGTATCAGCTTAGCTATATTGTTGGCTACGTAGAATGATGAGCTGAAAATTATAGTGGTAAGGCTAAAAGGTTTAATTTATCTTTATGTTTGTTGTTTACAAAAAAATCACCCTGCTCTTTTGAGAGAACAAGGAGATTTTTTATGGTAGCCGTTTATTTAAATTAAATTATCGAATCGGTTTCAATGATTGAACCTCGGACTCAGATAATCCGCTCGCTTTAGCAATGACTTCAACCTCAATACCTAAAGACAGCATGTTCCTTGCAATTTCAATAGCTTTTTGACGTTCACCCTTGTTTAATCCTTCTTCCAGGCCTCTAGCTAAACCTTCCTCTAGGCCTTTCTTCAGACCTTTTTCCGTGGCCCACTCAATCATGGAGGCTTCGTCGTGTAGGTATTTTTGACGTTCCTCGTACAAACGCCGCACCTCCCGATCCTGGCTTAGGAACTCCAGTGTATCCATCGCTTTTTTTAAAGTTGGTTCATTCACGGTAAGCACCTCCCAGTTAGATTTGTCAGCCCCTTTCAGAAAGAGCAGCCAATTAATTAAGCCGCCTTCCATTGGAACAGACGTGTCATTTACCTTTGATAATTCCATAAAATGTACCTCGAGGTCATCACTTAGCTCAATTCCCGTATGATCCTCCCGTAAATGAAACACATTATGATATCGATCATTTGGCAGAAAGGAATAGTTTAGAATATTAATGGTGACACATTTTTTGAGTTCTTTGTAGGTTTGTCGTTCTTGTAACTGACCCGAATATCTTTTGTTCCAATAAAATAGGGTTCTTTTTTCAATATCATATTTGTTAAATAGCTGCATTTCGACGTTAATATGCTTGCCTGTTGCCGTTTTGGCCCAAATGTCAAAAATGGATTGCTTATCAAGTGGAGCATCTTTATCCGTATAGGGATTCAGCAAAATGATTTCAGTTAATGGCGGCTCGCCTGACTCCGCGAAAGTACGATTAAGAAAGCCAAGAGTACATCTTTATTGTCTTCACTGCCAAAAATACGTTTAAACACAAAGTCATTTCGGGGGTCCAGTAGCTCGCTCATTTGAGATCATCTCCATTCCCATTTATTATATCATGCACCCGGCATATTATTGAAGGTGAGCTTGTCAGTTTGTACACCATAATTGGCTTCATTCGCTCGAATCGTTTACAATACGTGTGCATACAACACTGGACGACAGGTTAATGTACATACAAGGAGTGGTGAAGTTGCGGAAGATATGGCAAATCTACTTAACAGACTGGAAAAATGTATTCAAAGTATCAACCGGGACTTTATTGGTCATTGGTATCATTCTCTTGCCTTCGGTCTATGCATGGGTGAATTTGAAAGCAATGTGGGATCCTTATGCGAATACATCTGGTATTAAAATTGCAGTAACGAGTCAGGACCAGGGTGCTGAGGTGAACGGGAAGAAGATTAATATCGGTGATGAGGTTTTGCATAACCTTCAAAATAATAAGAAACTGGGCTGGACCTTTGTCAATGAAGCGGAAGCGCGAAAAGGTGTACTGAACGGAGATTATTACGCAAGCCTGCTGATTCCAAAGGATTTTTCCGAAAAAATTACGAGCGTACTCACGGAAAATCCGCAAAAGCCGGAGATTGATTACGCCGTCAATGAAAAAATCAATGCGGTCGCACCGAAAATTACATCTTCGGGAGCAACTGCTCTGACGAATCAGATTAGCCAGAACTTTATTGAAACCGCCAGTCAGGCCGTGCTAACCAAGTTAAAGGAAGCCGGGGTGAAGCTGGAGGAGGAGCTGCCAACCATTCGCAACATTGAGAACCGGGTGTTGGAGCTGAACAACCGACTGCCGGATATCGACAGGTTAGGCAAGCAGGCAATCGAGCTGGAGCAGAATTTGCCGAAAATTAAGGCACAGGGACAAAAGATCATCGCATTGAAGGAGAAAATCCCTGAAATTAACCGTGCTGGCGAGCTGGTGCTCAAAATTGAAAAAAACTTGCCTGAGCTGGACAAGGTGGCTGCGGTTATTTTGGATATACAAAAAAGGCTGCCGGATATTCAAAAGGTCGGGGATCGAATCGTGGAGCTGGATCAAAATTTCGGTAAGGTAGAAAGCGCATTAGCTACGGCATTGGAGGACACGCAAACAGCGCTCAAGGTCATTAATGCCGCACAAAAAGCGTTGCCGGAAGTACAAAAAATTGCGGATACGGGCAAGGATTTTACAAACGGATTGCTTGACTTTCTGGATAAAAATGAAAGTGCGCTTGATTCAGTCGGAACGGTGGTCAAAGAGGATTTACAGTTGGTACAGCAAATGGCAAATGAAGTTTCGGAGATAACAGGGATCATCCGCGGTGTTGATTTTGATCCTAAAGCAGCACAGACTGCGGTGAAACGGGTTAGCGGAAGACTGACTACTGCCGTGGGAGTGCTGGATCATATTTCTCAATTGTTGTCCCGTGTGAACGGATATTTGCCGAGTCAGCCGCTGGATTTGCTCATTTCCCGTGTGAGCGGTGTAGAGGACCGTTTCCGTCGTTTGAATAGCACGGTTACAAGCATCGGGGATGCCATTCAGCGCGGTGAGAAGCCTGCACAAAATCTGCTGGATAATGCTGACCGCCTTGCTGGAGAAATCAGCAGCGGGATTGACAGCATTTTGGGCAACTATGATACGGAATACGCACCAGCCATTCAAAAAGCGTTGGATCAAATGAAGACCGTTGCCCGCAATTCTGCGAATGTACTGAATACGGCCCAAGAGCAGCTGCCGAATATTGGAAAAATATTAAACGACGCTCAGGCTGCCGCACAATTCGGTCAGGAAGAACTGACCCGTCTCCAGCAGGATCTGCCGCAATACCGGCAAAAGTTGCATGAAGCGGCTACGACGATTCAGGGACGCATGGGCGAGTTTACGAATGCTGTAAACAAAGCAGCGGACTTCGTGAATAACGATTTGCCAGCAGTTAAAAGTAAAATTCATCAGGCGGCGGATTTTGTGCGCAACGATTTGCCGAAGGCGGAGCAGCAGTTTGTCAAAATGGCTGACCTGATTGAGAACAAGTTTCCTGAGGCAGAGCACGCGGTGCACCAGGTAGCCAACTTTGTGAGAACGGATCTTCCTGCTGCTGAGGATTCCATACGTCAGGCTGCAGACACGATTCGCAAGCTCAAAGGTGAAAATGCCCTTGGACGGGCCATTGCGCTGCTCAAGGGGGATGTGAAAAAGGAGAGCGATTTTCTCGGTAGTCCGGTTTCATTGAAACAGGAGCGGATTTATCCAATTCCGAACTATGGTTCTGCGATGTCGCCTTTTTATACCACATTGTCGATTTGGGTAGGTGCGATGCTGCTGGTGTCGATGTTCAGGGTAGATGTGGAAGCCCCGGAAGGTACATATAAAAGCTACCAGGTGTACTTCGGACGGCTTATGACGTTCTCCACTATCGGTATATTTCAGGCGCTTAGCGTGTCGCTCGGTGACTTGTTCCTGCTCGGGGCATATGTGGATGCCAAAGTGTCATTTGTACTGTCCTCTATACTGATCAGTCTCGTATTCACAGCTATGACCTATACACTGGTTTCCGTGTTTGGCAATATCGGTAAGGGGCTGGCGGTTATCTTGCTGGTGCTTCAGTTCTCCAGCTCAGGAGGCACATTCCCGATTGCAACGAGCACGCCGTTTTTTCAAGCGTTGAATCCGTTCGTTCCTTTCACCTATGCGGTTAGTCTGTTACGGGAAACGGTAGGGGGGATGCTGCCTTCGACGGTGACACGAGATGTGGTGATGCTGTTTGTATTTATCGGGGTTTGCTTCCTGTTTGGATTGGTATTTAAGAAGCCGCTCAGCAAGTATACGAAGAAGATGGCTGAGCGAGCGAAAGAGACGAAATTGATTCCTTGATTGTTAAAAAAGAATGAGTTACGGTGGATGGAGAGAGCGCTCCGCGAAGGATTTGATCTTACGATCGCTGTTGCCACGGGATTCTTTGGATTGGATAGGACATGAAAAGGTAAGAATCCCGTGGCAAAGGCGACCGCTCCGCTTCTCCAGATTCAAATCCTCCGCTCCGCTGGGACACCGCCGTAAAGTCACTTTCTTTTTAACATACGGCGGGTAGTATGAGGGGGGATGGCCTCGCGCTGACTGCTTCGGCAGGGTGTGGGGCTTTTTTGTTTGCGCTAAATAATACATTTCTATTTCAGGGTGTTTCAAGGTGGTGTTTTTTGGTGAATAAGTTGAGTATGGTCTTTTTTGGCGTGGAATTTTTGCGGAATTTTAAAATCCTTAGGCAAAGGCGGGAGGCAGTATGGAATATTCATACTTGGGAAAGTCAGGCTTGAAGGTTAGTCGATTATGTCTGGGCACGATGAATTTTGGACCGGAAACCGAAGAAAAGGATGCGTTTAAAATAATGGATGCCGCGCTGGACGCGGGCATTAATTTCTTTGATACAGCCAATGTATATGGTCATGAGCGCAAAGGGTGGACGGAGGAAATTATCGGACGCTGGTTCCAGCAGGGTGGCGGAAGACGCGAGAAGGTCGTGCTGGCGACGAAGGTATACGGGGATATGAAAAATGAGAACGACGGACCGAATGCGGGATCAGGTTTGTCAGCTTACAAAATTCGCCGCCATTTGGATGCTTCTCTGAAACGTTTGCAGACCGATCATATCGAGCTGTATCAGATGCATCATATTGATCGAAACGTGTCATGGGATGAGCTGTGGGGCGTATTCGAGTCGGTTGTGGATCGGGGACAAGTCGATTATATCGGTTCCAGTAACTTTGCGGGCTGGCATATTGCTGTGGCGCAGGCCGAAGCGAAGGCACGCCGTTTTTTGGGGCTTGTATCCGAGCAGCATTTGTATAATCTGAATGAACGTTCTGCTGAGCTAGAGGTACTACCTGCTGCTCAGGAGCTGGGACTCGGCGTTATTCCATGGAGCCCGCTGGCTGGGGGACTGCTGGGACGTAATGCATTGGCAGGCACAGGCTCGCGTAGCGCACGTTCCAAGGAAAAGATTGAACAGAATCGTGGGAAGCTGGAGCAATTTGCAGCATTGTCCCGCGAGCTGGGCGAAAAGCAAGATGTGATTGCACTGGCTTGGGTGTTGTCTCATCCAGCCGTAACGGCTCCGATTATCGGCCCACGGACATTGGATCAACTGGAGGATGCTCTGCGTGTGCCTGAGGTCAAATTGAGCGAGGATGTGCTTACCAAGCTGAATGAGATTTTCCCTGGCCCCGGCAAACCTGCGCCGGAAGCCTACGCTTGGTAATGTAGTATCCTTCCTATCGAAGTACCATTTGTGGAAGCGAAGTGAGCTTTGACGATGAGTGCTGAGTGACAAGAAGCGAATCGCAAAAAAGCAGCAGATCAGGGATAATATCCTGGATCTGCTGCTTTTTACTAATTGTCCTGTCAAAACCTAAACGATAAGCGATCATGAACAGCATAATCCTGCGCTAAACGTGATCTGTCTTTTTGGGCATCATCCGAGGGATGATTTTCTTATCATGTGTACTATAACTGTGCAGAATCATGCCGAGGATAACGATGAACATACCGATCCATGATAAAAGGGAAGGGACCTGTATAGATAAAAAGATCATTTTACGATTACCTAGTGGATAGGCAAATGAAGCGAGTACGACAGGCAGGATACCAAATAAAAAATCTTGAGCAGAAATGGATTGCGACTGTTCGATTTGCATGAGAATAATACCGAGTAAAATAACCAAAGACAACATAAGTCCCTGAATGGGGATTTTCCCTCGTACTTTTATAGGACCGTTCTCCGTTTGCACAATTTCAGAAAATAACGGGACAAGCAATGAGCCGGAAATAATAACTTTTTATGATTCATTTCAAGGGTTTCTTCGCAGTTGACAAGGCGAAAGAGATCATGTATATTACTGAATGCTAATGTTTAATAGTAATTATTACGATTTAAATATGGTGAAGATGAGTCTATATTAAAGGGAGCGTACCACCAATGAATAAGAAAGTAATACCAGTAACGGTGCTGAGCGGATATTTGGGGGCAGGAAAAACAACGATTTTGAATCATGTGTTAAACAATCGAGATGGAATGAAAGTGGCCGTGATCGTCAATGACATGAGCGAAGTGAACATTGACGCCGAGCTGGTAAAAAAAGAAGGTGGCTTGTCCAGAACAGAAGAGAAACTGGTTGAGCTGTCCAACGGCTGTATTTGCTGCACATTGCGTGAAGACCTGTTGCTGGAAGTCAAGAAGCTGGCGGAACAAGGCGAGTTTGATTATATTTTAATCGAATCCACAGGGATCAGCGAACCTGTGCCTATCGCACAAACCTTTACGTACGCCGATGAAGGGACAGGCATTGATTTGGCTTCCCTGGCAAAGCTCGATTGTATGGTGACTGTGGTCGATGCGAACCGTTTCTGGCATGATTTTGAATCGGGAGAAACGCTGTTGGATCGTCAACAGGCTACGGGAGAAGACGACACGCGTGATATTTCGGACTTACTGATTGACCAGATTGAAACCTGTGATGTACTGATTCTGAATAAATGCGATTTGGTTGAGCCTGCGGAGCTGGATAAACTTGAGGGTGTGCTGCGTAGATTGCAGCCTGAAGCCAGAATCATTCGTACTTCCAAGGGACAGGTCGCTCCTTCGGACATTTTGAACACGGGATTGTTTAACTTTGACAAGGCCAGCCAATCGGCCGGATGGATTCGTGAGCTGGAGCTAGAAAGCCATACACCGGAAACGGACGAATATGGCATCAATTCCTTTGTATATCGCCGCAGAAGACCGTTTCATCCTGCGAGATTGGCTGAATTTATGAGCTATTGGCCAGAGGAAGTCGTTCGGGCCAAAGGATTGGCCTGGATTGCCACCCCTCAGGATTGGGCGGCCAGTATCAGCCAGGCGGGGCCCTCCATTCAGTTTGGTCCTGCTGGAAGCTGGCTCGCAGCGTTGTCCGAGGAAGAACGTCAGGAGATTGTCGCGGCTGATCCAGAAGCTCTGGACAATTGGGACGAGCAATGGGGCGACCGCATGAACGAAATTGTCATGATTGGTATCGGAATGAATCAATCAGGACTGGAAGAAGAGCTGGATGAATGTCTGCTGAACGATACTGAGATGAACATGGACTGGTCTGACTTTGAAAATCCCTTGCCATGGCCGACACACGACAATTCTTCGTCTTTGAATTAAACAGGATAATAGCTATTAATGTATTGATATTAGTGAATCCATTCAGCAATGAAGTCCATACACTTTTTGGCGGCTGGAGCCATGTTCTTCAATGAGGCAGCAGCGATACCAATGGAACGTAAATAGGGCCCATCCAAAGGTCGAATACAAAGTTCATAAGGGTTTTGAACTAAAATCATTTCCGGAAGAATACTTATGCCCAGTCCGTTTTGCACCATAGCCATAATGGCATGATCATCTTCTAATTCATATTTGATTTTCGGAGCAAGCTTGTGCTGAGAAAAAATTCTCCGTACATCGGTGTCGCAGCCAGAAGCAGGCATAATGAAGGGCTCATCGAGGAGTTGATCCACACGGATGGCTGTCTGCTCCCGAAGCATGTGATTAGATGGCAGTACGCACAGCATTCTTTCTTTTTTTAGCGGCAGTACTTCCAGTACGTCTAAAGTAGGCAGATTAACGAAGCCAAAATCAGCTTCTCCGCTGGCTATCCACTCCTCAATCTCATGGTAGTTACCGTCGAGCAGTTTCAGTTCAATAAGTGGGAACTGCTCGTTAAATTGATGGATAATACCGGGCAACCACTGGATGGATACACTTGAAAACGTACCTATCTTTACGGTTCCGGTCTCCAGTCCTTTGATTAGAGCGACCTCTTGATAAAGTCTTTCGTTCATTTGTACGATCTCTCTGAAATGCTTCATCAGACGTTCTCCGTTGCTGGTCAATTTGATGCCGGAACGTCCTCTTATTAGAAGAGTCAAACCCAATTCATGTTCCAAACCGGAAACAGCATGGCTAATGGCGGATTGTGTAAGATTAAGAAGTTCTCCTGCTTTGGTGAAGCTTCCTGTTTCTACTACGCTAAGAAAGATCTTATATTTAAACAAATTCATGTGTCCTCCTACGTTGAATGAAATATATTCATACATAGTATCATATATATTCATTTTTTTTATCTTAGTCTTGTGGTTATAATCGAACTTGAGGATGTTGCAAAATCCTGACTTAAGAAAAAAAGATGATAATTATTTCATTTCTGGGAGGTACCTATGAATTCAATTGCAAAAACGCCACAGCCCCCTTATTATGCTGCTATCTTTACTTCTGAACGTACTGAAGGAGATGGCGGATATGGAAAGATGGGAGACAAAATGGAGGAACTGGCTGCCGAACAACCTGGTTTTCTGGGCGTGGAAAGTGTTCGTGACCAAAACGGAGTAGGCATCACGGTTTCCTATTGGGAGTCCTTAGACGCTATAAAAAATTGGAAGCATAACGAGCTGCACAAGGTAGCACAGGAGAAAGGGAAAGCCGAATGGTATAAAACGTTTGGTTTAAGGGTGAGCAAGGTAGAACGAGATTATTTTTTTACAATATAAAATAGTTGAAATGATTAAAGCCAAAGGGAGCGCCTATTCAGCCATTTATGGCCTTGAAGACGCTCCCTTTGGGTTACCATGCACGTATGCTGATGTCATATACGTATGTGCTCAGGAGTTAGACGAATTTACCGGTTGCATTTCCTGAATAGCTTCCTTTAAGTTGTGTGAGCAGAGCTCATATAGCTGCTTTCTTTGCTGTTCACTGGAATTCAGGGCCAGCTTTTGCAGCTCTGTTGTACATTGTTCCAGCAGCGTCAGCACGGCTTGATTAGAGTCCTGTACCTTGGACATCTGTACGTTATCACTGTATTGGTCAATGTATAATTCCCCTTGCGCGAAGAATACGTCTTTGACCGTCAGGCTCTTTTCTTTCAGCTTTGCATCCAGCCATTGTTGAGTAATTCCCATGTATGCCATTTGCTGCTCCATAACTAGTCCATCCATAATAATGGCTGTTGGTTCCTTCTCCGGCAGCTGCAGCATATTGAGATCCTTAAGCGTCACTGGCTGCTTGTCTTTGGCCAGCAGCACGTTGATCTCACCGCTGGTCTCCATAATAGCAAATTCCACGTCAGACACCTTGAATACATTTTTACTCCGCAGCTGCTCCATGAGCTCATCGATCGTAAGCCGTTCCTTTCGCATATTATCCTCTAAAATTTTGCCGTCTTTGATCAGGGTAGTGGTCTTTCCATCGGTAAAATCTCTGATTTTCTTGCTTTTAATTTGCAATATTTCAATGACAAATGTTGTCAGGACCCATACTGCCAAGGCTATAAAGCCCAAGTACCAAGTGGATTCTCGCTCCATAGGAATGGTAGCGACCAGATTCCCTATCGTGATTCCGGTTATTTGTCGTTAAACGATTTAAATACTTGCCAGTATACAAAGGAACTATAGCATTAAAATTTTCTATCGATGCATTATCAATGTCTATTACGCAGGCGATTGACGGAAAGGGGGGAGCAGGATACATTATAACTATAATTCTCATTTAGTTCATCGGGATTATAAACATTAAGTTTACGGAGGTATGTATATGTCATCCAAACCTAAAGTTGTATTGTGGAGTAAAACTGGCTGTCATTTTTGTGGAGAGATCAAATCGTATCTGGAATCCCAAAATCAGCCTTATGAAAATATTCAAGTGGACGGAAATGATGCCCTGCGTGACGTGCTGGAGACTAAATATGGTGTTCGCTTTGTCCCTGTTGTTGAGGTAGGCGGGGATAACAAATATGAAGCGCTGCTCAACCCGGATCTGGAAGAGCTTGGGAAAGTGCTGGAAAGTTACAATCAAGCGGTATAAGCCGAAGGATAACAATATTTTCAAGAGAGGTGGAACAGTTCATGGCTAAAGACAGACAAATCAAATTTGGTGCCATTATTCACGGTGTTGGAGGTAGCATGACGACTTGGCGTCACCCTGAAGTGCCTGCGGACGCGAGTGTTAATTTTGAATTTTATAAAACACAGGCGCAAAAGGCAGAGGAAGGCAAGTTTGACCTTGTGTTTATCGCAGACGGTCTGTTCATTAACGAGAAATCCATCCCTCACTTTCTAAACCGTTTTGAGCCGATTACGATTTTGTCCGCTTTGGCCGGGGTGACGAAGCATATCGGGCTGGTCGGCACGTTATCGACTTCCTACAGCGAACCGTTTACAGTAGCACGTCAGTTTTCTTCCATTGACCATATCAGCGGAGGGCGTGCAGGCTGGAATGTGGTGACTTCCCCGCTGGAAGGCTCCGCCCTTAACTTTAACAAAGGCGAGCATCCGTCACACCCAGAGCGTTACAAGATTGCGGAAGAATATTTGCAGGTAACCAAAGGACTGTGGGATTCGTGGGAAGAAGATGCGTTCGTTCGTGATAAGGAATCCGGCGTGTTCTTTGACCCTGAAAAGCTGCATACCTTGAACCATAAAGGCGAGTTTTTCTCTGTGCAGGGTCCGCTGAATATTGGACGATCCAAGCAGGGACAGCCGGTTATTTTCCAAGCAGGTTCCTCGGAGGATGGCAAAAATTTGGCCGCCAAGGAAGCGGATGCCGTATTTACGGGACATGAGACGCTGGAGGAAGCACAGCAGTTTTACCGTGATGTGAAGGAACGGGCGGTACGCTATGGCAGATCCGAAGAAGATATTGTCATCTTACCGGGCATTTCACCGATTATCGGCAGCACGACGGAAGAAGCAGAGCGTAAGTATGAGGAGATCACCAATTTGGTGACGATTGAGGCTGCTTTAAAATATTTGGGCCGTTTCTTCGATCATCATGATTTCTCACAATATCCGCTGGATGAGCCATTCCCAGAGCTTGATGGTATCGGCAGCAATGCGTTCCGCAGCGGTACAGATAAAATCAAACGGACAGCCAAAGAGCAAAATCTGACGCTGCGCGAGGTGGCTTTGCGTTCGGCAACACCTAGAACTGCGTTTATCGGTACAGCTGAACAGGTCGCAGATCAGGTGCAGGAGTGGTTTGAAAGAAAAGGAGCAGATGGATTCATTATCGGTTCTGATGTACCGTCGGGTCTGCATGATTTTGTAAATCTGGTTGTGCCTATCTTGCAGGAGCGCGGCATTTACCGTCAGGATTATGAATTTAGCACATTGCGTGAAAACCTGGGCGTGTCGATTCCTGAGAACCGCTACACAGCAGCCAGATCCAAAGTGAAAGTAGACGCATAACAGAAGGAGGGTGAAGCATGTCCAAGGTTGTTATCCTATCAGGCAGTCCGTCTACACAATCCCGTTTATACGGCTTAATTAACTATACGACCAAGCAATTGCAGCAGACCGGAGCAGAGGTTACATTGCTGAATGTGGCCGATTTGCCAGCCGAGGATCTGGTGAGGGCTAACTTTAACAGTCCCGATATCACGGCCTCACTTGCGGTAATTGCGGCAGCGGATGCGGTTATCGTCGCTTCTCCCGTGTACAAAGCGGCCTATTCCGGATTATTGAAGATATTTCTGGATTTGGTGCCGCAGGAGGGACTGAGAGGTAAGCCCGTACTTCCTTTATTTATCGGGGGCACGCTGGCTCACCTGCTGGTCATTGATTATGCTTTGAAGCCCGTGCTTAACGCGTTGGGAGGAAGACATATTCTCGGCGGTGTGTATGCGGTAGATCAGTGGGTTGAACGGCTGTCTGATGGAGCATACGGGTTGTCCGAAGAATTGGTTGCACGGTTGGACCGTTCTGTGAAAGAGCTAAATGAGCTATTAAAGTGATAGATATTTTCAATATTTCCATTGACAGGTCGTTCAGTGAGTTTTATGATACAAAAAACCGAGTTAACATATTGGATAAATGTATATAAACTCACTGGGGGACTTGCGTATGAATATCGAGAATATGGAAGCCTTTGTATACGTGAATCATTATGGCAGTTTTAACAAGGCGGCAGAAGCGTTGTTCTTGTCACAGCCCTCTGTCACAGCCCGGATTCAGACGCTGGAGCGCGAGCTGGAATGCAAGCTGTTCGACCGCCAAAGCAAGCAAACTGTTCTGACGGAGGATGGACGGAAGTTTCTTCCCTATGCGGAGCAGATGCTTCAGGTACTGCAACGAGGCAAGCAAAAGCTGCAACAGCGTAAAAAAGCTCCTCAGCAAATTCGAATCGGCTGCACGATATCGGTGTCGAACTATATCATTCCTGAGATATTAAGACAGCTCCGCGCTCGTTATCCAGAGATTAACTACAAAATTGTGACGGCTACGACGGATCAACTGGTACATAAGCTGTTGAACCGTGAGGTAGACATTAGTTTTGTCCGTAAAGTGATGCATCCGGCCATTCGTACGCTTGCTTTTTATGAAGATCCCATTTCCCTGTATGTATACGACGGCCATCCGTTTATGAAGACTGGAAAGGCCAGCATACAGGATATTCAGCATGAAACGCTGGTGTTTTTTGAATGTGGATCATTGGACTGGATGAGGATTCATCGGTCTTTTGAATCACTGGAGCAACCGCCGGATATTGCCTTTCAGGTAGATAATGTGGTTACAGCCAAGAAGCTGGTGCTGGAAGAAGCGGGGATTGCCTTTTTGCCGGACGTTTGTGTGAACCGTGAGGTGAAGGATAAAAAACTGTTCCGCATTCATGTGCCAGAGGTAGCCGGGGTATCCATGCAGATTAGCATTGTGGCGACTAAAGAAGACTGTGCGGTGAGCTCGGATTTTGCAGATGCACTGACAGAAGGCTTTCGGGGTGCTGTTTTGTAAACCGTTTTTTGCAAATGTATAAAATGGATGAAATGTTCTATTGCCTGGTAGATTGACGTAAATGAGCGCAGGTGTTAAATTAATCACATCTTAAAACCAATTAAACACATAGGAATTATTAATTTCTTAATGTGGCAGCTACCATGTATGTCGCAAACTGCTGATATACAAAGAAACGAGGGGGATTCATATGAAAAAGTGGTTTGCAATGTTGTCTGTTATGGCGATTATTCTGGTGTTGGCAGGTTGCGGCTCCTCTGATAACGCGTCTAGTGCGTCCGATTCAAACGGAGACGTGAAAAAAATTATTGTAGGTACAGGAACTCAATTTAAAAATGTATGCTTTATTGACGAAAATGGAAATTTAACAGGCTTTGACGTTGAGCTGATTAAGGAGCTGGACAAGCGCCTGCCTCAATACGAATTTGAATTCAAAACGATGGACTTTGGCAATCTGCTGCTGAGTCTGGATGCTGGTAAAATTGATCTGGTATCGCATCAAATGGAAAAAAATCCGGAGCGTGAAGCGAAGTATCTGTTCAACAAAAATCCGTACAGCATTTTCCTGAACAGAGTCGCTGTAGCGAAGGATAACAATACCATTCACTCGATTGATGATCTGAAAGGCAAAAAGATACTCACCAGCCCGACCAGTAATGCGGCATATGTATTGAAGGAATACAACAAAACACACGGGGATGCCCTGAACATTGTATATACAAGCGGTGCAGCCAATGATACGGTACAACAAATTACGAGCGGCCGTATAGATGCTACCATAACGACAGACTTTGCGAACCGCTTTAACACCGATGAAAAAGGAGAAGTAGCTCTGAAAACCGTGGGTGATCCTTTGACTCAATCGGATGTATTGTATGTACTGAACAAAAATGAGCAAGGATTGGCAGATGATCTGGATAAAGCCATTCAGGAAGTGAAGGACGACGGTACACTGTCGAAGCTGAGCATCAAATGGCTTGGAGAAGATTTCACGAAGTCTCTGGATGATGTGAAAAAAGAAGGAACAACCAGTAAGAAATAGCGGTAAGCTTAAATATTTCAGCGGTCAGGGTACCCCGTGTATTCTGACCGCTGATGTATAGGAAGGAGGCAGGCATATGAGCAGAGAGTTTAATATTGATTATGTTTTTAGCTTTATCCCGAAAATGCTGTCTTATTTACACATCACGTTGTTTATTGTGGCAAGCTCGCTATTGTTAGGATTAATCATCGGCCTGTTGGTTGCGCTGCCTCGCATGTATAATGTTCCTTTTCTCAAACGTGTCTCTCAGGTGTATGTTTCATTTTTTCGTGGAACACCTATTCTGATCCAGCTCTTTCTGGTGTATTACGGCTTGCCTGAGCTGCTAAAGCTGGTGGATATCAATTCCTCCAGATGGGATGTGTTGTGGTTTGCCGTAGCGACCTATGCGCTAAACAGCGGGGCCTTTATTTCCGAGATTATCCGATCGGGTGTAGAGGCGGTAGATCGGGGACAAATCGAGGCAGCACAGTCGGTCGGCATGTCAGGCTATCAGACTTTTACACGTATCATATTGCCGCAAGCGCTGGCTGTTGTGGTTCCGGTATTCTCCAATCTGGTCATCGCCAATCTGAAGGATACTTCGCTGGCGTTTACCATTGGAGCTATGGAGATGACCGGGAAATCACAGACACTGGGCGCGGCTACCCAGCATTTTGTTGAAACCTATATCGCGTTGTCTCTTATTTATCTGGTCGTCAGTCTGATTTTGCAAAAACTGTTCAAGGTATTGGAAAATACGCTTCTCAAGCATGAGCATCGGGACACAGTCCAAAACGAGCCCAAGAAACGAAAAAGTTTTGTGGTTCGTTATCTGAACCCCCGTCTTAGTAAAGGAGGCAAGAGCATATGAGTCTGGATTTTGGATTTATATATACGGCCTTTCTGGGGTTGTTCTCGGCGTTGCCCAATACGTTAATCATTACGGTGGTCTCCGTACTGGCGGGACTGGTCATCGGAATTATAACGGCTCTGGCCCGAATTTATAAGGTGCCTGTGTTGTCCCAGATTTCCCATGGCTACGTTACCTTTATCCGGGGTACGCCGATGCTGATGCATTTGCTGCTTATTTATTTCAGTTTACCTTTGTTAATTGATGCGGGAGCCAAGCATTTTGGCTGGTCGTTTCATTCCAAAGATGTTCCTTATATGGTATTTGCACTCATTTCGTTCTCGATTACAAGTGGTGCGTATATGTCCGAGGTGGTCCGTTCCGGGATTCAATCCGTAAACCGAGGGCAAATTGAAGCAGCCTATGCGGTCGGGATGACGACGTGGCAGGTGCTGCGGCGTATTGTGTTTCCACAGGCGTTCGTGGTCAGTCTGCCGAACCTGACGAATTCCGTTATCGGGATGCTTCATGGCTCTACCTTGGCCTTTACAGTTTCCGTCACGGAAATCCAGGCTCAGGCTGAAATTTTAGCATCTACAAACTGGAAGTACCTGGAGGTTTATATCGCGGCAGCACTGATTTTCTGGGGTTTGACGGTGCTGATTGAACGAATTTCCGGCTTGGTGGAGAAAAAAATCAATGTGTTTAATGGGGGGAGAGCATCATGATCCGTCTGCAAAATATAACGAAATCGTTCGGCAAGCATGAGGTGCTCAAAGGCATTGATTTAACCGTGAATAAGGGAGAGGTCGTTGTCATTCTCGGACCGAGCGGATCGGGGAAAACGACGTTGCTGCGCTGCATCAATTATCTGGAAAAGCCGAATGACGGGGAGGTCAGCATTGGCGATTTTACGGTAAACTGCAAGCGACCTGCGAAGAAGGATGTTTTGGCTCTGCGCCAAAAAACGGCCATGGTCTTCCAGCAATACAATTTGTTCAAGCATAAAACGGCGCTGGAAAACGTGATGGAAGGGCTTGTCGTCGTCCGCAAGGTGAAGCAGGAGGAAGCGAAGAAGATCAGTATCGAAGTGCTCGAAAAGGTGGGTCTGGGCGAGAAGCTGAATCATTATCCGAGTCAGCTATCCGGCGGACAGCAGCAGCGTGTCGGTATTGCGCGCGCTTTGGCATTGAACCCGGAAGTCATTTTGTTCGATGAGCCGACCTCGGCGCTAGACCCTGAACTGGTGGGAGAGGTGCTGTCAGTTATTCGCAAGATCGCGAAGGAAGGCATTACGATGATTGTCGTCACGCATGAGATGGGCTTTGCGCGGGATGTTTCCAATCACGTGGTATTTATGGATGATGGCCACATTATCGAAGAAGGCAGCCCGGACGACATTTTCAATCGTCCCCAAGAGGAACGCACGAAGCAATTCCTCAAACGGATTACACCGGAATATAACTATTCAATTTAGACGGGAGAGGGAGATATGAGTATTAAAATCGGAGTATTAGATCAAAGCCCTATAAACGAGGGGGAAACGGCGGCACAGGCGCTTCGAAACACGATTAAGCTGGCGCAGCGTGTAGAAGAGTTGGGATTTTCACGCTTTTGGGTATCAGAGCATCATGATTCCGAGCAGGTTGCAGGCTCTTCGCCGGAGGTACTCATTTCTCATCTGCTGGCACGCACCGAGCGTATTAAAATCGGTTCTGGCGGAGTTATGCTTCAGCATTATAGTCCTTACAAAGTGGCTGAAAATTTCAATGTACTGGCGTCTCTTGCACCGGGTCGCGTAGATTTGGGCATCGGACGTGCACCGGGCGGTCTACCGAAATCCACACAGGCGCTACAACGAAACGTGCATGATGCGCCTTCTCTTGAAGAAAAGATTGATGAAGTGAGTCGTTATATTCATAATATTCCGTCTGAAGAAGGTCCGCTAGCAGGGCTACAGGCTAATCCAATTCCGGAAGCACCAGCGGATATTTATGTTTTGGGTACGAGTGCAGACAGTGCTGGAATTGCTGCACGCTTGGGGTTGCCTTATGTTTTCTCGCAGTTTATCAATAGTAGCGAGCAGGTCGCATTGGATGCATTCCGCACGTATCGGGAGTCATTCGATTATAGTCTTGGTCGTGAGCCGAAGGTTCTTTTTGCACTGTCCGTCATTGTAGCTGATACTTCCGAGGAAGCTGCGGAGTTGGCAGGTGAGCACAAGCTGTACAAAATTCATCTGGCCAGCGGCAAAACGGCTACGGTGGGCACGCTGGAAAGTGCAGAGGAGTTCGGTAAGCAATCGGGTGAAGAATATACAATTGAAGTTACACAATCGCAAATCAACAAAGGAAATAAAGAGGAAATCTATGCTACTTTGACGGAAATTCAAGCTAAATATCAGGCTGATGAGCTGATCGTAACAACGGGAATACGGGATATTGGAAAGCGCGTGCGCTCATTTGAACTGTTGCATGAAGCTTTTGCTGGTTTACCTGTTCAGTCCTAGATGTTGTTGGCTTGAGAAAGTTGTAACCATTTTGAAATCACGAAGGAGGAAGAGGGATGAGCGGATCAACCGGGACGAAGGAGCAGGTTTTGGAGCAGAAGCTGGTGGACATTCGTCGCCATCTTCACCGAAATCCCGAGCTGTCTAACGAGGAGATTGAAACTACCGCCTATATCCGCCGTCTGCTGGAAGAACAGAACATAACCATTCTGGATGTGCCGCTACGCACCGGGCTGGTAGCGCAAATTGGCGGGCAGCAGGAGGGGCCGATTGTAGCGCTTCGCGCGGACATTGATGCATTGCCGATTCAGGAGGAGACGGGATTGCCTTATGCTTCGCTGCATCCGGGCAAAATGCATGCCTGCGGACATGATTTTCATACGGCGTCCCTCTTTGGAGCTGCCGTATTGTTAAAAGAGCGGGAGCAGGATCTGAAAGGCACGGTTCGCCTTGTGTTTCAGCCAGCGGAGGAAAAGGCCAAGGGCGCAGCCCAAGTGCTGGACAGCGGTGCGTTGGCAGGCGTGCAGGCCATATTCGGCCTGCATAACAAGCCGGACCTGCCTGTAGGCACGGTCGGCATTAAGGAAGGCCCGCTGATGGCGGCGGCAGACGGCTTCTACATCGAGGTAGAGGGTCTGAGCACGCATGCGGCGGTGCCACATGCAGGGATTGACCCCATCGTCGTGTCGTCGCACATTATCACGGCGCTGCAATCCATCGTAAGCCGGAATGTCAACCCGCTGGACAGCGCGGTGATTAGCGTGACGAAGCTGCATAGCGGCAACGCCTGGAACATCATTCCAGATCGTGCCCATCTGGACGGCACGATCCGGACGTTCGACGAGAACGTGCGCGCACAGGTGGCTGAACGCTTCGAACAGGTCGTAAAGGGCGTGGCCGATGCTTTTGGCACGAAAGCGAACATCCGGTGGATCGAGGGACCACCACCTGTACTGAATGACGGCCAACTGGCCGTCATCGCGGAGCAGGCGGCCCAAGCGGTCGGTCTGGAGGTTGTTCGCCCCGTGCCTTCCTCGGCGAGCGAGGATTTCGGGCTTTACCAGAAGAGCATCCCCGGTGTGTTCGTCTTTGTCGGCACTTCGGGGAGCCAGGAATGGCATCATCCAGCCTTTGATCTGGATGAACGTGCGTTGCCGGGAACGGCGAAGTTGCTGGCTTCACTGGCAGAATCGATATTGGTATAAATAGAGTAGGGCAGGACTTGAGTCTACTCTTTCAATGCTAGACCCCTTCTTGAGTAGAGAAGGGGCTTTTAATTTGTTAAATGATCCAAAGAATCACCTTTTTCTAAATCATAAAGTAAAATATTGACGTTATATCTTCCTAATGGTAATATAAAAATGTAATATTTTTCAAATCAAAAGAAAGGGGAGAGATAAGAGATTTCGATTGCCAGCTTATGAATACAACAATCAAATAAAATGATATGGAGGTTAAAGAAATGGCGAAGAAAAAAGGAATGATGATGGCTTCTTTTTCACTGGTTGTGGCTGCTTCTTTACTGGTTGGAGGGGCTAATGTGGGTTCAGCAGCCTCTAGTATTGAAAGCGCTCCCGATATTGAGTCCACGAGTATTAGCTTGGCTGCTGCCGATATACCTGCAAAATTCAAGCCATCGGTAGAATGGGTTTGGAAGAATAGAATGGTTAAAGAAGGCTCAACCAACCGTAAAAATTTGATTTTTGATCAGATTTATGCGGGCAAAGGGACGCTAAATTATGTTGTACGCTGGCAATCTTCCAAAAACCTCACACTTCAACAGCGCAAAGACATGGCTTCCATGCTGAGCCGTCAGGTCAATAACTGGAATAAGCAGCTGAAAGGCTATGACGGTTGGCCTTATAACAATATTACTGTTAAAATCGTAGGCTGGGCCGTTGCAAATCCATCACAAATTCTTAACAAACAATCAAATGAAATCGTTTACACAGATACGATTACAGATGACTTAAGCAAATCGAACCCAAGTATCCCTGCCAAGCTCCCGGTTGCGCCTGACGCACTGTCCCGATTTGAGCATTTTAATGATCCCAACTACTCGTATCCCGGCGGTTTGGACAAGCGGTTTGATATGTATCTGTGGGGAACAGCTAATTTCGGCGGCGGGGCCGGTGGTGACTGGGGACAACGTATGTCTGATGATTATATCCTGAGCACACTGAACGCTGATGAAGTTCAGATTACTGAGCATGAAATGGGGCATGGATTCGGCCTGACAGATTTCTATGAAGAACACGAACGTCCACCCGGCGGATTCCCGACACCTACAATTATGTGGGCAGGAAATTCTCCCAAAATAACAGAATGGGATACCTGGATGTTGCGCTATACCTGGAGTCAGATCAAGAAGGATACTTCTCGTTTTCCTATCCGATAAAAGATACGTAGAATAGTGCAAAAAAGCTGATAAACAGGACCGTTTCTTCCAAAATCAAATTCTGTGATGGAATTGATTTTAGTGGAGAAGCGGTTTTTTCACTTCACAAAATACCAGTTTTTTGCACATGAAGGGGCGACTTCGTTCCAATATGCTCTCAAAATACCTAATTTAATTCATTAAGGAAAATATTGACGATGCAATAATCCAGTGATAATATAATTTGTGATTATTTACAAAAAACGACAAGGAGGATTGATAGATTATCGTTGATCTCATAGATCAATACATAAACACGAAAAAGAGGTGATTGAGTTAATCGTTTCAGGAAAATTACTGTAATCATATAAAGAGTTATGGAGGTGTATGTATGTTGAAGAAAAAAGGAATGATGGCGGCTTCTTTTTCTGTGGTGATTGCTAGTTCATTATTGATGGGAAACGCTAGTTTTGTATCAGCGGATGCGCATATGAATGAGAGTGCCGTGGTTGCGGCAACAGGTAATTCGACATTGGCGGACATGCCAGCTTATCTCAAATCATCGGTGGAGTGGGTTTGGAAGAATAGAATGCTGACCGAAGGCTCGACGAATCGTAAAAATTTGATTTTTGATCAAATTTTTGCGGGAAAAGGAACTCTAAATTATGTAGTGCGTTGGCAATCTTCTAAGCCGGTTACACTACAACAACGCCAGGATATTGCTAGAATGCTAGGCCGTCAGATGAACCATTGGACGGAGCATCTCCAGGGATATGATGGCTGGCCCTATAAGGATATTAAAGTGAAAGTGGTAGGCTGGGCTGTTGCCGATCCTTCACTGCTGCTGAACAAGCAACCTGATGAGGTTATTTATACGGATACGATTGTAGATGGATTAGCTTCCGAACAACCGGGAATTCCTGCTGAACTTCCTGTTGCGCCTAATGAAATATCCAGATTTGAGCATTTTTCAGACCCCAACTATTCCTATCCGGGTGGGTTGGATAAACGCTTTGATATGTATCTTTGGGCTACAGAAAATTTCGGTGGGGGAGCCGGCGGCGACTGGGGACAGCGTATGAATGATGAATACGTTCTGAGTACGGTGAACGCTGATGAGATTGAGATTACCGAACATGAGATTGGACATGGCTTCGGATTAAATGATTTCTATGAAGAACACGAGCGTCCACCGGGTGGCTTCCCAACCAACACCATTATGTGGGCTGGCGATTCCAATCATATCACCGACTGGGATATTTGGATGCTGCGGTATACCTGGAGTCAAATCAAAAAGGATACGGCTCGTTTCCCAACCACGACTAAAGACGACGATGGCCCAATCGAAACAGATCCTGATGAAATCGTGAACATTGCACCTGCGGCAACAGCTAGCAGCTCTTATACTTCATCTTGGGAAAATATAAGCGCACTGAACGATGGCTTTGAACCTGCCAATTCCAACGATAGAGGTCATGCCGTGTATGGCAACTGGCCTGAAACGGGAACACAATGGGTTCAATATGATTTTAATCAAGAATATACGGTATCTCAAACCGATGTCTATTGGTTCAAGGATGGCGCAGGCATTGATGTTCCTAAATCTTACAAGATTAAGTATTGGAACGGTCAGGGCTGGTCTAATGTCAAGCAGGCCAAAGGATTGGGCACTGCGGCAGATCAGTATAATACGACCACGTTTACGCCTGTAAAAACAACGAAATTAAGAATTGAAATGGTATCCAAGGGTTCTGCATCTACCGGAATTCTGGAGTGGAAAGTAGCGGCACAGCAATAAGTTATTCTAAAGGTTGTCTCTTGCGATATCGCGGGAGACAGCCTTTTTTTAATTCATAGCCGGAACAACTGGAGTCTGATCCTATCAGGCTTTTTTTGTATCTTGATTATGGCGCTTGTTTCGTTCATATTTGTATGCAAGGATCACTGGGAATGAACGGATGTACAATAATATGTATAATGAACGTCAGACATGAATGAAAAGAGGACGGAAAGCGATGACCTACGACATGAAAGCCCCTTACGATGTACATATAGGATTTGGACCGGTGTTTGAACTGCTGAGCAGTTTGCATACCTTCATTTGCCGCAAGGCATACAAAAAGACGGATTTGTCATCCGGGTGGGCCGAGCAAGTGCGTGACAAGCTGTCTCCAGATCTGTCCGGGCTGCTGGAATCTATGGAAATCAATGCAGATTGGAAGGTCATATACGGGATCGTCTGTATGCTTTCTGATGAAGGGGGCATTGACGAGGTTGTAGATCGTCTGGAGAGCCGGACAGCGCTGGAACTGAACGAACAAGCATCTGCCTATGGTATTCCGTTGCCAGACGATATGGAGAAGCTTCGCAGTCTTGCTGTACGGCTGCTATCCAGTTGGTATGAGGAATACTTCCGCTATGCGGACGCTAACATTCTGATTGGGCTGGAACAGGAGGCTGAGCGGAGAAATAAGGAGAAGGATGTCTATAGCACTGCGGAATGGGTGGATCGTATAACCAATGGCTTCCGGTTTGAGCCTTCCGATGGGCTGACGCGGGTACTGCTGGTACCGCAATACCATTTTCAGCCGCTTAATATCATTTATCGGTTTGGATCGCTCCTGCTGTGTCATTATTCGGCGGGAATTTATTTTCAGGAGGACGACTTTTTATCTCCACAGGAATACCGAATGATTCGGAGCTTGGGGGAGAAAAGCAGGCTTAAGATTTTAAAATATCTGTACCAAAGCCAGACACCGCGCACCTTTATTGAAATTGTTCGTCACCTTAAGCTATCGAAGGGCATCACGCACGATCATATTTTCAAGCTTCGTGCCTCCGGGTTTATCCATGCCCACTTTGATAGCGAAACGTTGCTCGGCTATAGTGCAAGGCTTTCGGCTGTGGATGAGATGCATAGCAGTATCCTCGGCTACATGGAGAGGAATTAGGCTGCACGAACAGGTAGGGCTTTAATACTTTAAACGAATAGACGTCGGTCATCTGGAGATGGAATTCAGATGATTCCGACGTTTTTGTTTTTATGTAAAAAATATCGAGTTCTCCCTTTACAGAACCGTATTAGATTCCTATAATGAGATTTATCTTACTAATTACAACTTGTTTGATCGGAATTTAACTAATTAACGCGGGGGGATTATTTTGAAAAAAGGAATCATTCTACTTGGCAGTCTACTACTAGTAAGTTCAACCTTATTAGCGGCTTGCTCTAGCGGTGGATCGGACAGCGCTAACAGCGCCACTCCGCAGGGTAATGATGCAGCACAGACGGCTGCTGCTGCGCAGCCTTTGACCAGATTGGTAGAAGCATCGGATTTGACCAAGCTGCCGGATGTGTCCAAAAAGCGTAACGATACGATTATCGTTGCTCTGACCGATCCGGCAGGGGTATTCACTCCATTTTTTAATCAAAGCGGCTATGACGGTAACGTGATTTCACAGTTGTGGACCCCACTGATAACAGTAGACGATAAAGGGCTTCCGATTCCGAACCTGGCTAAGAGCTGGGATATTTCCAAGGACAATCTGATCTACACATTCCATCTGGTTCCAGATACGAAATTCAGCGATGGCTCTCCGTTGACGGCGGAGGATGTCGCTTTTACATGGACGCTCATTTATGACAAAGCCTACGCAGGCGACAGCAAAATCTTGGATTTGGGCATTAAAGGTGGTAAAGACTACACGGAAGGCAAAGCGAAACAAATTGAAGGCATCAAGGTTATAGATCCTCAGACGATCTCGGTAACATTGGAGAAGCCAAACGCATTGGCGCTGCCGATCCTCGGTGACAATGTGCTGTCCAAAGCCTACTATGGCAAGGATTATAAGTTTGGTCAGCTCGATTATCTGAAAAAACTGCATGGCAGTCCTTTGGGCAACGGTGCTTATAAGCTTGAAAAGTTTATCCCTGGACAGGAGGTTCGTTTGGAAGCCAATGATAACTTCTTCAAAGGCAAACCGAAAACACAGCATTTTATCTACAAAACGGCGGAAGGCGATGCTTGGCAGTTCATTGAAACGGGCGATACTGACTTTGCCCCATTCACCGCAACTCAGGAGAATATTGATAAACTGAAAGGGCTTGGCTTTTTGAACATTTTGCCTTATACCCCAAGCACTTACGGATATATTCAATTAAATCTGGAGAATGAAAAGCTTAAGGATAAGAAGGTTCGCCAGGCGCTGACTTATGGTCTGGATCGCAAAACCATTTATGTAGATGCAGCGCAGGGAGCAGGAGCGGTGGCTAACATTCCGTCTTCTCCAATTTTCTGGTCCTATACGACAGACGGGGTAAACCCGTACAATTATGACCCGGAAAAAGCGAAAAAGCTGCTGGATGAGGCAGGCTGGGTAGCAGGGAGTAACGGTATCCGTGAGAAAAATGGCCAGAAGCTGACCATTCATATGCTGACCTCCAAACGCCCGGAAACAGACACATTTATTGCGCTCGCGGCTGAAAATTACAAGGAGATTGGCGTTGATTTCCAACCGGAAATTTTCGCAGACTTTAATGCGATGGTCGCCAAGGTAGATGGTAAGGATTACGATATGGCTTCCTTCTCCACTCCGATGCTGACTGACCCATCTGATGGAATCGAGCAATTCGTCGATGGAGAAATCAAGGGGTATAACAATCCGAAGGTAAAAGAGCTGTATGAAAAAGGCTTATCCACGACGAATATTGAGGAACGTAAAAAAATATATAAAGAATTGTACTTACTGCTTAACGATGAGCTGCCCGTCATTTTCACGAACTATAAGAAAACAGTATACGCCTACAATGGCCGCATGGAACATGTAAAGGTCAGTCCGTTCATTGGCTTGTCCGGCAATCTGTTTGAATGGTCCCTTAAATAAAGCCATCTTGCGGGCCCCTTGTGAAGAATCGTCAGTTTCCGATCAAGGGGCCTCCCAAATGGAGTTTGCTATTGCCATTCAAGCAGTCCGATCCTGAAATGAAAGGAGTCTGTCATGAGCTCGTTTTTAACGAAAAGACTGACGTATATGATCATTATTTTATTGGCCGCTTCGATGATGATTTTTTTTCTGTACGCCATGACACCGGGAGATTTCATCAGCGGCGATCTCAAGCTATCGCCAGAGAGGAAGGCGGAGCTGAGGGAAATATACGGACTGAACAAGCCCATTCTGGAACGCTACGGAAGCTGGCTGTGGAATGCGTTGCATGGCAATTTTGGTTATTCACTTGCTCAGCAAAAGCCGGTGCTGACCTTGTTTAATGAATATATCTGGAACTCGTTTTTACTGGCGATTGTATCGACCTTCCTGACGTGGGTGATTGCCGTCATCATGGGTGTGGTTGCTGCTTATAAGCAATATTCGTGGTTCGATACCCTCGTCATGGTGGTGATTTTTGCCGCGATGTCTGTTCCATCTTTTTTTATCGGGCTGTATCTGATCAAAGTTGCAGCGGTCGATCTCAAATGGCTGCCGCCGGGCGGCATGCTCAATACAGGCAGTAACGCTACGGGTATGGAGTATGTGAAGGAGGTCCTCCAGCATATGATCCTGCCAGTGACCGTCATGACGCTGCTGGGACTGGGTTCACTGACCCGTTACTTCCGCAGCAATATGATCGACGTGATCCAGCAGGACTATATCCGTACGGCCCGCGCGAAGGGCTTAAAGGAAAGAAAGGTACTCTTCACGCACGCATTGAGGAATGCGTTGCTGCCTGCAATTACACTGATTGGCTTCGAATTGCCTGCGTTGTTTGGCGGATCGCTTATTATTGAAAAGATTTTCAACTGGCCGGGAATTGGTCAGCTATACATGCTATCCTTTTCGCTTCGGGATTACCCGCTGCTGATGGGCTTTACGATGCTGATTGCCATCTTGAGTGTCATTGGGACGCTGCTGTCCGATATTCTGTATCGTATCGCGGACCCGCGTGTGAAGGTGTAAGGAGGGGGCTATGGAATGTCATCCGTTAGCAGTAATTTGAGTAAAAGCAGCGGGAGACTGCAAATAGCTAAAAAATCTTCAATGTGGCGGCAGGCGCTGCGGCAGCTGTTCAGAAACAAGCTGGCTATGGCCGGACTGCTCGTCGTTGTATTTATGTTTTTGCTATGTTTTATCGGCCCGTTATTTTCTCCCTATGCCGATAACAAGACGAATATATTGATGATGAACAAGGCACCGAATATCCATCACTGGCTGGGAACGGACAAACTGGGACGGGATGTGCTGACCCGTGTGATGCAGGCAGGCCAAATTTCCCTCACCGTGGGATTGGCATCGATGGTGTTGTCTGTCTTTTTGGGAGCTACGCTGGGCGTCATATCGGCGTATTTTCGCGGGATTGCGGATCAGATCATTATGCGGATCGGTGATTTGCTGCTGACCGTTCCGAGTTTGCCGCTGCTGTTCATTATGGGCGCGCTACTGTCCGACTGGAAGGTTCCGCCGGATCAACGTATGTATATCGTCATGCTGATGCTCAGTCTGGTCAATTGGCCAGGGATCGCGCGGATGGTGAGAGGTCAGATGCTTAGTTTGCGGGAGCGTGAATTTATGCAGGCTGCAACGGTGCTGGGACTGTCGAACCGACGCAAGCTGTTCAAGCATCTATTCCCTAATATTATGCCATTGCTGATTGTTATCGCCACTTTGAACATTGGCGGAGCTATCCTGAGTGAATCTGTACTTAGCTTCTTCGGCCTTGGCGTGCTACCTACAACACCGACTTGGGGCAACATGATTGATGCGGCCAACAATGTGCTGGATTTTCAGCAGCGTCCGTGGATGTGGATACCGCCTGGCCTTTCCATTTTTGCTACGGTCATCGCCATTAATATTTTTGGTGATGGACTGCGGGATGTACTTGACCCGAAACATAAGAGGTAGGTGATCATACACCATGAACAATGTACTTTCGATTGAGCATTTAAGCACTCATTTTTATACAGAAGAAGGCACGGTCAAGGCGGTGGATGATATCAGCTTCCGTGTGAAGTCGGGGGAGACGGTTTGTATTGTCGGAGAATCAGGATGTGGCAAAAGCATCACCGCGATGTCAATCATGGGCCTGATCCAGAGCCCCGGAGGTAAAGTGGCAGGCGGAAGCATCCGTTTTGAGGATACCGATCTGCTGGGACTTAGCAGAAATGAGATGCGCACGATTCGCGGTCATGAGATATCTATGATTTTTCAGGAGCCGATGTCATCGCTGAATCCGGTCATGACTATTGGGGAACAGTTATCCGAGCCGCTGCTCGAGCATTTGAAAATGGGCCGCAAGGAAGCGCACAAGCGGGCGCTGGAGCTAATCGCACAGGTAGGCATTTCCCGACCTGAGCAGATTATGAAAAGCTATCCGCATGAGCTGAGCGGTGGAATGCTACAGCGCATCATGATTGCCATTGCCGTTTCCTGCGGACCCAAGCTACTTATCGCGGATGAGCCGACTACGGCGCTGGACGTAACGATACAGGCGCAAATTCTCGACATGCTGCGTGAATTCAAGGTGCAATCCAATATGTCGCTGATGCTGATCACCCATGATCTGGGCGTTGTTGCAGAAATGGCGGATTACGTGATTGTGATGTACGCAGGCAAGATTGTCGAGGAAGGCGAAGTGGTACAGCTATTTAATCATCCCAAGCATCCTTATACGCAAGGATTGCTAAAATCCAAGCCAGTACTAAATCAGCGTCAAAAGGAGCTGTACTCCATCCCTGGACAAGTGCCTAATCCGCTGGAGCTCACCACATCCTGCTATTTTCATGACCGCTGCGGGCATTGCATGGACATCTGCCGAGTGAAGGAGCCTGTATTAAAAGAAGTTTCAACACAGCAAAAGGCATCCTGCTGGTTATATGAGGAGGCGGTTGTTCATGGCTGAGCCATTGCTGGAAATCGACCGCTTAAAAACGTATTTTCCAGTCAAGTCCGGGTTTATGAACCGTACCACGGGGCATGTGCGGGCGGTGGACGACATCAGCTTTACGATCCGTCAGGGAGAAACTTTCGGTCTGGTGGGCGAATCGGGAAGCGGCAAAAGCACGGTAGGCCGTACGATTGTTAGATTGACGGACAAGACGGACGGCACCATTAAATACAAAGGAGTGGACCTGCACAGCCTGTCCGCCAAAGGGATGCAGGAGCTCCGCCCTAAAATCCAGCTGATCTTTCAGGACCCGTACAGCTCACTGAACCCACGTGTGCGCATCGGAGATGCCATTGGGGAGGCGCTGCTGGATCACGGTATAGCAACGAAAGAGCAGGTCCGGCAGATCGTACTGGACGTGCTCAAGCTGTGCGGATTGTCAGAGTATCATATCGACCGTTTTCCGCATGAATTTTCAGGAGGTCAGCGCCAACGAATAGGCATTGCCCGGGCGCTGGCGCTCCAGCCAGATCTGATCATCGCTGATGAGCCCGTTTCGGCGCTGGACGTGTCCATTCAGGCGCAGATTATTAATCTGTTCTCCAAGTTGCAGGCCGAGCGGGGACTGACGTATCTGTTCATCTCGCATGATTTGAGCGTGGTGGAGCATCTGTGTTCCCGCATTGGAGTGATGTATTTAGGCTCCATGGTCGAAACCGCTTCGCGTGACGAGCTGTTCGGGAATCCGCTTCATCCATATACGAAGGCGCTGCTGTCGGCTGTACCGATCCCAGTGCCGAAGCTCAAAAGAGAGCGGATTTTGCTCAAAGGGGATATCCCAAGTCCGGTTAATCCACCTTCCGGCTGCAAATTCCATACTCGCTGTCCCTTTGCTATTGACCGCTGCTCCAAAGAAATTCCACTTTATCGTGAGGCTCGTCCAGATCACTGGGTGGCTTGCCATTTGGCTGAATGAACAGAGCTAACAGCAAATTTTCCAGTCGTTGAAACGACAGACCGTTCATCGCAATGAATCGGTTCTGTTGTTTCAGCGGCTTTTTAATGTTGTGATGTAAGCCGCTTGGGTTGACAACCCACTTGAAACAGCGGTATATTAAATGATAATCGTAATGATTACTATTTAAAATAAAGATCATGTCCATTTCCGTGTTTGTCCATCCAGTGGCAGGGGTGGAGAGCGTTCATGATTGGCATATATCACAAGGAGGAGCTTTATATGGCTAAGAAGTCGAAAGTGGTTAAAGAGAAGAAACGTCAGGAAATTGTAGCTAAATATACGGATCTGAGACGTGAACTGAAAGCAAATGGGGACTACGAAGCATTACAGAAGCTTCCGCGTGATTCTTCCCCGACCCGTCTGAAAAGTCGTTGTGAGCTGACAGGCAGACCGAGAGGTTACCTGCGCAAATTCAAGCTGTCCCGTATCGCGTTCCGCGAGCTGGCTCATAAAGGCCAAATTCCAGGCGTTACGAAAGCCAGCTGGTAATAAGGTTATCCTAACCACTCACAGAATCCGATTCCCGCATTAGGGGTCGGATTTTGTGTACTTAAGACATCTTTAGAAGCGGAGGCTCACATATGAATCAGTTGGATTGTATTATTGTTGGTGCAGGGCCTGCGGGCATCGGCATGGGGAATGTGTTGCAAGATCTGGGTGTAACTGAGTTTGTCATTTTGGAGCGTGGAGAGGTCGGGTCCAGCTTTTTATTATGGCAAAAGGAAATGCGTTTACTGACGCCTTCTTTTACGGGCAATGCTTACGGCATGCTGGATCTGAACGCGGTGACGATGAATACATCTCCGGCCTATACACTCGGTACGGAGCATCCGTCAGGACGGGAATATGCTGCTTATCTGCAAGCTGTTGCTACATTTAAGGAATTGCCGATTGAAACGGGCATAGATGTTATTTCGGTCCGCAAAACAGCCTCAGGCTTTCAGGTGGAAACGTCCAAGGGAACGAAGCTGGCGAAGCACGTGATTTGGGCAGGCGGTGAATTTCAGTATCCACGGCTGGACGGGTTTCCCGGTGCAGACCTTTGTTTACACACTAGCTTGATTCAGGACTGGACGCAGGTGGAAAGTGGCGAAGTGGTCATTATCGGCGGCTATGAAAGCGGAGCGGATGCGGCAATTCATTTGGCACGGCTAGGCAAAAAGGTACAGGTCATTGATCGCAACGGAAGATGGCATGTCAAGGGGAGCAGCGATCCGAGTGTCGAGCTGAGTCCTTATACGAAGGATCGTCTACGTGATATTTCATCGACAGGGCACGCTACTTTCGTAAATGGATATACAGTATACCGTGTCGAGGCTGCTGGAGATAACCTGTATGATGTCTATTGTGAGGATGCAGATGGCAATACGATGATGCTTCAGACCGGACATGCCCCGATTTTAGCGTCAGGCTTTAAAGGCAGCATTACTTTAATAGAAGATTTATTTGAAAAGGACGAGCAGGGACGGGTACTGCTGAATACCAAGGATGAATCTACCATTACACCTGGGCTGTTTCTTGTTGGACCGGGCGTAGCCCACGGCAATCTCTTGTTCTGCTTTATTTATAAATTTAGACAGCGCTTTGCAGTGGTAGGTCAAGTGATCGGGAATAACCTGTCACTAGAAATGCCTATGTTGGACACTTACCGGAAAGAAGGGCTGTTGCTGGACGATTTGAGCTGCTGTGGCGAGGAATGTAAATGCTGACGAAAAAAGCAGCGGATCACGGTGGGATCGTACTGGCAGGCTTTGAGTCGAGCGGAAAATCCGCTCTGTTTCGTGGGCTTTCCGGGCAAGATACCGGAGAGGAGTCCAATTTTCGGGGATCGACGGTTATGACCCGGCGTGCTTTGGTGGAAGACGGCGGTTTTAAAGTCATTTGATACGCCTGGCATTCGCGTGAAGGATGACAGTGATACAACCAGACTGGCTATGGAGCAGATGGGGGATGCGGATACCATCGTGCTTGTCGTACGCGCCACCCACGCGCAAACTGAGCTGTCTGAACTGATTCAATCGCTGCTGCTAAAGGGGAAAAGGCAGCTTTGGTGCTAAAACCTGATCTAATGTATCCCAGAAGGACAGGCATGAAATGCTTCGCGTCATAGGATGATGTGGAGCATTCTTTTTTATGGCATTTATATTGCTGTTTGTATTGATTCTCCCCGGAGGGTTAGGTAAAATATGGACGGGTTAAAAATAATACATAACAAAAGATTACATAATGTGGCGATATCAGATTATGTATACCTCAGGAGGAAAGCTACAGGATGGATGAGCAGCAGAAAAAAGATTCATTTTGGAGTCTGGTGAAAAAGGGGAACAAGTCCTCAGGCTCAGCAGCGCTGGGTAATACCGGCATTGCGCTAATTAAGGGGATTGCTTTTGCCTTGACAGGCAGCGGTTCCATGTTTGCCACAATGATGCATTCGATTGCAGATGCGGTGAACCAGGTGTTTGTATTCGTGGGCAGCGTGCTGGCAGAAAAAAAGCCGACAAAGCGCTTTCCTACCGGCTTTGGACGGGTGATTAACCTGTTTTGTATGGTCGCTGTTATTGTCGTGACGATCATGGCCTATGAAACCGCATTGGAAGGCATCCATTTATTACAGCATCCGGCTGAATCCACGCATGGATTTTGGATTAATGTGGTGGTCCTGATTTTGTCTCTGGTGGTTGACGGGTTTGTATGGAGCAAAGCGATGAAGGAAGTGCTGCATGAATCCAGAGTTGAGGCGAAGGGGTTCGGCATTTTTACCTCTGCGTTTCGTCATGTGGGACGTGCTGCGCCGCCAACTCGTCTGGTGTTTTATGAGGATCTGGTAGCAACAACGGGGGGTGTGCTTGCCCTGCTGGCCGTTGTGGTTACCTCGCTGACCAATTTTAAACTGCTGGACGGGATATCGAGTATTCTCATCGGCTGTCTTATGGTAGGCGTTGCGTTTCGGGTTGGCTACGACAATATGGTGGGCTTGATTGGAGTATCTGCTCCCCCTGATATCGAAGAACGCGTGGCCTCCATTATTCTTGCAGATACGCATGTGACGGATATTTACCAAATGCGTATTTTGCAGGAGGGACGCTACTATCACGTAGAAGGGCTGATCGAGCTTACACCAGGAATGACACTGGCAGATGCGGACGATATTAAATTCAGAGTCGAGGATGCTTTGTTACGTGATCCTAATATCTCAGATGCAGCACTTGGTATTCTGGAGGATGACGGGATTAAAAACTGGAAACCAGAAAAGCCCAAAGCCTAGAAACGATAAATACAAGCGAATCTGGACAGAGCCTGGCTATAGCGTAACAAGAACTTCCATGACCACAACAACGTGGCGTGGAGGTTCTTTTGTGTTTTACGATATTGTTTTTCTACCCCTTTGAATTTAGGGTGATTGTTAGATACAATGAAAGCGTTAACAAAAAAGAAGGCGAAACGAATGTGTCTCATGGGGAGGAAATGCAATGAGTCTTCTGAAGGAGGCTTGGCCTGCTTCGCGGCTCGTCACGGTGCTGACTGGCAGTTCGCAGGATGCAGCAAGGCAACAGTTAAGGCGTGAGTGGACGAAAAGGCTGCGGGTGACTGTCTCTGAGCCGATATACGCCGGGCTTTGGAAGGATATTGAGCGTGTATGTGAGAATAACCGGGAAACGCCATGGCCGACGCTTCCGTTGTCTCTGTTCCGGCAGTTTTCGAATACAGGGGAGCGCAAGCCATATGAGGATGTGTACTTTGAACGGCGCGGACGACTGGCAGCCCTCGTGCTGGCAGCCGTTGCCGAACCGGAGTCTTGGCGGATCAAAGAGGTGGAGAGCGGTCTCTTGGACATCTGCGGGGAGTATACATGGGCACTTCCTGCACATGTCAGGGAAGAGGATACGGTGACGCCGCCCTGGCAGCAGGTGGATTTATTTGCGTCTGAAACCGCGCAAACGCTGGCTGAAATCATACTGCTGCTCGGCGAGCAACTGGATAGTCATGTGGTCGTTCAGGTGCGCGGGGAGATCGAACGGCGTGTATTAGAACCGGTATTTTGGGAGCCGCGTCACTTCCAATGGGAGACAGCAGATCACAATTGGGCGGCTGTATGTGCTTCCGGTTGCGGAATCGCCGCATTGCTGCTGGCAGAAGATGATCCACACAAAGCTGCGGCTATCGAGAAAATGCTCGGTGCGCTGGACTGCTTCTTGGCAGGCTACAGGGACGACGGGGGTTGTCCCGAAGGAGTCGGTTATTGGGTGTATGGCTTTGGTTATTTTATCCATTTTGCCGATATGCTGCGTGAGTTTACCGGGGGGGCTGTGGATATCCTCACCTCGGAAAAGGTTAGGCAAATAGCGGCCTTTGCGGAACGGGTTCATCTGTCGGAAGGCATGTTTGCTAATTATTCGGACAGCAGTGAAACCGAACGCCTTCCATCTGGACTCATCTCTCGTTTGAATGCTTTGCAGGGACGACCGTCTACGCTGCCTTTCCGCATACCAGGTCTACTAGAAGACCCTTGCCGCCGTTGGGCGCATATATTGCGCAATCTAGTCTGGACGAATCCTTTGGCCTTTGGGAACAGTGAGGCCGTAGTCCATTATTTGCCACAGCTTGGGTGGTTGATGTGCCGCGTTCACAGCCACAGCATATCTGGAACTCCTACAGTGGAACAGGGCCCAATACTTGCTTTTTCAGCAAAGGGTGGGCATAACGATGAACCGCACAATCATAATGATCTGGGACATTTTATCCTTCATGGCGGTGGTGAAAATCTGCTGTGTGATCTGGGAGCCGGCTTATATACGAAAGCCTATTTCTCACCGGGGCGAGAGTCGATCATCAACATTTCCTCTGGTGGTCATTCTGTGCCTGTTATTAACGGGACCATGCAGAAATCAGGTGCGGAGGCCCAGGCGGTTGTGCTGGATATTGCCTTGGGAGAGCAAGGGGCGGCACAGGCGGACACAAGGTTTAAGCTGGATTTGACATCTGCGTATCCCGTAGAAGAATTGGCGCTGTTCACCCGCTCATTTGCATGGAATGTGTTGGAGAGGAACGAGGGGGCGAAGCTTACCGTCACAGATCATTTTGAGTTTGAGACGTCTGACGGGAGCATACAGCCGTGGAATGTGGAAGAGAACTTGATCAGCCGTATTCAGCCTTATACGGGAACAGGATTTGTGGAATGGAAGGGAGCGAGCGCGGCGGTCAGACTGGATTATGATGCCAGCGTGCTGCGTCTGGAGGTGGAGGCTGTGCAGCATATGGATCATGACGGGGTACCGTTTGTGTTTTACAAAACATCGTTAGGGCTGGCCTCGGATCGCTGTGGCGGCGCTGCAAGCGTGGATTGCGAGCTGTTTTTTACCATAAATCATTCTTCATTTTGAATGGGAGGCTGACAGAATGAATAAACTGCACACAGGCAGCGTGTATCCTTGGCAGACGGAGCTGGAGGAATTTATAGAACGGTTGGATGAACAGTTGGAAATCGGGCTGAATCGAGTGGAGGACGGCTGGACTCACCAACGTAAGCTTGCTGTGCTGGAAAAGCTGGTTCGTGCTTATACCCCGCATCAGGATGAAAATGGGGCCATCATCGACCCTCATTCTGATCGTGAACGGTATTACTCAACTCCATCCTATGCTTTGGCAGCGGCGGTACTGGTCAAAGAAGGTCGGCATGACTTGCTCGAATCCGCTGCGGCGGCCCTAACCCACAGCATAGCGTGTGTAGTGGAGAGAAAGGCCCCGGATCAACATCCGGACTTTTTTCCGATCATGATGATGGGGGCATATCGACTGCTCAAAAACCTGCTGCCAGAGCAGGCTACAGCATGGAAGCAGCAGTTGAGCCAGATTCAGCCGGAAGATACCTACATTTTTACGATGAGCAAAATGAAAAATCCGAACCGTATGATCAACTGGAACGCGATTATGATTTCCGGTGAGTTTATGCGTGCGGCAGAAGGAATTGCCGCGGATTCGGAATGGATGGAGGCGTATATCCGTAGTTATCATTTGCCTCGCTTTACCGGATTGGGATTGTATCAGGATGGTCCGCTGGACCGGCCCAATAGCCCGTTCGCCTACGATATCGTCACACGCTTTCATCTGGGCATGATGCTGGAGGCCGGATATGATGGCGGGTGTGCCCCTGAACTCCGCGACCATCTTCAAAGAGGGGCGCTCAGCTCACTGTTGGCGTTATCCCCGCACGGGGAAATTCCGCCGCGTGGAAGAAGCGCGCAGCATCAGTGGAACGAAGCGACGGCGGCCTTCGTTTTCACGACACATGCGCGGCAGGCTTTTGCAGCAGGCGAGCACGGGCTGGCAGGCGCATTCCGGCGGGCAGCGGACCTGTGCTGGCAGGCGATTGGCCACTGGCAGACCGACGAGGGCAAGCTGCATATCGTCCGCAATCATTATTCATCCGAGGCTCGGCATGGCTTCGAGGTGTACTCGAACCATACCTGCTACAGTCTGTGGACGGCTGCTGTACTGGCTTATACACTTCTGCACGGAGCGGATTTGGAGCGCATTTCACCATCCTTTATTCCGGCGGAAATGGGCAGCCGAGTGCTGGAAACGGACGGCTGGTTCCAGACCGTCATTGCGAACGTAGAGGGTCAGCAAATGCTTGTGCAGACATCGGTCAATGACCCGTACAATATTCCCGGCATCGTGCGTATTCAGCGTTCCGTGTTGCCACCGCTAATCGGTCCGTCCTCGGCAGGGCATGCAGACCGCGGCTTTACAGGTTTTGCGGAAGGGGATATTTTCCCGCTCAGCTATACCCCGGCTTGGCAAACGGAAGACGGGAAATGGCACAGTCTGTCGGAAGGCATTCCTGGCACGCTGGAGTTTGACCGGGATGGGGGTATTGATCCGCTGGACGGTGGGGGATCGGTACAAATGGAGCAAAGCTCTGCATCTGACGGAGCGACTGAGTTCACGTTGTTGTGGAAGGGTCCGTTTCCGGGCGTGTGGGAAATTCGAACGCATTATCGGCAGGTACCCGGCAAGATTGAGGTGACATATGAGCTTCAAGGCAGCATTCAGGCTGTGGGGGCACTTATTCCTTTATTGGCATATGACGGCCGGGAACGCAGTGTCATTCACCATGTCATGTCAACAGGTGAAGAAAAGGAAAGCATTCGGGTGGAATATGCAGGTGCGAGTCTGGAAGTTATTCCAGTAGCGGAAGGAACGAATGTCGTGTGGCCAGAAGAACTGGCTTCCGTGGCCTGTCGGAATGGGTTACTCAAGGGAGCGCGTTTGGAATGCGAGGGCAGCCGTATTTCTTTTATCATTCATTTGCCGGCATAAATGAGGGCGGGAATCATAGATTTTTTTAACATGTGGAAAAGGGAGAGTGAAGAGCAATGACTGAAACAGCAGCATGGCTGGAACAATCGTGGGAGCTGGCTTTGGACAAAACGCTTGCCTTGGCGGCAAGACTGGGGAACGCCTTTCCACATGTTGCAGAAGGTGGACGTTATGATCATCGTGAGGAAGAATGGTGGACGGCAGGCTTTTATCCAGGTTTGCTATGGCTGGTAAATCGAGCACGCCCTGACAGCGGAGCTGCCAGAATTGCACAGCAGTGCGAGGAACGTCTGGAAAAGGTGCTATACAATAGTGAAGCCATAGACCATGATCTTGGCTTTATTTGGCTGTTGAGCGGTGTGACAGCCCATCGGTTGACTGGAGATCCAGAATCCAGAAGACGTGGGCTGTTAGCCGCTAACTTGCTTGCTGCTCGTTTTAACGTGAATGGCCGTTTTATTCGCGCGTGGAATTTCCATGCCAAGGACATGGATACGCGGGGCGTAGCGATTATAGACAGCATGATGAATCTGCCCTTACTCTATTGGGCTTCGAAGGAAAGCGGGGACCCGCGCTTTGCGGCTCTGGCTGTGCAGCATGCCGATACCGTAGCGCGTGAGTTTGTCCGTGCTGACGGTTCGATTGCGCATGTGGTCGAGTTCGATCCGGAGATTGGAAAAAAACGCGCCGAGCACGGCGGACAGGGATTTGCATCCGGCTCTGCCTGGGCACGTGGCACGTCATGGGCTTTGTACGGTTTTACGCTTTCGTACGGGTATACACGCGATTCGCGTTATTTGAAGGTAGCCGAGAACACGGCAGACTTTTTCCTGTCCCAACTGGGCGATGCTTGCCTGCCTGTGTGGGATTTTAGAGCGGAGGAGGGACACCGCGAAGCTTGGGATTCGTCTGCTGCGGCTATTGCGGCGAGTGGTCTGCTGGAGCTGGCAAAATATTCGACGCGTGCGGAGCATTTTACGACGGCAGCAGAATCCATTCTCAAGGGCTTGCATGAGACATGTACAGCATGGGAGCAGGATCATGAGGGACTGCTCATGAATGGAACTGTACATTATCCCGAGCAAAAATACATTAACGTTCCCATCATCTACGGCGATTATTTCTTTGTTGAGGCATTGGCAAAACTACGTGGAGAAGAAGGCTTGTTTAGTGTGTAATGTAAAATGATTTTTCGAATTATTCATTGTAGCTAATAGGTCAGCGTGAGGCGAACGAAAGAGTTCATGGCTATTTCATATGAAGCTAATGTAGGTTCGTTGAAGGCAGCGTGTGTGTAATTTTCATTTACATATACGCTGTTTTTTTATAACCGAAATAGCTGTTTGCAATTCGATGCTAAAGAACCACTTCTAGTAGGAGAGAGGGGAAAGCTTTGTTTAGTTCATACTAAATCAGAGCCAAAATATTGCAGATAAGCTCTTGCTCTTATAAAATTTTTCGTTTTAATGCATGGATATAGGTCTTATTACTTATTTATGAGAATTTACTCGTAAATTGACAAATGGGGTAGGCATTCGTATGATAACCTCTTGGATAAAGGGATAAATTGGGTTTTAAATCTCATTTAAAAAGGAGTTATGCATCACCATGGAAACAACTAACGATAGTGAGAAACAGATATACGGAGGGTTTTGGAAAAGGACGGCTGCGTTTGTGATTGATCTGATCATTGTAACTGTAATGGCTCTTTTAGTAGGCGGAGTATTTTTCATGATCCCAGTCTCGCTGGACATGGAGGAGATTGGTTTCATAAAAGCATTACATATGTTGTGGCCACTGATTTTTTGGCTCTTAGTGCCGTGGCTGTATTGTGTGCTTTGGGAGTCGTCAAATGCACAAGCAACGCCGGGCAAGCTTGCGTTTTCTCTAATTGTCGTGAACGAGGAAGGAAAGCGTCTTGGATTCATGCACGCCTCCGGGCGTTATTGGATTAAAGCTATTTCTTTTATGATTGCTCATATTATTTACATCGTTGTTGCTTTTACTGCAAAAAAACAGGGACTACACGATCTTTGTGCCAATACCTTGGTTGTGAATAAAAAAGAGCTGCAACGACATGAACAGCAACCGTCTTTAATTTAAAGGTTTAAGACAATCCAAGAATCCCAGGGCAACAGCGATCGTAAGATCAAAACCTACGCGCAGCGTCCTCACACAAACGAACCTCGATGCCCTTTCTTCTATAGAATTTCATACCGAAATAAAAAATGTAAGCCGTTCTTACAGTTTTCATGTTCTTTTTAGCTTGTTTTGCGTTATAATGAAAGGATGCACATTATGAACGAATTGGAGGCACAGCCCGATTGACTACTTATCCTTTTGCCTTTGATCCGTCCAAGCCGTTTATTGAGCAGGCAAGTGACTGGATTGCGGATGTATTTTATGAAGTTTTGCCTGAAGTCGGCTTTGAGGTTCGGGATGAACAAATTTATATGGCATTCCAGTTGGAGCGTGCCTATAAGGAAAAGAAAACGATTTTCGCGGAAGCAGGTGTGGGCACAGGTAAAACACTGGTGTACCTCCTGTACGCTATTGCATATGCCCGGTACATGAGAAAGCCTGCGATTATCGCCTGTGCGGACGAGTCGCTGATTGAACAACTGGTAAAGCCGGAGGGAGATATCGCCAAGCTGGCGCGGCATTTGAGCCTGACGATTGATGCTCGGCTGGGGAAGTCGCCGGATCAGTATATTTGTCTGAACAAGCTGGATAACGTACGCAGCGGATTGGATGATGACGCGGATGTGTTCCGTGATATCTATCAGGACCTGCCGGATTTTGTCCATTTTCCGGATACGCTACAGTCCTTTACCCCTTATGGGAACCGCAAAGAGTATCCCGAGCTAACGGACGGACAGTGGAGCAGACTGGGCTGGGATGTATTTCAAGATTGCCTCGTTTGCCATCAGCGGCATCGTTGTGGACAGACGTTGTCCCGCGATCATTATCGCAAAGCGGCAGATCTGGTTATCTGCTCTCATGACTTTTATATGGAGCATGTCTGGACCTATGAGGCGAGAAAGCGTGAGGGCCAACTGCCGTTACTGCCGGAGCACAGCTCTGTTGTCTTTGACGAAGGGCATCTGCTGGAGACAGCGGCGCAGAATGCACTCACTTATAAGCTGAAGCACGCTCAATTTGAGGCCATTATTACCCGTCTGCTGGAGGGGGAAGTGCGGGAATCGCTGGCAATGACGATTGAAGATGCGATATCCCAAAGTGAAGCCTTGTTCGCTGCGCTCGAAAAGAACAGTCAGCCTGTACAAGGTTCTAATCGCAAGGAGTTTACCTTGAATGAGTCGTTGATTCGAGAGGTAAACCGCTTTGGCGAACTGATCGGTGCGATTGAGGAAGAGCTTGTATTTGAAAGCGGGTTATTCTCTCTGGATGAGTACCAGGTCAAAATCGTGGAAGAGCATCTGGAAATGATTCAGACGGCGTTGGCCTTGTTTAAGCATCCGGAACTCCTGATTTCGTGGGTGATGGAGGATCAGGATGGATTAACGCTTGTGGTTATGCCTAAGATGGTAAAAGAGATTCTCAAAGAACGAGTATTTGCGCAGCATATACCGATTGTATTCTCATCAGCTACACTTTCCGTGGAGAGTTCCTTTGATTATATGGCGCAAAGCCTCGGTATAGAAAATCCACTGACGTTTTCCGTTGCTTCACCGTATGATTACAACGATCAGATGCAAGCGGCATTATATCCGTTGCAGGCGGGGCATGATCCAATCCAGAGAGCGTTGGCCCTGCTGGAGAAATCGCAAGGTAGAGCGCTTATCCTGTTTCCTTCACAGGAGGAATTGGACGCATTCAGAATGGGGCTCGCAGCTTACCACGGAGCGTCTGCTTTTCGTTTTCTATATGAAGGATCGGCTGAAATCAGCCATCTAATCTCATCTTTCCAGAATGATGAGGAAAGCGTCTTGTGTGCTGTTACATTATGGGAAGGACTGGATATTCCGGGCCCGTCCCTGTCGCACGTCATCATCTGGTCGCTGCCTTTTCCTCCGAATGATCCGGTTTTTACGGCACTGCGCAAGGATGCGACAGATCCGTTTATGGAGATAGATATGCCTCATATGGCGCTCAGACTTAGACAAGGCATCGGGCGATTAATTCGCTCGCGGAATGATCGGGGCTGGATCTCCATCATGGGCCAGGATCTGAACCGCGAAGAAGTACGTACACAGGTTTTACAACTACTGCCTGCGGGCGTAGAATGCACTGTAATCGAAGGAAATCCGGAGGGAATGAAGACATGTTAAATTTTACATCGTACACGGTAGATCAGATTAAAGACGCTTTTGGTATTTTGAGTGGGCAGCGTTATGAATTTATGATTGATGTTGAGGTTGAAGAGGACGACGAGCTCTACACTGAAAACGGGCTGTATATCCGTACGCTTTATTTAGTAGATGAAGAGAAAACAGGAATATTGAAGTATGAGCTGATTGAAAAAGTAACGAACCGTTACATCGAGCTTGAACTGGAAGAGGATGAGTTGCAGGCTGTCGAGAGCTTTTGCAAAGAGCATGTGCAGGACGGAGCCGTAAAGTAGCATAATAGAACGCTTGGCTGTGATAGCCATCTTATAATAAAGTATGTAAAGGAGTCCTGATGTGATTGATCAGGCTCCTTTTTTTCACGCTCATTCAAGGGATATTCATCTGTCTCAGCGCAGTCTGTCCCACACATTCACCATAAACAGCACAACTCCGACCGCCAGTAGTACCCACCCCATGATGATCCAAACTCCAATATCAGGCACCTCGTACTTTTTGCCTACAGTTGCTAACACCAGCACCGGCAAGCCGATATTATGCAGCCAAAAATGGACGCGTGCCAGCATAGTAACCGAAAGTGCAGGAAAAGCCACATAGATCAAACCTATAGTTCCGAGAGCCGTCCAACCAAGCAAATGAATATGAGACTGAACGCTGGACAGCCTGTAATCGCCCGACACGTCAATAATCACACTAAGCAACGCACTGAGGGCAAAATACACAGCAGCTATTTTAATGAATTGCTTTCCCATATGAAATCCTCCTCATAATTGTAGGCATTGTGAACATACCATCTATCATATCGAGGAAGGAGGTCAGGGGTGTGGGTACAGTGAAGGATGCGATTTGACAAATGCTTGAAATAAACATAAAATCTTATTGCACCAATACACACCGTATTACTATGCTTTTTGGGGATGACGGCGAACTTCTCCGGCAATAGGTTGCTATTTTTTGACCATTGGTTTATTAGGACTCGCTATTAAAAGGAGCTTGAAATCATGAATGTATATCATAATACTTTGGGATTAATCGGGCGCACGCCGCTAGTAGAACTGCACAGCTATTCTCTGCCGAGGGGAATTCGTCTGTTCGCCAAGCTGGAGTTTATGAACCCCGGCGGCAGCGTGAAGGACCGGGTGGGCAAGGCTCTGATTGAAAAAGCCTTAAAAACAGGTCAGTTGAAGCCTGGCGGAACTTTAATTGAAGCCACAGCAGGCAATGCAGGTATCGGTCTGGCTATGGCAGCGCTTCATTATAATATCTCGGTTATTTTTGCTGTGCCTGAAAAGTTCAGTCAAGAAAAGCAAGAACTAATGAAGGCGCTGGGAGCGCGTATCGTTCATACCCCGACAAGCGAGGGGATGAAGGGAGCCATCGAGAAAACGAAGGAGCTGGCTGCTGAATTTCAAGATGCATATTTGCCGCGTCAATTCAGCAATCTGGATAATCCAGAGGCTTATTACACGACGATGGGACCGGAAATTTGGAACGATCTGGACGGAAAAGTAGATGTATTTGTAGCAGGAGCAGGTTCGGGGGGAACCTTTATGGGGACCTCGCGTTACCTCAAGGAGCAAAATGCATCCATTAAAACCGTAATCGTGGAGCCGGAAGGTTCCATTTTGAACGGCGGAGAATCAGGCTCGCATAAAACAGAAGGAATTGGCATGGAATTGATTCCTGAGTTTGTGGATAAAAGTTATTTTAATGCCATTCATACGATTAGCGACGTCGATGCGTTCAACCGTGTCAAGGAGCTTGCAGCACGTGAAGGACTTCTTGTTGGCAGTTCATCCGGGTCGGCATTACATGCCGCTTTATTGGAAGCAGAGAACGCACCGGATGGCGCACATATCGTCACCATTTTCCCGGATAGCAGCGAACGCTATCTGAGCAAAAAAATATATGAAGGCGGGATATAAAATGAAACGTAAAACAAAGCTGATTCATGGCGGTCTCCCTACCGATCCGCATACTGGTGCGGTTAACGTTCCTATTTATCAGGTAAGCACTTATGAGCAAGAGGAAATCGGCGTTCATAAAGGCTATGAATATTCGCGTACAGGCAATCCGACTCGCTTTGCACTGGAAGAGCTGATCAAGGAGCTGGAGGAAGGAAAACGCGGTTTTGCTTTCGGCTCGGGGATGGCAGCGATTCATGCGGTATTTTCACTGTTTCATGCTGGAGATCATATTTTGCTGACCGATGATGTATACGGAGGCACCTACCGTATTGTAAGCAAGGTGCTTAACCGGATTGGCATTGAGGCTACGTTTGTAGATACGACTGACCTGGAGGCTGTCTCCAAAGCGATTCGTCCAAATACGAAGGCACTGTATGTAGAAACGCCTACGAACCCGCTGCTGAAGGTTACGGATATCCGTGCGGTTTCGGAGCTGGTGAAAAAGCATGACCTATTGCTGATCGTGGACAATACATTTGCTACTCCATATTGGCAGACACCTATTACGCTTGGAGCCGATATCGTTATTCACTCCGCTACTAAATATTTGGGAGGCCACAGCGATGTTGTAGCTGGTCTGGCTGTTGTGAACAGCGATGAGTTGGGTGAGCAGCTTCATTTTCTGCAAAACGCTATTGGCGGTATTCTCGGTCCGCAGGATTCCTGGTTGTTGATCCGCGGGATCAAAACACTGGGTCTGCGTATGGAAGCCATTGAGCAAAATGCCAAGGAAATTGCGATCTTTTTGGAGAAGCATCCGAAGGTTAGCAAAGTGTATTACCCTGGACTGGAAAGCCATGCGCAGCACGAGCTGTCCAAAATTCAGGCCGATGGCTTTGGCGGCATTATTTCCTTTGATGTAGGTAGTGATGCCAACGCGGTTTCACTACTGAAAAAACTGAAATATTTTACGCTGGCTGAGAGCCTGGGAGCGGTTGAAAGTCTGATTAGTGTTCCGGCGCGCATGACACATGCCTCCATTCCGGTAGAACGTCGCGCAGAATTGGGTATTACCGAAGGACTGGTACGAATCTCCGTAGGGATTGAAGATCTGGAAGATTTAATTGAAGACTTACAGTCTGCATTGCAAGGCTAAGAATGTTTGAAAAGGAAGGGGTGGCTGATGCCACTTCTTTTTTTTATTTTAAGAATAGCTTCTTTTTTTGAGAGAAGAAAGGAGTACGCAAAGGCGATAACGAATAGCTTTATATAGTTAAAATGAATGTTAACGGATTATTATCGCGACGTCTCTGAGGAAACAAAAACCTGGAGGGGGAATGTTATGAGGTTCACGCATCTGGAAAAAGCGACAACTGTGCTGTTGGATCATCCGGTTCGTCTTACGTCTGCTTATGCAGTTGGTCCGGTCAAGCTGCCGGAAAATTGCGGTGTGGGTAGGGCATGGTCTGATCATTTTGCCCCTGAGGAATGGGATTTGGAAAGGGCTTGTAATGAAGAAGGATTGGAGCTTTCGGCTGGAGGAAAGGCAGCGTGCCGCTTGTTAACTGAGTTGGACCCCCGGAACGCGGAATTGAATTTAGGTGTCTTTCCGCCCTTGACTGAGCAAGAAAGGCTTTTGCTGGTTTCGAATCTCCGCTGCGTGGCAGCACAGGAAGTTATTTTCAGACCGTTTGAAGGAACAGGACAAATTTGGGTGGACGGCATATTGGTATATGCGGAATCTGGTCCCTTGCGCTTGGTTCTGGAAGAAGGTAATCATACGGTGGTGGTCGTTGCAGCCTTTATTCCCGATGAAGCTCACTCTATTCGGATCAGTGGAACTCAGACGTGTGACAGCGTAGATGTGGCGGAGCTGCATCAGGAATTCGTAGAGCGCAATATACGTTTTCATATGGCATGGCTGGAGGTGGAGAAACCCGCTGGCAGAGAGGGAGAAGACAGTCCAATCTCGTTTTATTTACTGCGCAAGGATAGGATAGATCTTCCTGTAGATCAGCCGTTATGCGTCGAGGTAACGAATGATGAGGGAACGGTGCTGGACCGGTTTCAGGCGGTTTGGGAGCAGGAGCAGCAATATGCCTGGAATGAGGAATTTATCGGGAATACGGGAATGCTGCATTTTACGGTTACATATCAGGACCATGAGGCAAGAGAGCATTATTTTGTGTACTCGATGCTTGTGCGGCCTTTGTCGGCGGTTGTGGAGGGTTTGCAAGAAGAGTACCGCCAGTATAATCAAGTTTATAATATAGATGCTTCTGGCTCCGCGAGGAAATTACAGGCAGAAGGCTTGCTGGAGGAGCTGAAAAGGTTATCGGCTTTGCCGGAAGACCCTTTTGAAATCTGGGATTATCGCATTGTGCGGGAATATATCAAGCTGCTAAAACGAATTTTCACACATGCGTACACGGAACGGCCTCAGCACCCATCTTGGGAAGATAACATCCTTTTGTGCCCTGACGGGATTGGCGAAGGCTTTTTTGTCTCCCGTTTGGACAACAGCCTGCAACGCTACACGATACAGCTTCCACGAAGCTACTCGGCGGATCGGCAGTATCCTCTAATCGTCCTGATGCCGGGCAAACGGTATGAGCTGGGTCTGCCGGATTTTCAGAAACGGGGCTTTGGACAAGGCTGGGAAGAGGAAGCGATATTCGTCACTTTTTCGTGCCGTGGAGTTACACTGGGCAGTTACATTGGTGAAGCCGCTTTTCTGGAGGCGCTGGATGTTATTCTGCAAGCGTACCGGGTGGATGAAGAACGAATCTATCTGACGGGCTATTCTAACGGCGCATACGCTGCCTGGGCGATGGCACAGGCTTATCCTTCGCGTTTTGCGGCTATTGCCGTCATTGCTGGTGCACCGCATCCGAAGCATCTGATGAACTTACTGAATATGCCCATATTCAATGTGGTTGGAGATCAGGATTACTTGTTTGCGCAAGCTTATACAGCTCCTGAAACCGAGCTTTTATCCGACCATTATAAAGGAGTAGTGGAACGGTGTGCCAACCATTGGGACACGCATGAACTGAGGCTTTTGGACGGTGTACTGAGCTGGCTTATGCAATGGAAGAGAGTGATGGTACCTCAGCGTATTGCCTACCGAACGGAGCGGGGGAGACATAACCGCGCTTATTGGCTGGAGCTGACGCAAGCGGATGAAAACGAGGAATACGCGGAGCTGCACGGTGAATTGAGCAAAACAGGTGAACTGGATATTAGAGCCATCCACGCCGATGAATTTATCATTCATCTTTCACATGAGATCCTGTCATTGGAGCTTGTCCATGTCCGTATTGGAGCGCGGATTTTTGTGTTGGATTTGCTAGAATATAACCGCTTTCGCTTTGTTAAAATAGAACCACAGAAACACCCCTCACCTGAATATCGATTGATTGCTGAACGGGGTAGCAAAACGCATGGAAGCTCCGGAAAAGAAATGGATGGCGAAATGGCGATGTACAGGTTAAAAAGCTCAGGTCGGAATCCTTCTGGCCATGGTATGGGAGTGCTGGACGTTTATATGGGTCGCCTGCACATTGTCCTGCCGTCCAGCTATACTACATCCGAAGAAGAGCAGACGGTAAAACGGACGGCGAAGGCTTTGGCCGGCCCTCGGACAGCGACTTGGAATCCGTATATCGGTGTTCATTACCCTGTTGTGGCTTCCCATGAGATTTCCGAGGAAGAACTGGCTGACAGTAACGTTATTTGTATCACTGCGGGCTTGTCCAAACATGAGCTGCTTCAGCGGCATCAAGCCCATTTGCAGATCATCTGTACGGAAAAAGGGTATATGCTGGACGGCAATTTTACAGCAGGCGAGTACTGCCTTTCGTATATCCAGCCCGCCCCGTGGTCCACAAGCCAACAAATGCTTGTTGTGGCAACCAATTCTCCCCGAATGCTAGGTAAAAACCTGTTCACGCGCAGACTGATTATGCCCGGCTATTTTAACGGTCTGCACCCGTATTTGAACAAGGATATTATCGTCTATGACAGCAAGGGTGTGCGTGCTTTTAATTTTACTTCCATAAATCATGCGCAGCAAAAGCTGCAAGGTTGATCAAAAAGCCACAATTAAAAAACCGTCTGGAGGCACGCTGGCGATCCTGACGGTTTTTTGCTGCTTCATTGCAGTGGTTTGTCATTGTAATGACGTCATATATAGAAGGGCTTAGGACAGATCAGTTTTTATACTGCTCCATCAGATATACGATCTTGACCTCATCGGCCAAATCGCCAAAGGGTTCATAAGGATTCTCCTGAATGATATGATATAAACGCTGAACTCGTTCTTTCGGCAGTTTGCGCACATATCTGGAAATAAAACCGGCGTGCGTGACCACGTAGCGCTTTTTACGGACAGCCGCGTTGGCAACGCGGACGAGAATATCCTCGCCTCCGGCCATTTCCAGAATGCGACGTTCATAAAAGGTCACGTAACGGAACGTCCGGTCCTTAATGAGCTCACGATTTAATCTGGCAATCTCTCCGATATATCTGACCATGAGCGGCTCAAAGCTTTTGATCAGGAGAGGGTCGAGCGTTAGCTCCATGTCCTTGCGGAGAACAAAAGATTGCAGCAAGGCAACCTGCTGGAGCCTTATCCGGTCGTTATGGATGAGTACGGCAATCTCGCGCAGCATTTCATAGGAGACACGCTCGCTGAGCTGTCGCAGGGCAACCGCATTTTTAAGATTAATGTTCAGGCCCTCATTAATCTGCTTTATGCGGCCTCTGAACAGCCGTATAAGCTGCCTGCGCTGCTCATAGGAACGAATACGCTGTTGTAGAAGCACCAAGGGGAGCAGGAGAAGTGCGCCGACGATACCACACAGGAGCATCTGCTGGGGAGAATGGCCGAAAAAGACGGCAGCGGTCAGCAGCACGATGCCGAAGGCTAGGTCCTTGCGAAAATAAAGTTTGGCTCTGTGGTGGGCATATTGCTCTACAGGTACCAGTGCATCCCGACCGCAAGACGTACATTTATCTTCCCATAGGGCAGTAAACTGCCCACAGTGTTTGCAGATCCGCAGCTTTTGGTACGCATGCTCAGTGTGGGTAAACGGACGAAATTGTACAGGCTGTTTGGAACTACTCATTGCGATCACTTCTCCGGTTCAGCAGGGCAAGAAGCTCGGTGTTCATTTGGGTGGTCGAGGGAGCACGTTTTTTATGTATAGAGTAAATGATTAATTTGATGGCGACAAAAAGAAACAAAATCGCCAAACATCCGTATGAGATCATAGTGTACTTCCTCTTTCTGCTCAGATTTTTACAGCGATATTTTACAAGGGCGGGTTTCGCTTCTGTCATTTTTGTCGTATAAAGGAGAAGGCTGGTGCCCGATTGCCCTTGTTGGGGTATAATTATATCATTACTGCAGGATATTGGTAAAATCCCGCGGTATAATAGGCTTCTTGGCTGTAATCAGGCTATTCGGGCATTATTTTCAGCTGGCTCTCATGTAAAACTCATTATAATTTAATAGTAGGGGAGTACAACTGTAATTTAGGATGAGAACTAACCGGCAAAGGGGTACAAGCGATGTTTAGTAGAGACAGAAAATGGTTTTTGTTCATCGGAATCATATGTACAATGATGATCATGACCTCAATTTCGGCATGGCAGCCGCAGACGGCGGGTGCCGCTTCAACCACCGCCTCGAAGGTGGATGCGGTGCTGGTTGTCGATATGAGTAATTCCATGAACACCAGTGATCCAGGCAAAATTGGCAATGAAGCCATGAAAATGTTCATTGATATGCTGTCGACGCAAAATGACAAGGTCGGCATTGTAGCGTATACGGATGTCGTACAGCGCGAGAAAGCTTTGCTTAATATTACGTCCGAAGCGGACAAGCAGGAACTGAAGTCGTTCATTGACGGGCTGAACCGGGGGGCGTATACTGACACCTCCGTAGGTGTCAAGGAAGCGATCCGCATTTTGCAGGATGGCAAGATAGCGGGACACGCGCCTATGATCGTCATGCTGGCCGACGGTAACAACGATTTAAATAAAACGACGGGCAGAACTGAAAGCCAATCCGATCAGGATATGGCTAAGGCTGTGGCCGAAGCTAAAAATAGCGGCGTTCCGATCTACACCATCGGTTTGAATGCAGATGGAAAACTGAATAAAAACAAGCTCGCAGACATTGCGCAGCAAACGGGCGGTAAATCTTTTATTACAAGCTCAGCGGATGACCTGCCGAACATCTTGAGTGAAATTTTCGCCAGCAATTTGAAGCTGAAAGTCGTTCCCTTGCAGTCCATTACAGCTAACGGTAACTATCAGGACGTTACGGTAACTGTACCGAACGATAGCGTGCTGGAGGCTAACATTTCGATTATGTCCTCCAAGCCGGTGGATGTGAGACTGATAGACCCGTCAGGCAACACCAAGCCGATTCCTTCAAGTGATGTACTGCTGTCCAAGTCGAAAAGCTACTCGCTGATGAAGTTGCTCAAGCCTGTGGCTGGCGACTGGAAGCTCCAAGTCAAGGGAGTCCAGCAGGATCAGATTGATATTAATCTGGTGTTCAACTATGATTTGGAACTGAAACTGGACGCACCGCCTGCCAAAGCTTACAAAAAAGGTGACGCAGTCCAAATTCGTTCCTACCTGACAAGCAACAACCAGCAGCTTCAGGATCAGGAACTGTATGCCAATATGAATGCAGTTCTGAAGGTCAAGGACCTTGATTCCGGTACAACGAATGAGGTTCCATTGAAGAATGAGGGGGACGCCTTTACCGGCTCCTACACCATACCGGATGAGCATGACTATGAACTGACCGTTAGAGCAGAGGAAAAGAGCTTCTACCGTGAAACCCAGCCTGTGACCATCAGTGCCAAAGCTGCGGCGGGCAGTGGTACAAATACAGGCACGACTGGGCCAGCAGCGCCTGCCGAGAAGTCCAAGCTGCTACCACTCATTCTTTTAGGGCTGGGGCTGATCGTTCTGCTGATTGCAGCCTACTTTATCTGGAAGGCTGTCAAAAAAGCAAACCGTGGCTTCGTCGGACAAATCGTACTGGAAATTCGGGATGAAAATACCGGCGAAAAAACGTATCCGCAATACAAGAAGCTGAACACCTTCCGGGGTAAATTCAATCTGCACCAGTTGCTGCAACTGGCACCGGAATTTGCCGAAACCGATAAGGTGGTGTTCACGCCAGGCAATCAGGACCGTATCATGGTGCGTAGCACTCTGGAGATTACGATTGAAAAATCCGGACGCGCTGTAGATACAGGTAGTGGTCTTGAACTGAAAAACGGTGATCGCCTGACGATTCCGCTGGCAAGCGTGGACAAAACCATTTTGCTGGAATTCATTTCAGTAAACAGCTAAACGAACCCTTAGGAGGTCAAATCTATGAAACCAGTAGTTAGAGAGCATATCCAGCAATTAGACGTATCACTCGGCGGAGGGATCGTAAGCGATAAAATCAGGGTTGATACCATTGATAATCCCATTTTGATTATCGGACTCGGAGGGACGGGGATTGATGCCCTCCTCCGCTTGAAATATCAAATTAACCGCAGATTCAAGTTGCCGGCAGATCCGATATCCAAGAAAAAGAGCGAGAAGCCGGACAACGTGGAATTTCTCGCTTTTGAAACGAATGAGCAGGATCGCAACAAAAAATATAAAGGGATCGGCTTGGACCCGATCAACGAGTTTGTACTGCTGTCCAATGCGGAAATCGGCGGATTGCTGCAAAACCGCAGCATTTTGGAGCCGTACATTACGGATTGGCTGTCACCCGAGCTGAGTATTACTGATGGCATGAACGGGGCGGCAGGGGTGCGTCAGGCTGGGCGTTTGCTGTTGTTCACCAAAATCAATCAAGTCGTGCAAAGCATTGACAAGAAAATTAAAACCCTGTCTGAAGGCACCAATAAGAAGCTGATGGTGTTCCTGCTGTCCGGTTTGTCCGGCGGTACGGGGAGCGGTACCTTCCTCGATATCTCGTATATCGTCAGAGGGATTATTGAGCGCGATTACGGCTCCGCAGGTGTAGACCGTGTAAATACATTAGGGTATTTGTTTACGCCGGACATTAACCTGGCGAACAAAAGCCTGAGCGAGCATACACGTGAATATATTAAAAAGAACGGCTATGCCGCGCTCAAAGAGCTGGACTACTGGATGAATGTGGACAGTCGCGGAGAACGGTTCAAGCAGCAGTATGGCAACATTTTGACCGTGAATTCACCGCTGCCGCCGTTTAATCTGTGTCATCTCATTTCAGCGACGAATACCGAAGGCAAGCTGCTGGAAAATGCCTATGATTACTGCATGAATGTCACCGCCGAGAACATCACCAACTTTATGGCGAGTGAGGAAAAGCAGTCAGGCGAAGAGTTCGCCATTCATGACTACATCAGCAACATCCGTACCAATATTGCACAAATGAACAAGACATATCCTGCCAACTACGATTACAATATTATCGGGGCTTCCTCGGCGGTACTGCCAATGGAGGAAATGACAACATATCTGGCCTACCGGATGTTCGGCAAAATGTCCAAAATGTTCGAGCAATCGCCGAATCAAGAGGATGTTGAGAAGTTTGCCCGCAAGCTGGGCGTCGATCTGGACAGCATGATCAAAAACTTCGAATCCCGTGTACCCGAGCCGCTGCCAGGCTTTGAAAACAGTGAACGATTAAGCTACAACAATGTAGTCAAAATGCAAGTTGTGAATATGGATACAGAGCTGGAGCAGACCTTCCTGACACGTGCGCGTGAGGAATACATCAAGGCGAAGAAGCAGCTTCCGGGTGAAATTACGGGGCAGTTTACCGACCAAATTCGTCGGATGTTCCTGCATCCCGAGCAAGGGCCGTTCTATGTGTCCCGTATGATTTATACGGAAAAAGGCTTTAGCTTGCTGAAAATGCTGCTTTCGTACATTGAGACGCTGCGTGAATCATTGCATCGTATCCCTACGGATATTGAATGGGCGCGTGAACAGGCGGGCGAAAAGCTGGGCGATGCCAAGAGTGCGTTTGTGTCCAAGGATAAAAAGAAAAATGCGTACATTGAAGCGAAAATCAATGAGTACTGGCTTCGGGCTGATGTGGAGCGTACAGAGCAGCTTATTGAATTTTATGAAGACCTGTATGATCTGCTGAATAAGGAAAACAGCCGCATTTATAATGTATTTACTGAAATTTTGAATGCACTGAGCGCGATTTTCGAGAAGAATGGCGATCTGCTGATCAACGGCGAGGAGCAGTCCGATCACAGAGGCAACAAGACATACTATTGGAATCTGGTCAGTGTGCCGGATATTTCCGAAGTCGTGACCAAGCTGCTGGATAACCGCGACGGTGATGATCTGATTCGTGATTTTGCCCAAGAGTTGCTGGAAAATTCGGATCAATGGGTGAAGGATCAGGATATCGACATCATTAGTTCCATCTCCAACTTCCTGACCGACAAATTCGGTGATCTTATCACCCGTTCGATGGAGGATTTCCTCGTTATGAAATACGGGCAGGATGAGGCCATTGAAAAATTCGTGGAGCGCTATATTGCAAGCAAGCTGGATGAAGAAGCTGTACCTGTTTTCCATCTGAGCAATAGCTCCGGTAACCTGTATTTCCCGTCATGGGGCTTCGTTTCGGTTCCGGTGCAGTCGCCTAATATTCTGAAAGGCGTTCGCAATTATCAAAATAATGCAATTGGTAAATCACACTTTACAATTAAAGAGAGTGAAGTCCGTAACCGGATATTCTGGCTTAATACGCGTAATGGTGTGCCGTTGTTTGTGTATACACCGCTTAAGGTGTATGAAGAAAGCTATGAAAAAACGATTCTCGACCGCGAAGGTATTGGCCGCCATCTGGTGCAAACAGGCCAGAACAACTGGACGAATCTGCCGTCGCCAATTCCTGAAAAATCGTGGGGCGAAACGTATGTCAATTCGCGTGTGCAAGCTTACAATGCCCGCATCCGTAATGACTTCGACCGTGCCAAGTCACTTGGTGTTATCCGTGAGAAGGATGTCGATCAGAATACGAGCAGCCGCTTTACTGTGCTGCGTTCACGTGCGCTGGATCTGAATGGTCTGCTGGCAGGCTACGATATGCGTTTGCAAGAATCCAAGCCGAATCTGGGTGAGGTGAAGAGAGCTTGGTCTGAGCTGAAACGTCTGCTGGCTGAAGGACTGGAACAGGCGGGAAGCAAAGACATCTTTGGCAGCATCAATGAAGAGATGGCGAAAGAAAACCTGATTCGTTCGCCGGAGCTAACGCAGGTGGTTCGTGAAGAACTGGCGAAATATACCCAAATTGAAGCGAAGGCCGCCGAACTGGAAGCTTTGCTGGGCAAATATCAGGATGAGGAAAAATGGCTGGATCAGTTCATTCAGGCACTCTATACCGACACGATTACGAAGAAAGGCGCTTTGTACGTCTATGACCGTGACGAAGAGGAAGAGGCTTGGGAGCCGTTTGCCAATGTCATGAAGAGTCGTAATTACGTGGAGTTTGAAGTGTTTACGAACTTCCGTGGTCTGGAAGAGAAAAAATATGCAGTTCTGATGCGTAAGGCGGATCGCCGTGATGCTGTACTGACTTCGTCCGAGGATATTACGCCGCTCTTGGCGAAGCTGGATGAACTGGCTACAACCTACACGGAAGCCCGGAATCAATTGGAATATGAAAAGGTGGAGCTGGCTAACGGAGCGGAACTTTATGCGTTCTACGCTCAAATGTCCGGGAAACTAAACGATATCCGCAGAAAGTTGAAGTAAAGTATGAGAGAGCAGCTGTTACGTTATGCGGCTGACTATGCAGCCGCAGAGGACCAATTAATCGGTAGTGGAGATGGACGCAGCAGCATCCATTTCCCGTCCGTGTTTCTTTTTATCGGTGACCGTATGGGCCCGGTGATGAACACCATTGCAGATATCAACCGGACCAAGTGGGATAACAGTACGGGGGTAACATACATTCACATCCGGTCGCAGGAGGATCATGCCACTGTAGATCGTCCGGTGGGTGCCATTGTCCATACGGTAGCGGTACCGGAGGAAAGCAGCCACAAAACCGGACGCCGTGATTTGCATCAGGCTTTTTATACACATGAATCGCAGTTGATTGAGCTTAACACGGCGTTGCGCCGGGCTAGTGGGAACTTGGCGGATTACGGTCGTTTGTATTCCTCGTTCGAGCGTGTCCATTTGTCGATCCTGACGACAGCCGACGATCCCATGAATGTATTGGTTCCCGAGATTACGTTGTTGGCGGAATACATTTTTGCGCAGTCCTTTAAGTCGGTACAGTTGGATCTGTACGTATTGGTCAGCGAAAGCGATCAGACAACCCAATTTGGCTACAGCAGCGCAGCGTCAGTCGCTTTTATGCGAGAACTGGACTATATCCAAAGTCCAGATTATGCGTTCACGGCACCACTGCATATGACTGAGGACAAACTGACCATTCCCGTATCTCATGCTCCGTCGCCGTTGTTCGATCTCGTCTATGTGCTGTCCGACAAGAACGAACGCGGTGTAACAGTGCCGAATAGCCTGCGCGAGAGCTGTGACATCATTTGCCATATTCAGCTTCTCAAAAACCGTTATCAGGCGGGAGATTCCTATCGGTCACAGGATGGTGGATACAACAATACATCGTTTAAAAACAACATTATGACGGAATCCGGGCGGCAGGGCTATGTGTCGGCCGGATTTTCCCGGGTCAAGCGCCCTAATGAGTCGATTGCGCTTACGGTGTTGCATCACTTTTATGTGAAACTGCTGGCGCGTATGAGAACAGAGCAGGAATGGGATATACGCGATAAGCTGGATTATTTTGGTTTGGATGCTGCCCAGCGCAGCCGTACACGAAGTGATCTCGTTCCTGGTCATGAGGCCATTACGGACATGAGCGCTTTAATGACCAGCGGAGCCAGCTACGGCTCGTTGAAGCGAATGACACTGCGCGAGGCGGAGGAAGCATTGTTCGGACAGGGCTGTGAAGCCTTTTTCCGCGATAATTGTGAACGGATCGTACACAAACGGTTGGGGGATTTTCAGGCGGAATTGCGTCTGCAAACGGCTGTAAACGAAGCTGCCAAGGAGCACCCTGAGATTGGTTTGTTCGAGCTTACGGACTGGACGGATGAGAATAAGACAGGGAATGTGCTTACCGCCATTCGAGGACTGATTCGCGATACGTCCAATGACTTGCAGATCAGCGCTGCTGAGCTGGATGCCCTGTATAGCGGACGAGTGGAAGATCAACCCTTTCAACGATTGCCGCTTATGGATAAACATAATGTGCGCAGCTTGATCCGTTACCTGACCGAGACGGTCTACGGGCACAAGCTAAACATGTTGTGGATTCAAACGGATCTGGAGCTACTTCGCCGTTATGAGCTGGCTCTTGAAAAATGGCATATGCAGGCGAAGCATATTACCGTACAGCTTGCCAATCTGGAGCGTGATCTGCATCAGGCTGCAACGGATAGTGTCCGTCAGGCTGACAGCTATACAGGTCAAAACCTGTTTGAGTACTACGAGCGTGTGACGGAAGATGTCATGCGTGAGCTGGAGACCAAGCGGGGAAAAGCTGTATTTTTTGATGCTCGGCATATGGGTCCTGTATCCGGTTTGCTGGATGGAGGTCCGTCCAAGCTGGTGGATCGACTCACACAGACTTGTCGCACCCTGATCCTTAGCGCACAGCCGTTTAACCAGACATTCGAGGAAGAATTGCTGCGGCGGGCGAATGTGGCTGCTGCCTATGAAAATCGGCTGGTCGTTCCGAAGGATGAGCTGTTTAAAAAATTGTACCAGACGCTGGAGGAAAACGGCGGCATTAACGTGCGTTTGCTGGATTACACTCATGAGCATCGGTATGAGGAAAAGTATTTCTTTGGTGACTACGAAGGCGAATTTCTTCCTTATGCGCTGGATGTGGATATTACCTCGCGCATTTACAAGCTGGGGTTTGTGCATGAGCGCCGCAGCAGCGGGGTAGAAAAGCTTCATTTGATGGGTGGTTTCCATCTGGAGGATCTGATGGTCTACCGTAACGGCAAGACGTATTATGAGACATATATCGCGAATGGTTTCGTGTTTCACGGGATCAACGCGGATCGGCTGCCGGAACTGCGGTAGCAACATGGTAATCCTACTTTAATTATGGAAGGAAGCAACGATTCTTATGAAGCAGCGTAAATTTAATGTTCTCCTGCTGCTGTTCGGCTTGCTGGGCGCTGTGGTGGGCTTCATCATTGGAGAGCTGATTCTTAACAAACTGATAGGGCACTGGCCGCATATCATCGTGGTTGGGCTATATTTTGGCATCATGGCGCTGTGTATTGGTCTCGGATGTCTTATCGGCGAATGGATTTCGCCACAGCTAAACGGGTCTTCATGGCGGCAGCGTTACTCCGGGCTGTCCTGGAAGCTGCTGGTGCCTGCTACGCTGGTGATGCTGTTCGTGGCAGGGCTGCTGCTGGAGCTGGGCTATCAGGTGAACCCGGAAGGTCGCAAAAGCGTACAGGACCTCGTGCTCGTCATTGATAATTCCGGGAGTATGCAGCAAACAGATCCCGACAATGAACGCCTGACGGCCGCAAAGAGTCTGATTGGCCAAATGGATGGAGACAAGCGGGTAGCTATTGTTTCCTTTGAGTCCACTGCGCAGTTGGTTCAGCCGTTTACCCCGATTGGCACAGATGCGGAGAAGCAAGCCGTTTATGCCAAAATCGACAGCATGCAGACCTTGATGACAGGCGGCACAGAAATCGGTCTTGCCTTGGATGAAACCATCAAGGAAATCGAAACTCAGGGTAGTGCGGAAAAAGGCTCTCTCGTTATTATGCTATCTGACGGCTTTAGTGAGCTGGATGCTCAGACGGCATTGGCTCCTTATATCGCCCGGCAGATTCCGGTTAATACGATTGGGCTGAAGCTCGCTGAATCTAATGGTATCGCGTTATTGCAAAATATCGCCCAAATGACGGGCGGAACCTACTCCAACGTGGCGAATGCCCAAGGTCTCACGCAGGCGTTCGGTAAAATTTATGACAAAATCGGCGACCGTACATTGGTAACGGAGCGAACAGGTGAGTATGCGGATAGTCTGTATTTTGCCATTTATCGTGTTACTGCTCTGGTAATTATCGGGATTCTACTGGGATTGGCGCTCGGGCTGATGTTCGATAACCGTTTTCTGGCGCGGAATTTCGCGATTGGCGGGGTTCCTGCCGGATTGCTGGCTGGCTTTATTTTGGAAAAGGGCCTATCCGGCTCGCCCATCGGTGATTTGATGATTCGTTTGGTGGCAGCGCTCGTACTGGCGGCCCTGATCGCTGTCTTCTCGCTCGTGTTGCCAGTTGCGGAAAATACTCGCCGTTCTTCTGGCGGAGGAAATCCCGGTGCGCCATCAAGCCGCCGGAGAGGAGCACCGGAAGGCCCGCCGCGTAATCGACGCAGCAGTGGATTTTAGAACGGGAGGCTGGAACTTATGCAGTATAGGGATGCACAGCCCGGTGATCCTGTTATTTCGGAGCTGAGCCACAAAATTGACGACAACCGGGTTGTGCTTCGCTGGCAGTGGCCGGAAGGAGTCGCCGTGGTATATATTGCGAAGCAATTAGCCGATCCGGGTGTGAACGGGCAGGAAGACGCCGAAGCGTTGCCGCCTTTTTCAAGCCTTAAACTCTTCACACGTGAGGAATACAAGGCTGCTGGCAGCTACCGTGACCGGATCGATGGCATTGGACGCGTTCGGTATACCGTGTATCCGGCTGTACGGGAGGACGGAGATACTTTTGTAATCCGTCAGCAGGATGGAGCTAACCGACTGGAGCTGAGCACGGGTAAAGCTAAAATCAGATATGCGGTTCACCATAAAAAAGGCTGGTTTCGCAGCCGCAAAACGGTACAGATTCAGGTGACGGCTGAAGTTCCTGTCCCTCAGGAGGTGCTTTGCTACGTGAAAAAGCGTGGTGGCTATCCGGCGGACCGTGAGGATGGAACCTTGTACCCGTTTACGGCACCGTTTGCCGCGGGACGGAATGTGTTGCCCGCTGTCGAAGTAGGCGGAGATGAATATGTGCGGCTGTTTTTTACGGACGGCCAGAAATATGGCATGGTATATGAATTAGTCCCTGAATGAAAGGAGGCCGCAACCGATGAGTTTTCTTAGCAATTTATTCAGAAGAAAGCCGCAGGCAGCACCAAGGCCGTTATTTTATGATATTGTGTGCCCTTATTGCTTTAGTAAATTTTCCCCGGAGGAAGTTGTATTCCGTGCTTCCCACCACCGTGAGGATGACGAGGATTACGCTTTGGGCGAGGATGAGCTGCTGAACAAATATCGGGAGCGCTTTGGTTTGGACAGTGTGCATGATATGGAGGCCATTCTTCACCCCCTTGATGTTCCTGAGGAACATCGTTTGTACTCGGATCATGTACTGACAGGTCTGACGGATCGCTACGGCGAGCTGACACGTCGCAGATTGTGTCCGCATTGCCATAATGAGCTGCCTGTGACTGCAGGCAAGGTGCCGAGTAATATCATTTCGATTATTGGAGCTTCGCAGGCGGGGAAATCCGTCTATATGACCTCCCTGATTCATACGTTGCAGCATGTTACGGCCGATCATTTTGATGCGGCTTGTATGCCGTTGAATGCGGAGATCAGCCGCAAGTTCCGTACGATGTATGAGGAGCCGTTGTTTGAGCGAGGGGATCTGCTGACCTCTACACAGAAAGAAAAGATGCAGGAGCCTTTTATCTTCCAGTTTGTGTTTAAGGATGAGGAAAAACCGCCACTTACGCTGGTGTTTTTTGATGTCGCCGGTGAGGGGATGGTCGATCAGGATTATCTGGGTCTGCACGGGCAGCATATTAAAAATTCGGCGGGTATTCTGTTTATGGTCGATCCGCTGCAAATTCGCTCTATTCGGGAGCGTATCAAGATCAATATCGGCGACAAGCCGGGCGAATTTGTTTCGCAATATGATGAGCCGCGTGATGTCGTACTTACGATGTTCGGTGATTTTATCGCCTATCAGGAAAAAGGGAAGACGGACATTCCAACTGCCATTGTCCTGACCAAAAGCGACATGCTCACTGCGCTGGCAGATGAAGAAGGCACGTACATCAAGACGAACAGCAATATTTTTAATCCAATGGAGCACCGGAAGTATATGGATTTGGATGAGTTTGCTAACATTGATGGCGAAGTGCGACGGTTCATTGAAAAGGTGGATAAGCCGTTCAAGGGCACGATGGATGTGTATTTTACAGATACGGCTTATTTTGCGGTTTCCGCCTTGGGCAGTAATCCGGTGGAGCAAAAGCTGCAAGGGCTGGTTAGTCCGATCCGTGTGGATGAGCCCTTCATATGGCTGCTTTACAAGCTGAAGTACATTGAGGGGAGAGAATCACAGTGAGTTATTCTACCTCTCATTTGATACAACAGCAGATGTACACACGGGAACGGCGCGGTATTTTTCGTTCAACGGAAGGTTTCGATACGGTAGCCAATTCCAAGGGGCTGGACACTTCTTTTATTAAAAAGGTGCTGCATCCCTTGTGTGTGTATGATGCACCTGCTGCTTTAACAGCGCGTGGGGAGAAGCAGGAGAGCGTCTACCCGGAAGCCATGCATCTGATACGGACGGAGTCAGGGGATGTGGTACTGGGACGCAGTATCTACAAGGCAGCGGATTTTACCGGGCTGCGGAGCGCCTTTTTTACGCATAATTATGTGATTCCAGCCGGGCATGGTGAATCGCCATCTGATTATAAGCAGTGGCTGAACACGTCGTTTGTTGATGCTTATGATATTGAGGAAGGAACGGAATTGCCGGAACTGGAGCGTCTGCCGGGTGGGAGTGTATTTCCATCTGTTGATCCGTCTGCGGTGCTGTCTCAATTGCAACTCGGCGAAGAAATGTTTAAGCAGCTTCTATATGCAGTCATGATGTCGGCTACGGGCCGTAAAAAGGTATATGTAGCATTGAACGTTCCCCCAGAAGCGGTGGCATCTTCAGCCAAGCTGCTGCTGGGTGTGTTGTATGCGGCGCTGCCTTATGCATTTCGCAACAGGCTCGGATTTCTTACATATGCGAAGGAGCCACAGAGCAGAAAAGGCATTCATTTGATGTTTGTTGAGCCTTTCAGTTTGCGTCCCGGTGATCGGAATGTGGAGAAGGATTTTGTATTTGACCTTACTAACAGTGGTCGGGTACTCAATGTGGATGCAGAGCAGGTGAGACAGCCGTATTTTGACTGGATTGCCCGTACGCTACTGACTGGCGGGACGCCAGACGATTTTTTCAAATTTGCGGAGCAAATGCTGACTGGCATGGAGGCAGGGCGCGATCTGACGCTATCCAGCTATCACGAGCTAATTACACTGTACAGAATAGAGCAGGGAGAGCGCGGACTATATAACGAACGGCGGATTTCCGTGCTGAGAAGCTTGACCGACTATTTATCTTCTCCCGATGCCTTGCCACGTAAAATGCAGCTGAATGACTTATTTCTGTCGTTTTTTGATCATGAATTTGATCGGGTGAAGGATGGATCTATTCCTGACGTGGGTCTGGTCGATTGTTTCAAGGATTACTATAAAGTTCACGCCCGTAGCAGCGAGAATCGGTTGGTGGAATATTTGATCCGCTCGCTGAATAACGCCTATACCACCAGAAATACGGAAGCTGTCACTTACATTTATCATACAATTGAAGAAAATCCTTCATTGGGCAAGGCGTATTTTACGAAGGTGCTGGGTAATCCGGCGCTCACGAAGCTGCTGTTTATTCCCTACATGGATAGCCAGATGAAAAGAACACCGGATGTGAAGGGTTTGCTGGCTGTCGTGCATGAATGGGGCAGTCGATACATTGAAGTATCAGCGAATGCCGATTTTCAGCTTTTGGCTGAGTCCGCATTGATGGGCAGACTGCGTGCTGAAAGAAAGCCGGTAGAGGCTGTGGCTGCTATTCATCAACGGTTGCGACAATGGGAGAGCAGCTCTACGGGGGGCAAATTCTCTCCACTGGAGCAATCCGGGTTAACGGAACGCTTGCAAGAAGCGTCGGATCGGTATTTGCTTACCGAAGTGGAACTAAAGGAAATCTCACCTGATCAGGTCGTACAGATTCCGTTCTTTACCCGTCCTGATTTGGTGCAGTGGGTCGGGAAACTGCCGGCTCCGCTCAAGGGACAAGCAGTGCGTTTAATTGCGGCTTACGATTGGTTTAGCACGGAGAACCCGGAACCGTCAGTGCTGGAGGGTCTGGAGCCGGGCGAAGTGGAAAAGGTGCAGGACTGGGCCTACAGTTGGCTGCCCCAGCAGCTTGCGGAGGGCCATTTTGCCCGTCTGTTGCCTGCCTTCTACCGTTCTGATGGTACGGGCGAAGGAATACTGGATTTTGCCCGTCTGGTCAGCTCGATTCGTAAATGGGCGAAGGATAACGATACGATGTATCGCTTTATCCGCTGGTCGGAGGAACAGGCTGAATTTGCTACGCCACGGGGCGGTTTTGAACCAGCCTATCGACGTGCGTTGCTTTTGTTCTTCCAGAAGGAAGGACGCGAAGGGCTGCATAAAAAAACGCTGTGGCGTCAATATTTTGAACCCGCAAAGCCAGTCTTTAAAAATTTCTATCTGGCGGCGAAGCGTGAAACGGATTCGTCTTTGGTCAAAACACTTCGTCGCTTCCGCAAGGGTGGGGTAATTTCCGGAATCGTGCTTGTCGTCATTGCAGGCACGCTAGGCGGCCTGAAAGCAGCGGGGGTAATCGGCTCCGAAGCCGCACCTGCACCTGTCACCACCCCCAAGCCTGTGCAGCAGCCTGTAGTGGAGCCTACAGTACCCGTAAAGGAAGAGCCTACAGCGATTGTGACTCATGTGCCCAACACTAAGGCGACTACAAAAATGGTCAAGCTACTGTTTGCTTTTCAAACATCGGCGGAGCAGGCGGCGTTTAAGCCTAAAAAGCTCGTCATTGTCGGTGCGGATCAACAGGAGCATTCATACGAAAATTTTACGCTTGCTGAACAGAACGACAAGGAAGCAGCCAGTAAAGCTAACACCGGGCAGTCCGGTGACGCGAAAACCGGCAGTGCCGCTACAGGGAGTACGGCAGCAGGGGGGACCACTGGCAGTGGTTCAACGGCTGGCGGTGGTACATCCGGCGGGAACAGCGCTAATCAGGCTGGAACGGTGACAGGAGAATCGGGCGCAGGTACGACGTCGGGGACTCCTACAGAGGGGGGCGGTACGGCAACCGATGGAACCGGAACCGACACGGACGCACCAACCGAGTATGACCTGAAGCAGTATCCTTATCGCACACTGCTGACCATTTGGCAACGACTGGAGCTAGACGATGCTAGTACAGTTACGGTGGATGGAGAAGAGTACCCGCTGGTTCAAGTGAAAACCGCTGATTAAGTGTTCTTCGACGTTTTTTCATGTACAAGCAAAATAAAACAGAAATGAAGTAAAAGACGGGCTTCCTTACAAGGCTCGTCTTTTGCTATAAACAATCACTTTTAATTTTCCAAAAGTATTGACACTAGATAGGCGACTGTTTAAGATTAGTTGGAATTCAAACCATTAAAATTCAATGATTATGGAGGTTAGCAACCACATGGGAAGTGAGGTGTATCCCGTTTGTCTTCCCTGGGAGGAAGAGAGCACGATGTATTTAATTAAATGCATTTTCACAACAGTCCGGCGCGAGATTGAGACGGCGTTGCGTCCTTTGGGGCTTACCTCCCCGCAATCGCAGACGCTTTATATACTGGCAATGTCGCCTGGAGTGACCAATACGGATTTGGAAAAGCTGCTGCTGGTTGATAAATCAAGCGTCACCAGCCTGGTTAACGGGATCGTTAAGAAAAACTGGGCAGTACGCAAAAGTCACCCGCAAGATGCGCGTATGAAGCAGATTTATTTGACTGAGGAAGGCTTAAAAATTCACAAGGTAGCTGAGCATACAGTTGAGCAGATTAAAAGCTCGGTAGGAGAAACGTTATCTGTAGGGGAATTAGAGACGCTCCGAGGTCTGTTGAAAAAAACACTTCACAATTATCATTCTGCGAACGCCCGCGTTAGAACGGATATATAGAGAAATTTGCCCGGATAGGGGTATTCCGAAGCTGAGTTATTGCAGCTAGATAGATTTTACAGGAGAGGGAAGAGACCGATGATAAAAGAACAAACTTATCCCAATGCGGATAAGCTTATGCGTGTGTTGGCCTTCACACTTGTGTTTTCAGTGATGAACGCCTTTATGTTTAATGTAGTAATGCCTGTGATTCGCGAGGAGTTTCATATTAGTGCTTCTGATGTGAGCTGGCTGTTGACCGGTTATATGATTGTGTATGCGGTTGGCTCGGTGACCTATGGAAAGCTGGCGGACAAATACCGTCTCAAGGATTTACTGACGTTTGGGATTATCTTTTTTGCGTTAGGTTCGCTTATTGGTCTGTTGGCCAATCAATTTTGGATGCTGATTGTAGCCCGTTTGCTTCAGGCCGCAGGGGCTGCTGTTATTCCGGCGACAGCTATGATTATTCCTGTCCGCTATTTCTCTGCTGAAAAAAGAGGACGCGCCTTGGGCATTACTGCAATCGGATTGGCACTGGGTACGGCACTGGCTCCGATTATTTCCGGTTTGATTACAGGCTTTGCAAGCTGGCGTTTTCTGTTCGTTATTTCCATGCTGCCGCTTATCGCCTTGCCGTTCTTTCGCAAATATTTGGACGACCAGCGTGGAGAGAATCAGAAATTTGATTTTCTCGGTGGATTGCTGCTGGGCGGAACGGTAGCCTTCTTACTGCTTTCCATTTCGCAAAGCAATATTATATTTTTCTGGTCGGTATGGTGCTGTTTGCTCTGTTTATATGGCGGATCACCACCGCTAAAGAGCCATTCATTCAGCCCAAGCTGTTCCGCAACAAGCAATATTCTTACGGATTGCTTATAGCCTTTTTGGGGGCGGGGGTTAGCTTTGGGCTGCCGTACCTGGCTCCGCAGTTTCTGAACAGTCTCAATCAGCTTACGCCTGCAACCATTGGATTGATTATGTTTCCGGCTGCCATTGCGTCGGCTTTGCTTGGTAAAAGCGGTGGGCGTTTGGCCGATAGCAAAGGAAATTCATTTCTAGTCTATACGGCAGTTACGCTTATGTTTATCTGCTTTGTCAGCTTGTCTACCTTTGTGGGCGCGTCTCCGTATCTCATTTTATTTTTGCTCATTTTCGGCAACGTAGGTCAAACCTTTATGCAGATTGCCATGTCTAACACGATTTCCCGTACCTTGTCGAGGGATCAGATTGGTGTTGGAATGGGATTGCTGTCTCTGCTGAATTTTATTTCCGGTGCAGTGACGACAAGTATTTTGGGAAAAACGCTAGATACCTCGTCTACCTTTCATCTGAATCCTGTCGTATCCAACGTGCAGGTATTCAATTTTAGCAATATTTTTACGGTTCTTGCGCTGATTGCGCTCGCAACCATAGGACTTTACGCTTTGCAGTTTCGCCGGGGCTCAGGCCACAATACGACTGCTGCTCAGCAAGGATAAACATTTTATGCAAACTCATGCCAAAACAAGGGTATAATATAGAAGGAAAAGTTCATTTACGGAAGGATGGAGTGTCTGGTATGACAAGAAACCTTCAATATGTACCCTATGGCTATGAGCCTCCAGTTGAGACGCATAAAGGGACTATGATCTTTTATGATACGTTTGAGCAGATTACAGCTAGAGAGTTGGAGATTTTTGCTGAAACGGGAGCTGCGCTATCCTTTAAAAAGCTGGTACTATACCCGTTACATGAGGAAACAGTCAGAAGAATGTGGAAGCAGCCGATTCGCTCGTATTACAAGCGGGTGGACAACCTTGGGGAGTGGCAGCGGGAGCAGGCTTTGAGTACAGTCGTAATCGAGAGCTGGGAAGGTAAACGCAAAAATTATACGCCGATTGAAGCAGCAATCCGTTTTTTGGCGGAAAAATATACTTCCCCGCTTTTTCTGTATATGAATCCTGAAACTGCAAATTTGTGCGCATCCTATGCATCGTTCGATGAATGGATCAGAAACGTCAGACTGGTGCTTTCGACCGAACCATTAGAACTTCACCCGAAGCTGGCACAGTACCGTAATCGCTGGAATACAGTAGAAGAAGCGATAAACCGTCAGTCAAAGGTTGACAAAGAGCACCATGAATTATAGAATAGAACTAATCGTAAAAATTACTATTGTAATTGTATACCATGTATTCCATTTAAGGAGGAAGAGAAATGCGCGTAATTGTTACCTTGGCATGCACCGAATCTGGTGACCGCAACTATACAACATCCAAGAACAAAAGAAATCACCCGGAGCGTCTTGAAATGAAAAAATACTCTCCACGTCTGAAAAAGTATACGATCCATCGTGAAACTAGATAATGTAGGTTGGCTACATAGCAACCTGAATTGTTTTGCGTCCTGAACGAAGCCTCAAATCTAATGAATATAGGGCTTCATGAAAGGAGCCATGGCATGGTCTCTCCACTTCATGATGAAGAAATCGTGTTAAGTTTGCAAAAGCCTGCGTTATGGAACCGGCGAAAACTTGAATTAGTCCAGTGGATAGAGCGTCCAAAGATAAAGCTTACGCCTAAGCGAACGGCTTTTTTTCATGGCTGTACGATAGATGCAGAGCTGCATGGTACGCTTTGCCTTTTGAATCGAAAGCACGTGGCTACCGAGTTCTCCTGTGCTGGTGTCAGCATTTGGGACGAGCCGGAGGACCATTCACTATATGCTTATATAACGATGAAGGCTGACGAAAGATCCGGAGCGTTCATGCAATGGGCGATGCGATATATGCGGCATCGTTTGCTTGTCGTTTACGAACCTGAGCGCAACCGTTACGATCTGTCGTCTTTTTTTCTGGGACATAACCGTTCCTTTTGCCAACTGATGGAGTATTGCGCTAGTACGTTTGAGTTTGAACCCATAAAATGATATGAAAGCTTAGGTGAATAATATGAAAAAAGATCTTCATCCAACATTGAACAAAGTTATCTTTTTGGACCCTAGCTGTGGATTCTCTTTCCTGAGTGCTTCCACTAAGTATTCCCAAGAAACGATGGAATGGGAAGACGGCAACACATACCCGGTTATCCGTGTAGATACCAGCTCCGCTTCCCATCCGTTCTTCACTGGTAAACAAAGAAACGTGGATATCGGTGGACGTGTGGATCGCTTTAACAAAAAATATAACCTTTAGAACAAGACGAGCGATATGTTCACGGATTATACAAATAATTCGTGAACATCGCTTTTTTTATTATCTACAGATAGATACATACCGCACAGATTATAGGAGCGAAATGACGTCCGTACTCCCTGGGTATACAAAAGAGAACATATTTTGTGTTCCTACAGTCAATCAAAGATTTGTTGGAGAGTTCATTACAATTTTGAATATGAAAGAAAAGTCTGAGGCACATGACGTGCCGATTCCTAATAAAGTTGTCATGTCTTAATGAGGGAACCCCCCGACAAAAGTGGAGGGGTTCTTCTTTTGTATCGAAGCAGATTTGTCGGTTAAAGCGAAATGAAGCACTGCTCCCATTGGTCGGCAATGGATGCTTTGTCCAGTTGCTCCCCAATGAGCGTGACGTACCCCTGACTCACGGGGAGTGCGGTGGGTTGCCACTCCAAGTGACTTCCTGAATATTGCAAAATCATTGTACCTTCGTGTGGAAGCACGCAATAGCCTTTGGCCCGAAGCAGCGAGGAACCGAGCCCGGTCAGAAAGCTTTCCAATCGTTGCTTTTCCAGAGGCTGTGGAGAATATTGATGCAGCGTTAAGCTCTCCAGACGGGAAAACGAATGGGATTGGTTTGGATCTTGGCTGTGGCTATGACTGTGCGCAGAAATGACTTTGAATGCCGTGCTTCTGGAAATGCTGCCGGGTCGTCCGATACTTTTGGCGGAAATAGGGACGGACGATGCGGCTGCATCGGGTCGTTGAGTCTGTGCTGATTCGGGTTGAGGTACCTGTACAGGTTTTGCGGCAACGGATACGGAGGCTATAACAGGCTCCAGCAGTGGTTCAAGGTCAACCCGGCTGTACTCAGCGGTTTGCAGCTTGGCCGTATCGTTGAGCTTGCGGATGCTCTTGACGACCTTCGTCACTTCACGGCTACTTGCGGCATCTGTCTTGTTCACCACAATGAAGTCTGCGGTGCGAAGTTGCCCGTGCAGGGTCCGAACCAGCTCCTTGTCAGCGGTGAAGCGACTGTTGTATTCATGAAAAAGCTCAGCGTCCACAACACTGATGCTGTGAACCAGATAAAGCCGATCCGCCAGCAACGGGGAGCGAAGCTCTTCCAACACTTGCTCAGGGTTGGCTACCCCGGTGGTTTCCATAAAGATCAGATCCGGCTCCTGACTGAGCAGGGTGTGCAGAGCGCCTGCCAGCTCATTTCTTTTGCTGCAACAAATGCAGCCCTCCAGCAGTCCTTCCACCGATACGTCGGGCATTTCTTCAGAAATAATAGCACCGTCTACATCGTATTCACCCATTTCGTTCATTAATACAGCGGGACGGAGCGGAAGTTGACGGGTATAGGCCAGCAAGCGCAGAAGCAGTGTCGTTTTGCCGCTGCCAAGAAAACCGCTGATTAATATCACAGGAACCTTGTTCATCATTATTCCTCCTTGATAGGGTTAGTGTGCTGCATTCAAGCGATCAAAGGTGGCTACCGAATCTGCCTGGGTATAAACATAAGGGGATTCCGGCTGTGCCACAGTGGTTATTTTCTCGGATCGAATTTCGAGTACGGGGGTATTGCCTTTCTGAGTGGCATGTAGTGTGCCTTCAATGGTCACCCACGTATCCTTGTCAAAGGATGGGGCCTTCCTGGATTGGACGATGATTCCGAATGGCATGGCATCGGCAGTACAGCACATGACAAGGAACCTTCCCACCGCAAACAGACCTTTGCCCGGCAGGCTGCCGTCTTTATAGACAAAGCCAGTCACCTGCACCCTTTTTCCTTCAAAAGCGTGCTTATACAATTCAATGGCTCCAATGGTTTCGGAAAAAATCTCCGGTTTGATTTGTATGATCGGCTGTTGGTATAGACGTTTCGCCAGCTCGGCAAATTCTACGTTATACTTATCAGGCGGAACGAACAGCTTATCCAGCGTTTCCTGACTCCACTTTCCCCCTGGAGGGGGCGAAGTTGGCGGGGGAGAGGCGGTCGATAAAATGGAGGCGGTCGGTGCTTTCGTGGTCTGTATATCTGTTTTGCGCCGGATCTCCGGGTTGGGATATGTGAAGGACATGCCTTTTTTGGCTGCCATATCACTGCCAAGCGCCTGATTGGGCAGCAGCGAACCGAATAGCAGCGGAATGAGCAGCATTCCATATACGATTGTTTTTTTGAACCAGCTTTGCGGCAACGGATGCTCGCAATCACATACATCCTCACCGTCCCGCTCCCCGACGATTCCGTGCCATGCCATTGCCAATGCGATGAACAAGAGTGGCACAGGACAGAGCAGGAGCAGCTTTTGCATATGTGGAGCCAAGTAGTAATGAAGTGCATTCGTGTGGCTTAATGAGATGATGTACACAGCCAATCCGATCATGAGCAAGGAGCGCATGCCATACTGCCAGCGGATGCTAAAGGTTGAATTCACGTTCGTATTCACCTCCCAAATAACCATTCAGCGGCTATAGAACCCACCAGGACGAACGAAATAATGAGCAAGCACAGAACGGCGACAAATTTGGTGCGGAAGGTGCTTAGCAGCATGAGCGTGCCCTTGAAATCCAGCATCGGGCCGAGTACAAGAAACGATGCCAGCGGACCCAGTGTAAAGGTATGCGAAAAAGCAGTAGCCACAAAGGCATCGGAGGTGGAACACAGGGACAGTACGTAGGCAAAACCCATCATAAAGGCGTACGAGCCAGCCGTTTCACCGCTTAACGAAAGCATTTCATCCCGTGGGATGAAGGTCTGGATGGAGGCTGTCAGCAACGCGCCGATAATGAGGTATTTGCTCATGTCCAAAAATTCGTCGCCAGCATGTACAAAAAAGCCCCGCCATGTGCGATTGTGCCGATGAGTCTGGTTGTTCTGCTTTTGCTGGTTAAAAGAGAGCAACGACCGTTTGAGCGGATGCACACGCACAAAGGCATACACGATCAGCCCAATGATCGTGGAAACGACAAAGGCCAGTCCCATTCGAACGGCGGTGACCTCGGGATGGGAAGGGAAAGCCATCATCGTTGCAGCCAGCACCACGGGATTGATAATCGGCCCGCTTAAAATAAAGGTGATGCCCATATAGGCAGGCATTCCCTTGAGCATCAATTGGCGAACGACAGGGATCATGCCGCATTCACAGATGGGGAACAGCAGACCAAGCAAGGAGGCCAGCAGGACCCCCGGCACAGGATGCGCAGGCGCTATTTTGCGAATCCATGTTTCCGGTACGAGCCATTGCAAAAGGGATGAGACGAGTACACCGATAAGGAGAAACGGGGCAGCTTCCAGAAAGATGCCCATAAATACCGTTTTTAACGGTTGCAGTTGACTTATATCTAACGAACGAAGCCACCGGGGAGATAGCGTAACAAGCACAGGGATGAGAAAGGCAAACGGAATCATAAAAGGCAGCATCTTCAACAGCGTACTGTTTTTCATTCCACGTCTCCTTGGAAATAACGGTTCTTATCTACATCCTATGTCTGTAATGGGACAAACATGCCCGCTGGATAGTGTCTGGAGTACCTCTTTATGGACAAGTCCAGGACAATGAGCCTGCATTAATTCGTAAATATTACGATTAAAATCAAACAAACGATTGCAAGAAGGAAATTTTTACGGTACGATCCTTATTAAAACGTTCGAAAGACAAGGAGGATTTTATGATACCGATTGTTGTTTTATCCGGATTTCTGGGCAGCGGTAAAACAACTCTTCTTCAGCATGCGCTGGCTTACTATAAAGGGCAGGGGCTCAAGCCAGCTATTTTGATGAATGAGTTGGGCGATGTTAATTTGGACGGCAGTCTGGTGAATGGCCAGGCTCCCATGAAGGAAATGCTTAGTGGCTGTATATGCTGTACCATCCGCGGAGATTTGGGTGTCGAGCTGATGAATCTTGCTGAGGAATATAAGCCGAATGTGATTATCGTAGAATGTACCGGTGTGGCTAATCCGATGGAAATTGTAGATGCGGTGACAGATGCCTCTATATATTCCTCTATGATTTTACAATCCGTTATTACGGTGGTGGATGCGCGTCAATTCCTGGATTTTGCCTCGGGTAACGAGAGAAACAAGTCATATCGTTTGATGCAGGATCAGCTTCGATGTGCTTCCAAGTTGATTATTAACAAGATCGATTTATTGGTTGCGGACGAGCTGCAGAAGGTACAGGCACTCGTAAAAGAATTAAATCCACACGCGCTGACTGTGAGTACGCAACGAAGCGACGTGGATGCGGGTACTTTTTTCTCCATTCAAGGAGAGGACCGTATGGACGTTTCGCGGCAAAAGGAGTCCAAAGCCGATAGCGGGAATGATCGTCATCATTTGGAAAATCATCTGCACGCTCATGATCATGATGCTCTTGCAGACCATCACCATCATGAGCACCAGCACTATGAGCACGAACATGACCATAACCACGAACATGGGGAGCATTACCATTCCTACGACCATGTAGTTGTTCACACGCATTTCTTTGGACAACCTGTGCCACGCTCCGAGTTTGAACAGTTGTTCCGCAGTTTGCCTGCTGAAATTTACAGGGCCAAAGGAATTGTGCGTTTTCTGGGCTCAGAGGGTCAGATGATGTTCCAGTTTGCCTATCGGGAGCTGGAAATCATTCCGATTCGCCCGCAAAAGCCAGTGAACGATGTAGCCGTCGTCATGGGCGAAAATTTCTCTGCTTCCGAGATCGAAGAACGGCTGAGGAAGCTGGAAGCGGCCGATAAGCCATTGACTAATTCATGATGTCAGAAATGAGCAGTGCTGGAAAGGTTGCTTGGGGATTTACAACGATTATTCTACTGCTGACTGCCGGGTTGGTGCTGTCGGTCACATTCGCGGTCATGCTAGGCCCCGTGGCCGTCGCACCGGGAACAGTATGGCGAATTGCGCTGTCCCATCTTCCCTGGCTGGATCAATGGATACCTGTGACATGGACAAGTCCAGAGCAATATATCGTCTGGGAAATCCGCTTTCCGCGCGTGCTGCTAGGTGTCGTCGTAGGAGCAGGACTTGCTGTTACAGGTGCGGCTATTCAGGCCTTAATTCGTAATTCGTTAGCTGATCCCTATATCTTAGGAGTCTCGTCCGGGGCTTCGGTGACAGGGACGCTGGTGATTGTGTTTGGAGCTTTCGGATTCCTGGGCCGACTTGCGCTGCCTTTATCTGCTTTTATAGGTTCGCTTGCTGCGATGCTCATGGTATTCGCATTGGCTCGTGTGGCTGGACGCATATCGACGACCCGCTTACTGCTGGCAGGGGTGGCGGTGTCCATGATGCTGTCTGCTGTGACCAACTTTATCGTCACTATGGCCCCGAATGAAAAAGGCATTCGTGACGCGATGTATTGGATGATGGGAAGTCTGGCAGGCGCTCAATGGGATACGCTTCTCATACCAAGCCTCATTATATCGGCTGGAACAGCTATCCTACTTACCCGATATCGATCGCTAAATGCTTTACTAACGGGTGAAGAGGTCGCCGTAACGCTCGGTGTGAACGTACAGGCGTTCCGCGTATTACTGGTTGTCGTGGCTTCTCTTTTAACTGGGGCAGTCGTATCGGTCAGTGGCTCGATTGGCTTTGTCGGGCTTATGATTCCGCACATCGTCAGGCTGATGGTGGGATCGGATCATCGACGTGTGCTACCCGTCAGCTTGTTGGCGGGAGCTATCTTTGTCGTGTGGGCAGACGTATGTGCCCGGCTCGTGCTGGCTCCACAGGAGCTGCCAATAGGTATTGTGACGGCTATATGCGGGGGACCCTTCTTTGTATGGTTGCTGCGGCGCAGTTCCTACGCGTTTGGAGGTGAAAAATGAATATAGAAGTTGAACATGTGGCCTTTAGTATTCACGATAAACGGTTGATCGACGGCATCTGTCTCCAGGTAAAAGCGGGGGAGATGGTTGGACTGATCGGTCCGAACGGCAGTGGCAAATCGACGTTGCTCAAAAACATGTACCGTGTGCTAAAGCCTGACAGCGGTTTGGTTACGCTGGATGGTCGGGATATGCTGCGGATGAAGTACAAAGAAACGGCCCGGCAAATGGCAGTGGTGAGTCAGGACACACCCCAAGCGTTTGATTTTTCAGTACGGGACATCGTCCTGATGGGTCGTCATCCGCATAAGAAACTGCTGGAAGCAGACACTGCCGTCGATCATGAACTGGTCGAGCAGGCGCTTGAACGGGTAGGTATGGACACTCAGGCGGATCAGGGCTTTGCCACCTTGTCCGGCGGTGAAAAGCAGCGCGTACTGATCGCCAGAGCCTTGGCCGGACAGGCCAAATTTCTTATTTTGGATGAGCCTACAAACCATTTGGATATCCGGTATCAGCTACAAATTTTGGATTTGGTCAAAGCACTACAGGTAACTACACTTGCTGCGCTGCATGATTTGAATCTGGCGGCATTTTATTGTGATCGAATTTATGTTTTAAAAGAGGGCAAGGTAGTGGCCTCAGGCATAACGGAGGATATGCTTCAGCCGAACCTGCTGCGCAGCGTATTTGGGGTAGAGACAGAAATCTGCATTCATCCGAAAACCGGGAAGCCGAGTATTACCTTTTTACCGAATTCCCTCAGGAGAGGAGACAATCTATGACGTTAACAGAAGGCAGCGGGAAGAGGTGAACATCTGCAATCCTATTGTGACAATGTATGGGTCAATGGAGGCTATCCTTTCGGGAATAGTATGCTATACGCTGAGAGAGGATGCACTACAGATGAAAGAGGATGGCTACATATGAAAAAACACAGAAAATCGGCGATATCGCTGGTCATACTCGTATTGGCGATGGCGTTGCTGTCAGCCTGCGGAGCAGAGAACACGGTTCAAAAATCCGATTCATCCGCAACTGAGCAGCAACCCGCTGCATCGCAATCGGGGACAAAGGGAACGTCTGTAGAGCTTGAAAATATGGGCATCAAGATGGTATTTCCCGAAGCGCCCAAACGTGTGATTACACTGAATCAGCATGCAACGGAGGTTATGCTGGCGCTTGGACTGGAGTCCTCTATGGTGGGCACGGCCTATTTGGACGATAGCATTCTACCGGAATATAAGGCTCAATATGATAAAATCCCGGTGCTAGCCAAACATTACCCGCCCAAAGAGGTATTTATGGCCGCTGCGCCGGATTTTGCCTATGCGGGCTGGAAGAGTGCCTTTAACGACAAAAATCTCGGGTCCCGTGAGGAGCTTGCCAAACAGGGCGTGACGACCTATGTACAGGAATCATCAAACAAGCCGGGTCCCACATTACAAGACGTATATCAGGACATGCTAAATATTGGACGTATTTTCCGGGTTGAGGACCGTGCGGAAAAGCTGGTAGGCAGTATCCGTGAACAAGTGGAATCCATTCAGACTCAGATCGGTACTGTAGAAAAAGCGCCAAAGGTATTTGTATATGACAGCGGCGAAGACAAGCCCTTTACGGCTGCCAACAACTATTTGACCTCGCTGATTAAAGGTGTGAAGGCCAAAAATATTTTTGATGACATTGACAAAAGCTTTGCTGAGGTAAGCTGGGAAGAAGTTGTAAAGCGTAACCCTGACGTCATTGTGATTCTGGACTATGGAGATACCTCGCTGGCGGACAAAGAGAATCTGCTGCTGAGCAAGCCAGCGCTGGCTGGTGTGGAAGCGATCAAAAACAAACGATTTGTAGTGCTGCCCCTGTCCGCAGCGGCTGAAGGTGTGCGTGCGCCGATTGCGCTGAAAACCTTGGCTTCCGGCTTGTACCCGGACAAAGTAAAGTAAACGAGTAAAAGACCTGCAAAACATTGACGAACCTTTCCTAAACTGTTAAACTTGCTAATGCGTAAAGGTTACGTTTATCAAACGCTTGTTTTTTTATTAGCTAATCGTAATAATTACGGTAGATGGTTTAATGAGGATAAACGACCTGGAGAATCTGCGCGGAGGTATGTCGTTCAGATGGCTCCAGGCTTTTTAAAGGAAAGGGAGTTTGCGTCATGTTATTAGCCTCACTGGAACAAGTTACATTTGGCTACGGGGACGTTCCTAATCTGGTAGATGCCAATGTTGAAATTTTTTCTGGCGAATTTGTGGCCATTACCGGGCCGAATGGGGCTTCCAAATCAACAATGCTCAAATTGTTGCTCGGTTTGCTTCAACCTTGGAAGGGCAAGGTGTTTATGTCCGACCGCACAGGTGAGGGCAAGAAGCTTGTTGTTGGATTCGTATCGCAGCAAATTGCTGCTTTTAATGGCGGATTTCCAAGTACCATCTTGGAATTTGTCCGTTCGGGAAGATACACTCATGGCTCCTGGTTGCGCCGCATGCGGCCCGAGGATCATGATCGGACAGAGCAGGCGCTTCGTCAGGTAGGCATGTGGGATTTGCGTCATCGTAAAATCGGTGAGCTGTCGGGTGGACAGAAGCAGCGCATCTGTGTTGCACGAGCGCTCGCTCAGGAATCGGATTTGCTCATTTTGGATGAGCCCACGACCGGAATGGACCAGGAAAGCCGCCATCACTTCTACGATCTGATGAATCAGCAGGTTAAGGAATATGGAAGAACCGTAGTCATGGTTACCCATGGACTATCGGAAGTGCAACATTATCTGGATCGTATTATTGAGCTTGAGAGGAAGGAAGATGGCGGATGGAAATGCTGCACTACGACTTCATGCAGCGGGCATTTTGTGCCGGTGGGGTAATTGCACTGCTGGCCTCGGTGCTTGGAGTGTACCTGATGCTGCGGCGTCAGGCTCTGATGGCGGACATGCTATCGCATGTATCGCTGGCAGGGGTGGCAGCGGGTGCCTATTTGGGCATTAATCCGACGATAACCGGATTTATTGTAGCGATAATCGGAGCGATTATCGTTGAGTACGTCCGCAGGTCTTATAAAACGTACAGTGAGATTTCTGTGGCCATTATTATGGTCGGCGGCCTATCGACGGCTGTGATTTTAATGAACCTGAATCAGAGTATTAATAAAGGCTTTTCCGCTTATTTGTTCGGTTCAGTGGTGGCGGTCAATCAGACAGAGCTGATGTTGATGATCGCAGTCGCTGTGATCGGGGGTATTTTCTTTTTCGTATTTCGGCGTCCTTTGTATCAGATTACCTTTGATGAAGAGACGGCGAAGACAAACGGCCTTCCTGTCAAATCCATTTCATTTGCGTTTAGCATTTTGACAGGGATGATTGTAGCCGCTGCAATGCCGATTGTCGGTGTGTTGCTTGTCTCCTCACTGATCGTGTTACCGGCTGCATTGGCGATTCGAATTGCACCGAGCTTTGCCGCAGCCATCTGGATATCTATGGTGACCGCATTGATCGGGGTATTTTCGGGTTTAACTGCATCGTATGAACTGAGTACACCCCCAGGAGGGACGATTGCCATGGTGCTGTTATTATTCCTGATCGTGGGAATCGGTATTCAAAAGCTGGTCCGCAAGCTGGGTAAGCAGCAGGCTTCTCGGCAGAAGAATGCAGCACGCCAGTAAATGAAACAGAAACGATTCGTATTCTGAAAAACCAAACAATAAAGGAGTTATGAACATGAATACATGGTTCAAAAAATCATTCGTATTGTCTGCGGGGCTGGCACTTATTTTGTCCGGCTGCGGAGCCAAATCTGATAATACAGCTACAAACACTCCCCAAACCGAGCCGAATCAGGCGCAAACGACGGACAGTGGCAAAAAGCTGAAAGTGGTTACCACTTTTTATCCGATGTATGAGTTTACAAAGCAGGTCGCTGGAGATCATGCTGATGTAACCGCGCTGATTCCTGCTGGTGCGGAGCCGCATGACTGGGAGCCAAGCGCCAAAGATATGGCACAGGTGAAGGATGCCGACGTTTTTGTATATAACGGTATCGTTGAAGGCTGGGCAGAACAGGCTTTGAGCAGTGCGTCTAACGACAAGCGTGTTGTGGTTGAAGCAAGCAAAGGGTTGAACCTGATGGAAGGTACTGCTGAGGAGGAAGAAGGAGAAGCACATGCTGAGGAAGGTCATAGTCACGATCATGTGCTGGACCCCCACGTATGGCTTGATCCGGTATTGGCCCAAAAGGAAGTAGAGTCCATTAAAGCGGGCCTTATCTCTGCAGATTCTGCGAACAAAGCTGATTATGAAAAAAATGCTGATGCTTACATCGCTAAATTGAAAGAGCTGGATACCGAGTTTAAAACAGATCTGAAAGATGTAAAACGCAAAGACTTTATTACCCAGCATGCTGCTTTTGGTTACTTGGCTAAGCAATATGGCTTGACCCAAGTGCCGATTGCCGGACTATCCCCGGAGCAAGAGCCTACACCAGACAAGCTGGCGGGCATTATCAAATTTGCCAAAGAGAATAATGTGAAAACGATTTTCTTTGAAACCCTTGTTGATCCAAAGGTCGCTGAGACCGTAGCTACTGAAATCGGTGCAAAAACCGATGTACTGAACCCACTCGAAGGACTGACGGACGAAGACAAACAGAAGAGCCTCGACTACCTTGGCGTTATGAAAAACAACCTAGAGGCTTTGAAAAAAGCCCTGAATGAATAAAGTCTGTAAACTGACATCGGTACGACCACGGTGTCAGTTTTTTATGTCTATATAAGCTGAACTTAAAAGTTACTTATCGTGCCACTACGCATCCGGATGGTGCTTCCCATCGCCACCGTCCCCGGATTTCTTGAATAAAACTATAAGGGGGAGAAATCCGGGGACAAAAGCGACCGCTTCGCTTGTACAGCACCATTCCGGCTACTTCGTTTTAATGTCCATCTTTCCAATTCAAATTCTATAATAAACAATAATGAATAAATACAAAAGAAAGGACTACCACAATTTAATCGGGGAATTAACTGCACGTCTGTATTTTCTACAAGCTTATTCCGACTTGAACTTTGAGTAGGAGTAAGTTTTTTGTGCCAAAATCACCAGTTAGATAATGTTAGTATTGGAACGAGCTTTTGGCGATCAGAGCCTTAGACGGAATTTGAAATTGAAAAGTTAGGTTTTTTTGTGAATATAATGTATGATGTAACGAGCAAAGGCGCACGGCATGGAGGTCGATATGATAAATATCATCGAAACCATGTCGTACTTTTTAGAGCAGTTAACAATTGTTCTGAAGTATGTAGAGCCAGTGGTAAAACTGCTGTCCGTAACCCTCTCCATAATTAGCTTGATTCAGACATATAGAAATAAAAGAAAATAACCGCGCTCTTGGTAGGGAAGCGGTTATTTTCGCAAAAACCTTAAAGAAGCCGTGGCGCCTTTGCGACACTTTGGTTTCTTTTTTTGTTAATTTTATTGTACACTTGTCAGTCGTATTTTACAACTTTATTATTATATTTGTTTATAAGAAAGCTTGTATAAAGCTGTTTTTAGGGGATAATCTGCACATCAAGAGGTGAGGAATATACTTAAATAAGTCATTCCATTGTTAAAAAAAAGTGGATTTCACACCGAAACAGTCATTGAAACATGGATTTAGCTATAAAAAAGCTGTGATATTATTATATTTACTTATTACTATAAGCAGTTATCTCTATATGTAGAGCATAAAAAAACGATCTATCTCCATTAGACAGGAGTGTGATCGTTTTTTTCGTTATGCGGGATATATTCCAGAACATCGCTCAGGTAATGTCTCTGACCTGTAAGATCTTCTAATGTGTCGAGAATATGACTTAATGTTTCCAGATCTACGCGTTTTGTCTTACCATCGCACATATCGTAAATTAAGTTCGGTCGAACTTTTGCTTCGCGAGCCAAGGCATTTTTTGTGATTCCTGCTTTGCTCAATGTTTCTTCTAACTTTATGTTTATCGCCAAAGATAATCACCTCTTATCAAGTATTTTACCCTGTTAGTAAGCATTATGAAATAATCATTTGACGATAAACGTTTAAGAGTGTATATTTATTATTGATTTATCGTTTAATGATAAATATTAAACGATAACATTTACAAGAAATCTCTTTTTCACAAAAGGAATTGATAATTATATTTGCTTGGTTGTTAGATTAAGTTTTGATCTGGTCAAATAAAACCATTTTAGAAAAGAGGAAAAGAACATGTCAGATATTGCTGTGCTTGAGAAAATTGTGATTGTTCATGTATGGGAAGAGGAAGAACTTGATTATGAAACGAGCGAGGCCTATCTTATTAAGCCAGGCTATGCTGTGTATGTTCTAACTGACGCTGTTCATTTGGCAAGAGTGGAGAGAATTTATCAAACAGGTTTGCAACGTTTTTACGTGGAGGATCGTAGCACTGCATCTATTCAATTAGCATCTTATGTAACAGGAGACATAACTGTAAAGATACAAGAAATTGTTATGAAGCTATTAAGTAAAAATGCATTAGATTGGCTCACTTGTGATGTAATGCATGGTATGACAGGGGGCTTTGAATTTGAAACATTATAATGTAGGTTACATATTCTAAAGCCAAGAATCCTAAAGAAGTAGAAAGTGTTAATCAAAACTGGTTCGTAAATTCCCATGAAAACGGAGTAGGCGGAATGGTGCTGTATAAGCGAAGCGGTTACTTTTTGTCCCCGGGAAGCATCCTCCGTCTGCGGAGTGACACGATAGGCACCTTTTAAGTCCAGATAGTGCAAAGGTTTCAGTGGATACCTAGTACTTTGTGATCTTCACTCTACAGGAATAATTTACGTCATTATGAAAACCTGTTTTGAAAACTAATTCAATAGTATCTAGTTTAAAATTCCATTTGTAATCCAATGGTAGCGTTTTTGTTTTTACAGATTTTTTCTATTAACTTCGGTTATTATTTCACCGATATTGAAACTTGGATATGCATTTTGTTCAGCAGTCAGCATCTGAATGATGAAGTAAGATATATAAAACGACAGGAGAGATTAACCTTGGCAACAATTATAGTCGTCGACGATTCTTTATTTATGCGATCTGTGCTTAAGGATATTTTTTTGGATTTGGGTCACTCTGTTATTGCGGAGGCGGAAAATGGGTATGACGCTGTTTTGAAGTACTCGAACCTTCGTCCAGATCTAATCACCATGGATATCAATATGCCCAAGATGGATGGACTTGAGGCTGTTGAAAAGATTATAGGGCTTGATCCTCAGGCTAAAATTTTAATGTGCTCTGCTTTGGGTCAGCAAGAAGCGATTATCAAAGCATTTCAGGCAGGTGCAAAGGATTTCATTGTTAAACCATTTGAAATGGAGAGAGTTGTGAACGCAATCACAAAAATATTTGGTAGTTGATTGATCGGGTTATCCGTGCCCATTCATGATGATGGCTGCAATCCATAAGTTGAACAAAAGAGCATCTCTATGACATAAGATTTTAATTTACATAAATATGAAGCACTTTGAAATAAGTAAGAAGGTTGTGATTTAAATGAATGTGGAGATGAATAGGATGAGTAATCGGGTTTTGTCTCAAAAAGTATTTATCGATGAATTGATTACTACGATTAGGAAAGGAGGGCTTGTCCCTATAAGTTATGAACACCTCATTAGCGAGCAACGAGAAAGAATAGATGCTCTTAACAGTGAACTTACCGTGCGCATAGAGGGGGTGGAAACGGATTTAATTCCTAATGCGACCTATTCCATTCCCTTTTCCAATGGTGAAATTATTTTTCTTGCTCGTTACATTGTACTCATCGGGGACAACACCGAGGGTTACTTTGTTTTTTACAGAGCTGAAGAATGTGATAGTCCGGAAGAGTATCATTTTATAACAAGCTCTTACCAGCTTCCGCATTTGTTGCCTGAATTATCTCTTATGTTAAAAGAACATAGCGCTAACGAGCCTGTTGATATCCTGACTTATTGGAATGGCCCAGCCTATCCGTTGAAAAGTTTGAATAAAGAGGATATCAAGCTATCCACCTACGAATTTTAATCCCGCACCAGCAGTTTAATTCTGGAGAAGTAAGTAGCCGCTGCCGCATTGTGACAATCAGTTTGTCCTCTTTGCCATTTTCAGTGAGCCTTATTTGGAGGGAAGACATTCTAGTCAATCTACTCGATTGTGGGTCAATGTACCTGTCAATCAGAACGTTAAATGGCAAGCCCCTCATCACTCGGAGGCTTGCCACTTTTCTAATGTTAAGAGCTGTCCAACTTCGAGGGGGTGTTACATATTGAATTAGTTGTGGACGTGCTGTACTATAAAAGACCTAATTTATTATTATTTAGCTGAATATTCTTTTACTTCGAACGTCAAAATTTTATTGAATATTACATAGTCTTTGCGGCTGTTGAAAGGACCCTTGTTGTTGCTATGTCTATCAATGGCGAAGAAAGAAGCACCCCGTCCGGCATCTTTAGCGTCATACCACTGAATGAAAGAGGCTAGTTCCTTCTTGCTTATATCAAATTCTTTTTCAAGCCCGTTATCCATAGTCACAACCAGAATTGCACGGTCACCACTCGGTTGTGAGGGTTCGGACGGTTCAGAGGGCTCTGACGGTTCAGAAGGTTCAGAAGGTTCAGGAGTTGGCTCTACCTCGACAGGTTTAAAAGGAAGTAACGACCCATCAGTATCAATTGCATATATAAATAAATAGTTTGGTGTATTATTTACAAATTCAACAGAGTGCTCTCCTTGAGGCAAGTTTAATTTTTCGTACATGATTTTACGGGCTGCTACGTCACTTCCAGTCAAAGAAAAGTTATCAACCTTAACACCATCTATAACGACATCAATGCTGCTAGAACCAGACCACCAAGTGGTAGAAATTAATCTTAATTTAGTGCCTTTAAAATTAAATTTTAGACTTGTTCCAGATTTTTGCCAGGGAGAAGTCCAGGTTATTGGTCCAGTATTATCACGAAACCAATTACCACCAAGATAGGTGATCTCGGGCGTATTCGCTTCATAACGAGACCATCCTTCTTCCGGTTTATTAAGGACATCCCCCGTAGCCGCAGCATATATGCTGTGGCTAGTACTAAAAAAGAGAACCATCATCCAAACTACTGTGAATAAAGTTAGCTTTACAAATTTCATAATAATTACACTCCTTTAAATTTTATTTTCTTACCAAGACTACAAAAATTGAAAAGTATTGTCTAAACATTAATGCCTATATTTATAAATAAATGTTTATAAAACCCATATATATTGGAGTTTGGAATATTCCGCGTTCTAGGGTATAGGTTTTAATACTATGATGTTTTATTGCATATGGGTTGGAATTACGATTGGGAAGATCCATTTTTGATGTCAAAGCGTGTTAAATAATCCCCTGAGAGCATCACATTCTCTCAGGGGATATTTAACATTGATAATCAAACGCATGTTCGCATATAATACAAACAAACGTTCTGATAAGGAGTGGAGGAGCATGCTGGAAAAATACGTGGGACAGATCGTGGAAATCGTGTATATGGACCGGAAGGGCAAGCTGTCTCAGCGGCGCATTGAGGTGCACCGTGTGCGGAATGGTTTGATACGGGCTACCTGTTTACAGACAGGCCAGCCACGCGTTTTTCGATTAGATCAGGTACTGGCATGGCATCCGGTAACCAGAACAGCATAGGAGGCGTTTACGATGGGGAAAAAGCTTGAAGGGAACGGCATATGGGAAAGCTCGCGCATGATCTTGCCTGAGCATCGGGATGCCTATTTGCGACTCATGAAGGAGCAGGGGAGACGCAGCAAGCCGACATTGGACGATCAGGAAATGCAGCAGATTGAGCAGGCGATCATCGTTTCCTATAACGAGCGAAAGCCCATTACGCTGCGGGTATTCAATCCATTTGATGACGAGGAGCTGTGCGGGTTTGTGACGGTGATTAACACGAGTCGGCGGGAAGTGAAGCTGTCCCGTGGGGAAGAGGATTTTAGCTGGATTAAGCTGGAGGAAATTATAGAGGCAGATATATAAAAAAATAGTCCGGGTATGGTAGTCCTGCATAAGACAGTATAAAAACTTAACTGTTTATGGGCACTGCCAAGTAAAATGTCTGAAAACAGGCGTATCGTTCAAATGAGCGATACGCCTGTTTTTTTTATTCTCCGTCCTAATAAGTAGAACGAAATAAACAGGTTTGTCGATGGAAGGGATAACTGGTTGCACTTTAGGACTTCTGGCCAACTTGGCCCGAAGGTAAATAAGGAATGAGCGACAGCGATATGACGCAACATCAGCCGGGTTTGGGGTGGCTACCCCAACAAGCAATTTTGAGGATTTTCCCACAAGGGAAAATCTCAAAATGTGCAAGTGTGTGTACACTTGCCCTACTTGCCGTTTAGCGGCAAGGCCAATTTATCGCCTACCAATATGGCTTTTTGCAAATAAAAAGACGCTACCTATTGACAAGTAAACCATCGTTTACCATAATAAGTGGTGAACGATGGTTCACTGCTGCTGAGAGGGGGTTTTTAGATGTCGGATACAAAAGAAAATATTTTGCATACCGCGCTCCGCTTGTTTGCGCGAGATGGCTATGAAGCTGTTTCGGTTAGCGCTATTGCCGGGAAGCTTGGAATGACAAAAGGAGCTTTGTATAAGCACTACAAGAATAAGCGGGATATATTTGACAGCATTGTGGAGCGTATCTATCAAATGGATTATGAGCGAGCGCGGGAATTTGAGGTTCCAGAAGAAGTATTCGAGAAAGCACCATTGCCATACCACAATACTTCTGTAGATAAAATTGACGCTTTCATCAAGGCGCAATTCCGTTTTTGGACAGAGGATGAATTTGGCTGCAATTTCCGCAAAATGATTACATTGGAGCAATACAGAAATCCTGATATGGCAGACCTGTATCAAAAGTGCCTTGCAGGTGGGCCGGTAGATTATATGGAGGATTTGTTCCGTGAAATGATAGAGCAAGGTATTTTGAGCAAAAGTAATCCGAAGCAATTAGCACTTGAGTTTTATGCACCATATTACCTGTTGTTAAGTATTTATGATTTATCCCCGGATAAAGAGGAAGCCGCGAATCTTTTTGCGGCGCACATCGAGCGCTTTATGCAAAAAAACATAGCGAAAATGAGTAAAGATAAGGAGTAATCACAATGGAATATATTAAAAGCCAAAAATACGACTTACCCAAATTACAAGCAAAAATGATGGGACCTAACCCCTTAAAATTGCAGGAGGAAATGCTTATCAAGCATAAAATTCCCGCCGGAAGCCTCGTTTGCGACTTGGGCAGCGGGCAGGGGCTTACAAGCGTTATGCTTGTCAAAGATTATGGTTTCACTGTTTACGCCGCCGATTTGTGGAGTGACCCGGAGGAAAACCGCAAATTCTTTGACGAGATGGGGCTAACCCACGAACAGATTATACCAGTCAAGGCTGACGCTACCAATTTTCCATTTGAAAAAGAATTCTTCGATGCGGTAGTCAGTACAGATTCTTATAATTATTGGGGACGCGACCCGGAATACTTAGATGCAAAGCTACTGCCTTTCGTCAAAAGCGGCGGTTATATTTATGCCTGTGTCCCCGGTATGAAAAAGGATTGCCATGATAATCTGCCGGAAGAATTGCTTCTCTCGTGGACACCGGAACAGCTTATCTATCTGCGCGATATTCACTATTGGACAGAAATTGTAAATCAATGTCAAGACGCCAAAATCATTTCCATATACGAGATGGAGGGCAATGAGGAACTTTGGGAGGTGTGGCTGAACCAAGAAAATGAGATTGCGGTCAATGACCGCAAAACAATGGAAGCTGGCGGTGGGAAATACCTGAACTTTATCGCTTTCGTACTGCAAAAGAAGTAAAATTGTTGTAAAAGTTCCATTTTCCCAAAAACTGCCGCAAGTGACTATTTGAAAGTAGGATTTTATACCGAAGTCCTCTTTGTTGAGAAAGGCATTCGCTTTATTGCTATCAACAATGGAACTGACAGCGACAACCAGCAGGACAGCGACTTCACCCCATTTTTGAACATCATAAACGAGTGGTACGCCAAAGATACCAGCAGAAAATCCGGGCCGTTTGGTGGGTATCCTGCCAGAACTGAACACCCCAATAGATGAAAGAATGGTGTAGCTTTTACGCTACGCCACACTTTGTTAGATACTGTTTTACGGAGGACGGCCCTAAGTCGGACTTTTTTTACGTTCGTCCTGTTGGATGAAAATAAGATTGTAGCCGTATGAATACAGGCTTAAAATGAATCAGTAATCGCAAAAGGAGGGGTTCAGTTTGAAAATAAGTAAAAACAATGCCGAACATTACATATGGGGAGATCAATGTGATGGTTGGCGTTTGGTGAAAAATGATGATTTGAGTATTATTCATGAGCGTATGCCCGGGAATACACACGAGGTCAGACATTATCACCATCATGCACGCCAATTCTTCTTTATTTTATCAGGTACAGCCATACTTGAAGTGGATGGTGAACGAATCGAATTGGGCTCTCAGGAAGGTTGTGAGGTTCCTCCTTTGGTTCCTCATCAAATGTTTAACGAAACGAATAAGGATGTTGAATTTTTGGTGATTTCTCAGCCTGCGAGCAGAGGTGACCGGGTCTTGGCTGAAAAATAATTTTTTGGGACAGGTGCCAGAGACCGTATAGCTAGCCCGTTTGGGGGGTATCGTTGCAATGGATCGTGATTTATTAAAGCAGCAGCATCTGACGGGGGCTCGATGATATCATGGATGAGATTCAGGAGAGTTGGCCTTCTCTGGAGGCTTACGAAAATAATGGATTTGGATGCGCTGCCATGCCTGTATGTTTTATTTGACTGGTGAGCAGATTGCACGTATTCTTGCTAAATCGGCTGAATAAAATCATAGAGTACAATAGAGGAAGGCCGCCATATATGGTGGCTTTTTTTTGTTGGAGAAAGGTTACGGAAGCTATTACGTTTACCGTACGCTTCTTTTGTAGTAATATAAATTAATCGTAATTATTACAATTAGAGAAGGTGGCATAATGCTGGAACGACTTTATCGGCAAACCATTATGGATCATTACAAGCAACCACGAAACTATGGCAAGCTTACAGATGATGACGCTATCGTACTTCCATATAAGAATCCGACGTGTGGAGATGTCATGATTTTATATATGCTGCTGCAAGACGACTGCATTCAGGATCAAATTTGAAGGTTCAAGCTGCTCGATCAGTATGGCCTCCTGCTCCATGATGACCGAACTGGTCAAGCGAAAGTCTGTAAGGGAGGCCAGTCAATTGCTGGAACAGCATCCGGTCATCTTGGAAAATCATAATTGAAGGAGTCATTAATGTGAGAGAAGATAGAGTAACCCCGGAACTGCCTTCCAAGGCGGAGCGCCATCGGCTGTTCGGCTCGGTGGACCCTATTCCGGGAGATAAACCCACCACGAAGGAACACATGTCCGATTTGCAAAATGAGAAGCTCAACTATTTGTTCGACATTGAACAGGTGGGCATCGCCAGAGTAAAGCATCCCATTACCGTGGAGGCAGGGTTGAGTCCTTCGTCTCAGGTAAGCATAGGAACCTTTAAGCTGACAACCTCGCTCAATCGTGAGGCTAAAGGGATCAATATGAGCCGTCTGACAGAGCATTTGGAGGAATATCGGCAGCAGGGCGGAACGACGGATTTGGAGCAGCTGATCCGTTTTACGGAAGGACTGGTTGTGCGGATGAATCAAGAATGCGCCGAACTGGAGCTTTCGTTTCCCTGGTTCTACGAACGGTGTTCCCCTGTGCTGGACAAGACGGGACTGAACCATGCCGAGGCGCTGATCCGAATCTGCTATAAGGAAGGACGGGGAAGTCGTGCCGTGGTTGGCTTGACGGTGGCAGTAACCACCTTGTGCCCGTGCTCCAAGGAAATCAGCGAGTACAGTGCCCACAATCAGCGGGGCGTGGTGACCCTGGAGGCGCATATAGATGAGCCGGACAAGCTGGGGCAGGATTGGAAGGTCATGCTGCTGGATGCAGCAGAATCCAATGCCAGCGCTCCGCTGCATCCGGTGCTCAAGCGCCCCGACGAGAAGGCCGTAACTGAAAAAGCGTACGAAAATCCGCGCTTTGTCGAGGATATGGTGCGGCTGATTGCTGCCGATCTGGTTGAGCTGGAGGCCGTTCGTGCCTTCACGGTGGAGTGCCGAAATGAAGAATCCATCCATCTGCACGATGCTATAGCAAAAATCTCATATGAAAAACAGCGCTCCTGATTCTGTCAGGAAGAAATGCCAAAGAACCACAGTGAAAATGGTCGAAATGACGATTTTTATTGTGGTTTTTTATTCTATTTTAGGAATTGGAAGCAGTTTTTGTCCAAATTCCGGTCTGAAATGTCCATGGAAACAGGATATTTATTCCATATAATAAGAAAGTGAATTGATTGAAAATGATTATCAATATCAAAGGAGTGATCGAGTTGCCAAAAGCTACTACTGCTATCTCGCATAGCACCCGTTATCTGGAGAGTCAGGCTGCACGGGAATCCAATGCCAGATCCTACCTCCGCCGTATCCCCATTGCCATCGCTGAAGCAGAGGGCATCCATGTCAAGGATACGGGGGGAAGGCATTCCGCCGTGATGCGCTTTTTACCGTCGCTGATTGTGACGGAGCGCCAAATCGACGATACTTTCCTCATTTTTAATGAAGAGGTGCATGTGGCCTATGCCGGGTTGCAGCACGGTCATGGTTAAGCAGGCCGAGGGATGAAAATACGGGCTGTGTCCGAGCAATGGAAGGTCGTCATCACGGTGATGCTCGGCACCTTTACGGTTTTGCTGAATAACAGTTCGCTGAACCCGGCGATTCCGTCCTTCATTAGAGTATTTAATACGAACGCTGCCACGGCGAGCTGGCTCATCACTATTTTTCTAATCACGATGGGCATGACGATGCCATTAACCGGATATTTGGCAGATCGTTTTGGAAAAAAGAAAGTATATTTGAGCGGACTTGCGCTCTTTGTCACAGGTTCCTTGTTCGGCTCGTTATCGTGGGGGCTTATCACCGTAATCCTCTGTCGGGGGCTGCAAGGGGTGGCAGGCGGAATGATGATTCCGTTGTCGCTGGCGCTGATTTTTGAAGCTTTTCCCAAGGAGGAACGCGGCAAGGTAACGGGAATTTGGGGGATTGCGATTATGGCGGCTCCGATGCTCGGGCCTACGGTGGGAGGAATCGTGCTGTCTCTAAGTAGCTGGCAGGTGCTTTTTCTCATAAATGTGCCGACCGGACTGCTGGGATTGCTGATGGGGATACGTTATTTAACAGCTGCACATAGCAATCCGTCGCGCACCTTTGACAGCAGCGGATTTATAACGGTCACGTTGGGTGTGGGGTTCATTCTGTTTGCGCTGGGCAGAACAACGACAGTTGCGGATCTGATTGCCCCGCTGCATATTCTGCTGTTCCTTGCAGGAGCGGTTTTGCTGGTTCTGTTCGTGCGAATGGAACTGGTGAAGGAACAGCCGCTGCTGAATGTGCATATTTTCAAAATACCAACCTACAGCTTGAGCGTCATCGTGGCGAGTGTACAGGCGATTGCGATGTTCGGCAGCATTTTTCTGGTTCCGATGCTGGTGCAAAATGTGTACGGCTTTGACGCCATGATGACAGGACTTGTATTTTTGCCTTCCGCTATATGTACAGGGTGGTTCGTCACGATAGCGGGCAAGCAATTAGATCGCAAGGGGCCCAAAGGAATGATCGGCACGGGACTTATCATCACATGCGCGGCTACGGCGATGCTCGGTATGCTCCAGATGAATTCACCGCTGTGGATGATCTTCATCCTCATGATGCTGCGGGGAATTGGGCTGGGTCTGTCGAATATGCCTGCCACAACGGCTGGGCTGAATGCGATTCCCGATGAACTGGTAGCCCAAGGCTCAGCAATGAATAATGTGATGCGAAGACTGACCTCTTCGCTTGGAATGGTTGTGATTTCGATTTATTTTGAAGTTCGCAAGGCTCAGCTTCTGATGGGAGGCTATTCGGTGGAAACGGGAACGCTGCAAGCGATCAGGGAAGGCTTTATCGGGATGAGTATATTGATTTTACTCACGATCCCCGCCACTTTTTTCCTGAATACCCCTGATTTCCTTCGCAAGGAAGGAGCGCGTCGTACATCCAGTGATACCCCGGAAGCGAAAGCGTCTGCGGCTGCACCTAAGGTTTGAACAGGAAGGGAGAGAAAGAGTATACATGCTGACACCATCAACGGAGATTTCCACGATCGCTGGAGAGCTGTCCAAAAGCAGGATCTGGGCGGAGCAAGCGACACTGCGGGCCTTGGTCAACAGTTATCTGCGGGAAACGCAACAATTTGACCCGAGAATGAATACGGAAGCATCGGAAATAAGGGTGCTGCTGCCCCAAATCGGGCTGCAAATCACGGGAACTCTACACCATTTCTCTGCAACTGGCCAGCATGTGTATGGGAGTGCTTGGTACGAGGTAGAAGAAGGCGGGACTCTCAGGCCCCTGGAGATGGATGGAGTTATACAAAGGCTGCTGGACGAGATGAGCTATCACGCCAAGCCCGAGCAACGGGAAGCAGAGCAGCAAAAGATGAAGCAGCGTATTCGTAACAGTATGCACAAAATGACGCTCTTTATGGATCACCATATGAAGATCACAGGCGAGAGCAAGCCAAAGTCTCTCTTCGGTACAGAAGCCCGCCTAACGTATGTACGTTCGGAGCAGTCTTTGCTGATCGGACACCCTTTTCATCCTTTTCCGAAAAGTACAGAAGGATTTGCCGATGATGAGCTTCCGCTATACAGTCCCGAGATGGGCGCGGCGTTTCCGCTGTATTATTTCGCGGTTCATGAGGATAACGTGCAGGAGGAATGGATTGGTGAAGAGCACCGAAGGGATGCCATTGACCCGTCTGTGCGGCTCCATGCTCGGCGTCAATGGGGAGAGGAGCTGGCGCGGTATCACATTTTGCCCATGCATCCATGGCAGGCTGAACAGGTGCTGCGACAATCCTACATTCAAAGTTTGATACGTCAGCGGGTGTTGATTCCATTGGGCGCGCTAGGCCCTATTATTTATCCGACTTCTTCGATACGAACAGTATGGGATTTGAAAACCGGAAATGGCTATAAGCTGCCGCTGCATGTGCGGATTACCAATCTTGTGCGTGATAATACGCAGGAGCAGGCTCGGCGTACACTGGATGCTGCGAAGGTCATTCACGAGCTTTCAGCCGACTGGTCGTCCCATATCCAATCCGAGTCCTTCAAGGTGCTGACAGAAACGGGATACAGCCGCGTATGCTTCCAGCCGAATGAGGAAGCGAAACGGACAGAGAGTCCTGAGTTTACTAAGGATGCAGGGTTTTCACAGGTCACCACGAGTGATGCAAAGTATGACGCAGGACATGAGTATAGCCCAGCGGCAACAGAACGAGGAACAGCGACGGTTCAAGAGCTGGAGCAACTGTCTGACCAGTTTACGGTTCTTTATCGTCCGATGGATTTGAACCCTGAATCCACCTATGTACTGGCTTCCTTGCTGGAGCCGTTGCCGGGTGAACAGGAGTCGCGGCTTATTGGAGTGATTCGGGGCAATGACTCGGGCAAAAGCGGAGAACGGCCTGACCCGTTAGTTTGGCTGGAGCGGTATCTTCACATATCCATGGTGCCCATGCTGCGTTTGCTTGCGGTGAAAGGTATCGCCTTCGAGGCTCATGTGCAAAATTCGCTTCTGTCCCTACAGGACGGATGGCCGGAATGCTACTATGTACGGGATTTGGAGGGCGTAAGTATTGTGCGTGAACAGGCCAAGGCAGCCGGATGGATCGGTTCATTGATTGCTGAGGACAGTTCCGTATTGTACGGTGCAGAAGAACCATGGATGCGTACCCGTTATTATTTCTTTGTTAACCATTTGGGGGCTTTGATTCATGCCCTTGCGGTTCATGAGCAGCACAGTGAGCAGGAGTATTGGAAGGTGGTACGCAAGGTGTTGGAGCAATTACGGAAACAAGATGCTGGTTCTTGCCCCCGTCTAGCCGCCTATATCCAAGATTTATTGACCGCACCTACACTGCCTGCCAAAGCCAATTTTACAAGCTGCTTTCAATCCAGAGGAGATGCGCCTTCGTTTATCCCGATCCCTAATCCAATTCATTTTCGTGAGGTGACTTCATGTCTGTAACTAATATTTCGGGCCACAATTTATCCACAAGCAGCCTTTCTACAGCTCCCACCAGCAGCGCCTCGACCACTCAACGCTTTATTCAGGCGCTCCGCTCGGATACCTTTACGCAGGTGGAGCAGCGTATCATCCGGCAGCTGATTCAGGCATTGCTGTATGAAGAAATTTTGCCCTATGACACGCATAGCGATGCCGTGAATAACGACGACCTACATTTTATATTGTCCGGCAAGGACATTACAGGTCGCCTTGTCCAATACCGTTCTGTCGGAAAACGGATGAACAGCTTTGGGCGCATTCGGCTCGTTCCTGTGCCTGTCAGACGGGTCGGGACAGACGGGAGCGAAACGACGGCCACGCTGGCGGATTTTGCAAATGAAGTCCTCAGCGCCGCACAGCAGGGTGAACGACTCCAGCGCTTCATCGAGGAATTGGAGCAAACTCTACTCAAGGATGTACAGGCGCAAAGCTCTTTCACAGCACCCTTTCTGGTGGATGATCAGCGCCCATATGATGAGCTGGAAGGCAATTTGGGAGACGGTCATCCCTATCATCCGTGCTACAAATCCAGAATCGGCTTTACGCTGGCAGATAATGAACTGTATGGTCCCGAGTTCAAGCAGCCGATCCGTCCTGTGTGGCTGGCCATTGCCAAAAGCCACAGCCGAAAGGGGCAGTCGCAGGCGATTGAGTATGAAGCATTTATTCGCCAGGAGCTGGGAGAAAGCGAAGTCGCACGCTTCCAAGCCTTGTTAACCAGCTACGGTCAGCAACCGGAGGCCTATCGCTTCATGCCTGTCCACCCGTGGCAATGGCAGCAGGTCATTTTACCCCGGTTTCATCAAGAGCTGTCGGATCAGCGGATCGTGTGGCTCGGTGAAGCGAGCGATATATATCAGGCGCAGCAGTCGATCCGCACATTGTCCAACCGAACGACGCCGGAGCGTGCGTATGTGAAGCTGTCGCTCAGCATTACGAACACCTCCACCAGCCGGATCATGGCTGGGCATACCGTGCTGAACGGAGCGCTCATAACGGACTGGCTGCATGGGTTGCTGGAACACGATGAATACGCTGCGCAACAGGGATTCTTTGTGTTGCGTGAGGTTTTGGGTATCACGTATGACTATGAGCAGCTTCCCGAATACCGTCAGGGGAAAACCTACGGCTCACTGGGGACGGTTTGGCGGGAAAGCATCCATGGCTATTTGCAGCCGGATGAGGATGCGATTCCTTTTAACGGACTATGTTATGTGCAAAAAAATGGAGTGCCGCTCATCGATCCGTGGATACAGCAATTCGGCGTAGAGCAATGGACCCGGCATGTGCTGGAGGCCACAATATCGCCGATTATTCATATGCTGTATGCGCATGGGATCGGTATGGAATCCCACGGACAGAATATCATTTTGATTCACCGGAACGGGCAACCGACACGGGTGGCGCTTAAGGATTTTCATGATGGTGTCCGGTTTTCTGTGAAGCATCTGACAGAGCCGGAGAAATGTCCCAATCTTCATCCTGAGCCGCCTAGTCATGCCCGAATTAACCGCAATTCGTTTATTAAAACGAGTAACCCGGACGATGTACGCGACTTTTCTTACGATGCTTTTTTCTTTATTGCAGCCGCCGAGCTGGCGATGTTCCTGGCCGAACATTATCAACTGGCCGAGCAGCGTTTTTGGGAGATGTCTGCACAGGTCATTCATGATTATCAGCGCCAGCATCCTCAGCATAAAAAGCGATTCCGTCTGTTTGATTTGTTTGCCCCAACTGTACAGATTGAAGAATTGATGAAAAGGCGTCTGCTTGGGGATGAGGACCTTCATTTCAAACCGGGAATGAACCCGCTGTATGCGTACCGGGAGCCGACATGCTGACTGTAAATCGGCTTCAGGAGAAGCTGCGGAAAGGACAGGAGGTAGTTGGCCTCATCGCTTCCATTCCGGCGGCGCTTACGGTCGAAATGATCGGACATGCCGGATATGATTTTGTGATCATCGATATGGAGCATGTCATGGTCAATCCCGAGACGGTGGAGCATATGATCCGCGCTGCGGAAGCCGCACAAATCACGCCCTTGGTGCGTGTGCCTGAGGTCGATGCCAAGCAAATATTGCGCGTGCTGGATAGCGGAGCACAGGGAATTGTTGTTCCGCATGTGGAAAGCAGAGAGCAGATAGAGAAGCTGGTGCAGGCTGCAAAATATAGCCCGGAGGGCAAACGAAGCCTGAACAGCGGCAGACCGGCTGCATTTGGCAAAGGAAGTTTGATGGACTACATGAAGCAGGCCAATGATCAGATCATGCTGGTGCCGATGATTGAGAGTGGATTGGGTGTCGAGCGAGTTGCCGATATTTTGTCTGTACCGGGCATTGACATGGTGCTGGAAGGAGCAGCGGATTTGTCCCAATCGTACGGGGTGCCATGGCAGACCGATGCAACGATTGTGCAGGAGGGACTACAGCGGATCTTTGAAGCTTCACGGGAAGCAGGTATTCCGTATTGTGCCATTCCGCGCAGGGACGGGGAATACGGTGCATGGGTGAAACAAGGGGTTTATGCCTTCGTACTGGGTGATGAGCGGGGAATTGCTTTTCGCGCCTTGCAAAAAAGAAGGTCTGACCTACAGTAGCTCTCAACATAAAGGAGGAAGCACATGAGTCAGCTTGTTACAGCATTATCCGGAGGACAGATCGTTCCTTATGTGGAAAAACTTATCCAGCAAACACGGGAGCGAGAGCAGCAGCCGGTATGCGCATATATATATGACCTGGGCGCACTGAGAGAACGGGTACAACGTTGTGTAAGCAGCTTGCCCGACGATTGCAGTTTGTTTTACGCGGTCAAGGCTAATCCCGATCCTCAATTGATCGCCAGCCTGCTTCCCATCGTAAAGGGCTTTGAAGCTGCATCTATTGGAGAAATTCGGACCATTCGCGAAGTGTCAGCCGACGTGCCGATTATTTTTGGAGGTCCCGGGAAAAAGGACTTCGAAATTGAGGAAGCACTAGAGCGAAAGGTGATGCTGATTCACGCTGAGAGTCTGCATGAGTTGCAGCGTATTGGCTGGATTGCCGAACACAGACAACAGCGTGTATCTATTTTACTGCGTATTAATTTGCGGCGTACCTTGCCGGAGGCGAGCATCACGATGTCCGGTCGGCCCACTCAGTTTGGTATCGACGAAATTCAGGTGCCGGAAGCGATCCGACTTCTCCAAAGCCTTCCGTATGTGCAGTTGGAGGGCTTCCATATGCATTCCCTGTCCAACAATTTGGATGCTCGGCTGCATGCCCGAATGGTCGCTACGTATTTGCAGTGTGTGCAGGGCTGGATTCAGGAGCATGAGCTATCCATCCGCTATCTGAACGCGGGTGGCGGCTTTGGCATTTCGTATACCGATCTGGAGCGCAGGTTCGAATGGGACGATTTTATGGAGGAATTGCAACAAGTGTGGGAGGAATACCGCATTCCTGGCATCCAGCTCATTTTTGAGTCCGGGCGCTATATGGTGGCGCACTGCGGGTATTATGCGGCAGAGGTGATCGACCTCAAAACGAATCATGACCAACATTACGCCATTATTCGCGGGGGAACCCATCACTTTCGATTGCCGGTGTCATGGCAGCATAATCAGCCGTTTGAGGTGGTTGCTGTTGACGATTGGCGTTATCCTTTTCCGCGCACAGAGCGGCGACAAACAGCGGTGACCATCGCGGGTGAGCTTTGTACCCCCAAGGATGTGCTGGCCCATGAAGTGTATGTGGAGCAGATGCGAATTGGTGATGTTCTGCTGTTCCATATTGCGGGAGCCTATGGCTGGACGATTTCCCATCATGATTTTCTCAGCCATCCACATCCCCATTTTTACTATATAAACCGAAATTGAGAGTTACCTATAGCGCCACTAACATTAAGGAGGAATGAATCCATATGAAGTATACAACAAGCACGACCCCGGTGCTTACATCCGAAGAAACAACGCTTTTGCAGAAGAAAGGACAGGCTGAAAACCATGTCATGCAGGATCTCATCAATACATTGCTGGCGGAAGGATTTTGGGAGCATGCCGATGTTGAACTGTTGTCTATTTCGCAATGGCAAAGCTACTATACTACCGTCCATCCTGAATTAGACGAGCTATTTTCTTTTGCCGATCCTGAAGCTATGGCGGATCCAAAGGGGGAAACCTCTCCAAACGGCCGTTCTATAAGCCTTTACCGCTGGTGGGTGGATCGGGAACAGCAGCACAGTCTCATTTTTCCCGTACAAGCTGCGGTGGTTCAACCCTATCGCTATCTACAGTCGAGTGGCGTGTATGAAATTCGGCGGTGGTCAGAGGGTGGTGGGTTTGGTGCAGAATTGCTTCACCCCGTATCGCTGATGCAGCGTGTGATTGAGAGATGCCTGGATGAAGAATACCGTCAACAGGAGGGAGTAGGACGGTTTGTCCAGCTACTGGAGCAAACAATTGAACAGACCTCATGGTCGCTGGATAGTGGGTTGATGGATGGAAATATACTGGGAGTATCACCCTCGGAAGCTTTTCAACGGCTGGAACGGTATTCTTCGTTGCGTGATCGTCCGTTTCACCCCGCATCCAAGGCCAAAACGGGTTTGAACGAGGAGGACTATCGTAAATATATCGCTGAATTTGGGCAAGACATCACGCTGAGCTGGGTGGCGCTCCGAAAGGATGCGGTGATGACCGGAGTGGGAATCGCACAAGGGCCTCATTTTACGGACACAGAAGCAGCAACAATAGCAGATGCAGTCGAATCGGACACACAGCGTCCATTCGAGGGGCAGCAGCCGGACGACCTTCTTCTGTCCATCTCCGAGCGTCAGCTAGTAGAGCGGGAGATGCAGGAACGCGGATTAGCTGCGGATTATATTGCAATCCCCGTTCATCCGTGGCAGCTCACGTATATGCTACCCCAGCATTTACATACCGAGCAGGTGGACAAAGTATGGATTCCACTGGAAGTGAAGGCTGGAGCTTTTCAAGCAACCTCGTCTGTGCGCTCCCTGTCTCCCAAGGATGGCGGACCCAATTATGTGAAGCTGCCGCTGGGTGTGTTTTCGCTGGGAGCATCCCGCTATCTCCCTGCGGTAAAGATGATTAACGGGGATCGCGGACAAGCCATGTTGCAGCAAGCCAAGACCCGTGACCCGCAGCTTCAAGAACGCTTATTTTTATGCGATGAAGGCTCCTGGTGGGCCTATATGCCGGAAAATGGCAGCTTGTATGATGATCCACCCCGACACCTGGCAGCGATGGCGCGGATTTATCCGCACGAATTGATCCATGATCCTGCTGTTCGCCTTATTCCCATGTCTGCGTTGGCCGCAGGCCAGCATCATTTTTTTCGGGAATGGGTGGCTGAGCGCGGGCTTTTGGACACGGCAGAATCGGTAAAACAACTGTTCGGTGAAGTGTGCTCGACATTTTTTGAAATCATGCTGCGCTTGTATCGGATCGGGCTCATGCCTGAAATCCATGGACAAAACTGTGTGCTGGTTTGGAAAAATGGAAAGATCGAGCGCATTTTGCTGCGTGACCATGACTCGGTGCGTCTGCATCTGCCCTGGCTGACAGAGCAGGGAATAGCCGATCCTGAATACCAAATCCGGCCTGGCTATTCCAACAGCCTATATAATGAAACACCGAAGAAATTGCTGTTCTACCTGCAAACCCTTGGCATTCAAGTCAATCTGTACGCCATTATAGATACTCTTTCCGATGTTTATGGAATAGACGAGTCCACTTTATGGTCTGTATTAAGGCGTCAATTGGAGGAAGCGATCCAACGTGTGCCTTTCAAGGCTGCCGTTCGTCAGGAAATCGAGCATATTTTATTTGAAAAGCCGGACTGGCCGCTCAAGCTACTGGTTAAACCTTTGCTGGAGCAGTCCGGCGTACCCGGCAGCATGCCATCTGGTCAAAGCCGTATACAGAACCCGTTTCATCATTTATAAGCTTGAGCGCAATTCCATTTTGCAAAATCCGACCCAGTCTATATATAATGAAAAGAGTTCTCATAGAATCGAGAATCATTATCGATATATAGAAAGGCTGGGAGCCATGAATACACAAGATCAATCCTTTATTTCATTTCTTTATAAACTGCAAGATATTCAGCATGTGTGCTCTGGTCGCTCTTCCTCCCGGCAAGAAACTTCTTTTCATACCTTGTTATTATTCAATGAAGGCGAAGGGGATATAGTCATTGATGGAATGACGTATCCTCTTTACCGTCAAAAGGGCTTTATGCTCGCTCCCGGCGCAGTCATGAAGCTCCATATGTTGTCCGGTGCTCCGGCGGATTATTACATTATCCGTTTTCTTGCATTACAGCCGTCCGGGGAGCCGGACCGTTACATACCCGCACCAGCGATTGGACCGCATGAATGGATCATTTCCCACTTTCGTTTTGTGATGGATATGGTCGAGGAAATCAAGAGGAAGCATCATTGTAATAGTGTGTGGGACCAAATGAAGGCCAACATTGTATTTCAGGAAATGCTATTGTCCTTGTTTCAGCAAACGAGCCGTGATCAGAAGCCCGATGTGCAGCAGGCGGTGACTCTGACCCTCCATTATATGGAGCAACACTATGCTTCTGATATTACGCGGGACAAGCTGGCGGAGCTGGCAGGGATGAGTGCTGATTATTATTCGCGTATGTTCAAAAAATTGATTGGCAAAAGCCCGATGGAATATTTGACGGACATTCGTATCAATCATGCGAAGCAGGCGCTGGTGCTTACCCGTGATTCCTTCCGATCTATTGCTCACGGTGCCGGTTTTAGCGATGAGTTCTATTTTAGCCGCAAATTTAAAGCCGCGACAGGACGCTCCCCCTCAGCCTACGTGAATACAATCCGTTATTCGGATAAAATCGCTTCGCTCAAGCATCTGTTAACTGGACATTTGGTTGCACTGGGCATTGAGCCGTATGCGGCGGTCATCAACAAGGCTTATCCTGTCACCGAAGGCTTCCGCAATACCATTTCGGTAGGTGAGGTTCAGCCCGATCTGGAGAAGCTGATGTCAGCCCGGCCTGATCTGATTTTAACCTGTGAATTTAGGGATTTTGAGAAGTCGAAAAAGGAAAAAATGTACGAGCAGATTGCGCCCACCGTCACCGTGCCTTTTTTTCAAAACTGGCGCACTCATTTTCAGTCGATTGCCCGTATTGTCGGCAAGGATGCGGAAGCGGTGGAATGGCTGGAACGGTATGAAACGAAGGCTGCGACAATTTCTCGAAAGCTCAGGCAAAAGCTCGGCGGGGAGGCTGTGCTAATCGTCGGAGTGGGGAATCAGAAAATGTGTGTGTATGGACAGCGGAATGTGGGAACGGTGCTATACGGGGATTTAAAGCTGGCTATGCCCGCGGGAGTGGAGGATATTGTCCATTACCGTGAGGTGACGGTGGACGATCTGGCTGCATATGATGCGGATCGCATCATACTGACGTGTTTCCGCCACTATGGAAATGCCTGTGAAGAACAAACGATTCAGCAAGAATGTCTGGCACTGTGGCGCTCCCCTGAATGGCAGAAACTAAAGGCGGTGCGGAATGGGGCCGTACACCATATGTGCGATAGTCGGCACCTGTATACATGCTATACTTCATTGTCCCACGACCTGTTATTGGACAAAACGGTAACGTTGTTATTGTCTGATTCGTCCAAATAAAGGACGCTAACGTCCATGTTCATCATAGCCCCCCTCCCTATAATTAATAATGAGAATCAATATCATTATTGGCGATCTAAATAGGGGGAATAGAGAAATGCAAGCATCAGGCAAGGGGAGTATATGGATTGCGCTCATAGTTGTATTGCTGCTTTTATCAGGCTGTGGCACTGGAGGCGCGGGTAAGAGTGCGGATTCCGGTGGAGCGACTGGAACGGATAAAGGAACGACGGATACACAGGGAGCGGCTTCAACCGATTCGGTGCGTACCATTGAGCATGTGTTGGGGAAAACCGAGATTAAGGGGACACCCAAGCGGGTTGTAACGCTATATAACGGAGCCAACGATGTTATGATCGCCTATGGTATAAAGCCTGTGGGGATTGTGGAGTCTCATGGAACGGAGCCCGTGTATGACTATTTAAAAAAGGATCTCGCAGGGATTCCTACGGTCGGATTGGAAACACAGCCGAGCCTGGAGGAGATTTATAACCTGAAACCGGATGTCATCATTGCAACCCGCTTCCGTAACGAGGCGACGTACCAGCAATTATCGGAAATTGCGCCTACCGTGGCCGTCAATGAAGTATATGAGTGGAAAGAAACCGTAAAACTGATCGGACAAGTGTTGAATCAGGAGGACAAAGGAACACAATTGCTGGCGGATTGGGATCGGCGTGTAGCGGATTTCAGGACGAAAATGGGTGACCGCCTGCCGATCAAGGCCTCCATTGTTAATTTCCGCGCGGACCATGCACGTATTTATTATATGGGCTATGCCGGGAAAATTCTGAAGGAGTTAGGCTTCACCCGCCCTCCTGCACAAGAAGGGGATCAGTGGGGAGTTAAAGTCAACAGCAAGGAAAGCATACCCGATATGAATGCAGATACATTGTTCGTATTTAACTCTGGTAAGGATCAGGCAGCGATTGAAAAAAATGTTGAAGCCTGGACCCGTCATCCTCTATGGAAAAACCTTGATGCATACAAGAAAAATAGCATTTTTAAGGTCGACGAAGTGAACTGGAATTTGGCTGGAGGTTATCTGAGCGCGAATCGGATGCTGGATGATCTTTATAAAATGTATGATCTGAAATCATAAACCTACCATGACAATAAGAACAACGGAAATATAGCAGAGGGGTGAGGGGTTATATCTCTCATCCTTCTTTTATGTTGTACCAGGCTATTGGAAGAGTGAGGCTATGCAACGATGCTAACGACAAATTTAAGAAAATGGACTGGACTTGGTGTATGCCTGATTTTGTTGACAGGAGCTTTATCTCTTGGCCTACTGATGGGTAGAACACTAATTAATCCAAATTTTATGATTTCTTCCTTATTTCATTATGATGCTCAAAATGTAGAGCATGTGCTGATACATACCGAACGTTTGCCGCGCACGGTCATTGCTGCTGTTGTAGGCGCGAGCTTGGCGATGGCAGGAGCCTTCATGCAGGCACTTACTCGCAACCCGTTGGCTTCGCCCAGTACGTTCGGTATCAATGCGGGTGCTTTGTTCTTCGTCTCTATCGCAGCGGTCGCGTTTTCGGTCGAGTCCATGATGTCTCTGATGGGTTTTGCCTTGATCGGCGCAGGACTGGCGGCTGTTCTGGTGTACGTCATCGGATCATTAGGCAGGGATGGTCTGACGCCAGTCAAGATTGTATTGTCCGGCTCTGCCATTCACGCTTTGTTTATGTCGATGATCCAGATTATTTTGGTGATGAATGAAACGGGGATGCAAAATGTGTTGTTCTGGATGGCAGGCTCTGTCAGCGGACGTTCGCTGGAGATGCTACAGCCATTATTTCCTTTTATGCTAGTGGCTGGGATCTCGGCGATGTTTATGGGTAGAGCGGTGAATCTGCTCGTGACCGGGGAAGATGTAGCGAAGGGCTTGGGGCAAAATATCTTATGGGTAAAATGCGCGATGGGCCTGATTATTGTGGTGCTGGCTGGATGCTCTGTTGCTATCGCGGGGGCGATTGGCTTTGTCGGTCTGATCATTCCGCAGTTGGCGCGTGCTTTGGTTGGTGCGGATTACCGCTGGATTACCCCTTTTTCGGCGGTACTGGGTGCTTTGCTATTGGTGTCGGCGGATACCGCAGCCAGAGTACTGATTTCGCCGCAGGAAATTCCGATTGGCGTCATTACAGCTTTGATCGGGGTTCCCTTTTTCGTCTACATTGCCCGTAAAGGGGTGGCGTGGAAATGAAGCGTGTGAATTTGAAGCATGGGACTGGAAGAGACGGCATACATGCGAAGCGTTATGTGACGCTGCGCAGCAGGAGCGGCAGGTTTCATATCCAGCTGGGAAAGAAAGCACTATGGATGATGTATGGACTGGCCTCGGCGCTACTGATCATTGGCGTGATTAGTGTAGGCTGGGGAGATACGTATGTGCACCCTTGGGAAGTGCTTCGAGCGATATGGGGGCGTGGCTCAGGCGATTTTGATTTTATTTTGTACAGGCTGCGGTTTCCGCGAGCGCTTACGGGAGTGCTGGTCGGGGCGGCTCTGGGCATCGCGGGAGCGGTGCTTCAGGGTATTATCCGCAATCCGTTGGCATCCCCGGATATTCTTGGGATTACAGGCGGAGCATCCGTAGCGGCAGTTACGTTCATTGCTTACGGGGGAGCTGTTTTGAGCATTCAATGGCTACCTGTGGCGGCTGTCGCTGGAGCGCTGGTCGTATCGCTGCTTGTATATATATTGGCTTGGAAGGATGGTGTGACACCAATCCGACTGGTGCTGGTGGGGATTGGTTTGGCTTCTGCTATGAGCTCGATTACGACGCTGATGCTGGTCATGAGCTCGTCCTTTACAGCCGGCAAGGCTTATATTTGGCTGACGGGCAGCGTGTATGGAGCATCGTGGAATAACGTAAATACGATGCTGATCGCTATTGTGATCTGCACACCTTTGGTTCTTTATTTTTCACGCAGCCTCAACACACAGGAGCTGGGGGATGATGTGGCTACCGGCTTGGGAGTGGAGGTGCAGCGGCATCGTGTGATGTTGCTGCTGCTCAGTGTGATTCTTGCTGGAACTGCCGTAGCAGTTGCGGGAGCGATTGGTTTTGTGGGTTTAATTGCGCCGCATATTGCGCGTAGATTGGTAGGCCGCTCTATGGGTAGCCTGACGCTGGTGTCGGCGCTGGTAGGGGGATTGCTGGTGTATCTCGCCGACTTGCTGGCCCGTACGGCTTTTTATCCGATTGATATTCCCGCAGGCATTTTTACAGCAGGGGTGGGCGCACCATTTTTCCTGTATTTGCTACTCCAGCGTCGAAATCGGCATTAAAGCCGAGCTGGAATTTTTTTGAACACTTATGGGTGCTTTTCTTTTTTAATGGAATATACAAGATCTTAAGTTCGCAATTTATAAAAGGGGAGGGAAGCTGCATGGGTTTAGAGGTGAAGGACCTGATGATTAAGTACGGGACAGACCCGGTTATTCAAGAACTGGACCTGCAAATTCCGGAGGGAAAGATTACGGTACTAGTAGGCAGCAATGGGTGTGGAAAATCGACGATTTTGCGTGCCATGGCGCGGCTTTTGAAGCCTGCGGCGGGAGCGGTGCTACTGGATGGACAGGCTATTGCCCAGTTACCCTCCAAGCAAATTGCCAAAAGGCTATCCATTTTGCCGCAGGGACCGTCAGCGCCAGAAGGACTGACAGTGTATCAGTTGGTCAAGCAGGGTAGATATCCACATCAGAGCTGGCTGAAGCAGTGGTCGGCAGAAGATGAAGCACAGGTACACAACGCGCTGCAAGCGACACAATTGGAGGATTTTGCGGATCGTCCAGTAGATTCCTTATCTGGCGGGCAGCGCCAGCGCGCGTGGATTTCCATGACTTTGGCGCAGGGGACGGAAATGATCTTACTGGATGAGCCGACTACCTATTTGGACATGACGCATCAAATTGAGATTTTGGACCTGCTGTTTGATTTGAATGAACAAGAAGGGCGGACCATTGTCATGGTGCTGCATGATCTGAATCTGGCTTGTCGCTATGCGCACCATATGGTTGCGGTATACGATAAGTGTATTTATGCGCAGGGAAAGCCGGAAGAAATCATGACCGCCGAGACGGTGGAAAAGGTATTCCAACTGCGCTGCCAAGTCATTCCTGATCCCTTGTACGGAACACCGATGTTTATTCCTCATGGAAAGGGGAGGAAAATGGGTGCTGTACGCCAAAGGGTCTTCGTTTGAGCCTGCCGAATTGTTGTATCTGACGGAAAAATTGCGAATATGCAGCAGTCGTGAACAAGCTCCAAACGGACGGTATGATCTACCTGCGGTCGATTTGCTGGATGCAACTCAATGCGCCATGTATCTGGATCGGCTGGCAGGGCTGCATGATTTTTCTGCACGCAAGGTAACGGCCTCTGTTTTGGCGAAGCGGTACGGTTTTTTGATCGTGTCCCCGGCTCTGTATGCAATGTCAGTATATAACAAGATGCTGGAAGTCAAGATTGCTGATTGTGCAATTCAATCTGCTTTTGTCAAGGATACCTGGCTTCCAAGGTTGCATTTGAACAGACTGCTGGTTATGGAATATGACAGCGGAAAGAAGGGTGAGGATGGGGGAGACATCGGTCTGGAGCAGCGTCATGTTTGGCGTGATCATGTCATCCGGCATGTATTTGCTGAGCATTTGGCCCCAGTGTGGCGATCTGTGTCTGCTGTTGCTGCCATTCCGAGGACGGTATTATGGGAAAACACTGCTATCTATGTCTATGCGCTATATGAAAACCGTATCCGGCAGGAGCAAAAAAGCGGGAATCGGTTGCGGACGGAAGAGGATTTTAAATATTTGACCTGTGAGGCTCCGGCTCACTTGTTTGGTGAACGGCAAAATCCGCTGGCTCGGTATTTTGGCTCTCCCCGTTCAGAGAGAGCGGTGGTACCTGTAACGTCATCAGTTTCCGCCGCGCCTACTGCGGCCGTGAAAGCTGTACGTGTTCGCAAAACCTGCTGCTATTTTTATCAGATGAAGGAAAAGAGTAGCTATTGCCCTACCTGTCCGAAGATACATTGTATGAGGTAAATATAAGCTATGATGTTTGAGCTATAGTGAGCTGAAATTCTGCCTAAGCGGCCATTCTGCCTGCTTTGATTCCTATATGCATAATGTGAGTTTGGTTATATCACGAAAGGAGCTGGTTTGTATGTTTCGGATCCAACCTCGGGTTCAGGGGGTAACGACGGAACTGCTGGAGCTTTATCAGCATGTTAGTGCTTCTACCCTTGGGCATTTTACGGATTTTGGATGTATGCAGGGAGCACAGCCGTTGTTCCGTCCCATTCGTTTATTGGGGAATGCAGTTACGGTCAGGCTTCCCCATCTGGACTCCACCGCTGTGCGGCATGCACTGGAATTGGCACAAGCGGGTGATGTGCTTGTCGTGGATATGTCCGGTGACGATGCCAGAGCCTGTTGGGGAGAATTCAGAGCCTATGTAGCGATGAAAAAACAACTTGCTGGTGTGATTGTTTCCGGTTGTGTCACAGATGTCGGTATCTTGAACCGGCTGCAATTTCCCGTCTTTTCCAAAGGAATTAGTGCCTTGACTACTCGTACACTGGAACTGGAGGGAGAGGTGAATACCCCGATTAGCCTGTTTGGGGTCAGCGTACATCCAGGTGATCTCATTTTGGGTGATGACGATGGCGTATTTGCAGTGAAGCCGGAGGAAGCATGGGAACTGGGGAAAAAAGCTGTGGAAAAACAGCGTAAGGAGGAGCTTACGCGCAAGCAGTTCGGATACGATCAGCTTTTGAATACCCGGCTGGAAAGGTAGACATTGCACGAACGTCAGGTGTCCGGTATAGACTATGAATTTAGGATAGGAACTAGCTATTAAAAAGCCCGAACTTGGGTCCGGGTTAAAGCTTCTGCTAAGCAGTTCAATCGGATGGGTGTTCCATATAAATGAAAACCTGATTTATCACTGCTCACTTACTCGCTTAACGATGAGCTCGTCATTCACGACTTGAACCCCCCACATATAAGTTGCATATATTATCAAGCAAGTTGGTCCATAAGCTTTGAGTTTGAAAGGGGAAGAGCACGTGATAATACATGTATATGCTTTATGCTGGAATGAAGAAAAAATGCTCCCGTTTTTTTTTAAGCACTATGATAATATAGCGGACCAATACTATATTTTCGATAATGACTCAACTGATAATTCTGTATCCATGTTAAGGGAAAATCCCAAAGTTGTTATAGATAGATTCGAAATAGAAGGTAATTCTCTCGTGAAATCAGCACAAGATAAATTCAATCAATTTTGGAAAGGAAGCAGAGGAAAGGCAGACTGGGTTATTGTCTGTGACGCAGATGAACATTTCTATCACCCTAACCTTAGAACATATCTGCAAGAATGCACCTCTAAAGGGATAACATTGATTGTCCCTGATGGTTATGAGATGGTTTCTGATTTTTTTCCGAGCAGCCATCAACCATTACATGAAACGGTAAGGAATGGTGTAAGAAGTCAAACGTACGATAAGCCTCAAATATTTAATCCAAATGCGATTCAAGAAATAAATTTCGGTCCTGGCAGGCATATTGCTTCACCTACAGGGGACGTCATAAAACCATCCAATAATGATGTTTTATTGTTACATTATAAATACTTGGGATTTGACTATCTAAATTCACGTTTCTCGGCTTTAAAACAAGGGCTGCGAGAAGGGGACAAAACAAATAGATGGGGATTTCATTATTTATGGGATGAGAAACAAAGGTTGGAACAATTTGAGAAATTAAAAAATAAATCTGTTAGAGTGTTGTAGATCTACAAGGATAAAGGCACCTTTTTCTCAGGGGTTTTTATCTTTTTTTTAATTGAAAATGAAATTGAAGAATCAGCTTACTTAGTGCTTGGTCACTCTATTTTATTTTTAATAGGCAAACAAACAATCATATGAAACTAATTATTAATATGATAATGGAGCTACAGTAATCCTATTCTGTTCTATATAGATTGAACTGCAAAATAATATAGTGGATTTAAACTCAAATATAAATTTTTAAAGTTCAATATATATAGTATTTCTATATAATTATATGGATTTGTAGTTAATAAATAGTAAAGGAGAGATCAACTTAATGGCAGTATTATCAACTGGACCTATTGAGAATAGTCCTGTTAGTGGGGTCAGGCCTATCCAACAGGTTACCGTTAAAATGGTAAATCGTGATGTAGTCAATTCTTCAACAATATTAATTCAGGGATACGTTTTAAACGGTTTACGAACATTGTTTGTACTAGAAGTAATAGTGTTAGCCCCGAATGCAGTTGCTACGAGAAATTATATAGCAAATTTCAATGCATATGAATTTGTTTTTACCACAAGCGGTTTGGCAGAAGAAAGTACTGATATTTCTGTTTGGGGAAAAAACGGGAGTGGTACAATCATTGGTGCTCAGCGTATTGTTGCGGATGAGCAGTTACAGTCTTAAAGCTCAACAAATGTACAGAGATAAGACCACAATCAAATCACATGGTTTAGAAATAAAATAGAGGGAACGGGATCTTGAGAAAGATCTCAATGTTCACAATAAAAGCTTGCTTTTACTAGAAAGGAGGGGTATCTAAATGGCAGTATTATCTACTGGCCCGATTGCAAACGATCCTGTTCTTGGAGTCAGTCCTACCCAACTGGTCACGGTAAAAATTGATAACCGGGATTCTGTTGATTCTTCTACTGTTTTGATCGAGGGTTTCGTTTTAAACGGCAGCAGAACATTATATGTACAAGAAGTAGTAATAGTGGGACCAAATGCGGTTTTAACGAGGAACTATTTTGCAAATTTAAATGCATTTGAATTCGTTTTTACCACAAGTGGAGCAGCAGAAAATGAAACTCAAATTTCGGTTTGGGGTAAAGATGCATTGGGGCAATTAGTACCTGCCCATCGGTTAGTATCTGATGAACTTTTAGGAACCGATCAAGGCGTCCAAGGACCTCAGGGTGTTCAAGGACCACAAGGTGACCAAGGGTCTGGTGTTCAAGGGCCACAAGGCGTCCAAGGACCTCAGGGTGTTCAAGGAGCGCAAGGTGACCAAGGTGACCAAGGACCTCAAGGAGTTCAAGGAGCCCAAGGCGACCAAGGACCTCAAGGAGTTCAAGGCGTACAAGGTGACCAAGGACCTCAAGGAGCTCAAGGTGTTCAAGGCGTACAAGGCGTTCAAGGACCTCAGGGTGTTCAAGGAGCGCAAGGTGACCAAGGACCTCAGGGTGTTCAAGGACCTCAAGGTGACCAAGGACCACAAGGTGTTCAAGGAGCGCAAGGTGACCAAGGACCTCAGGGTGTTCAAGGACCTCAAGGTGACCAAGGACCACAAGGTGTTCAAGGAGCCCAAGGCGACCAAGGACCTCAGGGTGTTCAAGGAGCCCAAGGCGACCAAGGACCTCAGGGTGTTCAAGGAGCCCAAGGAGCCCAAGGTGACCAAGGACCTCAGGGCGTACAAGGAGCGCAAGGTGACCAAGGGCCACAGGGTGATCAAGGGCCGCAAGGCGTTCAAGGAGCCCAAGGTGTTCAAGGAGCCCAAGGCGACCAAGGACCTCAGGGAGTTCAGGGACCTCTGGGTGTTCAAGGAGTCCAAGGCGATCAAGGACCTCAGGGAGTTCAAGGTGATCAAGGGCCGCAAGGCGTTCAAGGAGCCCAAGGTGTTCAAGGAGCCCAAGGCGACCAAGGACCTCAGGGAGTTCAGGGACCTCTGGGTGTTCAAGGAGTCCAAGGCGATCAAGGACCTCAGGGAGTTCAAGGTGATCAAGGGCCGCAAGGCGTTCAAGGAGCCCAAGGTGTTCAAGGAGCCCAAGGCAACCAAGGACCTCAAGGTGTTCAAGGCGTACAAGGTGCTCAAGGCCCTCTAGGTCCACAAGGTATTCAAGGCCCTCTAGGTGCTCAAGGCCCTCTAGGTCCACAAGGTGCTGAAGGCCCTCTAGGTGCTCAAGGACCTCAAGGAGTCCAAGGAGCCCCAGGCGACCAAGGACCCCAAGGAGTTCAAGGCCCTCAAGGTGTTCAAGGTGTTCAAGGAGTCCAAGGTGTACAAGGTGCTCAAGGACCACAAGGAGTCCAAGGAGCCCCAGGCGACCAAGGGCCTCAAGGAGTTCAAGGCCCTCAAGGAGTTCAAGGAGCCCAAGGCGTACAAGGCGACCAAGGACCTCAGGGTGTTCAAGGCGTACAAGGCGACCAAGGACCACAAGGCATTCTATAAGGTTAAGGTATATTTAGAGGACCCAAAAGTTATTTATAACTTTTGGGTCTTTTTTTGTCTTAAGTTACTGCTTACGTCTTAGTCGGTGAAGTAATAAATATCAAATATGAAATCATTTAGCTAAAACCTATTCATAACAATAACGGCTCTGTTGTATGTACTGAACTTTTCTTTCATGCGGTATGCTTTTTCATTAAGCAGTTCTGCTGTAACGAAAAAACCTTTGTCGAAGTCTCATGGAAATGATTCAGAGAGACTTCGACAAAGGTATTGGAAAAATAATTGTTGGCTAATATACTAATCAGCCTTGTCTGAGATTTAGGGCAACACAACCACTTTCTCTTTACAGGACGCAACAAATTTTGCATATTGAATACAAGCTTCTAATGAATCATTTGGCTCCATAGGCCACCATCGTATGGCTCCCCTGGGAGCTTTGGAGGCATAGCTTTCGATTTCTGATGGAATACGACCTACAACTACGACTTCGATCTCCCGAAAGTTATTTTCAATGCCTTTTTGGAGCGTCTTAAATAATTGAGTATGCTCTTTTTCAGGACAGGAATGGGGAATAGGGAACAAAATCGAAAATCTTGAGGTATCTTCTTGAATAACGTGAGCAGATTTCCGGGCAGGATCATCCGTAGAAGTCTCCCATATACGACGATAAGGCAATTCCTCAGGTAGACCAAGCTCTTTCAATCTCATTTGAATTCTTTGAAAATAGCATCTATTTAGTTCCCTTACAAGAACCTGAATCTGCTTATTTCTGAGGAATGTAGTGTTATTTCCATGTTCGTTACGATATTGGATATATATCAAATCGGGGATGTTTACAAATTTAGTACAAAGAAACGTCCGGACCAGCATATCGTAATCATCTGCTACCAGTAGTTCATTGCGATGGCCTCCGATCAGATGATAACAGTCTCTCGTCCACGCACGGGGATGATTGGGTAAACCGACCAAATGACGAATGGTTTTGCCATTAATGGTCGTATGTTTTTGTGCATTTTGCCATCTGTTCATTTCATGCAGCCAGACTCGATAATGAACACTGTAACCAAAACCACAATCCCAGCCATACCAATGCGCATGATTGCTCTCTGCATACACTTCAGCACAATCCCCATAAACAAAGCCACAGTCAGGGTTTTGTTGAAATGCTTTGACGATTTTCTCCAGGCAGTCAGGAGTTAGCTCATCATCATGATCGACTTCCACTAAAATTTCCCCTGTACATAGACCTGCCGCAAACCTTTTGATGGCCCCTATATAGCCATTACGGGAATCCTGCCGGTATCTCCGCACACGGTGATCATCTAAAGGGAGTAAATACTCCTTGTATGTCTCATCTTCATCGCCGGAATCATCCACGATTACCCATTCCCAGTTCTTGTAGGTCTGCTTCAATAAAGATTGATAAGGTCGTTGAATTTTTTCTTTTGACCTGTAGCTGGCAGTAAACACGGATATTAGTGGTGTGTCTGAAGAAAAATGTGTTGGAGGAATTGTCCTATTTTCCGGGAGAGGATCTGTTGCCTTGAGCCAGCAGAAAAATAAATGTATAGGTTGAATTTCGTCTGGTGATTGGAAGTGCAACCAGCGTTTTTTTTCGTGACCAGGCATCGCTTTTAATGCTGAAAATTCTCCCCACTCTTCTCCGAGCGAGACGTAAACCCGAGGTTTTTGGAGGCTATTGTCTATAAGTGGTTGATCAGCATCATACAAGTTTATTGTAAGGTGATTTTCTTCTAATCTATCTATCAATTCTTTTACATCATCCTTTAAAACCTTCTTCGATATAAATAGATGAGCTGTCAGTAGCGGAGTGAAATTCAATGGCATATATCATTCCCCTTTACCAGTTTCGAACACCAACGAGAGGGAGACAAACATCCATTTTCCTGCTGGCATCATTTTATTTCCCAGTAATACATATGTATGTGTATGTGTTCGGGGATGTGAGTCCATATGAACATAGCGAGTAAATCGTTTGAAACCTTGGCGTAGACACCTAAGCATAAAAGAAAGGTGGAGTAAGGCGTGGAATGCCCATTAGTAAGTGTAGTTATACCCGCATATAATCGCCCCCATACACTAAAAATCGCCATCGACAGTGTATTGGAACAAACTTATCCGAACATCGAAATCATTATCTGTGATGACAGTACAACGAATGAAGTACAAGAAATGCTTGATTCTTATTTAGATTCTTTTCCCCAAATTAAATATTATAAAAATGAGAAAAATCTTTTTCTCGGAAATTGGCATAAATGTTTCGATTTAGCGTCAGGTGAATATATCAATTACTTAATGGATGATGACATGTTTCATAAAGAAAAAATAGCAAGGATGATCTATTTTTTTGAAAATTTCGAAAACATCACACTCGTTACCTCGTATCGGCAAACCATTAATGAATCAGGGGGTATTATCCCGCCAATCTATGCAACGGAAAGGCTATACGAAGAAACAAGGATCATGGAAGGAAGAATGTTGGCAAACATTGCATTAACTCGTTGTTTAAATGTGATTGGTGAACCTACGACAGTGTTATTTAAAAAAACAGATCTTATCGAACGGTTTGGAGTATATAAAGGAAAACAGTATTCTCTTCTTAATGATTTAGCTTCCTGGTTGGGATTATTATCCAAAGGAAGAGCGGTCTATATTCCTGAAGAACTAAGCTATTTCCGAATACATTCTAATCAAAATAATCAAACGCTTGGTCAAAATGCGTTTACGGAATGGTTAGATATTATGATTGCCTCAAGGGATGATGGATTTCTGGATACTGACGATTTGTTTAAAACCGCACTTCATTCTTATCATGAACGTATAAAGGGTCGTCCACAATTTGATGCAGATATCAAGCGAATTGAAATGATATTAAAAACATTGGAATCATAGCTTACTCATCCTATATGCAAAGGAGGCTGGTTCATGTTCGACATTCCCTTTTTACGACCTAATTTAGTAAAAAAAGATCAATTCATTTCTAACTTCAAGAAAATAGAAGAATCGCGGGTATACACCAATTATGGCCCCTTAAACAATCTGTTTGAAGAGCGAGTCATTACACAGATGTTTGATGGAACCGGCTCTGCTGTGACCGTTCAAAATGCAACCCTCGGTTTGATGCTTTCGATTTCTCAAAGCAAGCGACCCACAGGCAAGTATGCGGTTATGCCAAGCTTTACATTTGCAGCAACCCCGCTTGCTGCCGAGTGGTGCGGTCTTATTCCATACTTTCTTGACATTGAGCCGGAGAATTGGCAAATGGACAGGGAGCAATTAGAGCAGACAGTCAAGCTACTGGGCGATGAGATTGCGGTAGTTGTTCCTTATGCGACTTTTGGCTCACCCATGGATAGATCCGTTTATAACAGGCTGCAGCAGCAAGGTATTCCAGTAGTGATTGATGCGGCCGCCAGCTTCGGAACTATAACTTCTGAGGAAGAAGCCATGCATTTTGGCAAAGGCTTCGAAGGAGCCGTCGTTTTCAGCTTTCATGCCACCAAATCCTTTGGTATTGGAGAGGGTGGTCTAGTATATAGTGTGGACCAGGATTTGATAAAGCGAATTCGTCAGGCGGGAAATTTTGGTTTCTCCAGCAACAGAGAGTCTGTCATCCAAGGACTAAACAGTAAGATATCCGAGTATACCGCTGCTATCGCTTTAGCCACTCTCGATCATTTCAAGGCTGTGCAGGAGAATAGAAAGACAATCTACCAATATTATCTTCAAGAGCTGCGTCACACAGGCTTATTAGAACAAGGCTGGTCTATACAAAAACTGCAAGGATCTGTAGTTCACCAATTTATATCCATTCTTAGTCCGGACCCCCACAGCAATCAAGAAGTTATTGAATTATTAGCCTCTAATTCCATAGAAGCCAGAACCTACTTTTCTCCAGCGTGCCATCAGCAGAAGCAGTTCCAAAGCTATCCCCATTCCACGCTTGATGTTACTGAGTATATTGCCAAACATATTGTCAGCCTACCCTTATGGGAAGAGCTGGACCAGAAAATCATTCAAAGAATTGTAAAAGTTCTAGAGAGCTTGGGAAGAGAAAAAACGAGATGAAAAAAATTGTAATTTGGGGATCGGGAGGACATGCCAGGGAGATTAACTGGCTCTGTGAAGAGCTGGGAGTTCAAGTGGTAGGCTTTTTAGACGAACGGCCTGAGATGAAGGGTCATGTTGTAGATGGCGTTCCTGTGTTGGGGACGTTGGCTGATATTGAAGTGTTAAAACATGAGGTGGAGCTCCTATGCGCAGGAGTGGGTGACCCGGCATTAAAGAAGCGATTCGTTTACAATACCATTCGATCGGGGTTTCGTATCGCATCCTCGCTAATACACCCCCATGTTCGTTTGTCTCAAAGAAATATCATTGGAGAGGGGAGTATGATCTTTGAGGGGTCTGTCCTTTCTGACAATATTAAGATTGGAAATCATGTAATTATCAATCGGAGTGTCACCATCAGTCATGATGCGGTTATTGGTGATTATGTAACCATATCCCCAGGTGTGAATCTGGCAGGTAATGTAACCATTAATGACGGAGCCTATATTGGCATTGGAGCCTCGGTACGAGAGAAGCGTCACATCGGTTGTTGGTCAATGATTGGTGGCGGAGCCTTTGTCAAAGACGATATACCCGAATTTACCATGGCTGCAGGTGTACCTGCAGTCGTTAAAAAACGATTAGCTGATGGGTAGCTAGTCAAATGAGTAAGGCCGTGCTGGAAAAGGTTCTTATAACCCGATCCCGACACGGCCTTATTGTATTTTTTAAGCGTATACCCTCCTATGACACCAGATTTATTAAAGCGCTTTCTCTCCAGAGTGGCAACTACCGTTTTACAGATGAACATTCGTTTTACAGGTTATTCAAAAATAATATTTATTTTTGATTATTTTTGTATTATATATTTTCAAATCAAAACAAAAGTGTTATAGTCTCCTTAAACCAACAATACCCACTGTAATAAAGCTATTCAAAACTAAAACTGAATTTGGAGGTCTTTTTCCTATGGTACAAAGTCTGTGGAATTCTTCACAAGCATCTGAGCAAAAAAACACGTTGGAACAGCTCGTATATCGCTCTAACCTTATCGGCACGGACAGGAGTGTGTGCAACTGGGGAGGCGGCAATACTTCGTCCAAAACGACGATACAGGATTTTCGCGGACGTGAAGTAGAGGTAATGTACGTCAAAGGCAGCGGTTCTGATCTTGCTACAATGAAAGCGCGTAACTTTACAGGGCTTCGTATGGAGGATATCCGTCCGTTGTTCGAAAGGGAAGATATGTCTGACGAGGATATGGTCGCGTATCTAGCGAATTGTATGATAGATGCCAAGCATCCGCGTGCTTCGATTGAGACGCTATTGCACGCTTTTTTACCTTTTAATCATGTGGATCATACCCACCCGGACGCGATTATCAGCTTGTGCTGTGCGCACAACGGCAAGGAAATCGCGAAAGAGATTTTTGGTGATCGTTTTGTATGGGTTCCTTATATCCGTCCTGGTTTTAAGCTGTCCAAGATGATTGCCCAAGGTGTACTCGATCATCCCCAGGCAGAATTGGTGTTAATGGAGAAGCACGGCCTGGTTACTTGGGGAGAAACATCCGAGGCAGCCTATGCGAAAACCATTGAAATCATTCAAGAAGCAGAAAGCTATATCAAGGCTCGTCAAAAGGAAAAGCCGTCGTTTGGAGGCGCGAAATATAAAGCGCTTACCCAGGAGGAACGCCGCAATATTGCGTCCAGCGTCATGCCATCCGTTCGGGGAGCGGTCAGTGGTGATAAGAAGATGATCCTTACCTTTGATGACGCAGAGGACGTGCTGGAGTTTGTGAACGCTCAGGATTCTGCTGCTTTGTCACAGGTCGGAGCAGCGTGCCCGGATCATCTGGTTCATACCAAGGTAGTGCCATTCTTTGTGGATTGGACACCGGACGTGGAGGATGTAGAAGTTTTAAAAATCAAGCTTGTAGAGGGTATCGCAGCCTATAAGGAGCAATACCAAGCTTATTTTGAACGCAATCGGCATGAGGGAGATGTTATGTTTGAGGCCGCGCCACGTGTCATTTTAATCCCGGGCATCGGCATGATTAACACAGGCAAAAGCTGGAGTAACGCACAGGTGAGTGGTGCTTTATATCATCGGGCTATCGCGGTGATGCGGGGTGCGACGGCGCTAGGACAGTTTGTTTCGCTTAGTGAAAATGAATCATATAACGTGGAATACTGGCCGCTGGAGTTGTATAAGCTGTCGCTTGCTCCGGCAGAAGCAGAATTTTCGCGCAAAATCGCGCTCATTACAGGCGGTGCAGGCGGAATCGGCAGTGCAACGGCACGCCGTCTGGTGGATGAAGGAGCACATGTCGTGCTGGCCGACCTGAATCTGGAAGGTGCGCAAAAGGTGGCCGCTGAGCTGAATGACCACTACGGAGAAGGCCGCGCTATTGCAGTCAAAATGGATGTGACACAGGAGGATCAGATCCAGGCTGCCTATGCAGAAACTGCTCTGACCTATGGCGGTGTTGATATCATCGTCAACAATGCAGGTTTGGCCACCTCCAGTCCATTCGACGAAACATCATTAAAGGAATGGAATCTAAATGTGAACGTGCTAGGCACAGGTTATTTTCTGGTAGCACGGGAAGCGTTCAAGCTGATGAAGGAACAGACACTTGGCGGCAGCATGGTGTTCGTCGGCTCGAAAAACTCCGTCTATGCAGGTAAAAATGTAACGGCCTACAGCTCGGTCAAGGCGCTGGAAGCGCATCTGGCCCGTTGTATTGCCGCAGAAGGCGGCGAATACGGCATTCGGGTAAACACGATTTTGCCAGATGCGATTCTGCAAGGCTCCGCAATCTGGAACTCCAACTGGCGCAACGAACGCGCTGCCGCCTACGGCATCGAGCCAGACCAACTGGAGGAACACTACCGCAAGCGGACGACGCTGCTGGTAAACATTTACCCGCAGGATATCGCAGAGGGTATTGCCTTTTTCGCCTCATCCAAGGCGGAGAAAACGACAGGCTGTATGCTCACCATCGACGGCGGCGTACCCGCTGCCTTTACACGCTAGGAAGTCAAGAGAGGTAGTATATACACACTAACATTTAAAAATAGAAGTGACTTTATGGGTGGTCGGCAGCGGAGCGGATGGAATCGTTCTGAAGAAGCGTAGCGTTCGCCTTTATCCCCGGATTTTTACCTTTATATGTTCTATAAAATAAAAAAATCCGGGGATAACAGCGATCGGAAGAATGATCCATCCGCGAAGCGATCTCCCCACCCATAACTCACTTACTTTTCAAGGAGGAATCACGATGAGCGACAAAGCGTACGCCTTATTCGAGGAACAGCAGCAACAAAGGGGTATTGACCTGGAACAAGTAAAGAAAAAACTGAAAGCGCTTAGCATAGAAACCCCGTCATGGGGCTATGGCGACTCAGGTACACGGTTTAAAGTTTTTCAAAAAACAGGCGTGCCGCGTGATCCGTTCGAAAAGCTGGAGGATGCAGCACAGGTTCATGCAGTAACGGGATTGTGTCCATCGGTCGCCATTCATATTCCATGGGATAAGGTGGATAATTACGGCAAGCTCCGCAGCCATGCCGAAAGCCTGGGACTACGTCTTGGGGCGGTTAATCCGAATCTGTTTCAGGATGAAGATTACATGCTCGGCAGCGTCACCAATGTGGACCCGGCAATCCGCCGCAAGGCAACAAACCACCTGCTGGAATGCGTGGACATCGCGAAAGAAACGGGTTCCAACGATTTTAGCCTGTGGTTTGCAGACGGAACAAACTATCCAGGTCAGGGAGACATCCGCAAGCGGAAAAATTGGATGCTGGAGGCACTCGGCGAAATGTATAAGGCGCTCACGCCTGACATGCGCATGCTGATTGAATACAAAGCGTTCGAGCCAGCCTTTTATCACACGGACATTGCCGATTGGGGCATGGCGTACAATTTCGCGACCAAGCTGGGACCGCAGGCACAGGTGCTTGTAGATACGGGGCATCATCTGCCGGGAGCCAACGTGGAGCATATTGTCGCGTTTTTAATTGATGAGAAGCGACTGGGCGGTTTTCATTTTAATAGTTACAAATATGCGGATGATGATCTGATCGTGGGCTCCGCGAATCCGTATGAGCTGTTCTTGATCTTTTATCAGATTTTGAACGCGGCTCAGGATGTGGATGCAGATATCCGCCACACGGTGGATAAAATTGCTTATTTGATCGACCAGTCGCACAATATTGAACAAAAAATCCCGGCGATGATTCGCTCGGTGCTGAATGTGCAGACTCAGTATGCGAAGGCGTTGCTGATCAATCATGCAGAGGTGGAGGAAGCGGCGAACCGACAGGATGTGCTGGGTGCGGAGGATGCTGTGCGCAAAGCGTTTGAGTTCGACGTTGCACCATTGCTCAAGGCAATACGTGAGGAGCAAGGGTTACCCGCTGATCCGATGAAAGCCTATTTAGCGTCTGATTATGGCACGCAGATTTTGCAAAGAGGCAAGGGTGGTGCAAGCTGGTGAGCATCCTCGCATATGATTTGGGGGCAAGCAGCGGCAGGGTTCTGCTCGGTCGATTGACGGATTCACGTATAGAGGTGGAGGAAATCCATCGCTTTTCGAATGATCCAGTCAAGGTCGGGGAACGTCTGCACTGGGATATTTTGCGTCTGTATCACGAGGTTCAGCAAGGGCTGCTCAAAGCCAAGCACATGGGAGTGGACCCGTCCAGTCTGGCGATTGATTCCTGGTCGGTTGATTTTGGACTGATTGGAGGAACCGGAGAATTGCTGGGTAACCCTTATCATTATCGGGATTGGCATACCCACGGGGTAATGGAGGAAGTACAGGGCCAGTTGGGGAAAGAGTTTATTTTTCAGCGCACAGGCATTCAGTTTTTGACCTTTAATACGATGTATCAGTTGGCTGCTATGCAAAAAGCAAAATCGCCGCTGCTGGAGCAGGCAGAGCATTTCTTGATGATCCCTGATCTGCTGCGGTATTTTCTGACGGGTGAAATGTATAATGAGTTTTCCAATGCGACCAGCACCCAGTTATATAATCCGTTACGGCAAGACTGGGATAATGAGCTTCTGTCCGGTATCAGCGTCCCCCGATCCTGGTTTGGAAAGGTACTGGAGCCGGGAAGTACCGCAGGTACGATCCGTTCCTCGGTCATGACCGATCTGGGCATCGGAGCGATTCCTGTGATTGCGGTAGCGGAGCATGATACGGGATCGGCTGTGGCGGCGGTGCCTGCGCTGGAACGATCATTTGCCTATTTAAGCTGCGGAACGTGGTCCCTGATGGGAACGGAAACCCCGCTGCCCGTGATCAACGACGATACGCTAAAATTTAATTTTACGAATGAAGGCGGGGTGGGTCGAACCTACAGGCTGCTTAAAAATATTATGGGCTTGTGGATTTTACAGGAGGCACGCAGAGAGTGGGAGCGGCAGGGAAGCTCCTATTCTTTCCCTGAATTGGTTCACATGGCAGAGCAGGCTCCGGCGTTCACTTCCTTGATTGACCCGGATGATGAACTGTTTCTGCATGCTGGGGATATGAAAACACGCATACGCCAATATTGCCGTAATACTGGGCAGCCTTTGCCGGAGACACCGGGGGAGGTCACACGCTGTATTTTGGAAAGTCTGGCGTTGAAGTACCGTTACGTTTTGGAGCTTACGGAACGGGTGTCAGGACAACGGTTTAACGGGTTGCATATGGTCGGTGGGGGAATTCAAAATCGGCTGTTGTGCCAATGGACGGCCAACTCGATTCAAAAACCCGTGTGGGCTGGACCCGCAGAAGCAAGCGCAATCGGCAATCTTGCGGTACAATGGATGGCACAGGGAAAGTTCGCTGATATATGGGAAGCACGCCGGGTCATCGCGGATTCTATTTCCGTAGAGGGTTATGAACCTGCCGAGTCGGAAGCGTGGGAGGATGCCTACGGACGATTCCGGCGTGTGGCGGGACTTTTTGTACATTAAAGATGTGGAGTGAGATTGCCATGCTGGTCGCAGAAAGATATGAGATGATCGTACAGCTCGTCAATGAAAAAGGAAGCATCCGTGTGTCGGAGCTGAGTGAGCTGTGCAAAGTAACGGAGGAAACGATCCGCCGCGATCTGGACCGTCTGGAGCAGGCGGGACGGCTGCGCCGTTCACATGGTGGAGCAGTCAGCGTCAAAAATGAGCAGCCCGAAACGCCGTATGCGGTACGGGAAATTATGAACGCAGAGGAAAAGCGCCGGATTGCCGAGGAAGCGGTAAAGCAGATTCAGCCGCATGATCGTATTTTGCTGGATGCTAGTACAACGGCCTGGTATATGGCGTCGATTCTGCCGGATATTCCGTTGACGATATTGACGAATTCGATCCGTGTAGCAACAGAGCTGGCGGGTAAGGAAAAAATCGAGGTCATTTCAACGGGGGGGCAGTTGCTACAGCGCTCGCTGTCGTTCGTAGGCCCGCTCGCGGAGCGCTCGTTGGAATCGTATTATGTGGATAAATTGTTTTTCTCCAGCCAGGGGGTCCATCTGGATCGGGGTATTAGTGAATCGAATGAGCTGCAAGCTCGTTTGAAGCAGAAAATGGTCAGCATTGCAGATCGTGTGATTTTACTGGCAGATGCGAGCAAATTTGGGCAGCAGGCATTCACGCATGTCGTGAAGCTGTCGCAGGTGTCCGAAATTATCACAGATTCACGGTTGTCAGACCCGATTCGCAGTCAACTTGCGGAGCTGTCAATTCCGGTTACGGTTGTGTAAAGCGTGCAGTTTCCGGGGCGAGAAAAGAATTTTTAAAGCGCTGATAGAGGCCGCTCCGCGTTTCATTTGATCTTACGATCGCTGTTGCAGTGGGATTCTTTGATGATGTAAAACACGTATAGGTGAGAATCCCACTGCAAAGGCGATGGGAAGCACCATCCGACTGCGCAGTGGCGCCATATGTAGCTTTCCAGCTCAGTTTATGTATAAAGTAATAGCTATTCCATGGACGGAAGGGGTGTCTCGTATGAAGGTATCTTTATTTATTACCTGCCTGAGTGATGCGATTTATCCCAAGGTGGGGGAAGCGATGGCACGTTTGCTTGCCAGATATGGTGTCGAGCTTAATTTTCCAAAGGTGCAGACATGCTGCGGCCAGCCGTCCTATAACAGCGGCTACTGGGATGAAACGAGGGCGGCGGCGAAAACGATTTTGAAAGCGTTTGACGACAGTGACTTTGTCGTATCGCCCTCCGGCTCCTGCACTTATATGATTCATCATTACCCGGAACTATTTAAGGATGAGCCAGAATGGCTGGACTCAGCGCGGCGACTGGAGCAAAAGACGTATGAGTTTACGCAATTTATGGTGCAGGTGCTTGGCGTGACCGATGTGGGCGCGTCTTTTCCGCATACCGTAACCTACCATCCGTCTTGCCACGGTACCCGCTTGTTGGGTGTGAAGGAGGAGCCGATGCAGCTACTTGGCAGCGTAAAGGGCTTGCAACTGGTGCCGCTTCCTTTTGCCGAGGATTGCTGTGGCTTTGGGGGTACTTTTGCAGTAAAAATGTCGGATATTTCGGGAGCGATGGTGACAGAAAAGGTGGATCATATCAGGGAGACGGAGGCCGAGGTGCTGGTTGGACTGGATATGGCCTGCCTGATGAACATTGCGGGAAATCTCCGGTATCGGGAAGAGCCAGTTCGGGTGATGCATCTGGCCGAGCTGCTGTATGAAGGGGTGAAGCACGCATGACCGCTGTACATTCACATTCGATGAGCCAAAAGGTCAAAAAACGCGCCGAGCTGGCCCTGAACGACGATTTTCTGCGGAATGCGGTCCGTTTCACAACGGAGCGTTTGCGCAACGGCAAGCAGGCGGCTTCAGCGCAGCACGGAAATTGGGAGGAATGGCGTGAGCGAGGCCGTCAAATTCGGCTGCATACCATTGCCCATCTGGACTATTATCTGAACCTGTTTGTGGACAATGCCCGGGCCAACGGGGTGCATATCCATTTTGCCGATACAGCAGCAGACGCCGTACGGATTACACTGGATATTGCTGCCCACAATCAGGCTCGGTCTGTTGTTAAATCCAAGTCGATGGTGTCGGAGGAACTGCACTTGAATCAGGCGCTGGAGGGCGTGGATATCGAGACGATTGAAAGCGATCTTGGTGAGTATATTATTCAGCTTGCAGGTGAGGCTCCATCTCATATCGTCATTCCGGCGATTCACAAAAACCGCTATCAGATTGCCGAACTGCTGTCCAAAGAAGCGGGGGAGGAACTGTCTGCGGATACGACGATTTTGGCTGGTTTTGTCCGCAAAAAATTGCGTGAAAAGTTTCTGGAGGCAGATATCGGAATGACTGGCTGTAATTTTGCCATCGCGGAGACGGGTTCCATGGTGCTGTTCGAAAATGAAGGCAATGCGCGGATGGTATCCACTTTGCCCAAAACGCAAATTACGCTGATGGGTATGGAACGGATTATTCCATCATGGACGGATCTGGAGGTTATGGCTACATTGCTGCCACGCTCCGCTACCGGTCAGAAGCTGACCATGTACATGTCCGGTATTACAGGCCCGCGGCGCAGCCAGGATGCCGATGGACCGGAGGAAATGCACATCATCATCGTAGATAACGGACGCTCGCTTCAGCTAGGCAATCCCGAGTTTCAAGAACTGCTGAATTGCATTCGTTGCGGGGCTTGCCTGAACGCCTGTCCGGTGTACCGCCACATTGGTGGACATGCGTATGGCGGGACATATAGCGGCCCTATTGGCGCGGTACTTACGCCTGCCTTGCACGGCAACATCGAAGAGTGGAACGACATTGCAAGTGCATCCAGCCTGTGTGGTGCGTGCTATGAAGCCTGTCCGGTCAAAATACCATTGCACGATATGCTAGTCTATTTGCGCAGACGCAAGGTGGAGGTGGGGCAAGGAGATAAGCTGGAATCGGCAGGGATGAAAGGCTTTGCGACCGTTGTTTCCAGCTCGAAGCGATTCGCAGCGGCGATTCGGCTCGGACAGATTGCCCAAAAAGCGGTCGTCCGTAAGGGAGAAATTACGCTTAAGCTGGGTCCGCTAAAGGGCTGGAATACGTACCGCGTGACCCCTTCTTTGGCGAAAAAGTCCTTCCGTCAGCAATGGAGCACACTGGAACGTGAGCTGGAGCAGGAACGCAATGTGATGCAGCCTGACGTTCGTAGCCGAATGGAGACGATTTTGGAAGATAGAAGTAAAGGAGGCAGACAGCATGAGTGAACAGAGTAATACTTCTGCACAAGCAAAGACCGCCCATCAAGCGTGGCTCCATCAAATGGAAGCCGAATCCCGCGCCAAGCAGGTACGCTTTATGGATGGCATAGCGACGAAGCTCAAGCGTCCGCGACAGACCCAGCCGCCAGTGCAGCCGTTCCGCGGCGCACCTGCATTTTGGCACGAATTCGAATGGAGCGCGGAGCAGCGCATCGAAGAGTTCACCGCCAACTTTACAAGTGTTGGCGGGCATGTCGTGCGTCTGCCGGATTGGGAGCAGACGGCAGACTGGATCGCGCGCAAGGCGCGTGATCTGGGAGCGACCTATATCGTCCGGCAGAATGAGCCGGACCTGGATGCGCTCCAACTGGAAACGGCGCTGCCGGAAGTCCGTCTATCGGTGTGGAACACCGATCCAGTCGAGGACTGGAAGGCCCGCGCCGCCGAGGCGGACATCGGCATCGTGATCGCCGACGAAGCCGCTGCCTACACCGGTTCGGTGGCGGTGCTATCCTCGCCAGAGAAGGGCCGCGCGGTCAGTCTGCTGCCGACCGTGCTGATCATTCTCCTTCCGCTGGAGCGTCTGCGGACGCGGCTGGGCGAGATTTTAGGCCGCTTTGACGAAGCTGGACGTGAGCAGTTGCCCGCAGGCATTCATTTTATTACCGGACCCAGCCGCTCGTCGGATATTGAAAATGATCTGACCATCGGTGTACATGGACCCGGCATCGTCTATACGCTGTTGATTGGCTAATTTGTAGATGGAGTTAGCAGGTAGACTGGCGCACCTTCAATTCAAAAGAGAGCGGGGCAGGCTCCAGAGGCTGGCCGTTCAACTGTCGATACAACGTACGGAACATTTCCTGTCCGATTTGCTGCAACGGGTTCGTAATATGGGTCAGTCCCATGGCGTCGGCTATCTGACTCTCGTCAGCTTCAAAACCGACTACCGCCAAGTCCCTGGGAACATTCCAGCCCTTACTGCGGGCGGCGGAGATTATACCGCATGCCACAAGATCGTTGGTGGTCATGATGGCATGCGGGCGTTCCTTTAACGACTCCAGCTTGGCGAACGCCCGCATTCCGTCCTGCACCGTATGGATACCGCTGAGCAGCCATTCCTCATTCACTGGCAGCTTCCTTGCTGCGAGCAGGTCATCATAGGCCTGGAGTCTTCTTTGGCTGTTGACGCTGTTTTTCCTGCCTACGGTGCAGGCGATTTTCTCAAATCCCAGCTCGGCCAAATGCTCTAATCCGATCCGAAATCCTTCATAATGGTCGAGATAAATGGATGAAATTTGTTTGTTTTTTAATGGCTCGCAGGTCACAATCGGACCATATTTGGTATAATGCCTCACAGCAGACCAATCCAGCATACGCCGTAAAATGACGATCCCATCCACTTTTTTCTGCCGCAAAAGCTCTAACGCCGCGCTTTCCAAATCCCGATTTTCCTCCGTCTGGTAGATCAGGACCTGATAATCCTGTTCTTTACCCGCATTGGATACTCCCTTGATGATTTGCATGTAATAATTGTTAATCGTTGGGGTCATGATCCCGATCACCTTGGTACGGCCTACTTTCAACTGCACTGCATTAATATTCGGAATATAATCCAGTTCCTGAATCACTTCCATCACTCTGGTACGCGTTGCTTCACTGACATAAGGATGATGATTGAGCACCCGGGACACGGTACTTGTCGATACCCCTGCGATTTCAGCAATTTTTTTAATATTATACATGGAATTCAGCTCCAAAAATTTAGTTCTTGACCTGGAATGCATCCCAGATTGTAGCATGAAAGCATAAAGCGTATGCAGCAATCCGGGATGCATTGGAGGCACACGGGTTCCGTCATACTTCTTAACAAATTATAACCTACTTGGAGGAATACGACATGGAACAGGCAAAACGATTTCCCAAAGACTTTCTGTGGGGCGGGGCAGCTGCTGCCATGCAGATTGAAGGTGCTTACAACGTGGATGGGAGAGGACTCTCCATCTCTGATGTATTTACCTTTGATCCGACACTCGACAAAAAGCACTGGCTGGATCAGTGGCATATGATGACCCATGCCCAGATCAAAGAAGCATTGGACCCCAACAGTACCCAAAACTATCCCAAACGCCGCGGAAATGATTTCTATCACCGTTATGAAGAAGACATTCATTTGATGGCCGAAATGGGTTTTAAATGCTTCCGTACGTCTATTTCCTGGACACGTATTTTTCCGAATGGCGACGAGACGGAGCCCAATGAGAAAGGGCTGCAATTCTATGACAAGGTATTTGATGCCCTGCTGGCCAAAGGTATTGAACCCGTCATCTCACTTACCCATTACGATATGCCGTTGTATCTTGTTACCGAGTATGGTGGCTGGAAAAACCGCAAACTGATTGAATTTTTCCTCCGTTTTGCCGAGACTGTGTTTACCCGTTACAAGGATAAAGTAAAATACTGGATTACGTTTAATGAAATGAACTGTGTCAAACACCATCCGTTTGTCAGCGCCGGGATCATCGAAGAGAATCATCCGAACCTGGAGCAGGACAAGTATCAATCTGCACATCACCAGTTTATAGCCAGTGCGCTGGCCGTCAAAGCCTGCCATGAGATTATACCAAACTCTCAAATTGGAAGTATGATCAGCTATCTGCTGCTTTATCCGAATACCTGCAATCCGGATGATGTGCTTGAATGCCAAAAGGAAGAGCGAGTGTCGTTCTTTTTCAGTGATGTACAAGCCAGAGGGTATTATCCGTCCTATACCGCACGCATGTTCAAGGAAAAGGGCGTTGTCCTGCATAAAGAACCGGGCGACGATGAAATCTTGCGAGATAACCTCGTAGACTTCATATCCCTGAGCTATTATATGTCCAACAATGCCAGCGCCACTGCCGATCAGCATGCCAAAGCAAGCGGAAATTTAATTGGCGGTGTGAAAAATCCCTACCTGGAGCAGTCCGAATGGGGCTGGCAGATTGATCCTAAAGGATTGCGTTATGCGCTGAATTACCTGTACGACCGCTATCAGAAGCCACTGTTCATTGCGGAAAACGGCGTGGGTGCGACAGATCAAATGAACCCTGACGGCACAATTAACGATGACTACCGCATCGACTATCTGAAAAAACATATTGAGCAGATGAGGGAAGCGATTGAGGATGGAGTAGACCTGTTCGGTTATACTGCCTGGGGCCCGATCGACATGATCAGTGCTTCGACCTCACAGGCATCCAAGAGGTACGGCTTCGTCTACGTCGATCAGGATGATCTGGGCAATGGAACATTGAACCGTTACAAGAAAAAAAGCTTTGACTGGTATAAAAAAGTGATTGAATCGGGCGGAGAAGTGCTCTAAACGGAGGCGTATGATGCATGAAAGGCTTGAGCCTGCTCTTATGCCTGATTTGGGGCTTTAATTTTGTCATCATGAAATTGGGCAATAGAGCCTTTGAGCCCGTTCAATTTGCGGCTTTCCGGTTTCTCACAGGGACGCTGCTCCTGTTCGGAATTCTCATGTGGAAACGAGTTCCGAACCCTGACAGGCACACGATGAAATGGGTTATCCTCTGCGGGATTCTCCAGACGACCTATTTTAATATTGCGATTCAGATATCGCTGAACTACATTAATGCTGGCTTAACCTCTGTGCTTACGTACAGCATGCCGCTGTTTTTATCCGTTATGGCTCATTTTATGATTCCGGGTGAGCGGCTGAATACACGCAAAACGATTGGAATTGCCACAGGGATCATGGGGCTATTATTTGCTATGGACATTCATTTGGGCGGCAATTTGTGGGCTATGCTGCTTGGGGTGAGTTCAGCGGTCGCTTGGGCACTTTCGAACCTGATTATCAAGCTCAAGCTCCAGCATTGCGATAAAACCCAGTTCACGACCTGGCAAATGGCGTTCGGTGCGCTCGGATTGTTATTGTATTCCCTGTTGTTTGAACGATGGGAGCCGCACTTTAGCACTACGTCGATCATTTATATTTTATTTTCCGGCATTGTGGCGTCTGCGCTTGCATTTCTGCTGTGGACCCATATTCTTACCAGAATGGAAGCAAGTAAAGCTTCTGTTACGCTGTTGCTGGTTCCCATCATTGGTGTTGTATCCGGCTGGATCTTTCTTCACGAGGAACTCAAAGCGGCTACCTTACTTGGCATTTTTTTAGTACTGGCAGGCATCTGGATTGTGAACCGTTCAGGGGCTCCAAAGCCGCAGTAAGCGGATGAAAGGCTTTTTTTAATAAAGGGTTGACAGAAAAAAAGAAACTCTATTATAATGAAGCCAAGAAAACGATTACAAAAATGAATCTCATAATTTTCAGGGTGTTACTATTTTAGGCATAACCTGAATGGAGTTCCGATAAATGGACGATAACGTCTATTAAGCGGTATTCTGTTCAGGTTTTTTAGTGTATTCACATTTTTTAACAGAGTCTCTTTAAAAAATGGCCTTCCAGTAAAAAAAAGCAGGTGGTCGCATGATTTTGAAGAAAGCGCTTAACAACAATGTCGTATTAGCAGAGGATGAGAACGCCCAAGAGGTCATTGCGACAGGGAATGGAATTGCATTCAACCTGAAGCCAGGAGATACCATCGATGAGCAGAAAATTACCAAGCTGTTTGTCGTCAAAACTCAGGATTTATCCTCCAAGCTGGCGGATTTGCTGAAAGATGTGAAGATGGAATGTATTGAAATTGCGGATGAAATCGTGGAGTATGCCAGACCGAGATTGGCTGGAGACATTAGTGATTATATTTATCTGGCCTTGATTGACCATATTTCATTTGCCATTGAACGGCATGAACGGGGAACCCCGTTTGAAAATCGATTTCTATGGGAAATCAAGCGGTTTTATCGCGAAGAATTTGCGATCGGAAAACATGCGCTGGAGATGATCCGTAACAGGATCAACATCACGTTCGATGAAAATGAAGCCGGGTTTATTGCTCTGCATTTCGTCAACGCCCGCTTGGATAATCAGAAGCTTGATCTGACGTTAAAAACGTCAAAAGTCATCAAGGATATTATGGATATTGTAAAATACCACTTTAACGTCGAGTTTGATGAAGATTCATGGAATTACAACCGATTTGTAACTCATCTTAAATTTTTTGCCCAGCGGCTTTTTGCCCACGAATCGGCAGACCCACAGTATATGAATTTGTTTGAGGACCTGAAAGTTAAATTTCCGGAAGAGCACAGATGCGTACAAAAAATAGGGGTGTATGTGAATAAGCAGTTTGAACAGAAATTAACCAATGATGAAATGATGTATCTGATGATCCACATTTCCAGATTGGTCAACAGAACAGAAAACTAACAGGGTGTTACCATTCGTGGGCATAACCTGAGTGATTTCGATACTAAAATGCATTTTGGTATCGGAGATTACTCAGGTTTTTTTATATCAACCAGAGAGCATGGGAGGCAGCGTTATGAGTAAACATGATGAATTAGCGAAATTTATTGTAACCAATGTAGGCGGAGAGGAAAATATTCGTGATCTGTACCATTGTATGACTCGTCTGAGATTTACACTTAAGGACAAGAAAAAAGCCAATAAACAGGCTTTGGAAAATTCCGACGGGGTCATTTCTGTAATAGAAAGCGGAGGGCAGTACCAGGTGGTGATCGGCAATCATGTTAGCGAGGTCTATGATGCGATTGCGGGGAATTACAACCTTCAGGTAAAAAGCGGCAACGACAAGAAAGAGGCTGATGCAAAGGAAGGCAATTTCATCAGCCGTGCCTTTACCGTCATGAGCTCCATCTTCCAGCCGATTGTACCTGCTTTGGCTGGTGCAGGGATGCTGAAAGCCATCCTGGTTATTCTTACGCAGTTAGAGTGGCTGGACAGTGCTTCCAGCACCTATGCTATCCTTGCTGCCGCAGGCAACGGTGTGTTTTACTTCCTGCCACTGATGTTGGCGTTTTCAGCTTCGAGAACGTTTAAGACCCAGCCTATCGTATCTGCCGCCATTATGGCCGCTTTGCTGGAGCCTAATTTCACCAAGCTGATGGAGAACACGGGAGATATTGCTTCCTTTATCCACATTCCTGTTGTCCTAATGAGTTATACGACGTCCATTATTCCTGCGATTTTAGCCATTTGGTTGTATTCGTATCTGGAACGATTCCTGAAGCGGGTGGTTCCGAAAAGCATTGAATTATTTATGGTCCCGCTCGTTTCCTTGTTAATTATGGTTCCGCTTACTGCCATTGTAATTGGTCCGCTGGGAGTGTATACCGGTAAAGGTATTGCAGATGGCATTGAATTTTTGAGTACGCAAAGCGGTCTTTTGACGGGGGCCATTCTGGGAGGCGGCTGGACCTTCTTGGTGATGTTTGGTTTACATTGGGGGATCGCGCCTGCAATGATCAACAATCTTTCCCTCAAAGGGTTTGATACGATCCGGCCTATGATGGCTTCCGCGACCTTCGCCCAATCCGGTGTCGCTCTTGGGGTCTTTCTGAAAGCCAAGGATAAAAAGCTGAAAGCTTACGCACTGTCATCTATTTTCCCTTCCCTGTTTGCAGGTATCACAGAACCTATCGTTTATGGTCTGTCCGTGAAACTGAAAAGACCGATGATTGCCGCCGTCATCGGAGGAATGGTCGGAGGGGCCATTGCCGGGCATTTCCAGACTACCGTGCTTGCTTATGTGTTCCCGGCCATAACAACGATTCCGGCGTTCTTTACGAATACCATTGCTTTTTATTTGATCAGCATCACCATTTCATTCGTGGTTACTACCGTATTAACTTATATTCTGGGCTTTAATGAAGGAAACGGGGCAACGGGTGCGGAGACAGGAAAGGCGGAATCAGAAAAATCCGAGCCTACCTCACAGACTGAATCTGGACAAACCGTAGTCACCGAGAATGTCTACGCTCCTATAAATGGCGAAATTGTTCCGCTTAGTCAAGTGCCTGATCCAGCATTCTCTACGGAAGCGATGGGTCAAGGGATAGCCATTTTGCCGAGCGAAGGGAAGGTATATTCACCAGTATCCGGGGTTGTCTCGCTCGTATTTCGAACCGGCCATGCGGTAGCCATCACCTCCGACAACCATCTGGACCTGTTAATTCATGTGGGACTGGATACGGTTAAGCTGAAAGGCGACTATTTCACGAAGCATGTAGAACAAGGGCAACGGATTGAACGAGGCGATTTGCTGCTTGAATTTGATATTCCGAAAATTCAGGCAGCCGGTTATGACCTGACCACTCCGATTATTGTTACCAACAGCACTGCTTACCAAAAGGTTACCCAGACACAGCAAAAATCCGTAGATTTGCAAAGTGTTTTGCTCACAATACATTAAATAAAGGAGGAAGTTAGTCATGACAGAACAAATAGCCAAAAGCTTTCCTGAGCATTTTCTGTGGGGTGGTGCTATAGCGGCGAATCAAGCCGAAGGGGCATGGAACGAGGATGGTAAAGGACCAGCGATCAGTGACGCATTCAGGGGAGGAATTGTAGGCGGAACGTTTGATGATACGATTGATGAAAATAAGTATTATGCTAGCCATGAAGCGATTGATTTTTACCATCGTTACAAAGAAGATATCGCCCTGTTCGCCGAGATGGGTATGAAATGTTTTCGGACTTCCATTGCATGGTCCCGAATCTTCCCGAATGGGGATGATGCCGAGCCGAATGAAAAAGGGCTGCAATTTTACGATGATCTGTTTGATGAGCTACTGAAGCACGGAATTGAGCCGGTCATCACTATTTCTCACTTTGAGCTGCCCTTGAATCTGATCCGCAAATACGAAGGCTGGAAAAGCCGCGAGCTAATCGGATTCTACACCAAATATGCGGAAGTTGTCTTCAAGCGTTATAAAAACAAAGTGAAATATTGGATGAACTTCAACGAAATCAACCATTTTCACACGATTCCTTTGGCGGCAGGAGGCATTGTCGTTCAAGACGATGAGCACAAACTGCCGACAATTTATCAGGCCAGTCACCATGTTTTCGTTGCCAGCGCGCTGGCTACTAAACTGTGTCATGAAATGATCCCGGGCGCGATGATGGGCGCTATGTTATCCCTGAGTCCGATCTATCCGAATACCTGCAATCCGGATGATGTGTTTGACGCCTATGAGCTGAGAAGAAGATCCTTATTCTATTCCGATGTGATCCTTAGAGGCTATTATCCAAGCTATGCCAAACGGATCTGGAAAGAGCATAACATTGTGATTCAAATGGAGCCTGGCGATGAACAATTACTGCGAGAGCATACGGCTGATTATTTGGGATTTAGCTATTATCGAAGTACGACGCATAAAGCAGGTATGCCCATCCTGGGCAATACAGGGGGAATTATGGGACTCGACAATCCCTATTTGGAAAAAACGCCATGGGGATGGCCGATTGACCCGAAAGGCTTCCGCTATGTGTGTAATGAAATGTACGATCGTTACCAGAAGCCTCTATTTGTTGTAGAGAACGGCTACGGCAGTCATGATGAAATTCTGGAAGACGGCTCCATTCATGATCCTGAGCGGGTAGACTATCTGAACAAGCATCTGATTCAACTGCATGAAGCTATTGAGGATGGCTGCGAAGTGCTAGGATATACTTGGTGGGGTCCAATCGACATTGTCAGCGCAGGAACGGGAGAAATGAAAAAGAGGTACGGTTTTATCTATGTGGACAAAAACAACGATGGTTCGGGTACGCTGGAAAGAAGAAAAAAGAACAGCTTCTACTGGTACCAAAAGATTATTGAATCCAACGGGAAAGTATTGTTCGAATCCCAAAATTAAAGAGATACAATCCTTAATTCTATAAAAGCAGGAACGAACCGGCCAGAGATACGATCTATGGCTGGTTCGTTTTTTTATGTCAGGAGCAGAATGAAAGGGGGCGAATCTGATACGAACGCTGTTGATCGACTAGAGGTGTGTATGCTGGTTAACGAGCATGATAGAGTGGGAAGCGAGTTTCAAAATCCGTCTGCCTGCGGCTACTTCGAACCGAAATACTGCCATCGTGCAGCTCGGTAATACTTTTTGTAATCGCAAGCCCCAGCCCGGTGCCACCGGTTTGTTTGGAACGTGATTTGTCGACCCGGTAAAAACGCTCAAACAGATGCGGCACATCTTTCGCGGGGATCGGAGTCCCGTAATTGGTGTTAAGAAGTGATGGGGAATAGAAAAAAAAGAACTTTCGTCATACGTTCGTTACTTGCAACGTCTGATCTGTCCGCGAATGGCTCCATCTGGATGCCGAACGGTGTGGACATTAACGTAAGTATTGCCTTCTCTGATTTGGCAAACTAAATCATAAATGGTTTTGCCTCTGAGTGGACCGACGAGGTCACATGCACGCAGCACGCCGCTAACAACGCCTCTTTTGACCGTGATTCCAAATTTTGAAGGGCCGAACAAGACAGCTACGACCGGACCATTTTCGCCGCTGCGTCCCAGATGAATATCCGCTTGGGTTACCCGTGAAATATTGCATACAGTAAGTTCGAATTTTAATTGCCGACGTTCCTTATGGTAATGAAACTTCGCATTTCCTGTGGCATTTGTTCTGACAGGAGGTACTTCATGACTCCCTCTTAAAGTGGCTTTAAACGTAGACATTACATCGCTCCTTTTCCCAGTGTTGGTTTAGTGTATTCATGGGGCCAGAGAAAGGGCTGTACATTCGCCTATAAAGAGAAAGTTGTGTGTCTAGCAAGTTATTTAGTCCAAGCATATAAGTCATCTTTTCATAGACTATGAGTATCTGGTAGAGAAAGGGGGGGAAAACATGGGAACATTTATAGATGGAAGAACATCTCAAAATGCTTCGACAGCTAACTCTATCGCCATTCCGATCACCGTTTTGAATACGCCGCAATTGTTTGGGCAGATCGGATTAATCACACTGGGAATTACAGGCACGCCACGGGTTTTGCTTAAAGGGACTCTGTCGGTTCAACTGCCACTGACTTTAGTAGGAATTACGATCACTATTGTAAGAGGTACCTTGCCAACCGATCCTATCGTTTACTCTGCAACGTCTACGTTTAGCTTAAGTTTATTGGCTCCGCAGGTCATAACGTTCTCGGCAGATGATTTCAATCCGCCGATTACGTCACAGCTGGTGTATACCGCTTTTGTTTCTTCGAACGCGCTGGGTACGATACGGGTAGGTCCAGAGAGCTTCGACGGTATTTTGGTTGGAGATTGATGTAATGATATAAATGAATTGAATTTCAAAAAGGTTCCTTTTGTACGAAGGCCTTGCAGGTGAATATCTGTGGGGCTTACTCATTGAGATATTTACATAATATACCCATTTATTCTATAATGTTTAAGAGTGTGATTTATTTGAAAGGGAGTGATGTGAAGAATAAACAGGCCTTCGTCTGCATAGGAATCAAATGGGTACAAACCTGTATCTATGAGGTAAAAGAACACAATTTTTTGTATGCGCTTACAATACAACGATGTTCTTAGGGTATTCTACTTTTTGGAGGAGGAATGATGATATGAAATGGATAAAAGGAATGACCAGCATGCTTTTGGTCGCTTTATTATGTAGTACACCGGGCTTGAATGGGACAACGCCTGCGTACGGAGCGGCTGGCGATTACAAATTTGATTTTGGCGCAGGGCCAGTGGAATCAGGCTATTCCGGGGTGAGTGCATCCCTGCGATACGATGCGACGCGCGGTTACGGATTTCGTACACCCGAGAACGTACGTAATGTGGGAGCATCGGGTACTGGCGTCGCTAGTGATGCGGTACGGTTTCTGACTACCGGTACGAAAAGCGAGAATACATTTGATGTGGATCTTGCTCCAGGGCTATATGAGGTGTCGGTCACGCTAGGGAATACGACCCGAGCGAGCGTTGCCGCCGAGGGAGTGTATCAGGTTATCAACATGACGGGCGACGGAGCAAAGGATCGTTTTCAAATACCCGTGACGGACGGACAATTGAATTTGCTGATTACAGAAGGTAAAGAGGGAACCTCTTTTGCAATAAGTGCATTGGAAATCAGGCGATTGTCTAATAACCCCGTTACGAATCGGACGATTTACATCGGTGGCGATTCTACCGTCTGCAATTACTATCCACTGGATAGCAGCGTGCAGGCCGGATGGGGTCAGCTATTGCCGCAATTCGTAAACACGAATACATTCCAGGTCCGTAACATGGCGTCGGGGGGGCAAATTGCAAGGGGCTTCCATCAGGATGGTCAGCTAGAGGCTATCGTCAAATACATTAAGCCGGGGGATTATTTCATTCTCCAGTTGGGCATTAATGACACCAACCCTAAGCATAACGAAAGCGAAGCGGAGTTTAAGGACTGGATGCGGGATATGATCCGGCAGGTCAAGGCCAAAGGGGCAACCGTAATCCTGTCAACACCGCAGGGGCGAGCCACTGATTTTAACGCGAATAATGTACACACCGCTGAAAATAGATGGTATAGAGGCTCTATTTTAGCGCTGGCTCAAGAGGAACAAACACCTTTGGTCGATCTGAACGTTCTTAGCTCTGCTTATTTTACCTCCATTGGCCCGCAAGCCACACTTGCTCTGTATATGAACGGTGACACGCTGCATCCGAATTATACGGGAGCAAAGGAACTGGCACGTCTAGTAGCAAAGGATTTAAAAAGGCAGGGTCTAAGCGGTTTCTAGCCATCGCCAACTGAAGACTGTGGGTGCTATAATGATAGAAAAACAGCACGAGAGCCGGAATGTTTTTGTTGTCTGGTGTCAGCACTGTTTTGAGACGTGAAGACCACAGTTTACGGTAGGGGAAAGGAGATCCGACGATAACATGCAGCCTTTTACAGCTCGTGTATTAAAAATAATCCAGCTCATCCCCGAGGGAAAAATCATGACCTACGGACAAATTGCAGCGGAGGCAGGGAGTCCGAGAGGGGCGCGTCAGGTGGTGCGTATTTTGCATACGCTTAGCAGCAAGCATCGCTTGCCCTGGCACAGGGTTGTAAATCGATTGGGGGAAATTGCGCTACAGGACGATGAAGGAGCTTCTTTACAAAGGCTGCTTTTGGAAGCGGAAGGTATACAGTTTATGGCGAACGGACGAATTTCACTGGAAAAATACCTGCATGATTCTCAAGCAATGATAGAAGACGAATAGATAGAAACAACCTAAAAATGCCGATCACGTACGCATGCAAGCGACGTTGATCGGCATTTTAGGTTAGAAGTGGTATACATCTCTATTAAAATCATCCCTAGCTGATCAGATGTTGCTGATTCCGTTGGGCAAGGTGGAAAGAAATACTGTTTATAAGCGGTATATCGTTATTTTTCCGGGCTTCCCGGATCAGTTGCTTCTTTTGCTGTTCGGATTCACGTAAAAATCGGGTCATCCACAAATCAGACGGTTCGTTCGTAGTTGTCATGCGAGATTCTTTTATCATCTATTAACCCTCCCAGTGAGCGGCTGTTATTCTTTCTCTAGTATATGCTCCTAACCTTAATAGATGCTGTTGGTTTCCTTAAAATTAGCTGAAATTTAGGTAAAGTTCAGGTAAAAACAGATTCGTTTTATATCTGATTTGTAAGAGAACAGCTTCTATTGACAGTGTTGAAATAAAGGTTACAAAAATGTATTGGTTTAACACCTTGTACCAACATTAACCTGAAAGTACAATTAGGTGGCGGATAGACTGTGGAAATTTATGTCGAAATCTATGGAAATAATTCGAAAGATTACACCGAAAGGGGAGAGATTCAACCTATGAAGTATAAAGCGGCTGCGACGCTGCTCGTATTGACGATGTCGTCAGGCTTGATTTCTACCGTTCAAGCTGATAGTGCAGCAGGAAGTACAACCGGAAATACGTTAGCAAGTATATCAGGAACCTCGTCTGCTGCAGTTACATCGAAGACCGCCTCCATAACGGGTCAGGCTTTACCTCCATTAACGCTCAAGCAGGCAGCGGAATGGGCACAGACCAATAACTACAACACGCGTACCGCTGAGCGGGACGTGGAGCGTCGAAGAATTGAGTTTAAGAATGCAGAGAAGGACCTGGGAAATGCATTCGTCGATTTTATAGACGGTGAATATGTTGGTGATGACTCATCCTGGAGAAATTATAACTCTTCGACGTTATCCTATCTAGCCAGCAAAAAGCAGGCGCAGTTCGCCAAGGATCAGATTTATTTTAATGTGATGAAAAGCTACCAAAGCGTGTTCGTGGCAGAGAATCAGGTGAAAAATGATCTGGAAGCGCTTGAAATTGCTCAAGCGGAGGAAAAGATTGCACTCGCCAAATTTGCGCGCGGCAAGCTGTCTGAGTATGCGAAAAACGAGAGTACACAGGCCAGAAGCCAGGCGGAACAGACGGTCGAGCAGGGAAAAATTGCGCTGCAAAAATCACGTGACGCTCTGAATTTTCTGATGGGCCAGCCCAACGGAACAGCCTATGAAATGGTGGATCGACCCGTGTATAAGGAACCGAAGAAGCTGGATATCGAAATACATATACAACAGTTGATGGATATGAATCCGAACTTGTGGAAGCTGGAGGATAGCATCAAGACTTCGGAACTCAATGTGAGATATTTCGATTTTAACAGCGGTGCAGGCGCTTACGATCTAGCCAAAATGGACGTGGATACAGCCAAGGAGGAACTGGACAAAGGACAAAAGGATTTTGCCGAATCGCTCCGCAATTTATATGCCACGGTCAAGGAAAACCAAAAAAAATACGTTCAGCTGGAAGAAAGCCTGCGCACGGCAAAAGAGGGGCTGGAGCTGTCCCGCAAAAAGTGGACCAGAGGCTTAATTATCGAGCTGGAGCTGAAAAATAGCCAGTTGAAGGTGGACCAAATTGAACGGCAAATGGAAGAGCTGGCGATTGAGCTGAGTCAGAATGAATACACGTTGAGCAAACCATGGAGCACATAGGGAGGAAACGAAGTTGGCAGAAACGGTTTTAAATGATGCCTTATTAAAGTTACGAAGAAAACGGAGAAAAAAGTGGATCTGGTCCATGGTTGTGCTGCTGGTTGTAGGCGGGGGTGGAACAGCAGTGTATTTGAAGCTGCCCCGAGAGCAGGCTGTACCATTGGTTCAGGACGAGATGCTTAAAGTGGAGCGCGGGGATGTGAGCGAGAAGCTAGATGCGTCTGGTACCGTGCAGGCTTCGAAGGAAGTAAAACTGAATTTCACAAGTACAGGCGAAAATAAGTTGGCGGCGGTAAACGTGAAGGCCGGAGACAAGGTGAAAAAAGGACAAGTCCTGGCTCTTCTGGACAGTTCTGAAATTAAGATGCAAATCCAGAGCGCATCCGATAATTTGGAAATATCCAAGTCCAAGCTGGCTGAATTGGAGAAGGGGCCAAAGGCGGAGGATATTGAAATTCAGAAGACGAACGTGCTTCGGGCTAAAATGGCTGTCGATACAGCACAGGAATCATTTGAGCTGGAAGAAGCGGAAAGTCAGAAGAAGGCTTCCAAAAAGCAGTTGGAGCAGGCGCGAAAGGCATATGAAGATCAAAAGTTTTTACATGATGCCGGAGCGGTGTCCAACAGTGATATGGAGCAGGCAGAACTAGCATTGGATAAGGCACAGACGGATTATGACGGTCTGGATTTACAATTCCGCAAAATCATGTCGCAAAAGCGTCATGCTATCGCAGAGGCTGAAATCGGCTATCGATCGGCTATGGCTGAGTTCCGCAAAACGGAGGTTCCAGCCGATGCCTCCAATATCCAATCCGCACGGATTGAGGTTAGAAGGTTGGCCACCGAGCTGGAGCAGAAAAAAAATGACCTGAACAAGCTTCAGGTCACCGCACCGTGGGACGGAGTCATTTTAAAGGTGAATGGGGATGTCGGAACCAGTCCAACGGCACCTTTTATCGTCATGAATAACTCGGACTCCAACAATCTCAAGATTAGCGCGAAAATCAGTCAGAACGACATTGTAAAGGTGAAAAAGGGACTTTCAGCGGTGTTATCCACCAATGCTTACCCGGGTGAGTCGTTCCCGGGCAAGGTGCAATTCGTCTCACCGGAAGCATCCACTGATGAAGGCATGACGACCTATCTGATGGAGCTGTCCGTTCATGACCCAAAAGGCAAGCTGAAAACCGGTATGATTATGAATGTGTCCGTTATTTTGGGAGTACACAAAAATGTGCTGTTTGTGCCAGCGATTGCGCTGAGATCCGAAGGTGGACAAGACGGCGTCTATCTTGCCTCCAATCCGGCAAACCCAGGGGCGCGTACGTTCAAGCCTGTAGAGCTCGGATTTTACACGCCAGATCGGGTTGAACTCAAGTCAGGTGTGAAGGAGGGCGATACGATTGTTATGCCTGCTCCTGAAGCACCTCCAGATCCTTCCAATATGGGTGGCATGCAAGGAGGCTTTTAAACGGGTATGAGACATGTCATTCAAATTGAGGATATGAAAAAGGTGTACCAAGTCGGGGATCAGGAAATTCATGCCCTGCGTGATGTGCAACTCAACATTGCTGACGGTGATTTTGTGGCAATCATGGGCCCGTCTGGATCAGGCAAGTCTACGATGATGAATGTTATCGGCTGTCTGGATCTGCCTACCTCGGGACAATTTTATTTGGACGGTTATTCGATACTGGATGCTCGTGAGGATGAGCTGGCTATTATCCGTAATCAGAAAATCGGATTTGTATTTCAAAAATTTCATTTGCTTCCGCGGGCCACTGCTTTGGATAACGTAGAGCTGCCAATGATTTATGCAGGCGTACCAGCCAAGGAGCGGCGCTTGCGGGCGATTGAGGCACTGACCAGTGTAGGGCTGGGCGATCGGATGAACAACAAACCGAATGAGCTGTCAGGCGGTCAGCAGCAACGGGTATCCATTGCGCGCGCACTTGTGAACAATCCGGTGATTCTCTTGGCGGATGAGCCGACAGGCGCATTGGACTCCAAAACGAGCGTTGAAATTATGGAGATTTTCCAGCGCCTGAACGATCAGGGCAAAACGGTTGTGCTCGTTACGCATGATCAGGAAATTGCGGAATACGCCAAGCGTCTGATTCATTTTCGCGATGGACGGATTGAAGAGGATCAGCCTGTTGGGAACCGAAGAATGGCGGCAGAGGAAGTGAAGGCATGAAATTTCGGGAAATTATCCGGGTATCGCTCAACAGTTTGCGAACCAATATGCTGCGATCCTTGCTGACCATGCTGGGTATTATTATTGGGGTGGCTGCTGTAATCGCGATTGTAGCCATTGGTAAAGGCTCTACGGCCACGATTACGTCGCAGATTAACAGTATGGGGAATAATTTGCTCATGATTTATCCTTATGCCCCATATGATGGGTCCAGCTCCATGTCGTTCAGTCAGACGAAAGGAATATCTCTGGAGGATATCGCTGAACTAGAGCAGCAAAAAGCCGTAGCCGAGGTAGCTCCAAGTGCCATGACCAATGCGGATATTACGTGGAGCCGTAATAAGGTCAACGGACAGATTGAGGGGACTTCGCTGGCTTTCATCCATGTGAGAAAGCTGTCGCTCGCTCAGGGCAGGTCTTTTACCCACTATGAAGTGGATAAGAGACTGAATGTCGTGGTGCTAGGGAGCGATGCAGCCCGTAATATTTTTGGTCCGGATGCCTCCAAGGCGGTGGGGGAAACGATCATGATCAAACAGCTTCCTTTTAAGGTGGTCGGGGTACTGACGAATTCCAATTCCAATATGAGTAACAGCGGGCAGCAGGTATATGTGCCGATTACAACAGGAATGGAACGGCTGGGGAATATGAGCATTCAGCAGGTGAATGCTTCTGCAACAATGGAGGAGAAGATTGACCAGGCGAGTGCTGAAATCCGACAGGTGCTGCGTGCCCGGCATGAGCTGAAGCCATCAGAGGGCGATGATTTTCAGATCATGACCCAAACGGAGATCCTAAAAACGGTCTCAGGTGTAGACAAGGTTATGAATATGCTGTTGCTCGGCGTCGCTGCGATTGCGCTCGGTGTTGGAGGCATTGGCATCATGAATATTATGCTGGTGTCTGTCACGGAACGGACGAGGGAGATCGGGATTCGCAAGGCGATTGGTGCGCAGCGCAGTGATATTATGCTGCAATTTCTGGCCGAGGCTGTTTTTCTTAGTCTGATGGGCGGGCTGGTTGGCGTTATGGCGGGTCTTGGGGGCGCGAAGCTGCTGGAGAAATTTGTCCATATGCCGATTGTGTATACGATGGAACCGGTGCTGTACTCTTTTCTGTGCTGCATGGGGGTTGGTGTGCTATTTGGAGTGTACCCGGCGCGGAAGGCGTCCAAGCTGCGTCCGATTGATGCTTTAAGATATGAATAAGGGAGCGGATACTTCGTCTTACTCGAAAGAGCAGGGTGTGAAGTATCCGCTTTTTTGATGTGTAATAAGTGCTTTAAACAATGAAAAACCACCAATAACCGCTTTAATTTTATATATGTGATGTTTTATATGCTTTTATAGGTTGATTTATAATTATATATGACGTATTATATTTAATATCAGAAAGCAAGGAAAAAAAAGGAGGGGCGTTCATCATCGACCTTACGGCAAGACAAGTGGAAATTTTAAACATCGTACAAAAGCATGCCCCGATTACCGGTGATCAGATTGCGGAAATGCTCAATCTCAGCAAGGCCACCATTCGGACCGATCTATCCAAGCTGGGCATTCTGAATTATATAGATGCGAAGCCCAAGGTTGGTTATTTTGTCGGAAAACGGGGCACGCCGAACCGGGAGGAAAAATTCCGGCTCATGCAAATGAAGGTCGGCGATCTTCACGGGGTTCCAGTCATCGTACGTGAAACAACAACGATTCAGGAAGCGGTGGTTGCTCTTTTTCTGGAGAACGTGAGTAACCTGATCGTTACCGATGAAGAGGGGAATCTGGCAGGAGTAGCTTCCCGCAAGGATCTGCTCAAGGTTACGTTAGGCAATCCGAATGCGGCGACCATCCCTGTCAGTCTCGTGATGACTCGTCAGGCGAATGTCGTCACCGTTTCCCCGGAAGACACTGTATTGGAGGCAGCGCGCAAAATCATTGCCCGTCAAATCGACAGTCTGCCTGTCGTCGTCCCTTCCAATTCCGACAAACCAGGGGAACACTGGAAAGTCGTGGGACGCATTACGAAAACGAATATTATCAAAATGTTGCTCGATATGGTAGCAGAGGATTAATGGGAGGAATCGAATGGTTCAGGCGCGCAGTCATTTTATAGCGATCTGTTCAGACTCGATTGGCGAGACGGCGGAAGCCGTCGTTCAGGCGACCATGCGCCAATTTGAGCTACCGGACACAGAGATCAAGAGATTTATGAATGTAAGAGATGAAGACGAACTGAGCCGGGTGATGGAAGAGGTGGCTGAGCGTAAAGGTTTTGTAGCTTATACGCTGGTGCAGCCGGAATTGAGAGAAGCGATGAAAGAGGAGGCTGTCCGGCTGAATGTGCGGGCTGTCGATATCATGGGCCCGATGATGCAGGCGTTTGCTGACACGTTCCATGATGATCCCAAGGAAAAACCCGGTTTGTTGCATCGGATGGACGATAATTACTTCCGTCGTGTGGAAGCCATGGATTTTGCGGTTCAATATGATGATGGCAAAGATGTGAGCGCCATTCTCAAAGCAGATATTGTACTGCTAGGCGTATCTCGTATTTCCAAAACTCCTTTGTCGATGTTTCTGGCGCATAAAGGTTACAAGACGGTCAACATTCCCATTGTACCGGAGCTGACACCGCCTGCACAGTTAAAGGATGTACAGCATGGTCGGGTGTTTGGGTTAACGATCCAGCCGGAGTTGCTGCTAAAAATACGTAGTGAGCGACTCAAGGTGATGGGACTGCCTAATAATGTGCAATATGCTACATCAACGCGGGTGGAGGAAGAGATTGCGTATGCGCAATCCCTGTTTACGAAATTAGGTTGCCCGATCATTGATGTCACCGATAAAGCGATTGAAGAAACAGCGGGTTTGATTATCAAGATGTTATAGAAGCTAGCTGCTCAATAGATAATAGTTGCTGTAGGATACAGGAGTGTTATAGATAAATAAAAAAGGCAGCATAGCTGCTCTAAAAATAATAATTTGCCCAAGGGTAACCATAATTTTTAGAAGAGGTGGAGGGATAGGTATGGAGAGTCAACTGGCATTGGAATTCGTTCGGGTTACAGAGGCGGCAGCGCTGCAATCAGCGCAATGGACAGGACGTGGAGATAAGAACAGCGCGGACGAGGCGGCTACGGTAGCCATCCGCACTCATTTTAACGCGGTATCTATGGATGGTACGGTCGTCATTGGCGAAGGAGAAATGGATGAGGCTCCCATGCTGTATATCGGGGAAAGAGTAGGCAATCGCAGAGGGCCGGCCATAGACATCGCCGTCGACCCGCTGGAAGGAACTGAAACGGTAGCGAACGGATTGAACAACGCCCTATCGGTCATTGCTGCTGCCCCCCGTGGAGGTCTGCTCCATGCTCCGGATATGTATATGCAAAAAATGGCCGTAGGCCCGGCACTGGCTGGAAAGCTATCACTGGATGATCCGATTCCGGCTACCCTGTCAAAGGCCGCACGGATACTGGGTAAATCCTTGTCCGAACTTACCGTGTCCATTCTGGATCGTACACGTCACGCCGGAATTATCAAGCTTCTGCGGGAGAGCGGCGTTCGGATCAAGCTGCTTGGGCATGGAGACGTAATGGGTGCAATTGAAACATGCCTGGAGAGCGGTGTTGATCTGCATATCGGCTCTGGTGGAGCGCCTGAAGGTGTGTTGGCTGCGGCGGCGCTGAAATGCATGGGTGGAGAGATCCAAGGTCGTCTGTTACCTCATGGTGAAGAAGAGATAGAGCGGTGCAGACGTATGGGCATTGCTGACCCGGGGGCTTTATTGTCCATGGATGATATGGTCGGACGCCAAGGCGTGATGTTTGTGGCTACTGGTGTGACACCTGGCGAGTGGTTGCAGGGGGTTCGTTCTCTCCCTGGTCATAGAGCGGAAACCCATTCGGTCGTGATGCACTCGGAAACAAAAACGATTCGCTTCGTACGTAGTATTCACCATACAACAGACGCTTCTGGTACGCTCGCTGCAGCCGCATCCTCTTAAGTATTCACAGCTACATTAAAGACCAAGTCATAATAAGCTTGAAAACAGCAAGTCTCTTACCATATGGAGACTTGCTGTTTGGTGTTTCCGGTTCGTTTGTCGATTGCAGAAGGGCCAGAACCAAAGATATAAATTCCTGAAAATTGACACTTTTGAAGGAAGATAAAAACGTTTCTATTAAAGTTTGAAAAGAAAATTCTTAGCTTTAGGGGAGAAAAATTCAATCTTAACTTAAATTTTTAGACAGAGAGTCGAAAAAAAATCTGCGAAAATTAGTTCTTTAGAACTATAAAATGGCATGTTCTATTAAAAAATTAAAGAGTTATTAATTTTGGTTGATGTGAGCTTGATGAAATTTAATCCCATAAAATAGGGGATTGAAGGCTGTTGCGGAAAAAGGCGGAATTTGTCGGATGATATCAGGATGAATTTGTTACATTTATGTTAATGGCATGTAAAGGTAAAATTGCTGTAGCACAAAGCTTTCTAGCTTTATTGCAAATCATAATAATTTTGATTTTACAAAATTCATGAAAATCTGAAAGCTCGTTTTGAATCCAATTAACAGGTCATGATCAGCAGGCAATTAATGCATAAAGTGAAATTGTTGCTTTTAAAGACTGGGAATAAATAGAATAATATGGATGTTATTTTATTTTTATGAACTCTATCAATTTAGATCTTTTGTCCCATGTCAAGCGGTTTTAAAGTTTGTATATTTAAAAATAGCTAGAAAGTGTTGGAAGAAAAAAAGAGATATAAGGATTTACTGTAAAATTATGAACTGTATAGAGGATGGAGGAATTCATATGACGACTCGGTCACAATCTTGGTTTGCGAAAACCGCGGTTCATCCGGCTGAGAAGCTCCAGCTATTTTGCTTCCCATATGCCGGTGGAGGTGCTTCTATATTCAGTTCCTGGAAGTCTAGACTTGCGCCTGACATTACTGTGTTGCCTGTACAGCTTCCAGGACGTGAAAGCCGTTCCACAGAAGCCTCAATGGATACCATTCAGGACATCGTGGACTCGCTGCTTCCTGCTATGGCTCCATACGTACATAAGCCGTTTGCTTTCTTTGGACACAGTATGGGAGCATTGATTGCTTTTGAAACAGCACGGCAATTGTATAGCAAAACCGGAACACTGCCTGTCCATATCATCGCATCCGGTAAATCCGCACCACATCATCCGTATTCGAAAAAACAACTCCATGATTTAGCAGACCAACCTTTCACCGAAGAGCTTCGTTTGATGCAGGGAACACCCGAAGAAGTACTGCAAAATGCAGAGTTAATGCAAATTATTATGCCCCGTTTGCGTGCGGATTTTAAGGTGTGCGAAACGTATGTTTATCAGCCGGGAAGCCCCTTGGCCTGTCCGATGACCATTTTGGGCGGCATGAAGGATCATGAGGTGAGCACTGATTCACTTCATGCCTGGCAGCAGCACACCACATCGCCCATAGATGTGCGAATGTTCGAAGGCAATCACTTTTTCATTCATGAACAAGAGCAAGAAGTTATAACCGCAGTAGTGAATATTTTGTCCGCATCCTCAGCCCTGAACCACACTGCCGCAGCTCATACATCTTACGGCAACAATACCCTACAACCACGATTCAGGCAGAGTTAAAAGTCCCACACATCATGATACACTACGTTATTAACATCTCGGCAACCACTCGACAATCAACCCACCACCTACTCATACATCCAGAGCCAGAGTTTATCTCACCATGTCCATTGCAACTTAAAAAAGTTCGCACTGCGAAAGTGTGAGCAACGAAAAAGAGGGATGTCCTTGTTTCGATCAAATTCTGCTTTTCGAAGACTCGCGCGTTATGTAAGACCGTACAATCTATGGGTTTTCATAACAGTGATCGCCTCCTTATGTTTGGCAGCCATAGACATTATTTTGGGTAAGGCCATCGAGCAAATGGTAGGGGGGACCTTCTCCTCCACCCAAAACATGATCTATCTAGTTGTTGGTATGACGCTAATTGGAATGCCCTGTAAGTTTGTGATGAGGTACGCTTCAGCGCGATTTAGCGTTAGCGCACTGCGCGATTTGAGAGGCGACCTCGTACATAAGTTTTGCGATTTACCGGTTTCCAGAGTGGAGAGGAAATTCACTGGAGATTTGGTATCCCGGCTTACGAACAATACGGCGATGTTACAGAATTTTTTTATCGAGCAGTTTGCCAATCTGTTTTATTTACCGCTGGTGTTTACGGCATCACTAACGTTGCTTTTAATAACAAGCTGGAAGCTGATCTTGGCCAGTCTTGCGCTTATGCCTGTAGGAATGATCATAACAACACTGATGAGCAGGCCGATTGAAAAATATTCCGAGCAGCTTCAGGAGAAAATGGCTCATTTGAACGCGGTCGGACAGGATGCAATTGGAGGAATTCCCATCGTCAAGGCATTCAATATGCAGGCTGTGTTGTTGAAGAAGTATATGGTGATTATGGAGGAGGTCGTCAGGCGCGGATTGGGACTGGAAAAGCGCTATGCGTCTATTACTCCGGTAGGTGTGATGATGCTGGCAACACCCATTATTTTGGTCATTGCGTACGGAGGATACCTGATTCAACAAGGAGAGCTGAATGCTGGAGGCATCGTCCTATTTTTATATCTGATTTCGTTCATATTGCAGCCTGTTTCCATGCTGCCGATGATCATCTCGCAAATGAAGGAAGCGGGGGGAGCGGCGAGGCATTTGTTTGAGGTATTGGATTGGCCGGATGAACGTCAAGGTGGTGAAATCACCTCAGTCGATGAGAATCGAGGGGATAAGGGCCTACGTTTTGAAGACGATGCAGCTAGGAAAGCCAACCAAGCTAGTCAAGCAAGTAAAAGCGAGATAGACGGAGCAGAAAGCGACGATGACGCTGCTGTGGTCAGGTTTGACCATTTGACCTTTGGCTACGACGAAGGGAACACGGTGCTCAAGGATATCAGCTTCCAAGTAGGACAAGGAGAAACGGTAGCGATTGTCGGCGGCAGCGGTGGCGGCAAAAGCACAATTTTTAAGCTGCTTTGCGGATTTAATGAACCGGGAGAGCATGCTGGAACCGTTCAACTATTTGGAAAGAGTTTGACGGATTGGAATTTAACAAGCCTGCGCAGCCATATTTCGATGGTATCTCAGGAGCCGTCGCTTTTTCCGGCCACGATTGCAGAAAATATCGGATATGGACGTCTGGAGGCGACGCGTGAAGAAATTGTAGAGGCGGCGAAAGCGGCGCATGCGCATGATTTTATTGTTCAGCTTCCCGAGGGCTACGAAACCCTTTTGAGCGAGCGGGGAGGCGGATTGTCTGGTGGACAAAAGCAGCGTATTTCCATAGCAAGAGCATTGTTGAAAAATGCTCCGCTGCTTTTACTGGATGAGCCAACTTCAGCGCTCGATAGCCAGTCGGAGGCTCAGGTGCAGATCGCGATGAATGCAGCAATGCATAATCGGACGGTACTGGTGATTGCTCATCGACTGTCAACCGTGCGTCAGGCGAACCGGATTATTGTACTTGATCAGGGGAGCGTTGTGGAATCGGGCACGCATGAGGAATTACTGGGTCGCGATGGTGAATATCGAAAGCTGTATTTGCAAAATTTCGAAGAAGAACTGCATACGATGGAAAACGGCAATTCGATGCCAGAGGAAAGGAGTGAGAAACGTGACCTTCAAGCAGGGGTTTTATGAGTTTAAGCAGTTGATTTCCCTGATGAAGCCGCACCGAAAATGGTATTTTATCGGGTTGTTTGGCAACAGTCTGACCAATGCGAGCATCACGATTTTACTTTCCTTTGTGGTGCATTATTTGCTGAATTTTGCGGTTGATGGGGAAGTGCAGGGGCTTTACCAGGCGATTTATTTGGTTAGCGGTACGTTTTTGGCACTAAGTCTTATTTCTCCGCTGTGCAGCTACATGTATAAGCGGTGTGTGAAGCTGGCGATTGCCAATGTACGGGTGAGACTATTCGGGCATATCGTCAAGCTATCATATGAAAAGGCTGAAAAACGCCATTCTGGTGATCTTGTATCCCGCATGACAAACGATGTAAAGACGTTGGAGCAGGCTTTCACCGTTCATATTCGCTCGATTATACTGGAAGTTTCACTTTTCTTTGGTTCGCTGGTCATTATGCTGGTGCTGGATTGGCGATTTGGGGTTATGGCGGTTTTACTTGGGCTGGCTTCAGCTTGGGTAAATTCTCATTTCGCGAAGAAGATGCGACAGACGAGTGAAGAGTTACAAGGACGGATGAGCAGGTTCACGGAACGGTTAAGTGATTTGCTGTCCGGCTTGCAGACGGTGAAGCTGTTTGGATTGCGGACAAAGGTAGGCGGACTTTGTAACGATGCAAGCGAGGACATAAACCGCATCAGCATCCGGCAGGGACGTCATATGGGCTTGCAGGATATGTATAATTTTGTAATTGAATTCATTACGCTGGGTGGTGTGCTTGTCACTGGACTGATTCTGGTTTCACAGAAGCAGATGGAGCTGGGAGTACTGGGACAAATTGTGCAGCTGCAAGGCGGCATTTCCACGGTGTTTTTGGAGCTGGGGGCGGCTGTATCGCTGTTGCAGAACTCCTTGGCGGGCTTGGCGCGTATCCGCGAAATCCTGAATGAGTCGAAGGAAGATGAGCATTTTCCAGCGTCGAAACAGAAGGAACCGCAAGCTGGGCTGATCGGCTCGGAGGCAGCAGTTTTATCAGCTCGTGAACCTACGGGATCTTATAGTGCTGTCGAAACTGTGAGCTCAGGCCATAACATTGAACAAGTTCCGGCTGCGCTGGAGCTGCACGACATCACCTTCGGCTATCAGCCGGACCGTCCAACGCTGCGAAGGCTGAACCTGGTCGTGCCGGAAGGGCAGGTCACCGCGCTCGTCGGCCCAAGTGGTGGTGGCAAAAGCACAGTCATGAAGCTATTGCTAGGCTTTTATCCACCGGATGAAGGTGTGCTGCGGGTCCGAGGTCGATCGGCAGGAGAGCTTCGGCTAGATGAGGTCAGGGATTTGATGGGCTATGTCCCACAGGAGGCCACGTTGTTCCACGGTACAGTAGCGGATAATATCCGCTTTGGCTCGCCGGATGCCACGGATGAGGAAGTGGAGGCTGCGGCCAAAACGGCCTATGCCAGCGGCTTCATAGCCGAGCTGCCAGAGGGCTACGACACCATAGTTGGTGAACGCGGAGCCAACCTGTCCGGCGGTCAAAGACAGCGGATCGCGATTGCCCGCGCTTTGCTCAAAAACGCACCGATTTTGCTGCTGGATGAAGCGACCTCGGCGCTGGATGCAGAATCGGAATATGAGGTCCAGCAGGGCTTAAATGAGCTGATGAAGGATCGTACGACATTAGTCATTGCCCACCGATTATCTACAATTGAGCGGGCGGATACGATCTGTGTTCTTGCCGAAGGCGAGCTGAAAGAACAGGGTACCCATGACCAGCTCCTTGCCAAAGACGGTCATTATGCGAAGCTGTATGAGCTTCAGTTTCGAAAGCATCCCGAGGAACAAACCGCATAAATGCGCGAAGTACCTTTTTAACAATATCTATTTTGCGAGGAGAGAGACATATGACTCAGCACGATATTCAATTGTTTGCATTAAGCCAGCCACAGCAACGGATTTGGTATACGGAGCTTTTGTATCCCAATCGCAACACGTCCACGCTTATTGCAACTGTTAAAATCAAGGGAACTGTTCGTATAGATGCATTGCAGCAGGCGATGAACGAGGTCATTGCGCAAAATGATTCTTTTCGTATCAAAATCACTGCTCAGGATGGCATTCCATATCAATATGTAGAGCCTTTTACCGCTCAAAGCATAGAAACGCTCCAGGTTAACCCGGAGGAAGCCGAACAATTAGTAAACCGTCTTAATTCACAGCCCTTTTTATTGCTGGATTCTCAGCTCTACCAATTTGTTATTTTGCAGCTGGGGGCAGAAGAAACCTGGTACAGTTTCACAATGCACCATATTATTTCAGATGGTGTATCCATGAATCAGGCCATTAATGAAACTACCACGCATTACATGGATATTGTCCATGGTACAGGTCAAGCTACACCGACCAAAGCGAATCCATATCTGGATTTCATTCAGGTGGAGCAAAGCTATGAGCAATCTGACCGTTACCAGAAGGACAAGACCTATTGGACGGAAAAGTTTGCCGATTTGCCAGAGACGACAGGTTTAAAATCATACAATCCGCTAACGCTGAGCACAGCTGCACGCCGGGAGAGCTATACACTGGAGCATGAATTATATCGTGGTGTCACGGCTTTTTGCGACGAGCATAAAATCAGTATTTTTACGTTCTTCCTGGCTGCCCTGTATATTTATTTACATAAAGTGACGGGGGAACAGGATTTAACAGCAGGTACCCTGTACGCTAACCGTACGTCGAAGAAGGAAAAGGATACGATTGGCATGTTCGTCAGCACCGTGGCTACGCGCCTGCTGGTTGAGCCGGAATCCGAGCTGCTGACCTTCCTGCAAGGTGTGGGCAAGGAGCAGTCGTCCATTTTGCGGCATCAGCGTTACCCGTACAACAAAATTATTCAGGATTTGCGTGAACGGCAAAGCAGTTTGGATATTCAGCGTCTGTTTGGTGTTTCCATTCAGTATCGTACGCTGAGCTTCTCCCGGTTTGATGAAGCCGTTCAGCAAGTGGATACCGATTTCTGTGGAGATACGGTGAATGACTTTGATATTCATATGGTAGAAATGCTGGATGACGATAAGTTTATACTGCATTTGGATTATCGTACCGAGCTGTTCAGCGAACAGGAGATTGCCCGAATTATCCGACAATTCTTGAGTGTAGCGGAGCATATGGTGAAAGGCCCACAGAAGCGGATACAGGAGTTGTCACTGATAAGTGACGAGGAGCGGACGCAAATTGTGGATGTATTCAATGCTACAGCAGTGCCATATCCACACGATGCAGGGATTCATGAACTGTTCGAGCAACAGGCAGAGCGTACGCCGGATCAGACTGCGGTTGTGTTTGGAAACCGTCGTCTAACCTATGGACAGCTGAATGAACAGGCCAACAGACTGGCTCACACGCTGCGCGGTTACGGTGTTACTGTTGAACGGACGGTAGGAATCGTCGCTGAGCGTTCCACAGATATGATCGTCGGCATGTTGGCAATCCTCAAGGCGGGCGGCGCGTATGTGCCGATTGACCCGGATTATCCGGCAGAACGTGTACGCTACCTGCTGGAGGATTCAGGCGCGAAGCTACTGCTGGTGCAGCATGCGGAGCAGCAGCCAGATGACTACAGCGGAATTGTGCTGGATCTGAGCGATGCTACTCTATACGGGTCAGAAGATGATCAAGGGCTAGATACCGTACAATCGGATCAAAATGAGCCTCATCGTGCGGATTATACCCATTATACAAATCCGAAAAATGAGATTTCACAAGCGGGTAAATTTGGGGATCGACTCGCCTATTTGATGTACACATCGGGAACGACTGGACAGCCCAAAGGGGTTATGGTGGAGCATCGTAATGTCGTGCGTCTGGTGAAAAATACAAACTATGCGCAACTGGATGCTGATACGCGCATTTTGCAGACCGGGGCTGTTGTCTTTGACGCGTCCACCTTCGAAATTTGGGGTGCGCTATTGAACGGTGGACAGCTGGTGCTGGTGAGTCAGGATGTCATTTTGGACGCGCCGAAGCTCAAGAAAGCTGTTCGCAGCCATGGCATTACGACGATGTGGCTGACCGCCCCGCTCTTTAATCAGCTGTCCCAGCAGGATCTGGAGCTGTTCGAGGGGGTACGGGAGCTCCTAGTCGGCGGTGATGTGCTGTCCGTCCCGCATATTAACCGGGTGCTGAAAGCCCATCCGTCCCTGCGGATCATAAACGGCTACGGCCCGACGGAAAATACGACCTTTTCCACCACGCATGCGATTACTGGCGTGCAATCAGAATCGGTGCCGATTGGCAGTCCGATTCATAACTCCAGAGCCTATGTCGTGGACCATTCGATGCAGCTCCAGCCTGTTGGGGCATGGGGAGAGCTGATTGTCGGCGGTGACGGGGTGGCCCGTGGATATCGCAATCGCCCGGACCTGACGGCCGAAAAGTTCATCGACAGCCCGTTCCGCAGCGGAGAACGCTGCTATCGCACAGGCGACCTGGTGCGGTGGAATGCGGACGGGACGCTGGAATACAAGGGACGGATCGATGCACAGGTGAAAATCCGGGGCTATCGGATCGAGCTGGGCGAGGTGGAAGCGCAGTTGCTGAAGCTGGAGGCGGTGCGAGAAGCCGTCGTGATTGCTCGTGAGGATGAGCAGGGGCAAAAGCAGCTCTGCGCTTATGTGGTAACCCATGAGGATGTTGTGGCAAGTGAGCTGCGCAGCGCTTTGAGCCAGGAGCTGCCAGGCTACATGGTGCCGTCGTATTTTGTACAGCTGGAACAATTGCCACTGACACAGAACGGCAAGGTGGATCGCCGGGCGTTGCCGCAGCCAGAGGGAAGTGTGGATTCTGGCGAGGATTATGTAGCAGCGCGAACAGATGTGGAGCGGACGTTGGTATCGGTATGGCAATCTGTACTAGGTATCGAGCATATCGGTGTACTGGATAACTTTTTCCATCTGGGAGGCGACTCGATCAAGGCCATTCAGGTGTCTTCGAGACTGCTGCAAAACGGCTATAAACTGGAAATGAGGGAACTGTTCCAATATCCGACCATTGCTGAGCTGAATGGACGGGTGCAGCAGGTGAGCCGCGTCTCAGACCAAGGGGAAGTCACGGGTACGGTAGCGTTGACGCCGATTCAGCATTGGTTTATTGAGCAGCAGCCGTCCAAGCCTGAACACTATAATCAGGCGTTGATGCTGCATCGTGAGGATCGTATGGACGAAACGGCGCTTCGTCAGGCACTGCAGCGCATGGTTGAGCATCATGATGCTCTGCGTATCGTATTCCGCCAGAATGCAGATGGCGAGTACGAAGCATGGAACCGTGGCGTACAAGAAGGTGAGCTATTCAGCCTCGAAGTGGTTGATTTTACGAACGAATCTGATTTTGCGCATGAGCTGGAAGCAAAAGCCAGCGAAATTCAAGGCAGTATCCGCCTGGATGAAGGCCCCCTGGTAAAGCTGGGTCTGTTCCGTTGCCTTGATGGAGATCATTTGCTAGTGGCGATCCACCATTTTGTGGTGGATGGTGTGTCTTGGCGTATTTTGCTGGAAGATTTGGCAACTGGATATGAGCAGGCTTTACAGGGCGAGTCTGTCCGTTTGCCGAATAAGACGGACTCCTTCCGCCTGTGGGCTGATCAGCTGTCAGCTTATGCGAACAGCACCGCATTGCAGAAGGAGCGTGCATACTGGCAAGAGCTGGAGCAAGCTGGGGCCACTCAAGCAGCTTTGCCCAAGGATTACACTCGCAAATCCGAGGCCAAGCCTCATCTTCGCGATGACCGCACACTCACGGTAGCGTGGACAGTTGAAGAAACAGAACAATTTTTGAAGCAGGCACACCGTGCCTATAATACGGAAGCGAACGATCTATTGCTGACGGCTCTGGGAACCGCGGTTCACGAGTGGGCAGGCATCAGTCAGGTGCTTGTGAATCTGGAGGGTCACGGACGGGAAGCTATTTTGCCAGATGTGGATATTACACGTACGGTCGGCTGGTTTACCAGCCAATTCCCAGTTGTGCTGGATATGGGTGAGGATCGGAATGTGGGACGACGTGTCAAGGACGTCAAGGAAGGGCTGCGCCGTTTGCCGCATAAAGGAATTGGATACGGTATTTTGAGATATCTTTCTGCTGCTGAAGAAGGGGAAGTAGCTTTTGTCGCCGAGCCGGAAATTAGCTTTAACTATCTCGGACAATTCGATCAGGATTTGAAAAATAATGCATTCCGTATGTCTCCTTATTCCCTCGGGGCTTCCATTAGTGACACGTTGACCAAGCGGTATGTCCTTGATATCAACGGCATGATCACGGACGGTGCGCTAGAGCTGACGATCAGCTACAGCAGCAAAACGTTCATGAAAAAATCAATCAAAAGGCTAGCTGATTTGCTTCAGGTAAGCTTGCGCCAGGTAATAGCTCATTGCGTGGACAAAGCGCTGCCAGAGCTGACACTAAGTGATCTGTCCTTCCAAGGACTAACGGCTGGAGAACTGGAGCACATTGTAGAGCAAACCGCTGCTGCGGGAGAGCTGGAAAATATTTATTCGCTAACGCCGATGCAAAAGGGGATCTTGTTCCACGGTTTGATGGAGCCGCAATCCGGGGCGTATTTTGAACAGGCAACATTTGATCTGCAGGGCAGCTTTCAAGTGGACGCTTTTGCCGAAAGCCTGAATCTGCTGGTAAATCGCCATCAAATTTTTAGAACGAATTTTTATAGCGGCTGGAATGAGCAGCCTTTACAGGTGGTGTATCGTCATAAAGCTGCCGGATTCCGTTTTGAAGACGTGCGTTCAATGGAGCAAGGAGAACTGGACGCGTACATTGCAGATTTTACTGAGCGAGACAAAGTGGAAGGGTTTCATTTCAGCTCAGGCGAGCTGATGAGAGTATCTATATTACGTACGGGCGAGGAATCGTACCGTTTTGTGTGGAGCTTCCACCATATTTTGATGGACGGCTGGTGCTTGTTCCTGGTTGTCGGGGAAGCCTTCAATACGTATTTTGCATTGCTCGAAAACCGGAAGCCAGAGCTTGCCCCGGTGACGCCATATAGCGAATATATTGAATGGCTGGAACGGCAGGACAACGCGGAAGCAGAACGGTTCTGGAGCGACTATTTTGCCGGCTTTGAACAACAGACGGTGTTGCCGCAAGCGAAACAGCTCGACGGTCACGCCAAGGGGTATGAGGCTGAGAAGCTTTCGTTTACGCTGAGCCGTGAAGTGACGGAACGGATGAACAAGCTGGTCAAGCAGCAGCAGGTGACGGTCAATACGCTACTGCAAGCGGCATGGGGTGTTGTGCTGCAACGATATAACCATAGTCGGGATGTTGTATTTGGTAGTGTTGTATCCGGTAGATCAGCGGATATTCCGGGCATCGATAAAATGATCGGTTTGTTCATTAATACGGTTCCTGTACGGATTCACAGCGGGGAAGATGTTACGTTTGCTGGGCTGATGAAGCAGACACAGGAGCAGGCGCTTGCTTCCCGTGCCTATGAAACCTATCCATTGTATGAAATTCAGGCCCTGACAGAGCAGAAGCAGGATTTGGTAAACCATATTATGGTGTTTGAAAACTATCCGGTGGAACAGAGCATGGAGCAAATGGGTAGCCATGACACGAACGGCTTTACCATTGCGAATGCTTCCGTGTCGGAGCAAACGAACTATGATTTCAACATTACAGTTGTACCGGGTGATGAAATCGGTGTTCATTTGGAATATAACGCGCAGGTGTTTGAACGCGCAGCTATGGAGCAAATCCGTGAGCATTTGCTGCATATCGTAGAGGAAGCGATTAACAGACCGAATGCGCTGGTAGATGAGCTTGAGCTGGTGACTGCTGAGGAAAAAGCGAAGATCATCGACGGTTTTGGTTCAGTTGGCGTGTCTGCGTGGAGTGATGCGAAGGAAATCGAAGGGTTGTTCCACGTCTATGTGGAGGAACAGGCGCAGCTTGTGCCGGATCACGTGGCGGTTGTGTACGAGGAGAATCAGCTTACGTACTGCGAGCTGAACGAGCGTGCGAACCAATTGGCTCGTAGATTGAGAAATGAAGGCATTGGACGTGAGTCGATTGTCGGCATCTTGAGCGAACGTTCGGTGGACATGCTGGTCGGCGTACTGGCGGTATGGAAGGCTGGAGGCGCGTATGTGCCGTTGGATGCCGATTATCCGTCAGAGCGTATCCGCTTTATGCTGGAGGACAGCGGTGCGACGGTGCTGCTGACTCAAACGGGCTTGCAGGAGCGTGCCCAGGTATGGCTGGAGGAGAGCCGATGGGCCTTGGCCGACGGGAAGTCTGAGGGCCAACTGGAAACGGCGGTTAGCGCTGAGACGGTGGAATCAGATACCCTCCATGGAGACCTGAGTTTAGCAATAGATTCGCCATCTGACAGTGAAGCAACATCCGAGCCAGCAACAGGATTGCGTTTGCAGACTGTACTGGCGTTGGACGATGAGTCGCTGTACACCGGGGATATTGCGGATATCGAGCACATCAACGAGCCACAGGACCTGGCGTATGTGATCTACACCTCCGGTACAACGGGACGTCCGAAGGGCGTCATGATCGAGCATCGCAGCTTGGTGAATACGGCTGCGGCGTATCGCCGGGATTACCGTCTGAACCAGTTCCCGGTACGACTGCTGCAACTGGCAAGCTTCTCCTTCGACGTATTCGTCGGGGATATGGCACGGGCGCTCTATAACGGCGGAACGATGGTCATCTGCCCGAAAGATGACCGGATTGACCCAAGCCGTCTGTATGGCTGGATTCGGGATGTTCAGATTACGGTGTTCGAATCGACACCAGCCCTGATCGTACCGTTCATGCAGCATGTGCATGAACAGGGACTGGACATGAGCAGTCTGGAACTCCTGATCACGAGCTCGGATAGCTGTAGTGTGACGGATTACCGGGTGCTGCAAGAACGGTTTGGTGCGGATATTCGGATCATTAACAGCTACGGCGTAACGGAAGCGGCGATTGACTCCAGCTTCTATGACGAAGAGCTGTCGAAGCTGCCAAGCAGCGGCAGCGTGCCGATTGGCCAGGCGTGGCTGAACGCACGTTTTTATATTGTGGATAGTCAGCTGAATCCGGTGCCAATCGGCGTGCTGGGCGAGCTGTGCATTGGCGGAGCCGGGGTAGCACGCGGGTACCTGAACCGTGCCGACCTGACGGCCGAGAAATTCGTGGCGAATCCGTACGTGCTGGGTGAACGCCTGTATCGCACGGGTGACTTGGCACGGTGGATGCCGGACGGAAATGTGGACTTTATTGGCCGGATGGACTATCAGGTCAAAATCCGGGGCTACCGGATCGAGCTGGGCGAGATCGAAACCGTGATCCAGCGGGTGCCGGGTGTGCGTCAAGCGATAGTGATCGACCGGACAGACGAGCGTGGGCACAAGTATTTGTGCGGCTATATCACGGGAGAAGCGGAGCTGCGGATCGAGGAGGTACAAGCAGAGCTGGAAGCAGGGCTGCCCGCACACATGGTGCCAGCGCGCTTGATGCGACTGGAGACGGTGCCGCTGACGAGCAACGGAAAAATCGACCGCAAGGCCTTGCCGGAGCCGGAAGGTAGCATCCATACAGGTGCAGCCTATGTGGCACCGCGTACAACGGTAGAGCAGGTGCTGGCTAAGGTATGGACTGGGGTGCTGGGCGTGGAAACGGTAGGCACGCAGGATAACTTCTTCGAGCTGGGCGGCGATTCGATCAAGGCCTTGCAAGTATCGTCCCGATTGCTGCAAGCAGGCTATCGACTGGACATGAAGGACCTGTTCAGCAATCCGACGGTAGCGTCCCTTAGTCCTTTGCTTCGCACAGATGGCAAAATTGCCAGTCAGGAAGAGGTAGCCGGTGAGGTAGAGCTGACACCTATTCAACGGTGGATCTTTGAGCAGCAGCCGGTTGACCTGCACCACAGCAACCAGGCGATGATGCTGTACCGAGCCGGGCGTTTTGACGTAGATGCGCTGCGCCATACGATGGAACGCATGGTCCAACATCATGACGCATTGCGTACTGTATTCCGCGAAACGGAGCAAGGTTATGTAGCTTGGAACCGTAGTGTGGAGGAAGGCGAGCTATATACACTGGAAATTGTAGATTTCAGTGGGGTTGAAGTCGAATCCACAGCTGTGGAAGCCAAGGCGAATGAAATTCAAGCTGGCATTCATTTGAGCGAGGGGCCGCTTGTGAAGCTTGGTTTGTTCCAATGCGCTCAGGGCGATCATTTGTTAATCGTCATTCACCATTTGGTCGTGGACGGTGTATCGTGGCGCATTTTGCTGGAGGATTTGGCAGCCGCTTATGAGCAGGCTGTTGCAGGTAAAACGGGCAAAGCTATTCGATTGCCGCTTAAAACAGATTCGTTCCAGACATGGGCTGAGCACCAATCAGCCTATGCGAACAGTGCGACGATGGAGCGGGAGCTTGCTTACTGGCAGCATATTGAACAAGCAGAAGCAAGTCTGGCGAAGCCGTTGCCAAAGGATTATGACAACGACCATGCCTTGCTTGGAGACAGTGAGGTTGTCACCGTCCGCTGGACGAAGCAGGAAACCGATTTGTTGCTCAAACAGGCTCACCGCGCGTATAACACGGAAATGAATGACCTGTTGCTAGCTGCACTCGGGAAAGCCGTATATGACTGGTCCGGTTCTGAACGCGTGCTGGTCAACCTGGAGGGTCATGGACGGGAGGCCATTTTAACAGATGTAGATATTACGCGCACGGTTGGCTGGTTTACGAGCCAATTCCCGGTTGTACTGAATGGAAGCCTAGGACAAGGCGAAAATATCGCCCGTTTGATCAAACGGGTGAAGGAAGGGCTGCACCATATTCCGCAAAAAGGCATTGGTTATGGTATTTTGCGATACCTGTCAAATACGGAGGCTTTCACGCAAGCAGGTGTACAGCTCCAGTTGGCCCCAGAAATCAACTTTAACTACCTGGGCCAGTTTGATCAGGATTATAAAGGCAACGATTTGGTGCCTTCCTCCTACTCTATGGGTGTGCCTGTCAGCACAAACGCGGCTATGGATTTTGCGCTGGATATCAATGGAGTGATCGAGGACGGCGAGCTGATCTTTACGATTCGCTACGGCACAACGCAGTTCCGTCATGAGACGATTGCCCGGCTTGGAGAGCTGCTGGCTTCGGGCTTGCGTGAGGTGATCAGCCATTGCGTCGCCCAGGAAAGAACGGTATTGACACCAAGTGATGTCCTGCTAGATAACGTAACGCTGGACGAGCTGGAGCAGCTGGTGGAAGATACGCGAGATCTGGGTGAGCTGGAAAATGTGTATGCCTTAACGCCAATGCAAAAGGGTATGCTCTTCTACAGCATGATGGACGAGGATTCGGCGGCTTATTTTGAGCAGGCCACCTTTGAGTTGAACGGACGCTTTGATGTGGTCACTTTCGGCAAAAGCCTGGATCTGCTTGTACAACGTCATGAGGCCCTACGGACGAACTTTATCCATTCATGGAAGGATGAGCCTGTACAGGTCGTCTTCCGCAATCGCAGCGGAGAATTGTACTACGAAGACTTGCGCGGACTAGAAAAAGAGGAACGTGAAGCTCGGGTTGAGGCTTTTGACCTTGCAGATAAAGCCAAAGGATTCCGTCTGGCAGAGGATGCACTCAATCGTATCTCCATTTTGCAAACGGGGGATGAAACGTACCACTTTGTTTGGAGCTTCCATCACATTTTGATGGATGGCTGGTGCTTGTCCTTTATGATACAGGAGGTATTTGGCAGCTATCAGGCACTTCGTGCGGGTCAGGAGCCAATGCTTGAGCAGGTCACGCCGTTCAGTCGTTTTATTGAATGGCTGGAGCGTCAGGATCGTGAAGCGGCCCTGCAATACTGGAGCGGGTATCTGGCAGACTATGAGCAGCAAATAACGCTTCCGCAGCAAAAAACACTGCCTAAATCCGCACAAGTCGGGGAATATATCGCTGGAGAACTGGAATGCGAATTCCAGCCGGAACTGGTCGCTCAGATCGAACGGGTGGCGAAGCAAAATCAGGTGACGATCAACACATTGATTCAGACGGTATGGGGCGTGCTGTTGCAAAAATATAACAACAGTTCGGATGTTGTATTCGGTAGTGTTGTATCCGGTCGTCCAGCCGATATTATGGGTGTGGAGCGCATGATTGGGTTGTTCATAAATACGATTCCAGTGCGCATTTTGTCTGAAAAAGGTGAGGCCTTTGTTGAACTGATGAAACGAACCCAGCAGCAGGCGCTGGCCTCTAATAGCTACGACGCATTCCCGTTGTATGAAATCCAGGCGCTGACCGAACAGAAGCAGGATTTGATCAACCATATTATGATATTTGAAAATTATCCGGTAGAGCAACAGGTAGAGCAACTGGGAAGCAATGGACACGATAAATTTACGATTTCGAACGTAGTGACTACAGAGGAAACCAACTACGATCTGAACGTAGCCGTTATGCCGGGAGAAGGTATAAAGATTCGTTTTATGTATAACGCGCTCTGCTTTGATCAAATAGGCATTGAGCGTCTGCATGGACATTTTGTCCGTCTGCTGGAGCAAATTTCACTCCATCCGAATGTTCGCGTTGAAGAGCTGGAATTGGTCACAGCGGTGGAAAAACAACAGATTACAGAAGCGTTTAATGACACCGCTTCGGTATATCCGCGCAATCAGACGATCCATCAGCTGTTTGAGGAGCAGGTGGAGCGTACGCCGGATCAAGTGGCATTGGTGTTTGGAAATCAGAGTCTGACTTATCGGGAGCTGAATGAACGGGCCAATTCATTGGGACGAGTGCTTCAAGCGCAGGGAGTAGGACCCGACAAGCTGGTCGGCCTGATGGTACAGCGCTCAGTGGAAATGATCGTAGGTCTCCTTGCTGTTCTAAAAGCAGGCGGTGCTTATGTGCCGATTGATCCCGAATTTCCGTCATCTCGTATTGAATACATGCTGGAAGACAGTAAGGCCGCAGTGCTTCTGACCAGTCGTGATTTGGTGGAAGAGCACCATTGCAACGCCAATGCAATATTCCTTGAGGATACAGAATTGTATCAGGGAGAGAGCGGCAATCTGGAGGCGATCGCCCGCCCAGAGCATTTGGCTTACGTTATCTATACCTCTGGATCAACTGGAAATCCGAAAGGAGTTATGCTCCAGCATGGCTCGGTACTCAACTTTATTACAGGGATGAGCGAAATCATCGACTTTGAAGCGGGCAAAACCATTTTGTCACTCACGACAATTTCTTTCGATATTTTCGTATTGGAAACCATCCTGCCACTGTTGGGTGGAATGACTGTTGTGCTTGGCGACAGCCAGCATCAGATTGATCCTCAGGCGCTTGGTGAGTTGATCGTTCATCATCATATTGATATGTTGCAAATGACACCATCCCGGGTGCAAATGCTGCTGGGCCATGAAGCAGGTTCCCGTGCGCTGCGAAGCGTGAAGGAAATTATGGTCGGGGGTGAAGCACTTCCGCCCAAGCTGCTGGCAGCACTGCAAGAAATGAACGGTCTCCGCATTTATAACATGTACGGACCTACAGAAACGACGGTTTGGTCGACGGTACAGGAACTTACCCATGCCGATCAAATTAATATTGGACGTCCTATCGCTAATACGCAAATGTATATCATGAATGCGAATGATGGAGTGCAGCCAATCGGTGTGCCGGGCGAGTTATGTATTGCAGGAGAAGGCTTGGCCCGTGGGTATTGGAATCGCGAAGAACTGACGGCCGAGAAATTTGTGAATAATCCGTTTGCAGGCGGAAAAGCAGGCAATGAGCGGATGTACCGCACAGGCGATTTGGCGAGATGGATGCCAGACGGCAACATCGAATATTTGGGCCGGATCGATCATCAGGTGAAAATTCGGGGGTACCGGATTGAGCTGGGCGAGGTTGAATCGCAATTGCTGAAGGTGGAGCCAGTACGAGAAGCCATCGTCGTGGCTCGTGCGGACGAAACAGGCCAAAACCAACTGGTGGCATACTTTATCGCCGGGCAAGAGCTTGGAGCCGGTGAACTGAGAAATGAACTGAGAAGTGAACTGGGGCGGGAGCTGCCAAGTTATATGGTGCCTTCATATTTCATTCAGTTGGAGCAGATGCCACTGACACCAAACGGTAAAATCGACCGCAAGGCACTGCCGGCACCGGAAGGCAGTCTGCAAAGCGGAGCGGATTATGCAGAGCCGCGCACCGCACTGGAACGGGCACTTGTAGCAGTCTGGCAGTCTGTTCTGGGCGTGCAAACCGTCGGTATTTTGGACAATTTCTTTGATCTGGGCGGCGATTCAATCAAGGCAATTCAAATCGTATCCCGTGCGTTCCAGGCAGGCTATAAGCTGAACATGAAGGACTTGTTCAAATATCCAAGCGTGAAGGAGCTGGCTCCGCATCTGAGTTTAGCGGGCAAGAGAACGGCCGAGCAAGGCGAAGTCACAGGGAAAGCGGTGCTGACGCCGATTCAATACTGGTTTGCGGAGCAGGAGCAAGTGGACGCGCATCACTTTAATCAGGCGGTCATGCTACACCGGAAGCAGGGCTTTGACGAATCCGCTCTGCGCCAGGCGCTTATCAAGCTGGCGGAGCACCACGATGCACTACGGATGGTGTTCACCAAGACAGAGCAAGGCTATGAAGCATGGAACCGCGGATTGCAGGAAGGCGCGCTGTATCACCTGGACGTGCTGGACTTTAGGAATTTGACGGATGAAGCCGTGCTCAGCGCAGCGATTGAGGCGAAAGCCAGTGAAATTCAAAGCAGTATTCATCTGCAGGAAGGGCCGCTGTTTAAAGCTGGTTTGTTCCACTGTGCAGATGGGGATCATCTGCTAATGGCGATTCACCATTTGGTGGTGGACGGTGTGTCGTGGCGTATTTTGTTTGAGGATTTGGCCACAGCCTATGGACAGGCTGTAAATGAGGAAGCACTCCAGTTACCGGACAAAACGGATTCCTTCCGTTCCTGGTCTGAGCGACTTTCCACCTATGCGGATAGCGCAGTAATGGAAAGTGAACGCGCCTACTGGGAGCAATTGAACGCATCTGCTTTGGTGGATCAAGTACGGTTGACTGAGGATCAAGCACAGGATGGCGAATTTACCTTGACTGACACGGATACAGTGGTCATCAAGCTTACGGAAGAAGAGACAGAGCGGCTATTGAAGCAGGCGCACCGCGCGTATAACACGGAAGTGAACGATCTGCTTCTGGCTGCATTGGGCATGATGCTGTACACATGGACGGGGCGTGAACGTAGCCTGATCCATTTGGAGGGGCACGGACGTGAGGACATTTTGCCGGATATGGACATTTCACGTACTGTAGGCTGGTTTACGAGTCAATATCCGGTATTGCTGGACATCGGTCGTGATCACGATTTGACGGGATGCATCAAACAGGTCAAAGAGAGCCTGCGTCAGATTCCGAATAAAGGAATTGGCTATGGTATTTGGAGACATCTGAGTGAAGCCGGCCAAGCCGTTGGTCATAAAGAAGACGCTTTGCATACGGGTCAAACAGATGGAGGCTACGCCGAACCGCAAGTGAGCTTTAACTATCTCGGACAGTTTGATCAGGATTTGCAAAACAGCGATATTCGGATGTCTCCTTACCCGATTGGTTTGGCTGTTAGTGACCGGACGAAGATGAAATACGCGCTCGATGTGGGCGGGATCGTCACGAACGGCATACTGGAGCTGGATATTCGGTATAACGGCAAGGCCTTCCGCAAGGACACCATCCAAATGCTGGCTAACCTGCTGAAAGCCAACTTGCTTGAAATTATCGAGCACTGTGTCATACGGGAGCGGCCAGATTTGACTCCAAGCGATGTACTGTTAAAGGGTCTGACGCTGGAGCAATTAGACACGATTGTTGAGCAGACACAGACGGTTGGGGAATTGGAGAATGTGTATCCGTTAACGCCGATGCAGAAGGGTATGCTGTTCCATAGTCTGATGAACGCAGAATCAGGAGTGTATTTTGAACAGGCGACCTTTGATCTTGAGGGCCATTTTGAGCCGACTGTATTCGAGGAAAGCCTGAAGCTGCTGGTTAACCGACATGCTATATTCCGGACGAATTTCTACAGCGGCTGGCATGGTCAACCGTTACAGGTCGTCTATCGTTATAAAAATCCGGGCTTCCGCTATGAGGATGTCAGAGGTCGTGAAGACGCTGTAGCTGAATTTGTGGACCTGGATAAAGAGCAAAACTTTGATTTAGGCAAGGATGCGCTTATGCGCGTAACCGTCTTCCGCACGGGGGATAGCTCATACCGTTTTGTATGGAGCTTCCATCATATCGTGATGGACGGCTGGTGCTTGTCTCTGGTGACGGACGAAGTGTTTGGTGCATATTTTGCCCTGCTGGAGCACAAGCAGCCAGAGCTCGCACCTGTCAAGCCGTATAGTGAGTATATTGAATGGCTGGAACGGCAGGATACGCAGGAAGCGACCCGCTATTGGAGCGACTATTTGGCTGGCTTCGAGCAGCAGACCTTGCTGCCTGGCGAGCATGCACAGGCTTCCGTAATGGCACGGGTTGAAGATAAAGAAGGAAGTGGTGCGGCTTCAAATTCCGGTTATGTTTCGGAAAAGCTGTCATTTGTACTAGGTAAAGAACGGAGCGCGGCGTTAAACCGCATTGCCAAGCAGCAGCAGGTAACGATTAATACATTGCTGCAAAGCGTTTGGGGCGTTATTTTACAAAAATACAATAATAATCAGGATGTTGTGTTTGGTAGTGTTGTATCCGGACGTCCGGCAGAAATTCCGGGTGTGGAGGACATGATCGGTCTGTTCATCAATACGATTCCGGTTCGCATTAGCAGTGAGCAGAATGCTACGTTTGCTGAAATATTGCAACGGACACAGGAGCAGGCTTTGGCGACCAGTGCGTATGATACCTTCCCGTTGTATGACATTCAGGCGCTGACTGAACAAAAGCAAGACCTGATTAATCATATTATGATCTTTGAAAACTATCCGATCGGGCAGCAAATGAAGCAGGTAGGCAGCTCCGGCGAGACAGGCGCACAGACTGGCTTCTCTATTGCCAATGTGGCACTTGCAGAGCAAACCAACTACGATTTTAACCTGATTGTCGTGCCTGACGAGGATATCTCCATCCTGTTTGAATACAATGCTCTTGTATATAACCGGTTTGCTATGGAGCGTATCCAAGGCCATATCGACCATGTTATCGGGCAAATTGTAGATAATCCGCATATCTGTGTGGATGAACTGGGATTGGTAACACCGGAAGAACAAGCGCAGATTGTTCAGGTTTGGGGAGCTACGGCGGCAGCTTATCCGCAGGATCAGACGTTAAGTGCGCTGTTCGAGGAACAGGCGGCAAAAACACCGGATCAGGTGGCAGTGCTGTTGGGATCGGAATCGTTGACCTATGGTGAACTGAACGAACGAGCCAATCGTCTCGCACGCACCTTGCGTGCAGAAGGCGTTGAACCGGATCAGCCGGTGGGCATTCTGGTACACCGCTCGCTGGAAATGATCGTAGGCATCTATGCGATCCTCAAGGCAGGCGGAGCTTACGTGCCGATCGACCCAGAATATCCGACGGACCGTATCCGCTTCATGCTGGAGGATTCAGGAGCGAAGCTGGTGCTGACGCAATCGCATTTGGCCGAGCAGGCGTCGCTGAGCTTCGGCGGCAAGGTGCTGGTGCTGGATCGTCCGGTGCTGGATGGCAAGGACATGTACCACGAGGATGGCTCGAATCTGGAGCCGCTGGCTGGTCCGCGTCATGTAGCCTATGTGATCTACACCTCCGGCTCGACTGGAAAACCGAAGGGCGTTATGGTTGAGCACCATTCCGTGCTGAACCGGATAATGTGGATGCATGATCGGTACGGCTTGAGTGCGGAGGATACGATCCTGCAAAAGACCGCCTTCACGTTCGACGTATCGGTGTGGGAGCTGTTCTGGTGGTCGATGGTTGGCTCGAAGGTGAGTCTGCTGTCGGTTGGCGGGGAAAAGAATCCCGAGGATATCGTAGACACGATTGCCCGCGATGGCGTAAGCACGATGCACTTTGTGCCTGCGATGCTGCATGCGTTCTTGGAGTATGTGGAGCAGCAGCCGCAGGAAATGATGGAAGCGAAGCTGGGAACACTGCGCCATGTATTTGCCAGTGGGGAAGCGTTGCCGCCGCAGCATGTAGCGAGGTTCCAACGGCTCGTGTCAGGTATCGCTGGAGCGAAGCTGATCAATCTGTACGGACCAACCGAAGCGACGGTGGACGTATCGTACTTTGATTGCGAGCCGACGGAGAAATATGCGGTTATTCCCATCGGAAAACCGATTCAGAACATCCGTCTGTACATCGTGAAGGAAGGCACGGAGCAATTGCAGCCGATTGGGGTTGCAGGGGAGCTGTGCATCGGCGGTGTAGGTGTAGCACGCGGCTATCTGAACCGTCCAGAGCTGACGGCAGAGAAATTCGTGAAGGATCCGTTTGCGGGTGGCGAAGCAGGCTATGAGCGGATGTATCGCACGGGCGATTTGGCGAGATGGATGCCGGACGGCAATATCGAATATTTGGGCCGGATTGACCACCAGGTGAAAATCCGTGGATACCGGATTGAGCTGGGCGAGGTCGAATCACAGTTGTTGAAGGTGGAGTCGGTACGAGAAGCGGTTGTCATGGCTCGTGCGGATGAAACAGGGCAAAAACAAATGGTGGCGTACTACGTTGCTGGGCAAGAGCTCGGAGCCAGTGAACTGAGAAATGAACTGAGAAGTGAGCTGGGCCGGGAGCTGCCAAGCTATATGGTGCCATCGTACTTTGTACAACTGGAGCAGATGCCGCTGAGTCCAAACGGCAAAATCGACCGCAAGGCACTGCCAGCACCGGAAGGCAGCCTGCAAAGCGGGGCGGATTATGCAGAGCCGCGCACCGCACCGGAACGGGCACTCGTGGCGGTCTGGCAGTCCGTCCTGGGCGTGCAAACCGTCGGTATTTTAGACAATTTCTTTGATCTGGGCGGCGATTCAATCAAGGCAATTCAAATCGCATCCCGTGCGTTCCAGGCAGGCTACAAGCTGGACATGAAGTATTTGTTCCAGTATCCAACAGTCGCAGCACTGGCATCGCATATGCAAGAGGTGAACCGTATTGCAGATCAAGGAGAAGTGAGCGGGGAAACCGCTTTGCTTCCGATCCAGCACTGGTTCTTTGCACAGGAGCGCGAGCGTCCGCAGCACTTTAATCAGGCGGTCACGCTCTATAGCGCCGAGGGCTTTAATGAGACAGCGGTTCGCCGGGCAATGGATCAAATCGTGAAGCACCATGATGCGCTTCGTACGGTTTTCCGTCAGGTTTCATCCGGAACCACGGCTTGGACACGCGGTGTAGATGAAGGCGCATTGTATACGTTGGAAACGGTGGATTACCGTGAACAGGCAACCTATGCGGAAGCGCTGGAAGCGAAGGCAACTGAAATTCAAAGCAGCATGTATCTGTCCGAAGGACCTCTCGTGCAACTGGGATTGTTCCACACAGCAGAGGGCGATCATTTGCTCATAGCCATTCACCATTTGGTGATGGACGGGGTGTCGTGGCGGATTCTGTTTGAAGATTTCTCTACAGGCTACGAACAGGCGCTGAAGGGTGAGCCTGTACGTTTGCCATATAAAACGGATTCCTTCCAAACATGGGCACGGGAGTTGTCGTCTTACGCCAACCGTCCTGAGGCTGCATCGGATGAAGTCTACTGGCAGCAGCTGGAGCAGGCCAAAGCTGATGCTGCGTCGCTGCCTAAGGATTTTGCCTATGAGGGCTCCTTGAATGCAGACAGCGAAGTGCTGACGGTGGAGTGGACCGAAGCTGAAACCCAGCAGTTGTTGAAGCAGGCACATCGCGCCTACAACACCGAGGTCAATGATTTGCTGCTGACCGCGTTAGGATTGGCGATGCATAACTGGACAGGCGCAGGACGTGTGCTGGTGAATTTGGAGGGACATGGTCGGGAAGCGATCCTGCCAGAGGTGGATATTACACGTACAGTAGGCTGGTTTACGAGCTTGTATCCGGTGCTGCTGGACACGGGTGCCAATCTGACGCTGGCAGAGCGGATTAAAGACACGAAGGAAGGCCTGCGCCGGATCCCGCATAAAGGGCTGACGTATGGAACCTGGCGTTACTTGTCCCATGCGTCCGCATCGGACGAGGCGCGTGCGATTGCAGCAGAACCGGAAATCAGCTTCAACTATTTGGGTCAGATCGATCAGGATCTGCAAAATAGCGGAATTACGTTGTCGTCCTACAGTGCAGGGGAGACAGATGATGCACATTCACCGTTACTGTACACGCTGGATTTGAACGCGATGATCTCGGAAGGCACGCTGCGATTGACGATCGCTTACAGCCGTAAGCAGTATCGCAAAGAAACGCTGGAACGTGTGGCGGGACTGCTGCAATCCGCTTTGCAAGAGGTGATTACGCATTGCGTCGCTCAGGAACAGCCGGCGTTGACTCCGAGTGATGTGTCCTTCAAAGGTCTGACGACTGGAGAGCTGGAACAAATTGCGGAACAGGCTGCACGTACAGGTGAGCTGGAAAATGTATACGCACTGACGCCGATGCAGAAGGGTATGCTCTTTTACAATCTGATGGATTCGCAATCGGGAGCTTATTTTGAGCAGGCATCCTTTGATTTGCAAGGACATTTTAATATCGCTGCTTTTGCGGCAAGCTTGGATGTATTGGTGCAGCGGCATACGGCACTGCGCACGAACTTCTACAGTGGCTGGAAGGATGAACCGCTTCAGGTCGTGTACCGCAATAAGCGCAGTGAACTATATGTAGAGGACCTGCGCGATGTGGAGGAAGAGAAGCAAAACGAGTATATCCTCGAATATACGCGTAAAGACAAGCAGAGGGGCTTTGATCTGGCACAAGATGCTTTGATGCGTGTCGCTGTTTTGCGCACAAGTGAGGATTCGTACCGTTTTGTATGGAGTTTCCATCATATCGTGATGGACGGCTGGTGCTTGTCGCTGGTGACCAACGAAGTATTTGCGAGCTATTTTGCGATACTGGCCCAAAAGCAGCCGGAACTGGCACCTGTAACGCCGTACAGTCAATATATCGAATGGCTGGAGCAGCAGGATCGTCAGGCTGCATCAGGTTACTGGAGCAAGGTTCTGGAAGGGTATGAGGAACAGTCCCGCTTGCCACAGGCTAAAATCCAGGGTAAAACGGGATATCAGGCGGAGCGTCTGGACTTTGACTTGGGTGCGGAGCTAACGGCTGGTATTCAGCGAATAGCCAAGCGTTATCAGGTAACCATTAATACGCTGATGCAGACCGTCTGGGGCATTTTGCTGCAAAAATATAATGGCACGGATGATGTAGTGTTCGGCAGCGTCGTATCTGGACGTCCGGCAGAGATTCCAAATGTGGAGCACATCATTGGTCTGTTTATCAATACGATTCCTGTACGCATCAGCAGTCGTGAGGATAGCTTATTCTCAGACGTGATGAAGCAAACTCAGGAGCAATCCATTGCTTCTCATGCCTACGATACGTACCCGTTGTATGAAATTCAGGGGCTGTCGGAGCTTAAGCAGGATTTGATCAATCATATTCTGATTTTTGAGAACTATCCGGTAGAGGAGCAAATTGAGCAATTAGGTAACGGTGAAGAGTCCAGCTTTAGCATCACAGGGGTCGAGTCTGTCGAGCAGACCAACTATGACTTTAACCTGGTGGTGCTGCCAGGGAACACCATCCACATGAGCTTTGGTTATAATGCGCTGGCATTTGAACGTGAAAGTGTAGAACAAATTCGAGGTCATCTGGTGCAACTGCTGGAGCAAGTGACAGCGAAGCCGGACATTCGGGTGCAAGAGCTGGATATGTTAAGCGAGCAGGAGCGCGAGCAAATTCTGGGCGCATGGGGAGATACAGCCGCCGAGTATCCAAGCGAGCAAACGATCCATGGCTTGTTCGAGACACAAGCAGCGCAGACACCGGAGCAGGCAGCGTTGTTCTTTGAAGGAGAGCAGTTGACCTACCGCGAGCTGAATGAACGTGCGAATCGTCTGGCTCGTACCTTGCGCAGTCAAGGCGTGACGAAGGGTCGTCTAGTAGGTCTGATGACCGAGCGTTCGGTGGATATGATCGTGGGCATCTTCGGGATTTTGAAAGCCGGGGGTGCGTATGTGCCAATTGATCCGACGTATCCAGAGGAGCGTATCCGCTACATGCTGGACGACTCAGGGGCAGAGCTGTTGTTGACGCAAAGCCATCTGGTGGACAAAGTGGATTTCGGCGGCAATGTGCTGGTGCTGGATGGGGCACAGGGTGTGTATCACGAGGATGGTTCCAATCTGGAGCCTGTATCCGGGCCGAACGATCTGGCGTATGTGATCTATACGTCGGGTACGACGGGGCAGCCGAAGGGCGTTATGCTGGAGCATCACGGGCTGTGCAATCTCAAAACGTATTTTGATCAGACACTGCGGATCAGCGCGTCGGATCATGCGTTGTTGTTCGCCAGCTATTCGTTTGATGCGGCTTGCTGGGAAATCTTCCAAGCGCTGTTCTGCGGAGCCACGTTGTACGTGCCAACGTCAGAGACGATTTTGAACTATGAGAGATTCGAGCAATATATGGCGGATCATCAAATCACCGTGGCAGCCTTGCCACCAACCTATGCGGTGTATCTGGAGCCGGAACGGATGCCAAACCTGCGTATTCTGTTCACTGCCGGTTCAGCGTCATCAACAGAGCTGGTATACAAATGGAAGGATCAGGTGGCGTACTACAACGGCTACGGTCCAACCGAAAACTCGGTAGCGACGTCGATCTGGCCGGTATCCGAGGATGAGAGAGCAGGCCAACTGATTTCGATCGGACGCCCTATGCCGAATCATCGGGTATACATGGTGGATGTGCATGGACACTTGGCTCCGGTAGGCGTAGCAGGTGAGCTGTGCGTGTCCGGTCCGGGTCTGGCTCGCGGCTATCTGGATCGTCCAGAGCTGACGGCTGAGAAATTTGTACCGAATCCATTTGCGGCTGGCAAAGCAGGCTATGAATGGATGTATCGCACGGGTGACTTGGCGAGATGGATGCCAGACGGCAACATCGAGTATTTGGGCCGGATCGACTATCAGGTCAAGATCCGGGGCTACCGGATCGAGCTGGGCGAGGTTGAGGCACAAATTCTGAAGGTGGAAGATGTGCAAGAGGTCATCGTATTGGCTCAGGCGGACGAGCAGGGGCAAAACCAACTGGTGGCGTACTATGTTGCTGAACGGGACGTGAGTGCAGGAGAGCTGCGCGGCTTACTGGGCGAGGAGCTTCCAAACTACATGGTGCCTTCGTATTTCATCCAGTTAGAACAGATGCCATTGACACCGAATGGCAAAATCGACCGCAAGGCACTGCCAGCGCCGGAAGGCAGCCTGCAAAGCGGAGCGGATTATGTAGAGCCGCGCACAGCGCTGGAACAGACTTTGGTTTCCATTTGGCAGGCTGTATTAGGGGCCAAGAGAGTCGGGATTTTGGATAATTTCTTTGATCTGGGCGGCGATTCGATCAAGGCGATTCAAGTATCCTCCCGCTTGCTGCAAGCGGGCTACAAGCTGGAAATGAAGGATTTGTTCCAATATCCTTCCGTATCGTTGCTGAGTGGTCATGTCCACAAGGTCAGCCGTACAGCCGATCAGCGTGCGGCTTCGGGAGCGGTCAAGCTGACCCCGATTCAGCAATGGTTCTTTGAACAATCCACAGCAGAGCCGCATTATTTCAACCAGTCGGTGATGCTGTATAGAGAGCAAGGCTTCGATGAAGCCGCATTGCATCAAACGGTAACGAAGGTCACTGAGCATCATGATGCGCTGCGCATGGTCTTCCGTCAGACCGAACAGGGCTATGAAGCGTGGAATCGTGGCTTGAACGAAGGCAAGCTATATAGTCTGGACGTTGTTGATTTGACGGGCGTCGAAGACGCTGCGGACGTGATGAAGGCCATTGAAGAGAAAGCGAACGCTATTCAAAGTTCCATTCGTCTGGATGAGGGACCACTGGTCAAGCTGGGGCTTTTCCGCTGCACGGACGGAGATCATTTGCTGATTGCGATCCACCATTTGGTCGTAGACGGCATTTCATGGCGGATTATATTTGAGGATTTTGCCACCGGGTATGAGCAGGCCGTTCAGGGAGAAGCCATTCGTCTACCATACAAAACGGACTCATTCTCCGCTTGGGCAGAGCACTTGTCTCAATATGCGAATAGTCCGGCCATCGAAGACGAGCGTGAATACTGGCAGAACCTTGCCCAAACGGAACTTGCATCGTTGCCTAAGGATCAAGCGAGCGCGGAAGGACCGCATTCTCTGATCAGAGACAGTGAGACGGTGACCGTGGCCTGGAGTGAGCAGGAAACACGATTGCTGCTTCAGGAAGCACATCGTGCATATAACACAGAGGTCAATGATCTGCTGTTAACCGCACTGGGTACAGCGTTATACAACTGGAGCGATCAGGAGCGTGTGCTGGTCAACCTGGAGGGACATGGCCGGGAAGCCATTATTCCAGATATCGACATCACGCGTACAGTGGGCTGGTTTACGAGCCAATATCCGGTGCTGCTCGATGTTGACGGCAAGGCAGAAGTTGGTCAGCGAATCAAACGGGTGAAGGAAGACCTGCGTCGTGTGCCACATAAGGGCATTGGCTACGGTATTTTGAAATATATGTCTCAGCAGCATGATACCAATCCTTCCTTGGCTTTGCAGCCTGAAATTAGCTTTAACTATTTGGGACAATTTGATCAGGATTTGGAAAATGGTGATATCACGCTGTCTTCGCATACAGGTGGAGAGCCGATGAGTGACCGTACCGCTCTGGAGCATCCGCTGAATGTGAACGGGATGATTACAGCAGGCGTGCTCAAGTTGGAAATTCGCTATGACAGCAAGGTATATCATCAACAAAACGTGGAAAAATTTGCACAATTGCTGCAGGAGAGCTTGCAGGAAGTGATCGTTCATTGTGCCTCCAAAGAGCGGAGTGAGCTAACACCAAGCGATGTCTTGTTCAAGGGCTTGACGTTGGAGCAATTGGAACAATTGACGGAGCAAATGGCTGCTGTGGGTGAGCTGGAAAATGTGTATGCTCTCTCGCCTATGCAGAAGGGGATGCTTTTCCATAGTTTGATGGAGCCGGAATCAGGCGCATACTTCCAGCAAGCGTCGTTTAATCAAAAAGGCAGCTTCGATGTGGCTGTTTTCCGGAAGAGTCTGGATCTACTGACACAGCGTCATGAAGCGCTGCGGACGAATTTCCATATGTTTGAGACAGGACAGAATCAGGAGCCGTTGCAGATCGTGCTCCGTCACAAAGATAGCGACCTTTCCTTCAAGGATGTACGCGGAATGCAGGAAGCGGAGCAACAGGCATATATTCAGACGTTCAAGCTGGAGGATCAGGCTCGGGGCTTTAATCTCGGTACCGATGCGCTCATGCGCGTACAGGTGTTGCAGACAGATGAAGAGACGTATCACTTGGTGTGGAGCTTCCATCACATTGTCATGGACGGCTGGTGCTTGTCACTGGTGACAGGTGAAGTGTTCGGTACGTACTTTGCGCTGCTGGAGCAGAAGCAGCCGGAGCTTGCTAATATCACCCCATATGGTCAATATATCGAATGGCTGGAGCGTCAGGATGAACGTGCCGCAAAAGATTATTGGAGCAGCTATTTGGCGGGCTTTGAACAGCAGACTTTGTTACCTGGTTCGGATGCTACATTAAAAGACCAGAGGGAAAGTGCTCTGTCTGCTACAGCAAGTGAGACCAGCGAATATATTTCTGAAAATATAACAGTGGAGCTGGATCAAGCGTGGAGCGAAGCCATGAACCGGATTGCGAAGCAGCAGCAGGTAACGATTAATACGCTGATGCAGAGCGTGTGGGGCCTTATTTTGCAGAAATATAACAACAATGAGGATGTTATTTTCGGGAGTGTCGTATCTGGACGTCCGACGGATATTGCTGGTGTAGAAAATATGATCGGTTTGTTCATTAATACGATCCCGGTTCGGATTCAAAGTGAACGGAATGCCACTTTTGTGGAAATCATGCGGAAAACGCAGGAGCAGGCACTGGCCTCGGGAGCATACGATAGCTTCCCGCTGTATGAAATTCAGGCGCTGACGGAGCAGAAGCAGCATTTGATTAACCACATTATGGTATTTGAGAACTATCCGGTAGAGCAGCAGGTAGAGCAGCTTGGTGAGGTTCGTCCGTCCGCTTTTGAAATTACAAATGTAGAGGTTGTTGAGCAAACGAATTATGATCTGGACTTGATTGTGATGCCTGATGAAGTCTTCCGCATCATGTTTAGATATAACGCCAATGTGTACGATCGGGCTACCGTGGAGCGTATGCAAGGACATGTATTGCATGTGATTGAGCAAATTGTAGACAATCCGCATATCCGTGTGAATGAGCTGGAATTGGTAACACCGGAAGAACAAGCGCAGATTGTTCAGGTTTGGGGAGCTACGGCGGCAGCTTATCCGAAGGATCAGACGTTAAGCGCGCTGTTCGAGGAACAGGCGGCAAAAACACCGGATCAGGTGGCAGTGCTGTTGGGAGCAGAGGCGTTGACCTACGGTGAACTGAACGAACGAGCCAATCGTCTCGCACGCACCTTGCGTGCAGAAGGCATTGAACCGGATCAGCCGGTGGGCATTCTGGTACAGCGCTCGCTGGAAATGATCGTAGGCATCTATGCGATCCTCAAGGCAGGCGGAGCTTACGTGCCGATCGACCCGGAATATCCGACGGACCGTATCCGCTTCATGCTGGAGGATTCAGGAGCGAAGCTGGTGCTGACGCAATCGCATTTAGCCGAGCAGGCGTCGCTGAGCTTCGACGGCAAGGTGCTGGTGCTGGATTGTCCGGTGCTGGATGGCAAGGACATGTACCACGAAGACGGCTCGAATCTGGAGCCACTGGCTGGACCGCGTCATGTAGCCTATGTGATCTACACCTCCGGCTCGACTGGAAAACCGAAGGGCGTTATGGTTGAGCACCATTCCGTGCTGAACCGGATTTTGTGGATGCATGATCGGTACGGCTTGAGTGCGGAGGATACGATCCTGCAAAAGACCGCCTTCACGTTCGACGTATCGGTGTGGGAGCTGTTCTGGTGGTCGATGGTTGGCTCGAAGGTGAGTCTGCTGTCGGTTGGCGGGGAAAAGAATCCCGAGGATATCGTAGACACGATTGCCCGCGATAGCGTAAGCACGATGCACTTTGTGCCTGCGATGCTGCATGCGTTCCTGGAGTATGTGGAGCAGCAGCCGCAGGAAATGATGGAAGCGAAGCTGGGAACCCTGCGCCATGTATTTGCCAGTGGAGAAGCGTTGCCGCCGCAACATGTAGCGCGGTTCCAACGGCTCGTGTCAGGTATCGCTGGAGCGAAGCTGATTAATCTGTACGGACCAACCGAAGCCACGGTGGACGTATCGTACTTTGATTGCGAGCCGACGGAGAAATATGCGGTCATTCCCATCGGAAAACCGATTCAGAACATCCGTCTGTACATCGTGAAGGAGGGCACGGAGCAATTGCAGCCGATTGGGGTTGCAGGGGAGCTGTGCATCGGCGGTGTAGGTGTAGCACGCGGCTATCTGAACCGTCCAGAGCTGACGGCAGAGAAATTCGTGAAGGACCCGTTTGCGGGTGGCGAAGCAGGCTATGAGCGGATGTACCGCACGGGTGATTTGGCGAGATGGATGCCGGACGGCAATATCGAATATTTGGGCCGGATCGACCACCAAGTCAAAATCCGGGGCTACCGGATCGAGCTGGGCGAGGTCGAATCACAGTTGTTGAAGGTGGAGTCGGTACGAGAAGCGGTTGTCATGGCTCGTGCGGATGAAACAGGGCAAAAACAAATGGTGGCGTACTACGTCGCCGGGCAAGAGCTCGGAGCTAGTGAACTGAGAAATGAACTGAGAAGTGAGCTGGGCCGGGAGCTGCCAAGCTATATGGTGCCATCGTACTTTGTACAGCTGGAGCAGATGCCGCTGAATCCAAACGGCAAAATCGACCGCAAGGCACTGCCGGCACCGGAAGGCAGCCTGCAAAGCGGAGCGGATTATGTCGCACCGCGGACGTGGGTGGAAGTGAAGCTGGCGCAAATTTGGCAGGATGTGCTGGGCTTGGCGCAAGTGGGTGTCAAGGAAAACTTCTTCGAGATTGGCGGACATTCACTGCGGGCGACGACCCTGGCCTCGAAGATTCACAAGGAACTGAACAAGCCGCTTCCACTGCGCAGTATTTTTGAAGCACCAACGATTGAACGACTGGCAACGGTACTGGAAAGTCTGGACCAAGTGGCGTATGCGTCCATTCCGGTGACGGAAGCCCGTGGCTTCTACCCGTTATCCTCGGCGCAGAAACGATTGTATGTGCTGCATCAGTTCGACCCGAATGATGTGAACTACAACATGCCGTCGGTGCTGCAAGTGAGCGGTCCGCTGGATGTGAAACGAGTAGAGGACGTGTTCCGTCAACTAATCGCCCGCCATGCGACCTTGCGTACCCGCTTTGAGCTGGTGGACAGTGAGCCGATGCAATGGATTGAGGACACCGTGCCGTTCGAGGTGGAATATGCAAAGGTACAGGCAGAGAGTGCAGCCACAACGGATACGGACACGATGGTGAGCAAGGAAGCGCAAGAGTGGGTGGAAGCAAGCGGAGTCATACCTGCGGGCTCCAAAGATCGTGATACCGAGGCTACGCATAAAGATTATGCCTATGTAGTTATATCCGACACGATGGTCAGCCAAGAAGCGCAAGAGCTGGTGCAGCGCTTTGTACGTCCGTTTGATCTGAAAGCTGCTCCGCTGCTGCGCGTGGCCTTGGTGGATTGGGGCGTACAGGGAATAGAAGAAGAGCTACAGCATCTGCTGATGCTCGACATGCACCATATTATCTCGGACGGCGCATCCATGAAGGTACTGACCGACGAATTTGTTCGTTTGTACAGCGGTGAAGGGTTACCTCCGCTGCGTATTCAATACAAAGACTACGCCGTATGGCAGCAAAGCGAAGCGCAGCAGGACTGGATGAAGCGCCAGGAAGCCTACTGGCTAGATACCTTCCGGGGTGAGCTGCCCGTGTTGAACCTGCCAACCGATTTTGCCCGCCCGGCGGTTCGAAGTACAGCAGGCGACACGGTCGTGTTCAGGCTGGAACGCGAGGTCAGCGAACGCTTGAAGGAGCTGGCAGCACAGACAGGCTCGACGCTATATATGGTGTTATTGGCGGCTTACACAGCGCTGCTGCATCAATATACCGGACAGAAAGACATCATCGTCGGCACTCCGATTGCAGGACGACCGCACATGGACCTGGAGCCGATCATCGGGATGTTTGTTGGTACGCTGGCTATGCGTAATTATCCAACCGCAGCACTAACGTTCCGCCATTACGTGGAGGACGTGACAACCCGGGCCTTGCAAGCCTATGAGCATCAGGACTATCCGTTTGAGGAACTAGTGGAACGGTTGAACGTGAAGCGGGACATGAGTCGCAATCCACTGTTCGACACGATGTTTGTACTGCAAAACAACGAACAAGGAGAGCTGAAGCTGGAAGGCCTGAGCTTCCACCCATACGCGTGGGAGCAGGTTCCGGCAAAGTTTGACCTGATGCTGGAAGCCAGCGAAGAAGAAACCGGCATCCATTTCGGATTGCAATATGCAACATCGCTATACCAGCGGGAAACCATCGAGCAAATTACGCGCCACTTTGTACGTTTGGTAGAAGCCATTACAGCTCATCCAGATATCTCGCTGGGCGAACTGGTAGAGATCACCACAGAAGAAACGGTATCTGTGCTGAAAGTACATCAGGAACGTCAAAAAGCTGCTCGTTACTGGAATGCATATCTCGACGGATATGAAGAACAGGCTCATTTACCACAAGTCAAAATGCAGTCAAACACGGGGTACCAGGCTGAGCAGCTTAACACTGGTCTGAGTGTGGGTCTGACGACCAAGATTCTTCGGATTGCCGAATGTCATCAGGTGACGCTGACTACACTGATGCAGACAGTCTGGGGCATATTGCTCCAAAAATATAATGGTACAGATGATGTCGTATTGGGTAGTACGGTTTCCGGACATTCGCCTGATCTTCTGAATGTTGAACAAATGATGGGTCTGTCTCAGAATACAGTACCTGTAAGGATTAGAAGTGATGAGAACAGTCTGTTCTCGCAAGTGATGAAGCAAAACGAGGAGCAATCTATAGCTACTCATATGCATACTACTCATCCGCTGACTGAAATTCAGGCGTTGTCGGAGCTGAAGCAAAATTGGATCAACCACAGGATTATTTTTGCAAATGATTTGACGGAGAAACAAATGCAGCAGTTCGGTGAAGGGCAGCAGACCAGTCTTCGCCCGACTGAGATCGAACCGACGCGCTATGACTTTAATCTGGTGATACAGCCGGGGAAATCCATTCACATGAGCTTTAATTACAACGCACTAGCGTTTGAGCGCGAAAGTATAGAACAGATTCAGGGACATCTGGCGCAGCTGCTGGAGCAGGTAACGTCGAACCCGGACATTCGGGTGCGTGAGCTGGATGTCTTGACCAAGCAAGAACGCGAGCAAATTCTCAACGTGTGGGGAGATACCGCAGCGGACTATCCGAGCGAGCAGACGATTCATGGCTTGTTCGAGGCTCAAGCGGCGCAGACCCCGGAGCAGGCAGCATTGTTCTTCGAAGGAGCGCAGTTGACCTACCGCGAGCTGAATGAACGTGCCAACCGACTGGCTCGTACCTTACGGAGTCACGGCGTGACGACAGACAGCCTGGTGGGTCTCATGACGGAGCGGTCCGTGGATATGATCGTGGGGATGCTCGGGATTATGAAGGCTGGAGGAGCGTATGTTCCTCTGGATCCGACCTATCCAGAGGATCGTATCCGTTACATGCTGGACGATTCGGGAGCGGAGCTGTTGTTGACGCAAAGCCATCTGGTGGACAAGGTGGATTTTGATGGCAAGGTGCTGGTGCTGGATGGGGAGCAGGGGGTTTATCACGAAGATGGATCGAATCTGGAGCCGGTGTCTGGCCCGAACGATCTGGCGTATGTGATTTATACCTCAGGAACGACGGGCCAGCCGAAGGGCGTTATGATCGAGCATCACGGGCCATGCAATCTGAAAACCTATTTTGATGAAACCCTACACATGAGCTTGTCGGATCAGGTCCTGATGTTTGCCAGCTATTCCTTTGATGCCGCTTGCTGGGAAGTATTCCAAACGCTGTTCTGCGGAGCCACGCTGTATGTGCCGACAATGGAGACGATTTTGAACTATGAGCGTTTGGAGCAATATACAGCGGAGCATCACATTACCGTAGTCATGTTGCCACCGACGTATGCGGTGTATCTGAACCCGGAGCGGATGTCGAGTCTACGCATCCTGTTCACCGCCGGATCGGCCTCCACATTGGAGCTTGTACACCAATGGAAAGACAAAGTTCCGTACTATAACGGCTATGGTCCAACGGAAAACTCAATTATTACAACAATCTGGCCCGTGTCCGAGGATCCGAATGCAGAGGAACTCATTTCGATCGGACGTCCCGTACCCAATCACCGGGTATATATCGTGGATGCGCATGGACACTTGGCACCAGTGGGCGTCGCGGGTGAGTTATGCGTATCCGGGCAGGGCTTGGCGCGAGGATATCTGCATCGTCCCGAGCTAACAGACGAGAAATTTATACCCAATCCATTTGCAAACGGAGAGTCTGGATATGAGCGGATATACCGGACGGGAGACTTGGCGAGATGGATGCCGAACGGTAACATTGAGCATCTGGGGAGGATTGACCACCAGGTGAAAATTCGGGGGTACCGGATTGAACTGGGCGAGGTGGAAGCGAACCTGCTGAAGGTGGAGGCGCTGCAAGAGGTGATCGTACTGGCCCATGAGGATGAGCAGGGTCAAAACCAACTGGTGGCGTATTATGTGGCAGAACGAGAAGTGAGCACAGGTGAACTACGCAGCTTACTGGGCGAAAAGCTGCCTAACTACATGGTGCCTTCATACTTTGTGCAACTGGAGCACATGCCACTAACACCGAACGGTAAAATCGACCGTAAGGCACTGCCATTGCCGAAATTGGCAAATAGCTTGGATATAGCCTACGTTGCTCCAAGAAATGAAATGGAGCAACAATTGGCGAATCTTTGGCAGACGGTGCTTGGTGTAGAAAAGGTAAGTATCGACGAGAACTTCTTTGAGCTTGGAGGTCATTCTTTAAAGGCCATTCAGCTCGTTTCCAAAGCACAGGAAACAGGTATTCCATTAGGCATACATCAAGTGCTGCAGCATCAAACCATTCGAGGCTTGTCCGATCGGCTATCTCTTGATAACGCGGTCACCGAGCCAGATCCTTCATGGCTTACAGATTTAACGGCAACTGAACAATGGATTAGCGAAACCTTTGGAGTCCAGGCTATGCTTCAATTCGTATCCAACGATGAGCGCGACTATTTATTTTTACATGTATATCCGTTCCGGCCAGATCAGGTGGATGAAATAACCACGGGAATTTCGTCTCATATTCATTCCGAACTGCACCCTCATTATATCGTTCCGATGGGTGAGGAAGATGCCAGTCAACTGGTCAGAACAGGGTACACAGAGCTGGAGCAAACAGACGAGGGACAGGCAAACAGCCATCAACGTCAGTCTGAGTCTGAAGAATGGATTTTAAAAATCGCTGAAATGAATGCTCGCTGGAATGAGCATCTACTCAGCTCAGAGGCTATCCATCGTTTTCCGCTGGCACCTGCTCAGCATTACCATTTGATGCACCCTGCTTCCTCAGGTACCGTGGTGCGACTGGACCAACACGTGGATGTGGAACGTCTGTCCACAGCGGTTCGGCAGTTAATTCATCGCCATGAATTACTGAGAAGTGTGCTTGTACAGTCGAATGGAATCTGGGAATGGGTAGTACGGCCAACACCGGAGCATATTTCATTGCCTTTTGTGGATCTTTCAGTCTATCCGGTGCAGACACAACAGCAGCTTCTTTCATTCATCATGTCGAATCTTTATTTTGAGCCCTATGAGCAGACTCAATCTCTGCAATATCGGATCATGCTGGTTCGCTTGAATTTGCGGGAACATTTGCTGCTGCTGCCATGCTCACACATTATTTTTGATGCTACGAGCAGTGTCGTTCTGCAACATCAGCTTCTGGAGGAATACGATCAGACACCACAGAGTCAGACCGTTACAACATTCCATTATCACGATTACGTGGATCATATCCGCCAAGGTCCTCAAGGACTCAGCGATTCGCAGATTGCGGAGCAATTTAAGCTCCAAGCGTTTGACAACAACAATAGCCGAATCCATGCTAAAACCCGGGAGTGTAACTATTCAGAATCTACCTCATTTACTTGGGAACTAAAGCTGGATGATATTCCAACGCAGGAGGAGGCTGCAAACCTATCGGATATTTCGTTGCAAATGGGATTTCAGTTCTTGAGCAGCTATTTTGGACAGTCCGAAGTTCCATTATGGCTGACGCAGTATGGACGAAAGTATGGGGATCGGAACTACTTTGGATCGGTGGGAGAATATATTGACCACATTCCCGTCTTACTCCAGAAGGAGGAGAAAATATCCTACGAAAATGATATCCAGAAACTTCTGGATACTGCCGCACATCACCATTTGAATTTCTTTAATTTGATTTTTAACGAAGAAATGGAACCGACTTACCCACAATCCAGTTCCATTCTAAAAAAGGGACTTGAACAATTGCCTATCGTGTTTAATCACTTGGGTAAAATGCAGGAAGGTTTAAAGGAAATCGGTACTTTGGACAGGAAGAAGGAACAGGCAAACGGAGGAAAAGCGATTTTCTTTGAGTCTGTATACACAGAAAGTGTATTACTGATTTCTCTATCCCTTCCTTTTGAAGAGGATCACGAGAAAATTCATCGACTCTTCCAAGCTGCCAGTGACAGGCTCTTAACCGCTTTAGCCATTTCGCAGTAAGGAGATGAATATGTGACTCCATTGTTTAAGAATAGCCGTTTTGTCCGTTTCTTTGCTTCCCGTACTTCTGCCAATATCGCGGACAGCATTTATTCCATCGTCCTGCTGTATTTTGTACAGCAATCGACACAGTCGGTGGCGATGACCAGCTTCACGTATACCGCCGTATCTGCCGCGTCGATTTTCAGCTTTCTCGTGGGGCCCTTGGTGGATCGCTATTCGCCGGCTTTGTTGGCGAGTATCGCTTTGTTCACACAGGCTGTGCTCATTTTGGCTGTCCCGTTTCTCATTCAGGACGGGATGGTCCATCTGGTCACTATTCTGGTTATTGTTTTTATTGCATCCTGCTTCTCTACCCTGTTTTATCCGGCCAACAGTAAAATGCTGCCGCAACTGGTACGCTCGCCGGATTTGATTGTCCAGGCGAATTCCATGATTTCGTCGACGGATCAGGTGATTAATATCGCCGGATATCTGGCCGGAGCCTCGCTCATCATCGCCATGGGGATGAAAAACACGTTTTTTCTAGCCAGCGCGATGCTGTTTCTGGCAGGCTTTGTGTATGTCAGACTCAACAAGCAAATCGACGCTCCTGCGGTGGAAGACACTAACGGTAGGGGTTCACTGAAGCTAGGGTACTATCTGAAGGAGCTGAAAGAAGGATATCTTTTTGTAAAACGGCACGCCTTCCTGCGACTGATGCTTCCGTTCTTTGCTCTGACGAACTTTTCGATGGCCATTTTAATTATTACCATGCCGTCCATCGCGGTATCCTATGGCTCACCGATCTATTACAGCTTGCTTTATGTGGCCTATTTTATCGGTATTTTTATCGGTTCCTTATTGGTCAGTGTATTGAAAAAGAATGGTATCACCATTGCAGTCTCCTGGGTAGCCATGGGGCTGGCGATCTACGTGTTTTCCATTGTGCCGGAAATGTGGATGAAGCTGTTGGCAGCTCTGTTATTAGGCATTTTTACAGGCATCATCAATGTACTGCAAACGTCTTTGATTCAAATTATTACACCGCTGCCGTTACTTGGACGGGTGGCATCCTTTCTAAATACTTTGTCCAGCGCAGCTCTGCCATTAGGGGCCTTGATTGGTGGCGCATTAGCCTTGCGTTTTGCTCTGAGTGAGGTCCTGTTTTTCAGCGGACTGATTACCGCATTGTGCGGATTGATCATGTTTCTGGTCAAGGATATTCGTCAGTTTGAGATTCCTTCAGGGGAGATTGGAAGAGTAACCTCTACTCCCGTTACTGAGGACATAGGCTAGAGCTTGATCCACAATTCATAAGTCACGCATGCAAAATGCCAGGCCCTCATCACAGGGCTTGGCATTTTTAGTATGTCTGGCTCTGGAACGTAGGAACTGATCGTTTTGGTGCTGGTTTTGTGTGGTTGCTGATTACAAAGACGAGCGTACATTTTTATCTCTTTCTTGCCTTTTTAGGCCGTCGGCTAATCGTTTCCCCTACGCAAAAGCGACCACGCGTTTCCAGCGGCTTACGTCGCTTGCCCTTATGCCCTAGAACCTGAACCTCTCTTGCAAGGGAGAAGTGATGACGTCTAAGTTCCGCACCAATCGCTCGACTAGACCATCCCAGTCGGTATAGATTTCTAGTTTGCTTCGCTCGGTTATACTAGAATGAATATAACTCGTGTTGTGATTCTCCTTGTCTGAATGGTGTATGTAACTTCATTCTACACGAATCTCCCATGGATTCTCTCAGTTTAGATGTCTCACTTCATATTACAATCCGTCATATTTAAAAAACATTGACATTTTTCAATTTTATATTTTATCATGTAATAAATTGTTATATATAACGTTTTCTTAACGAAGATAACAATTTATATTCCCTCGACGTTTTTCATCAATTTTATCTATGCTACTGGAACATTCAACTCTAAACTTATGGCTTCGGTTCACCCCTAGTTTTAACACTTCTAAGATCACACACTCACATTTCGACTTATTTTACTCACACCACGATAGGCAATTCATAAAATCCTATTCCGTTTTAAATCCTTTTTATTAAATTGTAAATCGATCTTGTTTAACATCGGAACAATTATAACTATATATATGAATTAAACTCGTTAATTGTAAATTAATTCATTTTAAATACATCATTATGGGGAGGGGAACTTCATGGCATAGCGGCTTTATAGCTGCAAAACATTTATTGAAGGACTGCTGTTATTTTGGGAAATGATCTGGAGTTGGACGAGTTTGAAGAATATGAAGCAATTTTTTTGAGAGCCAATAATTATTCCACGGGAGGAATCCGATGAGTAAAAGCCTTGAAATCGAAAAAGTGGCTAATTTGACTCCTTTGCAGGAGGGGATGCTCTTTCATACGGTGATGGAGCCAGAATCACAGGCGTATTATGAGCAGGTGCGGATTACCATCCGAGGAGTGCTGAGCTTGGAAGCTCTGCAAAAGAGCTTTCAAAATTTGGTACAGCGTCATGAATCGCTTCGTTCAAACATTTATCATAAAAGTGCCTCGCGCGCGCGGCTCATTGTGTTTAAGGAGCGGAATGCCACTCTTCGTTATGAGAATTTGACGGATATCCCTGAGATAGACAAAGCTGAAGTTATTCGTAAATATGCAGACACAGTCCGGAATGAACGTTACGATCTGAGTAAAGATTTGCTCGTCCGTTTGACCGTGCTTCAAACTCAGGCGGATGCATATACGTTGCTTTTAAGCTTTCATCATATTATCATGGACGGCTGGTGCCTCGGAATCGTAAAGGAAGAGTTATTTGGTGCTTATGAGACACTGAAAGCGGGGGAACCTGTGCTACTGCCTGTGCCGCAGTCATACACCGACTATGCCCGCTGGTTGGATAAGCAGGATAAGGCTGCAGCCAAGGAGTACTGGCGGTCTATACTGGATGGCTATGATCAGCTGGCAGTATTGCCGACCCTACCTGTATCCCGTGAGCTTCAGGCAGACGTCGGGTACTCTTTATGTGAGCATACAACATCGCTTGCGGAAGAAACGACCCGTCAATTGCGGACTGTAGCCGAACGCAATGGGGCAACCCTCAGTAGCCTGTTTTTGGCTGCGTGGGGGATCGTGTTGGGGGCTTATAACCAAAGTGAAGACGTCGTCTTTGGCACGGTTGTTTCCGGTCGTCCGCCCGCGCTTGAAGGTGTAGAACAGATGTTGGGACTATTCATTAATACCATACCCGTACGAATAAAATTTGATGCGGAACAGTCGTTCTCACACTTGCTTCGTGATGTGCAACAGATGGCCGTTCAATCACAGACGTACGACTATTGCTCACTCGCTGAAATTCAGTCTCAATCAGCGATCAAGCAGCAATTACTGGATCATTTCGTCGTATTTGAAAACTACCCGTTGGAGGATATGATCGGCCAATCTGATCTGGAGGAACGACTTGGATTCATCGTGGAGGACGTTCATCTATATGAAGAAACGCCCTACCACTTCAACATTGAAGTGGAAGACGGAAAAGCACTGAGTTTTATACTTTCCTACAACAGCTTAGTCTATAACAATGAAGCAATGACACGGTTAGCCGGACATCTGGAGCAAGTGCTTGTGCAGATTGCACGGACACCTGAAATCCTGCTGCGGGATATCCGTCTGCTGACCAGCGCAGAAGAGACAGAACTGACGAAGATATGGAGCGGACCCGTTGCCGATTATCCTGCTGGGACGATTCATGAGATATTAGAGGCACAGGCAGAACGTACACCGGAACAGACTGCTGTAATTTACGAAGATATTGCACTGACCTATCGTGAGTTGAACGAACGATCGAACCGACTGGCTCGTACGCTGCGTAGTCATGGTGTGACGGCGGACCGTTTGGTCGGTCTAATGAGTGAGCGTTCGGTGGATATGATCGTTGGGATTTTCGGCATCTTGAAGGCCGGTGGCGCGTATGTGCCTATTGACCCGACGTATCCGGAAGAGCGCATCCGTTACATGCTGGACGACTCGGGAGCACATCTGCTATTGACGCAAAATCATCTGGTGGAGAACGTAGCTTTTAACGGCAAGATACTGGTGCTGAATGGGGAGCCATCTGTATATCACGAGAACGGTACAAATCTGGAGCCAGTGTCTGGATCTAAGGATCTGGCTTACATGATCTACACATCCGGAACTACCGGGCAGCCAAAAGGAGTCATGATTGAGCAAGGCAGTGTTAGCAATCTTGTCCATGCTTTGGTTGAGCGCGTGTACAGCCGTTATGACCAGCCTTTACAGGTGGCGTGGCTGTCAGCGTATGTGTTTGACGCCTCGGTACAGCAGATCTTTGCAAGTCTTCTGTTAGGCCACACTCTGCACGTCGTTTCGCGCGAGGTCAGTTTGAATGGTGAGCAGCTCATCGCATACTACCGGAAGCACCAGATTGACCTATCGGATGGTACGCCAGCACATTTGTATATTTTGAGCGAGACCGTATTGGTAACGGAGGCACCAGGGGTAAGGCATTTTCTGATTGGTGGCGAGGCGTTGTCGGTACAGTTGGTAAACGCATTCCTGCATAAATGGTCCGGGTATCACCCGGTCATCACCAATGTGTACGGCCCCACGGAAACGACGGTAGATGCGACCGCTTATACAATTGAAGATCCAGAAGACCTGAATGTTCTTCTTGAAAAAGGAGCACACACTCTATCCATTGGAACCCCGCTAGTGAACCAGTCGGTGTACATTCTAGATACGCATCAAAAACCGGTGCCGATTGGCGTTGCCGGTGAGCTGTATATCAGTGGTGCAGGTGTAGCACGTGGGTATATGAACCGTGGAGAGCTGACGGCGGAGAAATTTATGAAAAATCCGTTTTCCGGTGGAGTATCTGGCTATGAGCAGATGTATCGGACAGGGGATTTGGCAAGATGGATAGCGGACGGCGATATCGAATATCTGGGGCGGCTCGACCATCAGGTGAAAATCCGGGGGTATCGGATTGAACTGGGCGAGGTTGAATCGCAGTTGCTGAAAGTGGAACGGGTACGGGAAGTAGTAGTGATTGCCCATGCAGACGAAACAGGACAAAAGCAGATGGTGGCGTATTACGTCGCCGCGCAGGAAATCGACGTAGCCGATTTGAGAAGCGAACTAGGCCAGAAAATGCCAAGTTATATGATCCCGTTGTACTTCGTGCAACTGGATCGGATGCCTTTAAGTCCGAACGGTAAAATCGACCGCAAGGCATTGCCAGCACCGGAAGCCAGTCTGCAAAGCGGAGTGGAGCATATCGCAGCACGGACGTGGGTGGAATCGGAATTGGCTCAAATCTGGCAGGACGTGCTGGGCTTGCCGCAAGTTGGCGTGAAGGAAAACTTCTTTGAAATTGGTGGACATTCACTACGGGCGATGACGCTGGTCTCCAAGATTCATAAAGAATTGAACAAATCACTTTCACTACGCAGTATTTTTGAAGCTCCAACAATCGAGCAGTTGGCGGCTGTAATTGAAAGTCTGGATCAAGTGGTGTACGCATCGATTCCGGTGACGGAAGAGCGTGCCTACTACCCGCTGTCCTCTGCACAAAAACGGATGTATGTACTGAACCGAATCGATCCGGATGATGTAAACTACAACATGCCAGCGGTGATCCAGGTAAGTGGCTCTCTGGATGTGAAACGGGTGGAAGAAGCGTTCCGTCAGATAATTTTACGCCATGCAACCCTTCGTACTAGCTTTGAATTGGTGAACGGTGAGCCTATCCAGCGGATTCAGGACACCGTACCGTTCGAAGTGGAGTATATGAAGATAGAAGAACAACAGATCGTAACGGATGTGCTTGCTTTAGAAGTGAAAATAGATTCACTCGTTCGCGCTTTTGTACGTCCGTTTAATCTGCAAACCGCTCCGTTACTGCGGGTAGCATTGGTAGACCTAGCCGTACAAAGAATAGATGAAAAACCGCAGCATCTTTTGATGGTCGACATGCATCATATCATCTCGGACGGTGTGTCGACGGGGGTTCTCACCAACGAATTTGTTCGATTGTATAGCGGTGAGGAGTTGCCTTCACTGCGCATTCAATACAAAGACTACGCCATATGGCAACAAAGCCAGGCGCAACAGGAGTGGATGAAGCGTCAGGAAGCATATTGGCTCAATACTTTCCAGGGTGAGCTGCCTGTGCTGGACTTGCCAACTGATTTTGCCCGCCCAGCGGTGAGGAGTACAGCAGGCGACACGGTGATGTTTGGATTGGAGCGCGAAGTTAGTGAACGCTTGAAAGAGTTGGCGGCGCAAACCGGCTCCACGCTGTACATGGTACTCCTGGCAGCCTACACGGCACTGCTGCATCAGTACACAGGGCAGAAAGATATCATTGTTGGCACCCCAATTGCCGGACGTCCACATGCCGATCTGGAACCCATCATTGGGATGTTCGTCGGAACCCTCGCACTACGCAATTATCCGACCGCAGAGCAGACGTTCCGCAGCTATGTAGAAGATGTGAAAATCCGTGCTTTACAAGCCTACGAGCATCAGGACTATCCGTTTGAGACACTGGTGGATCAGCTGAATGTCAAGCGGGATATGAGCCGAAATCCGGTCTTCGATACGATGGTTGTGCTGCAAAACACCGAGCAAAGCGAGTTGAAGCTCAAAGATCTGAGCTTTCGTCTATACGATATGGAGCAAACTCCAGTGAAGTTTGACCTGACGCTGGAAGCGAGAGAGGAAGAATCCGGAATACAGTTCGGATTGCAGTATGCGACCACGCTGTACCAGCGGGAAACAATTGAGCAGATCACGCGCCACTTTGTACGGTTGGCTGAAGTAATTGCGGCTAGCCCAGATACCACATTGAGTGAGCTGGAATGGATTACAGTGGAAGAAACAGTGGATGTACTGAAAGTGCATCAAGAACGTCAGAAGGCTTCTCGTTACTGGAGTGCATACCTGGATGGATATGAAGAACAGGCCTGTTTGCCACAGGCCAAAATACCAGGTAACACGGAATATAAGGCAGAGCGTCTGGATTTTGATCTGGGCGCAAGCCTGACGGCCGGAATTTGGCAGATTGCCCAACGTGATCAGGTAACGATGAATGCGCTAGTACAAACCGTTTGGGGCATTTTGCTTCAAAAATATAATGGTATGGATGATGTCGTGTTTGGCAGCGTGGTTCTAGAGAGCGCTACGGACATACCGTATGCCGAGCCCGAGATCAGTTCTCCCCTGAATCCGGTACCCGTTCGTATTTGCAGCAACGAGGATAGTCTGTTCTCTGATATGATGAAGCAAAATCAGGAACACTTCAGAGCTTCCCTTCCATATAATATGTATTCGTTGGATGATATCCAAGCGCTGACGGAGCTAAAGCAGGATTTGATCAACCATAGAATTATTTTCGCAAATGCTCCGATGAACGAACAAGTGGAGCAGCGGGGTGACGGTGGAGAGGCCAGCTTAGAAAATGCCGGGTTCGAGTCTGCTGAGCCTAGCAACTATGACTTTAATCTGGTGATACGATCTGGGGAAACCATTCAAACGAGCTTTGGCTACAATGCACGGGCATTTGAGCGCGAGAGTATAGAGCAAATTCAAGGGCATTTGGTGCGATTGCTAGAGCAAGTGGTGGCGAACCCGGAAATCAGGGTGCATGAACTGGATGTGGTGACTGAGTCGGAGCGCGAGCAAATCGTTGGTGTTTGGAGCAATATATCAGCGGAATATCCACGTGAGCAAACGATTCACGAGTTATTCGAAGCGCAAGCAGCGCAGACACCGGAGCAGGCGGCATTGTTTTTCGAGGGAGAGCAACTGACTTACCGCGAATTAAACGAGCGTGCCAATCGTCTGGCTCGTACCTTGCGGAGTCATGGTGTAACGACAGATCGTTTGGTCGGTCTGATGACCGAGCGTTCGATGGATATGGTTGTGGGCATCTTCGCGATATTAAAAGCAGGAGGCGCGTATGTACCTTTAGATCCGACGTATCCAGAAGAGCGTATCCGCTACATGCTTGATAATTCCGGGGCGGACATTTTATTGACACAAAGCCGACTGGCGGAAAAAGTGGCCTTCGACGGCAAAGTGCTGATACTGGATGGAGAACAGGCTGAGAGCGCAACGGCTGCTGTGAATGCACTTTTCACAGATACACAGGCAGCTACATCAAGTGAAAAAGCTAAGAATCGGCTTATCTACACGTCTGTGTATCACGAGGATGGTTCAAATCTGGAACCTGTGTCTGGCTCAAACGATCTAGCGTATGTGATTTATACTTCAGGGACCACAGGACAACCGAAAGGGGTTATGGTAGAGCATCGTGGGCTGTGTAATCTGAAAACTTATTTCGATCAGACGTTACACATAGGTTTGTCAGACCATACGATGTTGTTTGCCAGTTATTCGTTTGATGTCGCTTGCTGGGAAATTTTCCAAGCATTGTTCTGTGGGGCAACGTTGTATGTACCGACGATGGAGACAATTTTGGACTATAAGGAATTTGAACAGTATATCGCAGAGCACCGAATTACTGTTTTGATGTTGCCGCCGACATACGCGGTATATCTGGAACCGAGGCGAATGCCGAACGTGCGTATTCTCCTTACAGCGGGATCGGCGGCAACGACGGAGCTGGTGAACAAGTGGAAGGATTCGGTGGTGTATTACAATGCCTATGGCCCAACGGAAGACTCGATCATAACGTCAATCTGGCCTTTGCCCGAAGATTCAAGCGCAGTTGAGGTGATTTCCATCGGACGTCCGGTGCCGAACCACCGGGTATATGTCGTAGATGTACATGGACATTTAGCACCAGTGAGTGTAGCAGGAGAATTGTGCGTTTCGGGAGACGGACTGGCGCGCGGATATCTACATCGTCCTGAGTTGACGGATGAGAAATTTATACCGAATCCGTTTGCGGACAGAGAAACGGGATATGAGCGGATGTATCGAACGGGGGACTTGGCGAGATGGATGCCGGACGGAAACATTGAGCATCTGGGGCGCATAGACCACCAGGTGAAAATCCGAGGCTACCGGATTGAGCTGGGCGAGGTTGAAGCCAGCATGCTGAAGGTGGAGAAAGTGCAAGAGGTGATCGTTTTGGCTCATGAGGACGAGCAGGGGCAACACCAACTCGTCGCATACTATGTGGCGGAACAGGAAGTGAGTGCAGGTGAGCTACGCAGCTTACTCAGCGAGAAACTCCCGAACTACATGGTGCCTTCGTTCTTCGTACAACTGGAGCAGATGCCACTGACACCGAACGGCAAAATCGACCGTAAAGCGCTGCCTGCACCTGAATTGGCAAGTCATACGGATGTGACATACGTTGCCCCAAAAAATGAAGTGGAACAACAATTGGCGCACCTCTGGCAAGCAGTGCTTGGTGTAGAAAAGGTAGGTATCGACGACAACTTTTTTGAACTCGGAGGTCACTCGTTAAAGGCCATTCAGCTCGTCTCCAAAGCGCAGGAATCAGGTATTTCGTTGGGAATCCATCAAGTATTGCAACATCAAACCATTCGGGGATTGTCCGATCTGTTATCCGTTGACGAAGTTGACACAAACCAAGACACAGGGATCATGGTTTTCACGGAAGCCGAACAATGGATTAGCGAAACCTTCGGCGTACAGGCCATGCTTCAATCTATCCCCATCGATGAACAGGACTATTTGTTTCTGCATGTGCATCCATTCCGGGCAGATCAGGTGGATGAGATGGCAACGCTAATTTCGTCCCATATCCATTCTGACTTGCACCCCCATTATATTGTTCCAATGGGCGAGGGAGACGCAGGCCAAATGCTTAGAACAGGCTCCACAAAAAGCGAGCAAACAGACGATGAGCAGGAAAGAAGCTACAAACATCTGGTGGAGGATTGGATTTTTACAATCGCTAAAATGAATGCGAACTGGAATGAAAATATACTCAGCACAGAGGCTGTCCATCGTTTTCCTCTGGCACCTGCTCAGCATTACCATCTGCTACACCCTGCCTCCTCGGGTACAGTGATCCGGCTCGACCACTACGTGGATGTGGAGCGTCTGTCCACAGCGGTTCGGCAGTTGATTCATCGTCATGAATTACTGAGAAGTGTGCTTTCACAATCGGATGGCATCTGGGAATGGGAAGTAAAAGCAACACCGGAGCACATTTCCTTACCCTTTGTAGATCTTTCGGTCTATCCGGTACAGACACAACATCAGTTCCTTTCATCCATCATGTCGAACCTTTATTTTGAACCATATGAACAGATTCAATCTCTTCAATACAGGATAGTGCTGGTTCGGTTGAATTTGCGGGACCATCTGCTGCTACTTCCATGCTCACACATCATTTATGATGGCACGAGCGGCGTAGTTCTGCAAAGCCAGCTCTTTGAAGCATACGATCATATGCAGCAGGCGGAGACAGCAGAAGGGTTCCATTACCGGGATTATGTCGATTATATCCGCCAAGGCCCTAAGGAAATCAGCGATCAGCAAATTGTGGGGCAATTCAAGCTTCAGGCGTTTGGAGACAATAATAGCCACATTCACGCACGAACCCGGGAATACAACTATGCTAAATCTACCCAATATAGCTGGGAATTGAAGTTACATGATGTTCCAACACAGGATGGGGCTGCAAGTCTGTGGAATATCACGTTGCACATGGCGTTCCAGTTCTTTAGCGGCTATTTTGAACAGCTAGAAGTTCCAATATGGTTGACGCAGTATGGAAGACAGTATGGGGATCGGAACTACTTTGGGTCGGTGGGAGAATATATTGATCATATTCCAGTCTTACTCCATAAGGAAGGGATGATATCCTATGAGAACGATATTCAGAGACTACTGGATATCGCAGCAAATCATCACTTGAATTTCTTAAATCTGATCTTTAACAAAGAGATGGAACCCGCTTACCCACAATCCAGCAGCATCCTAAAAAAGGGACTTGAACAGTTGCCTATCGTGTTCAACTACTTGGGTGAAATGCAGGAAGACATAAACATGCTCAGCGCTTTGAATACTGGAAGGGAGCAGGTTGGCGGGGGAAAAACGATTTTCTTTGAGTCTACACATACAGGAAGTGGTCTTCAAATTTCTCTAATCCTTCCGTATGAGGAAGATCGTGAAGATATCCATCGAATCTTCCAAGCTGCAAATGATAAAATTCTATCCGATCTGACCGTAACCAAGTAAGGAACTGAGATGTATTACTTCAAGGGAAATATAGGATAGTAATCAAGGGAATAAGTTTGAGCCTGTCCGTCATACGAAAAATGCCAGGTCCTAATCATAGGACTTGGCATTTTTCATCATAATCTTGAGAAAAATATCAGATTGTACGTACATGATATTTTATCTATGAATACCGCTGCAACTATACTTATTTCCTGACAGGAGGAATTTTTAATTATGAAACCGTTTGAAGTGGCACTCAAGCCGGTTCTGACAAATTCCGGCGCGATTCGTCGTCTCATTTAGTAGTCCGTTTTGGTGACAATATGCGTGAAGATGGAAGATTACACATATCATTTGGAACCGGGCAATGAACTGAATTTGGGTTCTCATATGTTGGAGGTATGTCCGACGATTGCTGTGAACAAACCGCGTATTGATGTTCAACCGTTGGGTATTGGTGGCAAAGCCGATCCGGCTCGTCTTATTTTTGAAGGCAAACCGGGTCCGGCGCTCGTAGCATCCATCATTGAGCTGGGAGGACGTTACCGTCTGATCATTAACCAAATTCATGGTACGGAAATAAAAACCAAATGCCGAAACTGCCTGTAGCCAGCGTTTTGCGGAAACCAGAGCCTTCGCTGGAAGTGTCTGCAGAAGCATGGATTCATGCGGGTGGAGCGCATCATACGGTGTTGTCCTATGCTGTAACCACTGAGCAATTGCTGGATTACGCAGAGCTGACAGGCATAGAAGCTGTCGTCATTGACAACAACACGAACATCCGTCAGTTCCGTCAGGAGCTGCAATGGAATGAACTGTACTGGCGTAATAAATAATGGATGCAATAAATAAACAAGCTTCTTGTTGAAGCAGCTTATTCATAGGGTTTATCAGCGAACAGCCGCATGCTATGAAGCTGTTTTGCGTAAGTTGTACCTTGTATAAAACACTTATTTAAAATTAACATTTGACAATGAGAATCATTATCAAATATTATTTGAGTAATAGGGAATGAATGCATTCCATATGTCAAACAAAAGTGAGGGATGAACTTGGGTAAAATCATGATTGCTTATGCCAGTATGACTGGTAATACAGAGGAAATCGCAGAATTGATCGCCGAAGGCGTCCGCCAGGCAGGACATGAGGCGGAGTTGAAGGCTTCGTATGATTGCAGTGCGCAGGAACTGCTCGGTTATGACGGGTTCCTGTTGGGTGTATATACATGGGGAGATGGTGAGCTTCCTGATGAATTTTTAGATTTTTATGAGGAACTGGATGAGCTTGATCTGTCCGGTAAAAAGACCGCTGTATTTGGCAGCGGTGATACATCCTATACGCAATTCTGCGGCGCGGTTGACCTGGTAGAGGAAAAAGTCAAAGAACGCGGCGCAACTGTTATTCAGGAGAGCTTGAAGATCGAATTCAACCCACTGGACGATGAGAAGGAAAATTGCCGGGCTTACGGAAGACAATTTGCACAGGCTGGTATTGGGGTGTCCTGAGAAGAGAGCGAGGGATAGGTATGCGCAACAGCGATAGCTTAAGCGGCTTTCCTCTTCTGCACGACTATCAGCTTGAGGAGATGTGGAGAACTCCGCAGTCTACCCGTCAATCGCAGGGAAAACGCGGGCGTGAAGGCTGGAATTGGAGGCAACGGGTTCAATATGCGATAGGGCATGCGCTAAATGAATACTTCGGAATGGAAGTAGAGGTGCGGCGGGAAATCCCGGTCCAGTACGTGCTGGAGAAATGGTGGCCCACACAGCCAATCGGCTTCGAATCGTTGTTCCATTACTGGGACGTCAAAAATAAAGTGTCAGGCGAGCTGTCTAAAATTTGTGCGTTAAATAGGGACTTGTCAACGCCGGTGATGTTGTACGAGCAATTTTGCACGCCGGTCCCTGAGCTTGAGGTCGACATTTCGCTTATTGTGCAGGCTGCCTGGCAACTGTCAGCTGGAGCCGACTCCTTACTGATTCAGAAGTACATCGTGGATTATAATCCCAACGTTATTCATACATTTCAACATTTGACGAATGTTTTTTGTTATTATGCATTTGGTGCTCTTCCGCAGCTTATTGAGGTCTACTGTTTGCTGGAAGGCAAAAAAGTCCGCTTTATCCCGGGTCCTGCTTCTTTACAGCAATCTCTGGATTACGTTCGGTTATTGCGGGACTCCAGAGAGGATGTACACGCGTCAACAGAACGATGTCGTTGCGGAGCCTGCATAGGGGAACAACGAACACAGGGCAATAGCAGACGGTTATTGGGACCCTTGCTTTTTTCTTAGTACATTTTTTAAACCCTTTAAATGTGAATAATACCTTTTCGTTGAAGGAGCCTTGGAAAGCAAGGCTCTTTTTTTATAAAATTTTTTTTGAAAAACTGAAAATTTATATTGCCTGAATAGATAAATATAACTATAATACTTCAATGTACGATATTTATATGAAAATATTTAAATATAAAAGGAGACGGTGTGTGTGAGCATAGACAAGGATTGCCTACGTACATAGATAATGTTCTTTCTTTTGCATGGTATGCTGCCATGTGCTTATTTTACGTTCACGGTTTGGTTTGATGGCCTAATATTTCAAAATTAAAATATTAGCGTTGAATAATAAAATTTTTTGGACAACAGGGGTGGAAGAAGTGAGTAAGAAAACCGTACTGCCAATTCTCATCGTACTGCTCATTCTGAGCGGCGGAACCATTGGCTACTATTATTGGTATCAGGCAACACACTTTGTTAAGAGTGACGATGCGCGTATTCAAGCGGATCAATATAAGGTAATGCCGCAAATTTCCGGAGAGATTACACACATTGATGTGGAGGAAGGCGATGTTCTTCAGCGCAATGAACCGATTGCCGAGCAGGATGTATCGGGGCTGGATTCCAGCATGATCAGCAAGTCCGTACTGCGTGCGCCGATCAATGGTACCGTTATTAAGATTTATTCGAAGGAGCATGAAATCGGTTCTCCAGGCAGTGCTGTTGCGACCATGGTTGATATGAACAGTCTGTATGTCTCCACGAATATTGAAGAAACCGATATTGACCGCATTAAACCGGGACAGCTCGTTGACATTACGCTTGATGCAGCAGGTGACAAGACGATTCAAGGCAAGGTTCGCAAAGTGGGCGAAGCCTCAAATGCAGTGTTCTCGCTCATTCCTGCGGTAAACACAAGCGGTAACTTTAACAAGGTGACCCAGCGTGTGCCTGTAGAAATTGCTGTTAACAAGCCGAAGGATATGAAGCTCATTCCAGGAACCAACGTGGAAGTTAAAATCCATACATCTTAAAAAGGAGGGGTCCATGTGGCTGCCAATGAAACTGCTGCTGCTCCTTCGACAGATTCTTCCAAAGAACGCTGGCTTGCTTTTTTTGCCATCGTTTTAGGCGCCTTTGTCGCCATTCTGAACAACAGTCTGATCAATGTCGCCATTCCTCGATTGACGACGGACTTAGGATCAACGACGACACGTATTCAGTGGGTTATTACAGGTTACACGCTTGCATCCGGCGTAATCGTCCCGATTACCGGATATATGGAGCAGCGTATCGGATATAAAAAATTCTTGATTCTTGCGCTAAGCGTGTTCTCGCTGGGAACGGGAGTATGTATTTTTGCATGGAGTGATTCTTCTCTGATCGCCGCGCGTGTGCTGGCTGGTCTGGGCGGCGGTGTCATTATGCCGCTAAGTATGACGATTATTTACAAAATCATGCCGCGTGAACAAATCGGTATGTCCCTTGGTATATGGGGGATCGCTGCAATGGCAGCGCCAGCTGTAGGACCTACGCTGAGCGGATACTTAATTGAATGGTTTAACTGGCGGTTCTTGTTTATTGTCAGTCTGCCTGTAGCTTTATTTGCAATTTTAATGGTCATACTCCTAATCAAAGAGCCACCTAAAGCAACACCGAAGCCGTTTGATTTGCCGGGCTTTTTGCTGGCCGCAACTTGTGCAGGGACGCTCCTGTACGCACTAACTAACGGGCAGCATGATGGCTGGACTTCTTTTAAAATTGTATCTCTACTGTTCGTCGCCTTCTGGGCGCTTGTCTTTCTTATTTATGTGGAAAGCGGAAAAGACAATGCTGTAATTGAAATTTCATTATTCAAGAATTCAAAATATACGATTAGTGTTATTGCCTCCAGTCTGGTCATGATGGGGATGTACGGAGGAACGTTTTTGACACCGTTGTTTTTGCAAAATATTCAGCATGTGTCACCAATCGATACCGGAATCATCCTCATTCCACAGGCGATTGCAATGGCGGCTATGATGCCGATTGCCGGGCGGCTATTTGATAAGTTCGGCATTGTGCCCTTGGGGCTTGTTGGCCTGACGCTGACCAGCTTCATGACATATCATTTGCATCAGCTTACGCCGGACACACCTCATATTTGGCTGGAAACGGTAATGGCATTCCGGGGTCTGGGAATCGGCATTTGTATGATGCCATTGTCTACGGTCGGTATGAATGCTGTTCATCCGAGTAAGGTAGCGAATGCGTCTACAGCATCCAATCTGGTGCGTACCGTTGCAGCATCTATGGCTATTGCAGTGCTGACAGCGATTATGCAAAGTCGTTCGGCAGCTCATGCCCAACAAATTTCGGAGACAGTTACACCGGACGCGGCTCATGCGCTGCAAGCGACGTTGGGCAGTTCTTGGGTGTCATCTATAAGTGGTTTAATCACGCTGGATGCCACATCAAGAGGGATTGGGGATACGTTCCTCATTTCATCCATACCGCTGTTTTGCACGATTCCGCTAATCTTTTTGTTTATTCAAAGGAAGAAAGCAAAGACACAGCCGGAGGCTTAATAAAAAGTACTACAAAATATCGACTGGATGGCTTACATTATTTCCAAGGACAGAAAGAAAGGGAATTATCATGAAAATATTGAGAGTAGAAAGTACATTAGCGGCCTTAGTGCTCGGCGGCGCAGTGCTGGCAGGCTGCTCCAGTAATAGCGGAGCGGCGCAGGATATGGTCGTTCCTGTCAAGATCAGCCAAGCGCAGCAGGGTATCATTGGGCAAGGGAACATTTATACGGGAACGGTAACACCTTCGGAGACGGTGAATATCGTTCCAAAAGTGGGCGGTAAAGTAGTTGAACTGCCTGTGGATATTGGCTCAGAGGTCAAAAAAGGTCAAGTGCTGTTCAAGCTTGATGACAAGGACACGCGGAATAATGTAGCGAAAGCCCGCGCAGCAGCAGCAGCAGCAGCAGCAGGAGTGAGTTCTGCTCAGGCATCTCATGAATCGACGATGGTTCAAGCCAACTCGGGCGTAGTACAATCCAAAAGCGGCGTGATTCAGTCCCAAAGCGCAATCAACCAGGCGCAGGGAGCCATTAATCAGGCCACTACAGCCGTAGAACAGGCGACACACGGCGTCTCCTCGGCGGCCAATACGGTGAAGCAAACGCAGCAAGCGCTGGCGGATGCTCAGAAAAATGTAACGCGTACTCAAAGCCTGTTTGATGCGGGTGCGAGTACTCAAGCACAATTGGAACAAGCGAAAACAGCCGTTGTGAACGCAGAAGCGGCATACAACAATGCGCAAAACGCACAGGCTAATGCCCAGGACCAACTGGTGGCTGCTCAGAAGGCGCTCACTACGGCCCGTAACAGCTACGATTCAGCAAAAAACAGCTACAGTAATGCTAACAGCGGCTACAGCAATGCACAAAATCAACTGAAGGTATCTCAAAATACAGCGGTTATCGAGTCCAGCCAACAGTCTCTCAAGCAGGCTCAGCTAAATGTAAGCATCGCTCAGGACGCACTCGACGACACAGTGATTACATCACCGATTAACGGTATTGTAGGTACGAAAAATGCAGAAGTAGGCGAAATGGTATCCGCTCAGGCTCCTGCGCTGGTCATTGCCAACCTGAGCACAGTTAATACACTGATCTATGTACCGGCTGAGCAGATCAACAATGTAAAAGCAGGCGACAAGGTACAGGTACGTGTAGCAGCTTCCAATATTGTGACAACAGGTACAGTTAAAAATGTAAGCCCGTTGGACGCAAGTGGAAAAGGATATCCTGTGAAAATTTCGGTGGCTAATCCGGACGTGAAGCTGAAGTCCGGCATGCTGGCTGATATCAGCTTTGTCGCTGCGAATGCACAAGAAGGTATTGTCGTTCCTACCGCAGCGATTCAAAAGGATCAAGGTAAGCAATATGTATACGTTGTGAATGGTGACCATGCGAAACGCAAGGAAGTGAAGACGGTTCAGACGACAGGCTCCCAAACACTGGTTACCAGTGGCTTGAGCAACGAAGAGAACGTAATCGTGAATAATCTGGCGTTGCTGTCTGATAACTCACCGATCACCATTAGCCAATAATTCGGCTTCAAAATTTGTTGTATTATATATTAGAGATTTATTAGGGAGTATAGGCGCAGGGCAGACTGGAGTAATTTTACCGGCTGCCCTGTTTTAGTTTCTTTGCGCACATTTTACATAGGATTGATGTCGGTAGGGGTCTATTTTTGACGAACATTGGTATGATAGGATAGACTAAACTGGAAATAGATAGTTTATGAGATAGGGGTTTATTACATTTTCAGATCAGTGATCGGAGGTATTACGAGATGGAAGTAAAGCTGGTTGTGGATTATGAAGCTTATGAGAATGGTCAAACGATGGCTAAGTCTATTGAAGAACTGGCAGTCAAGCCAGAGAGTGTGGAAATTACGGATTTGATTATTGGAGACTGGGGCGGAGCCTACGAACAATCGCCGGAGGATTTTATTCCGGTGCTGGTAAAGCACAAAGATGAATTTCCGAAGCTGCGTAAGCTGTTTATCGGTGATATGGAATATGATGAGTGTGAGGTTTCGTGGATTAACCAGACGAATCTGTCCCCGCTGTTGGAGGCGTTTCCAGCATTGGAATCCTTTTATGTCAAAGGAAGTCAGGACCTAAGCCTGGAACCGATGCGGCATAGCCACCTTCAGGAATTGGTTATTATTTGCGGCGGTTTGCCTGCGAGTGTCCTTCAGGAGATTCGTAATGCCGAGCTGCCTGAGCTGCGCAAGCTGGAGTTGTATTTGGGCGTGGATCAATACGGCTTTGACGGTGGTCTGAAGGATGTATTACCGTTCCTGAACGACAATCCTTTTCCCAAGCTTACCTATTTGGGACTGAAGGATAGTGAAATACAGGATGAAATCGCGATTGCTGCGGCAAGCGCACCTGTGATTGGACAACTGGAGATACTGGATCTGTCTCAAGGCACGTTGTCCGATAAAGGGGCAGAGGCACTACTGGCTAGTGAAAGCATCAAAGGGCTGAAGCATCTGGATTTGAGCTATCATTATATGTCTGATGAAATGATGAAACGTTGGAAAAGCTCAGGACTGTCTGTGAACGTGGAAGATCAGCAGCAAGCGGACGAGGAAGATGATTGGCGTTATCCATCGTTGACTGAGTAATCTATAAAGAGGACTCTCTACGATCGGGCCTTATTCAAAAATTAAAGTGAGGCGGCTTTATGGTTGGGATATCAGACAGCAATGTCAGCGAGCCGTTTATTTTGTTCGGCAATCCGGGGAATCGGCGGACCACAGGACTACAGGAGGCGCGAAGCAGATTGAAGCTGCCGACAGCTCTTGAGATTTCCTATAAAAATGTGCTGGAAGCCATCCGTGAGAAACAAAGTTTGGGTGAACTGGTGGCCCGAATAGCTGGACAGTCTGCGTCAGACAGTGTAAATGCTAGTGTTTATGTGCAAGAGAGCATCCGTCAGTTACAGACGGGGCGGGCGGACATTAGTCCGCTGCTTCGTCTGGATGCACCGGGTGAAAGTTTTGAGGTAGAGCGTGAATTGATTGCTTTGGGAGCCCCGGATGCGGTGGGAGACGATTCTTTGTTGCCGTGGGCGCAATTAGCACATAGCCCAGGAATATTGGCGGCAGAAGCGCGAGGCCTGCTGGAGCAGCACGGTCGTATTTGGCACCCGGCACAATGGTTCCGGGGCTATTGCCGTCTGCTGGCGTGGCTACGGCAAGAAGCGGCCCTGCTATGGCCCTCGTCGCGCTGGATGAATGATCCGGCGGAAGTGGCTGTGATGTTCGACAAACGGCGTTGCAGCGCCGTATTGAACAAAGCGGGCATAAGGGTTCCGCCTGTGCTTGCACCACCAGACGGTACCTTTCGTCATGTTGCTGATCTACACGCAGCGATGAAGGAGAGCGGGGTTCACCGTCTGTTTGTGAAAATATTTTGCGGGTCCGGTGCTTCTGGTGTAATAGCCTATCAGGTGCATCCGCGGACACGAGCAGAACTGGCGGTAACCACCATTGGAACGGAAATCGTACACGGACAGCGTGTGTATTACAATGCCGGACGCTTGCGTCGTTATACGGACAAGCAGGATATTCATGCCATCCTGGGCTGGCTATGCTCGGAAGGGGTGCATGTGGAGCGCTGGATACCTAAAGCGAGTCTGAGCGGACGTGTTTACGATGTACGCCAGCTCGTTTGTGGATCAGAGGCTTGTCATGCCGTTTTGCGTTTGAGTCGGAGTCCGATTACGAATCTGCATTTACGCAATGATCGGCTCTTGCTGGAGGACGCCGGGTTGCCGCAGGATACGGTAGAATCGGTGCAGCAGACTGCGGAAGCCGCGATGAGCACTTTTCCGGCCTCTATGGTCGCTGGGCTGGATGTTCTGGTTCCGGCGCATGGCGGTCGTCCATACGTGCTGGATGTAAATCCGTTCGGCGACCTGCTATACCGGGTAAAACATCAGGGCTGGAATCCTTATGAATGGGAAATGCTGCATCTCGCCAATGGGACTGCAACTGTGGAAAGGAAAGACTTGTTATGACCGATATGAACCAGATTGTCGGTTCTCATGATATTGTCATGATTACGCTCGACACGCTGCGTTACGATGTAGCCAAGCTGGAGGAAGAGAACTGTCCGAATCTGTGCGGTTCCGGGCCGTGGGAAAAACGTCATACGCCGGGCAGCTTTACCTATGCTGCACATCATGCGTTTTTTGGCGGATTCTTGCCTACACCAGCCAATACGGATAAGGCCTCTCACATACGGCTGTTTCATACAAAAGATACGGGACTGCGAACGCATCCGCATACGTGGCTGTTTGATGCACCGGATATTGTATCCGGGCTGGCGGGTGAGGGCTACCGGACTATCTGCATCGGCGGCGTTATTTTTTTTACGAAAAAAAACAAGCTTGCCAAGGTGTTGCCGGGGTATTTTCAGGAAAGCTACTGGCGTATGACCTTTGGCGTTACGAATCCCCGTTCGACGGAGCATCAGGTGAATCATGCCCTAAAGCTGCTGGAGAAGGCGGACCCGGCGCAGCGGCTGTTTTTGTTCCTGAATGTATCAGCCATTCATGGCCCTAATCACTATTTTCTGGAGGGCTCAGCCAAGGATTCAGTGGAGTCTCAACGTGCAGCCTTGCGTTATGTGGATGGGCAGCTTGGGCGTTTGTTCGACGCTTTACGAAACCGGGGGAAGACATTTTGCCTGGCCTTTTCCGATCATGGTACGGCTTATGGGGAAGATGGCTACGAAGGTCATCGTCTAGCTCATGAGGTAGTATGGAATGTGCCTTACCGCGAATTTGTGTTGTAGGGTACAAAAAATTTTAGATTGCACTGGTAAAATGTAAAGAATCAATCCAGCGCGAGGAGGGAGCAGAAATGAAAGCCATGAATCTGAATCACTCGCTTCTAACGGGAGCAGGAGCCAATCCCTCTGCGGGGCTGGACACAGGCTTGACATCAAGGTCTCCATGGCCTGAGAACCCTGTTGAATGGGCACGCACGATCCGTGAAGCTCCCTACCGCTCCTATTTGTACTCTTACCCGCATAAAACGGCCTATCGGTCGTTTGATACACCGCTCTCAATGCAAGAGTTGTGGGAGAAGGAGGAGCTGGAGAGCTATTTTTTGTATATGCATATTCCGTTTTGCGCGGCTCGTTGCGGATTTTGCAACCTGTTCACTTTGCCAGACAAGCGGCTAGATGTGCATAAGGAATATGTGGATGCGCTTGAAAGACAAGCTCGCCAATGGGCACCAATCATGGGGGGGCGGCCGTTTTCACGCTTTGCCATCGGCGGTGGTACGCCAACCTTGCTGGAGGCTCCTTTGGTCGAGCGATTGTTTGACATTGCGGAAAATCTGATGGGTTTAGACCCTGAACATGCTTCCATTTCGGTGGAAACGTCGCCGGATACGGTAACTGAAGATCGGCTGGAGGTGCTCAAGCGTCGCCGAACGGATCGTGTCAGCATGGGGATCCAGAGCTTTGTGGAGTCGGAGAGTGCGGCCATATACCGCCCTCAGAAGCCCAAGCTTGTGCGTGAAGCGCTTGCGCGGCTGGTGGAATACGATTTTCCGTTGTTGAACGTGGATCTGATCTATGGCCTTCCCGGTCAAACGGAGGAAACCTGGCTGTATTCTCTGGAAGAGGCATTATCTTACGCACCGGGTGAAATTTTTATTTACCCATTATACATTCGGGAAAATACGATTTTAAAGCCGGGCTATACCGGGCTGGATCATGATATTCGTTTAAGCTTGTACGAAGTAGCACGTGAAAGACTCAAACAGGCGGGATATGTACAATATTCCATGCGCCGTTTTGCCAAAAATGATGATGCACCCGGCAAGGAGCTGTTGCCATATAGCTGTCAGGAGGAGGGCATGGCCGGTCTGGGCTGTGGTGCGCGCTCCTATACGCGTAATGTCCACTATGCCAGTCGATACGGTGTTAGTGCAGCGGCAACGCGCAGTATTATTGCTGATTATGTCGCCGCCGAGCGTCATGATCTGGCTGACTACGGCTTTATTTTAAATGTGGAGGAGAGCAAGCGGCGTTTTATCCTGAAGGCACTCCTCCATCGTGAAGGTCTGGAGCTATCTGCCTACGCCACGCGCTTCGATGCGTCTCTGGCGGATGATTTTGCAGGAATGTCCTTGCTATTGGAATCAGGTATGGCGGTGGTTGTGGACGACACACTGCGACTGACCGAGGAAGGAATGGCTTATTCCGATGCGATTGGCGACTGGATGATATCCACGGCAGTACGAGAACGGATGGAAGGCTACATAGGCGCATGAGAGCAACCCTATACTATCGTGGCTCGTTGACTTCGTGCAACTATGCTTGTCCTTACTGCCCGTTCAGCAAAAACGTGGACAGCCGTGAGACATTGGACAAGGATCGGGCGCAACTGGAGCGTTTTGCCGATTGGGTACGGGAACAGGGAACTTTGGGGCATCGACTATCCATATTTTTTAATCCGTATGGAGAAGCTCTGATTCATTCCTGGTACCGTAAGACCATGATTGAGTTCTCCCATATGGCGCACGTGGATAAAGTGGCTGTACAGACGAACCTGTCCGCTAAGCTGGATTGGGCCAGAGAACTGAATCCGAGGACGGCTGCGCTGTGGGCGACGTATCATCCGGGAGAGACGAAGGAGCAGGCTTTTATATCTCAATGTAAAAAGTTATATGAACTTGGTATTTCCTACAGTGTCGGCACCGTGGGATTGAGACAGGCCTTTCCCGCTATTCATTCCTTGCGATCGCAGCTTCCGAAGGAGGTATATTTGTGGGTCAACGCTTACAAGGATCGACCACATTATTATACCGAAGCCGAGGTTGCTGGATTAACTGCTATAGATCCCTATTTTCAATGGAATTTGCAGGATTACAGTAGTCAGGGGCGGGCGTGTCGCGCTGGAGAGGATGTATTTTACGTACAGGGTGACGGACGTGTAAAACATTGCTACCAGGATCGACGAGTACTTGGTCACTTGTACAGAGATGGCCTTGAAGGACTAAGTGCCAAGCGTCCGTGCCGTATGAAGGAATGCGGCTGTTATATCGGGTACATTCATATGGAGGAGCAACCGTTTCGGGAAATGTACGGTAGTGGTCTGCTCGAAAGGGCGCCCCAGGTTCCGGTATCGTCAGTTTCACACATTTAGCTAATGTCCTATAGAACGCAAAAAAAAGAACCGACCCTTGCATCAAGCGAAGGTCGGTTCTTCCGTTTCATTGCATATTATGTTAGTTGACCCTATGCGTTATTCCATCAAGTCTCGACAATGGCCGTAATTTCTTCGTCCAGATCCAGTCTGACCTGCTCGCGATAGGCACGGATATTGTGCTCGGAATGCAGGTATCTCAGGATGGCCTCAATCATGTTGGCCTCCACCAGATACTGACTGCGGCCCTGTACATGGACCTCTGCCGAGTATCCTGTATCCTCTTCCCAGCTTAATTCTACTGTCACATCAGTGGGCTGGACCCCTTTGCGTTCAGCCATATGCAGACAGATGGCGTTAACAATTTCATCCATACTTAAAATCATAACTTAGTAACGTCCTCCACGGGAATCATCAGGTCTGCGACGATTTTTAATGGCACGGTAGATACCTACCCCGACCATGATCAGGACGTATATAGCGAGAACGTTGACCGCAAGGCCGAGCAAGCTGCCCAGTGCGCCCATATTGCCGAACAGTCCGCCGAAAAGCATACCTGCCAAACCACCCAGCATCATGCCTTTCAGGAATCCGCCGCCACCGCCAAGAAATCCACCCGTTCTGCTTGTATTACCCGCAGTTGCACTGGATTTGGTTCCGCTATCAGACTTGTTGACGCCGTTGTTGTTCGTGGCCTTGCTTGGTGTAGATTGGTACGTTTTTGGCCCGGATTTAAATCCACCGCTTCGCCTCGCGTCAGCTGTAGATGGTGCGACCATAACAATCAGCAGGGTAAAAGCCATCATCAGCATCATCATATTTTTCAAAGTAAATGTTTTTTTCATGTAAATATAATCCCCCTTAGTATGTTGGTTTGATATAGGTTAAACAGCCGCTTACCAGAAATACGAAACGGATGGAAAAGGGTTTCAAAAAAATTTAAAACATTCAAATTTTATTGATATATAAATCCTATGCTTGAATCGACTAAAGCATTCAGTTTTACGGTTTAAGTGAAAATGGATTAGTGTCCGCTCTTACATCTCCAGCGAGCAGCATACGAAGTACCAATTGGCACCACTCCAGACCCGCTTTGGCATTCATAAGCCCTTTTTGCACGAGGATGTAGTCACCGAAGTTTTTGCTGCCAAAATGCAGATCCTCGTCGGGAATGTCGTTCAGAATATCCTCCAGATGCCGTATTCGCTGAATGAAATGACGTTTGCGTTCCTCCAGCATACGGTTGGCACTGCTTTTGTCCGTCAGCCAGAGGCAGAACAGCCGAAGGCTTAATTCGTCCCGTGTGACCGGAGCGGCCAGTGATTCCTGGGACCATTGCTGAAGCATATGGATTCCCTTGTCAGTAATGGTATACATTTTTTTATCAGGCTTGTCGGACTGCTGAATCCAGCGGGAAGCAAGCAATTCCTTGCTTTCCATACGCGCCAGCAGTGGATAAATCTGGCTGTGCTTGGCCTGCCAAAAAGGCTGGATACGCAACATCAGATCATAGCCGGAGGATTCTTCTCTGGCGAGAAGGCCCAACAGACCATAAGATAGTAAATTCATAGATTTTATCTCCTTCATCCATCTTAGTAACGGTTATAACGGCTCTGCAACAGGTTTTCTGCCGCTTCATGAAAAGTGTACACTGAAACTGTATGGTTTGACAACTTTCAGATAGTCCGTTCACAGGTTAGCCAAAATTAGCTCCGATCAACATGCACTCATATGTGCTTATTTTCATAAAAAAGAGGGTATCTTTAGGTCGTAAAATACGGCCTGAAGATACCCTCTTTAATCTTAATTATAGGATTTTCACTGCTTATTTCCATCAACAACCAGCGTTAGCTCCCCGGTGTCCGGATGAATGACCATACCGTGAACAGGCGCATTAGGCGGGAGCAAGGGGTGATTCTTAATAAGTTTTACGGTACTTCTAACCCCTTCCTCGATGTTGTCAAAACCTTTCAGCCATTTGTTTAGTTTAATTCCTGAATTTTCTAGAGTATTTAGCACCTCTTGTGAAATCCCACGCTCCAGCATTTCATTGACCATGTGGTCGGCATTCAGCGCGGCCATACCGCATTCGTAATGGCCTATGACGAGCACTTCATCCGCTTCCAGCTCATACAGGGCAACGAGTACGCTACGCATAACGCTCCCGAAAGGCTGGGAGATAATCGCACCCGCATTTTTAATAATTTTGACATCACCGTTGCGCAGGTTCATGGCTTTGGGCAGCAGTTCGGTCAGACGCGTATCCATACAGGTAATGATGACCATTCTCTTATTAGGGAACTTGCCTGTACGATAGGCTTCGTATTCTTTGTTTTCCACGAAAACGCGGTTGTATTCCAAAATCTCTTTGATGTGATCCACGATTGTTCCCTCCATATGCTATTTAATGTTGAACGTTTTTTTTGGCTTGCTAAAACCGTATGGAAGAAGCCAAATCCCGGTTTTAGCAGGCCGGAAATCAGGCTTTACCCCTTGACAAATATGTACTATTTGACGGTTTTTCAAAATCTTCAGGAGCTGGCCGCAAATGTCGTGTGTTGATTATACTTTTTAATATAAGTATCATCAAGTATAAGAAGTGTAAAGTTTTATCCATTTTTAGTTAAAGAGGTGACCTCGATTATGGCACAACAGACGTTGGATCAATTGGCGGCTTTAAAAGAATTAGCACACAAAATCAGAAGTTATGGTGAAGCCGTAGGCTTATTACATTGGGATTTACGGACAGGTGCTCCGCGGAAGGGCGTTGATATTCGTTCGGAAACGGTGGGTATGTTGTCCACTGAAAGGTTCAAGCTGATTATTTCGGATGAAATGGGACAATTGCTACAATTTTTGACCGCAGAAGACAAACTGGAGCAACTGGAGGACAATGATCGCAGACTGGTGGAGGAATGCCGCAAAAATTATGAGCTGAACCGTTCGGTTCCGGCTGACCGTTACCGGGAATACAGCGTACTCGCTGCTCAGGCGGAGAGCAAGTGGGAGGATGCTAAGGAACATAGCGATTTTGCCGGATTCGAGCCTTATTTGTCTAAAATCGTAGAGATGAAGCGTGAGTTTATCGGTTATTGGGGCGTCAAGGACACAGAATACGACACGCTTTTGGATCAATATGAACCGGATATGACGGTAGAGAAGCTGGATGCTGTGTTTGATCGTCTCAAAAAGCGCCTTGTGCCGCTGTTGTCTAAAATTCAGGCTTCACCAAACCAGCCGGATAAGAGCTTTCTCGACGGTGTGTTTGATGTGAAGCAGCAAGAGAAGTTCGGCCTGTTCATTTTGAGACAGATGGGTTATGACTTCGACGCAGGTCGTTTGGATGAGAGCGTGCATCCTTTTGCGACAGGATTAAATCCGGGTGATGTGCGCATAACAACACATTATTTGCAAGAAGATGTGACTAGTGCGATTTTCAGCTCATTGCATGAAGGTGGTCATGCGCTGTATGAGCAAAATATTGCGCCTGAGCTGGCAGGATCGCTGCTTTCCGAAGGAACCTCTATGGGGATACATGAATCCCAGTCTCGCTTGTGGGAAAATATGATTGGACGCAGCCGTGCTTTTTGGGATCGATATTATGCTGACTTGCAAAAGCATTTTCCAGACCGTCTGGCAAAGGTCACGGCAGAACAGTTCTACCTGGCCGTTAATCGTGTGGAAAATTCACTGATTCGTATTGAAGCTGATGAGCTGACATATAACTTACATATCATTATCCGCTATGAAATTGAAAAAATGCTGTATAATGAAAATCTGGATGTGAAGCGCCTTCCAGAAGTATGGAACGCGAAATATAAGGAATATCTGGGACTTCTCCCGCCGGATGACGGGCATGGCGTTCTACAGGATGTTCACTGGTCCGGTGGTGATTTTGGTTATTTTGCCTCTTACTCGCTTGGCAATATGTATGCAGCGCAAATTTTGGCGACACTGCGCAAGGAGCTGCCAAAACTGGATGAGCTGATTGCTACGGGAGAGCTGGAGCCGATCAAGCAATGGTTGACCGAACGGATCTACCGTTATGGCAAGAGCCGGACGCCATCCGAGCTGATTGTAGCCATTACAGGTGAGGATCTGAACCCGGACTATCTGGCTGATTATCTGGAAGAAAAATACACATCTATATACAAGCTGTGATTTACAGGCTATAACATCATCATTTGTGCATCTACCCCGCGTTCCTGGGCGAACGTGGGGTTTTTGTGTGCGATTAACCATTGGGTAGGCAGCCGCATAAAAATATATGAAGTCTATAATGCAAAAAGGTGGGGAGGGAACAGGGATGAACATCGGCGCTCGTTTCAAAGCTGTGGCGGTTGTGGCACTGCTTGGATTGCTGCTGCTCGGCGGGTGCGCACCCAAAGGGGAGCAAACGATTGAGATCAGACTGGGCGAGGTAGCCCGAACGGTCTTTTATGCGCCACAGTATGTAGCCTTGAGCCAGGGGATGTTTGCTCAGGAGGGACTGGATGTCCAACTGGCGACGATTCCCGGTGGCGACAAGACGATGACGGCGTTGCTGTCCAATCAGGCGGATATCGCGCTTATCGGTGCGGAAACATCTATTTATGTTTATCAGCAAGGGGCAGAGGACCCCATCATTAATTTTGCTCAACTGACGCAGACGGACGGAACCTTTCTGTTTGCCCGGCAAACGCCGGATAGCTTTGACTGGGAAAAGCTGAAAGGGCAAAATTTTCTTGGACAGCGCAAGGGTGGAATGCCACAAATGTCGTTGGAATTTGCACTGCGCAAACACGGTATTGATCCACACAAGGATTTGAAGCTGATTCAAAATATTGATTTTGCCAATGTTGCCTCTGCTTTCGGTTCCGGTACAGGGGATTATGTGCAGTTATTCGAGCCGCAGGCGTCTATTTTCGAAAAAGAAGGCCGGGGACGGGTAGTGGCCTCGATTGGTGTGGAGAGCGGCGAGCTGCCTTATACCGTATATATGGCTAAACAAAGCTATCTGAACGAAAATGGCGAGGCCGTACAAAAATTTACAAAGGCTGTATACCGGGCACAGCAGTGGATTTCCACGCACTCACCTGAGCAGATTGCCGAAGCCATTATGCCTTATTTCAAGGATACAGATCTGGCTGTTCTGACTAGTAGTGTCAAGCGGTATAAGGAACAAGGCACCTATGCCTTGAATCCAATAATCGAGGAGAAAGAATGGAAGAATTTGCAGGATGTTATGACTTCGGCGGGCGAGCTGAAAAGTCCGGTTGCGCTGGAACAACTGGTGAACCGAAGCTTTGCAGAGAAGGCGATTGCAGCTGGCTCATCGGGGAACGCTGACCAGCCTGCAAAAGCGGGGACAAATGGAGCCGCTGATACAGGCGTAGACGCCGGAGGCTCGCCATGACAGAAGAACGGAGTTATCTTATTTCGGATGCAACGGTCCCGGTGGTGGAGCTAAAGCAAGTGACGCATGTGTATGTAACAGACCGGGAGGCCTCGCTGGCAGTTGAGGATATCGACTTTGCTGTAGGGACAGGAGAGTTTATCAGTTTGGTTGGCCCAAGCGGCTGTGGCAAAACTACAATCCTGTCCATGATCGCCGGGTTATTGCGCCCGGCGGCGGGTCAGGTGCTGCTGCAAGGTCAGCCCGTAAACGGTCCGAGTCCGGAGGTTGGCTACATGTTGCAGCAGGATTATCTATTTCCGTGGCGTACGATCATGGATAATGCGCTACTGGGCCTGGAGCTAGGCAATCGGGTAGATGAAGCCTCGCGTGAACGGACCCGACTGCTGCTGGAGGGCATGGGGTTGGGAGGGAAGGAGCATCTGCATCCGTCCCAGTTATCCGGGGGGATGCGCCAACGTGTGGCGCTGGTACGGACGCTGGCGACCAATCCAGGGCTACTGCTGCTGGATGAGCCATTCTCTGCGCTGGATTATCAGACCAAGCTCCAGCTGGAAGACCTGATTGCCGAAACCTTGCGTGAGCGGGGGAAGACGGCTATTTTGGTCACACACGATTTGGCCGAGGCGATTGCGGTCAGTGACCGGATTATTGTGCTGGGCCGAAATCCGGGCCACATCCGGCGTACCTTTGCAATTCCGGATGCGATACGGGAAGTTCAGCCTTTTTATGCGCGCGAGCAACCGGGCTTTAATGAGCTTTTTCATGACATATGGGGTGAACTGGAGGCTTCGGGAGCAAAGGAGTGAGTCAAAGGATGAAGGGCGAAGCGGATCGGCTTGGACAACACTGGATTCAAGGGCTGTATCAGGAGTATAGACTCAGAAGGCGTTCGGAGCGGCGGTTGGTAACGGGTGTACAGACAGCTATTTTAGTGTTTTTATTCGTGTTGTGGGAAATTGCGGGTCGAATGAAATGGATTGATGTATTATTGTTTAGCTATCCAAGCAAAATATTTACCCAAATTGGCAAGGATGCGATCAGCGGTGAGCTGTGGGGGCATGTCGGTGTCACGGTTGGAGAGACGTTGGCGGGTTTTTTACTGGGAACGCTGCTGGGAACACTACTGGCTGTGCTGATCTGGTGGTCGCCGTTTCTGTCGAAGGTACTGGACCCCTATATGGTTGTCTTCAACAGTATGCCCAAGGTGGCGTTGGGTCCCATTTTTATCGTCATGTTCGGAGCCGGATTTACCGCTATTCTAATGACGACCCTCTCGATTACGGTCATTATTACGACGTTAGTCGTGTATAACAGCTTTCAGGAAGTTGATTCGAATCTGATCAAGGTGGTTCGCACATTTGGTGGTTCGCGGCGCGATACGTTTAGCAAGGTGATTTTGCCCGCGTCCTTTCCGGCTATCGTCTCTACACTAAAGGTGAATGTCGGCATGGCCTGGGTTGGCGTGATCGTCGGTGAGTTTCTGGTAGCTAAAATCGGGTTGGGCTATTTGATCATCTACGGCTTCCAGGTATTCAATTTTACGCTGGTGATGTCCAGTCTGCTTATCATTGCGGTCGTAGCGACACTGATGTATCAGGCGGTCGTGTATATCGAGCGTCTGCTGCTATCTGATCGTCCTCAGCGATAGGAATCAAACTTCTATACATTTGTGTAAAATGTGAAAATAAAGTACCATGAAAATGAAAATGATTCAAAGTTTACGAAAACAGATTTCATCCAGAGAGGACAGAATTTTTTCATGGGCTTTCGTACGATTAAAACGGCTATTGCCGCATTAATGGCCGTACTCATTGCGGATGGTTTCGGCATTCATGGAGCCACCTCGGCAGGGCTTTTGGCTATTTTGGGGGTCGATGTCACGCGCAAGAGAAGCCTTCGTACCATTTCGGCGAGATTTTTTGCATCCGTCGTGGGGCTTCTTTTTGCATGTGTTTTGTTTGTTGTATTCGGATTCCATGATTGGGTACTGGCATTATATATTTTAACGGCGTTTCCGGTCATTGTACGGGTGGGCTTCAAGGAAGGAATCGTCACGGGTTCAGTCGTTGTGTTTCGTGTATTTAGCGGCGGTGAGATTGATATGCAGGTGCTAATGACTCAATTGTATCTGCTGGTCATCGGATTAGGGTCTGCGATGGTTGTCAATTTGGCCTACATGCCGCGCTCCGATAACACGATGCAGCAAATCCGGCAGGAGGTGGATCGGACGTTTTCTATTATTTTTAGAAATATAGCCAATACGCTGCGTAGTCCAGCATACATATGGGACGGTAAGGAAGTTATAGAAGCGAACAGCGTCATAGCCAGAGGCGTGACCGAGGCAGGGCGTTCATTGGAAAATCAGATGCTTCGTCCGCAAGAAGGCTGGAATGTGTATTTTTATATGCGCAGGGAACAGCTGGATTCCATTCAAAATATGATGCAGCTGATTTCGCAAATGTATCAGCATATGCCGCAGGCCAAACTTTTGGCCGAGCTATTCGATCAGCTCAGCCATGACGTCCTGGCCGGGCATTATACGGGACAGACGGAGAAGCTGCTGGAGCAGGTACGTGAGGAATTCAAAGAAATGGAGCTTCCCGCAACCCGGGAGGAGTTCGAAATTCGTTCGACATTGTTGCAGCTTACACATGAATTACATCAGTATTTAAAAATCGCTAAAAAGGACAAGGCCCCCACTCCAGTCAAAGCTTAGAGTCGAGGCCAATCTAAACGGCTACTGTCTAATGATGGACAGTAGCTTTTTCTTTTTCAGGGATGACGGACAGCGCAGGCAGGGTTCGCTTGTGCCGAATCCGACCTGCGATCCATAAAGCAATGGTGATCAGGCAAGGATATAGCATGGCCCAGCCGACAAAGGGGAACACCACCGCCGTGGAGATGAATGACACCCAACTAATGGCTACGCCCCAGCGATTACCCCGTAGCAGCTTGATACCCGCTGCACAGCCGCCCAGATAGGTCAGGATAAAGGTGGCGTTGGGGAACTGGATCAGGTTGGTAAGTGAAATCGTACCGCTACCGTAAAGAGACATAATGACGACGAAACAAAGAGAGAGAAACGCGATACCCCCAATAGGCGTATGAAAGCGCCGGGATAATAGACCCATCCAGCGGAAGGCGTGTCCTTGCCGGGATAAGGCATATGCGACGCGTGAAGCAGCACCTACATAAGCGATAATCGTAGCTGTACAAATAAAGATGCCCGTTAAGCCTGCGATCACCGCGCCCCACGGACCAATGGCCCGGCTAATCACCCATACGAGCGTAGCGTCCGATCCACCTGCAAGGTAGCTTTGTGTCCCGACTGTAGCCAGTGCAGTAAGAAAATAAAGCAGGCCAACGATGATGGCTGCAACGGTGACACCCTTAACAGCCGCCCGCTGAGGATTGGTGAATTCCTCCGACAAATGGGAGACGGCTTCCCAGCCGATGAAGCACCAGAACAGAATCGCGGCCGCCTGACCGACAGGAAGCCAGCCGTGCGGAGCAAACGGTGTGAAGTGTACTGTTTTCATCTGAGGCAGCGCTGCGGCAATGGCGAAGATGAGGACAGCAACAATAGCAATTACAACGGCGATCTGAATACGTCCCGCAACCTTCATCCCGACCCAGTTAATGATCAGTCCAACCGCTAGCATGGCAGCGGCCAATCCCATGCGGCTTCCCTCTCCCCAGCCCATGGCGGCGGTCATATAGCCAGCTCCGGTGAGTGCGGCAACAGGTGCCCCAATCGGAACTGACATGAGAAAAAACCACCCGATATAAGAGCCTGCACTCGGTGAAAAAGCCAGCGTAACAAAATGCGATACCCCTCCAGCGTTTGGGAATTTGGCGGACAGCAGTCCCATGGACAGGGCCATCGGCAAGATGAGCAGGGTCATAAAGCCCCACGCCAGTAGTGATGCCGGACCCGCCATTTCAGCAGCAAGACCGGGCACAATCAATATCCCCGAACCCAGCACCGCCCCGATATATAGCGCAATGGCCTGTGGAAGACCAATGGTGGATTGTAGTTTATGTTCATTTGCCATGCAGGTAAGCCTTCTTTCTCTTGTCATTTCCTTCAGCTTATCAGATAATCAATCTATCGGAAAAACGGAATATAACGATCGTTTGCATCGAAAAAAACGATAGAAGGAGCAACTTATGGAATCACGGCATTTGTTTACGTTTTTAAATGTGGTTGAGGCAGGCAGCTTTACCCGGGCGGCGCGTATATTGGATTATGCACAATCAAGTATAACTGCCCAAATTCAGACGCTGGAAACGGAGCTGGGCACACCTCTCTTTGACCGCATAGGCAAGAAAATCATGCTGACCGATGCCGGACGACGCCTGCTGCCCTATGCGCAGGAGATTTCCAAGATGCATGCCCTTGCCAAGGATGCGTTGCGTTCAGAAACGGTGCTGACGGGCACGCTGAAAATCGGAGCGCCAGAGTCGCTAGCGGCTTTCCGCCTGCCGAGCCTGATCCGTGAGTACAGGGAGCGGTATCCGAAGGTAAAAATCGTGCTTAAGCCTGGCGAATGTTGGGAATTACGGGATATGACCCGTTCAGGTGAGCTGGATTTGGCTTTTTTGCTTCAGCCGGAAACGGAGGATAGAGAACTGCATGTCACTACGCTCATTCACGAGCCGATGGCATTGGTTGCGCCACTGGGGCATCCACTGGTTTCCTATAATAAGGTGGAGCCAGCTGACTTGAAGGACGAAACCATTTTGCACACAGAGACGGGCTGCACATATCGTATCCTTTTTGAGCAGTATCTGAACAGACATGGTATTTTTGCAGACCCTAGTCTGGAGTTTTGGAGTATTGAAGCGATCAAGCAATGTGTCATGGTCGGATTGGGCGTTGCGTTGCTTCCGCTGGTTACGGTGCAAAATGAGCTGCGTGAAGGGAAGATGGCGCGTTTAAGCTGGGATGACAGCGAACAGCAGGTGGCTACCCAGGTCGCCTATCATACAAAAAAGTGGAAATCCCCGGCGCTCAGCGAATTTTTACGGATTGTCGAGCAGCATGTAACACATTGGCGTGCATGAGTTCAAGCCGTTGCGGCATAAGCTTATACAAATAATATTTTTTCCTTTTCGCCTATTCACTCAACATTCGCCCACAACCTGCATACATATGTATGGAATGATTGATTGTATGGAGGAGGTTCAAGTATGGCATTAAGTCATAAAAATCGTAGAGAGATTATTACAAAAGCGATCTGCGGTAAAGGTCGCAAATTCTCTACCGTAACCCATACCGTAACTCCGCCTAATAATCCGACCAGCATTTTGGGGGCGTGGATTATTAACCACCAGTATGAGGCTGTGGCGGCTGGAGACGGCATTGAGGTCGTGGGGACGTATGATATCAATATCTGGTACTCATACGATAAAAACTCGCAGACCGATGTGGCTAAGGAAACGGTGTCGTACGTGGAAAATGTACCGCTCTCGTATCTTGATCCGAAGCACCGGGCGTCTACAGTGGAAGTATCCGCCGAGGCGACACAGGAGCCAAGCTGCGTTGAGGCCAGTGTGTCTTCAGGGGGCGGCAGCGTAATTATCCGGGTCGAGCGGGAATTTGCGGTGGAGCTGGTGGCAGAAACGAAGATTGTTGTAGAAGTATTCCCGAATGGCAGCAGTGACGATTTTGATAAGGACTATGATTTTGGAGCGGAAGAAGGGGACTATGAGGAGCTCGACCCCGACCTCATTGACGACGAGCTCTGACGGAAGTAACCAAAAAGAGGGCCGCTTTACTCTTTTGCGCCGGCTGAGACTGCGCAGGGGGGAAAGGCCCTCCTTTTTGTTGTTGTAGGGAAGGGAAAACGTTCAATCGTCTGTAATCTGGTAGGGAGGGGGAAGATGATGCAGCAGGCGGGACAGGCGCTCAGACGCTTCAGACAGATGTCAGATGATGAAAAGCAGCGCCGGCTAGAACGCTCCGGCATATCAGTTCGCTGGATTGACGACAACGCAGCAGATTTTGCGGTAGGCTATGCGGTGCAGATCCATCAGCTACGAGTGCTGGAAATTCGAAGACGCACGATTGAAGGATACTCCAAAGTCCGTGCTTATGATCCGTCTGCGTTGGATAGCAGCTCTCAGTTGTCCGTCCGAATGGAGCGACTGGCTATACGTACTTTATACACACTCGGCCTCGACAGTGGCGAGGTGACGCTGACACTTCTGGGCGAGCGCAGTTGTCAGGTGCGTGAAGTCGTGGCCCAGCCATGGCTTAATGATAGACGCCTAGACGCGCTATATGAAGCCGCAGCTCGCGAAGAGGATGTTCAGGGGCAGGGCCTTCCAGCGGCACAAGGGGATAAAAAGCTGCTAATCGGAATGGATCCCGAGTTTGTACTAGTCCGCATGCCAGAAGGACGGGTTGTACCGGCTTCGCGATATTTGGGCCGCCTCGGCGTGGCGGGATGCGATGCGGTTACGCGCCGGGGTCGAACGTTGTACCCAGTTGCTGAGCTTCGACCCGCACCAAGTGACGATCCGGCTCTTTTGCTGACCCATTTACGCCGTGCCTTTGCGGCAGCAGCCCGGCGCATCGCCGATCATACGCTAATTTGGCAAGCAGGTGGGATGCCGCAGTCGGGTTTTCCGCTGGGTGGACATCTGCATTTTAGCGGAATTCCGCTGAATGGGGCTCTGCTACGTGCGCTGGACAATTATTTAGCGCTGCCTTTGGCGTTGTTAGAAGACAAACGCGCAGCCCGGCGCAGACCGAATTACGGCAATTTGGGCGATTTTCGCCGCCAACCGTATGGAGGTTTTGAATACCGTACACTACCCAGCTTTCTCGTTTCGCCGCAGCTCGCGAAGGGCGTGATTGGAATGGCATTTCTCATCGCGTCTCAATATCCGCGCTTGCAGCGTAGGCCACTGGATGAAGAAGAGGTCCATAGAGCTTTTTATGAAGGAAATCGGATCGTGCTGAGAGAGTATATGGAACCTCTTATTTTAGATATCGTTTCACTGGATGCATATCCGCAATATAAAGCTTATGTCGGGCCTTTGCTGGACAGCCTGCGCCAAGGAAAACAATGGGATGAATCGCGGGATTTGCGTCCGTTTTGGAGGCTTTCGTAAAAAGTGTGGCGTTGTCTGCGATGCTTTCATGTTATCGACTGTCATTTTTGCTATAATGAAAGGTAATGTAAGTTTAAACGGAACAATGTGTGGGGGTTAGTAAACGGTATGGCCAAATATACACCGATGATTGAGCAATATTTATCTATAAAAGATCAGGCGCAGGATGCGTTTTTGTTTTTCCGCCTGGGGGATTTTTACGAGATGTTTTTTGATGATGCGATTCTTGCATCCAAGGAGCTGGAGATTACACTTACCGGACGCGAGGGTGGCGGCACGGAAAAAATTCCAATGTGCGGCGTGCCTTATCATTCGGCGGAAAATTACATACAGCGCCTTATTGAAAAGGGTTATAAAGTTGCCATCTGCGAACAGATGGAGGAAGCCTCGGCTACGAAGGGGATGGTACGGCGAGATATTGTCCGTGTCGTCACTCCGGGTACGGTGATGGAAGGCAAGGTGCTGGGTGACAAATCCAACAATTACATGGTATGTGTCACCGAGACGGACGGGATGCTGGCACTGGCGGCCTGCGATTTGTCAACAGGTGAGCTGTATGTGACCTCTGTACCGGATTCGAAAGAATGGCTATTGGATGAAATTAATATTTATGAGCCGTCAGAAATGCTAGGGGATGGTCATCTGCTCGATTTCGTAACCTCCCGAATGTCACCCGTTGGTCGTCGTGTTGTATACACAGCTTGGGACAAGTCTAAGGATGATCTTGTGCGGGGTCAATTTGGTGAAGCAACGTGGGCAAGGCTCAACGAGGAACGTAGGCAGTGTGTATCGCGTCTGATTGCTTATTTGAATGAAACGCAAAAAAGATCGTTAGGCCAGTTGACCCAGATTTCCGTTTATGAGCCAAACCATTTTATGATTCTTGATCCATTTACCCGCCGTAATCTGGAGCTGGTGGAGACGGTTCGTGAGCGCTCCAAGAAGGGATCGTTGCTGTGGTTGCTGGATCGGACGGAGACATCGATGGGAGCGCGGTTGCTGCGACGCTGGATCGACAAGCCGCTGCTTAGCAGCCATCTGATCGAGGAACGACTGGAGGCGGTTGACAAGCTGTACCACCAGTTTATTTTTCGTGAGGATGTGCGTGCACAGCTTAAAGAAATTTACGATCTGGAGCGTTTGGTTGGACGAATTGCCTTTGGCAGCGCCAATGCACGCGACCTGATTGCACTCAAGCTGTCATTGACCCGGATTCCGGCTTTACGTGAGCTATGTGCAGAATCGGAATCGGAGACACTGCGCCGAATTGCCCAAACGCTGGATAGCTGTACAGACTTGTGCGCGTTAATTGAGGAAGCCGTGGCGGACGAGCCGCCTATTTCCGTAAGGGACGGGGGGCTCATTAAGGAAGGCTACCATCAGCGTCTGGACGAACTGCGGGAAGCGAGTGTGAACGGCAAGCGCTGGATCGCCGAGCTGGAGGCGAAGGAACGTGTAGCGACTGGCATCAGGTCGCTCAAAATTGGATACAACAAAGTATTTGGCTATTACATCGAGGTAACCAAATCCAATCTGGCTTCATTGCCGGAAGGACGATATGAACGCAAGCAAACGCTGGCGAATGCGGAACGATATATTACACCGGAACTGAAGGAAAAGGAATCTCTGATTTTGGAAGCCGAGGATAAGATGGTAGATCTGGAGTACTCTCTCTTCTCTGAGCTTCGCAGCAAACTAAATACTGAAATTCCACGTCTGCAAAAGTTGGCAGAGCGGGTGGCTGAAATTGATGTGTACCAGTCCCTGGCATCGGTCAGCGCAGAGCGTGGCTTCGTGAAGCCTGAGCTGACAACGGGATATGATTTCGTGGTGGAGCAGGGGCGGCATCCCGTTGTGGAAGCTGTGATGAAGGATGGCAGCTTTATCGCCAATGGTACGGCTCTGGAGGAAGCAGATGCGCATATTTTGCTGATCACCGGTCCGAATATGGCCGGGAAAAGCACGTATATGCGTCAGGTTGCGCTTATTGCAATTATGGCGCAAATCGGCTGCTTTGTTCCGGCTGCACATGCCAAAGTACCGATGCTGGATCGCATTTTCACGCGCATTGGTGCGGCGGATGACCTGATCGGCGGGCAGAGTACGTTCATGGTGGAAATGGCTGATATTCAGGTCATGACAGACAAGGCGACTCCGCGAAGCCTGATCATTATTGACGAGTTGGGTCGCGGTACGTCCACCAGTGAGGGGATGGCGATTGCTCAAGCTGTGATTGAATTTGTCCATGACACGATCGGCTGTAAGGCGCTGGTGTCTACGCATTTTCATGAGCTGGCTCATTTGGAGCAAAGCCTGTCCTCGCTGCGAAACTACTCCATGGCGGTACAGGAAAGCGGCGACAAGGTGAATTTCCTGCGTAAGCTCATACTGGGCGCGGCCAGCAGCAGTTACGGTATCTATTGTGCCCGTCTTGCGGGTTTGCCTGATAATATCATTGAACGCGCGAACGGGCTGTTGCATGGCTTTGAACACGCGGCTGCCCAAGTGACGGCAGGCACCGAGGCTGTTGCAGTGGCGAAGGAAAAAGTTGTTCACCGCACAGTTTCAGGAGTTGGAGCTTCTTATTCGGGCGGCACCAATTCAGACCAGACGCTACGGGAAAGCAGAGAAGCGGCATTGCAGGCTCCCCTTGTGTCACAGCAAGCCACCGTTGTAAAAGAAGACACTCAGCAGACGGTGGAAGACTCCAGTGTGCTGAACCATACGGCTACCGGAGTCGTACAGCTGTCCATTTTCGGAGAGCAAGAGCTTGCTCCTGCCAAGCCGCAGCTGGAGACGGCCGAGGTTAATCCGATTGTGCGCCAGATTTTACGCAAGGTGAAAAACGCTGATGTCATGAACATGACACCTTTGCAGGCGATGCAGTTGTTAAATGAACTGAAAAACAAGGCCAACGGCCTGTAGTACCGATATTTGTAGTTAACGATATTATATTTCTATGTTCATCACACTTTGAAGTTAGGGGGAGGTTAAAAGGATGTCTAAAATTCGGGTACTGGATGAGCATATTGCCAACCAGATTGCTGCCGGTGAGGTTGTAGAACGTCCAGCCTCCGTCGTGAAGGAGCTGGTGGAAAATGCGATTGATGCGGGCGGTACGCGTGTCGACGTATGGGTAGAGGAAGGCGGACTGCAAAGCATCCGGGTGACGGATAACGGTAGTGGCATCGAGCCTGAAGATGTGGAAACGGCGTTCTATCGGCATGCGACCAGCAAAATCGGACATGGACGCGATCTGTTCCAGATCACGAGCCTGGGCTTCCGGGGAGAAGCGCTGCCGAGTATTGCGGCTGTATCGAAAGTAGAGCTGCTAACAGCAGCAGGAGATGACGGACGTGCCCGCAAATTGGTTATTGAGGGCGGCAAGCTGGTGCTGCACGAGGATGCAGCCGCGAGACAAGGGACGGATTTTACTGTCCGGGAGCTGTTTTATAACACGCCTGCAAGGCTGAAATATATGAAAACGATCCAGACGGAGCTGGGGCACATATCGGATGTACTTTACCGAATGGCGCTCTCGCACCCGGAAGTTGCCTTCACATTGCGGCACAACGGGAATACCTTGCTTCAAACGCTGGGTAATGGTGATTTGCTTCAGGTGATTGCTGCTGTTTATGGAACCTCGGCGGCGAAATCCATGCTGCTGCTGGAAGGAGAGAGTCTGGATTACCGCATTAGCGGATATGTTAGCCGCCCTGAGTGGACCAGATCGAATCGGAATGCCATCTCAACGGTGGTGAACGGACGCTTTGTGCGCAGCTATGGGCTGAATCAGGCGTTGCTCAAAGCGTATCATACCTTGCTGCCGATCAATCGTTTTCCACTGGCCGTGATCCAGTTGGAAATGCACCCTTCACTGGTAGATGTTAACGTTCATCCCGCCAAGCTGGAGGTGCGGTTTAGCAAAGAAGCCGAGCTGTTTCAGCTGGTTGAGGACTCAATAAAAGCTGTTTTAGGACAGCAGGTACTGATTCCGAAGGCAGTCAAGCGCGAAATCGGTGGCAAGGATAGCGGTTCGTTTGTCCAGGAGCAGTTCCATTTCTCGAAGGGAAGCGGTATGGAAGGAAATTCTTCTGCTGGCGAGAGCCGGGGGGAGGCACAGTTGCTTTCCGGATCTTACTCGGAGGGTCGTGACCCGCGCCAATCCATTCGTTTGGACGGGAATGAGGAGAGCAGCAGGCTTGGCACGGAGCGTAAGCAACGTCAGGATAGGGAGAGACTCCCTGACTCTGGTCGGGGGAACCCATCTTCGGGGCAACGTGTCAGTGACGAGGAACTGGAAGCAGATTTTGTGGATGTAAACGATGGGAATAAAGCCGAATCGGGTTCACCCCCCTTGTACAGCGGCGGAGTACAGGAAGCGGCTGCTTCTGTGGCTTATCGGCCTTCTGCTTCACTGGATGCAGGAAACGCTGTGGATTCCCGCTATTTCACGGATCAGAAGCCACGTCAGTCACGGCTGAATGCAGAGCAGTTGGCGGTGGTATCGGGTGAGGCTCCCGAGCTGCCCGCTTTTCCTGAACTAAATTTGATTGGTCAGCACCATGGAACCTATTTGATTGCGCAGAACGATCAGGGGCTGTATTTAATTGACCAGCATGCTGCGCATGAACGGGTTAACTACGAATTTTATTATGAAAAATTCGGCAATCCCGAGGCGGTATCGCAGGAGCTACTCTTGCCGATTACATTGGAATTTACGCCCTCCGAGACGGAAAAGCTGAAAACAAGGCTGCACTGGTTTGAGCAGGCGGGAGTGTATTTGGAGCATTTTGGTGGTCAAACCTTCCGTGTTAGCTCTTATCCTTACTGGCTTCCTCAAGGGGAAGAAGCGGATGTTATTGAAGAAATGGCAGGATGGGTACTGGATGAAAAAGCAATTGATCTTGCGAAGCTGCGGGAAGCAGCCTCGATCATGTGTTCCTGCCGGGCTTCGATTAAAGCGAACCAGAAGCTGACTGACCGACAGGCTGTCGTACTGCTGGAGCGTCTGGCGGCGTGCAGACAGCCGTACACCTGCCCACATGGGCGACCTATCGTTGTGTCCTTTTCCACATATGATTTGGAGAAGCTGTTTAAGAGAGTAATGTAAGGGAGTTTATATATGTTGCAGGATCGGGAAAACCGTGAAGAAGAAAAGCAGGCAAGGCTCCGGGAGGAACAAGCCCATTTATTGGTGACGACGGGGGATTCTCCCTCGGCTGAGGTTGTGCAGCGGGCGGAACTGCTTGCAGCCGAACTGGGGGTGTTGTATGCCCCCCGTCGTGGTATATCGGTAGCAAGGCTTACTGCTGCTCATAGTGTCCGTCAGGCACTAGTGCTAGTTCAGGGTGGGGTGAGGCTGATTAGCTCGGAACAACCGCCGATGACTTTTCACCCGAGCATGGGCTTCATCCGCGCCAAGCGGGTGCTGAAGGGCGAGCCTGATCCGATGCTGACCGCTGCTCGACTCGTTCCGGGGGACACCGTGCTGGACTGTACCGCGGGACTCGGAACGGACTCCCTCCTGTTTTCAATTGGGACGGGAAGTTCTGGACAAGTAACTGCTGTGGAAAGTTCTTTTCCTGTCTATGCTTTAATCAAGGATGGAATGAGGCATTACCGTTCCGGCAATGCTGCGGTAGATGAGGCATTTTCCGGCATTGACGTCCGCTTTGGTCATCATTTGGATTATTTGCGAAGCTTGCCGGATCGCAGTGTGGATATTATCTATTTTGACCCGATGTTCCGTGATCCGTTGCTCGATTCTAGTGCAATCGGTCCGTTGAGAAAGTTGGCTAACCCGGATGCGCTGGATGAGGAAAGTATTGTTCAGGCAAAACGTATTGCAAGGAAAACAATTGTATTGAAGGAAAAACGGGGCAGCGGGGAATTTGCCCGCCTCGGCTTCCATGTGGAGCAACGGGGCACAACGAAAACAGTGTACGGAGTGATTGATATTGACAGCGGCATCTAAGCCTAAACTACTTGTTCTTGTCGGCCCGACTGCGGTCGGCAAGACGAAATTAAGCATCGAGATGGCACGGCAATTTGGCGCGGAAATTATTTCCGGAGATTCCATGCAGGTGTACCGTCATATGGATATTGGAACTGCCAAAATTTCCGAACAGGAAATGGAAGGAATCAAGCACCATTTGATTGATATTCATGAGCCGGAATACCCATATTCGGTAGCTGCATTTCAGGAGGATTGCCGTCGCCTCATACCGGATATTCATGCCAGAGGGAAACTGCCATTTATCGTAGGTGGGACAGGTTTATATGTGGAGTCTGTCTGCTATGAATACCAGTTTTCCGAGGTGGGAGCTGATGAAGCTTTTCGTCAGGAACAGCTTGATTATGCCGAGCAATTTGGAGCCGAGGCGCTTCATGCTCGACTACAGGCAGTTGATCCCGAAAGTGCACGTCGTCTGCATCCCAATGACCGCCGCCGAGTCGTTCGAGCGTTGGAAATTTATCATGTTAGCGGAACGACGCTTAGCTCGCAATTGGCCAGTCAAAAAAAAGAATCTCCCTTTCAGCTCTGCATCGTAGGTTTGACAATGGATAGGCAAATGCTATATAAACGTATTGAAGACCGAATTGACGGGATGCTCGATCAAGGGCTTGTTGCTGAGGTAACCTCCTTAATGGAACGGGGAGTGCGAAGCGATGCCATCTCCATGCAAGGTCTAGGCTATAAAGAGATATCCTCCTACCTGCGAGGAGAGGTGTCTTTGGAAGAGGCGGTGACTTGGCTGAAACGGGATACGCGTCATTTTGCGAAGCGGCAGCTCTCGTGGTTTCGCCATATGAAGGATATCCAGTGGGTAGATGTCACCGATTTCGGAAATTTTTCTGCTCATGCAGCCCGAATACACGAAATTATAGCAGGAAAGTTCCGGACAGACCTTGAATATACTTCAAAACAATCCAAATGATTATTGGGGGTACGGCTAAAATGAACAAGTCCATTAATATCCAAGATACGTTTCTGAATCAATTGCGCAAGGATTCTATACCTGTAACGGTATTCCTGATCAATGGATTTCAGGTGCGGGGAACGATTAAAGCATTTGACAACTTCACAATTGTTGTCGACTCGGATGGAAAGCAACAGCTGATATACAAGCATGCTATTTCCACCTTTTCACCGCAGCGCAATGTGTCGCTTGTACAGCAACAGGATAACGCCAGCGATAACTGATTACGATCTGACGGTCGCCCGGGTTGATGAAACTTTTTAAGCGTCCGTCTCGTCTAACCGTATAGGAATGTGACCGGGAGCAACCTGAACAGGGTTGTTCTTTTCATTCCGTTTGCTTTCATGCTGCTGACAGCAAGCTATCCGTTCGGCAACATATGATTATTCGCGAAAGGGAGTCAGGGGAATGCCAAACGATTCATTGTCCAGATCCGGCAATCGCAATAGAAATACACCTAAAGAGAAGCCGAAGGGCAAGAAAAAGAAAATTACAGGTAAGCAAGTTGGGTGGACGCTGTTTATTACAGCGGCGTTAGCTATATTCTGCGCGCTTGGTGGATATTTGTTTGTCATGGTAAATGGCGAACAAATTTACAAAGCCAACAAGGATAAAATTACAGTGAACGAGACATCAAAGGTTTACGATCGTAACGGTGTGCTTATGGGCGAGCTGTCCGTACAAAAAAGCGATCCCGTCAAAAGTGAAGAAATTCCACCATTGCTCAAAAAAGCTTTTATAGCAACAGAGGATAAGCGATTTATGGAGCACCAGGGGGTTGATATTTGGTCTATCGGCCGGGCGGCTGTAAAAGATATCGTAGCCCGTTCGGCAGTGGAGGGCGGCAGTACGCTGACCCAGCAGTTGGCCAAAAACCTGTTTTTGTCGCGTGACAAGACCTTTTTCCGTAAAGCGACCGAGGTATCCATTGCAATGGCGCTAGAACGGAATTTGACTAAAGATGAGATTATTACGTTGTATCTGAACCGGATTTGGTTTGGACGCTCCTACTCAGGTATCAAAGCGGCGTCGGAAGGCTACTTTGGGGTGTCAGACTTAAATAAATTAAAGCTGTGGCAGATCGCTACATTGGCAGCTATTCCAAAAGGACCTTCCAAATATAATCCAATTAGTAATCCGGAAAACTCAAAGGAACGACGTGCTGTGGTTCTCCAGCTGATGTTTGAGCAGGGAATGATTGGCAAGCAGGAAATGGAAGAGGCCAAAGCAGTAGATTATAATTACAAGCAGCCGGAAAAAGTTCAAAAGTATCAGAATTTTATGGAGTATGTGATGAATGAGGCGGAGGATGCTTTGCCGGGAGTCAGCGGCAACGACTTAATCGTTGGCGGTTATAAAATTCATACGACGATGGATGCTCAGGCCCAAAATGCGCTGGATCAGGCCATGGCAGACGATAGTATGTTCGAAAAGAGCCCGGATGATCAGCCTGTTCAAGGCTCCATGGTCATCATTAATAACCAGACGGGCGGAATTGCTGCGATGGCACCCGGACGAGATTACAAAAAGGGAACCTTTAACCGTGCGACGCAAAGCCGCAGGCAGCCAGGTTCGGCCTTTAAACCTATTGTGGCGTATGCACCGGCTCTCGAATCCGGCAAATTTACAATGGATACACCTTTGAGTAATGAGCGACAGAGTTTTAACGGGTACAGCCCGAAAAACTTGCATGGTTACTCTTCGACCATCAGTATGATCGATGCGATTACAAAGTCTGAAAATATCCCGCCAGTATGGTTGCTGAACCAGATTGGTGTGGAAAGAGGGGTCCAATTCGCGGAAAGCGTAGGTATCCCGATGGACAAAAATGATCACTCGCTCGCTATCGCATTGGGTGGATTAAGCAAAGGAACGAACACGCTTGAAATGGCACAGGCATACAGTGCTTTTGCCAATAATGGACAGTTCCAAAAAGCTTATTCTATCAAGCAAATTAACGATAGCGATGACAAAACGGTTTACACTCACAAAGAAGAATTTAAAACCGTAATGAGCGAGAAAACAGCTTATGAAATGACGCAGATGATGCAAAATGTAGTCAATAGCGGTACGGGCCGCAAAGCCCGTATTGATTGGCCTGTAGCGGGTAAAACGGGTACAACCCAGAGTGGAATTAGCGGGAACAGTGGCAACCGTGATATCTGGTTTGTCGGTTATACGCCGGAATATACTGGTGCGGTATGGATGGGCTATGACAAGCCGGACAGCAAACATATGCTGAGAAACTACAGTGGGCAGTCGGCAGCCTTTTTCGGAAGGGTCATGGGTGAAGCCCTCAAGGGCCACCCGGTTACGCAATTTAACCAGCCAAAAGGATATGAACCACCAGTTGAGCAGAAGCCAGACGTGCCAGTTCAGGCTACCGCTCCAAGCGGACTGAGCGGGTCTTATAGTCAGGATACCCAAATTGTATCGTTGTCCTGGACTGCGGCGGCGGGAGATAATGTGCAATACCGCGTGTATCGCAAAGAGGCTTCTGAAGGGGGCTTTACGGTGATTATGGAGGCGATGAAAGGCACGAGTGGTGAAGATACGTCTCCATTAGCCGGAGCCTCGTATGAATATTATGTAACGGCTTTTGGTGCGGATGGTAAGGAATCTGATCCATCCAATACAATCCGTGTGGAAATTCCGGCAGAGACTGCTCCGGTAGATCCGCAGCAGGGAACCGATCCGAATCAGGATGGAACATTACCGGATAACAGTGGGACTACAGACGGTCAGAACGGCACCGATCAGGGGAATACAGTCCCTGAAGGTACCGATAATGGGACCAGCCCGGGGCAGGTTCCGACGACTCCTGGAGACATTAGCGGAAATGGCGCAGGCGGTGCAGGCAATCATAGTGGCGACTCCGGCACCGGAAGTGATACGAATCAGGGGAATGGCCAGACAACAACACTGGATGCAGGTGTCTTCAATAGTGATACCACGGTAAATCCAGATACCACGGATCCATCTACCACAGGAACCACAACGGATGGAAGTCAGGAAACCAACTCCAACGGTCATTCGAACTCCAATCGTGGACATCGCAACCGAGATTAGAAGCTATATGCTGTATGTAATTTGAATTTGTTTCAAACCAAAGGTATTTTCGGACCATTTTATGGTCTGGGAATACCTTTTTTGTTGTGGTGAAGGGTGTTATTTTTGAGTGTACAGTTTAAATATGGTAAGCTGGTTTTACCAATGTTGGAGAGGAACATCATTTATGAAGCGCAAATTCGGAGACCGGGCCAACTGGCGCAGAATAACGAACCGCAAGTTTGCTTGCCGGTATGTGGAAAGTGACGTGTTTACAGGATATGTGACCTTGTATACCATTTTGAGTCTCAAAGAGCCGTTATGGAAAAGCTACGGCGGTCATACGTTTTGCATAGCGGACAAAGGGTATTCCTGGCTGCAATATTATCCGAAGGGTGAGCATTATGTAGTAACTGCTATGTTCGACAATCGGGAGCAGATTGTGGAATGGTATATTGATACCTGCCGAAATCAGGGAGTGACCGATCAGGGAGTGCCCTGGTTTGACGATTTGTATTTGGATGTTGTCGTACTTAAAAATGGCGAAATCTTTTTAGTGGATGAGGATGAGCTGGAGGATGCGTTACAGCGCGGGCATATCTCGACACAGGAGGCAGAACTGGCTAATCGTACTGCGTCTGAGGTTTTACGACGGATAGATGCCCATATATTCCCCTATTTTAAAATGTCGCTGAAACACCGGGCAGAATGGTTTCACAACGGTGATTTTAAGAGGGAACGGTGAAGGTTTTGCAGAGGATTAGAAGCACTGGGCCACAAGATTCTGAATCAAAAAGCAGGCTGAGTCGCCCAGAGAAAAAGTTTTCAGCAGCCAGACGTCTTATGCTTTGTCTGCTGGTTATCATTATGATCGGTTTGGTATGGGGAGGTATTCGATTTTGGAATATGAATAACGCAGCCTCTACCACTCCGCTTCAGCAAGCACAGGTAGGAATTGTACTTGGGGCTTCCATGTGGGGAGCAGAGCCAAGTCCGGGGCTAAAGGAGAGGCTGAACGAGGCCCTGCAGCTATACCGCAACGGGACAGTAAAGCGTCTGATTGTAAGCGGAGGGTTGGACAAACCAACTTACCCGTATACAGAGGCTGAGGGGATGCAACAATATTTGGTTGACAGAGGTATTCCAGCGCAGCATATTGTGTTGGAAAACCATGCGACCAGCACTTACGAAAATCTGCTGTATAGCCAGCGTATCATGCAGGAGTATGGTTGGACCTCGACTGTGATTATCACACATAGTTATCATGGCCCACGGGCGCTGGAGATTGCCCGATTTTTGAATTTGGAGCATCCTCAGATGGCTCTGACGGAATCTAAAGTACTGAACATGCCGCTTCATCAATCGAGAGAGGTGCTGGCTTACGCTAAATGGACGCTGCAAAAGTGGTGGCTCAGTGCCCAAACCTGGGTGTCCTGAAACGTATAACGTTTTCTCATAAAGGCATCTTCACTATAAACAAAATACTTTGCGCAAGCTCCTGTTGCTTTTATGCTAATAAGGACATGCCGGGCCGAATACATTAATAGGGTAAGCTGTGCCTGAAGAAATGTTGAGGTGATGGATGCATGAACGGACGGGGAATCGCCGCGGGCAAGCGGACGGAGGAAAGACCCTCCAGACAAATCAATGTCGTGCTGCGTAGCCCAGAGCCGATAGCTTCGGTAAATGTTGATGAGACGGATGCAGCAACTTCGACTAAGTCGCAGGCGTTACCGCAGTATCTTAGTCTCTATCAGGAAATTCAGAAGGAACTCGATCATCTCGTCGGCTTGGATAACATCAAAGACCTGGTATTTGAAGTATATGCTTTTTTGCAAATTGCCCATATGCGTACTGATGCGGGGCTGTTGAGTAACGCACACGTATATCACATGATTTTCAAAGGAAACCCGGGTACAGGGAAAACGACGGTGGCCCGCATTATCGCTAAAATGTTGCAAAAAATGGGGGTACTGAGCAAAGGCCATCTGATTGAGGTGGAGAGGGCTGATTTGGTAGGCGAGTATATCGGACATACAGCGCAAAAAACGCGGGATCTGGTCAAGAAGTCTCTGGGTGGGGTGCTGTTTATTGATGAGGCATATAGTTTGGCGCGGGGAGGGGAAAAGGATTTTGGAAAGGAAGCTATTGATACCTTAGTAAAATCCATGGAGGATCAGAAAAATCAATTTATTTTGATCCTTGCCGGATACTCGGGAGAGATGGACTTCTTTTTGCGTACGAATCCTGGCTTGCCTTCCCGTTTTCCCATTCAGTTGGATTTTCCGGACTATACCGTGGATCAGCTTATCCAAATTTCCGAGATGATGGCCAAAGAACGGGATTATATTCTCATGCCTCAGTCCATACTCAAAATGAAAGAGCATCTGTTGAATGAACGCAACGACAGTATTCATGCATTTAGCAACGCACGTTATGTTCGCAATGTCATCGAAAAAGCGATTCGGCATCAGGCTGTCAGGTTGCTCAATCAGTATAGAAGCGGGCAGCCGGGAAAGCAGGAACTGATGACGTTGCGTCCAGAGGATTTGAAAATGGACAAAAGATAGGCGATAATAGAAATCTGAATCACACCGAATTGTATAACGTCGAACGGGGGCCGGCCTGAATATCAGGTCGGTCTCTGTGCGAGAGTTAATATGGAAAATAAAGGAGCAAACAATATGGCGAACTCCACTTATGATACACAAACCGAAATGCAGGATAAGGCGGTACTGGTCAGTCTGATTACGGATGAAGTCAAGCGTTCTGGCATCAATACAGAATACTCCCTGAATGAGCTTGTGAAGCTGGCTGAGACCGCTGGTGTCGAAGTACTAAGTGTTTTGACCCAGAACAAGGAAGCAAAGGATTCTAAATGGTTTATCGGTAAAGGTAAGGTAGAGGAACTGCGTGCAGCTGCCGAGGAATTGGGCGCGAATACGGCTATTTTTGATCAGGAGCTGTCAGGGGCACAGGTACGAAATCTGGAAGAAAGTCTGGATCTCAAAATTATCGACCGTACGCAGCTTATTCTGGATATTTTTGCCCAGCGTGCGAAAACACGGGAAGGTATTATTCAGGTTGAGCTGGCGCAGCTGTCCTATTTGTTGCCCCGATTGTCTGGACACGGCAAAAATCTGTCACGGCTCGGCGGAGGTATCGGAACACGTGGTCCCGGTGAAAGCAAGCTGGAGACAGATCGTCGTCACATCCGTGATCGCATCAGCGATTTGAAACGTCAGTTGGAGGAGGTCACCCGTCATCGGTATTTACATAGAGAGCGCAGACAAAAGAGTGGTATTGTGCAGGTAGCGCTTGTCGGCTACACCAATGCGGGTAAATCAACGCTGTTAAAGCAACTGACCGCGGCTGATGTATATATTGAGAACCAACTTTTTGCGACGCTGGACCCTACCTCGAGAACGATGGAGCTGCCAAGCGGCAAAGAGATTATTCTTACGGATACAGTTGGTTTTATTCAAAATCTGCCTCATGATTTGGTTGCTTCTTTCCGCGCTACTTTGGAGGAAGCTAATGAGGCCCATCTTATTTTGCATGTTGTAGACGCTTCTTCGGATATGCGTGACGAACAGATGAAGGTCGTGGAAATGATTTTGGAGCAACTGGGAGCGGCGGACAAGCCACAGATCGTATTGTTTAATAAAAAAGACGCTTGTACTCCTGAGCAACTGGAAATGCTTCCTTCCGGCGAGGGCTATTTGAAAATCAGCTCATTCGACGAAAGTGATCTCCTGCGTCTCCGTGAGCTGATTCAGGAGCATCTGAGCGGAGATACGCTGAGATTCCGTATTCCGGCGGAACGTGGGGACCTGACATCGGTGCTTTACCGGATCGGAGATGTGCTTCTGACCGAGTATGATGGTAATGATGTCATTTATGAGGTAGAAGTTCAGCGAGGTGAATATGAAAAATATGGTCATGCTCTCAGGGACTTCACAGAAGGTTAACATCTGATGACGTTTTTAGGTCAATTCAATGATAAAGCGCATCATTCCAAGCGAACGATGTTATAACAACAATAGCCTAAGGCTGCGTAAAGAGAGAGGGTCAGAAAGGTACAATGGTAGTTTTTAGTCCGGAAATTCAACAAATTCAGGAAACAGCAGAGCGCAAAATACAGGAACGGCTACAGCTTATAGATCATATTGTAGATGCAAATCAGTGGAAGGTTATTCAGGCATTTCAGCGGAAGCAAGTGAGCGATTTTCATTTTGCCGGTTCCACGGGATATGCGTACAATGACCGAGGGCGTGAGGTACTGGAGGAGGTCTACGCCGATGTGTTCGGTGCGGAGGCGGCATTGGTCCGCCCGCATTTTGCCTCGGGAACTCATACGATTTCCACTGCTTTATTCGGCGTGCTGCGTCCGGGTGATGAGCTGCTGTATATTACGGGACAACCGTACGATACGCTTCACAAAGTGATCGGCAAGCCCGGCGATGGGACTGGGTCATTGCAGGATTTTGGCATTACTTATGGAGAAACGGCGCTGACAGCAGAAGGTAAAGTAGATTGGAAAGCAGTGGAGGCTGCAATCCATGCCAATACGAAGGTGATCGGCATCCAGCGTTCACGTGGCTATGATTGGAGAGCTTCTTTTAGTGTGGCAGATATCGAGGAAATGACAGCCCGCGTAAAGGCGATTAAACCTGACGTTATTGTCTTTGTGGACAATTGTTATGGTGAATTTACCGAAAAGCTGGAGCCTACTCAGGTCGGTGTCGATTTGATGGCAGGTTCACTGATTAAAAATCCCGGCGGCGGCATTGCTGAAACGGGAGGATATATTTGTGGTAAACGGGAGTATGTGGAGTTGGCAGCCTACCGCTTAACTGCGCCTGGAATCGGTGGTGAGGTAGGAGCCATGTTAGGTACCACGAGAGGTATCTTTCAGGGCTTATTTCTTGCTCCAACACTGGTTGGGCAAGCGGTTAAAGGAAGTATATTCGCGGCTGCGGTCTTTGAAGACATGGGATTTGAAACGAAACCTGCCTGGCATGAGGAACGCACCGATTTGATTCAGGCCATTTCTTTTAGCGGACCGGAGCATTTAATTGCTTTTGTCCAAGGAATTCAGCGCGCTGCCGCTGTGGATAGCCATGTGGTACCGGAGCCGTGGGATATGCCGGGCTACGAGCACCCGGTTATTATGGCAGCAGGCACTTTTATACAAGGAGGAAGCCTGGAATTATCTGCAGATGCTCCGATTCGTGAACCCTATATTGGTTACATGCAAGGGGGCTTAACCTACTCTCATGTGAAATATGGAGTGCTGATGGCCCTGCAAACGATGAAAGAACGTAAATTATTGTGAGTTTTTCTAACATATCATTGACACTTTGCATCAGCTAAATGTACAATAAGGTGAATAATAGATCACTGGAAGGTTGATGACAAATGGGCGACGAAATTCGCAGAAACATGGCCTTATTTCCAATAGGTATTGTCATGAAGCTAACGGACTTGTCAGCACGTCAGATTCGTTATTATGAACAGCATAACTTGATAGTTCCTGCCCGTACGTCGGGTAACCAACGTCTTTTTTCTTTTAATGATGTAGAGCGCTTGCTTGAAATCAAGGCGTTGATTGAGAAGGGTGTTAACATTGCGGGTATTAAACAAGTCATGAATCCGGTCACCAAGGAATCGGAAGAAGCTACAGTTATTACTGCAGATACGGAAGTCAAACGTCGTGAAATGTCCGATACCCAGCTTCACCGCTTGCTGAAACAACAGCTTGTGGCAGGTAAAAGACCAGGACAGGTATCCCTGATTCAAGGTGAATTATCACGTTTTTTCAATAAGAGATAATGTATAGCCTGCATTTTGGCATACTATCGCTTTACTTGCAGACCAGGCCTTATTATTTAAAAGGATTATGGAACAGCTGATTTGTATATAGTCGTTACAGAAAGGGAGAGGTTAGTGTGAGTTATACTAGAGAAGATATTCTTCAGATTGCGAAAGAAGAAAATGTTCGTTTTATTCGTTTGCAGTTTACAGATTTGCTTGGTACGATCAAGAACGTAGAAATTCCGGTTAGTCAACTGCCAAAAGCGCTGGATAACAAAATGATGTTTGACGGTTCTTCCATTGAAGGTTATGTACGCATTGAAGAATCTGACATGTACTTATACCCTGATCTGGATACATGGGTAGTATTTCCTTGGGTAACCTCGGATCGTGTAGCTCGTCTGATCTGCGATATTTATAAGCCGGACGGAGTTCCATTTGCTGGCGATCCGCGCGGTATCTTGAAACGTGTACTTAAGGAAGCAGAAGAAATGGGTTATACTTCGATGAATGTCGGACCGGAGCCTGAATTCTTTCTGTTCAAAACCGATGAAAAGGGCGAACCGACTACAGAATTGAATGACCAAGGTGGATATTTTGACTTGGCACCGATGGATCTGGGTGAAAACTGCCGTCGGGAAATTGTTCTTAAGCTTGAAGAGATGGGCTTTGAAATTGAAGCGTCCCATCATGAAGTTGCACCTGGACAGCATGAGATTGACTTTAAATATGCGGATGCAGTCAAAGCAGCCGATCAGATCCAAACGTTCAAGCTCGTTGTTAAGACGATTGCACGTCAGCATGGTCTGCACGCCACCTTTATGCCTAAACCTTTGTTTGGCGTAAACGGCTCCGGTATGCACTGTAACCAATCGTTGTTCAAGGACAATGAAAATGTATTTTATGACGAATCAGACGAACTCGGATTGAGCCAGACAGCCCGCCATTATATGGCTGGCATTCTCAAGCATGCACGTGCGATGGCAGCAATCACGAATCCAACGGTGAATTCATACAAACGTCTTGTACCGGGTTATGAAGCTCCTTGTTATGTTGCCTGGTCTGCCAGTAACCGTAGTCCGATGATTCGAATTCCAGCATCTCGTGGTTTGAGTACCCGCGTCGAAGTTCGTAATCCTGACCCGGCTGCGAATCCTTATTTGGCACTGGCTGTGATGCTGAGAGCCGGTTTGGATGGTATCAAACGTCAAATGGCTCTACCAGCTCCAATTGATCGTAACATCTATGTTATGTCTGAGGAAGAGCGCATCGAAGAAGGCATTCCAAGCCTGCCTGCAGACTTGAAGGAAGCTTTGTCCGAGCTTATTCGTAGCGAAGTTATCTCTGACGCTCTGGGTGACCATGCACTGGCTTACTTCTACGAGCTTAAGGAAATTGAATGGGATATGTATCGCACACAGGTTCACCAGTGGGAACGTGATCAATATCTGACGCTTTACTAAAATGTAGAATCCCTTGGCGCTCTAAGCGCTGGGGGATTTTTAATTTGGGGGCAGTGAGTAAAAATTATAAATCCGATGTATAGTTCCCCCAAAATGCCCACGAACTAACGTTATGTAGGTAAGGTCCACTTCTGGAAGGTTGGGACAGGGACCAGAAGATCATTATGCCACCCGCAATGGAGAGCGTTACTTTAGAGAATATTGAGCTCCGATCTTTTTGGGGTATTTTTCTGCTTTCCGGAAAAAATATTTTCTTATACAGAATGTATGTTCTAAATATAATTTCTGCATAACGATCCAAGGAGGAATTACGGTGGATAAGTAACTTGAGGGGAATGGAATTTTTGAAAGTTTGAGGATCATAATCCCCGAGCACAAAGAGGCGTATTTAAAGTTAATGAAGGACCGACAGCGGCACGATAAGCGAGAACTAGACGATCAGGAGGTCCAATTAATTGAGCAGGCGCGTATAGATTCCTACTACTCACGGGAGCCTGTCACGTTAGTCGTATTTAGCCATTTGACGATGTGGAGTTGCGTGGCATTGTAACAATAATCAATACGGCTAGACGTGAAGTAAAGCTGTCTCGTGGGGAAGATGATGTTAGTTGGATTAAGCTGGAGGATATCATTTCAGTTGTGGTATAATCCCCTAAAAAGGGAAAAGGATGAGAGTCTTGATTGAAATTAATGAGATGAAAAGGAAGTTCGAAAAATCATTCATGAAAGAATTACAGAATTGGTTAGAATAGTTGATGCTGAGTATGTTTTTGGGATTCTAAATAATCATAGAAGAGAACCTGTATGAGTTGGGGCACGATATTGGACATGTTTTTCCATGATCCCAGGTTTCCAAAAAAAATTGGAGGTAATTGGAGGTAATGGTATTTTCCAGATCGTGAAATAAGAGCTTTTCTGAAATATGGTTCATAGAGCAATAAACGCATTATAAGGAAACGAGCGAAAAATATTTGTCTAGCATAATACATAAAATATTCCAAATAAATAGGTAATTGTATTGCTGCACGGTTATAGTAAATATAGAATTATATTGTTGGATACAACTGAGTGAAGGGGATATGTGTTATGTGGGAGCATATACGGTTCTTGCTATTTTCTAATGTTGAAACATTTGCGGCATTTGTTTTAATGCTTACTATTTTTAGAATTCGAGCTTTAGACTTTGTCTGGCCTGCATTGTTTATCGGCCTGATCATGAATTTGCAAAGTCTGGTGTTGAGAGAAGAAATTTCGTTGTCTTTTTTTGCTCCGACTATAAACATTATATTATTCACATTATTGATAACTACTGTTGTAAGGATGCCCATTATTTGGGCAGCTATTATATCCATTACAGGTACATTTTTGTATACGCTGTTTCAAGCAATAATCATAGTAATGCTCTTTGGTACATTGACATCAGACATGCAGACCTCTCCAGAAGGATCGTTAGCTCAAGCTGTAACCAGTGCATGGGTGTTAGCTATATCATGGTTACTATATAAATTCAAAATAGGCTTTACAGCAGATTATGAAAGCTTGCGTTTTAGGTGGGAACATGTACTTGTTGTTGTTTTAATAATTGGGGTACTAGCAGCTAGTACATTTATGTTCTATGTCAACAATTTTCCCCTGAGTATTTTATTTATAGCTTTGGCATCTGGAATGTTCTTGTACTATGCGCTAAAAACGGAGCGTGATTACTATAAAAAATCTTGATTCTATCGCCCTTGATATTGCAACTCATATCAAAACAGTTGTACCGGATCATCCAGCTTCTATTGCGGTTTTAAAACATGGAATAGCCGTTGTGATTAATACAGTTTCAATCATTTTGTTGACTATTGGTATTTCTTTTATTACGGGTAAGGTGCAGGAAACTGTACTGGCGATGATATCTTTTTCTATACTGCGTCAAGTTGTAGGAGGAATACATTTAAAAAGCAATATAGTATGCATTGTTGTATCTACAGCTTTACTTACTGCCCTGTCCTTTGTGAATTTAAACTATAATTGGATAGTTATTACTTCAATATCAAGTATAATACTTGTCTTAGTTTATGCTCCGTCTAGAATAGACGGGAAGACTCGTATACCTAAACGGCACTACCCATTGTTAAAAATTTGCGGAGTTGCAATAATAGCACTTAATTTGTGGCTGGCTTTTCCGGTGGTAGCTGCTAGTTTTTTTGTTCAGAGCTTAACATTAATAGAGGGGAGGTGTAAAAAATGAAAAGTCCTAAATTTAGTAAATTTAAGATTGGCATGTACTACAATGCTGCCATATTACTAACTTCACTTGCAGTTGTATCAGTGAGTACAGCGAGTTTGTCTTGGATTCACAGTCCCGAACCACCTGAAGAACTGTTGAAATAAAGTGGGAGATATATGAAATGCTAAACTTAACCGTGTCAGCTGATCCTCGAGGTATTAACGGTGAAAACATAGCAGTGGACAAGGTTCTTTTCATATCTAAGGGACGTAAGAGAGACCAGATTCTAGTTCACACATTTGAAAAAACATATTACATGATCGGCACCCTAAGCCATTGGGAAAGCTTCCTAAATAATAATGGGTTCCATTTCTTGAATGTGGACAGAAGCAATACTCTGAATGTGGAAAAGGTGAAAATTGTTAATGGCATTTTCAAAGACGCTTACTTTGAATGTGAGATAACAAAAACGTCAAAGAGGTGTCCGATCTCTTATCACCGATTTGGCAAGGTTATAGAGGAAATGGGTTTCATTAATTCGAACATAATCTTCACTGGAGTTGCTACTAGATAGCGGCTCTTTTTTTGTCAAAAATACTCGGCTTATATTGTCGAATCATAAGAGACATTCAGCACTCTGATTTTTGTTCATATGTCCCTAATTTTAGGAATTGATATAGGTAGAAAGGTTCGAATTCATAATCAAGGGAAAAAGAGTGGGGGAAGGTGATGAGTTGTGTTGAGTTAACATTTTCGCTCCTTTATATTTATGAAACGAGGAAAAGCATTTCGTTCAGAGTATGTAGGATAATGATCATTCAGATGAAGAGAATACGATTTTTGGTGTAATTTCTATTTTACACTACAATGTGGAAAAAAGCAGGAAGGAATCCCTCCCGCTTTTCGCTTAAAAACAATTATTAACGTCTGCGTTGTCTATCATTTACGCTAAACAGATTAACAGCGAGCGCGTTACCTCTAGCACGTGCAGTGGCTCTCTGATTTGAACGGATCGTTAATCCTCTTCTTCTCACTTGACGTTTGAAATGTCTTTTACTCATGATATCACCTCCCTTCACAAGAAATGAAGGTACGGATGAATTTAGAAGTGTTTATGCTTACGGTTACGTTTGGAAATTTTGATGTTTAATGCATTAGTGGCTAGTGCGTTACCGCTTCTTGTTTTGGCGGCTGCGGCCTGAAAGACTTTTACGACCAGAAATTTGTTCTTTCCGATACGATGCTTATACGTTTTGACTCTATTTTTGATCATCTGCTTATCTCCTTTGCTAAGGTCTACTTTATTCATATGCCAGTAGCGCTAGCAATGTATCAGCATAAATCTATTAAAAGCAAAAAGAAGCTATCACCTATGATCCTAATATTCAGAAACTGATAAAGTATGGAGATCGGAACGTAAAAAAACTCATACTTACCTGCCGTATCCTTTCCCACTTTACATTGTAGGAGATAGTTACAGCAGACTAGCATAAGCAGAATAGTAAAGAATGAAGATGCTGGCAGAAGAAATATTACTTACTATATAGGGATTTAAGTTTTTTCTCGTAATACGCTTCCTGGTTAAGAATATGATTCAGTTGTTCAGAAAGCTCTTTATATTGTTGACTGTCCTCTGGGTAGTTATTTCTTTCGGAAAGTACAGCTTCAAGTTGCTTTTCCATAGATTTAAAATGGATAAGTATTTGTATGTAATGAATGCGATCAAAGGTTGTTCTGTTTGAATTCTCTTATACAGAACAGCAATTGCAGATATAAACCGTTTAATCTATGGGCTATCAAAAAGGAAAAAGAATAGCTGTGAGGAACATTTTGTGTACATAAAATCAACACAAAACCGGCTTGCCATGGGCAGCCGGTTTTGTTATAGCGGGAAGAATAACGGGGCTGAAAAATGATAATCAGTGGAAGTCCCGGAAGAGTCCTACAACCTTGCCCAAAATACTGACGTGCGTCAGACGAAGCGGTTCAAAGGCCGGATTTTCCGGTTGAAGTCGGATATGATCTTTTTCCTTGTAAAAAGTTTTAACCGTAGCCTCGTCCTCGTCTGTCATGGCCACGACAATATCGCCGTTATCGGCTGTCTGCTGTTGACGTACGATGACATAATCTCCGTTGGCAATACCAGCTTCAATCATGCTTTCTCCTACAACAGATAACATGAATATTTTATCCTCACCAACGAAATGCTGGGGAAGAGGAAAGTAATCTTCAATATTTTCTGTTGCTGTAATAGGCAAACCAGCTGTAACTTTGCCGACGACCGGAACACGACTAATTGAGTAATTAATCAAGTTGCTGTTATCCGATTCGTCTTGGCCGAGTAACTCGATGGCCCGTGGCTTCGTTGGATCACGACGAATCAGTCCCTTTTTCTCCAGACGATCCAAATGACCATGAACCGTAGAACTGGAGGCCAATCCGACAGCCTCACCTATTTCGCGTACAGAAGGGGGATAACCCTTTAGACGCACTTCATTGCGGATAAATTCAAGAATGGCCTGCTGGCGGCTTGAAATCTTAGACATACCGTATCAACCCCATTTAGTAACGTTTGGGAAAATTATAGCATAGAACCTCCGTTCGTACAAACATAAGTTCTAAATAATCCCTAAAAAATAATCACGAACTTTTGTTCTCTTTTCTATTGAACAAAACAAATGTTCGTGTTATATTGTGAAAAAACATAGGAACAAACGTTTGGAGGACGCAGCCAATGATGAAATATAGCACATATCAAAGTATTTTTCCAATGAATTTAGAAAAGATGCAAAATGTCCGGAATGAGAGAAAGGCACAGCTTGTACGGACCATTTCTAACAGTCTTCTGCCCAAGCTTCTTATTCTGGTTATCGTTTCCTGGATTGCAGGTGCAGGTGTACTGACGGTATTTGCTGCTCCCTCGGTTCCGAATGAAGAGGTAACCAAACTTATTGTACAACCTGGGGATACATTGTGGCGGATTGCCTCCAATCATAAACCGGAACGAATAGATACACGGGTATATATAGAAGGAATTGTTCGGATTAACGGACTAGAAGATCGAGGAGTGCAGGCAGGCCAGGTTTTAAAGCTTCCTCACTTCTGATCAATCACATTAGAGCTGTCAGGGAACGTGATGCGGGAACCTTGACAAGCTCTTTTCTACATGTCAAAGTGTATTATATCTTTGCTTATATGGAGGGGACACAATTTGGATATAGACAGCTTGGTAGAGCGCATCAATGAATTGGCGCGCAAAGCAAAAGCCGAGGGATTGACGGAAGAAGAAACAATAGAACGTGCCAATCTTCGGGAAATTTATTTGGGTAACATTCGCCGTAATTTTCGGCAGCAGCTTGAAACGATTGAATTTGTGGACGATGAAACGCCGAAGGGAAATGGCGGGCTGAAACATTAATTTTCACTAATGCAGCTTAGCCCGCATCATTTGCCTTTTGCTTTTTTGGTATTCTTTTTGATATCTATATAGATAGGTTTGAGGCAATTGCTCTGAAGCAATACATTTGGGAAGGGAATTGAGAGATGGCCCGGTCATTCGAAAGAAAAGTACGCAAAAACACAGCGCATTTGAATAAATTGCGCAAAAAGCAAGGTATCCAAACCATTAGTGGCGCCGGTTCTGCAATGGATATTTTCCGTGGACGTAATATAACCGTGCCAATCATGTTGGCTGGACTTGCAGTTCTGTACATGCTCATGAGTTATTTTTTGACTAAGACTGGCATGCGCGGAATGGACTGGCTTGTATTCGGCTTGTATTTGATGCTGGCTGTTATCTTTTTCATCCGCCGTCCTTATTTGAAGGTTGGGAAGAGCACACTGTATATGTTGAAGGGCGGCAGAGAGCGTCCAATGACCGCAGAGGATATGAAAGCCATCAAGATTGAAAAGGGTTATGTAACGGTTGAAAGAAAAGGTAAGGGTGGCAACTTCATTTTTACAAAATCACTTGGCCGTTATGATACGGATGCCATTGCAGAGCGACTTGAGAAGTTTGCGCAAACTAATCAGGTTCAAGTAGACAAAAAATAACGACTTTTGTTGGTACAAATCGTTTAAATTGTCCGTGGGCCTGTAGGCTCTGTAAATAAGGCCGCATGATGTTATTTCATAGCACATTGCGGCCTCTTGCTTAATATGGGCACATAACGATTGGAATGCTTGTAGACGCAACAAGGCAGAACAAGCGTACATATAAAGTGGAAAGAGAGTGGATAATTCAGATGGCGATTCAGGCGGTAATGTTCGATCTTGATGATACACTTCTGTGGGATGAGCGCAGCGTAGAAGAGGCATTTGACGCGGCGTGCCAGACAGGCTCCCGGGAATCAGGCGTTGATCCGAAAGCTTTGGAAGAAGCTGTCCGCAAGGAAGCGCGTGCTTTGTATGAATCTTATGAAACCTTTAGTTTTACTCAATTGATTGGCATTAATCCGTTTGAGGGATTGTGGGCGAATTTTACGGCAGGAGAGCAGCCTGAGTTCCGACAATTGGAACAGTTAGCCCCTGCTTATCGAAAGGAATCTTGGCGTAGAGGTCTCCAACAGCTGGGGATAGATAATGAAGAGTTAGCGCAAAAGATGGCAACCCAATTTGCCTTGGAAAGACGCTCACGTCCCCATGTTTATGAAGAAACGTTTGAGATTCTGGAGCAATTGAAAGGGCAGTATAAGCTTCTTTTGTTGACAAACGGCTCCCCTGATCTACAGCAGGAAAAGCTGGATGGGGTTCCGCAGTTAGCTCCATTTTTTGATCACGTTGTTATTTCAGGTTCGTTTGGTAAAGGTAAGCCGGACCCGTCTATTTTTCAGCATGCTTTGGGGCTTCTCGGTATTGAGCCTGAACATGCTTTAATGGTAGGAGATAAGCTGACGACTGATATTCAAGGGGCTCTGGCGGCAGGTGTGCACTCCGTGTGGGTGAACCGCAACGCTAAAACCAATACTACAGAAATCAAGCCAAAGTTCGAAATTAAGCATCTGTCCGAATTGGATGGAATTATTCAATCGTTTAAGTAAGTGCCTTTCGGCTCTTATTATAGTAACAAGCCCAAAAAACTCCCTCCGCTCAGGTATCTCAGAGCAGAGGGAGTTGCTTTATCCACATTAGGATGGATTCGTATGATAGTATTATGCCTGAATAAACGATGGATCTTCAAACGGTTCGGCAATCCACCCATTTTCTTCGATGAACAAACGTACTGCGACGATCTTCTGATTTTCCATTAAGGTAAAAAAGTGAGGAATATTTTCTGGTACGGAAATAACGTCACCTGGTGAAAGCTCAACATTAAAATATCCGATTTCTTCAGGACCTTTAATGATGAAAATGCCTTTGCCTGCTACAATAGCACGGATTTCATCTTCGGTATGGGTATGAATTTGCTCAAACTTGGCAAGCAGCTCGTCCAAATTCGGCGTTGCTTCGGACAAGGTGATTACGTCCCATATTTTATACCCACGACGGGCGGCTAAATCCTTGATTTCGGCTTCAAAAGTGCTTAGAACAGCCACTTTTTGCTCATCTGTCAGGGTAAAGTTTTCTTGCAGCTCCCCGGACAGCTTGGAAGCATCCCAATGCTCGTACAATACCTCTTGACTCTCCAAAAATTCACGTACCTTGTCTTCATCGCTAATTCGTACATTTGTATTGCGTATTAAGATTTCAGCCACAGGTTATCCCTCTTTTCCACTTGGTTTAATGTTGTATACAGAATATCATGTCTTGAATCGTTGTACAATATAGGTTTGAAACATTTTATGTTGCAAATGACGGTTCATCCTATTCCTATATAGAAAGATAAGTATGTCTTATTATGCTGCAAACTGTAAAAATGAATATCCGAGAGTTGTTTTTGTACAGAGAAGCCGTATAAAACGTATGTTTTTACTTCAATCTATCTAAATGATACGGTTTCTGCTAAACTAGGATTTAACGTTTTGCGGGGGTGAAGAGATTTTGGATAAAGTTAGCTTACAGGATGCATTACAACGAAGAATACTCATTCTTGACGGGGCTATGGGTACCATGATCCAGCAAGAGGATCTTTCCCCCGACGATTTTGGCGGGGAAGAGCTCGAAGGCTGCAACGAGATGTTGGTCTTAACCAGACCGGATGTTATTCAAGGGATACATGAAGCATACTTGGAGGCCGGATCAGACCTGATTGAAACGAACACTTTTGGAGCGACATCCGTCGTTTTGGCGGATTACGATATACCGGAGCGCGCCCGTGAGATTAACCTGGTAGCAGCTAAACTGGCGCGTAACGCGGCGGATAAGTATAGTACTGCGGACAAGCCTCGTTTTGTTGTAGGGGCTATGGGACCGACGACGAAAACATTATCCGTGACAGGTGGTGTTACGTTTGCAGAACTGATCGAGAGCTATGAAGAGCAGGCATTGGCGCTGATTGAAGGCGGCGTGGATGCTCTGCTTTTGGAGACGTCGCAGGATACGCTTAACGTCAAAGCCGGAAGTATTGGAATTCGGCAGGCTTTTGAGAAGACGGGTATAGAGCTTCCCATAATGATTTCGGGAACGATCGAGCCGATGGGAACGACGTTGGCAGGGCAAAATATCGAATCCTTCTGCATATCGCTTGAACACTTGCACCCGGTGTCGATCGGGCTGAATTGTGCTACAGGGCCGGAGTTTATGCGAGATCACATTCGCTCTCTCTCTGACATGTCCTCAGCAGCGATTAGCTGTTATCCAAACGCAGGTCTGCCCGATGAAAACGGCCAATATCATGAATCACCTGATTCATTGGCCCGTAAAATGGCCGCTTTCGCCGAAAAAGGCTGGCTGAATATTGCAGGGGGGTGCTGCGGGACCACGCCTGAGCATATACGGGTTATGAGTGAAAGTATGGCGCAGTTTGAGCCTCGTCCGCTGGAAGGTCATCACCCACCGGCCGTATCCGGCATTGAGCCTGTATATATTGAACAGGAAAATCGTCCCTATATGGTTGGTGAACGAACGAATGTTCTCGGCTCCCGCAAATTCAAGCGTTTGATCGTGGAAGGCAAATATGAAGAGGCATCTGAAATTGCCCGCGCTCAGGTAAAGAGTGGGGCACATGTCATAGATATTTGTGTACAGGACCCGGACCGTGATGAAATGACGGATATGGAAGCCTTTTTGAAGCTGGTTGTGAATAAGGTAAAGGTCCCTCTCGTGATTGATACCACGGATATCCAGGTCATTGATACCGCCTTGCAATATTCGCAAGGGAAGGCGATCATTAACTCCATTAATTTGGAGGACGGCGAAGAGAAATTTGAGAAAATGGCACCCCTTATTCATAAATACGGCGCGGCTGTTGTTGTTGGAACCATTGATGAACGCGGTCAGGCTATTTCACGTGAGGATAAGCTTGAGGTGGCCAAGCGTTCCTATGATCTGCTGGTGAACCGTTACGGTCTGGCACCCGAGGATCTTATTTTTGATACGCTCGTATTTCCCGTAGGAACAGGTGATGAGCAATACATCGGTTCGGCCAAGGAAACGATTGAGGGTATTCGGATTATTAAAGAAGCACTTCCAGGAGTTCACACCATTCTGGGTATTAGTAACGTGTCCTTTGGTTTGCCGGAGGCGGGTCGTGAAGTGCTCAATTCCGTTTATCTATACGAATGTACCAAAGCAGGCTTGGACTATGCGATTGTAAATACAGAGAAGCTCGAACGTTATGCTTCGATACCCGAGCATGAACGGAAGCTCGCCGAAGACTTGATTTATAAAACGAACGACGATACTTTATCCGCTTTTGTGGCTGCTTTCCGTAATAAGAAAGTGGAGAAAAAAGAGAAGGTGTCCAACCTCTCGCTCGAAGAGCGGCTGGCTTCCTATGTAGTGGAGGGTAGTAAGGAGGGACTGATTCCGGATCTGGAGCAAGCGCTAGCCAAATATTCCTCGCTGGAGATTATTAATGGCCCGCTGATGAAGGGGATGGAAGAAGTAGGTCGGCTGTTTAACAATAACGAATTGATCGTCGCAGAGGTGCTGCAAAGCGCTGAAGTTATGAAGGCGTCGGTAGCTTACTTGGAACCGTATATGGAAAAAAATGAATCCTCGGTAAAAGGAAAGATCTTGCTGGCTACGGTCAAAGGTGATGTGCATGATATCGGTAAAAACCTGGTGGAAATTATTCTATCCAACAATGGTTACCATATTGTAAATCTGGGTATAAAAGTACCACCAGAACGCATTATTGAGGCTTACCGTGAAGAAAAGGCCGACGCGATTGGCTTATCTGGTTTGCTTGTTAAATCGGCTCAACAGATGGTGTTGACTGCACAGGATTTGAAAAATGCGAATATTGATATCCCGATTATGGTTGGCGGAGCTGCTTTGACGCGTAAGTTTACGAAAAACCGTATCCGTCCCGAGTATGACGGAATGGTTGTCTATGCGAAGGATGCAATGGATGGTTTGGACATAGCTAACAAGCTTATGAATCCTGAGTCCCGCAAGAAAATGGCTGAGGAAATGGAGGCTGAACGGGAAGCGGAAGCCGCGACGGTCGTGGAAGCCAAGCCGTTGCCGAAACTTACCCGGGCTGTTCGCTCTAAAATAGCTCAGGATTTGCCCGTCTATATTCCGCCGGATACGGATCGTCATGTACTGCGTAACTATCCGCTCAATTATATTTTGCCGTATGTGAATATGCAGATGCTGATGGGGCACCATCTTGGATTAAAAGGAAATGTTGAGCAATTGCTGGCTTCGGGGAATCCGAAAGCGACTCAGTTGAAGGAAACTGTAGATAGCATCATGTTTGAAGCCGTTACGGATGGAATTATTCAGGCACATGCTGTATATCGTTTCTTCCCGGCGCAGTCACAGGGAGATCAGATTTTGATTTATGATCCATCAGATGTGAGCAAGGTACTGCACACATTTACGTTTCCGCGTCAACAAGTAGAGCCTTATTTATGTCTGGCTGACTACTTGAAATCGGTGGAATCCGGAGTTATGGATTATGTAGGTTTCATGGTCGTTACGGCGGGTCATGGTATTCAACAGCTTTCCACCCAATGGAAAGAAAAAGGGGATTACTTACGCTCTCATGCACTTCAGTCGGTAGCACTGGAAGTGGCAGAAGGACTCGCCGAGCGGCTTCATCATATTATAAGGGACAGTTGGGGCTTCCCAGACTCGGCAGACATGACGATGAAACAGCGGCATGGGGCTAGATATCAGGGTATACGGGTATCTTTTGGCTATCCGGCATGTCCTGATCTGGAGGATCAGGGGCCATTGTTCCAGCTGTTGAAACCTGAGGATATTGGCGTTGAACTGACAGAAGGGTTTATGATGGAACCGGAGGCTTCTGTATCAGCCATGGTGTTCAGCCACCCTCAGGCGCAGTATTTTAACGTCGAAAAGGTATAACACCTTTATCAGATGGGATAGTGAAGACCCTCCGAGCTTCGGAGGTTTTTTGCTGGTCAGCAGGAAGAAGGTTAAAGTCATGGAATTTTATTTTCTCGGCACGAATGCAGGTGTGCCTACGATCCAGCGAAACGTGACGTCTATCGCACTCCGTTTGCTGGAGGAACGAAGAAGCATGTGGTTGTTTGATTGCGGCGAAGGAACTCAGCAGGAGGTACTACGTTCGCCGCTTAAGCTAAGCAGGCTTGAAAAAATATTCATTACCCATTTGCATGGAGACCATCTCTTTGGTCTGCCGGGTCTACTGTCGAGCAGGGCGTATCAGGGAGGTACGACACCGCTGACGGTATACGGGCCGCTAGGACTCAAACAGTACATCGAATTATCGCTGGGAATCAGCCAATCTCGTATCAACTACCAACTAGATATTGTGGAGCATACGGGGGGGCTGTTGTTTGATGACGGGCAATTTCGGGTAGAATCGGCTCTGCTGGATCATCGTATTGACAGCTATGGCTATCGTATTGTAGAGATGGATAAGCCTGGGAAGCTCAATCAGGAGCTGCTGGAGCGATACGGAATCAAGCCCGGCCCGGTGTATGGTAAGCTGAAGCGTGGAGAAAGCGTAGAGGTGGAGGGGGGAGTCATGCTTCATCCTCAGGATGTATTGGGTACACCGAAAAAAGGACGTATTATTACCATTCTCGGTGACACTCGACCTTGCCCGAATACCGTAGTACTGGCTCAGGATGCAACGGTTGTCGTTCATGAAGCCACTTTTCTGCATGAGCTGGCAAATACGGCGTATGAATATCATCATAGTACGGCGCTCCAGGCTGCGGAAGCAGCAAAAGCGGCAGGTGCGGCTCAGTTGATCATGACGCATTTTAGTTCCAGATATAAAGATCAGGAGCAGCTCCATCCGTTGTTGGAGGAAGCGCGGAGAGTATTCCCCAATTCATTGCTGGCGGAGCAGCATGTGTTGTTACCAGTGCCCGACATCGGTTCATAAACGGTAGTTGTAGAAGATAGACGTGTATGGGTGCCGGGGCTTGCTCCGGTGCCTTTGTTTTTCCTGTGAAATTATTTTCCGGGAAAGCGCAGAATGCGACAAGAGATGAGGACGACATATGGGGGAACCGAAAGAATTTGTAATACCACATATGGAGGCATGTCATATTCGGTTTTCTATATATCGAATTTTAAGGGGTTTGTATTTTGAGCAGGCTCAGGAAATACGGGAAATTTCCTTTGAAGACTAGGCATCTTCGATGGATTTCGACGGAGATGTAAGCTTATTCAATGGGAAAGCGACGGCTTTTAGCGAGGAATGGCACTATTTTGCATGGTTTACCAGCAATTCATGGACTTCATATGTATTTTTGACTTAAGATAGATAAGATGGAATGAAAGGGCCGACTTATTTTATAACCTGAATGGTTAAGGTGGTTAAATAAGAGGGTGAACATCATTCATGGGATGAATTATAATTTCAATGTTATGATGAATTGATTTGAAGTGCGGGAGGGAATTACGATAAAATCGTTACTGATTGATCTGGATGGAACATTGTATCATGGGGACCGGATGATCAAGGGTGCGGATCTGCTCATATCCCAATTGCGCACGAACCAGATACCTTACGCCTATGTTACGAACAATGCTTCACGCACACCTGAGTCGGTGGCTGAGCATTTGGTAAGTATGGGAATTGAAGCGGTTAGCGATGAAGTATGTACTTCGGCGCTGGCAGCTGCACAATATGTTGCACAGCAAGGTCCTGGAGCACGAGTATATTGTATTGGTGAAACGGGATTACGTCAGGCGCTTACGGATGCCGGATTGCAGCTTGTTGAGGATCATCCTGATTATGTGGTTCAGGGAATAGATCGCCAATTTACATATGATAAGCTGGTTGCTGCTATGCGATGGATTCGGGAAGGAGCCACTTTTATTTTGACAAACCCGGATCTCCAATTACCTTCACAAGATGGACTCACGCCGGGGGCAGGAACGATTGGAGCTGCGATTGAGGCGGCATCACAGGTAAAACCCGTCGTCATCGGTAAACCTTCAAGCGTGTTAATGAACTATGCGTTGGATCGCTTGAACATTAGAGCGGATGAAGCTCTGGTTGTGGGCGATAATATGCTTACCGATATTGCGGCAGGTGCGGCGGCAGGTTGCAAAACAGCTCTGATACTATCGGGTGTTTCGACCCGCGCTAATATGGACGGACATATGCGTGCCGTTGGAGTAAAACCTGATCTGATATTTGACAATCTGGATGAATTGCAGGATTGGCTCCAAGAAGAGTTTAAGTAATAGTAAATATACATTTTAAAAAAATCTGCAAGAATCAAAAGCTATTTGCAGCTACGAAAGGAAAGATGTTGACATGCCGGAACTTCCTGAGATGGAGAACTACAGAACGCTATTGTCAAAACAAATTTTGGACATTCCGATTACCGGAGTGAAGGTTAACCGTGTGAAATCCATTAATACCGAAGTGGAAACGTTTGAAAAGAAATTGCTGGGAACAACCGTTGTATATATGGAGCGTCGAGGCAAGCACTTGATTTTTCATCTGAACACGGGTGGGCGGCTTGTGCTGCATCTGATGCTGGGAGGACTGCTGTACCTGGGGACAGAGGAGCAGCGTCCTGATCGCACGGTTCAAATTGAACTGGATTTTAGTGGAGTAAAGCTTTATTTTATTGGGCTGCGCTTAGGTTACCTGCACTTGCTGACGGCTAAAGAAACAGAAGAGGCGATGTCTGACCTCGGACCTGATCCGCTGGATCGTCGTATGACATTGGAAAAGTTCACAGCACGTCTGAAGGGACGTCGGGGTATTTTGAAAACAACACTGGTGAATCAGCATGTTTTTTCCGGTATCGGCAATTGTTATTCGGACGAAATTGCTTATATCGCTGGATTTACACCAGGTTCTAAAGTACAAAACATCGTACAATCGCCAGAAAAAGTGGAAAAGCTGTATCATGCTACGCAATCCGTGCTTCGTGAAGCTACTGCGGAAGGCGGTTATATAGAAATGCCTCTGATGGAGGGGGATACGCTAACGGGCGGCTTTGATCATCAGTGTCGGGTGTATGACCGTGAAGGAGAAGAATCTCCAAGTGGCGGGAAAATTGTGCGGGTTGAGCTGGCGGGAAAAAAAGCTTTTTATTGCCCGGTACAGCAGCATGATGCCTAAACTGCTAATCGGCTCTCATGTTAGTACGCGAGGCGGTTTTTCCAAAGCGGCTATACGTGCACGAGAGCAGGGTGGACGCTCTTTTCAATATTTTCCGAAAAATCCACGTAGTCTTAGGCTGAAGGAATGGAATGCTGCGGATGCGGCTGCTTGCAATGCTTACTGTTTAAAGCATGAAATCCAATCTATTGGCCACTCTCCATATCCCGTTAATCCAGCCTACGGGTGCGAACGCGGACAGGAGCTTTATGAGCTGACAGTTGCTTCATTGCGAAACGATCTGGATATCGCTGAAGCCTGTGGTTCAAAGGGGATTGTCGTTCATTTTGGGCATACCCATGCGTCTGATCCGCTGGAGGGCTATCGAAATATCATTGGTTGTCTTGATGATGTGCTGGAAGGATGGCAGGGAAAAGCTAAAATACTGATTGAAAATCAGGCGGGGGATCACGGTCCGATGGGGACTACGCTGGAGGAAATGGTGCAAATTCGCCAGTTGTGTCAATATCCTGACAGCATCGGCTTTTGTCTGGATACCTGTCATGCGTATGCAGCAGGATTATGGAACGGTGGAAGTGATGAGGCGTTGATCGAAAAAGGGGACTGTCTCGGCTATTGGCCGGCCCTGTGCGGAGTTCATTTGAACGATTCCAAATACCCGTATGGCTCCAAAAAAGACAGACATGCGCGTGTCGGGCAGGGATGTATTGGTCTGGAGGGTATGCGCTGGATGACGGAACAGGAGCCAGTAAGGGGCATTCCCGTCGTTTTGGAAAGCGAAACGGGACCTGATGGGACACATCGCGAAGATATTCAAATGATCCAAAGCTGGCAGTAAAACGGTCTGAAGGATGATCTTCATCTTTGAGGCTTATGAAGCTTACATTCATGGGAGAAGGAGGAGATGTTGATGCATTTGTTTATGGACGATTATCGGCCTTGTCCTCCGGGCTTTAAGCTGGCAAGGGATGCGGAGGAATGTTTGTTACTGCTTCATGAATATCCGATTTCGGTGCTATCGCTGGATTATGATTTGGGACCGGGTCAGCCAACGGGGAAAGATGTGGCTGCTGCCATTGCAGGGAAGAAGTTGTATCCGCGTGAAATTTATTTGCATTCCTCCAGTGCGGAGGGCCGACGAGCCATGTATGAGCTGCTGTATGCCAATAAGCCGGAAGGAGTCACCGTGCATAACGGTCCGGTGCCGGAGGAGCGCATGCGCGAGATCAGACAAGAGTCGGAACGATGAAGGAGTTGGGACAAAAGGAGGTGCGTCGCGCCATATGGGAGGGATGCAAGCTGGCTTTGTTTGTGTACACTCCCATATGTGGAACCTGCGCGGCTGCCCGGCGGATGCTGGAAGTGGCAGAGCATTTGCTCCCCGAAGGAGTCGTGGTGCAAAGCAATATTAACTATATTCCCGAACTGGTACAGGAGTACCGGATTTCCAGTGTTCCTGCACTTCTTTTATATAACGGTGAGAACGAAAATCCTGAAATCATCTACAAAATGGAATCTGTGGAACACTTGCTGAGCAGGATAAGGAGCGTGGTGGAATGATATCCATGAAGAACATCACATTGCAGCGGGAAGATAGACGAATATTAGACGATGTGAATCTTGACATACGGGAAAATGAGCACTGGGCCATTCTGGGGCGTAACGGTTCTGGTAAAACAACATTGCTGGAAATGATGACTGGGTATATGTTTCCGAGTCGTGGGACAGTCGAGGTGCTAGGACAAACATATGGTCAGTGTGACGTGCGAGAAGTACGCAAGCAGATCGGATATATCAGCCAGACGTTGCTGGAGAAATTGGCTTTAAAAGATCCGGTTTGGGAAGTGGTTGCTACTGGAGCGTATGCTTTTTTGCGTTTTTATCAGGAGATTCCGACAGAGACAAAGGAAAAAGCCGTATCTTTGCTGGAGGGGATGAATTTAGGCGCTTTGATGCATCATCCGCTGGGTACCTTATCTCAGGGAGAACGCAAAAAGGTGATGCTGGCCCGTTCACTGATGGCGGAGCCTCGCTTGCTGATTATGGACGAGCCTTGCGCTGGATTGGATCTATTTGAACGGGAAAAAATGCTGGTTGAAATTGATCGGCTTCGCAAGCGGGATTTGTCAGTGGTCTATGTAACCCATCATATTGAGGAGATTGTCCCCCTCTTTACCCATGTGGCGCTAATCCGTGATGGCAAGGTGGCAGCAGCCGGGCCGAAAAAAGAGGTTTTAACGAAAGAATTGATTATGTACACTTATGAAGTTCCAGTTGAGCTGGATTGGGATGGGGAACGTCCCTGGATTCGGGTGTGCACTGGAGGGTAACGTTATTTTGGAGGAACTATACAAGAGTACAGATAAACAGGGTGGAACCGCTTTGTCATCGTCAAGATTTGTTTGCACTGCCAACCATGGTTTTGCACCCTATGCCCAAGAAGAGCTTAGAAGAATGTTTGGCTCTGTGAAAAGCACCATTCTTTTACCAGGTGAAATTTTTCTGGCCACATTACCTGCGGATGCCAGTGAGGCAATGGGGACGATTATGGGTCAGCCGCCAATGTTTTTGCGTCACTTATTTCCTGTGCATTTTCAGGAGGAAGGTACGGATTTGGCTCAGGTGCTGGAGCGTTTGGTTGCTTTTATCCGTAACCGCCGAGAACTAATAGATCAGCGTGTTTCTTTGCAGGTGCGTAAAGGAGCTGACAGCAGTTGGACTGAAAGTGCAGGTGCGCTCAAGCAGGCTTTGAGTGAACAAATAAGTGATCTTCACATGGAGCTTACGGTGCAGGGAGCCGACGTTATTGTGTCCGTTTTTGCGGATACGGATACGTGGTATGCAGGTGTGTCGCACCCTCAGGATAATCTATCTGACTGGAGCGGAGGTGCAGTTCGTTTTCAGAAGGAGGACGGACAAATCTCTCGTGCTAAATTTAAGCTGTTGGAAGCAGAAGCGACGTTTGGCATTGATTTTAGCGCTTTTCATCAAGGACTGGATATCGGGGCAGCACCGGGTGGATGGACTTCCTTTTTGCTGGAACGTGGACTCAAAGTAACGGCGGTTGATCCGGCAAAGATGGAGCCTTCGTTGATGAAGTATGCCAATCTGACTTTTTTGCGTAAAAATGCGAGTGAGGTCAAATTCAAAGAAAATACATTCGATCTGCTGGTCTGTGATATGAGTTGGAGTCCCAAACAAATGGCGAGGCTCGTCACCGATTTGTTGTATAGTTTACGCAGTGGCGGTACTGCCATCGTAACGGTCAAGCTAATGCATAAAAAGCCTTTGGCGCTTATTCATGATGTGATCGCTTCGTTCGAGCAGTCCGGCATGCAGATTCAGCGGGCCAAGCAGCTATTCCATAACCGGGATGAGATTACACTGTATATGATCAAGTATGGAAAATAATGCTTTACAATCGGTATAGGTGTGCTATATAATAAACCCAAATTGTTCCTTAAAAAATATAATAATCACGTTTAAATAAAGGGAAAGCATCCCGCGAACATCGTTTTCATGGTGACATGAAGATTGTGTTTTTGCGGTAGGCTTTCCCTTTTTTGCGTTGTTTGCTTATAGAAGGGAGGTAGGAGAGAGATGAAAAAACAATCGAATTTGGAATACGGATCGATTGTGGGTGAGCGTTACCGGATTGTCCGCACGTTGGGTACGGGAGGTATGAGCAGCGTGTTTATGGCAGAGGATTTGAAGCTGCCAGGTAAGCAATGGGCTGTGAAGGAGTCCGTTGCCGACCCGCAAATGATGAAGCTTGTACGGGCGGAGGCAGAGATGCTGATTTCACTGAGCCATCCACGATTACCGAGAATTGTTGATTTCTTCGAGTATTCGCCATCCGGGGCGGTATATCTGGTCATGGACTATATTGAAGGAATTACGCTGGAAGCGTATATGAAGGGTTACCAAGGACATATCCCGCAGGAGCAAATTGTTCCATTCGCTTTGCAGGTATTGGATGTGCTGGATTACTTGCATACCCGCCAGTCGCCTGTTATTTATCGGGATCTGAAACCAACTAATATTATGCTGACACCAGAAATGGAATTTAAGCTGATTGATTTTGGCATAGCGCGGAGCTATAAGGCTGAACTGGATCAGGATACGGTAAAGTTGGGAACAGTGGGCTTCGCAGCCCCCGAGCAATATGGAGCGGGCCAAACGGATGCCCGTTCGGACTTGTACAGCTTGGGAGCGTTGTTGTTGTATCTCTGTACAGGTGGCAAATATAGCGAGTGGACGGCCGGGGTAGAAGGATATATTCGTGGGGAATTACCTCGTCATTTGATTCCGGTGATTCGCAAGCTGCTACGTCATCATCCAGGGGAGCGATTTCAGTCTGCCGGAGAGGTGATTGGGGAGCTTCGGCGTAGTGCAGATTTTCAACCTGCTCAACAAGGAGTATCCGCTGGCGATGCTTCTATCGAATATAGAGGTACAAGGGTTGTAGCTGTGCTGGGCGTGTCTTCTGGTTCTGGTGCAACGCACACGGCGATTGCGGTGAGCCACTATCTGGCACGAAGGTCCCGTTCAGTGGCTTTGGTCGAACTGCATAGTACAGCCAAAGCATTTGCCCGGCTTCAAGAAGTGGTAGACGGAGTACCCGTTGGGCGAGCGAGTTCAAGTCGGCGCTTTGAGGTAGATGGAGTACATTATTGGCGGCAAACATCCCGTGCGGATGTCATTGCGTTACTGGGTGGCTCTTACCAATTTATCGTGCTTGATTTGGGGAGTGGGCAGGACAATGAGCGGCTGGAAGAATTTTTGAGAGCGGATTACCCGTTAGTGGTCGGTTCTGGAGCCGAGTGGAGAATTCAGGATATAGCCGGGCTGTCCCGCTCACTTCAGCGCCACCCACAGCATAAATGGAATTACTGCTTGCCGCTGGCAGCATCGGAGGCTGTACGCAGGCTGCGTAAGGAATTGGATCATGACAAAGTATTTGCTTTACCGTTCCATTCCGATCCATTTGAGCAGGACGAAGAGATGGATCAGGTGCTGGATGAGATGTTTCGTGGAGCCATTCCCGATACCCGAAAGAAACGCTTCGGATTCCTCAAACGCAGTCACCGCTAGATAAAAGGTATATATCAAAAAGGCAGGGGAGAAGTTGTGTGTCCAAGCTAAGAAAAAGCAGTAAGCAAAAGCTGTACGCCGGTTGTATTGGTGCGGGTATTGTTGGCGTTATCTTCGCAAGCTACCTTATAATTAACACCCATCAATTAAATAATGTCAGGAAACAGGCTGAAGCAGAGGCCGCACAAAAATGGAAAGGTTATGAGCAAGAACAACGAATCGCAAAAAAGGGCTGGGTTGTTGTTCGTGACATTTCTCCGGGTGAGCAGATTACACCTAGTGATTTGAAGGGAATCACGGTTCCTGGCTCTCAGGCTCCAGCCAATTTGGTTGCGGGTAAAAATGAAGCTTCCGGTACCACGGCTAAAATTGAGCTAAAAAAAGGGTCCGTACTTACATCAGCTATGATTACTTCCGATGAACCCACCCCTAAAGACCTGCGTAACCGGGAGCTGAAGGTAGTGGTTCTCCCAAATAGCCTGAAAGCCGGAGACGAAGTGGATATCCGCATTCAATTTCCAACGGGTCAGGATTATATTCTGCTATCCAAAAAGCGAATTTCCAAACTGGAAGGTCCGATCATCTGGGTTACTTTGAATGAGCAGGAGATATTATCGCTTTCGAGCGGAATTGTTGATGCCTATCTGCATAAAGCATCTATCTATGCATTAACGTATGTCGATCCGCAGTTTCAGCCGAAGGCGATCCCGACCTATCCACCCAATTTGAAGGTGTTAGAGTTAATGAACAGTGATCCTAATTTGATCCGCGTTGCTGAACAAAAGCTGTCCAAGCAGTTGCGGGAGTCTCTTGAAAATGCACTTAGTGCATCAAACAACATTATATCGACACCTATAGAGAGGAGCCTGAGTGAGGAAGTTGCAGCACAGCATGCGGGAGCGAATGCAGGTGGAGCTTCAAGCGAGCGTACAAGTACAGGGGACGGATATGGAAACGGGCAGGATGCCAAAGAACAAGCAGACATCTTAACGCAGAGCGGCGGCTCTGATCCATATGGTAAATAAATCAGAGAAAAGGGATAAACGTATGAAAACTTGGATATTTGCCGGGCTATGTGATAAAAGCGATACCTTGTTATACATCAGCAGTATATTGGCAGCATCCGGTCAACAAGTGTTGCTTGTGGATGCTACGCTGCGGGGACAGTATCGGTACAGCATAGGGATGCTCGACAAACCCCTCCCCATTGTGCAGTTTGGCGATTTTGATGTGGCCGCGGGTTTTACATCTTGGGAGGATCTGCATATCGGTATGATGGCTGATCGGAAAGCAGGCTTGACTTATGACATCGTTATTTTGGATGTTGAGTCGCCGGATTTCTGTCCGATATCTGCTTGGCAAGAGGCAGAACAACGAATTTGGGTCAGTGACTATAGCCGGATGTTAATGGATAACGGACGGGTGTGGCTTGAGCGTTTGTTCAGTCAACCTGAATTTCCCAAAAATCTTGTATTTCACAAATTATTTTTACAGGCCGTAGATTGTGGCGTGGAGGAGCCGTATTTGTGGGAATACATGAACCGCTTCCCTGCCTCTTGGCAGCAGGAACCGTATGTCTTGCCATGGGATGAAGGGCACCTTGCCCTAAAGCTGGAAAATGAGCACAAACAACAGCTCAAGCTTAAGCCATTGTCCAGAGTGTACAAGAAAGAGCTGAGTCGTTGTATTGGAGAATTAATGGGTTGGGAACCCAAAGAGAGCCGTCGTGCGTTAAAGCATGCAGAGAGGAGGAAAGCATGAGTACCATATTGTTTTGGAGCCCGGTTAAGGGAGCGAGTGGAAGCAGTTCCATGGCGGCTGCCATAGCCGTCACCATAGGTAATCTTTATAGAGGACGACTGCTGCTGACCCATTTGGGGCGCAGACATACCGGTATAGAGACGGGATTTCCTATACAAGAACATCGTATGGACGATCCAAGCTTGCAGCTTCAGGAGGGAGGTTGGGATGCTCTTGCACGATTAGCTCTGCGAGGGACATTGTCCAGAGAAAATATTCGTAATTATACGACGCCTGTACTGGAGCAGACTCTCGATGTGCTTGAGGGGACCTCAAGCTTTGGAGTCGCTCCGCCCCTGTTATCCTCTGCTCTTGTACGAGCAGTGATGGATACGGCGGATCAGTATTACGATTTGACGCTGGTTGATGCAGGGAGTGGAGCGGGATGGGGAGCTGTACAGCATGAAGCATGTGTGCGATCCAAGCTGGCAGTTCTTTCACTAACTCAAAATATGAGGGAGCTGGATGCCTACTTTGAATCTGTGTCTCCATTATCTACTTACTCGGAATTGCCGCTATTGATCGTGCTTGGGAAATATGATGTGCATTCTCAAGCAAATGTGACGAATATTCGCAGGAGGTATGGCTACAAGGGAGCACTCCATACTGTTCCTTATAGCACTGAATTTATGGATGCGTGGAACCGAAGAGACGTGATAGGTCATGTGCAGCGGGATGTACGAAGCGGGAAAGAGAAGGACCGTAAGCTTTTTATGCCAGTGGGCTGGGCACAGAGCATACGGCAGATTAGCAAGGCTATTCTGGAGGCGGCAGAGTCCGATCTTCGGCTCAAGGCTTTGGAGAGGGGCGCTTAAATGCTGTCCGCTCAAATGATCAACGGGCTAATCCTTACCTGCATCGTTCTGTTGTGTATCATACTGGTTATCGTTAAATACCGAGGGAGCCTTCGCTTGCGGCATTCAACTATTCGAGTAGCTCCAGAGAGTGAAGATGCTACATTGGAGGCACTGATGGAGTATATCAAAAATGCGCTGCACGAGCTAAGTCATAGTCAGATGGCGGATGCCGGATTACATGAAGAGGAGTACAGGCGGCGTATCCATCAAAGGGCTGAACTCCGCAGGGCGTTAAAGGACTGTGCCAATGGCAGTAGTGGAGACAAACGTTTTGTTAAAAACCTGATGGCTGAGCTGCTGATTAACGGTTACGGCTTGAACGAAAAGATCATCGATAGCGTTATGCCATTCTCCAGACCGGAGCTGTTTAGCGTACAGGATCAATTCGAAATTGTATTTTACCAATATCAGCAAAAGTTTGGTGTTGATGCTCTTTCACGCTTACTTGATACTTATGATTTGGCGGAAATGAGGTATTCACAGCAAGGTGAAGAGGATGGAAGCTATCATATCACGGCGGAGGATATTCGCTATATCTATGATTGTGAGCATCGTCCTCTCTCCTTTCTGGAGAAGGTAGATATTATTGTACAGCGGATTTATCAGCACTATAAAGGCTTTTCCGTCATTGATGATATTCGTGACCAGCGGATCGACGGTGTCAGTGGGGGCGTTAGCGGTGTACCGGAAGGCGGAATACCTGTATCGGCGGATTGGCCTTCTGATCACTATACATTCGAACAAACATCTGAACCAGTAGCAAATGGCTATGAGAGTGTGTGGATTTTTTATAAAGGCAAGACCATTCACCTTTCGTTCCTTTCCTTCGGTTCAGAGCGGGAGCTTAAAAGGGTGTGCCAAAATATTTACAAATACAACTACCCGGGACAGCTCTCCGAAGCAAATGGTTATAAGGTGAACGAAATGAAGGATGGGTCACGGGTTGTTGTGGTACGACCTCCTTTTTCAGAATCGTGGGCTTTCTTTGTCCGTAAATTCGATATTCAAAGCGCATCGCTCGAGCAATTGATTAAGGGAGAAAATGCTGAATTTCCGATACAGTTACTTTCTTATTTAATGAAAGGCAGCCGGATCACAGCAATCACCGGGGCGCAAGGCTCAGGTAAAACGACGCTGCTGATGGCGATGGTCAAGCATATTTATGCTTCGTATACGCTTCGTGTGCAGGAAATGGCCTTTGAGCTGCATCTGCGCAGCATTTACAGCCGCCGCAATATTCTGACCTTTAGGGAAACGGATCATATTTCAGGACAACAAGGGCTCGATTTGCAGAAAAAGACAGATGGAACCGTCAATATCCTTGGTGAAGTAGCGAGTGATGAGGTAGCCGCATGGATGATTCAAATGTCGCAGGTTGCCAGTCTGTTCACCATTTTTACCCATCATGCCAAAACCTTTCGTGATCTTGTGTTTTCCCTTCGTAATTCACTGCTCAAAACAGGAGTGTTCCAGCATGAAGGTATTGCTGAGGAACAGGTCGTTCAGGTCATTAACTTTGATGTGCATCTCAAGCGTGATGCTGAGGGACGGCGATATATTGAACGGATTACGGAATGTGTACCGCACGACTCCGATCATACAGATTCAGGCTCCAACTCTGCGTCGAGTTATAGCTATCGTCATGTTATGGAATATCGAAATGGGAGATATATGGCGATGGAGCCTCTAACAGTCAAAAGCGCAGAAGAAATGTGTGAGCAGATGAACGTCAAGGATGCCGGAGATTTTCGCATATTCCTAACTCGCTATTGGGAGGAAGCCTATGAGTCTTAAAGTAATTTTACTGTGGGTATTGCTCATTTCGGGCGGATGCTTTGCGCTTCTCTATATGGCTTTATGGTGGCTGCGTAAGCGCAATGGTCATGCAATCCGCAGCGGGCGAATTCATTCTGTGAGAGAGGGACGGAAGGGAAAAGCAGTCCTGCAACAGCAAATGCAATCTGGAATGCACAAGTTGTATACGCTAGCCATGAGATTCCCTATTACATCCGGGTATATCACAAGTGTACGCAAGCAATTATCCGTTTTGCACGCCTACGATGAATATAAACTTCGCCTTGAGACGATGAAAATGACGCTGTTCATCTGGGTGGCTTTTGTTTGTAGCGGCGTTGTGTTGCTTATGATGAAACCGGGGCTAGAGTTTGCCGTACTGGCTCTGTTATGCGGAGTGGTGATTAACAGTCTTATTTTGGATATGGCGATTAGCCGGATGGAAAAAAGGCTGCTTGCACAGATGATCGAATTGTTCGCCAATGTACGCCATCACTATCATCAGCACGGCATGGTGGAAGAGGCAATATCCGAGGCGGCCGATTTGGCAGGGTCTGAGGCTGGAAGGCATGCGCGACTTATTCATGAGGCGTTGACGGACGCTGATCCGCACGAAGCGCTGGAAAGATACTATGAGTCCGCTCCTAATCGGTTTTTGAAAGCATTTGCCGGTATTTCATATATGGTAATGGAGTTTGGTGACCGGATTGAAGAGGGAGGCTCCATTTATTTAAAGGGGCTTGGCAGTCTTGCGCGTGAAATCCAACTGGAGCTGCTACGGAGAAATAAACTGGACTACCTGCTCAAAAGTTTAAATGTGATCGCACTTGCACCCGTGTTCTTTACGATGCCAATCGAAAGATGGGCAAGGTCCAGCTTTCCATCTATGGATGAGTTTTATCAGGGGAAATGGGGCTTTATCACAAAATTGTCCGTCTATATTGTAATTATTGTATCTTACTTCCTGCTACAAAAGCTGCAACAGACTGACGAGACTGGATATCGTGCGGGCAAAGGACGGCGGGTCTGGGAACAAAAGCTATACCGTTTCCCCATTATTCGTAATATGGTGGATGCTTTAATTCCGCGACAGCATATGCTCTCTTATTTCCAACTGACCCGGCTGCTAAAGGAAAGCGGTGCAGAGGTCAAGCTGGAGTGGCTGTACATACGCAGAATCACTCTTTTTATCGCAGGGTTGTTGCTCAGCATCAGTACGTTATTTATTTTACATGAAGCTGAGAAAACACATATTCTTCACGCTCCGGTGCAATCGGGACAAATGTTTGGACGTTTGAGTCCGGTGGAGGAGAGAGAGGCTTTAAGGCAGAGTGAGATTGACCGCAAAATGATGTATGCGCTAAAAATGAGGGCGGACAGCACCTATGAGCAGACGTACGCTGCGCTGGAGCACGTTTCTGGTGGCAGAGCTACTCCGGAGCAGCTTTCCGAAAATACGCGTCGTATTCTGCAAAAGCTGGGAGCGTGGAACGCGGAATACATCAAATGGTGGGAAGTGCTGATTAGTTTGGTTGCCGGGTATGTAGCCTATCAGATGCCTATGCTCTTATTGTATTTGCAGCGAAAAATGCGGCGCTTGGATATGAGGCATGAGGTTTACCAGTTTCAGACGGTCATTTCGATTTTGCGAGCCATGGAACGAATGTCTGTTGAGGAAATATTGGAATGGCTGAACCGATTTTCGGTTATTTTCAAAAGACCTTTACAAAAATGCTTGCTTCATTATGAGCACGGGCCTGAGGCAGCACTTGACTTGTTGAAAGAAGAAGCGCCACTCCCCGAATTTCAACGCTTGGTGGACAAGCTGCATCTGTCTTTGGGAAAAATTACGATTCGAGAGGCATTCGACGATTTGGATTCCCATATGTCTTACTATTTTGAACAAAGAAAACAGGAGTATGAAAAAATTATAGACAGTAAGGCCATCTGGGGAAGGATGATCGGTTTTGCTCCGATGTACGGTCTTATCTTTTTATATTTGGTCATTCCTTTGATCGGTATGAGCTTTGTCCAAATGGATAGCTATTACGAGCAAATACAAAAAATTCAGTAAGTAGTTCTATTATGACTATTACGATATCACAGCTAAGGAGAGAAAAATAATGAATAACGCATCAACAGCCTTAAAAGTAGCTGCTGGCATATTTTTGACCATTGCACTGATCACAATTGTAGTTATTTTGTTTATTTCGGCACAGGAGGCAACCAAAACGGCACAAAACAATTTTGCCGATATCCAGACCGAGTTATCTCAAGCCTCTTTTACGGTATATGACGGTACAACGATCAGCGGGTCCCAGGTGACCAATGCGCTGCGGAAGTTTCAAGGTAAGGACCAATTCGGAATTCAAATTAAAACCGGAAAAAACATGACGGGTCAGTGGTATGGTAATGCTCTGAACATTAGCCCAGACAGTGAACAGTATGGAGCGGTGAATGGTGGAAGTGATAAGACAGGAAAAATAACGAATACGCTGAATGAGAAAGAAAACGAATATGTAAATCCAAGTGGTAAATTCAAGGCGGAAATCGTCAAAGATAAATCAAACGTTGTACGGGGGCTGTTGTTCACCCAATCCTAGGGAGCAGAATAAGGATATCAATGGTAAGGGGGATGGGAAGCATGTCTGATCACGCTTCAAGTATGCTGCGGCTTGGTGTGTCAGTTACGCTGTTTATAACTGCATGTGCAGTGGCAGCAGAACTGTCCAGTCAGATGGGTACTACACTGGAATTAAGATCGCAGCAGGAGGAGCATTCCGAGGGGCGCATAAATCGTACTTTAGAGGTGAGTATGCCAGAACGGATCAAAGGAACTCAAGTTATGCAGGCAATCCGTATGAACTTGCAGGACGGCATTCCTGTTCAAGTCGATGGTACAGTGTACGATATGTATTCTGAACCGTTCGAGCCCGATGTATCAGCCCTCGATGCTTTCTCTTTATATTCCATGCATCCACAGCGCGATCAGTATGGAGATATACAATCCATACGTTTTGAGAAATTGGGGGAGTACTGAAGTGGTTCAATCTATATCCAAGCTGTTGGGTGCACTGCTCGCTATACTGCTTTTATACATAGTGCCCGCAGCTCAAGCCGCTGAACGGCAGGACGATATATCCGGGTTAAATACGTATCATTCAACCGTACGTTTTGTTGATATGGTGAGAACGAAGGGATATATTACACCGACGATGTATAACGATTTTATGCGTGAGCTAGAGCTGACGGGTAATACGTATGAGGTTGAATTGGAGCATATGCACAAAAAATATGTACCGGACTATGCAGATGCGGCGAGGCCGGATAGTTTTCTCGGCTACTATACCTCCGTTTATGACGGTTACTATAACCCGCAAATCTTGCCTGTACTGTTTCCTGACAATCAGCAGGCAAAGTTGGATCAAACACGTTGGTATACCATGATGTCAGGAGATTATTTTACAGTGCGGGTACACAATACGAATCGGACTCCTGCGGATTTGTACAAATCATGGCTCCTTGGTGGGGTAGATAGCGGCAAACCTGCGGTTACAGCTTCTTACGGGGGCATGGTTCTGAATGAAGATTACTGATTTTGCAGTTATATTTATACTGCTCTTTCTGCCCTTTGGCGTGGTTAGTGACCTGCGGGTGCAGAATCAGCGAGAAGTGCAGCAATTGGAAATGAAATATACCTCGGCTCTCCGTACCGCAGTTCAGGATGCAGGTGTCGTGCTTTCACAGAATGAGCGTCAGGAACGAGAGGCTGGGTATGGCTCGGACAAATTTTTTCGTGTAGATAAAGAAGAAGCGCTGAACACGTTTCTGCATACCCTTTTTCTTAATATGGGGATTGATGGGGATACAGTGGCACAACGCGCATTATTGGATTATATGCCTGCACTTATGATTTTGGACTATGACGGCTATTATGTGTTCGCTTCCGAATCTTACATAGATGAGCATGGAAAAGCTGTCCAAGGACCCAAATGGAGTGAAAAAAAACCTTATGCCTACGTTGATTCAGCAGGTAACAGTGTAGGGTTTACTTTGGATAATTATGTACATGCCTATGATGCTAGGAATCACAGTTGGGTAGAGGGCTTTCAGAAAGAGCTTCAAGGACAGACAATGATCTCGTTGCTTAATGACCCGGAAGCTTTTGAGCAAGTACGACGTTCCACCATTGTTCACAGCATTCAGGAGGATCTGGGCCGACTCATTAATCTTCATAACGAAAAAGCAGCACATAATGGTATATCTTATACATTCACGCTACCGCTCATCTCACAAGAGGAATGGTATAACACGGTAGATGATGTGGGGCTGATGGCGTTTATCCAGGGAATCCCGGTTGGAGACAGATACTACAATAACTATGGGTTTGGTGGCGGAAGAGTCGTTAGGAAACAAGCCATAATCGGCGGTGTAGAGCCGGATACCGGAATGAAATATTTCTACAGAGAGTCCTGCCCAGCCCCCTATAAAGCGACAGAGCGTTTTACTGATGAAAAATCTGCGGCTGCCGCAGGGTATTTTGAATATAAATGTGATAATGATTATAAATAGATATTTAAACAATCTTAAAATAAATCACTCCCATGAGTGGTTTTTCTTTTTTTATAAGCAGGTCAATATCAAAATCCTTAAAATTCACCCATTTTCAATATTCCGATAAGGCTGCTAGATGTGCTACAATAAGGCTTTGAAAGAAATGCATATGAAATAAGAACAGTCGGCATCGCCGATGACAATAAGGAGCCAAAAACAGCTTATGAGTTTATTGACTGTAGAAAATGTATCCCATAACTTTGGGGACCGCGCATTGTTTAAAAATGTATCCTTTCGGTTGCTCGGAGGGGAACGTGTAGGTTTGGTGGGAGCCAATGGTGTTGGTAAATCGACACTGATGAACATCCTGACCGGAAAATTGCTTAAGGATGAAGGCAAAGTGGAATGGACTCCACGTGTACGTTATGGGTATTTGGATCAGCACACCAAGCTGACACCTGGTAAAACGGTGCGGGATGTACTGAAGGACGCTTTTCTCCCATTGTTGGAATTGGAAAAGGAAATGATGCAGATCACTGACAAGATGAGGGAAGCTTCTCCTGAAGAACTGGAAGTGTTGCTGGAACAGATGGGTGAAATTCAGGAACAACTGGATATGGGGGATTTTTACCTCATCGATGTGAAGGTTGAAGAAATGGCGAATGGATTGGGCCTTTCCGCGATAGGACTGGAGCGGGATGTTTCCGCACTTAGTGGTGGACAACGGACGAAGGTCCTTCTTGCCAAGCTGCTATTGGAAAAGCCGAATGTGTTGCTGCTGGATGAGCCTACCAACTATTTGGATGTAGAGCATATTGAATGGCTTACACGTTATCTGAAGGATTATCCATATGCGTTTATTCTTATTTCTCATGATACTGAGTTTATGAATCAGGTCGTTAATGTCATCTATCATCTTGAATTTGCCAAGCTGACCCGTTATTCAGCCAACTATGAAAAGTTCCTTGAAATGGCGGACCTGAACAAAAGCCAGCATATTGAAGCTTATGAGAAGCAGCAGGATTTTATTAAGAAACAGGAAGATTTCATTCAACGCAATAAGGCTCGCGCCTCTACGTCAGGCCGGGCGAAGAGCCGTGAGAAGCAGCTTGATCGAATCGAGCGCATTGATAAACCGGAAGAAGCGGCTAAGCCAACATTCCAATTTAAAGAAGCACGTGCAAGTGGGAAAACGGTATTTGAGGGTATTGATTTTGAAATTGGCTACACCCATGCTCTGTTGCCTAAAATGTCCATGACGATTGAACGTGGCGATAAAATCGCGATTGTGGGCTACAATGGTGTCGGTAAATCGACATTGCTCAAAACCATTCTGGGAAAAATTCCGCCGATCAGCGGCAAGACCTATCAAGGGGATTTCTTGCAGACAGCTTATTTTGAACAAGAAGTACGCGCAGAGAAAGTTACACCGATTGAGGATGTGTGGAATGAATTTCCACACTTGAATCAGCATGAAGTACGAGCGCATTTGGCGCGTTGCGGTTTGAAAAATGAGCATATCACCCGTCCGCTATCCGCGCTCAGTGGTGGTGAGCAGGCCAAAGTCCGCCTATGCAAACTGCTAATGCGGGAAAGCAACTGGGTGCTTTTCGATGAGCCTACCAATCACTTGGACATCAAAGCGAAGGATGAGCTGAAACGTGCCTTGAAGGAATATAAAGGAACGGTGCTGCTCGTATCTCACGAACCGGACTTTTATGAGGATTGGGTAACCAAAACGTGGAATGTGGAAGAATGGACAAGTAAAGTCAACTAAATATCCAATTCTGTACCAAGCTTCACAAGAAGCAGGGTTTGCAGGATTAGGAAATTATGCTAAGCTATCTTTAGCTGATACAATAAAATAGTTACACTAGGGGAGCCGCCCATGCGGCTGAGACGGAATAAACGGATTTCGGACCCTTTGCACCTGATCTGGGTTATGCCAGCGTAGGGAAGTGAGCGCCGTACAAACGAGGTAACGAAATCTTTACTTTGTTTGTACGTGGGACGATATACGTATACGGATATAATGATCCGTTTGGTTATTGGACGTACGTTAAACCACTTCCTTTGGGAAGTGGTTTTTTTGCGTGTTCGTTCGTGTTCATATGCTCGTATTCATATACCGTACCCCTTCATTTTTTTGCTGGTAAACGTGGTTAGTCCATACCGTATAGCACGATATGAGACTGTAAAGATACAGGGTCAGCTTACAACCATTTAGTCCATTGTGAGGTGAGAATGAGATCGAATTGCACGTAATTACGATGGAAGGCGATTCCGATGCATATGCACATACTGCCCAAGTGGCTGCTGCTATTCATCCGTATGTTCATTATATACACGTACGCTTGAAGCAGAAGGGCGCATTAGAATTGCTTGCTTTGACCCGCAGTATGGTAAATCTGGGAGTTCCTTTACAGAAAATTGCAGTAAATGATCGTGTGGATGTTGCTTTGCTTACCTCCGTTGGAGCTATCCAGCTACCGGCTAACGGATTACCTGTTGCGGCAGTCAAAAGTTTACTTTCAGAAGGTACGCGCTGCGGGGTGTCAGTGCACTCTTTGGAGGAGGCACAGGCTGCCGAATGGGCAGGAGCGCATTATGTACTCTATGGTCATGTGTATGAGACTCATTGTAAGCCTGGTGTTACTCCGCGAGGTATAGCACAGCTTAAGCGCATAAGCAGGTTGGTGAGCATCCCTGTGATTGCTCTAGGCGGCATACAACCACGCCATATTCCCGAGCTGTATACTGCGGGTGCAAGCGGAATTGCGGTGAGGTCCGGCATCTGGGAGGCTGAGTCCCCTGTTGCGGCTGTGATGGCGTACAGGCGAATGGCAGATCGGGTAGCTCACAGACTGCACTGGTGAAACGAAAGTAGGAGATCGCTGCAAGCAGAATCGTAAAGTGAGGGGAGAGATGGAACATATGACAGAGATAAAAACAGAGGCACCAGCTATTGGACACGCTGAATGCTTGGTCATTGGTGGAGGTGTCATCGGTAGCTCCATTGCTTATCATTTGGCCAAGGAGGGTCGCAGCACGATATTGCTGGAGCGATTCATTCCGGGTGAGGGAGCCTCAGGAGCTGCGGTTGGGATGTTGGCAGCAGAGAGTGAAGAATTCACCGATCCGGAATTGGCACAGTTCGCTCGCACAAGCCGGGATGCATTTCCGGAGCTGGTTCGTGATCTGGAACGTTTCTCCGGTGTTTCGGTAGAATTCCGGACAGAAGGATTTGTGACTCCCTTCCGGTCGGAAGCAGAGGCGCAAAGACGCTGGCATGCGGCTATTGCGCGAGAAGATGACCTTCCTGTATGGTGGGATGCCAGAGAATTGGCCCGCCGAATTCCAGGTTTGGATGGTCAAGCGATCGGGGCTATATACCGATCAAAGGAGACACAGATTTCTCCTGCTCAGCTTTGCTGTGCTTATACGGGGGCAGCTACGGTGCTGGGAGCAACAATATGGTCTGGTACACAGGCGGAGCAACTTGTAGTACAGCATGGGCGGGTTTGTGGCGTACAAACAGACAGTGGCTTTTTTTCCTGCGATCAGGTCATTATTGCTGGAGGATTGGATAGTATGCGACTGCTGGAGCAGGTTGGTTTTGAATATCCGCTTTATCCGGTCAAGGGTGAGGCTGTTGCCATCTCCTTGAAGGATCATCCTTTGGAATATACCATTTACGCCGATGATATTTACCTAGTGCCCAAGCAGAACAACGAGCTTTGGATTGGAGCGACAAGTCTGCCGTATCAAGATGACAAAGAGGTGACCATTGTAAGCCTGGAGGGGCTGTTGGCCCGTGCTTCTGCCTGGTTGCCTCGCGTCCGTGAAGCTTCTTTTATACGTACTTGGGCGGGCTTGCGTCCGCAGGCAGTAGCGGGGCGTCCTTGTATTGGGCCTGTTCCCGGCGTAGAAGGAGTATATGCCGCGGTCGGGCACTACCGGAACGGCGTGTTGCTGAGTGAAGCTACCGGGCGTGTGATAGCAGCTCTGTTAAAAGGGGTTGGTATGGCTGAGCTTGGAATAAGCGGCTTTTCTCCTGAACGCATAAAGGAGGCGAGCAAATGAAGCTGACGATCAACGGTCAGAACATGACCTTTTCCAATCGGATTATTCATGTGGATCAACTGCTGAAAGAGCTGGATCTGAAAGTGAAAACGGTAGTGGTGGAGCTGAATCGTCACATATTGACTCGTGAAGATCATGATGAAGCGGTACTGAAGGATGGAGATAGCTTGGAAATTGTACATTTTGTAGGAGGTGGTTAATGATGTTAACGATTGGTAAAGCATCTTTTACATCAAGGCTGTTATTGGGTACAGGAAAATTCCCCGATCTGAATATTCAATCCAAAGCTGTGGAAGCTGCGGAGACCGAAATATTAACATTTGCCGTGCGAAGATTAAATTTGGAGGAACGGGATAAGCAACATTTTCTGGATACACTGGATTTGAGTCGTTATGCGCTGCTTCCCAATACGGCAGGAGCGACAACGGCGGATGAGGCAGTGCGTATCGCTAAGCTGGCGAGAGCCTCAGGTCTGTGCGATATGATTAAGGTGGAGGTCATTGGGGATAGCAAGACATTGCTGCCTGATCCCTTTGAAACGCTCAAGGCTAGTGAAAAACTGCTGGAGGAAGGTTTTATCGTGCTGCCTTACATATCGGATGATGTGATTCTGGCCAAAAGGCTGCAAAAGCTTGGCGTACATGCTGTTATGCCTGGAGCTTCACCCATTGGAACAGGACGCGGCCTGCTAAACCCGTTCTCATTGGAATTAATTATTGAACAAGCGGAGGTTCCAGTTATCGTCGATGCTGGCATTCGCTCACCTGGAGATGCAGCAATGGCGATGCAACTGGGGGCAGATGCTGTTTTGTTGAATACAGCTGTGTCAGGAGCCCAGGACCCCGTGAAAATGGCTGAGGCGATGAAGCTAGCTGTTCGCGCGGGCAGATATGGTTTTGAGGCGGGCCTGATTCCTGTAAAACGTTATGCCTCTGCAAGCAGCCCGACAGAAGGTTTGGTTCAGGCATGAAGGCGACTGAAAAAGCTGGTGTACAAGTACAACAAAATGATCGTTATTCCAGACAGGAAAGATTCACTCCTTTCGGGTCGGAAGGACAACGCCGACTGGCTTCGTCCCACGTATTAATCATAGGTGCTGGAGCGCTGGGAACCGGGATTGCGGAAACGCTCGTTCGCGGAGGCGTAGGCACCGTGACCATCGCAGACCGGGATTATGTGGAATGGAGTAACTTGCAGCGCCAGCAACTTTTTCAGGAGAGTGACGCCGTAGCGAGGTGTCCCAAAGCGGTAGCTGCCCAGCGAAGATTAAAGGAAATCAATTCGGAAACGACCATACATGCACATGTACTGGATGTGGGGGTAGAGGAATTGGAGGAGCTGATTCAGGGAGTAGACCTCATTATGGATGCCACCGACAACTTTGATACCCGGCTACTAATGAACGATATGGCACAAAAGCATCGCATTCCCTGGATTTATGGGGGATGTGTTGGCAGCTATGGGGTAACGTATACTATTTTACCAGGGAAAACGCCTTGTCTTCATTGTCTGCTTGGAGCTGTACCGTTCGGCGGTGAAACCTGCGATACCATAGGGATCATTCCACAGGCGGTGCAGATGGTTACAGCCAACCAGACCACGGAAGCCTTCAAGTTACTCGGCGGATATCGTGATGATCTCAGGGGAAAGCTGCTTTCGTTTGATCTGTGGCGAAATGAGTACGTAGCGATAACAGTGGATAGCGTCAAAAAAACGGATTGTCCTTCTTGCGGCAGCCACCCCACGTATCCGTATTTGTCAGCAGCCCATCGCCAGAAAACAGATGTGCTGTGCGGTCGGGATACCGTTCAAATTAGACCAGCAGAGCCGATACAGGTGAATCTTAAAGAAACAGCAGACAGGCTGGCTTCTTTGGGAGAGGGAGCAGTGGAGCGAAATCCGTTTTTGGTTTCATTTAGTGTAGGGACGCACCGTTTAGTTATTTTTGCAGATGGGAGAGCGTTAATACACGGAACGAAAGACGTCACAGAAGCAAGGAAAATCTATCACCGTTATTTAGGCTAAACCGTAAAAGCAGGAAGTCTTCCTTCGCGGAATGATTTCACTGCTTTTTTGTTACAATATAATAAATAGGTTCGAATCGTTTGTATCAAATACGTCTGTATCCATATTGGAGTCCTATGTCCAATCACAGGTGGGTGAGAAGAATGAACCCGTTAATTTTACTCGTGGATGGGAATGAAGCATCTGCTACTACGTATACACGTCATTTGGAGCAGGAAAGCTATCAGGTGGTTAACGCCCGCAATATAGCAGAGGGAAAGTCTTTTTTAGACGAGAATTCTGTGAATTTGCTGCTTCTGAATATGGATAATGAGCAGTCTGATACGCAAGGCTTGATCCGTACCATGCAACAAAATAATCCCACTGTTCCAGTATTCGTAATGACCTCATCAGACGATGAGAGCCATATTGTTTCCTGTTTTGAGCAAGGAGCACATGATGTGATTGTCCAACCCTTTTCCCCTAGAGTGTTTCAAGCCAGAGTGGCTAATTTACTGCGGATCTTTGGTACTGCACGTGATGTGAAAAGGCCGATACAGGCGGGTGATTTACATATTGATAGTGGAAGCAGGCTGGTAAGCAGAGGCGGGCAGAAGCTGGAATTAACTCCGAAGGAATTTGATCTTTTGCTTCACCTGGCTATACATCTTAATCAGGTTTGCAGCAGACAGCAAATTTTGAAGGATGTTTGGAAGCATGATTATATTGTAGATACGAACGTAGTGGACGTGTATATCAGGCATTTGAGAGTGAAGGTAGACAAAGGGCAAAGATTCAAAATGATTCGCACGGAGCGAGGCATCGGCTATTCACTCAGAACACCCCCGGAAGCAGAGTAGTATAGTATTGGAAAATATAAAAAAGCCGAGACCCTGTGTCCCAGCTTGAATACGTTAATCAGATGAATGCTACAGCACGCGGCGTGCTTTGATGTATGTTCTTTTCCAGTTGCCGGAATTCAAATCGGAAATTGTAACGCCCGGTTTACCGTATGTGTGTAAAATTTTACCTCCGCCTGCATAGACCGCTACATGTGTAATGTTGCTGCCTGTGGCGCGACTACCGCTCGAAAAGAACACAAGGTCACCCTTTTTCAGATTGGACTTGGATACGGCATGTCCAACATTCGATTGTGCAACAGAGGTACGAGGCAAGTTAACGCCGTATTTCTGAAATATGTGCTTCATGAAGGAAGAGCAATCAAAATTGCGTGTAGTGCTTGTGGAAGCACCAAATTTGTAAGGGGTCCCCATATAGTTTTCACCGTAGTTAATTATTTTTTGACCTACAGAAGTAGTAGCGGTGGCAGCTTGAGCCGTATTTATTCCCTCTAATGCAAACGTTCCAAAGCCGATGGTCGCTGCCATTCCTGTGATAATTGCCTTTTTTATGATATTATGCATGTTCATGTTGTAAGTACCTCCAGAAATTGATTTGTGCAATATTTAGCTGAGTTGCTAACTAACTGACAGCGTTGAGTATAACAGCTTTAAAGTCGCCTAATAGTTGGAAAAACACGCTCAAATGCTTGAGGGACAAGGCTTAAACGCCAATTATTAAAAAACGATTAAAAATTACAATTTGTAAAAAATATCGAATTTCAAAAATCGGGATACATATAAAACCCTTGATTATCAAGGGTTTCAAACGAAAAAGAATCTTTTTCGATGGTTACAATAATGTCATAATTAATCTTTGCTTTGGATAACAAGCAGCAGCCCGCTTTCAATGGAAATTGTCCCTTTTGGAGCGATCAGCTTGTTACTGACACCGCGTGATTGTCCCATTTTAAGTGTGGCATTATGCAGTGGATACATAAATCCATCCAGCTCTATACCGGTTACTTCGGCAGTCATAGGAACCAGCGATGTATATGTATAGCCCATAGGCTCAATCTCCAGCGTTGATCCAGTGAGTTCAATATAGTTATGGGCGTCCATAATGGCACAGCTTATATGATGCTGCATCGCACGTACCAATACTTGAATATTAGCCAGAGTATGATCCATCCTTGTGCCTGTAACGCCAAGCATAAGCACATACTCTGCCTGCTCATCCATGGCAATTTCCAGAGCAAGCTCTGTATCAGTCAGGTCCTTGAGCACCGGATCGCACGAAAGCATACGTTTACTTGCGGATTCAATCCGTGACTTTTCCTCAGGTGTTACTGAATCAAAGTCTCCTACAGATACGTGTGGCGTAATGCCGTGTTCGATCAGGAAAAGGGCACCTTTATCTGCACCAATAATGAAATCCCCGGGTTGTATTTGTTGTAGATCTTCCTCGCCAAGACGACCGCCGGAAAATACAATGGCACGCTTCTTCGTCATATCCAACATCCTTTCTTCTGCCATACGTCTACATAGCTCATCAGCTTTTAAGTATAACGCGTTAAATATGGCTTGCACAATTTTGGAGGGCATAGCTACAATGGAACAGGAAAAAGGAATTGTAATGTGTAATTTAGGAAGGAGAGCGAAATGATTAACGTTTTGTTTGTATGTTTGGGTAATATTTGCCGTTCCCCTATGGGGGAGGCGGTACTGAGACATAAAGCGCAGGAACGGGGACTAGGTGCGAAAATTCGGGTAGACTCGGCAGGAACAGGAGACTGGCATATCGGAAATCCTCCGCATGAGGGAACGTTAAACCAGCTCAAGCTGCACGGAATTAGTAAACAAGGTTTACAGGCGCGACAGATAAAAGGACATGATTTTGAAGCGTTTGATTATATTGTGTGTATGGATGATTCCAATGAACAAAACATGCGCAAACTCGCGGGCGGAGCGGAGGCTGACATTTTAAAATTCATGGACCTGCTGCCACAAGAAAAGCTGAGAGAGGTTCCGGACCCATATTTTACCGGAAATTTTGAAGAAACATACCGATTAATGGATGCGGGTTGCAATGCCTTGCTGGACAAAATCATAGAAGAAAAGCTATAATGTGAACGACAGAAGACGGCAAAAAATGCCGTTTTTCGTTCCAATTTTGAAAGCGCATCCAACGTGTGGGGAAATTAAAGAGGAAAGAGCATGACGACCTAATTTGGTCAACAAATGCCCAATCCCCGGTAATCTCTGTAGCTTTGGAAAAGCTTCACTCAGGAGCGATCTAAAAAATACATTAGCGCGCCAGGCAGCTCATTTTGCCAAAAGCCCCATAAATGCTTGCCATCCTTTTCTCGATAGGAAACCTCAGCGTTCCGTTCGCGCAGCAAATCTGCGCATTGGCGGTTAAGTTCTACAAAATTGTAAATGCCGGTGTCGCTTTCAAACGCATCTTCTTGAAGACCAACCGTCATCCACACCCGCAGATGGGACAGATCACGCTCACGAGCGATAATATCTTGTGAAGCTTCATAGTAAGCACCGGACAGGCTGATAATACGATTGAACAGTTGGGGATATAGCAAGGCCAAATGCAGAGACACGCTACCTCCTAGTGAATCTCCAGCCAGAATCCGGGACGATGCATCTCTTCTTATAGGATACTTCTGTTCTACATAGGGAATAATCTCTTCTGCAAAACAGGCGGTGTACGCCTCAAAGCGATTGCCGAAGGGAGCATACTCCTGAGTTCTGATTTTCGTGTTGACTTCAACGCCGACGATGATGAAAGGCTCAACGCCTTCGTCCAGAATGAGACGGTTTGCCTGTGTTGCTATGCGGCCAAAATTGAAAAATTCCTCTCCGTCCTGACAGTACACGACCGGGTAGCTCAAAATTTCATTATAGCCGGGGGGTAAATAAATACGGAGTGTTCTGGTTTCGCCAAGAAAGCGGCTGTTTATTTCGTCTTTTAAGATGGTTCGTTTCAAATACCGGGAATCCGTCATTATTTGTCACCTTTCTGGGGTATAATTTTGCATTCGGGATCACAATAAGTTAAGATTACCCTGATTGCAATAGATGTTTAAAATTTCAATCATGTACTAAGCTGTTATAGTAAAAAACGTCCCCTGTTACACACACAAAAATGTGGCAGACGTAAAAAAAATAACTAAATCTTTGACGCAAGCAATATAACAGGTGTATAATAATCCTATAACAGCGGAACTTGATATTCAAATTTTTTTGTTGAGGTGAAGAAAATGAGCAAGGTTCCTTATGAAGTGTACACAGAGGAAGTTGAGGCTCTGTCCGTGCTTTCTCCGGATGGTGAAATTATCAATAAAGATAAATTGCCTAAACTTACAGATGATCAGTTGAAAGAAATTATGTATCGTATGGTATTTACACGTACTTGGGATGATCGTGCCGTTAACTTGGGTCGTCAAGGACGTCTCGGCTTCTACGCTCCGGTATCCGGACAAGAAGCAACAATGATTGGTAGTGAATACGCACTCCAAAAAGAAGACTTTATTGCCCCAGGCTACCGCGATATTCCGCAAATCGTTTGGCATGGCCTACCATTATATCAAGCATTCCTGTATTCCCGTGGTCATCAACACGGCGGCCAAGTGCCGGACGGTGTTAATGTATTGATGCCGCAAATCATCATCGGCGCGCAAATTTTGCACGCTATGGGTATTGCAATGGGATTCAAACTGAAAAAACAAAAACAAGTCGCCATTACATATACAGGTGACGGTGGTTCTTCCGAAGGTGACTTCTACGAAGGCCTGAACTACGCTGGTGTATACAAGTTGCCAGTTATTTTCTTTGTGCAAAACAATGGCTACGCAATCACAACTCCATTTTCGAAGCAAACGGCTGCTCTTTCGATCGCTCACAAAGCGGTTGCTGCCGGTATCAAAGGCGTGAAAATCGACGGAATGGACGTACTCGCAGTTATCAAGGCTGTTCAAGAAGCTGCTGAACGCGGACGTAACGGCGAAGGTGCTACACTGATTGAAGCGGTAACATACCGTTTCCGCCCGCATTCCCTGTCTGATGATGCAAGTAAGTATCGTTCGAAAGAAGAAGAAGGCGAATGGAATGCGAAAGATCCGATTGCCCGTTTTGCGAAATATCTTGAGAAAAAAGGGCTTTGGACTGAAGAAGATACAGCACGCGTAAAAGAAGAAGCTAAAGCGAAAGTGAACGAAGAGATCAAAAAAGCCGAGAAAACAGAAAAAATGACCATTTCCGGCCTGATCGACAGCATGTTCGAATCTACGCCTAAGCATCTGGAAGAACAAAAAGCTGATTTTAAATAATTGAGCTTGAACTAAATCAGAGAGACCGGGCGGCATCCCGATCCGGTCTGTCTTTTCAATTGGACCTGAACTGAAACTGATCTGTCAATGTTTAAGGAGGAAATGAAGCAAATGGCACAAATGAACATGAAAGAAGCGATTCGTGACGCACTGCGCGTAGAGTTGAAACGCGACCCTAACGTCCTGCTTTTCGGTGAAGATGTAGGTCATGTAGGCGGTGTATTCCGCGCAACAGAAGGTCTGCAAAAAGAGTTTGGCGAAGAACGTGTATTTGATACTCCGTTGGCGGAATCCGCAATCGGGGGTCTTGCTGTGGGTCTGGGTGTCCAAGGATTCCGCCCTGTAGCTGAAATCCAGTTCGTAGGATTTATCTTTGAAGCACTCGACCAAATGGCGATCCAGGCATCCCGTATGCGCTACCGTTCCGGTGGACGTTACAATTCTCCAATCGTATTCCGTACGCCTTTTGGCGGCGGGGTTAAAGCTGCTGAGCTGCATACAGATTCCCTGGAAGGACTCCTGGCTCAAACACCAGGTATCAAGGTTGTTGTTCCTTCCAATCCTTATGATGCAAAAGGTCTGATGATCGCGGCTATTCGCGATAACGATCCAGTATTTTTCATGGAGCATTTGAACTTGTACCATGCATTCCGCGCTGAAGTTCCTGAGGATGATTACACAGTTGAGCTGGGTAAAGCGAACGTAGTTCGTGAAGGTTCCGATGTTACAATCATTACTTATGGTTTGATGGTACACACTTCTGTCAAAGCTGCTGATGAACTGGAAAAAACAAAAGGTATTAAAGTCGAAATTATTGACCTGCGTACCGTTAGCCCAATTGACATTGATACAATCGTGGCTTCCATTCAAAAAACAAATCGTGCCATCGTTGTTCAAGAAGCGCAAAAGAGCTCCGGCGTAGCTGCTGAAGTGATTGCACAAATTAACGAAAAAGCAATTCTGCATCTGGAAGCACCAGTTCTGCGTGTGGCAGGTCCGGACACCGTTTATCCTTTTGCTCAAATTGAAGATACTTGGTTGCCAACGCCAACACGTATCATTGATGCGGTTAATAAAGTACTGGAATTTTAATTGAAGCACACCGTAAATTTGGGAGGTTTTAAACGTGGCTAAATTTGAATATAAATTCCCGGAGCTGGGTGAAGGTCTTCACGAAGGCGAAATCATCAAGATGCACATCAAGCCCGGCGACAAAGTAACAGATGAAGATATCATCATGGAAGTACAAAACGACAAGGCTGTAGTTGAAGTTCCATGTCCGGTCAATGGTACGGTTCAAGAAGTATTTGCCAAAGACGGAGACGTCTTTAACATAGGTCAAGTCGTGGCTGTAATCGATGCAGAAGGTGAACTTCCTGAACAGGAAGAAGCACCGGAAGCGCCAGCTGCTAGCTCTGAGCCAAGTGCTGCTGCACAAGGCGGAGCTGCAGGTACAGCTAGATTTGAATATAAATTCCCAGAGCTGGGTGAAGGTCTTCACGAAGGCGAAATCATCAAGATGCACATCAAGCCTGGCGACAAAGTAACAGATGAAGATATCATCATGGAAGTACAAAACGACAAGGCTGTAGTTGAAGTTCCATGTCCGGTCAATGGTACGGTTCAAGAAGTATTTGCCAAAGACGGAGACATCTTTAACGTAGGTCAAGTTGTGGCAGTAATTGCTGCAGAGGGTGAGCTTCCTGAACAAGAAGAAGCACCGGCTGCCACTAAACAAGAACAGGATGCTGCACAAGGCGGAGCTAACACAAAACAAGCTGCAGCTCCTGCTGCAACAAACAAAGACGTGCTGGCAACTCCTAGCGTACGCAAATTTGCACGTGAGCAAGGTGTAAACATCGCTCAAGTGAGTGGCTCCGGCAAAAATGGTAAAATCACTAAAGAAGATGTAGAAGCTTTCAAAAATGGTGGAGGCCAAGCGGCTGCACCAGCAGCGAAAGAAACTGCAAAAGTACAAGAGCCAGCTAAAAAAGAAGCGAAAGCAGCAGCGCCATCCGCACCAGCAGCAGATCCGCGTGCTGAGGAAGATCGCGTACCATTTAAAGGTATCCGCAAAGCGATTGCCAATGCTATGGTTAAATCGGCTTACACAGCTCCACACGTTACGATTATGGACGAAGTGGACGTAACCGAGCTGGTTGCTTTCCGTACTCGTATGAAACCAATCGCTGAGAAGAAAGGCACGAAAGTAACATACCTGCCATTCATCGTAAAAGCATTGGTTGCAGCTTCCCGTCAATTCCCGGCTCTGAATGCCTCGATCGACGAAGAAGCCAACGAAATCGTCTACAAAAAGTACTACAACATCGGTATTGCCACAGATACAGACAATGGTCTGATCGTTCCTGTAATTAAAGATGCTGACCGTAAGAGCATCTGGATGATCGCTGATTCCATTCGTGATCTGGCTGTACGCGGTCGTGATGGTAAACTGGCTGCCAATGAGATGAGAGGAAGCACAATTTCTATCTCTAACATCGGTTCCGCAGGCGGTATGTTCTTTACTCCAATCATCAACTTCCCTGAAGTTGCAATCTTGGGAACTGGCCGTATCAGTGAGAAAGCAGTCGTGAAAAACGGTGAAATTGTTGCCGCTCCTGTAATGGCTCTTTCCTTGAGCTTTGACCACCGTATTATTGACGGTGCAACTGCTCAAAACTTCATGAACTATATCAAACAGCTGCTCGCTAACCCTGAGTTGCTTGTTATGGAGGTGTAATCAATGGTAGTAGGAGACGCTTCTCTGGATATTGACACATTGGTTATCGGTGCGGGTCCTGGCGGCTATGTAGCTGCTATCCGTGCTGCACAATTGGGACAAAGCGTATTGATCGTTGACCAATCGGAGCTGGGCGGTGTCTGTCTGAACCGTGGATGTATTCCTTCCAAAGCTTTGATCTCTGCAGCTCATCAATATGAAGCTGCCCAACACGGCGAGTCTTTCGGTATTACGGCTGAGAATGTAAAAGTTGACTTTGCTAAAACGCAAGAATTCAAAAACAGTGTTGTTAAGAAAATGACTGGCGGCGTAAGCGGTCTGCTCAAAGGCAATAAAGTTGAAGTTTTCAATGGTGAGTGCATGTTCATCAACGAAAACGAAGCGCGTGTATTCAACGAACATGAATCACCTCGCTACCGTTTTAAAAATGCGATTATCGCAACAGGTTCCCGTCCAATCGAATTGAAGCCATTCCCATTTGGCGGACGTATTCTGTCTTCTACAGAAGCGTTGAACCTGCCTGAAATTCCGAAAAGCCTGATCGTAATCGGCGGTGGATACATTGGTGCAGAGCTTGGGCAAATGTACTCCAAATTCGGTTCCAAAGTAACGATCATTGAAGGTATGGATACTGTTCTTCCTGGCTTCGACAAGGATATGACTTCGATCGTTGCGAAGAGCATGAAGAAAACCGGTATTGAAATCTTCACTGGCGCTAAAGCGGAAAGTGCAGAGCAAACAGATAAAGACGTAACGGTGAAATTCTCCGTTAACGGCGAAAGCAAAGAAGTAACTGCTGATTACCTGCTTGTGACCGTTGGACGTCGTCCAAACACAGACGGTGAACTGGGTCTGGATATGATCGGTGTAGAACTGGATGAGCGTGGACTGGTGAAAGTTGACCACCAAGGACGCACTAGCATTCCTCATATCTTTGCAATCGGCGATATCGTTGCTGGTCTTGCTCTGGCTCACAAAGCTTCTTACGAAGGTAAAGTGGCTGCTGAAGCGATCGCAGGCGAACCGTCTGTAGTAGACTACAAATGTATTCCGGCTGTTGTTTTCACAGATCCAGAATGCTCCAGCGTAGGCTACACTGAGTCACAAGCCAAAGAAAAAGGCCACAATGTCAAAGTTGGCAAGTTCTCTTATGGAGCAAACGGTCGTGCCGTTTCCCTGAACTCTACTGAAGGCTTTGTTAAAATCGTAGCTGATGCAGATACAGGTCTGGTACTGGGTACGCAAATCGTAGGTCTGGAAGCTTCCAACCTTATTGCTGAGCTGGGTCTGGCGATTGAAATGGGTGCTACACTCGAAGATATCTCCTTGACTATTCATGCTCACCCTACATTGGGCGAAATCGTTATGGAAGCAGCGGAAGTCGTGCTGGGTCATCCGATCCATGCATTGGCGCCACGTCGCTAATACCAATTCATTATCTCGTTTTTGGTTTTCATACATGGAAAGAGAGGCAAGGAGCGCTATATCTGCGTTCTTTGTCTCTTTTTCCATATTCTAGGATTTTCAGGACGACGATGAAAATTCAAACAGTAGATAGTCAATAATGCGTAGTCCATGATAAACTAAATATAGATATGGGTGCAGAATAGCAGGTCTTTTCTAGATTAGAATTTGACGCTGCGGGCTTTGGAATACTGGATGCTGTTCGTGAACGTGAAACGATTTTAACGTTCAGTTACGTCCAGATTTTATGAATGCCGGTGTTTATTCAGGCTTAAAGGAGAGAAATAAATTGCGGAATTACTTGGAACTGCTGGAGGATATATTGGAGAATGGAGTGAAAAAAGAGGACCGTACAGGGACGGGAACACTTTCTGTTTTCGGAAGACAGCTCCGCTTTGATCTGGCCAAGGGTTTTCCCTTGATGACAACTAAAAGAGTACATTTAAAATCCGTCATCCATGAGTTGCTGTGGTTCTTACGGGGAGATACTAACATTTCTTACCTCAAAGAGAACGGGGTTACCATATGGGATGAATGGGCAGACGAGCAGGGGAATCTGGGACCTGTGTATGGCTCACAATGGCGTGCGTGGGAAACAACAGACGGACAACATATCGATCAGATTGCGAATGTCATTGAAGCGATTAAAAACAACCCGGATTCCCGCCGACATATCGTCAGTGCCTGGAATGTGGGTGAAATCGATTCAATGAAGCTCCCGCCATGCCATTTTGTATTTCAGTTTTATGTGGCCGGAGGGAAGCTTTCCTGCATGCTGACCATGCGTTCAGTCGACACCTTCCTTGGCCTTCCTTTTAATATCGCTAGTTATGCATTGCTAACGCATATGGTTGCACAGCAGTGTGGTTTGGAGCCGGGTGAATTCATTTGGTCAGGCGGCGATGTGCATATTTATTCAAATCATATGCAACAAGTGCATACGCAGCTGGAGCGTAATCCTTATCCACTGCCTCAGCTCAAAATCCTTCGTAAACCGGATTCGATATTTGATTATACGTACGAGGACTTTGCTTTTGAGAATTACGAATATCATCCGGGTATCAAGGCGCCAGTCGCTATCTGATTTGGGGGAGCTGTGAGTTATGAGCATTACGATGATATGGGCTATGGCACAAAACGGCGTCATTGGCCGGGATAACAGTCTCCCTTGGCGCCTGCCGAGAGATATGGCATTTTTCAAGGAGCAGACGATCGGAAAAACCGTACTCATGGGGCGTAAGACATGGGAATCCTTTGGCGGAAAAAGCCTACCTAAGCGGCGTAACGTTATTTTGACCCGTGATCAGAGCTATCTGGCAGAGGGCGCAGAAGTGATCCATTCTCTGGAGGAAGGTCTCCAATTGGCTGCGCAGGAAGAACTGATGATCATCGGCGGCGCGGAGATTTATTCACTGTTCTGGACACATGCTGATCGGCTAATCGTCACCAGGATTGATGAGAATTTCGAGGGAGATACGACTTTTCCTGAGCTGGATTGGAACGGCTGGAATGTAGTCAGTGAGACTCCCGGTGTCAAGGATGAAAGAAACCCTTACGACTACCGTTTTGTCGTTTACGAGAGGACGAAGTAAGATTGGGATACATTTGACCTCGCTCATTTGAAAAATTAATGAACCATATAAAAAATCCTTTTGGCTGTTGATGCAGAAAGTTGCATAAGTTTTCATTACTTTTGCGCTGTATTGTGATACAATAAATCAAATTCAACGAGAATAGACCCTTTCATGATACAAACAGACAAATTCGAATTTAGCTCAAATTCTGAATGGATGAACGGGGTTCATAAGCGAAGAGATGGGGGAACGTATCATGTCTACACCAACTGGATTTATGGAATACACACGACAGCTTCCTACAGACCGGGATCCGGCAGAGCGTATTAAGGATTGGGAAGAATTCCATAAGCATATGTCCGAAGAAGAGCTGCGTACCCAAGGGGCACGTTGTATGGACTGCGGAACTCCTTATTGTCATACGGGAATGGACATTATGGGGGCGACTTTGGGCTGCCCGGTTCATAATCTTATTCCGGAATGGAACAATCTCGTATATCGTGGTTTGTGGAAGGAAGCACTGGATCGGCTACACAAAACAAATAATTTCCCTGAATTTACTGGGCGTGTCTGTCCTGCTCCTTGTGAAGGTTCCTGTACGGTCGGCTTGATCGGGCAATCTGTTACGATTAAGACGATTGAGGAAGCTATTATCGAAAAAGGCTTTGAGGAAGGCTGGGTTGTCCCTAATCCGCCTGAAAAGCGTACAGGCAGACGGGTAGCTATTGTCGGCTCGGGTCCCGCAGGATTGGCTGCTGCTGCGCAGCTAAACAAAGCAGGACACAGTGTAACCGTGTATGAGCGTGCGGATCGTGTTGGCGGGCTGCTGATGTATGGCATCCCTTCCATGAAGCTGGACAAAAAGGTTGTTCAGCGTCGTGTGGATTTACTGGAGGCAGAGGGCATTCAATTCATTACGAATACAGAGATCGGAAAGGATATTCCTACCGATCAGCTGATTGCTGAGTATGATGCGGTTGTACTGTGCGGTGGCTCTACGAAGCCGAGAGAATTCAACATTGAAGGTAGCGATTTGAATGGCGTTCATTATGCAATGGATTATTTGAATGGTACCATCAAGAGCTACCTGGATTCCAACCTGGAAGATGGCAACTATTTGTCCTCTCAGGGTAAGGATGTTATTGTGATCGGTGGTGGTGATACAGGTTCGGATTGTGTAGCTACTTCTTTACGTCATGGCTGTCGAAGCGTCACTCAATTTGGCACACATGCCAAAGCTCCTTTGGAGCGTGACCCCATTGCCAATCCTTGGCCACAATTTCCAAATGTGTACTCTCTCGATTATGCACAGCAGGAAGCGAAGGCGATATTCGGGGAAGATCCGCGTGAGTTTTCCATCATGACAACGAAGTTTGTAGGTGATGAGAACGGTAATTTGAAAGAGCTGCACACGATTCAAATTCAGCGTATTGTCGATGAAACGGGGCGTAAAATCTATCAGCCGGTTCCGGGTACCGAGCGTATATTCCCGGCACAGATTGCTCTCATTGCTATTGGATTCGACGGTCCTGAACAAACGATTGTGGAGCAAATTGGTTTGGAAACTGATCGTCGTTCCAACGTTAAAGCACGTTACGGGAAATATGTTACGAATGTAGATAAGGTTTTTGCTGCTGGTGATATGCGCCGCGGGCAAAGCCTTGTTGTATGGGCCATTAATGAAGGTCGGGAAGCCGCACGTGAGGTCGATAAATACCTGATGGGCGCTACCGTTTTGGTGTAAATATAAGTTATATATTAGTTATCCAGTCAAAGCTCCATCCTCGGATGGGGCTTTGTTGCGTTTAAAGGACTAGCGTGTTCAGGGTTGCAGAATGCGAATAAATAACCATAGACTTACGAGATTTTTCTAAAACATAATTTTGTTATCATTGTATGTAAAGTGTTGTGAAATTAATGTTATATAATGTGACTTTAAGAAGTTTTTCAAATCGTTACGTCTGTTTTATACAGCGATCATAACATAAAAACAGGAGTAAAGTGTAGCTTTTTTATTAAATAATAAAATTATTTTGCGGAAATAATCAAAAATAGGTTTTTAAATGTTATATATAATTACATAAATATAACTCGCGCAGTTATGGGGAGTGATTTTAGATGAAAATTCATTTGAATCATCCTTCAAGGCTCTTTTACATAGACTTTTAGATAATGACAGTAACTACTATCGTTACAAGGTTTCGTAAATCAACACCTGAGAGAATGATGGTATCTATGGTATAATACACATATATTGTTGGAGTGCTAGACCAAGTGAATGGACAAAGGAGCTTTCGCCGGGAGAAGGCTCCTTTTGCATGAGGCCCTGCCTGTATTTCATTTACCTTTCGTTTATTACGTGTGAGTCAGGGAAGGAAAGCAGAAGGCCGTCAGGAAGGAATGGAATATGAATGAAGACGTTAATTATTGCTGAAAAACCGGATATGGGACGCACTATTGCGGCTGTTATGGAGCCTAGGGCCAAAAATAACCGTACCTATCTGGAGGGGGAGAAATACATTGTAACTTGGGCGATCGGTCATTTGCTGGGTCTCGCTGAGCCGGATGCATACGATGCCAAGTACAAACGCTGGAATATTAAAGATCTTCCCATTATCCCCGAGCAGTTTAAAATTGTACCGAATCCGAAAACAAAAGATCAGCTGAAAATAATTGGTGAGCTGGCCAAACGCTGTAATGCAATCGTGAATGCTTGTGATGCGGGACGAGAGGGGCAATATATTTTTGCCTTGATTCAGCAGCAGTTGAAGCTGCGTCAGCCGGTCAAGCGACTATGGATCTCAGATTTAACGGCGGAGAGTATTGCGGCAGGCTTTGAACGCTTGCGAGATGCATCGGAGTTTGAATTTCTAACTCAGGCTGCGCGGGCACGAAGTGAAGCAGACTGGTTGATCGGTATGAATGCTTCCAGAGCCTTTACAACACGGCATAACGCGTTATTGTCGGTCGGACGGGTGCAGACTCCTGTACTGGCATTGATTCATGACCGGGAAAAGGAAATTGAGGCGTTTCAGTCTCAAACCTTTTACGACGTGTGGGCAGAGTTTAAGCAAGATCAGACCAAGTATAAAGGTGCGTGGCAGGGAGATCGGTTGACCAAGCCGGAAGAAGCTGAGGCGATAGCAGCGGCAGTTCGCGGAAAAACAGGTGAAATCACAAAATATGATACGAAGCAGACGAAGGAATATCCTTTCAAGCTGTACGATTTGACACTGCTTCAGCGTGAGGCCAATGCCAAGTATAGTTATTCAGCCAAAAAAACGCTGGATGTGGCACAAGCGCTCTATGAGCGGCATAAGGTCATTTCCTATCCGCGTACCAATTCCAACTATGTAACGGAGCAAAATATAGACGGCATGCACAAGGCGCTTCGTATGCTGGGCACAGGTCCTTATGCTGATCTGGTACAGCAAGCGAACCCCAATTTGGTCCATAAACAGAATAAAGCTGTCTGCAATCCCTCCCGTGTTGAGGATCACCATGCTATATTGCCGACGCTGAAAAGACCGGGAACGCTCAGCAAGGAGGAGCAAAATGTATATGACCTGATCATCCGCAGGTTTTTGTCACATTTCTTCCCGCCTGCCGAGTATAAGATGCATACCGTGATGACCCAAGTGGACAAGCATCTGTTCAAAACAAGTATTAAGGAGCTTCTGTCCTTGGGCTGGAAAGTAGTTCTGAGCAAGGCTGATCAGGATAAAGGCAAAAAGAGCAAAGCACCGAAGAAAGAGGAAGAAGAGGAAACAGACGAATGGACGGACAAAAAGTTTGAGATTGATGCAGGCCGTCTGGTAGATTGTATTCGCGCCGAGATGAAAGAGAAGGCAACACAGCCGCCTAAAAGCTACACAGAGGGCACATTGCTTAAAGCAATGGAGAGCGCAGGCAAGCAGATGGAGAACGAGGAATTGCGTGAGGTCATGAAGGATGCTGGATTAGGTACGCCTGCGACACGTGCCGCCACCATTGAACGATTGAAGAAGGTCGGCTACATTGAAATGAAAGGCAAAAAGATTCTCATTACGGATAAGGGGAAAATGGCAATTGACCTGATCCGCAACGCGGGGGTCGACCTGCTTGCCTCGCCGGAGATGACAGGACAATGGGAACGCCGTCTGCATCAAATTTCCAAGGGAGAAGCTGCCCAGGAGAAGTTTATGGATAACGTTAAAAAGTTTACGTTATCCATCATTGACAAGGTGAGACAGCAACCACCGGCTCCAGCAAACGCTTTTGGCGAGGAAGCGAGGGGCAAGCGTTCGGCTGGTAAAGAAAACGCCCGCAGTGCAGGTGCGAGTGTACGCACAGCTGCCAAAGGGACGCGCGTTCCGTCAGGACGCGGCAGCAGTGCTGGAAGCGCAACGCTGGAGCGTACCGCGGGTGCGGCAGGTTCAGCCGCAGGCGCTTCGCCGAGCCGACGGGAAGCTCTGGGTAGCTGCCCACGCTCCAATTGCAGCGGAAGCATTATTGAAGGCCGCAAGGGGTACGGGTGCAGCCACTACAAGCAGGGCTGCGGCTTTGTCGTCTGGAAGGAATACGCTGGCAAGCAGATTACGGAAACGATGCTCAAGTCTCTGTTGACGAAGGGACAGACACAGTTGCTATCTTTTAAGCGTAAAGATGGATCGACCGTCAAAGCAAGAATTGTTCTGAATGAACCAGGCACTGGGCAACTTAGTGTTCGTGAGGAAAACTGATACAGGTACAGAGTATGATTTTCGACAGATTGAAAAAGCAGGCCTTTTTCAGCTGTCATTAGATGATTTCTGAATTCATCAGGAGTCATCTTTTTTTATATTCCGCACCCTAAAATTCCCCATAAGAGTTGCGTGAATAACATTTTATTAAACTTTTGTCAGCTTGCAACCGATAGAATAAATAAGGGTTATGCAAAAGTATTTTTTTAAGGTAATTTATAAAGCGAATTCTATGCGTAGTGTTCAAAAAAACTTCCCTTAGCAGATTGTGCAAATCAGGAAGTAAAGTTGTGTTATGTGTTTTAAAGCGTGAACGCAATCGTTTCATATGAAAACTTTTTTACAGGAGATGATGGAAGGATCGTGGAAGAGAAAATGGTAAATGTAGCAGGCTCACTGCAATTACGCAAGCTGGGCAACTCGGATTTAAAGCTGTCACCGCTTGGGCTTGGGTGCTGGCAGTTCAGCAATGGAAAAGGGATAGTCGGGAAATTCTGGCCGGTGCTGCGGCGGGAGGATATACGGCAAATCGTTCATACCAGTTTAGAAGGTGGAATTAATTGGTTTGATACCGCTGAAGTATACGGTGGCGGACAGTCTGAGCAGCTACTGGCCGGCACGTTGAATGAGATCGGAGGACCGCTCGCGGAACAGGCGAATATCGCTACGAAATGGTGGCCGGCTTTTCGCACCGCAGGCAGTATCACAGCAACGATTGATGAACGTATTCGCTATTTGGATCAACGAACGATTCACCTTTATCAGGTGCATTCGCCCTACTCCTTTGCTTCAGTCGGCTCCGTGATGAATGCGATGGCTAAATTGGTCGAGCAAGAAAAGATTAAATATGTGGGCGTAAGCAACTTTTCCGCGCAACAAATACGTGAAGCCGATCGTGTGCTGCGTGAGCACGGCCTTCGCCTAGTTTCGAATCAAGTAAAATACAGCCTACTCGACCGGAGAATCGAACAGAACGGAATTCTGGACACGGCCAAAGAGCTGGGCGTGGCGATCATCGCATACTCTCCATTAATGCAGGGGATCTTAAGTGGGAAATTCCATAAAAATCCTTCTCTGGTCAAGTCGATCAAGGGTCCGCGCAAGTGGGCGGCGGCATTCCGTGATTCGGGGCTGCGGAGATCGAAACCGCTGATTGAAACACTGGAACAGTTGGCTCAACAATATAACGTGACGCCAACGCAGATTGCCCTGAATTGGCTGATTAACGCTCACGGAGAGAACGTATTTGCGATACCTGGGGCTTCAAAAGTGCATCATGCCGAGGAAAATGTGAAGGCGATGCAGTTTACCTTGACAGCCGGTGAGATTGAGATGGTCAGCCACGTTTCCAACCAGGTGCTGAGATCGAAGTAATTGTGGCTAAAACACTGGAATATTTCGTTGGGTAATGAGCTTCGCCAGTACGCTGTCTAACACCGCCATGACTAGGGTGATATCGTCCATGTGCGCTCCTTGACGCCTGGTTGACACGGATGCTTCGCTCGCAGGCAGAAGAAGGGCATACTTCTTCCTTGTTAAAGGTTAGGCGCGACATTTCTTGTAAGGACATTCTTTTTTTCGGCGTGACTATGCGCTATGACTGGCCCTTGGATATATCCTCCGCAGTTACACTCCAACTGTCAGTCACTCCTCGTGTACACTCACGTCGCTATTTTCGGCAAAACATCGAATGCGAGAAAAGCTTTGGAACGTCATTTTGTCGTAATCTCATAGAATATCGCATGTGAAAACATAAATATTAAAAATTTAGAACTAATTGACAAAATAAGATATTTTTCATATGATACAATTAATTTTATTAATTTCATATATGTACCAATATTAAGGTGTATACTAGGCGGATCACAAATCTATCATTTAAAAAAAGCTAAGCCGCTAAGTTGTGCAGGTTAGTATCTCTGAATCTTGGGAGGGGGGGATGAGAGAATTAAGTAAAATGAACTGGGGTTGTCGGACGACAGGAATTTAGTAGATCGCTCTAATATATCAATCAGCATCTAACAACGTATTGTAAATATTCATAAAGGTAAAACGTTTCGGAAATTCAAGGTCAGCTCCTACCGAATGTAGGAGGAAGAAGCATAAGATCATGCTCAAGAGATGTAAAAAATATACTTATTTATTTCCCGTTAATCGTAAACACCTCGAAAGTGGTGGACACAAAGCCATGGGTCTAAAGCTGGATTAAACAGCCATGATTGCCAGGTTGCCGAAGGAAACCGGGCGAAGTCTGCTGTCTGTTCCTGTGCTTTTTATATGGGAACAGGCTTCTTTTATTTGTAGCGGGAAATGATTGGGCATGCAGAGTAGAACGCATGAAATGATTAACAACAGGAGGGGATTTTATGCAAACGAGCGTAATAAGTGTCAAGGAGTATCCGTTAAGTTCCTATCAGAAAGATATATGGTTCGAACAGTGCATGTACCCTGAAAAGCCCATTTACAATATCGGTGGGTATGTTGAGGTTAAAGGAAACCTGAATACAGCTATCATTAGGCAGTCCATGCAGTTGTTAATCAGACAAAATGATTCTCTGAGTGCCCGTTTTATTGATAAAAAGGGAGAGCCTTATTTAACATTTTTGCCGGAAGCTGACTATGAAGTTCCGTTTCATGATTTTTCGGTGAAGGAAAATCCAAATTCTTTTTGCATCAACTGGATGAAAAAAGAATTTTTAAAACCTTTTCAACCAGAGGACTTCTATTTTCAATTTGTTTTGTTGAAAGGTGCTCCGAACACATACTTCATTTTACTTAAAGTTCATCATTTGGTGATCGATGGCTGGGGATTTGCTCTCTTAATTAGTCAACTGTTTGACAATTACAATAAATTGGCGCAAGGAATTGGCGAAATGAACAGAACGGTCTATTCCTATGCTGATTTTATTTCCGATAATCAGAATTATCTGAATTCTCCGGCCTTTTTAAAAGACAGGGCGTTCTGGCAGAACAAATATCTGACCATTCCCGAGCCTCTGTTGAGCAGAGGCATGGATATCGATGATGGTGACGGCGATTCCGTTTGGAGTGATCGACGAACCTTAACGATAAACAAGGCATTATACAATCAAATGATTGAATTTTGCAAAGAGGAAGGTTGCTCGTCGTTCCATTATTTTTTAGGCATACTGTTCCTGTATTTCAGCAAGATTTGCAATCGGAACGAAATGGTGATCGGCGTCCCGGTTTTTAATCGGAGCAAAGCGAAGTATAAGCAGACTATGGGACATTTCGCCAACGTGCTGCCGCTGCGGATCAGCCCTGAGAAAGATATAAGCTTCAAAGAATTGATTAAGAGCATCAAACGTGAGCTTATGCAATGCTATCGACATCAGAAAATGTCTTTTGGTGAAATTTACCGGGCGGTTTACGAGAATAGCAATGAGAAAGGCAAACTGTTTGATATATCGCTTTCTTTCGAAGAACAGGAAACGAGAGAAGCATTGATCGGAGCAGCAAGCCGAATTGTAAGTATGCCGCATCATCATGAAAGAAATGCACTCAATCTTCTGATATGGGGACAAGAAGGTGAAGCGGATGTAGCCGTTAATTTTGACTATCAGATACAGGCTTTTGAAAGATTCATCTCCATCGAGAACGTTATCTCCCACTTTGAATATTTATTTACTCAAGTCATGGAGCAAAGTGAAACGCTTATTTCGCAATCGAAATCGTGCCAGAGGAAGAAAGGAGTACGCTAGTTCGTAGTTTTAACCGCACGGAGGCAGAATATCCGAAGGATCACACGATCCACGGACTGTTTGAGGAACGAGCGGAGCAAAGAGCAGATCACCCGGCTTTGGTCTGGGGAGAGCAAACGCTGACCTACCGGGAGCTGAACGAGCAGGCGAATCAGCTGGCTACAGTCTTGAGAGAGCGGGGAGTGAAGCCGGATGATATCGTCGCCATCATGGCGGAGCGTTCCATGGAAATGGTCATAGGCATTCTGGGAACACTCAAAGCGGGCGGAGCCTATTTGCCGATAGATCCGAATTATCCGGAGGAACGGATTCACTATATGCTGGAGGACAGCGGCGCGTCCATTCTACTGACGCATCAGCATCTCCGGGACAAGCTCACTTATCACGGGGCGATTATCGATTTGGATGACGAAAGTCTGAAGCATACAGAGCTGGACCGTGCCAATCTGGAGCCTGTTAACAAGCCGGAGGATTTGGCCTATATCATTTATACCTCGGGATCTACGGGGAAACCCCAAAGGGGTCATGGTAGAACATCGGGGAATCATCAACCTCCGGCAATTCTTCCAGGAACAATGGGATGTGGACGGATCGGACCGGATGTTGCAGTTTGCCAGCAGCTCGTTTGACGCCTCGGTCTGGGAAATGTTCACGATTTTGCTGGGAGGCGGAACGCTGTATCTGGTTTCGCGGGATATTATTAATAATCTTAACGAATTTGCACGCTTCATGAGCGAAAACCAAATTACGATTGCGCTGCTTCCGCCTACTTATCTGGCAGGGATTGAGCCGGACAGGCTGCCGACGCTGAAAAAACTGGTGACAGGCGGATCAGCGATTACCAAAGAGCTGGTCACGCGGTGGAAAGACAGGGTGGAATATATGAACGCCTATGGTCCGAGCGAATCGAGCGTAATTGCAACCACGTGGACGTACCGGGAAGAGGATATGGGGTATCCGTCGGTACCGATTGGTAAACCAATTGCCAATACTCGAATTTACATTATGGATACACATCAAAAGCTGTTGCCGCTGGGAGCAGCCGGGGAAATGTGCATTGCGGGAGACGGATTGGCCAAGGGGGTATCTGCATCGGCCGGAGCTCACGGCGGAGAAGTTTGTGGCGAACCCTTACGAAGCTGGAGAGAAGCTGTACCGGACAGGTGATCTGGTGCGCTGGCTGCCGGACGGGACTATCGAATTTTTGGGAAGAATCGATGATCAGGTGAAAATTCGGGGCTTTCGCATTGAGCTGGGGGAAATCGAAGCACAGTTGCAAAAGCATCCGCTGGTTCGGGAAGTGGCGGTGATCGCCAGGGAAGACAAGCAAGGCGAGAAGTATCTGGCGGCGTATTTTACAGCAGAGGGTGAACCGGGAGCAGATGAGCTGCGGGAACAGCTTATGCAGGAGCTGCCGGATTATATGGTGCCGTCCAGCTTTATGCAGCTGGAAGACATGCCGATGAGTCCGAGTGGAAAAATTGACCGGAAGGCATTGCCCGAGCCTAATCTGAGCGTGGATGCAACAGAGGAATATGCGGCACCGAGAGACAAAATAGAGGAGATATTGGCTGAAATATGGGAAAAAGTCCTGAAAGTCGAACGGGTAGGCATTAAGGATCACTTTCTGAATCTGGGGGGAGATTCTATTAAAGCCATCCAGATCGTGTCCAAGCTTCACGATTATAAGCTAAAGCTGCAACTGAAGGATCTTTTTGACCATCCTGTGATTGAACAATTGAGTGCCTATGTACAATCTGTCGAACATACAGCTTTTCAAGGAATGGTAACAGGGGAAATCATGCTCACCCCCATCCAAAGCTGGTTTTTTGAGCAGCCTTTTGCAGCAAAGCATCACTTCAACCAGTCCGTTCTGTTACATAGGAAACAGGGGTTTGACGAAAGGATGTTAAGAAAAGTGTTCGATCGCTTGGTGGAACACCATGATGCTTTGCGTATTGTAGTGCGTGAGAAGGCTGGACAGGTGGTTCTGTTCAACCGGGGTATGGAAGGCGCGCTATATTCGCTGGAGGTAAAGGATTTTACAAATGATGATATATATGATAGCTCCGTAAAGGAAGAAGCCGTCCAGCTTCAGTCCCGCATGGATTTAGAATGTGGGCCTCTGCTGCAAGCGGGCTTGTTCAAAACTAGAGACGGTGACTATCTGTGCGTAAGTATTCACCACCTGGTGGTTGACGGGATTTCTTGGCGGATTCTTTTTGAGGATATTTCCACAGGATACCGACAGGCGGAGAAGGGAGAAGAAGTCACATTCAGAGGGAAAACGGACTCTTTCCTGGCATGGTCTGAACAACTTTATACGTATGCCAGCAGCGGGGAGCTTCTGCAAGAAATCACATACTGGTCCGCGCTGGAGCAGAATGAAATCAAGCCTATTCCCAAGGATCATTCCGTTCATGGCAGAACATATATGGATAGCGATCAACTCGAAATCGAGCTGGATGAAGTCCAAACCGCCAAGCTGCTTAGAGAAGTGAATAAGGCTTACAATACTGAAATCAACGATGTTCTTTTGACGGCATTGGGAGAGGCTATTCGGGAATGGACAGGAGAAGACAAGGTGCTTGTTAACCTGGAAGGGCACGGACGCGAAGAAATCATTCAGGATATGGATATCAGCAGAACCGTAGGCTGGTTTACCGCCCAATACCCTGTGATTTTGGATATGGCAGGCGATAAGGACGTGCCTTCCCGGCTTAAAGCTGTCAAAGAAAGCCTCCGGCGCATTCCGCAAAAAGGCATCGGCTACGGTATTTTAAAATACCAGACGTTCCCTCGGGACGAGGAAATCTTAAGGTTTAATTTGCGGCCTGAGATCAGCTTCAACTACCTGGGGCAGTTTGACGAGGATATCGATACCGACATATTTACCATCTCCGATGTTCTTACTGATGAGACGGTTTCACCCGACATGCAAAGACCTTACTGCTTGGACATTAACGGAAGGGTGACTGATGGAAAGCTGCGGCTGAGTTTCGCCTATCACAAGCACGAATATGAAAAGGCCACGCTGATTACAGTGGCGGAAGGCTTTAAGCGCAATCTGGAGCAAATTATCGAGCATTGTGCATCACAGGAATATACGGAACTGACAGCCAGTGATGTAAGTTCCAGCAACATTACGACGGCGGAGGTAGAAGTGGTATACCGCGCGATGGGGGACTCTAAGCCCAATATCGCGGATATTTATACACTGACCCCTATGCAGTCGGGAATGCTCTACCACTTCCTCAGGGAGCAAAACTCGCACGCGTATTTTGAACAAGCCGTGATCAGCCTGAAGGGCGAAATCGATAGAAGCTTGTTTGAGCGTGCTTTCCAGCAGGTGATTCAAAGACATGATATTTTGCGGACCGCCTTTGTTTATGAAAAGGTGGAAAAACCGGTTCAGGTCGTTTTAAAGGACAGGCCTGCTGAAATGTTTTTCGAGTATATTTCCTTCTTAACAGAGGAAGAGAAAGAAAACTATCTCCAAGCCTATTTGGACAAGGATAGAGAAAAGGGCTTTGACCTCACCCGGGAGCCGCTGATCAGATTTGCCTTGATTAGAATGAATGCCGACAGCTATCGCTTCATTTTGAGTTTTCATCATATCATCATGGATGGATGGTGTCTTGGCATTGTATTTAAAGAGCTGCTGGAAATTTACAGTACGCTTCATAAAGGAAGCATACCGCAATTAAGCACGGTGTATCCTTATCGTCAATATATCCAGTGGCTGGAACAAAGGGATGACCGGGAGACGGGAGCTTATTGGGAAAATTATCTGACAGAGTACGAACAGCCAGCGCTGTTGCCTAAAATCAAAAGTGGTATAGCTAATCCGGGATATATTCAGGAAGAATACGATTTTATGATAAATAGGGAAATGAAGGCGAGTTTGGAGAGAATGGCAAGAGAAAGCGGCGCCACGTTAAGTACGGTGATACAGGCCGTATGGGGAATCCTGCTGCAACGGTACAACAATACCCAGGATGTGGTGTTCGGAACGGTTGTCTCGGGAAGACCGGCAGAAATTCAAGGCGTTGAACAGATGGTAGGGCTGTTTATCAATACGATTCCTGTCAGAGTCCGGGTAGAAAAGGAAGAAAGTTTCTCGGCCCTGGTTGCCAAACTGCAGCAGGAGGCATGGCTATCTGAGCGGCATCACTATTATCCGCTGGCGGAAATTCAGTCTAGGACCGCCCATGGAGGCGGATTGGTGCAAAACCTGCTGGCCTTTGAAAACTATCCGATAGAGGAAGCTGTCAAAGGACAGGGCGACCACGGAACAGATTTGAGGGTACTGTCCACGAAGGTCTCCGAACAGACAAATTTTGATTTTAATTTCATTGTTGTGCCTGAGAACGATTTGCAGATCAAATTCCGCTACAATAGCTTGGCCTATGACAGAGGCTTTATGGAGCGGGTAGCCGGGCAGATTAAAATGATTATCCGTGAAATCGTCCGTTCTCCAAAGATGAGGATCGAAGATATCGAAATCGTGCCAGTGGAAGAAAGGAGTACGCTAGTTCGTAGTTTTAACCGCACGGAGGCAGAATATCCGAAGGATCACACGATCCACGGACTGTTTGAGGAACGAGCGGAGCAAAGAGCAGATCACCCGGCTTTGGTCTGGGGAGAGCAAACGCTGACCTACCGGGAGCTGAACGAGCAGGCGAATCAGCTGGCTACAGTCTTGAGAGAGCGGGGAGTGAAGCCGGATGATATCGTCGCCATCATGGCGGAGCGTTCCATGGAAATGGTCATAGGCATTCTGGGAACACTCAAAGCGGGCGGAGCCTATTTGCCGATAGATCCGAATTATCCGGAGGAACGGATTCACTATATGCTGGAGGACAGCGGCGCGTCCATTCTACTGACGCATCAGCATCTCCGGGACAAGCTCACTTATCACGGGGCGATTATCGATTTGGATGACGAAAGTCTGAAGCATACAGAGCTGGACCGTGCCAATCTGGAGCCTGTTAACAAGCCGGAGGATTTGGCCTATATCATTTATACCTCGGGATCTACGGGGGAAACCCAAAGGGGGTCATGGGTAGAACATCGGGGGAATCATCAACCTCCGGCAATTCTTCCAGGAACAATGGGATGTGGACGGATCGGACCGGATGTTGCAGTTTGCCAGCAGCTCGTTTGACGCCTCGGTCTGGGAAATGTTCACGATTTTGCTGGGAGGCGGAACGCTGTATCTGGTTTCGCGGGATATTATTAATAATCTTAACGAATTTGCACGCTTCATGAGCGAAAACCAAATTACGATTGCGCTGCTTCCGCCTACTTATCTGGCAGGGATTGAGCCGGACAGGCTGCCGACGCTGAAAAAACTGGTGACAGGCGGATCAGCGATTACCAAAGAGCTGGTCACGCGGTGGAAAGACAGGGTGGAATATATGAACGCCTATGGTCCGAGCGAATCGAGCGTAATTGCAACCACGTGGACGTACCGGGAAGAGGATATGGGGTATCCGTCGGTACCGATTGGTAAACCAATTGCCAATACTCGAATTTACATTATGGATACACATCAAAAGCTGTTGCCGCTGGGAGCAGCCGGGGAAATGTGCATTGCGGGAGACGGATTGGCCAGGGGGTATCTGCATCGGCCGGAGCTCACGGCGGAGAAGTTTGTGGTGAACCCTTACGAAGCTGGAGAGAAGCTGTACCGGACAGGTGATCTGGTGCGCTGGCTGCCGGACGGGACTATCGAATTTTTGGGAAGAATCGATGATCAGGTGAAGATACGGGGCTTCCGCATCGAGCTGGGGGAAATCGAAGCACAGTTGCAAAAGCATCCGCTGGTTCGGGAAGTGGCGGTGATCGCCAGGGAAGACAAGCAAGGCGAGAAGTATCTGGCGGCGTATTTTACAGCAGAGGGCGAACCGGGAGCTGATGAGCTACGGGAACAGCTTATGCAGGAGCTGCCGGATTATATGGTGCCGTCCAGCTTTATGCAGCTGGATGACATGCCGATGACTCCGAGCGGAAAAATTGACCGGAAAGCATTACCCGAGCCTGAATGGCAGGGAAGCGACCACACAGTCAGCAGCCCAAGAAATGACGTTGATTTGAAAATCCAGAAGGTATGGCAGGAGATTCTCGGCATGGAGTCGATCGGAATTGATGAACATTTCTTTAGACTGGGCGGCAATTCGATCAAGGCGATTCAGGTGGTTTCGAGGCTGGCGCTGGATTTTGAGGTGGGCATTAACGACATCTTTCAATATCCGACGATTCGAGCCTTGGGGGATAACATTAAGTACTCCAAAGACAGATTAAAACAATTCGTGTTCGCCTTACGGGAAGCGGCAGCTTCCGGGGAAAACGGCGTATCTAGTGTTGTCTGGAAAATGCGCGAGAGTCTGAAAGAATACCGGAAGAAAAATCAGGGTTATGAAAACATCGATCTTTCTGAACGGGCTGACTACCGTAATATTCTGCTGGTAGGAGGAACGGGGTATCTGGGAATCCATATCTTGTTTCAACTGTTGCAAAATACAGAATATAAGGTGTATGTACCTGTTCGGGGAACGAGTGACGGTGAGGCGATGGAAAGACTGTGGGCGAAGCTGAAGTTCCATTTTGGCCTTGAGCTTGATGGGGAGAATGCCTGGGAAGACAGAGTGTGCGTGTTTTGTGGAGATTTAACCCAGGACTGCTTTGGGCTGAGCCGGGAGCGCTATGAGGATTTGGCCGGAAGCATTGATGCGATCATTAACTCGGCGGCAAATGTGAAGCATTTTGGGCATTACTCGGAATTTCAGGCGGTCAATGTGGAAGGGAACGAAAGACTGATCAAATTTGCTGGTACAGGGAAGAAAAAGACCTACAATTTCGTTTCCACCACCAGCGTAGGTAGCGGCTGGATAGAAGACCAGAGCAGCATCATGTTCACTGAATATGATTGCAATGTCGAACAAAGCTCTGATAACTATTATGTTATGACGAAGCTCGAAGCTGAGAAAGAGATTGTAAGGGCAAGGCAACAAGGTCTTGATTCCAATGTGTTCAGGGTCGGGAACCTCGTGTTTGATTCCAATTCGGGGATCTTCCAGGAAAATATTTCGGATAATGCATTTTATTCGTTGGTGAAGTCGATGATCACACTTGGCCGATTACCCGCAATTCAAGATAAAACCATGAACTTCTCCTTTGTGGATGAGGTGGCCAAGGCAGTTGTACTCCTGTTCGACCGGAAAAATCTAATCAATGAAACCTATCATCTGTTTAACAGCCATCAGGTTAGTATGATATCTTTTGCCAAGCTTTTAAAGCAGGCGGATATAAATGTAAAGTCGATGCCAGTGGAGGATTTTACCGAATACATGTTTGAAAAATACGATGAACCAGAGACAGAGCAGGAGATTGCACGGATTCTTGTTCATTCCAACGTCTTCTTTGAGGGAGCAAGCAAAACGTTGTTCATGACGATGAACAAGAAGACTGACGGTATTTTGCAGGCGCTGGGGTTTGAGTGGTCCAGGCTGGACGGTCAAAAAGTGAAGCTGATGATGGATCATGTCAAAAAAGTAGGGTTTATGTAAAAGAATAGAAGGGAAGGAAGGGGAAAAATGGATGCGATTAAATTGGCAAGCACTTACTTTTTCGGAACTGAAGATTATATTTTATCCAACAGCATGATCGCAACGGTTACTTTTAAAAGAAGAATCGACACTGAAAAATTGTTTTCCAGCTACCGCTCGCTCATTATGGACAATCCTTTGCTGCAAGCCAAAAGAGTGGAACAATTCGAAAAAGACACGTTTGTATGGGGGCGTTTTTCTCAGGAAGAGCTGGAACATTTTCTGGAAGCTGAAAAGGTGAAGCTTTCCCAATATTTTACGGAGGAGGAGGTATTGGCTCAGTACAGCCCGACCAATGCCAGACTTCCGTTTCGTATTTACCCTATAAATGAATATACAATGATATTTGCGATGAACCATGCCGTGGCTAATGGGCTGAGCTTGGTTTTCTGGATCAAAAGATGGCTGGAATATTATTCAGGCGAGCCTGAGGCAAAGTCGGAAAAAAAGGCAGTGGACGGTGCCACCTTCAGAGGCAGACTGCTGTATATGAAAAAAAGAGTTTGCGCTTTTTTATGGATGCCGGTTTTTGCTATAGGCTTTATGTCCAGGCTGATGGGGAAAGCGGCAAGTGCTGACGGGACCGTCGATTTGAGCTACGGCAGAAGGCCGGAGAAGGGAGGCGGTTATGTCAAAAAATCGTACTGCTTCAGCAAAGAAAAGACGGGTGATATTTTGCGACGATGCCGGAGCAAAAAAATGACATTGACCGAATACATCTGTTACCAAACGACCCAGGGATTACTGAACCATGCTCCCGGGAAGCGGCGCGTGTTTATTTCCATGCCCATGGATTTGCAGCTACTGCTGAACTATTCACCGGAGACCATGCATGGCAATTATGTCGCAAGTCTTCCGATGCAATTTTTTCGGGACGGGAATTTGGAAAAGCAGGTGAAATCCGCATTCAAATGGTTCAAAAGGGGGGTTCCCCATGCGCTGTCGCTCTTTTTTGCTTCGTTTTCCAGTTCATATCGAAAATATAAACAACAGTGCCTTGAATTGTGTATGAAAACGATGCCTGAAAGATTCCCCCTGTGGAATTTTTCCATCACTTTGTCCAATCTGGGAATTATATCGGATCCAATTATAGAAGAATGGGTGGATACCATCTATTTCTCCATCAAAAACCAGTCCTTACTGCTCACGACGTCTACGCTTTCGGGACGTTTAATGATGGAGGTCAGTGTATTGGAGAATCTTTACGATTCGGAAGAAGTCTTTGGTCTTTTTGACCGGATTTTATCCGTGGAACATTTATTGAATGGTTATACCCCTGTCAAGTAGATAAGTGAAAATAGACTAAGCAGCCAGCGCGTGCCAATACTTAATCGGCGCGCGCTGTTTGAGTCTGACTGGAATCACTGAAATCGTTGGTAGTTATAAAAGTAAAAAATCCCCTCCAAGTTCTCTCTATCCTCATGATACCATGTGGACTTTTTTGAGTATCTACTTAAAGGGGATATTAGTTGGTGCTCTCTAGCCAAGGGTCTTTTTTTGTTGATGCAATTGAATGCTTTCGTGTATCACTCGTGGTACTTCTGTTAGCTTCTGTATCGTATACATCACGGAGTTAACGTTTTTTTGCAGCTCAACCATATTGTAAACCCATTCTTTGGGCTGCTTGAGATACACGGCATGAATGCCTGCCGCAAGGGCGGGAGATACATCGGTGCGCAGGGAGTTTCCAATCATCCAGGTGATGCTTCGGTCAAAGCGGTTCATCTGAATAATTTCCTCCAGAGCCTCGACATTTTTATGCTGGCGAATGTAGATGCGATCATCAAAATAGTTAGCCAGCTTCATCTGTTCAATCTTCTTTTCCTGAATGACCTGCTCACCGCCGGTGTAGAGATGCAGGGAATGTCCGGCTTTTTGGAGCGAGTTTAACGTTTCGACCATCCCGGGATACGGTTCAATTTCCTGCTCGTACACACTTCGGCCAAGCGAGCGAAGCTCCTGCTCTTCCCGAGGATCTGTACGACGTCCAAATTGCTCCGCGAAAAAGTGGTACGTATCAATCAAGGACTGTGGAAAATGCTCGCTGGCAAAGCCCACCTGATGAACACCAGCCACATCAATTTCGATCTGTTTTTCACGAATTGTATTTTTCGTCAAGTCATGGGCTGCAAACCATTCCTGAAGCAAATCGAAAAAGTGGTTGAGAATAAGGTCGAAATACTTGTTGCAGTGGACCAAAGTGTCATCAAGATCGAATAAAATGTGCTGCTTCGGATACGACATGTTGCATACTCCTTCCAAGCCAATGCTTTAACGATGTTCGGTTATAACGGAGGGCACATTTCAAATTACAGTCCGATATAGGATTCCAAAAATACCTGTAAATCAGCCGCTCCGTCGGGGCGAATGCTGAATTTTTCCTTGTGATAACGTCCAATGTGGATACGGAGCAGGCCAGCTACTCGCAAAATCATCATATCAGACATGAGCGTGTCTTCCAATCGGCTTAAATCATGACGCATATCTTCGAGAGATTTAGGGCCTTGAGCCACGTAACGCAGAATCCGCAGACGTTGCGGGTCATTAACTGCCCGAGTCAGCCGAAGCAGGAGTGTAGGCGGTTCTTCCTCGCTTTCTTCGGGAACGTCTACCGGATACTGGATCAGCAGCATACGGGTATAAAAACAGTACGAATTGATCGGACGGTTATGGACGACTGGAAAAAGAACAACTGTATCCAAATCTTCCATATGAGGCACGATCAGTCCGGCTGTGGCGTATTCAACCAATGCTTCCGGTTCCATTTTGTTCAGAAGCATACGTTTTTCTGCAGCGTCTTCCTCTGCCAGCACACGCAGTTCGCTTTCCATTGCCCGGAAGTAGTCCCGGTCCCATAATTTGAGAAGAGGAGCGTACACTTTGCGAATGCGCAAAGATTCTTCAAAGGTTAAAAAAGGAACATGCGGAACAATCAGCTCGAACATATCTTCATCCGGGCCGTGGTCCAAATAAGCGATATAATCGGATATTTCATCCGATTCCGGTCGAAGCAAAGCCCAAACATAAAGCGCGTCATAATCGCTAAAAGGGCAATCCTGCGTTGTAGCCAGCTCAGTGCGAACTTCGTATTGTAGCCGTGCATCCACTTTGTCGATCCACTCGTGGCCGAGGTCCATGTCGTGTACCCATTTTTTGGTTACATAGGCCATAAAGCTGCCGAGTAATTCGTAAATTGGAGAAGTGTCTATTTTAATTTGATAACTCATGGAATCAAATGCCTCCTATTCTGTCTTCGAGCCCAGAGCGGTGAACGTAATTAAGCCCGTCCATAAGCAAAACATGAGCATTTTGAAATTGCTCACTCATTTATTATGGCTTGTTCTGCTGGGCATTGTCCACTATAATATAAAATAGTGCGCTGTGACGTGATTGAGTTCGGATTGAACATACAAGGCTCCCTAACGATGCGGAGTCGGTTACATATCAGACAGACTTTCCGTAAAATCGTCATCTCAGATGGCGATTTTTTTCATCTTTTCTTTTATGTACAAAAAATGCAGAAATTCGCATGTATTCTGGCTGTGTTTGCATGACCGTTATACCTAGTAATAAGGATATCTATTGATTATGGAATCAAATGCAAATCATTCCTTAACATTCATTTTAAGATACTGAAACTTTATATGCTATATCAGGAGGAACCAGGATGTCGTCGTCAATGCGGGTGCATTATTTTATCTTAATTGCAGTTATTATTGTGGCTGGATTGTGTCAAGGGCTGCTGTTACCGATTTTGTCCATCTCTTTGGAACAGATGGGTGTTTCTTCTTCCCTGAACGGAATGAATGCCGCTGCTTTGTATATTGGTTCATTTGCTATGACGCTGGTGGCTGAACGGACATTGGGATGGTTGGGCTTCAAAAAGCTGATGGCCGGAGGACTTGTGCTTGTGCTCTTTACGCTACTACTGTTCCCGCTAATTCCAGATATCCGAGTGTGGTTCGTATTGCGACTGCTGGTCGGAATCGGGGACAGTGCATTGCATTATTCTGCTCAGTTGTGGATACTGCTAGTGACTCCGGCAGAAAATCGTGGGCGTAACATTTCTTTTTACGGCATGTCCTACGGGTTGGGGTTTGCACTGGGTCCGCTTGGATTGTGGTTGCTTGATTATGGAATGCTGGTTCCGTTTGCAGCGCTGGCTTTGTTGTGCTTGCTCGTTCTGTTGCTGGTGCTCATGAAGCTGCCGGATTCCAGACCGGAAAAGCTGGATACAGAGGCGCGCCCAGCACAAAGATTTCGGCGCAGCTATAGCTGGGCATGGTACGCGCTGCTGCCTGCATTTTTGTACGGTTATATGGAAGCCAGCCTGAACAGCAACTTTCCAGTATATGGCCTGCGCATTGGCTTTCATACGGATGAGATTGCCGCGCTACTCCCCTTTGTCAGCTTGGGCGGATTAGTTCTCCAACTGCCGCTAGGTATATGGAGTGATCGTTGGGGCCGTAAAAAGGTGCTTATAAGCGTAGGCATAGCGGGTGGATTGATCTTTATGTTGATGCCGTGGAGCGGCAACCATTTTATGCTGACACTGGCATTGTTGGCGGTGGCAGGTGGTTTGGTCGGCTCCTTTTTCTCCTTGGGGCTGGCTTATGCGGCCGATCTGCTGCCCAAATCATTATTGGCCGCCGCTAATGTGCTGGCATCCTTTCATTTTAATCTGGGAAGTGTGATCGGACCTAACATTAGCGGGGCGCTGCTGGACTATGGAACCCAAGGCAGCATGTTTCTGGTTCTCGGGGGCAGCTATGTCGTTTTCGGGTTGTTGGGATTGTTCTTCCGAAAAAGAATATCGACGGCATAAAACTACGGTTTGCATGGTATTTGTTTCACATTTACTATAAACTATAGACAGTATTGATGGCGGACAAAGGGGAATCACAAAGATGATTAGAATACAGAAGCTGACCAAGCAAGTGGGGCCTGAACGGACCCCATTACTTCGGGGGATTGATGCTGAAATTCACCCGGGCGAACTGATTGCCGTAGTGGGACCGAGCGGAAGCGGCAAAACGACGCTGCTGCGCTGCCTTGCTTTGCAGGAGCCATGGGATGAAGGCAGTCTGATAGTGGACGGCCAGGATGTGCTGAAATCCGGATGGACGAACAAAATGAAAATAAAGCGGGAATGGGCATATCTGGAGCAAAATCCGCATTTAAATATGAATCGGACCGCTCTCAAAAATGTGCTGATCGGCAGATCGGGTCAGACTCCATTATGGAGAATGGTGACCGGGATGGTGCGTTCTGACGATTATATGGGAGCAATGGACGTATTGGAGGATCTGGGTCTGCTGGATAAGGCGCATGACAAATGCGACAAGCTTAGCGGCGGTGAGCGGCAACGGGTAGCGACTGCGCGTGCGCTCGTTCATGGGGCCAAGGTCATTTTGGCTGATGAGCCTGTAAATGGACTTGAACCGACTTCAGCAGCTCATGTGATGGATACCTTCCGCAAGCTTTGCTCTGACGAACGGGTGACGGTAATCACCGTGCTGCCGTTGGAGATGGCTGAACGTTTTGCTTCCCGTATATGGGGATTGAACGACGGCGAACTCGTATTTGATATTCAGGGCAGACGACTGACACAGGTGGAAAAGAACAAATTGTGAAGGGGACGGCAAGAGAAGTGAAAATGATGTGGTTGAGAATGTTAAGCGGTTGCTGCGCATCACTGCTTCTTGTTGGATTTTTAAGCGGTTGTAATGTCATTAGTGATCCAATTTCGCTGATGCAGGCACCAATGATGTCTGACGAGAAACAGCAGCTGAATGGTGCAGTGGTTACTCAGCTTGGAATGGTACAGCCTCTGCGACCCAATGACCCTGATGACCCGACGCCCATTCGGACGGGGGATCTGAACAATGATGGTACGGACGAAGCCGTGCTTTTTTACGAAACGCCAGATGAAAGTGTAAAAATACACGGGGCCTTGTTCGAGGATCAGAACGGAACGTGGGTAAAGAAGCTGACGTTTGACGGGGAAGGTACAGTGCTGGAATCGTTCAAGCTGGTCGACGTAACGAATGATGGCACGCTCGATATTGTAGCGGGCTTTTCCAGCGGGGATAGCAGTGATGGTGGCGATCAGAAGGGACTCATCGTGTATTCCTATACCGGAGGAACTTTGGAGAAAATATATGCTACAGGTTATACGGACTTCGTCGTAGACGATTTTAATCATAACAAGATGGACCTAAACGGGGACAACTTGAATGACTTAACGATTATCCTGCTGCGTCGTAATGAATTTTTTACTGTAAAAACATTCCAATTCAGCGGAGGAACCTTTAAGGAAATCGGGTCGCTGGATTTGGACAGTCAGGCACTTAGTATCTACAATGTGGTCGCTGGCAAGGTAGCCGAGGGTAGGCAGGGGATCATTATAGATACCAAGATTGCTCAGACGACTACAGTGTCCAATGTCATTGTGATGGACCACGGCAAGCTCAAAAAGCTTGATCTCATGGATGTGACCTTTAAGGATGCTACCATCACTAGCGGTGATGTAGATGGTGATGGCATTCTGGAATTTGGCAATTTGGAGAAGCCGAAGGGCTGGTCCAACAGGCCACTGGATGAGGTTCCTTATTTTGTTTCGTTCTATCAGTGGGATGGGGCCAAGGGAACGATTTTCAAGCAGCAGCAGTATCGTGATTCCAATGACCAGGTCTATTTCAGGCTGCCAAAGGAACTACATGGCAAAGTGACCATTGATCCGAAAACATCAAAGAAGGACAGCTATTTGCGGTTTATTTTGGACAATACCGACAAAACGATTGCAGAAATTAAATATTTCTCATTGTCGCAATGGGAGCGAAACAATGAAGGATATAGCCAGCTATGGCGAACCAATGCACAGGTGATTGGCATCAAGCGATCCAGTGAGCTGGAACCACGTAAAACCATTAAAAACAAGTTGGGGGAAAGGCAGGTAGAATAGAGTGAGTAAAGTTTTAATCATGGAAGACGAGGAATCCATTCGCAGCTTTATCGTCATAAACTTGAAACGAAACGGTTTCGAGGTGTTGGAGGCAGCGGATGGGCATGAGGCTCTTAATATTTTGAACACGGTGCGGGATATTGATATCGCGTTGCTCGACGTAATGGTGCCCGGTATGGACGGTTTCGAGGTTTGTCGAAGAATTCGGGAAACGAATGAGCGAATTGGTATTATCTTTCTCACGGCGAAGGTACAGGAGCAGGATAAGGTGTATGCCTTGTCTGTAGGGGCTGATGATCATGTGAGCAAGCCCTTCAGCCCGACGGAGCTCATTGCCCGCATTCAGTCTCTGCTGCGTAGGGTGAATGTACACCGCGAGACGGCGGCTAAAGTATCCTTCCAGTCTGGTCCGTTTACGCTGGATCTCATTGCCAAGCAATTTAAGAAAAACGGGCAGTTGATTGAGCTGACGCCAACTGAGTTTTCCCTGATTCAATTTTTTCTGGAAAAAGAAAATACACCGCTCAGTCGGGATGTTTTGCTTGACCACGTGTGGGGCAAGGAATATATGGGCGATCCCAAAATCGTGGATGTGAACATCCGGCGGTTGCGGCAAAAAATTGAAAACAATCCTTCTGAACCCGCCTTTTTGCAAACGGTATGGGGGCATGGGTATAAATGGAAAGGTCAGGCTCAATGATCAAAAAAGGGATTGGCAGACAGATTGTGCTTCACTATTTTTTTGTGGTGTTCTTGGCGCTTCTGTTGGTAGAAGTCATTTTCATGATTGTAATCCGTGCATACTATTACGACACGATTTATAAGCATGTGGAAAGTCGTATCCAATCGGTAAGTGAGTTTGCACCCAAATTCAAGGAGCCGGGACAGTCCTTGCAGTCGTATTTGCTTAATACGTTTTCATTAGGGGATACGGAACTGCAATTGCTCGATGAGAAGGGGAATGTAATAGATAATTCCACGAACTTTGCGGCAGAAACAAGTGTACAAACCAGCGATGTGACGCAAGCATTAGCGGGGGATACGGGGAGCTGGATTGGGAAGCAACCTGGTACGGGTCAGCAAGTTATGGCGGTATCCAAAAAACTGGATAATATCGTAGGAGATCAGGTGTATATTGTTCGGTATACGACCTCGCTGGAAAAGGTCAACGACAAGCTATTTACCATTACGATCTTCTCCGTGGGCATCATGGTAGCTGTACTGGTTATTGTATTCGTGGTCAGTACAGGACTCGCTAATTCCATCGTTAGGCCGATTAACAATATCCGTGATGTATCAGCTCAGATGGCGCAAGGGCGATTTGATGCACGAATTAAAGGAGATTATCGCTTTGAGTTGGGTGAGCTGGCTTCGACACTAAACTACATGGCCCAGGAAATTGCTAGAACGAATCAAATCAAGGATGATTTTATCTCGTCCATTTCCCATGAGCTGCGTACGCCGCTAACTTCTATTAAGGGATGGAGTGAAACGCTAAATTCCGGCGGCTATGATCCTGAGGAGACGAAGATCGGGATGCAGATTATTTCCAAGGAGACGGATCGGCTGATCGGTTTGGTCGAGGAGATTCTTGATTTTTCCAAGCTGGAACAAGACGCAATGAAGCTTGTCATGGGAACGGTTGATCTGCGCGAGCTTTTGCAGGAGATTATGCTGAACGTATGGGCCAAAGCGGAAATGAAGCAAATTAAACTCCAGTTGGACTCGGAGGAAACGGCATACCTGGTTCATGGAGACGGCAACCGTCTGAAACAGGTGTTTTTAAACATTGCAGACAATGCCATTAAGTTCTCGCATGAAAGCTCTATTATTTTTCTGTCTCTGCAACGGATCGGAGACAACATCGAGGTGTCTGTGCAAGACACAGGAATCGGGATTAGCGCGGAGAATCTTGCCAGAGTAAGAGAACGATTTTTCCAGGTAGACCATCAGAATGGTGGTACGGGATTGGGATTGGCAATCTCGCAGCAGTTTGTGGAGCGCCATCAAGGGCAAATGCTTATCAAGAGTGAATTGGGAGCAGGCACCACCATTACAGTTTCATTGCCTGCTTTGCAAGATGAGCAGCCCGTAGAGCCACCACAACTTATTTAAGGTTAGTTATGTAACCGAAAGTTAGTTTTAAATAGATGTAAACTAGAAAAACAGCCAGTCCTCATTATATTGAAGGGCTGGCTGTTTGACATATTTCGTACCATTATGAAGTAAAACCTTCAGCACGCAGGTGTGTGTTGCGCTCATAAGCTTCTTTCAACATACGGGCTGTTTGTGGGCGTACCGCCATTTTACCGAATACCGTTTCATTCGGCCCGATAACCATAATTTCACTCGGGTTACCCCTGATGACTGCACCGTCACGAATCACAGCACCTTCACCGATAATCGCGTGCTCAATATGAACATTACGACCGATACGGGTGTTAGGCATAACGATACTTTCCTTAATAGCCGAGCCTTTACCTATCTCGACACCGCTAAATACGACGGAACGTTCAATTTGACCTTCTACTTGGCAAGAATCATGCAGGAGGCTGTCTAATGGCTCCGTTTTGCGGTTAGATAGCATATGTGCGCTCAACCTTGTACGGCGTTCACGTGTATACATAGGCCAGTCTGTCCGTTGCAGGTCAATAGCGCAATCCTCTTGCAACAGATCCATATGTGAATCCCACAGGCTTTTAACGGTGCCTACGTCCTTCCAGTAGCCTTGAAATTCGTAAACATACAAGGATTCTTGATCCGACAGCATTTTAGGAATGATGTCTTTACCGAAATCATGGCTGGATTGCTCATCCTTGGCGTCCTCCACCAAATATTTTTTCAAATAATCCCACTTAAACAGGTAAATCCCCATAGAGGCCAGATTACTTTCAGGTTTCTCCGGCTTTTCAGCAAATTCGGTGACACGCAGCTCCTCATCGGCACTCATGACACCAAAGCGGTGCGCTTCATCCCAAGGTACTTCCATAACGGAAATCGTAGCCGCAGCAACTTTTTCCTTATGATAGTTCAGCATTTCACGATAGTTCATATAGTAAATATGATCACCGGATAAAATAAGCACGTGTTCCGGGTTTTGACTGTCTATATATTCGATATTTTTATGAATAGCGTCTGCCGTTCCCAAATATTCAGCGTTGTCTGTATTATAAGATGGAAGTAAGGTAATTCCCTTGTCGTTCGTTTTGGTAAGACCCCAAGGAGTTCCATCTCCAATATGCTCGTGCAAGGATTCCGCCTCATATTGCGTCAGCACACCTACAGTATCGATATCTGAATTAACACAGTTGCTGAGAGGAAAATCGATAATTCGGTAATGACCGCCAAAGGGTACGGCGGGTTTTGCAATCGTTGAAGTAAGGGGAGCAAGACGGCGTCCCTCTCCGCCTGCCAGCAGCATGGCAATGCATTCTTTATTAAACATTTCGTTTCCCTCCCGGTTTAGTTGTCTGGTGTAGTACATACATAAACGGTATGGGGTGCTCTTGAAACCATCAGGTGTGTAAGATCCCCCAAAAATCAAGGTTTATTTTTTTCATAGTCATTTTTCTGTTCATTGTGGCTAGAATGGGGTAATAACCCGAGTCAGCTTTGACCGGAAAGCAAATGTATTTCCGAATCATACATTTTGTTCTAAACAAACACATAAAGGTGGTGACGTGATGACAGACCAAACTCTCCCGCAACAGGCTGTATCGCCGGAAGACATTTATTTGTTTCACGAAGGAACACTTTATCAAAGCTACCGATCTTTGGGTTCCCGCCTTACTGTGGAGAACGGAGAACAGGGCGTCCGTTTTACGGTCTGGGCTCCTCATGCTCTCCATGTCGGGCTTGCTACAGATCGTAACAACTGGAATGGGGAACAGGATTCCTTATATAGAGTTCCCGAATCTGGCTTTTGGAGTCGTTTTTTTTCGGGTATATCCCAAGGAACTTTTTACAAATATGATATTACGGGTGCAAACGGTGAACGTTTTCTAAAAGCAGACCCTTATGCAGTATGCGCAGAATTAAGACCAGCAACGGCTTCCGTGGTCGCTTCACTGGAGGGCTACATTTGGAATGACGCGGCTTGGCGGCGTAAACGAAGAGAGCCTTATGGAAAGCCCCTTCATATATATGAGCTGCATTTGGGCACCTGGAAACAAAAAGAAGACGGTACGTTTTATACATACAAGGAAATGGCTGAGCTTCTTGTGCCCTATGTAACGGAAATGGGTTACACGCATATTGAGCTTATGCCACTCAGTGAGCATCCGTATGATCTTTCCTGGGGATACCAGCTCACCGGATATTTTGCACTGACAAGCCGTTATGGGGAACCGCATGATTTTATGTATTTGGTGGATCGTTGTCATCAGGCGGGCATTGGGGTGCTTATGGATTGGGTTCCGGCTCATTTTGCCAAGGATGCTCATGGTTTGAGACTGTTTGATGGATCGCCGCTGTTCGAATATGCGGACTCGCTGATTGCAGAAAAGCCTGGTTGGGGGACGCTGACGTTCGATTACAGCAAGCCTGAGGTGCGTTCTTTCCTGATATCCAATGCGCTGTTCTGGATGGATGTGTACCACATTGACGGCCTGCGCGTAGATGCTGTGACGAGTATGCTGCGGCTGGATTTTGAAAAGCAGGACGGTCAATATCGTTTTAATTCCAAGGGAGGCATTGAAAATGAGGAGGCTATTGCCTTCCTCCAACAACTGAATGAAACAGTATTCCGCTATTATCCGTATGCGCTGATGATGGCAGAGGAGTCCAGTGCCTGGCCGATGGTGACCTCCCCGGTAAGCGATGGAGGACTCGGTTTTAATTACAAATGGAATATGGGCTGGATGAACGATACGCTTGATTATATCGAAACGGACTTCGATCAAAGGCCTGAGCGCCATAATTTGCTGACGTTCCCCATAGCCTATGCATACAGCGAGAATTTTACACTGCCGTTGTCGCACGATGAGGTCGTTCATGGTAAAAAGTCGCTGCTTGATAAAATGCCGGGTAGCTATGAGCAAAAATTTGCCGGACTTCGAGCGCTTCTTGGTTACCAAATCACCTCACCGGGCAAAAAGCTGTTATTTATGGGAGGGGAATTCGGCCAATTTATTGAATGGAAGGATGAGGAGCAGCTTGACTGGTTTTTGCTGGATTATGACAGTCACCGTTCGCTGCACGCTTTTACGAAAGCGCTGAATCATTTGTATATACAGGAAAAAGCATTATGGGAGCTGGATCATTCGTGGGATGGTTATCAGTGGATTGAGGCGGAGGACCGTGGGCAGAGCGTAATTACGTATTTACGTAAAGGGAAAAGGCCAGGAGATACACTGGTCGTGCTTATTAACTTTCAGCCCGTGTCAAGAGAGAACTACCGAATTGGTCTGGAAAAGGCCGGGAGCTATATCGAACTGCTGAACAGTGATCATTCAGACTTTGGCGGTAGTGGCCAGTTGAACACCGAAGTGTTGCGCACAGCCAAGGTTCCTTGCCACGGACAACTCCACAGCTTGGAGCTGACCATTCCGCCGCTGAGCGTCGTTATACTGAAGAAAGCGCCCCGAAGGGCTAAAAAAGCAGATTAATCCATGTTAGAGCTGGTTTAAAATAGGGTTGAGGTCATAAGGAGGAAGCACATATGAACATTTTATTTGCGGCAGCAGAAGCACATCCATTTATTAAAACAGGCGGGTTGGCTGATGTCATTGGTGCACTGCCAAAGGCACTTCGTCAGGCGGGATGCGATGTCCGGATCATCTTGCCTAAATATGCGGGAATTCCCGATACTTATAAGGAGTCTCTGCGTCCGGTAACAGTCAAGCATGTCGCCGTAGGCTGGCGTGATCAGTATTGTGGAGTAGAGGAACTGACGTTGGACGGGATCAAGGTTTATTTTATAGATAATGAATATTACTTCGGTCGTGACGGAATTTACGGCTATATGGATGATGGCGAGCGCTTTTCCTTTTTCAATCGGGCGATTTTGGAAGTACTGCCTAATTTGAATTTTCAGCCTGATATTTTGCATTGTCATGACTGGCATACGGCGATGGTGCCGTTACTACTAAATGCCAATTACCGTCATTTGCCCTTTTACAGTGATATTCGCACAGTGTTTACGATACATAACCTGCTGTATCAGGGGGACTTTCCATATGAGGTCTTAACGGAACTACTGAATCTTGACGGTAGCTATTTTACCCCTGAGGGTGTGGAGTATCATGGCAGACTGAACTTTATGAAGGGGGGGCTGACCTACTCGGATCATGTCACAACTGTAAGTCCTACCTACGCTGAGGAGATTCAGACGGAATTTTACGGATATGGGCTGGAAGGGCTGCTGCGTAAGCTGGGAGAGCAGGGACGTTTGTCGGGTATTGTGAACGGAATTGATACCAAAAGCTACAATCCTGCTACGGACAATCGTATTTATACGAAGTACCGCACCAGTTTGGCGAAGAAAAAGGAAAACAAAATCGGCCTGCAAAAGGAGCTAGGTCTGCCGATACGACCGGATGTGCCTTTGATTGCGATGGTAACCCGACTTGTGGATATGAAGGGACTGAACCTGGTAACCAGAGTGCTTGATGAGATTATGTATTATGATGATATTCAGTTTGTTGTGCTGGGCACGGGAGATCCGGCCTTTGAGCACTGGTTCCGGGAAGCCGCTGAACGTTATCCCCTAAAAATGTCGGCGCAGCTCGCTTTCAGTGAACCTTTATCCCGTAAAATTTATGCTGCAAGCGATATGTACCTTATGCCGTCGAGGTTTGAGCCTTGCGGGATCAGCCAGCTGCTGGCGCTTCGCTATGGGAGCATCCCGATTGTGCGGGAAACGGGCGGTCTGAACGATACCGTACATGCTTACAACGAATCTACAGGCGAAGGGAACGGCTTTAGCTTCAAAAATTACAATGCGCATGATATGCTGCATACAATTCGTCGTGCGGTTGATTTTTATCGCCAGCCTGAGCATTGGTCCAAGCTTACGCACACTGCTTTTGCAGGAGAGTACAGCTGGGATATGTCGGCGGGAGCGTATCTGGATATTTATCGTTCACTGACAGGGGACGAATGAACTGAGTCGCTGGGCAGGAGTGTCTGAACAAGGCAGAATTGACATAGTACAATGGAAAAAGGGCATCCCGCAAAAGCCAATAGTGGCTGAGGAATGCCCTTTTTTGCTGTGATCAGTCGCCTCCACCACCACAGCTGCTTCCGCATGAGGAGCTACTGCTGCACGAGGAATGGCTGCCGCCGGAATCACCTGAATCGTGGTGAGTTGAGCCTCCATCATGGGAGCTATCGTGGGAAGAATGATGGTGCGAGTGGTGCGTATCCCAATTCGAGCAGCCACTTGCTGAACTACAGCCTGATGAGCTTGCTAATGCGGCACTTCCTGTAGCATCAGGATGCATGTGCAAGGCAAACTGAAGGGGGTGATACCAGGAATACCATACGACGGCCAGCAGCAGATAATCTATTTGCAAATAGTTGACCTTCGGTAGCCGCTTGCCATCTGGACTGAACATGGGCACCCGGTTCATAATCGCACATAGCATAAAATATCGTTTTAGCTCATTCCAGCGCCAATCATATTCCTGCTCCGTCAGATGAGGGTGAGCTTCCATCACACGCCGCCTAACACTATGAGCGTAGGAGGCTGGAATGGACTGCTCCAGAAGCTGCATGAGTTCTATAATCTCCTTATGACGTCCCTGCGCAAGGGAAGAAGGGGACGGGGAATGAAGAAAAAATGCATTACGGCGGCGTGTTCTTCGACTCCCTCGGTTCTTTCGGTATAATGCGCGGAATAAAAACCAAAAAATGACGATGTCGACCACAATAAACCACGCCCAAAAGCTGCTCATATGATCCATAATGACTGCTCCTTTCTGGAAAGAAGGCGAAATTTAAAAAATTTTAACGTTCGCTTTTCAGCAGAGCGAATTCATCCTTAATCTGTGCCAGCAGTTCAGGATTCGTGATTACATCGCAGGCGGTCCAAGCCAAGGTTCTGGCGGCTAATAACATTCCTTCCAGCGCCCGGTCCTGCATCGCCAAATCGCGGAATTCAGGTGTATGCAAGGCGTGCTTCTCGTCAATAACTTGAATGTAAGGATGAATGGCAGGACAGTGCAGCGACACATTTCCAAGATCCATAGAGCCATGATCTTCGCCTTCCGTGATGTTCTCCTGCGCAATGCCCGCCAGCACCAGGTTTGCGGTAAAGGCATCGGAGAGCGCACGGTTAGTCACCATTTCATCATAAGAAGTCTCATAATTCGAGGTTTTCAGACGACACCCGGCTTGTAAGGCCGCTCCTTCGGCAATTTGAATGACGCGGCGAGTCAATGAATTCAGTTCATGCCGTGTAGCAGCCCTTACATAAAATTGGGCAGAGGCATAATCAGGAATGATGTTCGCTGCCTGTCCTCCTTGATTAATAATGCCGTGAATACGTACCGTACTCTTCACTTGCTGGCGGAACGCATTAATGCCGTTGAACGTTTGAATTACCGCGTCCAGCGCATTAATGCCTTCGTGGGGACTGGCCGCCGCGTGAGCGGATTGCCCAAAGAATTCGAATTGTACGGCATCAATCGCCAGCGATTTTCCTGATTTTTCATAATGGTCATAAGGATGTGTCATGAGCGCTATATCGCAATCATCAAACAACCCGGTAGCCGCCATGGGAACCTTGGCACCGCGTGTTTCCTCGGCAGGCGTGCCGTATACCCGTACTTCTCCACCGATCTCGTCAATGACCGATTTGAGGCCGACAGCAGCTCCTGTACTCATCATACAGATCAAATGATGTCCGCATGCGTGTCCCAGGCCTTTCAGTGCGTCATACTCTGCCAGAAAAGCGATGACCGGCCCGGGTTTAGCAGCTTTATAAGTCGCAATAAAAGCTGTTTCTATACCCAAAACAGGGGCCTGAACTTCAAATCCGTGAAAAGCCAATTCCTCTTTTAAACGGGCAGAGGCCAAAAACTCTTCATTTCCCAGCTCCGGGTTTGCGCCAATATATAAAGAAATGTCCTTGAAACGTTCTGCATGCTGCTCAATGGTGCGTTGGATCGTATTTTTGTTATTCATGGAAAAACTCCTTTGTAAAAGCTGTAATGTAGGTATTACGTCAGGTATGCTGAAATTGTGCTATAACATTCATTGCATAATCATGCATATTCATTTATAATGACACAATCTTATTTATTATAAAGAATTTAAGGAGAGAAAAAAAGATTGAAAAAGGCATATCGTTTTACCGCCCTGATTTTAACGGCGGTTATCTTGCTGTTGGCTGGTCTTCCGATGCTTACTGCATACGGGACGGAAGCGAAGACACAGCCAAAACTTGTACTCGGCATGAGTGCCGATTTTCCGCCGTATGAGTTTCATAAAGTAATTAACGGTAAGGATACCATTGTTGGCTTTGATGTTGATATCGCCAATGAAATTGCCAAGGATCTGGGTGCAGAGCTGGTCATTGAGGATATGAGCTTTGACTCGTTGTTGCCTGCCTTGCAAAGTGGTCGTGTAGATCTGGTTCTTTCGGGCATGACCCCGACGGATGAGCGCAGAAAGAGCATTGATTTTTCGGATGTATATTACCACTCCAAGCAAGTCATTATGGTACGCCCGGAGGATAAGGACAAATATCCGACGATGGCTGCTTTGAAAGGCGAGAAGATCGGCGCACAAAAGGGCAGTATTCAGGAAGAGATTGCTCAAAAAGTGCCCAATGCCTCTGTAACTTCGCTGGATAAAATCTCTGATCTGGTGCTCCAGCTTCGGACACAGCGTATTAACGCTGTCGTGATTGAAGATACAGTTGCAAAAGGATACACGTTGGACGGTACTGTAACTCTCGCCAAGGCGGTGCCTGAGGAAGAGGGAGCAGAGACAGCTGTAGGTATTCGCAAGGGGAATACAGAACTACTGGCATCTGTAAATAAAACGTTGGCTCGTCTGAAAGCAGACGGATCTATTGAAAAATTTTCCACGGAAGCGAGTGCGCTCTCTGCGGATCGACAGGTTTCATCCCATAACATTGTAGATATTTTTTGGAATTATCGCAGTTTTTACGTCACGGGTATCGGCTATACGTTGTTGTTGTCCGCACTCGGGGTACTGTTCGGCTTTATCATTGGTCTGATCATATCTCTGCTGCGGATGAGTGGTGTACGTATTATTGAGTGGTTGGGTACGGCGTATGTAGAGGTACTGCGTGGTACACCTATGCTGGTACAGCTTATGATCATCCATTATGGGGTTGCTTTGACGCTGGGTGTCAATTTTACGCCACTTCAGTCCGGTATTATTACGTTATCTCTGAATAGCTCGGCTTATCTGGCTGAAATTTTCCGTGCAGGTATTCAGGCAGTGGACCGTGGTCAGATGGAAGCAGCCCGTTCACTCGGTATGGGGCGAGGCAAAGCTATGCGTCACGTCATTTTACCGCAAGCGTTCAAGTCTGTACTGCCTGCTATCGGCAATGAGTTTATTACGATTATTAAAGAATCCTCCATCATTTCTACCATCGGTATGGTGGATATTATGTATCAGGCCCAAGTCATTAAGAACATCACCTACGAAGGATTAAGTCCGTTCGTCATCGCGGCAGCTATTTATTTTGTAATGACATTCAGCTTGTCGAAGCTGTTGGGTTTATGGGAAAGGAAGTTGAGAGCCAGTGATCACCGTTAAACAACTGCGTAAATCGTTCGGCAAAAATGAAATTTTAAAAGGCATTGATATAGATATTGCCAAAGGCGAGGTTGTTGTCGTCATTGGCCCGAGTGGTTCGGGGAAAAGTACATTTTTGCGTTGTATGAATCTGCTGGAGCAGCCGACCAACGGGGAGATTCTGTTTGAGGGCGAGCCGATTACAGCCCGTGGTCATAACATTAATGCGACTCGTGAGAAAATGGGGATGGTGTTCCAGCATTTCAATCTGTTCCCGCACAAAACGGTGCTGCAAAATCTGACACTTGCGCCAACTCAGGTTAGAGGCCAGTCAGTGAAGGAAGCGGAGAAAATTGCGCTGGAGCTGCTGCGCACCGTTGGACTTGAAGACAAAAAGGACACCTATCCAAATCAGCTATCCGGCGGACAGAAGCAGCGGATTGCGATTGCACGCGCCTTGGCGATGCAGCCGCATGTGATGCTCTTCGACGAGCCGACTTCCGCTTTGGACCCTGAAATGGTCGGGGAGGTGCTGGACGTGATGAAGAGGCTGGCTGAGGGTGGCATGACGATGGTCATCGTGACACATGAAATGGGCTTTGCTCGCGAGGTAGGAGACCGCATTATCTTTATGGATAACGGTCAAATTGTGGAGCAAGGTACACCGGAGCAGGTTTTTGGTACTCCAAGCCATGATCGTACTCGGGATTTTCTTGCCAAGGTTTTGTAAGAAATGAGCTTCTAAAAGCTATGAAGTAAGCCCTCCGCCGTGGAAGTTTAACGGGAGGGCTTTTTCTTTTTTGTCATCCTCTGTTCAGATTTTTGTTACTTTTTTGATTTTCAGATGACAAAATTGTAATAGATATAGTATGATGTTCAAGGTTCCCAACATTTTCATGCAGATAAGGTTACAAAATTGTGATATTATGCAGTGAGCCAAAACTTACCGGGGCAGCAGACAGCTACGACAGACGCTGAATGCGTGGCCCAAAACCATGGGAAGTGCGGGGGACGTAACAACGGCAGTAACTTCTGATCCGTCTTCATACGAATGGGTAGAAGGTGTGCCTAGGGGTGAATTGCACAAGCATAGGGCTTCTCCTAAGTCCGAATCCGACAGCTAACTTCGCAGGCATAACAGAGGAGGTACATATCTTTTGAAACATCTGAAACGTATTGGAAAAACAATGAAATTTGCGGTGCTGGCAACAGCCATTGCAGGATTGGCGCAGACAGCCGGGGTAGCCGACGCCGCTTCGCTTCATACCGCCAAGGAAGGTGATACCTTCTTTTTACTTGCTCAACGTTACGGGGTATCTGTAGAAGATCTGCAAAAAGAGAACCCGGATGTTGCTGCCAGCAATATATATGCAGGAGTGCAAATTAAGGTGCCGGACGATAACAAGGTAAAGGCTGCTTCGGATTCGAAACCTCAGCTTCTTTCCGAGAAAGCGCCAGCAGGTGACGGTCAACAGGTTGAAGCATGGGGCAAAACATTTAAATACAGCAAAGTAGTTGATGTGAAGGCCACGGCGTATTCCGCAGCCGCCAGTGAAAATGGAAAATGGGGAGCGGTGGATTATTTTGGAAATCCGCTTAAGCTCGGTACGATTGCGGTAGACCCAAACGTAATTCCGTTGGGTACGAAAGTGTTGGTTACAGGCTATTCCCACCCGGGGCTGCCGGATCAATCTTTTGTAGCGGTAGCACGCGATAAGGGCAGCGCCATTACGGGTAAACGGATTGATATTTTCATTCCAGGCAGCCCATCTTTTGTGAGTGACTTTGGTTTTCAGAATGTGAAGCTGTACGTCATTGATAAATAGTCTGTATAAGCAAATGAATTGATTGAACATAATATATGTTATGTAAACTATAATCAAATAACTTAATCGCGGATTCTGGTTCATAAATGGGTCTTGTCGATTAAAAAAGGGCTGTCTTGACGAGCAGAATGCATCTGCTGGTAAGACAGCCCTTTTACTGTTATTTCCGCTCCGAGGTGTGAAGTAGCCGGGGAACCGTGACAAATTTGTAGCCCTTGGCTTTCAACGATTGAATGAGACCCGGCAGGGATTGAACAGTGCCTTTCAGGTTGGAACTTTGACCTCCACCTGCGTGCATTAAAATGATGGAACCTGGTCCGGTAGCCGGGATCACATTACGCTGAATTTGCGTTTTACTGAGTCCCTTCCAATCGAGGGAGTCAACGTTCCAATTTACAATCATGTAGCCGTGACGACGCGCCCACTGGAGCTGAGGCTCCGTAATTTCACCATAGGGCGGGCGAATCAGCTTGGGTCGAAAGCCGACAGTGGCCTCCAAAATATGTTCTGTTTTCTTAATCTGGTTGCGAAAGCGTTCCGGTGAAGCCTTCCTAAAATCCGGATGGGTATAGGAATGGTTGCCTAAGGCATGGCCTTCACGTACGATACGGCGAATCATGCCCGGGTGTTTTTCCGCACGGTGACCGACGATAAAGAAGGTGGCTTTGATACCATTCGCGTGCAAAATGTCCAGAACCTGCGGCGTATACCGGGAATCGGGCACGTCATCAAAAGTTAGGGCAATTTGCTGAGTATGCGGGCCGCACATTTTAAAAATATCCGCATGCTTTTTTCGAAGCATGGCTAATGTGGGAGTGGCTCGTTCTCTGCTCTTATGTGCTGAAGAAACAACAGCCGCTTCCTTGGGATGAGTCGTTTCGGCACCGGGAGGCGCATCCGCGTGAACGGGAAAACTCGAAAATGCTAGTAACAGTGCCATGATTGGCAATATTCCCCTGTACGGCATATGTATCCCCCTTTCCGTGCAGTGGTTCCTTCGGTTGCTTTCATTTATTATGTACCTGACATGGTGGAATTATGCCGCTGAACGGGTTAGACTATTGAGAGGTTGAGTGGAAATGCCCTGTGAAACGGATGTAAGTGCAGATCACGAAGCTAAACGCATATATTCTATTAAACCTGACCGAAAACAGCAGCATTTTCGCAGCTTTTAGCCTTTTAATGGATTCGGTATCCAGTGATAGCTGGTGTATAATGGGATTGCAATTCATATTGTAGAGACATGGAATTAAAGGAAGGATGGATCAAAGTGACCGACTTGTTTACTCCTTATCAATTAAAGGGACTCTCTTTAAAAAACCGGATTGTAATGCCCCCAATGTGCCAATATAGCGTGGAGGCCAAAGATGGAAATCCCAATGATTGGCATCATGTCCATTACGTTAGCCGGGCAGTAGGTGGCACCGGGCTGATTATTGTGGAAATGACAGCGGTCCACCCGGATGGACGCATTACAGATCATGATCTGGGCATTTGGAGTGACGAGCATATTCCTGCATACCGTAAAATAGTGGAGGAAGTCCACAAGTACGGTGCCAAAATCGGAATTCAATTAGGTCATGCCGGACGCAAGGCTGAAGATGCTGATTTGCCTGTCGCACCGTCCTCGATTGCTTTTAGCGAACGTTTTAAGGAGCCACACGCTTTGACGACAGCCGAAGCCAGGGAACTGGTCCAAGCTTATAAGGAAGGCGCGCGCCGCGCGGTGGAAGCCGGTTTTGATACAGTAGAAATTCATGGCGCTCACGGTTATCTAATTCATCAATTTCATTCCCCTTTAACGAACACAAGAGAAGATGAGTATGGACAGGATTTATCGCTGTTCGGTGTTGAAGTGATTCAGGCTGTTAAAGAGGTGCTTCCGTCTGATATGCCTGTGTTGATGCGGATATCCGCCAAAGAGTACGTTGAAAACGGATATAATGTGGAATACATAGCAGGCATAGGGGAACGATATCGTGATGCAGGTGTGGATATTTTTCACATCTCCTCTGGTGGCGAGGGGCCGATTGGTTCCAATGGCGGTCCATCTGCGCGTGCGGGATATCAGGTGGATTTGGCACGTGATATACGTGAAAAGCTGAATGTACCTGTAATCGCTGTTGGTCTACTGGACGATTATGAGGATGCCCGGCGGGTGATTCAGCAAAAAGAAGCTGATCTGGTAGCGATAGGACGCGCCATGCTGCGCGATCCGTATTGGGCGCTGCATGCGTCGCGGGAGCTAAAAGTACAGGCGGATATACCGGAGCCTTACTTGCGCGGTTTTTAGAATGCACTTTATTTTTTGAAACTCAATTTGCAAAGCTTGCGTAAACATGTGTACAGAGCTTAAAATTTAAGCATTCAACTCTAGGAGGAACTTCACATGTCCATTTTCAAACGTTTAAGAGATCTTACCATGTCCAATATCAACTCCATTATTGACAAAGCCGAAGATCCAGTTAAAATGACGGATCAATACATTCGTGATATGCAAGAGGATCTGGAAGATGCGGAGAAAGCGGTAGCCGCTCAGATTGCCATTGAGAAGAGATTCAAACAGCAATACGAAGAGCAGGCTGCTTTGGTAAAAAAACGTGAAGAGCAGGCCCATACAGCAGCAAAAGCGCAAAATGTGGATCTGGCTCGCCGCGCGTTGGAAGAAAAGAAATCTGCTGAGCAAAAAATGACCGAGTTCAAGGCTGGCTACGAGCAGAACAAAGCGGCAGCCGACAACCTGCGCGGTAAGCTGGATGAAATGCGCAGACAGCTGACAGAAATGAAGAACAAGCGTGAAACGCTGGTTGCCCGTTATAATGCAGCTAAAGCACAAACGGAAATTAACAAAGCAATGAACGGATTTAGCTCTGATACGGCAACTGCCGGGCTGAAACGCATGGAAGAAAAAATGCTGCAAGCAGAGGCGCGTGCTGAAGCAAGCAACGAAATGTCCTCTAAGGAAAAATCGCTGGATGAGGAATTCAAGGAGCTTGATAAGAAAAGTGCCGTGGACGATGAGCTTGCCGCTTTGTTGAAGCAATACGACAATAAATAAGGTTATAAGCATTGCCGCCTGTGTGGCTGCTATGGAAGCGAAGGAGAACCGTCTTCTCCTTCGCTTTTCCCTGCCTGGAGGCGTAAATCAACATATATGAAGGTCAAGAAGATGTGGAGGATGGTATGAAATGCATTTTTTAGAAACGATGAAAGCGATGCTTGTATGGACTGGCGCGGGTGCCGTTTTGTTGTTCGTATTGATGTACATTGATTCTTTATTTACGAAGTATAAGGACTTTGCAGAAGTGAAAGCCGGTAATATGGCCGTAACAGTCCGGTTAATTATGAAGCTGTTTGCACAGGGGTATATTTTGTCAAGTTCCATTGCTACAGCTAACAATTTGCTGGAGGCGCTTGTGTATTCTGTGATCGCCTTTGTCATTCTGTTTGTTTTGGAAATTGTCGTACGTCTGTTGCTTCGGTACTGGGCACAGCTTGATCTGGATAAAGGCACGCAGGAAGGCAAAATTGGCTTTGGTCTGTTTTCAGGTACGCTGCATCTGGTCGGCGCTTTGATCATTGCGGCATGTTTTTAGGCTAAAGAAAAGCAGGGGGAATCATCATGGGTGTGTGGAAACGAATTTCGAATCTGTTTGCCAAGCCGGAGCCGCCGCAAGCGGAAAAAAGCATGCTTCATTTAAATCCCGGCGATATTTGTGAAGTGTCCCTTGTCACATATGAAGTGGTAGGCCGAGTACATAATCGCGCTCGGAATGCTGTTGTTCTGACAATTCAGGATGGTAATCAGGTCAGCTACCTTCATATTGAGGAACGGGAAACGCTGCAATTTGGATTGTACCAGGCCATCGACGGCAGACTGGACAATCCGGAGGAAGTGCCAACGATTCTGGAGCTGGATGATACAACGTATCATTTGGAAGAGCAGTATTTTGGGAATGTTACGGTTATGGGTCGTGCTCCTTTTCGACAGGGTGGAGAGCAGCATGTTTGGCAGTATCAGTCGGATAATTATCATCTGCTGCGTGTAGAGTGGCAGGACGGCCGCTTTATGCTTTATGAAGGAGAAGAAGTAATTACCGGAGACGTCAAGGTTATTCGGGCAAGCTAGGAGAGGGTGACACATGGGCAAACGCACCTGGCAGTATGCATTAAAGGTCATTGTGGCGCTGAGCTTGTTCGTATCCGTGTTAAGCGGTTGCGGTGCGCCAAATGTGAAAGATACGTACCCGCTGGAATCAGTCAGTGGCAGCGGTAACTCCACCTCGTACGTGTACCGGGCCGCAGGCAAAACGGTTCCGGAAGTGGCGGAGGAACTGAAAGAACAGCGTGAGCCGGAACAAATATCGCCGCAGAGCAATGAACGGATGTTTCTGGTTTACAGCGATGAATGGTATCATTTGCAGCAAGATCCAGCCAAGAAGGAAGACACATTAATTGAAATCGACAGTAAAAGGTATGTCGAGCAAAATTACAGTTCCAGTTTTCTAAAAGGATACTTAACAGCAACCGTACTGGATGCTCTGTTTGATTCATTGCGCGGATCAGGCTCTTACCGGGGGTATTCAAGCAGAGATGTATATCGTCCTTCTCAGGGCCAGTACCGTGCACCTACGGTGCAGGAGAAGAAAGTGATCCCACCGATTACGGTGGAGCGGAAAGGTTCCGTTACTCGCAGAGGTAAGGGGTCTGATTCCAGTGTCGGGTCCAGCGGAAGTCTGTTCGACAGAGGCTCCAGTAGCAGTTCGCCGAGTAGAGGCTCGATTTCACGTGACCGGGGCAGCAGTGGTTCCAGCATTTTTGATTCGCCGCGCAAATCTTATAGTAAGCCTAAGACACGCAGCGGTTCAGGTAAAATCAGCCGACGAAGTCGACGATGATGGGGTTAAGTGTGTATTGACGAGCAAACTTTTAAAATAGAATCTGCCAAAACAGTCCGGGAATGAGATCCCGGGCTGTTTTTTTGTGGATAGAGACTTGCCGCTACCCAATCAATGTGGCCCGGATTTGCCAGAAAACGGTTTTAGCGTTATAACAGAAAGAGGACATTTTCATAAAGAACGGAGTGAAGATATGAATCAGGCACAATTAAATTCAGACAAATTTCAGCGCAAAGCGGTTCAAGTGGAAGAAGCGCAAAGCAAAATAGCTACTCATGTCAAACAGGGTGAACGGGAGGATGTAGGACTGGAGCAGGCGCATGGACGTTATTTGGCGATAGATTTGACCGCACCACACCCATACCCCAGCTTCCGTCGTTCAGGCATGGATGGATACGCGATCCTTGGTTCGGACACTGAAGTCTGTTCGTCCGGTCAGGAGATTTGGCTACGTGTGATTGATGAAATTCCTTGCGGCACCGTATCGGACAAGCGGGTGGAGACTGGATTGGCGGCGCGCATCATGACAGGAGCACAATTGCCTGATGGGGCAGACACGGTTGTTATGCTGGAAGCGACACAGCTACGCGAGGAAGACGGACTGATATATGTCGGCTTAAAGAAACGCATGGAAATCGGTAAAAATGTGACGCCGATCGGCCATGAGATTCAGGAAGGTCAGCTTTTACTTAGTAAAGGAACCTGTCTGGGGGCAGGACACATCTCGGTGCTGGCAACCTTTGGTGTACATCGGGTACCCGTCTACAGGAAGCCACGGGTGGCCGTTTTTTCCACAGGTTCGGAATTACTTGCTGTAGATGAGCCGTTGCAGCCGGGAAAAATTCGGAACAGTAATACATATATGCTGGCTTCACAAATCAGGGAGGCAGGGGGGGAGCCGTTCATCCTGCAAGCTATTCATGACGATTTGACTCTCGCTCGTGCTTCTGTACGTGAAGCGATAGCTGCCTACGATATCGTCGTTACGAGTGGTGGAGTATCGGTGGGGGATTTTGATATTATGGGCGATCTGGTACGACAGGAGGATGTGGATATGCTGTTCAACAAGGTCACAATGCGTCCGGGCAGTGTGACTACATCCGCGGTGATTGACGGCAAGCTACTATTTGCGCTTTCTGGCAATCCCGGTGCGTGCTTTGTAGGCTGTGAGTTGTTTGTGCGACCCACCATCCAAATGATGCTGTCTTCAGAGCAGCCGTATTTGCAAACTTGGACGGCTCGGTTGGGAGCAGATTATACGAAGGTGAACAATTTTACCCGTTTTGTACGTAGCTCCTTGGAAATACGCAACGGGCAGGTATATGCAATTCCTGCGCGAGTAGATGAATCCAGCGTCATGGTGACGATTAAGGACACTGACTGTCTGATCGTGGTTCCTCCAACAACTGAAGGCTTGCGTGCAGGGGAAGAGGTGCGTGTACTGGTGCTTCAAGGCGGTAAGGTGACGTGAATACGACGAATCCGTATGTATGTCAGGTCGTCGGATTCAAAAATACGGGTAAAACGACCTTCCTCGGAGGGCTGATTCGTTATTTGCGGGAGTCTGGGCTACGCGTAGCTGTGATCAAGCATGATGGACATGAGTTTGAGATGGATCATGAGGGAACAGATACGTACAAGCACCGACAAGCGGGAGCCGAAGGCGTAGCCATTGTTTCAGGTGGAAGAACAGCCATTTTAGAGGAGTATAGTCGGCCTGTCACCGGACTGATCCGGCATTTTCAGGCATACGACTGTGTGCTGTTGGAGGGTTTCAAGCAGGAGAATTATCCGAAGCTGGTCATGGTGCGGGAACAATCGGATGCCCAGCTTACCACAGAGCTGACAAATGTACAGGGAGTAGCGGTTTGGGAGGATCAAACGCTTTGGGCACAGAGCCATTTTTCGGATAAAATGATGCAGATATTTTCCGCCGATACCAACGGCCCGGCAGGCCGCTGGTTACTTGGACAGATTCAGAAGCAGAGAGAAGGAGTCTAGGATGAGCAGGGCTGAGACATTAATCGGCCGAGTCGGCCTGAGTATCCACCCGCCGTTCAATCGCCTGGGACATGGTCTTGTCGGTCAGATGGGCATAGACTTCTGTCGTTTCCGTTGAAGCGTGACCGAGCTGTTCCTTCGTTTTGTAAATATCGTTTTGCAGATAGTAGTCGGTGGCAAAGGAATGACGGAGCTTGTGAACGGTCAGGTAAGGCTTGCCGAACCGTTTGGCATACTTGATAATCATCGCCTGAATCGCTCTTTTGGTCATCCGTTTGCCTTCCGTACTGCCGTTGGGACGTGCGACGAAAAGTGCCTTTTCCTTTTTGGGTGCGCGATAACGGATATGCCGCAGGGATAAATAGAGTGCCAGATCATCTTTGGACTGCTCGCGGAAATATACTGGCGTTTTAAAGGTCTCGTCGTTGTTGCCTTTACGGTACACATATAGTAATTTATTGTTTACATCCAGGTCGTCCAGATTCAGATTGACGATTTCAGATACGCGCAGGCCCGAGTTTAGAATCAGACTGGCGATGCAGGCGTCCCGTTCCTTGTTCAGCTCATAGGAGTACAGTGCCTGCTTGTTATCGGCCAAATCTTGTCCATAGCCTTCATAAATATAGCCGATAAATTCAAGCAGCTCTTCCTCTTCCAGTATTTTTCCTTTGAGCTTGGCGGCCGTGTCCTTGGGTTTATGTATACGCTTGATTTCGACCTTGGCCATAATGTTGCGTTTGAGCAAAGGATAAAAGTTTTCATCCTCAGCAATCTGGCTCAAATAATGAAAGAGGGAACGCAGGGATGAAAGCTTACGTGAAATCGTAATTCGGGAATTGGAGCCTTCACGCTTCGTGGATAGAAACAAACGATAGCCTGTAATACTATCCATATGGAGCGTCTCCAATTCTTCCAGCGTAACTTGGGCGTTCGTCTCTCCGGCAGACAAGCCCTCCGAGCGAAGCCATGTAAAAAAAGCTTCATAATCCCGCACATATTCCAGCAATGTGGAAGGGGACAGGTCGGGTAGCTTGTAATCCATAAATTGCTGCACGTACCATGGTAATCCCGGCATTTTTTCATCCAGTTTGCGCCGGTCGATGATCTTTTGTATATTCATTGGATTCCACCTCGTCCGGTCATAATATATGTATTTTAGCATATTTTGAACAGCATCGGATGGAATGTAAGATGGGATGCAAATCGAAGTAAAGAACGAACTGATCCGTCAAGAGAGGTGAAAGTATGGGGTATGATATCCAGTCCGAATTGAAGCTGTCCATAAAAAGTGTGCCGGAGTTGCAGAAGGGCATTATTGTGCAGCTCATGCAATTTTATTTATATGATTTTACAGCCTATCTTCGAATTGATGTTACTGAAAACGGGACATTCCCGGCTTACCCGGACTTGTATCAATACTGGACAAGCGGTGAACAGAAGCTGCCTTTTCTAATTTGGAGGCAGGACGTTCCCGTAGGTTTCGCATTGGTTGACCGAATGTCCAGCAATCGGGAGGCTGACTATTACATGGCTGAGTTCTTTGTGCTACGTCCTTATCGGCATAATGGAGTCGGCACTTGGGCGGCTCATGAGCTGTTTGGACGTTTTAGCGGGCGTTGGAAGGTAACGCAGATGAGCACGAACAGGCCAGCGCAGTCCTTTTGGCGTAAGGTGATTGGCAGTTATACGAATGGGGATTACAGGGAGCAGATTCATCCGGTAAGAGGGAATATAAGTCAGTTTTTCAATACCTGAAAAATTCAAAATTGTTGTTAGCAACAAAAGTGAGTCGGAGAGAGCATCCTGTCGGCTCTTTTTTGCGTTGTCAATTTAATTCTTCTATCCATCCATAGATCATTCCAATTAGAACTTGCATTGACACTGTAAAAACGCGGGTATACAGTTATTTGTACAATTCATATATAACTGATTGGAATTATCAACAATACAACATCGGCTTCAAAGTATGCAATGCATTCATAAAATTACCCACGAGAACGGAGAGTGTTTTACAGGTGAAACGAACAAGTCGATATGCGAACATGTTAGCTCTAACCCTGTCGCTGGTGCTGGTATTGTCGGCATGCTCAGGCAATGGCGGAGCCAATTCTACGAACACCGGGGCAAATGCAGCGGGAGGCGGGCAAGCCGCAGAAGGTGAAGACCTGACCTATGCACTGGCAACATCGCCGGATTCACTGGACCCGCATAAGAGTGGCTTGGCGGTAGCATCCCGGGTGTATCGGGGGATATTCGATAATTTAGTGGTAAAGCTGCCGGACAATACGATTAAGCCTTGGCTGGCGACCGAATGGAGCTTTTCCGAGGATGGCAAAAGCTATACGTTCAAGCTGCGCAAGGACGTCAAGTTCCATGACGGAACTCCGTTTAATGCGGAAGCAGTTAAATTCAGCTATGACCGCATTATTGATCCGCAAGCTGTAGTAGGCAATGCCGCTAACTTGCTGGCCCCGTATGAATCCTCACAAGTGATAGACGAATATACCATTAAGCTGAATCTGAAACGACCATCACAGGCATTTTTGAGCAATTTAACGATCCCGGCAGTAGCTATTGTTTCTCCTGCAGGAGTCAAGAAATATGGAGATCAATTCGGCAAGCATCCGGTGGGCACAGGCCCCTTCAAGTTTGTAAAATGGGACGAAAATGCAGAAATCAAAATTGAGCGTAACCCGGATTATAAATGGGCACCAGAAACCACTGAGAACAAGGGAGCTCCGTATTTAGATAGCGTGACCTTTAAAATCGTGCCGGAGGAAGCGACACGGATTGGTAGTGTACAGAGTGGGCAGGCTTTGGCCGCAGAGACAGTTCCTCCACAAAACATTTTAACACTGAAGAGTGACCCTAATTTTCAATTGTTGCAGGTCAATACCCTAGGCTTACCGTACACGCTGTTCATTAACCAGAAGAAGGCGCCGTGGAATGAATTGAAGGCCAGACAGGCGTTGCAATACGGTATTGATGTGGGAACGATTGTCAAAACCCTATACCTGGGCACCTATGAGCAGGCTTGGTCATCGCTTACTCCGGGCATTTTCGCATATGATAAATCACTTGAAAACGGCTTGCAGCCGGATGCTAACAAAGCTAATCAGCTTCTGGATGAGCTGGGGTGGGTCAAGGGTGCGGATGGGTTTCGAGTGAAGGATGGAAAACGTCTGACCTTGCATTATGTAGATGGCACGCCGAATCGTGAAAAGCGCAACGACATTGCAGCCATTATCCAGCAACAGCTAAAGAAAATCGGTGTTGATGTGAAGATTGAAATTACCAAGGATGTTGCAACGGTTGTATATACGAACGGAAACTATGATTTCTACGGGAATAGTCAAGTCAATGTGGACCCGAACGCGTTATATGCTTTTTACCATACAGCGGCTCCGAATCAGCGGCCTACGCTGCCTAACTTCTCCAATCCGGAGGTCGACAAGCTGCTGGAGCAGGGAGCTATTGAAAAGGATGATGCCAAGCGGGAGGAAATTTACAAAAAGGTACAACAATTGATCCGTGATCAAGCCGTTATCATTCCGATTTATGTATTCCCTTATACCGTTGGAGCCGCCAAGTCGGTACAGGGTCTCAAATTCGATTTAGTGGGTTATCCGCTATTTAACGATGTGCGTATTCAAAAATAGGCTTTGTAAATGACCTCTGAGAACATTCCAAACCGAAAGGAGCATGTACGTCATGGTCAGAGCAGTTGTGGGTCGATTTGCTACCTCTCTGTTGGTTATTCTGGGTTCTTGTATTCTGGTGTTCACCATTTTATATCTCCTTCCGGGGGACCCGGTGGATACCATTTTGGACCCCTCGACAGCTACACCAGAGATGATCGCTAATTTGCGTCATCAGCTAGGAGTGGATCAGCCTTTTCATATGCAATTTTTAAATTATTTTGGAAAGCTGTTGCAAGGTGATTTTGGAAAATCACTGCTCAATGCTGATCCGGTGCTGCCTAAAATATGGGTTAATCTCCCGCCTACTTTGGCGTTGACGCTTGCCGGTTCTGCCATTTCGGTTATCATCGGTGTTCTGCTTGGAGTACTGTCGGCCATTCATCGGAATAAGCCGATTGATATCATTGCGCGACTCGTTGGATTGTTCGGCATTTCCATGCCCACATTCTGGTCAGGAATTCTACTGTTGCTTATTTTCTCCATTCATTTGGGCTGGCTGCCTGCAATGGGCTCGAACGGCTGGAAAACACTTGTGCTTCCATCTCTCACACTGGGCATTGTCGGTGCAGGGTTCATTGTCAGAATGGTACGCAACAGTATGCTGGAAGTCATTAATGAGCAGTTCATCGTTACGCTCCGTTCCAAAGGCTTGTCGGAGAAGGTCATTATGTATCGTCATGCACTACGCAATGCGTTGATTCCGGCCATAACGATGATCGGGATGCTGATGGGAGAAATGCTGGCCGGAGCGGTTGTGAGTGAGACGGTATTTTCACGACAAGGCATTGGGCGTTTAATTGCGGATGCGATTATGGCTAAGGACTTACCGGTTGTGCAGGGAGTCGTGTTGTTCTCTGCCATCATGTACGTGATCGTAAATCTATTGGTGGATATATCCTATACATTCATTGATCCAAGGGTTAGACGCTCGGTGTAAGTCGGCAGGAATCAGGGAGGAGGAAGACAGTTGAGAGAAACGATGGCGGCCAAAACGGTCTGGAAGGAAAGAAAGCAGCGGGTGATTCTGAAAACCGGAAAGTTGCAGTTCGGGGGACTGTCGGATGGGTTCGTATATGCGGCAGGACTGATTATTGTATTCGTGATCGCCTGTGCAGCATTTCCACAATGGATTGCTTCCTATGCGCCAACAGAAATGTTAAGCGACCAGATTTTACAGGGCCCAAGCACTGCTCACTGGTTCGGAACGGACTATTTTGGGCGGGATGTATTCAGTTTGGTTGTTCATGGAAGTAGGGATTCCCTGTTTATCGGCTTGATGTCGGTGCTCGTTGGTGGTCTGGCCGGTGGAATTATCGGGGCGCTGTCAGGCTACATTGGTGGCATCGTGGATACGGTGCTGATGCGGTTTATTGATATTTTGATGACGATTCCCGGCATTCTGCTGGCTTTGGCAATTGCGGCAGCACTCGGGCCGAGCTTGTTTAATATCGTACTGGCGGTAGCCATATCTGCTGTTCCGGGCTATGCAAGGGTCATGCGGGGACAGATAATGAGTATAAAAGGACGTTCTTACGTTACGGCTTCACGCTCCATCGGAGTTACACCTTTCGGCATCTTTTGGCGGCATGTGCTTCCTAATTCCTTGTCACCTCTGCTCGTGATGGCGACGCTCGGAATCGGCAGCGCTATTTTGGCCGGATCGGGATTAAGCTTTCTGGGGCTTGGCACGGTAAAGGAAATTCCGGATTGGGGAACGGTATTGTCTCAGGGACGCGGGTATTTGACAGTGGCTTGGTGGATATGCACCTTTCCTGGTCTAGCCATTACGTTGTTCGTGCTATCGGTCAATATATTGGGCGACAAGCTGAGAGATGAGCTGGACCCGAAAAAGAACGCAAACTAGCATCAGGAAGCCTATTTGTTAGTGCTATAGAGGGAGGGAGCTCGTTTGTCATCATTGCTGGAGATTGAACATTTATCGGTCGATTTTCACACTAAAAAAGGTTTGCTGCAAGTACTCGACAACGTATCGCTGACGATCGGGGCGGGGGAGACGGTCTGCCTCGTTGGTGAATCCGGCAGCGGAAAAACGATTACCTCCAAGGCGATTATGCGGCTGATCGATTATGAGAACGGACGAATTGCCCAAGGGCAAATACGGTTGAAGGGCATAGATTTGACCATTTTATCGCAGCAGGAATTACGCTCGCTTCGCGGTAAAAAGATGGCGATGGTATTTCAGGAGCCGATGGCGGCGTTTGATCCGGTGTATACCATTGGATATCAGCTGATGGAAATCATTATGGAGCACGACCGGAAGACACGGAAGCAAGCGTGGGCTCATGCCGTTCATTTGCTAAACAGAGTAGGGATTCCCGAGCCGGAAATCCGTATGAAGCAGTATCCCGGAGAGCTGTCCGGCGGGATGCTGCAACGGGCGATGATTGCGATGGCGCTGTCATGTGGCCCTGAGCTGCTGATTGCCGATGAACCGACGACCGCGCTGGATGTAACGATTCAATCACAAATTTTGCAGTTGCTTCAGGAACTAAAGGCGGAATTCAACATGTCAATTCTGTTGATTACGCATGATTTGGGTATTGCGGCGGAGGTTGCGGATCGAATTGTCGTGATGTATGCCGGGCGAGTAGTGGAGCAGGCTGCAACGGAAGAGTTGTTCGAGCTGCCGCTGCACCCATACACAAGAGGTTTGCTTCGTTCAGTAGCAACGTTGGATACAGATCGCAGCAGCAAGCTGTTTTCGATCCCGGGGGCCATCCCCAGCCTGAGCGCGTTGCCGTCCGGCTGCTTGTTTCACCCGCGTTGCCCGTATGCGACGGATCAATGCATTAACGAAGCGCCTCCCTTGGCTGCCAAGGATGGTCGCGAGGTAGCTTGCTGGCATTCGGAGCAGTTGACTGCATCCGGTGATTGGCGTATTTCAGAGCTGTCAGTGGAAGAGCAGTTCTCGGCAGATGCATTTGAAGAAGCGGCAAAAGTAGCGGCAGAAGTGATGTACATATCTGCTGCTGATGGGATCATGGTGAGCGGTGATGGAGTAAAGGTAAAGGAACCTGCAATATCCAATGTAACTGGCACAGACACTGGGCAGAACAAGCAGGATTTGTTCCGGGTGGATGGACTTCGCAAGTATTATCCGGTGAAAAAAAGCTTTCCTGGTCGGGCAGGTGCTTCCATCCGGGCAGTGGATGATGTATCATTTTCAATCCGGCAGGGTGAAACCTTTGGATTGGTCGGTGAATCGGGCAGCGGTAAGTCTACTTTAGGGCGGCTGCTGATGCAGTTGGAACGTCCGAGCTCAGGGCAGGTATGGTTTCAGGATCGGGAGCTGACAAGGTTAGGGCATTCCGAATTACGAGCTGCACGCCGTGATATGCAAATGATTTTTCAAGACCCTTACGGATCACTTGATCCGCGTTGGAATGTGGGGGATATTATCGGTGAACCGCTTGCGGTTCATGAAAAGCTGAGTGGCAAGGCCAAACGGGAACGGGTTGAGGAACTACTAAGTGCAGTCGGATTGTCGCCTTCGCTGATCACGCGGTTTCCGCATGAATTTTCGGGAGGCCAGCGCCAGCGGATCGGGATTGCCCGTGCAATTGCGCTGCAACCGCAGTTTATTTTGGCGGATGAGGCAGTGTCGGCTTTGGATGTTTCCGTTCAGGCGCAAATTGTCAATCTGCTTCAGGATTTACAGCGTAAGCTGGATACGACCTATTTGTTTATCGCACACGGACTACACATCGTCCGACATATATCGGATCGGATTGGGGTTATGTACTTGGGTAAGCTCGTAGAAATTGCGCCAAGCGAGGAGCTTTTCCGGCATCCGGCGCATCCCTATACCCGAGGGCTTGTTGCTTCCATCCCTAATCCGAATCCTAAAAATCGGCGGGAGCGGATTACGGTACAAGGTGAGATTCCTTCGCCTGCGAAGCCCCCGTCTGGCTGTCGTTTTCATACCCGCTGTCCGCTGGCGACCTCGCGTTGCCGTGAGGAAGCGCCGAAACTGACAGCGATTGGCACAGGGCATTATGCCGCTTGTCACTATCCAGCCTAAATCAAAGACATGTCCTCTTTGGCTTGAATAGCGGCAGGATAGAAGATTATACAGTAAATTCATGGTAAGATAAACATACAAATATATAAAATCAATAGGAAAAGAGGGTATTATGCTAGAGAAATGGGTTCAGGAGTTGAAAGATGGTGAGCAGGACCTGATTTCGTGGAGAAGACATCTGCATCAGCATCCCGAGCTTTCTTTTGAGGAAACGAATACGTCTGCATTTATCGCCGATCAATTGCGTTCTTTTGGCATAGAGGTGAGAACGAATGTAGGCGGGAACGGCGTACTCGGTTTTTTAGAGGGAGATCAGCCGGGCAGAACGATCGCATTTCGCGCCGATTTTGATGCACTTCCTATTCAGGATGAAAAGGATGCACCATATAAATCCATGGTTCCCGGTGTTATGCATGCTTGCGGACATGATGGTCATACGGCTGCGCTACTTGGTGTGGCACGTGTGTTAAGCCATAACCGGAAGGCACTGAAGGGAAAGCTTGTGTTTATTTTTCAACATGCGGAAGAAAAACCACCCGGCGGTGCGAAGTTCATGATCGAGGATGGCTGTCTGGATGGGGTGGAGGCGGTATACGGTATCCATCTCGCATCTGAAATTCCACTTGGTAAAATTGGATTAAAGAGTGGGCCCGCCATGGCGGCTGTCGATGCGTTTACGATCCAGATCAAGGGCAAAGGCGGGCATGGGGCGCGACCGCATCAGACGGTAGACTCTATTGTCATTGGTAGTCAAATTGTGAACGGATTGCAGCAGGTGGTCAGTCGCAGGGTAGACCCAATTGAATCAGCGGTGCTGACCCTTGGTGTTTTTCAGGCGGGAACCGCCTTCAATGTCATTGCGGATAAGGCTAAAATCGAAGGGACCGTGCGTACGTTTAATAAAGAAGTGCGCAAGGAAGTCGAGAATGAAATTCGCAGTATCGTCAAGGGTTTGACTGAGGCTTATCATGCAGGATATGAAATTGACTATCTGAATGGCTATCCTTCTCTGGTGAATGCTGAAGCCGAAACCGAACGTGTTCGCGAGCTTGTCGGCAGGCTGTATGGAGCAGACGCTTTTCTGGATCTGAAGCCGGTCATGGGAGCAGAGGATTTTGCTTATTATTTGGAGCAACGGCCGGGAGCTTTCATTCATGTTGGAGCGCGTAATGAGGATGAACGAACACATTATGCTCACCACCATCCTCATTTTGATTTTGATGAGCGTGCATTGCTTGTGTCAGGCCACATATTTTTGGCGCTGGCGCTTGAATATTTGCAATAATAAAGGATATATTTAAGGTTCATCGATGGCATTCACGTAAGCCGGAACCGCGCATAGCGCGGTTTTTTTGGCGTATTTCAAAGTATTTTGACAGATATTAAAGAATGAAAAATGAAGTAATTATTTCAATATATGAAAAATTCATAATAGAAATATGTAAAAGGTATCAATGCCCAGGTAAAGGATCAAATCCATACTGTAAGCTACAAGGCAAGTAATGATATTAACATAATCTTGATTTTTTACACAAGGAAATGAGAAAAAGATGACGAATCTATTGAGCAAGACAAAATGTAAGCGCTTTACAAAATGTAATTCCTGTTGTATTTCATTGATAACGACTGGAGGTGAGGCCGAGAGAAGCTTTTATCAGACTATGTTGGTTGTTGGAAAGGCAACGATTAGGAACGAATCCGGAATCGACTGATTTCTTTCATCTGGAAATGACTCGCATATTCAAATGAAAATAGAGAAGGAGGTTGAATTCATTGACTAAGGCAAAAAGTAGGTTTAGGATCGCGTGTTTGGCGCTTGTAGTAGCGGGTGCTTCCTGGACAGGGTTGATAACGCCGTTACATGCCGCCGCTCCAAGTGATGAGTACACCTGGAAGAGTGTGGTCACGGGTGGCGGTGGCGGTTTTGTGCCTGGTATCATTTTTAATGAGAAGGAAAAAAATCTGATCTATGCCCGTACGGATATCGGAGGTGCTTACCGCTGGAATCCCGCTGACGAGAGCTGGATTCCGTTGACGGATTCTGTGGGTTGGGAAGATTGGAACAAAAATGGCGTAGATGCGTTAGCGACTGATCCTGTTGATCCGAATCGTGTATATATAGCTACAGGTACGTATACCAATTCCTGGGACAAGCAAAATGGGCAGGTTATGCGGTCGACCGACCGGGGCAATACGTGGGAGACAACGAAGCTTCCTTTTAAGGTGGGAGGCAATATGCCAGGACGCTCGATGGGCGAACGTCTGACGATTGATCCCAATAAGAACAATATTTTGTTCTTCGGGGCACGGAGCGGTAATGGATTATGGAAAAGCTCGGATTACGGGGCAACCTGGAGTAAGGTGAGCAGTTTCCCGAATCCGGGCACGTATGTACAGGACCCTTCCAATGAGTACACCAGTGATATCGTTGGTTTGGCCTGGATTACGTTTGACAAAAAGACGGGCTCTGCGAGTAAAGCAACACAGACGATCTATGTGGGGGTAGCTGATAAGAATCAAAGTGTCTACCGCAGTACAGATGGCGGGACAACCTGGTCCGCTGTAGCAGGACAACCAACGGGCTATTTGCCGCATCATGGGGTGTTATCATCGGACGGCAACCTGTACATCTCTTATAGCGATGGAGCAGGTCCATATGACGGGACAAAAGGTGAAGTGTGGAAATTGAATACAGCAAGCGGACAATGGACCAACATTAGCCCCGTTGCCAGTAGCAGCACGGACAATTATTTTGGATATGGTGGACTGACAGTAGACGCCCAGAAGCCGGGTACTCTCATGGTAGCTACGCTAAATTCCTGGTGGCCAGATGCAAAGATTTATCGCAGCACCGACAGCGGGGCAACATGGAGCCCCATTTGGGAATTCGATGGTTATCCAACTCGCAAGCTGAAATACAATTTGGATATAACAGCTGCGCCTTGGCTGACTTTCAATGTCAACCCTGCTCCGCCGGAAGTATCGCCCAAGCTGGGCTGGATGATCGGGGATCTGGAGATTGATCCATTTAATTCAGATCATATGTTGTACGGCACAGGAGCTACCATTTACGGCTCCAAAAATGTGACGAATTGGGGCAAAGGCGGCAAGCTGGACATTTCGGTAGCAGCAAAGGGGGTAGAAGAAACGGCGATTTTGGATCTCGTAAGCCCTCCAACCGGTGCGCCTTTGGTGAGCGCAGTAGGGGATGTCTCCGGTTTCAGACATGATGATCTGTTCAAGGCTCCAGCTAAAATGCTGGATAATCCAACCTTTACAAGCAGTGAAAGCATCGACTATGCCGAGCTGAATCCTGCTTTTATGGCGCGGGTAGGCAAAGCCGATTACCAAAAAGATCCGAATGCCAAATCCATCGGCTTCTCCAATGATGGGGGGGCGAATTGGTATAAAGCGAACAGCGAGCCTTCCGGTACAGCAGGAGGGGGAAGTATTGCCGTTGCGGCTGATGGTAATGGCTTGCTGTGGAGTACATCGGACAAAGGCGTATTTTACTCCATAACAGGCGGCAACTCATGGACCGCAAGTACAGGTATTCCAGCGAACGCGAAGATTGCCTCGGATCGGGTGAACTCCGACAAATATTATGCGTTCGCGGCCGGAAAAATATATGTCAGCACCAACGGTGGCGTATCGTTCACAGCCTCGGCGGTATCTGGCTTGCCAACCGTAGGTAATGCCGATATTGATGCAGTACGTGGAGTAGAAGGGGATGTGTGGTTCGCTGGGGGCTCTGAGGATGGAGGGCCATACGGCTTGTGGCATTCCAAGGATTCCGGCGTTACGTTCACCAAGCTTGCTAATGTGCAGGAGGCAGACTTTGTAGGCTTTGGTAAAGCAGCACCGAGTCGTACCAATGCAACTGTATTCATCGTTGGTAAAATCGACGGTACACGCGGATTTTACCGTTCGGACGATGCTGGCGCAAACTGGGTACGCATTAATGACGACAAGCATCAATATGCTCGGGTGACCACCATTATCGGTGACCCCCGAGTTTATGGACGTGCTTATCTGGGAACAAATGGCCGCGGTATTCTGGTGGCAGATCGAGTGAAAGGTGATCAACCATCTGCAGGTCAGTCAAGCATTACGCCGACGACTGCAACCTATGGACAGGATAACGCAAATACCGATATTTCCGTCAAGCTTACACTGAACGGTAATACGTTAGACGCCATCCAGCAGGGTAGCGTGGTGCTGAATAAAGGTGAAGATTATACGCTCAATGGCGAAACGGTCACCTTTTCCAATAGGTATTTGTCCAAACTCCCTAAAGGAGACACAGCGCTAACGTTTCATTTTAATGCAGGTAGCGATGTGCTGTTCACGGTGACAGTAAAAGAAAATACATCAGGCGAGCCAGGAACAGAACAGGGTGTTCTCAAGGTACAGACCTTCAATGGGAATGTATCCGAAACAAGTAATACGATCAGCTCCAAGTTTAAAATTACGAATACAGGAACCTCGTCCGTTTCCCTTGCGAATGTGACGCTGCATTATTATTACACGGTAAATGGGGAGAAGCCCCAAAACTTCTTCGCGGATTGGTCAAGCATTGGTCCTGAGAATGTGGTCGCCAGCTTCAAAACGCTGTCCAATCCGAAACAGGGAGCAGATTCTTATGTCGAAATCGGCTTTAAGTCAGGTGCGGGTTCTTTAGATCCCGGTCAAAGTGTGGAACTTCAAACACGGATATCCAAAGCGGATTGGAGCAATTACACCCAAACCGATGATTATTCCTTTGACGCCACAGCAACCAGTTTAAAAGATTCTACTAAGGTAACTGCTTACTTGTCTGGAAGCAAGCAATGGGGGATAGAGCCGTAAACCCTGATTAGGTAAGCGAAATCCGAACGAAAAGGGGGCTATTGCTAAAATGGCTAAACTGCTTTGCAGCATTTAGCATAAGAATAATCCTAAAGCCAGCCACTCCTGATGAGTGAGCTGGCTTTATTTTTGTTGGCATCGATGATTCTCAGTCGATTTCGGGAATAGACCTACGACAAATTGGAAAACACCAACCCGAAAATATTCAATAACATGCTAATATAATTATTTCAGTATATGAAAAATTCATAATAGAAAAACAATTCTTTCTCGCACACGATCTCCACAAAATACACATACCACTTCAATCAGGAAAAAGGTAAATTAATCCGAACGTATGTTCTTTTTTTAGGAAATGAAATGCTCTTGTCCTCAGACAAAAGCGGTTATATATAAGTCGAATACGAAAAAATGAACGTTAAAAACGGAGTAGCGGAATAGTGCTGTACAAGCGAAGCGGTGGCGATGTGAAGCACTATTCGGCTTGTATTATCCAATCCAATCAAACAAGATACCGGGATGCTGAAATCAACAGTGTCATTGTAATGACATTTACAATGGTAGAAAGAAGTACTGTTTGAGCTGCGAAATCGGGTTCATTTTTATATTCTTCCGCCAAAATACTTGTATTAACACCGGTAGGCATACCAGATGCAATCAGTAGGGCTTGAGCTGGAATCCCTTTAAGTCCAAGCAGGAGTACGAGCAGAAAACCGACCGCAGGACCGACCATTAGACGCAGCACCATACTGATATACACGGCTGTACGCCGCAGACGAAAGGGATATTGCACAATTTGCGCTCCCAAGGTAAGCAGAGCAACGGCAACCATCGACTGGCTGATATAATTCAACGGCTCTGCCAGTAAATTGGGCAATGGACTGTGCAACAGATTCAGCAGCAAGCCCAGCACGAGGGCATAAGGAACCGGCATTTTCAAAAAATTTATCAGAATTTTTCGAGTGTCGGCCTTGCCGTTCTGTACAACAAAAGTACCATATGTAAACGTGACAAAGCTTTGAAAGGTCATAATCAGTGCTTGAACGGACGTAGCCAGCGGATCACCTTTGAATACTAACTGATTGATCGGCAGGCCGTAATTTCCCGAATTATCAAGCATGACACTGTTTGTAAAAGCTCCCCGCATTCCGGGGCTATACTTCAGAGATCTGGCAACAGTCGTACTGATGACGTACAGAATGGCTATGTACAAGGCGTAAAAAAGAGAAACCTCGCCCATGAGCATTAACGAAATTTCCGAGTTATAAAGACCGGTAAACACAACCGCAGGGGTAATATAGTAAAAATTGATCTTAGCTAAGGTATACAAATCCAGTCGAAAATAATACTGCATGATACAACCAAAACCGATGAGTACAAAAATAGGTAAAACCACGTCTAAAAGAATGGTGCCGAACATATCTGTTTCATCTTCTTTCTATTGTGCGATTTCTTAAAAATGCATATGCATTGTCCATTATACTGTGGAAATAGGTTAGGCGTATAATGAAATTTTATATAACCGAAAAGAGGCTACTCGCATTACGTGCTGGTCATGTGTACAATTAATAGAACACTGAGAAAAGGGAGTGGCATAGATGGATTTAGGATTAACGGGAAAAGCTGCCTTTGTTGCAGGCTCCAGCAAAGGACTTGGCAAGGCAAGCGCACGGGAGCTGGCACGTGAAGGTGCGAATGTCGTGATTTCGGGCCGGAACGAAGCGGAGCTTCAACGTACACAGGCGGAACTCAAGGAAACGGCCAGCGGGCGCGTCGAATATGTGGTCTGCGATGTAACAAAACCTGAACATATTTCCGAAGCTATCCGTCGTACGGCAGATTTGTTTGGCACCGTCGATATTTTAGTTAACAATGCGGGTGGACCTCCTGCGGGAACCTTTGATGATTTTACGGATGAAGTATGGCTGCAAGCCTTTGAGCAAAATTTGCTTAGTCACATCCGTTTAATTCGCGAAGCTTTACCTTATATGAAAAAACAGCAAAGCGGCCGAATTTTAAATATTGCATCCTCCTCGGTGAAGCAGCCGATTCCGGGTCTTATTATCTCGAATACACTACGTACAGGTGTCGCTGGATTGGCGAAAACACTGTCTCTGGAATTAGCTCCCTACAATATTCTAGTACATACCGTAGCACCAGGGAGAATTGCAACTGATCGTGTGCGAAGCCTGGACGAGCATCGGGCCGAGAAGACTCAACAAACATTGGATCAGGTTCGTAAACAAGCAGAAGAGGGTATTCCGTTGGGACGATATGGGGAGCCGGAAGAGTTCGGGAGAGTGGTTGCTTTTCTGGCATCTGAAGCCTCTTCTTATTTGACAGGCAGCACCATTCTTGTCGATGGCGGGATGATCAGATCGTTGTAACAAATATTAAAAAAAAGCGTGCCAGCATCAGAATTAATCAGATGTTAGCACGCTTTTTAGGAGGGTTAGTCAAGAAGCTGTGAATCGCTGTTCACTGGCCAATCAGTTCTCGCGTCGTGGAAGCTCACATCCATCGTCTGTGCATACACCACCTGCATCGTCTGCGGAGGAGCTTGCGCTTACCATAGTGAATGGAGAGCGTTCGTCCCATGCTTTTTGCAGGGCATCATGGAATACCTCGTCCGGCTGAGCACCCGAAACAGCAAATTTACGATCAAAAACAAAGAACGGCACACCACGAACACCCAATTGAGCACCCTCGGCTTCATCGGCTCTAACTTCATTCGTATAGCGATCACTGGCCAGCACAGCAGCGGCTTCGTCTCGATCCAGACCAACCTCGGCAGCCAGCGCCGCCAGCACTTCAGGGTCGCCCGTATGTTTTCCTTCTATGAACACAGCCTGGAATAAGCGCTCGCTCAGCTCCAGCATTTTGCCTTGTGTTTGAGCCCAAAGCGTTAAGCGGTGGGCATCCATAGAGTTGGTTGGCACCATCGCATGAATATTGTACTCCAGGCCCGCCGAGCGTGCGTTTTCGTTCATACGGTCATTCATGGCTTGAGCCTCTTGCAGACTGACGCCATATTTGGCCGACAGCTCTTCATTGATCGTTTTACCACTATCTTTTACAGCATCCGGGTTCAGCTCAAAGCTCTTAAACGTCAATTGCACCTCATCGTGGTCCGGGAATTGCTGCAATACTTGTTCCAAACGGCGTTTACCGATATAACAGAACGGACACATATAATCTGACCAAACTTCAATATTCATAGGGAAAAGCCTCCGTGTATACATATTTTGTCAAGTAACCGGTAGTGAGTAAGCACACGTTTTGATTATTTGTTAAAGGTGAAACTTCATCAGTTACATTCAGAATTATAAGGCCAAAAACTGCTGCGTGCAATTATTTAGTGCTTGTCAAAAAATAATTGCTGTGATATTTTATATGTGTAACCGGTTACACATTGGAGTTGAAACTAAACAATGACAACAATTAAACAGGTCGCCAGCTATGCAGGCGTTTCCGTAGCGACCGTATCCAGAGTTATTAATGAAACGGGCTATGTGCATGAGGATACACGACGAAAGGTTGAAGCCGCTGTCAAGCAGCTGAATTACAAGCCTAATGAAGTGGCTCGATCTTTGTACAAAAAGAAATCCAGATTAATCGGCCTGCTTCTGCCGGATATTACGAATCCTTATTTTCCCTTGCTGGCTCGTGGAGTGGAGGATCGAATGCAGGAAAATGATTTTCGAATTATTTTTGGCAATAGTGATGAGGATCGGCAAAAAGAACTGGATTACATGGATACCTTTATTCAAAATAATGTCGTTGGCGTCATTTCATCTACAAATGATCCCAATGCTGATTGCTACGCCAAGCTGAAAATCCCTGTCGTTTTTCTCGATCGGACTTCCAATGACAGTCCCTCCGTATATGCGGATGGCGCTCATGGTGGTCGACTTGCAGCACAGGAAATCATTGCCCGTGGTAGCAAACAAATTACGGTCATGCAGGGCCCGGCACATATTCGTCCGGCACAGGATCGTTTTCGCGGGGCGGTTGAAGAACTTCAGCAATCGAATATTGCTTATCATGTCGTCAAGACGACGTCTTTTTCGTTCAAGGAAGCCGAGTTGTGGGCCAAAGAACTGTTCAACAAGCATCCCGATACGGACGGAGTCATTGCGAGTAACGATATTGTGGCTACAGCGGTGATGCACGAGGCACATCGATTAGGAAAGAAAATCCCGGATGATGTTCAGATTATCGGGTTTGATGATATACCGTTAAGCAGCTTGTTATTCCCGCCATTGTCAACGATCCGGCAGCCCGCTTATGAAATGGGATGGGAAGCAGCAGGTCTGCTAATTCAACTGATTGAGCAGTCACAAGTAACGAAATCAAGCGTGCCTAATCTTCATTCGAGCATACTTACCCATTCAAGCATACAATTGCCTGTCAAATTTATTGAACGGGAAACGACCAGAAAGGTGGATTATCATGGCTAAAATCACGATTATCGGAAGCAGCTCTATGGATCTTGTAGTGACTTCATCCAAGCGCCCCGGCGCAGGAGAAACGGTGCTGGGTGAGAGCTTTACAACCGTGCCTGGGGGGAAAGGTGCCAATCAGGCTGTAGCCGCAGCACGTCTCGGAGCGGATGTTACGATGATTGGACGCGTAGGGGATGATCATTTCGGCCAACAGATTTTACGGAACTTTGAAGCAAACCATGTTCATGTCGGCTATGTGAAACCGGTTACACATATGGAAAGTGGCACAGCACATATTGTACTGGCTGAAGGCGATAACAGTATTGTCTTTGTTAAAGCAGCGAATAATGAAATAACTCCTGCCTATGTAGCGGAAGCGCTCGATGTGATCCGAAATTCAGATATGGTGCTCATCCAACAGGAAATTCCGGAGGAAACGGTCGTATACGTGAGCAAAATTTGCGCCAAGTATGAGGTACCGCTATTGCTGAATCCCGCTCCGGCCCGTGAGGTGGAAGCAAGTGTGATTGAGAACGCGACATATATTACGCCCAATGAGCATGAAGCTGCTATTATATTCAAGGGCCAAAGCCTTCAAGAGGCTCTGCGTCAATATCCGAACAAGCTGTTTGTTACTGAAGGCAGCAACGGTGTACGATTCTTCGACGGAGAACAGGAGGTCGTTGTTCCTACTTATAAAGTAGAAGCCGTGGATACGACAGGTGCAGGGGATACATTTAACGCTGCATTTGCGGTCGCGCTGGCTGAGGGGAAAACGATGGAAGATAGCGTAAAATTTGCTAACCGCGCCGCATCGCTGTCCGTTACCAAATTTGGAGCACAGGGTGGCATGCCAACACGGCGTGAAGTGGAGGAACAATTATAATATGAAAAAATATGGAATCCTGAACAGTCATATATCCAAAGTACTGTCGGATCTCGGCCACACAGACTATATTGTCGTGGCCGATGCGGGCTTACCCATTCCTGAAGGCGTTACCAAAATTGATTTAGCCCTCAGATTGGGCGTACCATCCTTTCAGGACGTAGTTGATGTAATCGCAGCAGATATGGTGATCGAAAAGGTAACGTTGGCTGAAGAAATTAAACAGGGGAATGATGAAGCTCTACAGTATATTATCCGCACATTTATAGAGGATGAGTCAGAGAATTCGCAAACAGCCGCCATTGAGTTTTGTTCGCATGAACAATTCAAGGAATTGACCCGCCATGCCAAGGTGGTCATCCGCACAGGAGAAAATAAGCCGTTTGCCAATTGTATTTTGCAGGCCGGAGTTCATTTTGGATAAGTCTATTTTGGATAAGTCAATTTTATATAAAAAGGAGGAGGTAGCATGCATATTCAAATGAAGAGAATTCACAAAGCCTTTGGTACCAATCAGGTGCTGAGTGGTGTGGATTTTGATCTTCGTGAAGGAGAGGTTCATGCACTCATGGGTGAAAATGGTGCAGGTAAATCAACGCTTATGAATATTTTAATCGGGCTGCATCGTCGTGATGAAGGGACGATTATCATTGACGGTCAGGAAACCTATTTTGCTAACCCTAAAGAGGCGGAACAAAAAGGGATTGCTTTTATCCACCAGGAGCTGAATGTGTGGCCGGAAATGACCGTGCTGGAAAATCTATTTATCGGGAAGGAAATGACATCCAAGTGGGGATTGCTCGATAGCGCCAAAATGAAAGCGTTAGCAAATGAGCAATTCGCTAAGCTTGCGGTGAATCTGCCTTTGAATGGTGAAGCAGGCGAATGTTCCGTGGGTCAACAGCAGATGATCGAAATAGCCAAAGCATTGATGACAGATGCCAAAGTGATCGTAATGGATGAACCGACAGCCGCGTTAACCGAACGGGAAATTCAAAAGCTGTTTGAGGTTATTACTTCCTTGAAAAAAGAAGGCGTTTCCATTGTTTATATTTCACATCGAATGGAGGAAATATTCGCAATCTGCGACCGGATTACCGTCATGCGTGACGGAAAAACAGTGGATACCCAAGCGATTCCCGATACGGATTTTGATGAGGTTGTACGGAAAATGGTCGGTAGAGAGCTGACTGAGCGCTACCCGGCTAGAACGCCTGCTTTGGGAGAAGTGGTGCTGGAGGTCAAAAATGCTTCGCACAAAGGTTTATTTAAAAATGTGAATTTTACCGTGCGATCCGGGGAAATTGTAGGCTTTTCAGGCTTGATGGGTTCGGGGCGAACAGAAATCATGCGGGCGCTTTTTGGACTGGATGCTTTGGATAGTGGTGAAATCCATGTGCGTGGAAAAAAGGTAACCATCCGCAAGCCGGATGACGCGGTGAAGCTGGGAATTGGGTTTATTACAGAGGACCGCAAGGATGAGGGCTTGGTGTTGGATTTTTCGATCCGGGAAAACATGGTGCTGCCCAATCTGTTCAGCTTTACGTCGAAAGGATTTATTTCAGGCAAAAAAGAGCTGGATTTTGTTAACACATTAATAAAGCGCTTACAAATAAAAACGCAATCAGGAGAAACGACGGTACGCAGTCTGTCAGGTGGCAATCAGCAAAAGGTGGTTATCGCCAAATGGGTGGGTATTGGCCCAAGCGTACTCATTCTTGACGAACCGACAAGAGGCGTGGATGTAGGTGCCAAACGGGAAATCTACCAGTTGATGAACGAATTGACCGAGCGCGGAGTAGCGATCATCATGGTATCCTCAGAACTTCCCGAGGTGCTCGGCATGAGCGATCGTATTATCGTTGTTCATGAAGGGATAATCAGCGGGGAACTGAGTAGGAAAGAAGCTACACAAGAACACATTATGACGTTAGCTACAGGAGGACAGTAATATGACAACTATGAATGAAACAAAAGGTGGCAAAGGGTTTCAAATGTCGCAAATCACGCAAAAGCTCGGCCCGTTACTGGGGCTCATTATTTTGGTCATCATCGTATCGGTCTTGAATCCCAGCTTTTTGGAACCGCTTAATATTCTGAATCTGTTGCGCCAAGTATCTATTAATGCGCTGATTGCATTTGGTATGACTTTCGTGATTCTCACTGGTGGGATTGATCTGTCTGTCGGCTCGATCTTAGCACTATCCAGTGCGTTTGTTGCGAATATGATGCTGGCCGGGTTCGATCCGATTTTGGCGATTATCATTGGCTGTGCGCTGGGTGGAGTCATGGGGATGATTAATGGCTTGATGATCACCAAAGGTAAAATGGCTCCGTTTATCGCTACACTAGCAACCATGACTATTTTTAGAGGATTGACACTGGTCTATACCAACGGTAATCCCATTACAGGACTTGGAGACAGTCTGGTATTCCAGTTATTCGGGCGCGGCTACCAGTTCGGCATTCCGGTTCCGGCGATTACAATGCTCATTACCTTTGCCGTACTGTGGATCATTTTGCATAAAACGCCGTTTGGACGCAAAACGTATGCCATCGGTGGTAACGAGAAGGCTTCGATTGTATCCGGCATTAAAGTACCGCGCGTGAAAATTTGGATTTACTCTTTGGCTGGAATGCTCTCTGCTTTGGCGGGTGCTATTTTGACCTCACGTTTGAACTCGGCGCAGCCGACAGCAGGTACTTCTTATGAACTGGATGCCATTGCGGCTGTCGTACTGGGCGGAACCAGCCTGTCAGGGGGACGCGGGCGAATCGTAGGTACGTTGATCGGTGTACTTATAATCGGTACGCTGAACAATGGCTTGAATTTACTAGGAGTGAACTCTTTTTATCAAATGGTGGTCAAAGGGATTGTAATCGCCATTGCTGTATTGATCGACCGCAAGAAATCAGCTTAATACGCCTAATCTGCATAGAAGGAGACCATATATATGAAAAAACTTACATTGATCATGACAGCCTTGCTACTCCTGCTGATGACGGGTTGTTCCCTGGAACCGCCAGAATGGGCGAAACCCAAAGCAGGTGCGAACTTGAAGGAAATCAAAATCGGCTTGTCCATCTCAACACTGAACAATCCATTCTTTGTTTCTCTTAAAGACGGAGTCGTTGCAGAAGCAAAAAAGCAAGGATTGCAAGTCATTGTCGTCGATGCGCAAAATGATTCGGCGAAGCAAAGCAATGATGTGGACGATCTGATCCAGCAAGGCGTAAATGCGTTGTTAATTAACCCGACAGATTCGTCGGCTATCTCCACGGTGGTTCAATCCGCGAACGCTTTGAACATCCCGGTCATTACGCTGGATCGTTCTGCTGACAAAGGAGATGTAAAAGCGCTTGTCGCTTCGGACAATGTAGAGGGTGGACGTATGGCTGCCAGATACGTGATTGATCAAGTCGGAAAAGGTGCTAAGGTCATTGAGTTGGAAGGCGTACCAGGTGCATCGGCTACCCGCGAACGGGGCAAAGGCTTCCACGAAGTAGCGGATAAGGAACTGAACGTTATTGCCAAACAGTCGGCCGATTTTGACCGGACCAAAGGCTTGAATGTCATGGAAAACCTGCTGCAAGGCAACCCGGACGTTCAGGCGGTATTTGCCCATAATGATGAAATGGCGCTTGGGGCAATTGAAGCCATTCAAAGCTCTGGTAAAAATATCCCGGTGATCGGCTTTGACGGTAACGAGGATGCACTTAAATCTATTAAGGAGGGCAAACTCACGGCGACCGTGGCTCAGCAACCCCAATTGATCGGACAATTGGCGGTTCAGGCAGCAAAGGATGTACTCCAAGGTAAAACTGTGAAAAAATCGATTCCTGCCAAGCTGGAGCTGGTGGATTAGAAGAAATAAAACGGGCGTATGCTGCCCACCTATATTTAAGATTCCGGACTGATCGAAAATGCGATCAGTCCGTTTTTTATTGTACATTATGGAAACGGTCAGCTCCACCTGGATGGGGAGACAGCCTGACAGATAGGCAGATATGCCGTTCTGGGAATCGCGATTGGAATTCTGCTGTTGGGGGCCTTGTTGACATTGTCAGGCAGTCTGTGGGTGATGATCATCGCTATTTCGTTTTTTTCGGGGGACACTCGATTGAAAGCAACTAATTTTAGTGTTGTAAGAAGTAGCGGTAAAAGATAGAATAACAATTGTATGATAATGAGAATCACTATCATTTTAGTGTATATGCTTAAGGAGGACATCATCTTGCAACAAAGTAACAAGGTAAAATTAGGGATTACGCTGTGTCTCGTGGTTCTGCTGACGGTTGTACTGGGTGCTTGTGGAAACGCAGATACCCGCAATCAGACCAACGGAAAGACCAGCACTAATGACTCTTCCGGGCAATCCAAAACGGTTGCCATGCGTGAATATACAGATGCCGCTGGCAACAAGATCAATATCCCTGTAAATCCGCAGCGAGTTGTTACGACGCAATATTTGGATGCCATACTGGCCTTGGGAGTTAAGCCGGTAGGTGCTGCTTCCCATTTGTTGGAGGGTGAATATTTAAAAGGTAAGATTGACGGAATCTCGGATATTGGGAACCCGACGAATGTAGAAAAGGTGCTGGAGCTACAGCCAGACCTGATCATAACAACAGAAGATACCACTCCCGAAGTGAAGGAGCAGCTGGAGAAAATTGCTCCAACCGTAGTCGTTTCTTTTGGAGCAGGGGATGTGTTCAAGCAATTTCGGGATGTTGCCGCTGTGCTGGGTAAGGACAAAGAAGCTGAGCAGTGGATTGCTAATCTGGATAAAAAGGCTGCCGAAGGTCGGAAGAAGCTGGCTGGAAAATTTAAGAAAGATGAAACGATCACGATTTACATGACTTACGGCAAGGATGTGCTAAGAGTGTACGGGGCGCGGAATGTAGGACATGTCATTTACCGTTCACTTGAATTGAATCCTCCTGAGTATATACGCCAGAAGCTGGCGAAGGACCCGAACTTTAATTTCGTTTACGATAGCATTTCGATGGAAAAGCTGCCTGAACTGTCAGGGGATCGAATTATTATGCTGGTTTATGATGAAGAGACCAAGGACGGGATCCTCAAGGAAATCGAGCAAAGCGCACTGTGGAGAAATCTCCCTGCGGTTAAAAATCACAAAGTATATTTCATCAAAGCTGACCCGTGGTTTACGTATTCACCGCTTGCTATCGACAAATCGCTGGATGAAGCCGTCAACATGCTTTCCGTCGATCCTAAATAATCAATTCAATTGAAATAAGAAAGGAGGAGTCATATACATGTTAAGACGATTTTTTGAATACTACCGTCCTTACCGGACTTTGTTTATTATTGATTTCTCTTGCGCCTTGCTGGCTGCCTTGCTGGAGTTGGCTTTCCCACTTGCCGTCAACCGGGTGGTCGATGATTTGCTACCTAGCGGGAACTGGAAGTGGATTTTATATGCTTGTCTAGGACTGCTTGGTATTTATGTAGTCAGTGCCGGATTAAATTACGTGGTTACCTATTGGGGACACAAGCTGGGAATTAACATTGAATCTGACATGCGTAAAAAGCTGTTTGATCGAGTACAGAAACAATCCTTCCGTTTTTTTGATAATAACAAAACAGGGCATCTTGTCTCCCGTATGACTAACGATCTGATGGATATCGGGGAGATTGCCCACCACGGACCCGAAGATTTGTTTATCGCGTTGATGACACTGGGAGGGGCCTTCGGCATCATGCTCAGTATTAACTGGAAGCTGGCAGTGCTGACGTTCATTATTGTTCCACTTATGATTTATTTATCCTTGTATTTTAGCCGTAAAATGAATGCTGCTTTCCATCGCATGTTTTCGGATATCGCAGATTACAACGCACGCATCGAAAACAACGTCAGTGGTATCCGCGTCGTACAGGCATTTTCGAACGAAGAGCATGAAATGGAGCGCTTTGCTGAAAACAACGGACGATTCCGTAAAACCAAGCTAATTGCTTACCGTATTATGGCTTGGAATTCTTCGATTAGTTTTATTCTGATGAAACTGGTTTCGCTATTTGTACTCGTGTGCGGTACATGGTTTGTGATTAAAGGGCAAATGACGTACGGGGAATTTATCGCGTTTGTGATGCTATCCAACGTATTTCTCGCACCCATCAAGCAAATTAACTCCGTGATTGAAACGTATCCCAAAGGGATTGCCGGCTTCCGCCGATACCTTGATTTGTTGGAAAGTGAATCGGATGTAGAGGATCTGCCAGGGGCCAAGACCGTTCCTCATCTCAATGGAGAAATCCAATTTGCAGGTGTAACATTTGGTTATGAAAACAAAGACAAAGTATTGCGTAAAGTGGACCTATCCATCCATGCGGGAGAGACTGTAGCACTGGTGGGCCCTTCAGGAGCAGGTAAAACGACGCTTTGCAGTTTGTTGCCACGTTTTTATGATGTGGAGGAAGGCTGCATTACCATTGATGGTATGGATATCCGTGAAATGAAGCTGGAATCGTTGCGCTCTATGATTGGTATCGTACAGCAGGATGTGTTCCTGTTCGATGGAACGGTTCGTGAAAATATTGCATATGGCAAGCTAAATTCTTCGGAAGAAGAAATTTGGGATGCCGCCCGACGGGCTCAGATTGAAGATCTTGTTCGTTCATATCCCGAAGGTTTGGATACGATGATCGGTGAACGGGGCGTGAAGCTGTCAGGGGGTCAAAAGCAACGCTTGTCTATTGCCCGGATGTTCCTCAAAAACCCACCTATTCTCATTTTGGATGAAGCAACATCAGCATTGGATACAGAGACAGAAGCTGCGATTCAGCAGGCTTTGACAGAGTTGTCGCAAGGGCGCACAACGCTCGTTATTGCGCATCGTCTGGCAACGATTAAAAACGCCGACCGCATTATCGTGGTTGCCGATCAGGGAATCGCAGAGCAAGGTAGACATGAAGAATTGCTGGCGGTAAAAGGTCCATATAGCCGTCTGCATCAAGCCCAGTACGGCACCTAAATGAAATAGTATGAAATGTAAGTAGAGAGAGGAATGAATTTTTTTGAAAAAGAAAATGTGGATTGCAATGCTGCTGCTGTCATTCATCCTGGCTCTGACCGCTTGTGGAGGAAATACGGGACAGGTTGACGGAAAGCAGAATCAAACTCCTACCGAGCAGAAGCCAGCAACGAAAACAGTCCAAACAATTTATGGTGATGTTACGATCCCAACTCATCCTCAACGGATCGTAGTAGATTTGTATCAGAATGATTTATTAGCTCTCGGTATTAAACCCGTTGGGAGTGTTAAGTATTATTTGGACAATCCGTTTTCAAAGGATCTGGTACAGGGCGTTACAAGCATTGGAGACCGCGGTAGCGTGTCCTTTGAAAAAGTACTTACTCTGGAGCCAGATTTGATTTTGATTGGATCCAAAGATGCTGCTGAATATGAGAAATACAGTAAAATCGCTCCGACCATCGCCATTCCTTATGGAACATACAAGGATGTGCATGAGGAACTCACCGCTTTTGGAGAGCTTCTTGATAAAGACCAAGAGGCTAAAGCGTGGCTAGCCCAATACGATCAGCGGATGCAGATAGCACGCGACAAGTTAAAAGGAATCATTCAACCTAAGGATACCTTCACCGTCATGGAGGCTTCAACGAAGGAATATTATGTATATGGTGATAACTTTGGCAGAGGAGGGCAGGCGGTATACAAAGGACTGGGTCTGACACCTCCGCCGCTTGTCCAAAAAGAATTATTAGGTGAGACTCAATGGAAATCGGTATCGAAAGAAGTTATTAGTCAGTATGCTGGCTCTTATATTTTTCTGACGGTTAACAAGGAAACCGCCGGTTATACAGGGGACAGTATATGGAAGACACTGGATCCCGTCCGAAATGGCAAGGTCTTTGAGCTACAGGAGGATCGCTATTGGTACTTTGACCCGATTGCCATTGTAGGGCAAGCTGAAGAAATCACAGATATGCTCGTTCAGCAGAATAAAGAGAAAGCTTCACAAAAGTAGTTACTCAGGTGTTGCTGGCAGCCCTTTGGTATTTATGCCAAAGGGCTTTATTTTTTCACAAAATTGCAGTGCTTCGCGGGTTCGTCGAAATTTACTATTGAAGCCATTGCCGCATTAATTTACAATAGTAAAGATTGCATGATAATAATTCTCATTATCAAACGCCTTCATGAGCACAGGTTTGTGTTATATCCTACATACTATTCAACAGTAAGGGTGAAAAATAGTCATGAAATTATCAGAATCATCGGAGAGTCCCACCCAGAGTAACCATAGCCAGCCGCCGACTCAATTCCACTCACGGCCATGGGCGGCTTCGCTCATCTTAACAGCCGGGCTAGCCCTTTTGGCGTTCGGTATCGCTTTATCTCTATCTTTCGGTGCGGCTCCTATTAAGCTGTTTGAGGTATGGAGCGCAGTCTTTCATTTTAACCCTGGAATACAAAATCATCAAATTATTTGGGAAATTCGGCTACCTCGAATTTTAGGTGGTGTATTGATCGGAGTCTGCTTCGCTGTGGCGGGGGCGATAATGCAGGGAATGACCCGCAACCCGCTGGCTGATTCGGGCTTGCTTGGGCTGAATTCGGGAGCCAGCTTGGCGATGGCGATTTGTTTTGCCCTTTTTCCCGGGTCATCCTTTTTACAGCTGATGCTGTACTCCTTTGTTGGCGCGGCCTTAGCCGTTGTGATGGTATATGGTACAAGCTCCATATCCAAGGGTGGACTTACGCCAGTACGCCTTGTATTGGCGGGTGCAGCTGTAACGGCATTGCTGTCTGCCTTGGGTGACGCGATCAGCTTGTATTTTAATGTCGGGCAGGATCTGGCCTTCTGGTATGCAGGCGGACTTAGCGGAACCAAGTGGGTGCAACTGGGGATTGTCTTGCCTTGGGTTGTGGCTGCTTTCATCGGCGCTCTTATGCTGTCACGGTCTATTACGTTGCTCAGCCTCGGGGATGAAATTGCGCTCAGTCTCGGTCAGCGCACTGGCATTGTAAAGGTGCTTGGGATGATCTTGGTACTTATTCTGGCGGGGGCGGCAGTGTCGCTGGTAGGCTCTATCGGCTTGTAGGGCTGATTATTCCTCATATGACCCGCAAGCTGGTAGGTGTCGATTATCGCTGGATCATTCCTTGCTCGGCCATTATGGGGGCTTTACTCATCGTGTTTGCCGATCTGGCGGCTCGTATGATTAATGCACCGGAGGAAACACCAGTAGGCGTGCTTATTGCCCTGATTGGGGTGCCATTCTTCCTTTATCTGGCTCGTAAAGAAAGGAGAGCACTGTAAGATGAATAACATCACGACTGGAGCTATTGCCAAAGCAGGTCACCGTAAAATAATCCATGATTGGATCGCTGTTATCGTTCTGATCATTCTGCTCATTGTTGCATTCACCATTAGTGCGAATACAGGAACCATTCGACTTTCGCCAATGGAGCTTTTTAGAACCTTATTTGGGCAAGGGACTCCACAGCAGGAATTAATCTTGTTTGAATTCCGATTGCCACGAATGGTTATTTCCATTTTGATCGGTGCAGGTCTGGCGGTTTCCGGCTGTATCATGCAAGGCGTTTCACGTAATGGTTTGGCGGACCCTGGTATTTTGGGGATTAATGCCGGAGCCGGGCTGATGGTTATGCTATTTGTATTGCTTTTCCCAACGATGCAAACAACAAATTCATTGTTTTTACTACCTGGCCTTGCACTGATTGGATCAGGAGCGACTGCTATTCTGATCTACGCGCTTTCTTACAAAAAGGGTGAAGGGATTTCTCCGACAAGGTTACTGTTAAGCGGGATTGGTGTAGCCGCAGGGATTAGTGCTGCGATGATCATCTTGACTCTCAAGCTTACGCCTGAAAGTTATACCTTTGTTGCCAGTTGGTTGGCAGGAAGTATATGGGGGTCCAACTGGAAATTTGTAATGGCACTGTTACCTTGGCTTGTGGTGTTGCTGCCTTTCGCATACTACAAGGCCAATGTAATGAATGTGCTTAATTTGGGAGATCAGACGGCATCCGGGTTAGGTACATCTATTGAAAAAGAACGCATCCTTCTGCTAGCTGCTGCGGTTGGATTGGCCAGTTCCAGCGTATCGGTTAGCGGTGGAATCGGCTTCGTCGGTTTAGTTGCTCCACATTTGGCGAGAAAACTTGTGGGTCCAAAGCATAAGATGCTGCTGGTGGCCTGTGCATTGGTCGGGGCACTGTTAGTGCTTGTGGCGGATACGATTACACGATCCTTACCTTTACAGAAAGAAATCCCGACAGGCTTGATCGTGGCGATCATTGGTGCTCCATACTTCCTATATCTGCTGAGTCGCTCCAAGGGATAACTTCGCGAAGAAATCATAACTTATTCTAAAAGCTATACATGACAAAATAACCTTCAGCCCCACTAAGGAAGTGGGGCTGAAGGTTATTTTGCATTTGAAAATTTAAACATTCGTATTTTTCATATCAACGGGAAGTATTCAAGGCATGAGAAGTTTGATGAAGCTCTCTGATCATTTTGTGCAAAGTGTAATTTTCTTGACGCGTCACGCCGTGTTGATTTTCCTGAACCAGCAATTGATGGATGTTCCGTTTTAGAATTTCACTTCGACGTTCCAGCATTTCGGTACTCATAAATAAATGAACACTCCCTTTGTCATGAATAAGTTACTTTTTTGAAATGAACTTAAGCTGAAAATAAGTTTGCCTTTCGACTTCTTTAAGTATAGCGTGCTGAATGATGAAGGGAAAACGGAGTGAGACAGCAAAATTCTTTTTCACATCATCCATGTCCCGCCGACGGCTACTCACCCCGTGGGTTCTTAGATATGCTTCCTGATGCTGACGATAACGGTATCTAAGGAGAAAATCAGTCAAAATGGTGGTAGACAAGGATAGAGGGCATTATTTATACTTAAAAAGCAGCAAAAAAAACTGCGTATAATATAAATTATACGCAGTTTAGGTTTAAATCGACTTTCATCAGCCCTCACGCACAAGATGTCGATCGAATTGTCGATAAAAAGTAGGCGAAAATGGACGTTTTACAGTATATTGGGAAGATGAATCGGAGCAGAGGTAATCGGGATGAACAAGGAGGGACGGCAAATGGAGCTGGATAAGATAGATGATATTGATGAAGTGTATGCTGAGGAGTTGGAAGCTTTTTTGATTTGGATGAAAGATGCAGGTTATACGATACATACGCAAAAAAACTATATGGGGGATGTGAAGCAGTTCTTACGTACGCTGCGTGAAAAGCCACTTGATCAGGTGAAGAAAATTCATGTTATGTCGTATCTGTCTAAAGCGCGGGAAAGTGGGGCCGGAGATAGTACGCGGAACCGGAAGCATGCGGCGGTAAGTAGCTTTTACAAAGCATTGCAGGAATTTGAATTGTGCAGCACGAATCCGGCATCTGGAATTAAAAAAGCAAAGACTGAAAAGAATCGTATGCCCGTCTATTTGGATGAAAAGGAAATACAGCCGTTTTTGCTCGCAGTGGAGGGGAAATATGCAAATCGCAACATGGCTATTTTTCTGCTCATGGTATATATGGGATTACGGGTGGGAGAGGTTCATTCTTTGAATGTCTCGGATTATAGCCGGGAACGACGCACCTTGGATGTGTTTGGTAAAGGACGCAAGTGGCGTACGCTTCCAGTGCCGGAGGCTGTGTGTGATATTTTAGACCGTGCAGTAACGGAAAGATTAACGCCGTGGAGAGGGAAGGAGGATGCGATGTTCGTGTCGCAAAAAGGCCGCCGTTTGGCAGTGCGCTCTATCCAGCAGATCGCTACAGAAACGTTCGAGCGATTCCAGCAAGATAAAGGTGCGCAGGCTCGGGTGGCCTACTCTAGCCATAAGCTGCGGCATACGTTTGCAACGATGCTTTTACGTAAGGGGGCCGATCTGCGTACAGTGCAGGAGCTGCTGGGGCACTCATCCATCCAGACAACCACCGTATATACACATGTTACGGATCGGGAGAAGGAAAAGGCGATGGATAAGCTGGATATTCAGGTGCCGATGATGGAATCATAAGGAAATATTGAAGTGCATCGAATGAATATATAGAATAGGATTACATAATAATTATTATGTAAACTAACTAGAAAGAATTACACCCTAACTTAAAAATAGCACCAATGATTTTGGATTATTAATATATATCGTGGACGGTTTGCCATTTATCATAACGCTTAGTCTTGTTTTTGATAGATTTGCTCCAAATGATGCTGCATATGTTGAATATAATCATCAACTAACCTGTACAGAAGTTTAATATATTTATGATTTGCTTATTTAATAGTTTCCATAGGTGAATGATATCCACGTGAGAGAACTCTTTCTGATATTGATTAGGGGATGTTGAATGCTTAATCATGATAAATCTTCGATGATTATTAGAAGCAGAGTCGCACAGATGCCCAAGTATTTCTTTTTAGACCATTTCTCTGGGAAAGGTCTGGCATTAAATTCAAGTTCAGAGATCGAAAAGAATTCTTTTTCATGATTCTCGATGAGTCTGGTGAGTTCTTCAACAGCATTCTGCAATAGATGTTCCTCCTTATTTGAGCGCTTGTCATATGATAAACCTTAGAATAAGCTGGAAAGCAATGGTGAATTAAAAGCCAGTATGATATTGCCTTGACAAAGATAATATTTTGCTGCAAAATTAATGAAGCCACTTTATAAATGTGTTTTATAAAGTGGCTTCATTAATTTTATAAAAAAGAAGGTGCAAGGTATGGAAAAAGCTAATGCAAATCTAATTAAAGAAATAAATCTGAACCTGGTTCGTAAAGTATTGAAGCAGATCGGTAAGGCAACCAAGCCCCAACTAGCCGCATTAACTGATTTAAGTGTGGTAACTATCAATACGCTTATGCAGGAATTGCTCCATCATGGAGAAATCTTTGAAGATGAAATCGTTCCATCAAACGGAGGCAGACATGCGTTAACCTATCGTTTTAATTATGAGTATAGTCTAGCACTGATTATACATATTAATGAAAAACAAGGGATAGATGTCGTGTGTACCACGGTAGTTGATTTAAATGAGGACGTTCTCATGAAAGAAGAGCATCCCTTTCAAATTTTTAATGCTACACAATTTTATTCTACGATTCAAGGCATCATTTCTCTCTATCCTTCCATTAAAGTTATTGGTATAGGAATCCCGGGACAATCTGTAAATGGAGAAATTACAGTCAGCAGCTATGAAAGGTTAAATGGAATTCGGTTGGCAGAGGATGTGCAGAGTAAATTTGGTTTGCCAGTCATTGTGGAGAATGACGTAAATGCCGCTGTATGTGGGTACGTCTACAGGGAACAAATAGATAAGGATCAATGTGTGCTGGCTATTTATTTTCCTGAGAATTCTCCCCCAGGGATGGGAATTTATTTGCGGGATGGGGTTTTAAAAGGCAAACATGGATTGGCTGGTGAAATCAAATTCCTTCCGTCTATAGTTTGGGATGAAAGCAAAGGAACAGAAGTTTTCTTCAATAGTATATGTGAAATTATTCAAATCTTACAATCCATATTTGACCCTGATCAAATTGTGGTCTATAGAGAGAATATTGAAGAAGCGTCTTTCTTTCATTTTTTAGAATCCTACAAATCTAAGCATAAGATGCCTTTGTATCCTGACATTATTCTCTCGGATTTATTTTATGAAGATTTTAAAACAGGGTTGAGAGGGTTAACTCTAAAAGAATTGGAACGTCCGATTATTGTCTTTAAATAATGCATATATGCGTAGTGAAAAGAGGAGGAGAGAATGATGGCAACATGGTTTCTGATTATTATTTATCTTTCGTTTATTAGCTTGGGTATCCCAGATTCACTGCTGGGGTCAGCTTGGCCCGTCATGTGGCCTGAACTTGGGGCGTCCTTTGGATCAGCTGGAATTGTATCCATGGTCGTCGCAGGGGGAACCATTGTATCAAGTCTAGTTAGCGGAAGTATCATTGAAAGAATGGGTACAGGTAAGGTCACTTTAGTGAGCTGCTTTTTGACTGCAGGAGCGTTACTCGGATTTTCATTTGCACCTTCTTTATTTTGGCTAGTATTATTAGCAATTCCTCTTGGTCTTGGCGGGGGAGCTGTTGATGCAGCGCTCAATCAATATGTGGCTACTTATTATAAGGCATATCATATGAGTTGGCTGCATTGCTTTTGGGGTGTTGGAGCAACGATGGGACCGATTATTATGTCTTTCTGCATTTCGAACTACAACTCATGGAGAAGTGGGTACACAGCCGTATCCATGATCCAGTTGGGTCTTGTTATTATTTTGCTCATTACACTACCATTATGGAAACGTGTTACCGCGATACAAAATCCCGTTATTCCCGAAGTCCAATCTGACTACTCACAGATGGATCATAATATTGTACAAGTTGAGAACATCCCCAAACAAAGGCTAATCCAAATGAAGGGAGTTAAGAACACGCTCATTACTTTTTTATTTTATTGTGGTGTGGAAGCCATGGTAGGCTTATGGGGAGCAAGCTATTTGGTAGGGGCTAGAAACATTGCAGCCGAAACTGCTGCTGGTTGGATATCTTTATACTACGGTGGAATTACGGTAGGCAGGCTTATTACGGGGTTCGTTACTTTAAAAATAAACAATCGAATGTTAATTCTGGCTGGCCAACTTACTGCAATTACTGGAGGACTCATTTTGTTGCTTCCTTTGCCGATTGCCTTTTTATTACCCGGGTTTATTCTTATTGGGTTAGGACTTGCGCCGATTTACCCTGGACTTCTTCATGAAACGCCAACTCGGTTTGGTAAAGAAAATTCTTCCAAACTCATGGGATATCAAATGGCAGTTGCTTATACAGGAACAACATTGCTTCCTCCCATTTTTGGGGTTATAGCTTCTCAGGCAAGTATTCATTTTTTTCCGGTTGCAGTCCTTGTTTTCCTTCTTTTTATGCTGTTCAGTTCAGAACAAGTGAATCGTATATTGAAAAAGAGAATTTTGAATAATTAATCTAAATTATCACTTGACCTGAAACGCGTTTCATCAGCTAAAGTAAACGTATAACCTAAAAGAGAAAGCGAGGCACACTATGATCTCATTGATTTTACTTTGCTCAGTTATATGGGTTGGTACTTATTGGTGCTTAGTATTATCCGGGCAGCCTATGGAAGTAAAACCTTACCGTTCCTTTGATGATTTTTTTGAATGACTTCATATAGCCACTTAGTAAAATAGTTTTTTTATCCACTTTATTAATATGTTTAATTAAATGATTTAATAAGTGAACAGGCTATACACGGCGCCCAATAAATCTGATTAAAGATCTTGCACAAAAGTTGATATACAAATACAAGGAGGTGTGGCAATGTGGGGGATTAAAGGTATCTTGTGTGTTATAATTTTATTCATTATGTACTTTGTGATCAGTAGTTTGGCTCATTCTTCTCTTGTTCAAAAGCTTGCAGCACGTATGCTTGAAAATTTTAAGAGAGACTTTGATATTGATTCATGGAAAGATAATGAAAAGTCGTAAATTAAATTCGATAAATAAAGATCTTTATATATTAAGGGAGGATTTATGTATGTTTAAACTGGTGGTAAGTGATCTAGATGGTACTTTTCTGAACAATAGTGGTACTTTCGATGCCGAATTATTTAATCAGGTGTATAGAGAAATGCAAGAAAATAATATTTCCTTTGTAGCTTGTACAGGTAAACAATGTGAACGAGTAGAAGAATTGTTTGGCGAGCACGGAAAAGGGATCTGGATCTTAGGAGACAGTGCTACTCGTATTAAAAAGGATGGAGTCGTCGTCAAAGAGTTTACGATTGAACACGATTTAGCATTACAAGCGATAAGAGAAATTGAATGTTTCTCCAATGACTTCATTATCATAGCATGTACAACGGAAGCAGCATTTGTTCATTCTCAAATTCAAGAGGAATATTATCAAATTGTAAAAGGCTCCTATAAGGAAGTTATTAAGATTGACTCATTTGATCAAATCAACAGCAGCTTTCTTAAAATAACCGTTTACGATCCATCTGGCAGAAGTTCCTTATTAAGAAAGCATGTTGAAAAGACCTTGTTGGATCAAATATATATTGTTGATTCTGAAGCAAATTGGCTGGATATTACAGCCCTTCATACCCATAAAGGGGAGACGGTAAGAAAACTCCAAGAGATATTGGGTGTTACTGAGGATGAAACCATGTCTTTTGGAGATGGAGAAAATGACGTGGAACTTATGAGTATAGCAAAATACAGTTTCGCTGTAAAAAATGCTTGTGAGAACACTAAAAATGCAGCCAGCTTTATTACTAAATCCAACGAAGAAAACGGTGTATTATTAACGATAAAGAAAATGATAGATTTACAAAACAATTAAAATTAATTATCGTTATAAAAAGAAGTACTCCAAACTGCCCCATGAAAGGATTACACGTAACATGAAAAATAAGATATTGGTTTTTGATATTGGCGGCTCTTTTATAAAATTCAGTTTGTATTTTCAAGGTGAATTTATGAGCAAGGGTAAAGTTGCAACACCATTAGACTCACTTGAGAACCTGCTTGTAGCTTTGAAGCAAATTCATCATCAGTTTATGGATGAATGTGTAGGTATAGCCGTCAGCATGCCAGGTATTGTGGATTCAGCAAGTGGCCATATGGTACATGGTGGTTCATTAAGATATATAAATGATATAAATATGATCGAAGTTTTTAAGAAAGCGTTTCATTTACCCGTAGCGATTGAAAATGATGGAAAATGTGCTGCTCTTGGAGAAGCATGGCGCGGTTCATTACAGGGAATCGCTGATGGTGTTGTTCTGGTAGTTGGAACAGGGATGGGTGGTGGAATCATCTCTCAAGGTAAATTGCTGAAAGGCCATCATTTATCGGCTGGGGAATTCTCCTTCGTCAGAACTAACAATGAGTATGTAGACAATGTTGATTATTTGCTTGGTATGCAAGGGAGTAGTTCTGTTTTATCTAAAACCGTTGCGAAAGCCAAAGGACTTCCTGCAGATTCTATGACAGGTGAAAAGGTATTCAAGCTCATTGAAGAAGGCGATCACACAGTTCAAACGATTTTTCAAGAATACTGTAGGAACATTGCAATACAAATTATTAATTTACAGATGATTCTTGACCCTGAAAAGTTTGTAATTGGGGGAGGCATATCTGCAAATCCTTTACTCGTTGTTACCATTAAAGAAGAGCTAGAGAAGCTTTATCTGGATTCGATCTTAAATTTTGTGCGTGCAGATATTGAGCAAAGTAAATTAGGCAATGAAGCGAATTTGCTAGGCGCTATATATAACTACAAACAATCACATCATCTTGAAGTATGACAAAAGATTAGATTACGACGAGTGTCAGAAAAGTAATATAAACGAATAAAATATAAACAAAAGGGCGTGTCATTAACTTTAGACACGCCTTTTTTTGGTATCGAAGCTTGTTTCGATATATTAGTTTACATAATAAATATTATGTTTAATCATTATCGATTTATGAGCCCTACGAACGAAAGCTGCAAATGTGTTTACATTTCTTCTTCCGGAGGAGATTCAATGATCAACCCTTGAACATGCTTGCGTTCCAGAAGCTTCCGTTTTTTGCGGTTTTCCTTTGTTTCTAAAACAATGTCCAGATCATAGTCGTCAGGATACAATTCAGTAGCAGCAATGTGAAGCGTGAGCCTCTTTTTGTTAATGGTCAACTTTTGTCCTTGGATCAAAACCCCTACATTACCCCGTTCATCCTCGGTTTTATAGACAATTCCGGTCCGATTTAAGTAGCCTACAAAAACACTATCGCCAAGGGCAAATGGTTTGGCTGAAGGGTTTAAAGTTCCTTTTTTAGGGGAAGGTTTATTTGCAACCACAGGCTTATCATCATCAAGAGCAGGGGGCATAATAAACGATTCCTGTGTATTCCGAGACGTCCTGCCTGCAGAAATGGTCTGAGAACGCTCGATAATACGATCCCACATCCCCAGCTTCAAGGCAATAGCGTATGCGTAGCTTTCCCCGGCCTCACCGATTCGAAGACGGTACAAGGGTTGCAGCGTTTCGGTATCAAACTCCATACGAGCATTTTGGAATCCGGGTGTATGTTCGGCAAAATGCTTGATTTCACTAAAGTGTGTCGTGGCCACTACCGTTGCCTGGCGGCGGTGGAATTCTTCCAACAGTGCAATGGAGAGTCCTACGCCTTCTCCCGGATCGGTACCAGATGCCATTTCATCGATCAGGATCAGTGTGGAGCTGCCCGCCGTTTCCAAAATGCCGATCATATTGCGAATATGTGCTGAAAAGGTGCTCAGCGCATGTTCAATACTTTGTCCGTCCCCGATGTCTACCTCAATTTCCTCGAATACAGCCATTCGGCTGCCTTCCAACACAGGTACGAGCAATCCGGATTGTACCATTAGAGTTAACAGGCCGACACTTTTGAGAGCCATCGTTTTTCCACCAGTATTGGGACCGGTAATAATGAGCGAGGAATAGCCTTGACCAATTGAAAAATCAAGCGGAACCATGGTATTCGCCATCAACGGGTGACGTGCACCATGGATATCTATAATTCCGTCTTGGTTAAGCTCGACCGGCACAGCATCTAGAGTCATGGCATATTTGGCTTTGGCTAATAAAAAATCCAGCACACCAACCGTCTCTGTGTTGATACTGAGCTCCTGGGTGTATGATTCGGCGAGGGCTGTAAGCTCACCAAGCACTTTCATTTCTTCTTTTGATTCTTCCGCCATGTTCGCGCTCTGATCGAATTGCAGGCTGACAATTTCAGCAGGTTCAACGTAAACCGTTTGACCGCTTCCTGATTCGTCGAGGACGTTGCCTTTTACTTGTTTACGAAATTCTTTTTTGATTGGAAGCACATAGCGGCCGCCGCGCTGGCTAACCATATTTTCCTGCATGATAGATCGATGCCGGCTGATAAGAGAATCAAGTTTCCTTTTAATTCGTTCTTCAGTGACCGTTATTTTTTTGCGAATTTTAGCCAACTCTTTACTGGCGATATCTGTCACTCGTCCTGAATAAATACATTTCTCGATTTCGGACAAAAGCGGCTCCATGCCATACATGGAGGAAGCGTAGGCACTGACAGTTGGAGCGGCATCTGCCTTGGAATTCATGTATTTTATGAGTTGGCTGCAACTTCTTATAAACTGAGCCATGTGAGAAAAATCGCGCTCGCTGAACAAATACCCGGTTCCCAGCAAGTGAAGAATATGTTCCATCCCTTCCAGTGAGGGGATAGGGACGCTTGCTCCGTGGTGTATCAACTGCAAGGCTTCGTTTGTTTCATTAAGACGAGTCCTGATTGTACGAATGTCTGTAATGGGAAGCATGGAAGCGGCATGATGCTTACCAAGGTAAGAAAAGGCACATTCGGAGACTCTTGTTTTGATTCGGTCGTATTCCAAACGCTGCATTGTGGTTTCATTCATGAGAAATCTCTCCTTTGGTTGTTTGTCAGGATTTTTGGAACCTTACTGCAAAAGAAAAAAGGGCGGAGAATGAACAAATCGTTCATTCTCCGCCCATAAGGAAAGAGGGAAATTATCGACAAATAAGCCTGGAATTCAGCTGTTGTAATTCCAAATTCAAGCCTCCGATTTATTCACGCATTAGCCCATTTGTAAGCTATTCGTCTCATGAATAAAGGAAGGATAAAAGGAAAGTTACAAAACCTGAAAACGAAAAAACCGCGCTGAACACAGCACGGAATAAGGCCTAAATGTAAATAATCCCTAAGGCGATTTATGATATCCGCATGTTCTTAACTAATACCAGGGTAAAAAAACAACAACAAACAAACCTATCCCCGAAGGGTACAAGGTGCCTGATGGTCTTCCCTGAATATGCAATTGCTTAGTTAAGAACGTTCACCGACATTAAAATCTCTCCCTTAATTGAAGATATATCCATACTATACGATTAGGCAAGCACTGAAGTCAAGGCCGACTTCTTCAATTCGATACTAAAATGATCATGAGAACAAAGAAATACGATGTACGTAATATATATTATGTTAACTTAATGAAAACTGGGCAGTTATTATCTTTTAATTGAGAATAATAATCATTAAAATTGTAATGATGAATGGAACTCGTATATACTGCGAATCCATCGTAGATATTAATCTGTTCAGTCCTTTATTGAGCATTGGAAAACTTACGAGAGATATTCCTATATTTTGTAGGTGATATCCCTTTTTTAGCTTTAAACTGCTTGATAAAGTATGTGTCATACTCGAATCCCGTAGCGTGCGCTATTTCATTCAGCTTCATACCAGTATGCGTAAGAAGATCACATGCAACTTTCAAACGATATTCAAGCATGTAACCTATTGCCGTATTTCCGCATCTCTCTTTAAATAATTTATTGAGAGTTACACGGTTCAAATGGACACAATTCGTCAAATCCTCCAAAGAAATCTTCCTTGAGTAGTTCGTTTGTATATATTCTATTGCTAAATCCACAGGAGACCGTTCACTGGTCAGGCATAAATCCTCAAGTAACCCCAAAATTTGTATAAGATACTTTTTTATTCTGCATACCCAGTTTGAATCGCTTTGCGCCTGAACTTCCATACCAAGTATAAAAAACCATTCAAATAAAATCGGATATGCTTTTTCTGTTACATGGGGGACGCTTAAAAAGAGAGGATCACGTTGAAACAGCGAAAGACCTGTTTGTATTCTCGGACTAGTTGGAAAATAACCTTGCGTTTCGGACAGTGTTATGGTGTTGAGAAATTGGGAATCATAACAAAAGGATTGCGCCGCTACGCTAACCTTCTCGTTGACTTGGATAACATCATATTCAGTCAAGCAAAGGACACCCGGAGCGACAATAGTTATGGGAAACTCGTTGAATATCCCTTTCAAGGTTCCTGAAGTAATTAAGATAATTGTAAAACGTTGAGGATAAGGAAGGTTACTAAAGTCCTCCACGGCGAAAAATTCAATGTTCACTGAACGTTTTTTGTAACGGTCGGTCTGCGGCATAATGGTCACCTATCAAATAGTATAGTTAGATGCTTCGTTTTTAGCATAGTACCACAGAAGTTCAAGGGATATCATTAAGATGTGCACAAAAAAGGAGGAGAAATATAATGTCTGTTGAACGTTTTCATATTCACATTGCAGATGAAGTCCTTGTTGATTTAAAGAGAAGATTACAGCACATCCGCTGGCCGGATCAATTGGAAAACTCAGGCTGGGATCGAGGTGCTGATTTAACTTATTTAAAATCCCTTGTTTCGTATTGGCGGGAACAGTATGATTGGCGCGAGCATGAATCTCAGTTAAACCGTTTTTCCCAGTTTTGCTGCAACATTAATGGAATTGATGTGCACTTTGTTCATGAGTGCGGCAAGGGTCCCAATCCCATACCCATTATTCTAACCCACGGATGGCCAGATAGTTACCTTAGATATCAGAAAATTATTCCTCTTCTTACAGATCCAGCTAGCTATGGAGGTGATCCTAAGGATTCTTTCGATGTCATTGTCCCTTCATTACCTGGTTTCGGGTTCTCTAGCTCTCCTGACCATCCTGGTGTCAACAATTATCAGGTTTCCGAGATGTGGGCTAAATTAATGACAAAAGAATTAGGATACGGTAAGTTTGCTGCAGCAGGTGGGGATATAGGTTCCGGAGTTACAAGATATCTGGCATCGAATCATCCTGAACTTTTATTCGGGATTCACCTAACAGATATTGGTATCATAAGAGATCTCCTTACGTCCCATGAGCAGGTAAAACTTTCAGAGGAAGAACTTCAATACAAGAAAAGAGCATTAGAATGGATTTCTCTAGAAGGAGGGTATATGTCGATACAATCGACACGTCCACAGACTCTTGCGTATGGACTTTCTGATTCACCAGTAGGCTTAGCCGGTTGGATTATTGAGAAATTCCGAGCTTGGAGTGATTGTGGAGGTGACCTCCGTCAAAGATTTAGCGAAGATGAACTCATTACGCATATCATGGTTTATTGGCTTACTAACACAATTGGGTCGTCAACACGGATGTATTACGAAAATTCACATTCTCTGCCGCCAATAGGCTATATAAAAGTACCAACTGGGGTTGCATTATTCCCAGCAGATATAGTATTACCACCAAAAGACTGGGCAGTACGCAATTTAAATATAACTCGCTGGACTAACATGGCTCGTGGTGGGCATTTTACGGCCATGGAAGAGCCAGAGCTTTTAGCCCAAGAAATTCGTGCCTTCTACAAGCCTTATAGAGTGGAATAGTGAGTGTTTCTGATGGAGCAGATACCTTAGAATAATTATTCAAAAGCGAAGAGACCTTTTGAGTATGCGAACATCGAATGGATTCAGCGTTTGTTTGATGAAAAAGATACGGATAAAATCTTTTTTTCGAATGCTATTAAATGGTATTTTAAATAATTTTAATATGCACACTGATAGCTAACGAAGAACTATAGCATAACACGACGGCACCAATCGGCTGCCGTTTCTCAACTAATGGGCAGTTATGCCGCGCCTTTTATTTGGCGGAGAAAAGATACGTTTCACCATTAGGTTTGGCTCCTCCAAACCTAGAATATTCACAACAATAGCCTTATTCCTTCTGTACAATAATGGGGAGGAGGCTATTTTAAAAAAAGAAAAATGCTCCCGTACCTTTGGCTAGGATTTACGGGAGTATTCCAATCAGTTGTTGAAGTAGTGAGACTGTTCGAGGTCGGGGATAGTGCAGGTTGCACAGGTCGCCATCCCAGAAGTTCCTGAGTTGCAACGCTTGATCTCGGGATATCGAGCGCTGCAAGTGTGCTGAGGAAGCCGAAGTGGGCGTCTGCCTCTTCACGTGAAATGCTGACTACAGGCACGTTCAGGTGTTCACCGATAACACTTGCGATGTCGCGAAATGGCACACCTTCATCTGCAACCCAATTTAGTCATCTCGAGCTCGAAAGCTTGCCGGATACAGGAACCTTGCGCGAAGATCTCCTCGTGCTTTTGAAGCCGCAATCGATCGCGGAGGAAGAACGGAAATTTCGAGTCCTAGCGGGCCTAGGCTCCTTTTTGCAGCATCCGGAATTTGCCGAAGCAGAAATAGCCGGGATTTTCGAGCCATGGGTTGTCGTGAACCGCAAGCTTATGAGCCGAGCCGTCGACCGCGGTGAAATTCCTGCTCACGCGGACATTGAGATGGCTTGCCAGGTTATTACTTCAATGGTTTCTTTTCGCGGACTTATCCAGCGTAAACCGTTTGACAAGCTTTTCTTCACAGCGCTAATCGACGGCATTCTGCTGCCTGCCCTCAAAAACCCGCAAACAGCTCCAAATATAATGGACCGATGATGACCAGGCGCTTACCAGAAGAAGCTAGCCATTGTACCGAGTGGCCGGAAATTAAATGATTATGTTGCCGGATATGGATGGAGGAGGATGTAATCCATTTGAAGATCTCATGTCAGACATTAAGGGAAAGAGCCAGCTTGATAACGGAGCACCGTTAGATTTTAATCAAGGCATGCTGGGGTATGAAAAAGCATCAACCACGCAGCTTCGCGGAGAGCGCCGGAGAGAACTTTATCGCCGATTTTTTTAGTATGTGGTAGCGGCGGATTCTCCTTTAGAGATCCGTCGCTATTCAACTAATTATACCTACGAATAATACTCTAAGTTGGTAAATAGCAACAAATCACAGATTAGTTATGCCCACCAGCTCCATAAATCGTGAGAGAGCACTGGTCATGTACGAGTCACGACGCCTTATAAACACAGTGGGTACTGTTCTGTACGGTTCCGGTAATGGGTGACAGTTAAGTCTTCCCTGCATCCGTGATTCAACCATAGATATAGGTAAGACGGTGACTCCTAACCCGTTTTCAACGCATTTAAGGACACCCTCTAGAGTGCCATACTCCATCACCTTCATAGGAGCATGGCCATTGTCCTCTAGCCATCGCTGCCAACGTCCCAAATAGATGCAATGCGCGAATGACGAAAGCAATGGTTCATGTAAAATCAATTCTAATTGGAATGGTTCCGGAGAGTAGCTTGTAATCAAAACTAGAGATTCTTCAAAGACAGGGTATTCAACAATTTCCGGATGAAGAATTGGCCCATCCACAAATGCGCCGTCTACCTTATATTTGAGAATGGTACTAACCTGATCTACAGTAGGTGCCATATATAAGCTTAATTCTACTTGTGGAAATTTCTTGTGGTATTGTGTAAAAATCAATGGCAATCGTGTAGAGGCAGTTGACTCCATAGCTCCAATGCGCAAAGTTCCCCGCGGGGCAGAAGAAAGCTTAACTGCCTCAATGGCTTCCTCGAAATCGTAAAGCAACTTGTTTACATACGGCAACAGTTCACGTCCTGCAGGTGTTAAGGATACCTTCTTATGATATCGATATAACAGAGGAACGCCCAACTCTTGCTCAAGACGTTGTATTCGTGCAGTAACGTTGGACTGTACATAATTCAATTTCTCAGCAGCTTTTGTAATGCTTTGTTCAATTGCTACTGCCTTAAACACCTCCAAAGATCTAATGTCCAAAACAACTCTCTCCTTTTGCATCACAAAATTTGATTATCTATACACTATTTTTTAATTTTACGTGATGCATCGCAGTATGTAAACTTAGTTAATAAGAGGGATGTACACCAAAACCAAGTGATTGAGTACCTCTTTATCTGATGATGAGGAGTGAATGGGGAAGAAGCAGACTCTAACCGGGGCAAAATGCAGCACACGTTACCAATAATGAGGAGGGAATCTCATGATTTCGAAGGTCAATGTACAAGATAAATTTTTGCAAATAATTGATTATTGGAATCCAAGAATAGGCGGAGAGTTGAACGATTCATACGTAAAAATGGCAAAGATCAAGGGTGAATTCATTTGGCATCACCATGATCACGAGGACGAAATGTTCTTCGTATGGAAAGGGAGACTTCTAATCCGTTTGAGAGACGGTGAAGTAGCTGTTAACGAAGGGGAGTTTGTTATTATACCTAAAGGAGTTGAACATCAGCCAATTGCTGAAGAAGAGGTCCATTTACTATTAATCGAACCAAAAACTACTCTAAACACGGGAAATGTGGTGAATGAACGAACCGTTTCGATTCCTCAACGAATTTGATGAAGCGCTCATCAGTGAAAAAATTATACTGATTTTGATTCGATCCTTAGCTAATGATTCAACTAATGGGAAACGCTAGTTGAACCAATAGTCTAAAACCTCCTTATAGAAGCAGACTAGAATTAATTGCCCAAGTAGATTGAACAAGAAAAAGGAGAGATTAATATTAATTACCAAGCTATTAATCTGAATGAGAAATTATCTAAGTTCAAAGTACACTGGTCTCCGAAAGTCATTGGAGAAATGAATGACTATCAATTTAAATTGGTCAAGATAGATGGGGATTTTGTATGGCACGATCATCAAGATACCGACGAGGTGTTTATCGTGCTCGAAGGGGAGATGTTCATCGATTTCCACGATGGCCAAGTAAAGATTTCCCAAGGAGAGATGTTTATTGTACCAAGGGGTGTCGCACACAAAACTTTCGCTAACCAGGAATGTCATATTATGTTGGTGGAGCCAAGGGGCGTAGTAAACACTGGCGAGACTGAGTCAGAATTAACAGCAGTCAATGATATTTGGATCTAATGCATTTAGCTTCAGTTCGATTACATCGTTAAAGTAACGGGAAACTATAGTCATTTGGTGCGCGGATAATGCCTATGATCAAACTTACACCAATTGCCCTGATCTTTCCTTCCTGATACAGTTCCTGCATCGCACGCCAAGAACCGTATATATCCCTAATCGGCTGATGAATTAAATACAGATCCAAATAATCAAGTGAAGTCGTTCCAATGATTTTGCAAATGCTTTTTTTGCACTTTCATAACCAGCATCCTGAATCCAAAGTTTTGTAGTAATAAATAACTCTTCTCTTGGTATGCCGCTCCTTTTGGTAGCTCTGCCCACCGCTTCTTCATTTTGATAAGCGGCAGCGGTATCAATCAAACGATAGCCTGCAATAAGGGCGTCGTAAACCGACTGTTCACATACTTGAGCATCTCCAAGGGCATTTCAACTCCATTGTTCAGAATTACTTTTTGCATATTAAACCCTCCTGATTTAATAATTTTTGGGATTTATAATCTCGGCTTACCTGAGCTATTTAAAAAAAAGGTATGTCAGTAGAAGACATCAAAAAATGTTTGGAAGGAGACTCTACCATTCAGGAGCGTTATGAAATTATACTGAGGCAAAAAGAGTTGGTACTAAATCAGATAATACAAATCCCGCAAAATGGGAAAAAGATAATATGAATTTGCCCATTAATATAAAATTTATTATTTTAAAATACATCAAGTTCAAATAAACAAAAGCGCCCCTGGAGAATGGCAGATCATATCTCCAGGGGCGCTTTCTTGTGCTGTTATTCAGAATCATCGGCTATGACAGCTTGTACAGGCTGCCTGTTACGAAGCAATGGTAACAACAGCATCGCAAGCCGGCGCTCACGGTATATACGGTGTTCAGGGAGGATTCGCGTTTGAGTGTTCCGCCGATACTCATACCGACGACCATCATCCCGGAGAACAAGGGAGAGAGGGCGCCACCGACGCGGCCGATAAAAGCAGCTTCGGCATTTTTCATCATCATCGTGTTGATACCGATATGGATGCAAGGATAAAATAGGCCACTGAATACTTGTAATGCCATTGTCAGCATAATATTGTGCGACCATCCGACTCCAAAGGTTGCCAGTGTGCTTACCAAAAGTCCGGTTACCAGCAGTAATTGTGGCTGTACTTTTTTGGCAACCCCCATAATCAGGCCGCCTCCCACCAACATAGCCGCTCCGTTCGCCATTAACGGCCATTGCAGAAATTCCTTGTTTTGTCCAAGGTTCTCGATGGCGACAAAAACCATTAATGGTTGAATAAGCCCGACCGCCAGCCCAATTACAGTAAATGTTCCCCCAAGCGTGCGAAGTGTACGGTTATTCCATACATAACGTATCCCTTCTTTAAGCTCTTGAATGAAAGGAGTTGGTTGATCGTCTATCTCAAGCGCTTGTTCATCTTGTGGAATACGAGTTAGAACAAGCGCCGAGATGAGAAACAATATTCCTGTTATAGACAATGAAACGAAAATTCCAAAGTGTTGATAAATAAATGTACCGATAACGGGGCCGATAACCATAAATAACGCCATAAGAGACTGAAAAAGGGCCATCACTCCCTGAAGCTGTTCTGGTGCTACATGCTGCTTAAATATCTTCATCGCAGACGGCTGAGAAAATTGAGATAGAATGGCCGAAAAGAATGTAGACAGCAAAAGCACCTGCCATGATCCATGCCACATTGCCAGCAACACGATAAAAATAGACGCAGCCGACAGCAGATCGCAACTAACCATGGTCCGTTTAGGCCGCCAACGGTCCGCAAACGTACCTCCAATAGATAGGCGCAAATTCAGCAACCGAGATGAGCGACACGTATATGGGATCATTATGAGTCAGATCTGTTACATACAACAATATGGCAAAGTTCCGCACCCAGATGCCCAAATTGAGCAGCGCATTGGAGGCGATAATGGTCCTTATATATGGATTTTTTAACAACAATAAACTCTCCCTTTCTGATTTAGGCGTAATTCACCCAGAATTATTTTTCTGTTTATATAAACAAAAAGTATTTTTGTCTATATAACAATAGATAATATAATGAATTAGCTACTATTTAGTCAACTGTTTTTTATGAATTAAGAAGATCAGTATGATGCAGAAATTATTTTCAATAAAATACATAATAAATATTATGTAAACCTATGTGTATTTTAACGATGAGGATTTGCATCCGATGTACCTTTTAAAATCATAGTGATATAATTACGCGTACATGCCTGAAAAGGAGCGAATGGAACGTAAATGAACTTTCAAGTGGACTTTTTATCTTTTTTTGTAATTCAGGTAGACGGAAAAGAAGGACAGGGTGGTAAGTCCTACAAGCATTACGCTACGATGGATGACTATGATTATGACGAAAGCGATGTTAAAAAATTTCTGGATGGGGAATTTGCCCGCATTAGCAAGCGGAAGGTCGAGAAAAATCCGAGCACAGAGCAGGCACCGACCAAAATTGGCCGCTTTATCGTCGAACCGGAGCATGAACTGAGCAGTAATCCGAATTTCAATATGTTCGCCCGGCTGCGGGCAGCAGAGGATAAGGAAGATTTTAAAAATGCCTGCGACGATCTGGTGCGGATGTATCTGGATACGAGCGCGGTACGCGGCGGAGCGTTGATCATTGTACAGGCTACCTTGAATACACACTCCGATGATCCGTTTATTTTTGTGCTCAAATGTGATTTTGAACCTAAAATTGCCAGGATTACCGAAAGCAGTCTGGTCAGTGAGGTCGAAATGGCCATTTCAGCCCGTAATATGAAATCCATCATGTATCCTTACATGCTGGAGGAGGGGATGAACGATGAGTGGGAGCTTAAAATTCACCAGTCCTCGCATGCCCGGTATTTTGAGAATTTTCTGAAATTTGTGACCTATGAGCAATCCATGCCGGAAATCGTCAATGAGCATGTCATGGGCTTCGTTCAGAACTATGTGGAAACCAAATGGCCAGATGCTTCTAATGAGGAAAGACAGCAGGAAGAACGTGAACTGGAGCTTTGGGCGGCCAGTGAAAAGCGGGATTTGCAAGGAAAATGGGAACCTCTTCAGGTCGTAGAGGCTGCACAGCATATTGTTGAGCTAAGGCCGGAAATTGAAGTTCGCTTCAAGCTGGATGATACGGCTGTGCGTGGACTGCTGTCCGACTTTGGGGCCAAGCTGCATATTACGAAGCTGCACGATAGATACGCGCTTATCATTGAAGGCGACGCATTTACGTTTGAAAAAGGCTTTTCACCGATTGAGCTGCTTCAACCTGAATCGTTCGACACGGTGGCTGAGCGGTTGAAAGAGAAGCGCCAGCAAGAAGACGAGTTTGCCGATGGCGACACACCGCCTTGGTAATTCCTTTTTAATAAACAGCTTTGTCTAAAGAGAAAGTTAACCTGCAATTTTTTAAGGAAATTCGAACAAGCCAGTTCCCTTTTCAGGGAAACTGGCTTGTTCAGTTAAATGGCTATACGGAACCACTACTGGTAGAGCATGACTATTTGCTTAATAAGAAACAAAAGCTCCGTTTATGGAGGCCAGCTAGCTCTTTCAGTCTATCGTTTCACTGCGCCCAGACTACAAGTTGAGTTTACTGATTTGATCTTTCAGCTTGTCCGCAGATTGATTCAGCCCTTGACGTTCCTTATCATTCAGTGGAAGATCCAAAATTTCGCGTACCCCATTGTGATCTACAATACTCGGGACACCCAGGTAAACGTCAGACACTCCGTTATAATCTTCCAGCAAAGTGGACACATTAAGTACCGACCCTTCGTCTCCCAGAATGGCGGCTACGATACGGTCGAGAGCCAGCCCGATGGCGTAAGAAGTCGCGCCTTTGGCATCTATAATTTCATAGGCTGCATTTTTGGTACTTTCAAAAATCTCATTTTTCGTTTCTTCACCCAGCTCCAATGGAGTTCCTGCGATGTTGGCCATGCTCCATACAGGCAGCTCGGAATCGCCATGTTCTCCAATAATATGGGCGTGGATGCTGCGAGGATCAATGCCCTTTTGCTTACCGATCAAATAACGGAAGCGTGCGCTGTCCAGCAGCGTACCTGAACCGATAACTCTGCTCGAAGGCCAGCCACTACGTTTCCAGGAGATGTAGGAGAGAATGTCCACTGGATTGGTTGCGATCAGCAAAATGCCGTGTGTGTTGACCTTGACGATATTATCAATAATGCTTTCAAAAATTTCGGCATTACGCTTGAGCAGATCAATGCGTGTTTCTCCCGGTTTTTGTGATGCGCCCGCTGTAACAATGATGATATCCGCATCACGGCAGTCTTCATAATCACCCGCCCACACTTTGACACCGCCGAGAAAGGGAAGCCCGTGATTCATATCGAGCATTTCCCCCTGCGCCTTTTTGACATTAACATCAATAAAGACAAGTTCTGACATGCGTTGGCGTAGCAGGAGGGTGTAACCGGTCGTTGTACCGACCGCTCCCATGCCGACAATGGCCACTCTGCTTCGTTTGTAAGGTTTTAAGCTCATAAAATCCTCATCTCCTTCTCGGGTTGCATACCTTTTCATTTTTTAATAATACAAAATTTATCTTTCCAACTTAGTTTACCGTATATGTGCCCTTCACTGCAAAGAAATATGACATTTCTCCTTGACTTCAAACAGGGACTCGCTAATAATTAATCGAATGACAGAAACACACACTAAAGCGTTGCAGTAGCAATATTAGCGTAGGACATTATGGAAAGAGGATTATGATTATGGACTTATTTCGAAAAAAGACAGGGATGCTCCCGCATGGAGAAAACGGAACGACGGGTCACTTGAAGAGAACGATGGGTGCCTTCGATCTGACTATGCTGGGTGTAGGATGTATTATCGGTACCGGGATTTTTGTGATCACAGGCAAGGCAGCAGCGGAAAATGCGGGTCCTGGCCTGATGATCTCCTTTGTTATTGCAGGAATTGCCTGCGTGCTGGCAGCCTTGTGCTATGCAGAGCTTTCATCTACGGTTCCCGCTGCCGGTAGCGCTTATGCGTATAGCTATATTGTGTTTGGGGAAATTCTGGCCTGGGTACTGGGTTGGGACTTAATTTTGGAATACGGGGTGGCGGCCGCCTCAGTGAGCAGTGGCTGGTCTGCTTATTTTCAAGGTTTGCTGGCTGGGTTTGATATACATTTACCACTGGCTTTAACCGCAGCCTTCGATTCAGCCAAGGGAACCATTATTGACCTGCCTGCTGTGTGTATTATTATGTTGATCACACTGCTGCTGAGTCTCGGAGCCAAGGAAACAGTCCGATTTAATTTCATTATGGTTTGTGTCAAAGTCGGAGTTGTCCTGCTGTTTATCGGGATCGGAATTTTTTATGTTAAGCCTGCTAACTGGACACCGTTTCTACCCTATGGTTTTTCCGGTGTTTTGAGTGCCGCGGCAATCGTATTTTTTGCTTACTTGGGTTTCGATGCCATTTCAACGGCAGCAGAGGAGGTACGTAATCCACAGCGGAATATGCCAATTGGTATTATTTCCTCGCTTGCGATTTGTACGGTGCTGTATATAGCGGTTTCGGTTGTACTTACCGGAATGGTGCCTTATACGCAGCTAGGGGTAAATGATCCTGTTGCGTTTGCTTTGCGCTTTATCCATCAGGATTTTGTGGCCGGACTCATTTCTGTCGGTGCGATTGCCGGGATGACCACGGTTTTACTCGTACTGTTGTATGGTCAAACACGGTTAATTTTCTCGATGTCGCGTGACGGTCTGTTACCGGTATTTTTATCTAAAATCAGTCCTAAAACTCAAACACCAATCCGAAGCACTTGGCTGGTCGGAAGCATCATCGCATTGGCTACTGGATTTTTCCCATTACATGCTCTGACGAACCTGACGAGTATTGGAACCCTGTTCGCTTTTGCCGTTGTATCGGTTGGGGTGATCGTTCTGCGTAAGAAACGTCCCGATCTGAAAAGAGGCTTTACCGTGCCTTGGGTCCCGTTACTCCCGCTTTTGAGTGCCCTGGTTTGCGTCGGTTTGATGCTTCAGCTTCATATCAGCACATGGATTGGATTTATCGTTTGGCTTCTGCTGGGTCTGCTGATTTATTTCTTCTACGGATATCACAAAAGTTTGTTAAACCGTAAATCCTAATTTGTCTGAATGTTAAAAAGCCGGCATCCTGCACTTATGTGGAGGATGCCGGCTTTTTGTATGAGTGCGCGAAAAGTGTCACTTAGGGTCGTTTATGGTATAATTCTGTTTCAGATAAGCTTGTGGCACGGGATTACCGCATGCCATCGAGGGAGGATCTTTATATGAAACTGCGCTGGCGTGCGCTCCTGGGGGGAGTATTGCTGCTGACAGGTATCTTGCTGTCCGGCTGTTCTTCCGAACCCGCAGAAACCGTAACCAAACCTCCGGTTGAGGAACCGGATAACCAGGGACAAACGATAACTATTAATCCACCATTGACGCCGAAGGTGGGTGATCCCAATGCCAAATATGTAGTTCAGACACGAATAGCTGATTTCCATCTGATTGATAATACCAAAGGTTTCGTTTGGGGAGTTACTCGTAATGAGCTTCGGCTCTATTATACGCATGATGGTGGGAATACCTGGAATAATATTTCTCCTTCCGAAAACGTTCAATTTCAAGACAAGCTTGAATATGGGAAGGATATTAGCTTTACCGATTCCCGGCATGGATGGGTTGTCCGTCAAAATCTGGACAAAACCGCAACCGTCATCCTCAGAACCGCTGATGGGGGACAGAGCTGGGATATTTCAGCGCTCCCAAGCGGGGAACATGTGAGCGCGATACAATATGTAAATCCGTCTACCGGATGGATTATGGCGTCTACAAACCTGAATGAGCAGGATCAACAAAAGCTGTTGTATCATACCACTGACGGAGGGGCGACATGGAAGAAGGTTGCGCAAAGTTCTGGCATGTCATCCAATAAGTCAGGCTCGGGCCTGCCCGATCTGGGCAGCATGGCGGGAATGAGCTTTGATGGCAACAAGCAGGGGTTTGTTGTGATTAATCTGGATAGCAGTGTTAAGCTTTATAAGACTTCGAATCAAGGGAAGACTTGGACCCCGGTAGCCAGCAAGATGCAGGGTTGTCCTCAAGCAAAAGCCGAAGCTCCGCAGTCTTTTAAAGGAAAAAGTTCCTCGTATTGGATTCCTGTTCTCTGTTATTTGGACAGCGGTACAAAGTATAGCGGACTGTTTACTGCTGATGCAGGCATGCAATGGAACAATGTGTCTTTGGGGCTGAGCAGTAAAAGAAACTCCGTTATTCCCGGCCGCACTTTTCTAAATGATAAGGAAGGGTGGACCGTAACCCCAACCGGAATGAACCGAACGATGGACGGGGGCAAAACGTGGACAATCCTTACTGGCAGCAAAGTATTGCCATCGAAGCTTCAGGATTACCCGCGAGCGGTCAAGCTCCGTTTCGCTTCTTCCACGGTAGGGTGGCTGCTTCTAGAACGATTGGACGACAAGAAATCACTGTTACTTAAAACGACAGATGGCGGTGCCAACTGGAGGATCCTATAACCTTCGCCAGGACGATTGCCCTGTGCTTTTCCCCTAATTTTTCACGTCCTCAAAAGGCCATGCAGATACAGGGAAGAGGCACAGGGCTTTTTATTTTTAAAAAATTTAAATTTTATACGACATTATGTGAAAAAAATCACAATCTATCGAATGAGCCGCTGTTATACTGAACCTGTAAACAACGATAGGAGTGATAATCATGAGAGCGAATCAGGATCATATGTTAACCCAATACTACCTTCAATTTTGTTACACTTGCCAAGATGCCTACGGTTGCACGACTGAAGAGGATTGTAAGCAATGTGCAGAGCGTTACGCCGAAACGGAAGAAAATGAAGTTCTGGATGAGACACAACGTTATCTCCAGCTTGTACATGTATAAACAGATGCATTATTCTGATATCGCCATATGTTGAGCCTCCCGGATCATTCCGTGGAGGCTCTTGGCGTTCTTGAGGGTTGCTATCAAATTTGGGCAGGAACGTACATATACTATTACAGAAAGCTTAGGTCATGTGAAGATGCCCGGCCGTTTCCCTGTGGAATGCCTGGCGGAGAGGAGTGCGGTGCATGGGATTTGAGTCATTATGGATGTTCGATTGGCTGGGTACGGTACTGCCCGTATTTTTCGTAGTCGTGTTGGGTATTGTCGTACTGTCTGCGGGCAAGGAAGTCATGGAATGGAGCCGGAATAAAAGGCAGCCTGTATTGACAGTCGGTTCCCGAATTACGGCCAGAAGGACACATCTCCAACAAAGGCGGCAGGAGGAACAAGGGACTCGTACCTATACTTTCTATTATGTAACTTTCGAGGTGGAGAGTGGCGACCGGATGGAGTTTAAGGTGAGCGGGGAAGAATATGGTCAATGTGCCGAGGGAGATGAGGGGCGACTTACCTTTCAGGGTACACGGTACATCGGGTTCCAGCGTCTTAATCGCTATAGCTTGGAACAGGTTAAAATGTAGACAGCAGCTCACTCTCCCATTCATTCATGGGCAGCCTCCTGCAATACAACAGGCCAGGGGGCTATTTTTTTGTCTTTTTTTTCGCTGTCACTGTCACCCATTGGGCATTTGTACCATACGATACGATATATGATTGAGCAGTAAGGAGGAGAGACGTTGGCTGTTATTAATGTCAACTCAGGGGATGTAAGGACACTCGCCCGGCTTATGCGGGCAGAGGCCGAAGGAGAAGGAGAGCAGGGAATGCTCATGGTCGGCAATGTCGGAGTTAATCGGATTTTGGCCAATTGTCTGGATTTTCAGGGAATTCGCCTCATGAATGACATGGTGTTTCAAAGTCCCGGCGGATTTGAAGCTACGCAAAAGGGGTACTTCTATCAAAGAGCTCGTGACCGTGACGTTCGTCTTGCCCGGCGTGTCATTAATGGGGAGAAAATCCGCCCGGCTTCGAATGCATTGTGGTTTTTCAGACCTTCCGGGGAATGTCCGGGTACCTGGTATAACCAGACTAACACCGGCCGTTACAAGGCGCATTGTTTCTTTAGTCCAACTGCACAGGATTGCCCTGCCGTCTATTAAAGCGTAATAACATGAGTTTGGATGATTTAAAACCATTTTAGGAGGAATTTACATGATTTCACAGCAAGCTTACCGTCCTGTCTCTTATCCTGCTGGCGGCGGGTTTCCCGAATGGCCCCGGTTGGCTCCAATGGGAACCATGCAGCCCATCAGCACCTTTCCCCCTCAAGTCAATAGCGGTAGCGCAATGACACCGACTGGCACGGTGGTACAGACTCAGACTCCACAATATGAGCAATCTTATATTGAAAATATTTTGCGCCTGAATCTGGGCAAAACGGGTACTTTTTATATGACCTATGAAAATAACCGGGAATGGAACGCGAAAATTTTCAAGGGTATTTTGGAAGCGGCTGGTCGCGACCACATTATTATCAGTGATCCTTCTACTGGAAGACGCACCATTCTGTTGATGGTGAATCTGGACTATGCGACTTTTGATGAGCCGCTGTTGTACCAATATCCTGGCGTCATGGGTAATCCGGGCTCGTCCCCGGTTCGCTGATGTCTTCATATATAGTTTTTCCCCCAATCCTCTGCCTTACGGCGGGGGATTTATTTTACTTATATTCTTTCTCAAATATAGTAGCTTCCCTTGTGGTAAGAGGCGGAAAATGGCGATTTCCGGTCAAAATGACCGCGTTAGCCGATTTTTCTGACATACCTTGCGGATTGACTGTGTAGTGTATAACTATATAATTAAATATAAGCTGATGAATGGATTCGTCATTCATGCGAAAATATGGCTTGTGAAAGCCGGAAGGAGTGATTGTGTTGGGAAGTTGACGCTGCTTATGATGTGTTATCGTTCTGTCTATGATGAAACTATCCGAAGGAGGTGCGCCTGTCTGCCGTAATGACGGCTGATGGGGAGCATATTGAGTGACCCTTTACCGAGTATGTTTAACTTATTTATTGTTTTTGCATTAGTATTATTAAACGGTTTTTTTGTATCTGCAGAATTTGCAATGGTGAAAGTCAGAAGCAGCCGTATTGAAGCATTGGTAGAGGCGGGTAACAAAAAAGCCGTATATGCCGCGAATATGTTACACAATTTGGACGCTTATCTGTCTGCCTGCCAGTTGGGCATTACACTGGCTTCGCTGGGACTGGGGTGGATCGGAGAGCCGGCCATTGCACATTTGATCGAACCTGTATTTACCGCCGCTGGGCTAGGACCAGTATATGTACACGGTACTGCCGTGGTCATTGCATTTATTGTAATTACGATTCTGCATATTGTGCTGGGTGAATTGGCGCCCAAAACGATAGCCATTCGTAAATCTGAAACCATTACGCTGTATTCGGCCATGCTGATGACTTGGTTTTACAAACTGATGTATCCATTCATATGGGCGTTGAATGGCATGGCGAACAGCCTGCTGCGTTTATTCCGTCTGGAGCCGGTATCTGAATATGACGATTCTGCGCATACGGGGGATGAAATACGCATTCTGATGAAAGAAAGCAATAAGAGCGGACTAATTGATAATACGGAATTGGCGCTTGTTGATAATATATTTGATTTTACTGACACGACCGCCAGGGAAATCATGATTCCGCGTACCGAGATGATCTGTTTGTACAGCAATGAGTCCACAGAGGAAAATCTCGCGATTGCGATGGAGAGTATGAGAACGCGTTATCCAATCTGTGCCGAGGACAAGGACCATATTATCGGGTTTATCCATATTAAGGATCTTTTGCGGGCGAACAAACTGGATACCCGTACGATGATCCGTCCGATTCTTGCCGTTCCTGAGTCTACGCAAATTAGTGATTTGCTCAAGCGCATGCAGCGTAGCAAGACACAAATTGCGATTCTGATTGATGAATACGGCGGTACTTCGGGCATGGTGACGCTGGAGGATATTATGGAAGAGATCGTTGGTGAAATTCAGGATGAGTTCGATCAGGAGCGTCCGGGTTGTGAGCAGATTAATGACGAGGAATTTTCCATTGACGGTATGCTGTTAATTGATGAAGTGAATGATCGCTTTGGACTGAATCTGGATCATGAGGATTATGATACAGTAGGGGGCTGGCTATACTCGCATGTTGAGGTCATCCCGCCACAGCCGGGTCAGTCTGTAGAATTTGAAGGTTGTCAGTTCGTTGTAGAAGAAATCGAGAACAAGCGGATTTCACGTATTCGGCTGTTGAAGCAGCCAATCCTTATGGAGGAAGCCGGAGTCTCGTAAATCAGGATTCACCAGATAAAAGAATAGACATTCTGTAGTTGAATAATCCTTGAAGCGACCCTTGAACAATATAGGGTCGCTTTTTTGATGTTGGCTTCTTTACACATAAGACATGAATTGATATGATGTCTGTATTATTGTCAACCTATATAAATTTATTAGGTTGACAATTAAAAGAGGGATTTATCCTGAGAAACTTATCTGTTCACATACTCATTTAAATCTGGGAGGTACAAAGTATGAAATGGTCTAATGAGGTCACGGATTGGTACTCGCTGGCAGAAAAAGCGATCCACGGCAGCAATTTGACGCCGGAAGAAGGATTGGCGGTGCTGGAAGCGGACAATGATGAAATCTTACCGATTATGCAAGCTGCATTTCGTGTGCGTCATCATTTTTACGGTAAAAAGGTAAAACTCAACATGATTATGAATGCCAAAAGCGGCCTGTGCCCGGAGGATTGCGGCTATTGCTCACAATCGATCGTATCCACGGCACCTGTCAGCAAATACAGTATGCTGGATAAGGAGTCTTTGCTGGCCGGAGCCCGTGAAGCGTTAGCAAGGAAAGCAGGAACATATTGTATCGTAGCTTCCGGCAAGGGTCCAACGAATCGAGAGCTGGATCAGGTAATTGAGGCGGTACAGGAAATTACCAGTACGATGCCACTTAAAATTTGTGCGTGCCTGGGGATTCTCAAAGGAGATCAGGCACGCCGGTTGGCAGCGGCGGGCGTCCATCGTTACAATCACAATTTAAATACGAGCAAGGCCAACTATCCGTCCATTACAACCACACATACATACGATCAACGTGTCGAAACGGTTAAAATGGCTCAATCTCACGGGATGTCACCCTGCTCCGGTGTGATTATCGGAATGAGGGAAACGAATGAGGAAATTGTCCAAATGGCTTATGCTTTACGAGAACTCGGTGCCGACTCCATTCCGGTTAACTTCCTGAATCCGATCCCCGGAACCCCGCTGGAAGGAACAAAGCGCACATCTCCGATCAGAGCATTAAAGGTACTGGCGCTGTTTCGGTTCATCTGTCCATCCAAGGAAATTCGTGTCGCAGGCGGACGGGAACTGAATTTGGGGACACTGCAACCCTTATCTCTGTATGCAGCCAATTCGATTTTCGTAGGAGATTATTTGACGACAGATGGACAAGAAGTCACAGCCGATCATCAAATGATTGAAGATCTGGGGTTTGAAATTGAGATGTGTGCCCTTTCAGCCGTATAATAGGAGTTGTACAAACTTGGAAGGGAGAGTTGAACGATGAGTGAAAAGGTATTTATTAGTCCAGGTAAATATGTGCAAGGGAAAAATGTGATTGATAAAACGGGTGAATATGTCAAGCCTTTAGGTCATACTGCTCTGGTTATTGCCGACAAGCTGGTATGGGGTATCGCAGCCGACCGGGTAGTGAAAAGCCTGGAACAGGCGGGGATTACTTCGATTAAGGTGGAGTTTCAAGGAGAAGCGTCCAAAAATGAAGTGAACCGTATTGCGGATCAGGGACGAAGCGGGCATGTCGATATTGTCATTGGTGTAGGCGGCGGCAAGACGCTGGATACCGCCAAGGCGGTTAATGAGGCGCTAGGTTCCTCAGTTGTGATTATTCCAACGACAGCCTCCACGGATGCTCCGACCAGTGCGTTATCTGTCTTGTACACGGATGAGGGCTCATTTGATACGTATTCTTTTTTCAGTAAAAGTCCAAGCTTGATCCTGGTCGACACGAAGGTTATTTCCCAAGCACCGCCATTGTTCCTCTCTTCCGGCATTGCGGATGCGATGGCAACATGGATTGAAGCTCGTGCGGTTATTGAGGCTCGGGCCACAACGATGGCTGGTGGCTTGCCAACCTTGGCAGCCGAAGCGATAGCGGCCAAGTGCGAAGAGGTTCTATTCGATTACGGACTACAGGCTTATGAATCCGTGAAGCGCAAAGTGGTTACACCTGCGCTTGAAGCAGTGGTGGAAGCCAATACGCTGCTGAGTGGCCTGGGATTCGAGAGTGGTGGATTGGCAGGCGCACATGCGATACACAACGGTTTTACCGTGCTGGAAGGGGATATTCATCATCTGACGCATGGTCAGAAGGTCGCCTTTGGCACCCTGGTACAGCTTGCGTTGGAAAAAAGACCTTTGGCCGAGGTGGAACGATATATCGATTTTTATCTGAAGCTGGATCTGCCCGTCACACTGGAGGATGTCAAGCTCCAGGAAGCCTCTCGCGAAGATCTGTACCGGGTAGCTCAGGCTGCGACGAAAGAAGGAGAAACCGCTCACAACCTACCATTTGCAGTAACGGCAGACGATGTGCTGGATGCGATTTTAGCTGCCGACCAGTATTCTCTTGCTTACAAAGCTAAAATTGGACATAAGAACTAACACCAATACAATATGAAATACACGAAGAGGTCGCTAACAAGCGGCCTCTTTTCCATTATTTAACTTGCAGCTATGAAGAAAAAAGGCTCCTCCGCATGAAAGCGGCGTGAGCCTTTTTTATCATTTTAGATCGCCCAATTTCCTTTGCGGAAGATGGGCTCCTCAGTACCGTCCTCGGTGACGCCGTTAATGTCCATTTCACCTGAGCCGATCATAAAATCGACGTGTGTCAGACTGGAATTCAGGCCGTTGGCAGCCAGTTGCTCCTGAGTCATGTCCTTGCCGCCTTTGAGGTTAAATGCATAGGCATTACCAATGGCCAGATGGTTAGAGGCATTTTCATCAAACAACGTATTATAGAACAAAATGTTCTTATCCGAAATTGGGGACTGGTGAGGCACAAGAGCGACTTCGCCCAAGTAGTGAGAGCCTTCATCCATTTCAACGAGATGCTGAAGAGTCTCCAAACCTGTTTCAGCCTGCACATCTACAATGCGCCCGTTTTCAAAGGTCAGTGTAAAGTTGTCGATAATATTTCCGCTGTAGCTGAGCGGTTTGGTACTGCTTACTTTGCCGTTCACTCCAGTTTTGAGCGGGGCAGTAAACACTTCTTCGGTAGGCATATTGGCTACGAAGGTGTGTCCCTGCTGATTGACGCTTTCGGCTGCAACCCACAGGTGATCTTTAGCCAATTCGATGGTCAGATCAGTTCCTGGGGCCAGATAATGCAGCTTTTTATAGCGTTTGGCATTCAAAATATCTGATTTGCTGGAGAGTGTTTTCAAATGCTCTTTCCAAGCTTCTACCGGATTATCAAGATCTACACGCACGGTGCTGAAAATGGCTTCCCACAGCTTATCCATTTGTTCGGAAGCTGGCAGATTCGGGAATACTTTGGCAGCCCACTCCTCAGAAGGATAAGCAATCAGAGCCCAACTGAATTTATCGGCCATTTGAAGTTCACGGTATTGGCGCAATTCATGTGAACGTACACGTTGGGCCGCAGTAATTCGACTGGACGGGATGCCTTGAAGCAAATCCGGATTTTCTGCTATGATATGCAGTACTGCTGCGCCGTTCTCGACCTCTTCGGTCATTTCGGCCGCGTACCATTTGGGGGGAATATTAAAAGTCTCATCAGGAGCCAGTTCATACTGTAGTCGAGTGATGGTTTCGTCGCTCCATTTTACCTTAACCAGCTTGGCTCCGACGGTATACGCGGATTTGACAATAAGCCGCACAAGTTCAGCGGACAGGATGGGAGCATGAACGATAAGTGTTTGTCCAGGCTGGACATTAGCACCCACTCGAACGGCTAACTCGGCATATTTATGCAATTTTTGTTGAAAATCTGACATGTAACTTTCCTCCATTTCACGAAAAGGCCCTTTATAAGGCTTGGGGTTGCCTGCGCAGTTTTTTTTGCAAATTCCACACACAGCTTATATATTGTACAATGTAACGAAAAGGTTCACAAATCGGTTTTGGTACATTTTGGTGAAAATGAAAGGGCGGATAGATGAATGACTGATCAAAATGCATCTCAGGAAGTAAAGGAAGTACATATTCAACAGGCACAAATGACTAGAGATGAGAATGGCGCATACTTGGGTCAGGTCGTGTTTGGAGTAAATGGACAGACTTCTGTATACGAAATTACGTTCCATAGCAAAAGGGGCAAGGAGTGGGATTACAGTCTTCATTTTGCAGGCGAGCCACGGGTAGAGGAAGAGATGCTGCGTATGGATGCCTGGATTGAAGAAAATGATGATTTGTTTGATTATTTGCTTGATGCGGCTTGGAGTAAATTACCCGAGTAATGTAAACATGGTCTATTTTCGTGACAAGCGGATTATATTTAGCAGTGTCCGCATAATGCATAATCTACCAGCATGGGGGAAGCCTATAGGTCGATAATGACAGCAAATTCCATGTGAATGGGGAGGATGACGGTTTGGCAAATCATCTGTTCACCGAAGGAATGACGGCAAATGAAGAGGCTGCTCCCGATCTTCTGAGCTTACGGACGCTGTTTGTAAATGTGTGTTTTATCGGGGAGCCGGGAAGCCGATCCTGGGTACTGGTGGATACGGGGATGGCGGGGTTTACAGACTCGATTATTCGCTTGGCTGAGGAACGGTTCGCTGGCCCTCCCGTTGCTATTGTGCTCACTCATGGGCATTTTGATCATGTGGGATCGGTCATTGAGTTGGTCCAGCATTGGGGTACCCCTGTGTATGCGCACCCGCTGGAGCTTCCTTACTTGACTGGGATGAAGGATTACCAGCAACCTGATCCCAGTGTGGGTGGAGGTCTGCTGTCGAGCGTTTCCTTTTTATATCCCAATGATGCCATTGATCTGGATGATCGCATCACCCGTCTGCCAGAGGATGGCAGTGTGCCCGGTGCGCCCGGTTGGAGGTGGCTGCATACACCTGGACATACGCCGGGTCACATATCGCTTTTTCATGAACGCAGACGGTTGCTGGTAGCCGGAGATGCTTTTATTACCGTAAAACAGGAATCGGCGCTGGCGGTTTTTTTACAGGAAAAAGAAATACACGGTCCGCCTGCATATTTTATGACAGATTGGCAGGCTGCGCAGCGGTCGGTAGAACTGCTGTCCGGTTTAAAGCCGGAGATTGCCGTTACGGGACACGGTCACTACATGCAGGGAAATGAGCTGACGACCCAGTTGGAACGACTGGCGGAGGATTTTGAGTACACAGCTGTACCCAAGCAGGGGCGCTTTGTGTAGTGACGTGGAAAGGACGATGCCTTACGGGGCATCGTTTTTTTGTGTTGGCATGGAATTTTTTTGCTCAGCATGGTATAGTCAAGCCAAAAGCTAAACGCTTTCATTTACCATCGTCATTCATCAAGGAGGATTTTTGATGACACATCAGCATGCTGCAATTGGTGACCTTTATTATGGAATACCGGCAATTCGCCTTAAATTCGGGCGTTATGAAGCGGTAGCCCTGCCGGGAAACGGCGCAAATCTGATTTCTTTTCGTGACAATGAGACGGGATATTCATTTCTTCGCGAGCCGGAAGCTGACAGCATTGAGGCTTTTAAACAAAGCCCGTCAGTCTATGGGATTCCTTTCCTGTATCCTCCGAATCGGTATGAGGATGGCCAATTCCTGTGGAATGGAGTTACATATGAACTGCCCATCAATGAAACGGCGACCCACAACCATTTGCACGGTTTTTTACACACCGTCCGGTGGGAGGTTGAGGACTACGGATCTGGAGAACAGGGCAGCTATGTGGTAATGAATCAGCGTGTGAGGGAAGGACATCCCATGTTCCGCTATTTGCCGTTCACCTTTACCATCAAGCTGACGTACAGTCTGGACGAATTTGGGCTGCATCAGCGTTATGTGATCCACAACGAGGGTGATCAGCCGATTCCAAACCTGTTTGCCTTTCACACGGCGATTCGGGTTCCGTTCGTACCGGATAGTTCGCCGGAAGACTACAAAATTAAGGTTACTATCGGTGAGCGTCGGGAGCTGACAGAGCGCTTGTTAGCCACAGGACAGTTCCAGCCATTGTCACCGGAAGAGGAACTGCTGAAGACAACGGGAGTGAGTCCCTATTTTGCATCGATGGACAATCATTACACGGCAGCTCCACAAAATGGACGTAACTATATGGAGCTGACGCACAGCAAGACAGGTGCTACCCTCGTATACGATGTAGGCACGGCCTATAAGCATTGGATGATCTGGAATAATAAAGCGAACAAGGATTTTATCTGTCCTGAGCCGCAAATGAACATGATCAATGCGCCGAATCGTCCGGATTTGCCGGCGGAGGATATCGGGCTGATTGCACTTGCTCCGGGTTATATTTTTGAAACAACCAGCCGCTTATATTGCGTCATACCGGCACAATCGAAATCTTAGTCTTACTATATTTTATTGAAATAAGCCTGTATCGTATCCAACGGTGCGGGCTTTATTTTGTTGATGGGAAAGATGGAGAAGACAAGTATTACAGGCAGAAGCCTGATGAGGTGAGGAAGGGAACATGAAAAACAGGTTGCAGGATGTCAAGCCGCTATAGTATGATACGAAACAGGAGATGATCAGATGAATCAGGAAATGGTGCCTTTTCAAGCCGTCAAACGCAAGCAAATCGCCGACGAAGTGGCTGAACAGCTACAACGAAAAATTGCTACTGGTGAATGGGATGTGGGTACAAAAATTCCGACAGAGCCTGAGCTGATGAAGCTTTTTGGAGTAGGGCGTTCCACGGTGCGTGAAGCGGTCAGCGTTCTCGTACATGCCGGTCTATTAGAGAAAAAACAAGGACACGGAACCTTTGTCTGCCAACCGACGACTTCCCAGGAGCCTTTGGATTACCGACTGAGCCGTGCTGAAATTATTGAGGTCTATGAAGTACGGAGTGTGTTAGAGTTGGAAATTGCCAGGCTGGCTGCGTTACGCCGTAAGGATGAGGATTTACGCTTGATGCGCGAGGCGCTGGATCGTCGTGCCGTGACATTGGCCGCTGGAGATTTGAACGGGTATCTGGATGCGGATATTACTTTTCACTTGGCTGTTGCCGGAGCTACACGTAATAAGGTGCTTACGGACGTATATCGCAGCTTTGTAGAGGCGATTCGTAAGGCGTTGAAAAATCTCGTAACCGATCCGGCGATGCAAAATCCCTTTACACTTCAGCATGAGAAGATATATGAGGCGATCCGAGATCAGGATGCCAAAGCTGCCGAGCTGTACAGCATTCAGCATTTGGATGGCACCAAGCTGGAGCTACAAAAGCATATGGAACATTCATAATTTTTTTTATTTTCAAACATCAGATGATCATATGAATAAAATGATTCGTAAATCTTTTATATCGAGCATCTCCTAAAATAAAACCAAAGGTGGTATCTGTATGCGCAAAATATGGGTGTTGGACACAACATTAAGAGATGGAGAACAAGCACCAGGAGTAAGCCTGACCAGCACAGAAAAGGTCGAAATTGCCCTTCAACTGCAAAAATTGGGCGTAGATCGGATTGAAACTGGTTTTCCGGCTACCTCGCCAGGTGAGATATTCAGCATGCAGGAGATTGCCAAACAGGTTACTAATTCAACCTTGGTTGGTTTTGCTCGGTCGAAAGAGCAGGATATAGATGCAGTCAGAGAGGCGCTGAGGGGAGCGGAGGACGCTTGTCTTCATCTGTTTCTGGCTACCTCACCCATTCACCGTCAGCACAAGCTGCGAATGGACAAGACGAAGGTACTGGAGACGGCAGCCGCAGCCATTCGTTATGGGCGCAAGTATTTTGACAAGGTGGAATTTTCGGCGGAGGATGCCAGCCGTACCGAACTGGACTTTATTTGCGAGGTCGTGGATATGGCGATCCGTGCTGGAGCAACAGTCGTCAATCTGCCGGACACAGTGGGTTATGCTTCGCCGGATCAGTTCGGTGAAATGTTCAGAATCGTAAAAGCCCAAGTGCCCGGCATCGAAAAAATACAACTCAGCACCCACTGTCATGATGATCTCGGCATGGCAACAGCTAACACACTCGCGGCCATCCGCAACGGTGTAGATCAATTTGAAGGCACAATCAATGGCATCGGGGAACGTGCCGGAAATACACCAGTGGAAGAGGTCGCGCTGGCTCTTGATACCAGAACCGAGCTTTATGATGCGCAAACCAGTCTGGTTCTGGAGGAATTGTATGCCACCAGTCGCCTGGTGAGCAAACGCACAGGGATGCCGGTACCGGGGAACAAAGCCATAGTTGGAGCCAATGCTTTTGCCCACGAGTCCGGTATACACCAGGACGGGATGCTGAAGGAGCGTACAACGTATGAGATCGTACTCCCCGAACGCATCGGCTTGAAGACAAGTAAGCTTGTACTTGGCAAGCACTCGGGTCGGCATGCGTTCAAGGAAAAGCTGGCGGACATGGGGTTTGATGCTTTGACAGAGGAGCAGCTTCAGGAGGCGTTCCGTAAATTCAAAGCCTTGACGGACAAGAAAAAACAGGTGCTGGATGAAGATCTGCTCGTCCTGATGGATGAGAGCCGCAGTGTCTTGCCTCAAATTTACACGCTGGATTCCATCCAGGTATCGTATGGCAATCAGTCGGTTCCGGTAGCGTCTATTCGACTGATTAAACAGGATGGAACAGCTATTGATGAAGTGGCGATGGGAAACGGCTCCGTCGATGCAATTTTTCATGCTATAGACAAGGCCAGTAGTGAAGAAGTAGAATTGGAGGATTATTCGATCCAATCTGTAACGTACGGTAAGGATGCACTGGGTGAAGTGCATGCTGTTCTAAGACAAGGAGAGTACACCGCCCGCGGAAGAGGCGCAAGTACAGATATTTTGGAAGCCAGCGCCAAAGCTTATATCGACGCGCTGAATAAGCTGCTGGGCAGAAAAGAAGTTCGGACCAAAGGCAATATCACCATTAGCTGAACCCAGGAGGCTTGGCTTGTAGTTAAAGATACATTCCTCCTCTGGCCTAATCGTAAAAAAGCGCTTGCAAAATATATGATAACCTTTGAAATTTAATGTATAATAGACAGGGAAGTCACCATGTTTTGTCTGAATTACATAGGCCAAGAGGAGGAAATGAGTTGAACTACCGCATCGAAAAAGATACATTGGGTGAAATCAAAGTACCGGCAGATCGTCTGTGGGGAGCGCAAACACAGCGCAGCAAGGAAAATTTCCCTATTGGCTCGGAGAAAATGCCATTAGAGGTTATTCAGGCTTTCGCAGTGCTCAAGAAGAGTGCAGCGATCAGCAATTATAAGTTGGGCAAGCTGTCACAGGAGAAGCAGGACGCCATTATTTATGCGGCGGACGAAATTCTTGCTGGGCGGGTCGATGACCATTTCCCATTGGTCGTATGGCAGACAGGAAGCGGCACGCAATCCAATATGAATGTGAACGAAGTGATTGCTCATCTCGGAAGTCAGTGGCTGCAAGAGCAGGGACAGGATGTGAAACTGCATCCCAATGATGATGTGAACATGTCGCAAAGCTCGAATGATACGTTTCCGACGGCGCTTCATGTAGCGGGTGTCATTGCAGTGGAGGATCGCTTGTTGCCTGCTATAGATAAGCTAAAAGAAACCTTCCAGCAGAAGTCAGAGCAATTTAAGGATATTATTAAAATTGGACGTACCCACTTACAGGATGCCACGCCGCTTACACTGGGTCAGGAAATCAGCGGCTGGTATGCCATGCTGGATAAAAGCAAGCGAATCATCATCGACACCGTTCAATATATGAAGGAGCTTGCGATTGGCGGTACAGCCGTGGGCACGGGTATTAACGCTCATCCGGAGTTCGGTGACCGAACCTCTGCGGAAATCTCCAGCTTCACCGACAAAACGTTCACGTCCGCACCAAACAAATTCCATGCGCTGACGAGTCATGATGAAGTGGTTGCCGTACACGGAGCCGTTAAAGCGCTTGCTGCTGATTTGATGAAAATCGCCAATGATGTTCGCTGGCTGGCAAGTGGCCCGCGTAGCGGCTTGGGTGAAATCACGATTCCTGCTAACGAGCCGGGCAGCTCGATCATGCCGGGTAAGGTCAATCCGACCCAGAGCGAGGCACTTACGATGGTCGTTACGCAGGTCATGGGTAATGATGCAGCTATCGGCTTTGCTGCGAGTCAGGGTAATTTTGAACTGAACGTGTTTAAGCCGGTCATTATTTATAATTTCTTGCAATCCGTGAATCTGCTAGCGGATTCAATTGTAGCCTTTAATGACAACTGTGCGGTCGGCATTGAGCCGGATCTCACTAAAATTGAGCACAATTTGAACAATTCGCTGATGCTGGTGACAGCATTAAATCCGTATATCGGATATGAAAATGCGGCTAAAATCGCTAAACTCGCGCATGCGGAAGGACTGTCTCTTAAAGAAGCGGCTCTTCGTAGCGGACTGCTGACCGAAGAACAGTTCGACCAATATGTCGTACCGGCGAATATGATTCAGCCCAAAGCATAAAGCGCGGAGCTTTCGCAGCCCAAGCTATATAAAACATAGAAACCAGCTCATGGAGTGCGGATTAGCACAGCTCATGAGCTGGTTTTTTTGATTATATATATTTTTTTACCTAAGATTAGTATTCTGTGTGATTTGAGGGTATATAGAAAGAAGACGAAAAAATGAACATCTATTTTCAAGATAGGAGAAGCCGTCGTATGGAACAGACAACTGTTATTAATTTTATTGCACTTTTGCTGTCCGGCTTGCTGCTGGTTGGCGTACTGACTACCAAATTTTCCAGTCGTTTCGGCATGCCCGCGCTCGTATTGTTTATTGCCGTCGGCATGGTGCTCAGTCAGTTTATTTATTTTGATAATGCGTTTATTACGCAGTTGGTGGGAATTCTCGCGCTCATCGTTATTTTGTTTGAAGGCGGGATGCAAACGAAATTTGCAGATGTTAAGCCAGTCATTCGGCCTGCGATGTCACTATCGACGCTTGGCGTCATGATTACAACTGTGGTCATTGGCGTTTGCGCCAAGTTTATTTTGGGCGTGAGTTGGATGGAATCCATGCTGTTCGGAGCTATTGTAGGATCGACGGATGCGGCAGCAGTGTTTTCCGTTTTAGGTGGTAAAAACATCAAGAAACGAATTACGTCCACGCTGGAAGCGGAATCCGGAAGTAATGATCCGATGGCCGTTTTCCTCACAGTAACGTTGATTGAGCTGATACATCATCCTGAGCAATCCATTTGGGTACATATTTTGCTGTTTTTATGGGAAATGGGTTTTGGTCTGGTCGTTGGTTTTGTGCTCGGACGCATAGCTGTATATGCCATTAATAAAATGAATTTTGATTCATCTGGTCTGTATCCTGTGATGGCGCTGGCATTTGCGGTCTTAACGTATGCAGCCGCATCCTTACTGGAGGCAAGTGGCTTGCTGGCGGTATATGTCATGGCCATTGTGCTGGGTAATTCAGACCTGACCTACAAGCGCTCTATTATTCATTTTAACAACGGCTTCGCCTGGATGGTACAAATTATGATGTTCGTCCTGCTCGGGCTGTTGGTTTTTCCCGATCAGTTGCTCGGCATTGCGTGGCAAAGCTTGGCGCTTTCCTTCATCCTGATGCTCATAGCCCGTCCGCTTGGCGTGTTCCTGAGCCTGCTTTTTTCCAGGTACTCTATACGCGAGAAGACACTGTTATCCTGGGCAGGATTAAGGGGAGCGGTACCGATTGTACTGGCTACCTATCCACTGCTGGATGAGATGGATGTGGGGCCGCTGTTTTTCAATGTCGTATTCTTCGTCGTGCTTACCTCGGCCATTATACAGGGTACGACCATTTCGTGGCTGGCGGTGAAACTCGGCTTAATGGACCCTAACGAAACGTCATCACCCTCGCTTTTGGAATTGGTATCTCTAGGGAAAACCACATCGGAGATCAATCACATTCAGGTTCAGGAGGGGATGTCTATTGTGGACAAAGCGATTCAGGATATGCAACTTCCCGATGACATTTTGTTCACCGCTATTATTCGAGAGGAGCAAATTATAGCTCCGAGAGGCACAACGGTGATTAAGCCGGGGGATACCTTGTATGTGCTTAGTCCGAAGCTCAAGCGCCAGCAAATGAAAGAACTGTTCATGCTGCTTGAACCGGAGGCCGCACCGTAAAAGGGATTGCAACGGCAACGAAACGGGTTCCTAACAAACGTAAACTTTAACGTAATTTTCCTAACAATCCTTCACATTTGATGTGGAGGATTGTTTTATGGTGTTCTTTTTCGGTATGATGAATCTGTTAAAAAATTGACACTATCATTCTACAAAATTAGTTTATGATATTGTCGTTAGATGTCGCTGCCGATAGGTTACCCTCTGAGGATAAGAATCAGCAGTATGGCTGTCCTGAAAAACAAACTCTATCAGCTCATAGAGAACGGTTATATTCAAGGCAGAAGTCAGCATACAGGAGAGATGACGAATGAAACCGGAAGTCTTGCCACAGCGTGCAACAGCCCGCAGGCAGAAAAACAAAAAAAAGAAACGAAAAGGAAAATTCGGTCGCTTTATGGCGCGGCTTTTTATTGTACTACTGATCGCAGGAGTCGGGGGCGGCGCGTGGCTATTTTTAACGCCATCTGGCAAGGACATGCGCTACTTGGCGGCGGATACGCTGATCACAACACAACATCGTCACTGGGCAAAATATTTTATTGGTGAGGCGGAGGCGCAGAAACGAGTGGCCGAATATTCGGCCCGTTTCGAGCAGATGGGTGAGGAGAAGGATAGACATACGATCAATCTGCCTGATTTGACACCGACCAAGGTCCAACAAACGCCGCTGGTTGAAGTAGAAGAGGTATCCGGTCGCAATTATCATGGCTATGTGATGACGGTGCATGACCCAACTAAAATCAGACTCGGGATTCCTGCCAATGTAGGTAAAGGAGAAAGAGTATCCAGTATGGTAGAGCGCTTGGGAGCCGTTGCAGGCGTAAATGGCGGCGGCTTTGCCGATCCCAACTGGAATGGGAATGGATTTAAGCCGATCGGCGTTGTTATTTCACAGGGCCAGTTATATTACAATGATATGGGGAAAAACGCTTCTGCCCAAATCGTAGGTATAGATAAGCAGGGGAAAATGGTGGCCGGGCATTATTCACTGTCTGAGTTATCCAAAATGAACGTGCAAGAAGCGGTTACCTTCCAGCCACGCTTGATCGTGAATGGTAAAGGTCTCATTCGCAATGCAAGCGAAGGATGGGGAATTGCTCCCCGTACGGCAATGGGGCAAAGAGCAGACGGCGCGATTATTTTTGTGACCATCGACGGTCGTCAGCCGGGTTACAGCATCGGTGCCAATTTGTATGATATGCAAAACATTTTACTTAAACACGGAGCGGTTATCGGTGCTAATCTGGATGGTGGATCATCGACCGTGCTCGTCAAGGATCATGCCATTGTCAATAAACCTTCTTCTGAATACGGCGAGCGGTATTTACCGACAGCATTCCTCGTATTTGAGCATCCAGAGAACGTAAGTATCCCTAACATTTGGGAAGGTATGAATCCTGGAGACATTGACGCAGCCAAGAAAAGATAGAGTTGGACTTGATAAGTGAGAAACATATAAAAAGCGCGTACCGTGGAAGCGAAAAATGACTTCCCGGTACACGCTTTTTTTGGATTCTATTAAGCGTCATTCTCTGCTTCGAGAAATACGGAGATCAGAATGCGAGCGTTGCTTTCTCCCACGTTTTTGACATAATGGGGAATGGCTGCTCTCCAGCTAAAGGAATCTCCTGCTTCGAGGGTAGCCGACTCCTCACCTTGCTCCACATATACCGTGCCTTCCATAACAAAATGAATCTCATCGCCCCCATGAGCATGCGCTTCTTCCGTGGATGAGCCTGGCGGCATGTCCACCAGCATCATTTTGACGTTACCCTGGTCCCCCAAATGGTCAACCTGAAGCTTATTTTTACCATAGACCGTTTTACGTCGCTCGTCCTTGCGAATCACCTGCATCCGTTCCTCTTCTTTGAGCAGCAGAAAAGCGAGGGGCACCTTAAGTGCATTAGCGATGCTGTCCAGTGTAGCAATGGACGGGGAGGTTTTATTGTTTTCCACTTGACTCATAAAACCTTGAGATAATCCGGTTCGTTCGCATATTTGCTGGATGGATAAATTTTTACGTTTACGTGCGGCGCGTATGTTGCATCCTATACCCATAGAGGGTTCCTCCTTTAAAGAAATATAATGTATACTAATTTATTATTTATCATACCAAATATTTTGTTGACAGACTATAGTTTCTTATGATAAATTCACATTACAAAATAATTATTCCTATTACTAATAATTTGAGTTTGATTCGTACTTATATAAGTTACAGCTTAGAGCAAGATCATTTTATTTTTTAACCAAATTATTAGTAATATAAAATAATTATTAATATGTGCTCATACGGGTGCGAAAAAACATTCAGAATGGAGAGATAAATATGAGTTCAGCAAGCAGAAACATTTCTACAATTATGCGGGTGGCGTTGGGTATCTTGTTTTTGGCGCACGGAATTGCTAAATTTCAAATGGGGCTGGGTAATGTAGCTGGCTGGTTTTCCAGTATTGGTGTTCCGGGATTTTTGGGTTATGCCGTTGCAGTAATTGAGTTAGTCGGAGGAATTGCTTTAATTCTTGGATTGCTTACCCGTTATGTATCTGGACTTTTTGTTATTGTATTAATCGGTGCAATTTTCACAGCAAAATTGTCTGGCGGTCTGATGGGTAATGGTCAGGGAGCAGGCTATGAGCTGGATATTGCCTTTATTCTGGTAGCTCTGCATTTGGTATTTGCGCCGACGACTCGTTTGTCTCTGGATTCTTTGTTTAGCCGTCGTACTTCAACAGAACAATAATTTATAATTAGCGTAGTCCTCCAATCCATGTAGAAAGTAGGAAATCTCATGACAGCACATATTCATGACAACACCAGAATCGGGCAGGTTTCATTAAAGGTTAGTAATTTGGAGCGCTCTATTCAATTTTATACCGAGGTTGTTGGCTTCCAACTGCTGCGTCAAACGTCGGATACCGCTGAATTGACAGTCGACGGAAAGCATCCGCTGTTAACCCTTAAGTTTATTGAAAATGCAGTTATTCTTCCGCGCCAATCCGCAGCCGGATTATACCACTTTGCTATTCTTGTGCCGAACCGCGTTGCTCTGGGCCTGTCTCTGCGTAACCTGCTTGTTCATGAGATCGAAATCGGGCAGGGGGACCATGATGTAAGTGAAGCTCTGTATATCCATGATCCCGATAATAACGGGATTGAGATCTATGCGGATCGTCCTCGTGATCAGTGGAAGAAAGATGGAAATGGATATTACATTATGGGTACAGATCCTGTGGATGCAGAAGGCTTGGTCGCCATTTCCGAAAATTTACCTTGGCAGGGGCTGTCTGAAGGAACGGTAATTGGACACGTTCATTTCCATGTGTCTAATTTGCTCAAGGCGCAGCAATTTTATTGCGATGTGCTCGGTTTTGACATTACATGCCGCTATGGCTCGTCAGCTTTGTTCGTATCCGCAGGTGGTTACCATCACCACATGGGCTTGAATATTTGGGCAGGGGAAGGAGCGCTCCCAGCTCCCGAGCATGCTGCAGGCCTGAATTATTTTGAGCTGATTGTGCCGAATCAAAAGGCACTGGAGGCCGTTGTCGCCCGTTTGACTGAGGCAGGATATGGTGTGGAGGAACGCGATGGTGCCAAGTACGTAGCTGATCCGTTCCGCATTCATATCAAACTGGTTACCGACGGCCAAGCCGTTTAACATATCTGGAAAGTAAAAGAAGAGGGTATTCCCGTAAGCCGTATAGGCTGGGAATACCCTCTTATTCGTGAACTAAAACAAGCTCCAATCCAAATCCCGCGACATGGTCTCCAGCAAATGTACACCCGCTGTACTGTTGCCCATGCGGTTCAGAGAAGGTCCGACCAGTCCAATGCCATATCGTCCAGGCACCATCGTCATAATGCTGCCAGACACGCCACTTTTGGCGGGCAGCCCGACTTGAATGGCAAATTCTCCAGATGCGTCATACATGCCGCATGTGGTCATAAAGGTTTTAGCGATCTGTACATAGCGGCGGGGAATCAGTGGTACACCCGTGACCGGATCACGTCCATTGTAGGCTAATACGAGTCCCATACGCGCCAAATCTGTACAGTTCAATTTTACAGCGCAATGTCTGAAGTAAACCTCCAGCACGTCCTCAACATGTCCGCGCAGAATTCCCTTTTCCATCAGAAAGTAGGCAAGGGAACGGTTCAAATGGCCTGTAGCAGATTCCGAATCGTAGACATCCTGGTCATATTCCAGCGTGTCATTACGGGTAAGTAGACGGAAAAATTGCAGGACACGGGCAAACTTCTCTTCGGGACTGTTTCCACGAATCAAAGAGGACACGGCGATGGCTCCTGCATTAATAAGCGGATTAAACGGGATGCCCGGCTCGACCAGCTCCAGCTTCAGCATGGAATTAAAACGGTCTCCGGTAGGCTCCATACCGACCTTGGAGAAGACAACATCTTCGCCATTATCCATCAAGGCCAAAATAAGCGTGAATACCTTCGAGATGCTTTGCATCGTAAAGCTTATTTCGGTATCTCCGGCTACCAGAGTCTCGCCGGTTCCGTTCATCACGACAACACCCAGCGCGTCGGCCGGGGCTTTGGACAATTCGGGAATATACGCTGCCACCTTACCATGAATATACTGATGACGGCTTTGTTCCACCCATTCCGGCAGTTTGGTCTGTAGTCTCTGCCACTCCGATGTCATTTCTTTTCCTCCAGTCGAGTAACCATCCTGTGGTATTGTTATTGTAGAGCAAGATGTGATAGCTATACGCCTATTCTAAGGATTTTTCTGGTTGAAAGACAAGCTTTACTTGATTAGATGAAAGGGGATAGTTGATTTGTCATCTGATGTCATTTCTTTTCCTTCAGTCGAATACCCATCCTGTAGTATCGTGATTGTAGACAAGATCTAGTTAGCTGTACGCTATTCTAAAGATATTGTCTACCTAAATTTCACCCCCTTTGTTCTTCATTCGCTTTATCCCAACTATTTATCCAGAAATCACTTCTACGTTTCCGCACACACTCTCTTCCTACATCATGCCATGTGAAAACTTCTAGGTGGATTACAGAGCAAGTCCTAACATAAATGATCTTTAAAATGAGAAGGAGATGAAGTTGAGCATGCTTCACAATCCGATAGTGGACTACCCGCAGGAAAAAACGATTCATCAGTTATTTGAGGAGCAGGTTGAGTGCACACCGGAGCAAGTGGCAGTCGTATTCGGGGACAAGCACTTAACGTATGTTGAGCTGAACAGACAGGCCAACAAACTGGCACGAGTTTTGCGGGCCAAAGGAGTACAAGCAGACAAGCCCGTCGGGATTATAGCCGAACGCTCGCTGGAGATGATCGTTGGGATTTTCGGGATTTTAAAAGCTGGGGGAGCCTATGTACCGATTGATCCGGAGTACCCCAACGAACGTGTACACTACATGCTGATGGATTCGGGCGCAAAGCTCCTGCTTACCCGGCTGCAAATCCACAAACAAGTGGAGTTCGACGGTCTTGTACTGGATTTGACGGACAATTGTAACTACGGAGAAGAAACAGGGAATCTCACACCAATTCATGGCTCAGATTCGCTAGCTTGCATCATGTATACGTCCGGCTCTACGGGCGAGCCCAAAGGCAACCTGACGATGCACTACAACATCATCCGTGTTGTCAAGGAGACGAATTACATCCGATTCGCCGCAAAAGATCGGGTATTACAATTGTCCAGTTTTTCGTTCGATGGTTCTACCTTTGACATTTACGGGGCTCTGCTGAACGGAGGCACCCTCGTTCTGACCTCACGCGATCAGATATTGAATGCACATGAGTTATCGAGTGTACTGCGGACACAGCAGATCACGAAATGTTTCATGACGACAGCACTTTTTAATGCATTGGTGGATATTGATCCCGAGTGCTTTGCAACACTCGAAACATTGCTGTTCGGCGGTGAAAAGGTATCGGTCAGCCATGTGCGTAGAGCGTTTGCTCGTCTAGGTCCCGGACGTTTAGTTCATGTCTACGGACCGACGGAGAGCACTGTATTTGCTACCTATTATCGGATTGATCGTTTGGATGAGGATGCCAATAACGTACCGATCGGTAAACCAATCAGTCATACGTCTGTTTACGTCATGGATCTTGACCAGGATCCTCTGCCGACAGGAGTTGCAGGTGAACTGTGCATTGCCGGCGATGGATTAGTCAGAGGTTATCTGAATCGTCCAGAGCTGACAGAAGAGAAGTTTATCCAGTCTTCACTGGTACCTGGAGGCAGGTTGTACCGGACTGGAGATTTGGTAAAACAGCAAGCGGACGGAAATATCGAATATCTCGGACGGATCGACAGTCAAGTCAAAATACGGGGTTACCGAATCGAGCCTGGCGAAGTAGAGTCACATCTATTAAAAGTGAAGGATATACAAGAAGCCGCTGTTATCGCGCGTGAAGACGAGGCCGGACAGAAGCAGTTGGGAGCGTACTTCATAGCGACCAAAAAGCTGGCGGTAGGCGAAATTAAAAATGCTCTCTCTGAAAAACTGCCGAATCACATGATTCCGTCCTATTTTATGCAATTAGAGCGGATGCCACTGACGCTGAATGGAAAGCTGGATCGCAAGGCATTGTTGGCCCTTGAAGGAAAAATGCATACTGGAGTAGAATACGTGTCCCCTGAGCCAGGATTGGAAGCCAAACTGATGCAAATCTGGCAGGATGTGCTGGGCGTTCAGGATATCAGTGTTTTGGACAGCTTCTTCGACCTCGGTGGGCATTCTATTCATGCACTTACGTTGATGTCAAGAATGGAACGGGCAGGGGTTTATGCCACTTTAACGGACATTTACCACTATAAAACGATCCGGGAGCTCACTGCTTATCTCCATTCAGCTCAGCATGGGGAAGGGGCTAAGAAACAAAAAGGCCTTATAGAAACGAAACAAGAATTGATTTCTTGGTTGCATCAGGAAACAGACGGTGTCTACGAACTGGTACAGTATCAGGTGAAGAATTTTCTTCACGAAGTCAGAAATATCCAGGTGCTTTACTGCAATACTGTGGATGTGGATCAGGTTAACAACATCATACGGATCATGGACGGGAAAGTCGCTAAAGAGCTGTTGCCGCACTACATTGTACCTCTGCATCAAAGAGTTGAAATGGATGATCTATATTGGACCATTGATGAAGAGGTATTTTGCCAGCGTCTGGGCCTGAAAAGCGTGGATGCAGATAAGGTGGGAAGCATCCTTATGCAGCTGGAAGATGATTATTTGAAAAGAGATCAATGGGTTAAAACGGGGCAAGTGGCACAAGAATATCCGTTGAGCGGAATTCAACAGATGCAAATCTCGTTTAATACACCGCCGAGTGTAGGCATGTTTAGGCTGGATGAGTATGTGAGTTATGATTTTTTAGATCAGGCTTACGTTCAATTTGTACAATGTCAAGGATTGCTGAGAAGCGTTCCTGTCCAGGAAGATGAATGGACTTATTGGAAGGAATACGTAGTTCCTACGGCTGGTTGGCCAAAACTTAGCATAATCGACGTTTCGGATTGTAATCCATGTGGTCTCTTTATGGAGATGATAAATGATTACATTGCGAACACCCGATACGCTGGAGGGCATACTTTGTATCACATGCTTGTACTGAAACTAAATCTGCGTGAACATCATGTAATAACGCTCTATCATCATGCCATATGTGATCGGGTGACATCAGAAGTAGCCGAGCGACAGGTAATGTCTTACTACAGGAGCCTGCTTGAAAATCAATCGCCGCCTTCGGACGAAGTAAAGCCATATGTGGAGTATGTTAAACAAATTCAAAGTGGCCCGAAAGGAATCACGGAACAAGAATTGATATCGGCCTTTGACCTGAAAGTGTTCCAACAAAGCAAAAAGGACACTTTGCAAAGCTTGAAGCTCAAAACGAGTAAGGAAGCCTACCTGTTTAACGTGAACATCCCGACTAAGAACCCATCTTTGGAAGTTGCGCTTTCTGTCTATACAAGGGGTTTGCAAACCTATTTAGGTATAGATAAGCTGCCGCTATTATTTTTATATGATGGAAGAAGGTACGAGACGGCGGCGTACTATAATACGGTTGGTGAATTTATAGATTTTGTACCTATGTTAATGGATACGAAGCTGAATCAGGATGAGATGCTGAAGTCTGTCAGAAACAGGCTTGGTTTATTAAAGTGCAATACTATCAATTTTATGAATCTTCTTACTAGTCCTGCTTACAAAATCAAGTGGGAGCTGACAAGAGAACTTGTACAGCTTGGAAAGCAGTATGAGCAGCTAGATCTGTTTATGTTTAACTATTTAGGGAATAGCACCAAAGCAGGTTTGGAGTACGGCAATTACGACGACACCGTTATCAAACAACCGAACCCGCTGCCGATCTATTCACTTTTCAACTGTATCGCTTCTTCTTATACAGGCGGCTTCATGTTCTCTCTGCGATGCAGTTACCAGATCGACGTTGAGGAAGTTAGGGCTGCTTTTCATCAAGCTGCTGGTACAGTTTACGGGATAGAGGGGGTTCAGTAAGTGAATGTTATAGACAACAACCGGCGTTACTTTTCTTTATTACCAAATCAAACTGGAAACGCTGGACAGCCCGACGATCTAGTATTCCACAAAATCCATTTGGGGAAAAAACGGATCAAGGCGATCACGGAATTTATATATCAGCAGCAGCTAGATATGCCTTCTTTAGTAACAGCCGTATGGTCCGTACTTCTATCCCATTACGCCAATCAATATGATGTGCCTGTTCTGTATTCAGTGATATCAGACAAAGAGGGGAATGAATGTCGACTGGATTATCCGCTTTTCATCAATATTCAGGAAGAAGATCATCTTCTCCATTTGATGCAAAAGGTAAAAATGGAATGGGACAATCGCAAAGGAACCAGCGATACATGGAATAAAGTACTTTCGCAGCAAGCTGAAGTAGACCCTCAATCGGGGAATGATCCGGATTTTTTCAATGTCAACATCGTAGAAATGCATGGAAACTGCCCGCTCCCGAATACGAATGTGTTAATTCCTTTAAACGGCATAGATCAGACGGGGATTGCACTCTGCTATCGTTATGGCCCGGATATACTGGAGTGCGGGATAACGTATGATGGCATACACTTCGGTAAAAGGCAGATAGCTAGGCTCGCAGGCCATTTTCGGATACTGCTGACGAAAGCGCTTAATCTCCCGGAAAAACAGATACTATTTCATTCCATGCTAACTGTGAGAGAGTGGAAGCAAATAAACCAATGGAATGATACGAAACAAGCGTATTCTTCCCATAAAACCGTGGTTCAATTGGTAGAGGAGCAGGCTGCCAGAACGCCCGACGCGCTCGCATTGGAGTTTGGGGAGCAGAAGCTGACCTACTCGGAGTTAAATCAACGGGCAAACCAAATTAGCCGTGTGATTTTGGAGTCGTATCCGACACAGAAGCATAGCGTTTTGCCGCCAGGCACGTTGGTTGCCATCGTCATGGACAGAAGTTCAGATGTGATACCGTCCATGTTGGGGGTTATGAAGGCGGGAGCGGCTTATCTTCCGATAGATCCCCAATATCCCGAGGAACGGATTCAATTTATTTTGGAAGATGCCCAGGCTAAAATGATTATTACACATAGCAAATTAGCCCCTTGGCTGAAACCATGGGTTTCCCAAATTGGTGTGGAAGCACATTCGCTTATTTGTGTAGATGAATGCTTTTCGAATCTCAACGGCTCTATTGAAAATTTGAACATTCGGGTTGAACAGAATGATCTGGCCTATGTCATCTATACGTCCGGCTCCACTGGAAATCCGAAGGGAACCCTCATCGAACACGCCGGACTGGTCACATTGATCCCTTACCTTATCGAGAAGTTTGGTATGACCCCAGATACGAGAGTTATGCAATTCGCCTCTATCAGTTTCGACGCTTCGGTCTACGAGTGGATCGGAACGTTAACGATAGGAGGGACGCTTGTGGTGCTGTCGAATGAGGAGCTGCCTCCTTATGCGGATATTTCGGACATTCTTGAGGAGAAAAACATTCACATTGCCATGCTGACGCCGTCTGTGCTGAGAACGATGAAACAAAGAGACTTGCCTCAACTGCGTACGATCGTATCCGGGGGAGAGCCTTGTACGCCGGATATTGTGGACTACTGGGGAAGAGGACGACTATTTGTGAATGCTTATGGACCGACAGAAGTGACGGTCATTTGTTCCGCTTCACCATGCAAGCCAGGGGAAGAAATTACGATCGGCAAGCCTGTCTATAACAAACGACTGTTTGTATTGAATCCATTTGGCAATCCTGTCCCGGTCGGTGTTCCGGGTGAACTATGGGTGGGTGGCGTAGGGCTTGCCAGAGGTTACCTAAATCGTGAGGAGCTGACCAAGGAACGCTTCGTTAACAAAGATATTGTGATGGAGAGCGAGCAATTACTACGGAATGAGCGGTTATATAAAACCGGAGACATCGTGAAATGGACATCGGGCGGTGAACTGGTATTTATCGGTCGCAGTGATGATCAGGTAAAGATCAGAGGCTATCGCATCGAACTGGGAGAAATAGAACATCGGCTTCGCCAGCATCCCGACATCGGTCAATGTGTTGTCCGAGCCTGGAAGGACGGATCTTACCAGAAACTGGTGGCTTACTATACTACCGAAAAAAAGCTAAAAGAGGCCGAACTGTCTCAGTACTTGACCTCCGTTTTACCGACTTATATGGTTCCTTCTTATTTTTTTCATCTGGATGAGTTTCCTTTGAATGCAAACGGCAAACTTGACCGCAAGGCTCTTCCAGATCCAAACGCAACCTTATCTCTCTCCTCAGAAGAAGTTGCGGAAGCAGGGAAGGACTGCTTCGAAAAAGCTCTGCTTCTGATTTGGCGGCAAATATTAAGACGAGTAGATATCGGCGTTAATGATCATTTCTATGCAGTTGGGGGAGATTCAATTCTTGCCATTCAGACAGTGTCCATGGCCAGGGATCACGGTATCATAGTTACTCCAAGACAAGTTGCGGAACATCCGACCATTAAGGATCTGGCTACCGTGGTCGCTTGGGCAGACAGCGAGAAGAAGGATGATCGTGCCATCGATTTGTCGGGTGAATTTGGTCTGACACCGATACAGCACTGGTTTTTCGAGCAACAGTTCGAAGAACCACATTATTTCAACCAATCCCAGCTGTTTTTACTGCGTGATCTCAATCTCGAAAAAATGGAAGCAGCCGTCAACCAATTGATCCGGCTACATCCTGAGCTTTCGATGGAGATCTTAACAGGGAAGCACGCGTATTCCCAGCGCTATCGCACGGATACCGCCGTTCGACTTGCAGTCCACACCATTCAGCAGACCGATCGTCCTGAACCGGAAATTTCAAGCATATGCGATAAATGGAACAGACAACTGAATTATGAGACGGGCAACATGATTTGTGCAGGAATAATCCAAGGCCATTCCGACGGTAAAGCCCGTCTGTTTATAACGATTCATCATCTGGTAATCGACGGAGTTTCCTGGAGAATTTTACTTCAGGAATTGTATCAATTGTATCAAGGTTCCGAGTTGCCTCCTGTTTCAAATCCGTTCAAAAAGTGGCAGTCCGTAATGATGAATTATGCCAAAAATGAAGATACTCTAAGTCATATAGATTACTGGAAAAAAGCGCAGCTCCAAAATGCAGCATTTGTGCTGCCGGTAGACCATTGCGCGGATAATAGAACGAGCGGCGAATCTTCGGAGCTTGTTACAATGCTTTCTGCAAGCGATACGCAGCTACTTTTGCAGCATTGCTCCCAAGCTTATCATACCCAGATCAACGACCTGCTGCTTACGGCCTGGTCGCTGGCGCTCTCCGGTTGGACCGAACAGGAGACGGTTGTATTTAGGCTGGAGGGGCATGGACGTGAGCACTGTGTATCCGATATGGATCTGACAAGAACAATTGGTTGGTTCACCTCGATGTTTCCGGTATGCATCCGGATTACGGACACTCACTCCTTGGGAGTGACGATCAAATCCGTCAAAGAGCAGTTACGTCGCATCCCTCACCGCGGCATGTCATATGGTGCTTTGCGATACTGCCATCCGAACGAGGAAATTCGTTCCGAATTAACAGCTTCCGAGCCGCAGGCTTTATTCAATTATTTGGGCCAATTCGATCAGGCGAATACGGGCGGGCTGAACGAGTGGTTAAGTTTCACACGTGATGCCGCACAGGATCATAGTTCGCCGCTGAATCATGGAACAAGTCTTTTGGAACTCAATTGTTCCATCGTTCACGGACAACTGCATTTGTTTATGAAATACAGCAGACATCACTATGAAGAAGCGACCATTACTCAATTGACAGATGATTTCGTATCCCGCCTGCTTGCCATTATTGAACACTGTAGCCGGACAGAACAAGAAGAGTTTACACCAAGTGATTTTCCATGGGTTTCATTGAGACAATATTCGCTGGATCAGATCGTAAACACATATCATCTGCAATACGGTCTGGATAAAATGATGTATCTAAGTCCGTTACAGGAAGGTCTGCTATTCCATTATTTAGATCATCCATCTTCCGATCAATACTTCGTACAGGTTAGCTGGAAATATCACGGCAGGCTGGAGGTAAACCGTTACCAGGAAGCATGGAGCCACGTCATTGCTGAAAATGATTGCTTGCGGACATGTTACGTTTGGGAAGAATTGGACAAGCCCATACAATGTGTCCTTCGAAAAGTAGAATTGGATTGGACGTTTTTGGATTTTGGAGCAGAGTCTCCAGATCGACAACAGAAGGATATCGAACGATGGCTGACGTCAGATCGTAATCGGCGTTTCGATCTGCATCAGCCTGCGTACCGCATAACACTAATTCAGACTACCCCAGAGGAATGGACGATGATTTGGAGTTACCACCATATTTTGCTGGACGGTTGGAGCCTGCCGCTGCTGCTGAATCGGGTTCATGAAATCTATGATTGCAGTTTAAAAGGCATGGTGCCGCAGCATAGCCTGTCCTGCTCTTTTGAGACTTACATTCGTTGGCTGAACAATAAAGATCGAACGGAAGCTGAGTCATTCTGGAAAGATTATTTGTCCAACCTAACGGAGTCAACCCTCCTGCCGATGGGGAAGAGAGGCATGCTTCCTGATGTGCATCTACCGATTGAGAAGCAACAGATTGAGACCATTCATATCGATTCAAGCATGACCAAGCGCATCGCGGCATTTGTACAACAATCGCAAATTTCATTAAACACCTTGGTGCAGTTCGCTTGGGGGAAAGTACTGCAAGTCTATCATGATGCAGATGTAACTGTATTTGGTATGATCGTGTCTGGTAGAGGATCCGATCTGTCAAAAGCGGACCACATCACGGGCCTGTTGATCAATACGCTTCCTCTGGTTATGTATTGGAATGTGGAACAGACCATTACCGAATATGTTAAGGAGCTTCACCAAACTATTCAAAAGCTGAACGATTACTGCTATGTGAGCCTGAACGAACTGAAGGGCTGGAGTGCCATCCAAGGCCATACATTGTTTCACAGTATCGTCGCATTCGAAAATTATATGAACGACTATCGGCAGCCAGAAAATGAATTGAAAATGTCAGCTATGGGGGAGCATGAGAAAACCAATTACCCGATGACAATCACCATTGCGAACGACGGAGAACGGATTATGATCAAGTTGATTTATGATGCTGATCGATTGAATCAAGAAACGGTTCGCCGACTGTCAGAGCATTTGCTAAATGCCTTGCAATATGCGCTGGAATATCCAGATCGCGCGGTTGGAGACGTTTGTTTAATGGACAAGGGTGAATATGATCGAGTCGTCTACGATTGGAACAATACGTATACAGAATACCCTAGGGAGAGTTCCATTGTTGACTTGTTCCATGAACAAGCGAAGCTACGGCCTTCACAGCCCGCTGTAATTGGGCACAACCAGGTAATGTCTTACCACGCCCTCAACCAAATGTCCCAGTGCATGGCCAATAAGCTAACGGATGATACCGACAGTCATGGGAAGTTTATCGGGGTTTACTTGCCGCGCTCTCTCGAATTCATTGTCTCCATCCTGGCGATCATGAAAGCGGGATGTGCCTATGTTCCCATAGATCCCGATTTTCCGGCAGAAAGAACGCGCGAATTGATCAAGGATGCCAGACTGGACACCATCATCACCTCGCAGAAAGGGGCAGAAAGTATCTCGGAAGCCTGTAAGGGAATCCGTTTAAAACTGATTTATACGGAGCATTTTGACCAGTCTGGAGTTGTACCACAAGAAGAGAAGGAGAACATGAATGCTCCCAGCGACCTTGCTTACCTGATGTATACATCAGGCTCGACGGGAAAACCCAAAGGCGTGATGGTAGAACATCGCAATGTCGTCCGTTTGGTCAAAAACACCAGCTACTTCCCGTTTTCCTCTGACATCAGGTTGCTCTATACAGGTTCGCCCGTTTTTGACGCTTCCACGTTTGAAATTTGGGGGACGTTGTTGAATGGAGGCCGTTTATTTGTTGTTTCAAAAGAAGATCTATTGAACGTTCGCCTGCTGGAGCAACGGATGAAAGAGTGGGAAATTAATGCACTATGGCTTAGCTCCGCATTGTGTAATCAATGGATTGAAGAAAATGAAACGATGTTTGCTGGACTCAAGTGGCTGATCGTAGGTGGAGAAGTTTTGTCGGTTAAGCATATAAACCGTGTCCGGCTCGACTATCCGACACTTTCGATCCTCAACGTATACGGTCCAACGGAGAACACCACATTTTCGACGAGCTACCGAATCGAAGAGCCTTTTGAGCAGGATATACCCATTGGCAAACCCATTAGTAATTCAACTTGTTATATTCTGGACAAACGGGGCTGTGTTCAGCCTGTCGGGGCAGTCGGGGAATTATATGTGGGAGGAGACGGGGTTGCAAGGGGGTATTGGCAGCAAAACCAGCTGACACAGCAAGCGTTTACTCCAAATCCATATACTTCTGCCAAAGATCGTGAAAGAGGAGTAAATCTAGTTCTCTACCGCACAGGAGATCGGGCGAGATGGTTGCCAGACGGTAATATCGAATATATTGGACGGGTTGACGATCAGGTGAAGCTTCGTGGCTATCGAATCGAACCCGGAGAAGTCGAGTTCCGTCTTGGCGGCTACCCTGTCGTGAAAGATTGTCTGGTCGTTGCCCGCGAGATTCACGGGGATATGCGGCTGATCGCTTACTATACAGCGGAAGAGGAAGAGCGGGAGGAACAGCTTCATACTTTTATGGCTGACGGTCTTCCCTCCTATATGCTACCCTCTCGTTACGTTTGGCTGAAGACGTTCCCATTAACAGCCAACGGGAAAATCGATCGCAAAAAGCTTCCTTTGCCAGAAATCCATAGGGGCGATAAACAAGCAAATTCTGGACCAAAAACCGAATTGGAACAAATAATAGAAGAGATTTGGAGCAGGGTTCTGAAGCTTGATCACATCCGCAAGGATGAAGACTTTCACGCGTTGGGAGGACATTCGCTTTCTGCGTTGCGTATAGCCAGCCTGCTGCAAAAAAATGGTTATCCGGTTACAGTCAACCAGGTATTTCGCGAGCAGACCATCGAACGCTTGGCCCTTTCATTGAGCAGGGGAGTGGCGGATACAGCCACTGTTCTTAGTCCGAATATGGATCTCCCAACTATTCAGTCTACAACAAAAGTATACCCGGATGGTGGATTTCCGCTGTCTGCCGTACAAAAACGTTTTTTTCAAAGAGATCTGGCGAATCGCAACATGTTTAATGTGCCTTACGTGGCTCTGCTCAAGGAATATATTCCCAGAGAATTGCTGAACGCTTCGCTGGAGGTACTATTGAACAAACATGCAGCCCTACGGCTGTCATTTGCTCAACTGGATCATGATGAATGGTATCAGTATGAGCAGAAAATGAGTGTGAAACAGGTTGTTTCTTACGTGCATCTGCAAGCGATCCCGGGATCACATGATGCCTACATTTCGGAATACTGCTCGAACGCTCAGCATGGATTTGACATCAAGGACGGCCCTTTATGGAAGGTAGTACTGTTTGATCACTATTGCGAAGAGAGACGGCAGGTGATATTGCTCCTGTTTCATCATTTGATTTTTGACGGCTTATCGATGAACATTTTTTTAGAAGATTTGAGACAACTTCTCTTGCCGGGAATGGGGAGTGATTTGGCGTTACATGGGGAGGAGGAATGCAGTTATCGGGATTGGTGCACGGCGTTGACACAATATGCGGCGAGAGACGTTTCTTCTAAAGCATCAATCTATTGGAGAAAGGTTGTAGAAGGTGGTGAGTCTTTTCGGGTCGACAGGGATTCGGAGATCCAGCCTCTTCATTGCCACATGACAACAATAACGAAAGATTTGCTTGAAGGAGAGGAACATATTAGCCTTTTAAAAGCATTGGCTGTGAAGCAGCATACTACACCGCTTAGCATGATACTAACAGCATTGTCACAGGCTTGCTACCAATTGAAAAAGCAATCCGATTTGCTGCTGCATGTGATGTCTTATCAACGCGAGTCTTTTTTGCCGGGGGTTATGATTGATCGTACGATCGGTTTTTTTGCTGGAGCTTATCCTATTCGAATCCAGATCCCCGCAGAGGAGCAGTTAAAAAATCGGGGAATTATTCCTGAACAAGTCAGACACACGTTACAGCATATCCCATCTGAAGGACTGGATTACTTTATTTTACGGTATATGATACAGGGTACTAATCCCAATATAGAGCCACTAAAAGACGAAACACACATGCTTTTCCATTACCAATCAGAGGAAATGAATGGGCTAGCCGACGATTTTTATGAGCCTTTGGCTGTTCCTTTCGGAAATACCAATGCGGCCGACAATCCCTCCGCCTACTGGTTAAATATGACGGCAAGCTTAAAACACGACAGATTAAGTTTAACCTGCTATTACAGCTCACTTCACTATGAAGAGCAGACCATCGCCGAGCTTGTACGTTTAATTTCCGGACATCTTTGCCGCAGCATCAATGTTCATCCTTACATTACGATAGTAGAGGGGAGCTTCCGGTCATGAAAATATACGAATTTTGCCCTTTTTTTAATGAAAATCGGGTTGCGGGTATTAAAATAAAAGAAAATGACCGCTGGATTGACGAGCTACATGTAGTGGAAGCTAACAAGACTTTCAGTTATTTAGATAAGCCACGCAACTTCAACTCAAATTATCTTGGCCCGAAGGTGATTCATCATCCATTTCATGCCGATGATCTGTTTCGCGAACCTGTGAAGCATCAATTGTACTTTGATGTGAATACCTGTGGTGCGGATAACTTTGACCGTTGGTATTGGCGTCTGCTCAGCTACAACAGTGCATTTCATAATGAGGCTTGTCAAAGAAACAGGAGTACCTCTATCTTGCGGGATAGGGTCGAGGATGATGATGTGATCATTCTGGCTGACTTCGATGAGATCATTGATAGCCGGATGGCAGACCGGATTATTGCGGAAGTGAAGAAACACCAGATTATTACGCTCAAAATGCACTATTCCGTATTCTTTCTGAACCTTTTTTGCCAATCTAATCACGGTGCTCCTCATTGGAGCTATCGCGTGTTCGCGATGACGGGTCGTTACTTCAAAAGTATGCCTTTCTCAGCGGACTATCTCAGGAAGAAGGGGATTGCCGAAGCGTTGTATCATGACATCTATTGCTTGGACGAACCAGCCGGATTCCATCATTCATGGCTTGAATATCAGAAAACTGCGCTTCCCAAGTTGCAGGCATTTGCCGCCAATGTAGAGGATAAAAGTATATTGAATGCAGATTATATTGATCAATGCTTAAACGATAAAAAACTGTACTATATCGATACCGAACTTTATATTGACAACTCAAAATCGTTTTTGAGCAGTCTACAGGAACTTGAAACAGATGATCTTTGGTATAAGTAAAGAAAGCTTTACTTAGCCGTCCGAGAAACCCAGTCTATACAAGACCCAGGGTTTCTCTTTTGCTTTTTGGAGACATGGGAGTGCAATATCCTCAATTTAATTGGACACGAAATTCATAGGATTGTTGTTGACGAAGCTGGAATTATATATTACTGTATTGATATTAACATTTTGTTTTTATCATTGAGTTAAAATAAAAAATGTTACATGAGTTATTTTCGCTGCTTGATTTAGAAAGCAACGATTACCCATATAAGAACAGGCAGGTGACGCAATTGACGAATACATCGAAGCACAATCATATCGGTTTGACAGAGGAACAATTTTTGGCTGCATATGATGCCAATCAGTATGAGCGTCCATCGGTAACGGTGGATATGCTGCTTTTTACGGTGATGGATCAGCTCCAGCATAATTATCGCAAGCTGCCGGAGAAGACACTCCAGCTACTTCTGATCCAGAGAGGGGAGCATCCGTTTTTGGGACAATGGGCGCTGCCAGGCGGATTTGTAGGGATGGATGAAAGTCTGGAAGAGGCTGCACAACGTGAGCTTAAGACTGAAACGAATGTGGATCGGATTTATATGGAGCAGCTATATACATGGGGAGATGTAGCACGTGATCCACGTACGCGGGTCATAAGTTGCGCTTACATGGCATTGGTAGATCACGATTCACTGGAGATACAAGCCGGGGATGATGCTGCGGATGCCCAATGGTTTGAACTGGGCTACAGTGTGGCTCAGGAGAGACGGACAAATCAGTCGGAAGGTTACAGGTGGGAACAAGACATTAACATTACTTTGAAGCATGGGGACATTCACCTGTCAGCCAAAGTAAAAGTGACTGAAATTCTTAAGGGAAAGACCATTCAGGTCAAGCGAGAAGTGCTGGAATCACAAGGTATTGCTTTTGACCATGCCAAAATTATTGTGTACGGCATCGAGCGTTTGCGCAGCAAAATAGAATATACAGATATTGCTTTTCACCTGATGCCATCCCTGTTTACTTTGAGTGAGCTTCAACAGGTATATGAAATTATTCTGGGTAAGGAATTGTTGGCAGCAGCCTTCCGTCGCAAAATAGCCGAACTGGTGGAAGAGACGAATGAATATAGAAAGGCGGCCGGACATCGTCCGTCCAAGTTATACCGCTTCAAGCCCCGGTCGCGTTTTATATAGCAGGAAGTAATATGAAATGAGGAATTAACGTGGAAAAGTTCACATTTTTTTATCGCAGTCAGTCGCCATTTTCACAATGGTATCCCTCTGTGTTTATCGTGGATGGAGTGGAATTCAACTGTGCGGAGCAATATATGATGTTTAAAAAAGCTCAGCTTTTTGGAGATGAAGAGGCGGCCAGTAAAATTATGCAAGCCCCTACTCCTCGGGAGCAAAAAGCACGTGGCCGTAGTGTGCGCGGATTTGATCAAGCCTTGTGGGAGGCGAATTGCCGACAATTTGTGTATGACGGTAACTACGCCAAATTTACACAAAATCCGAATTTACTTAAGCATCTGCTCAAAACGAAAGGAACTACGCTGGTTGAGGCTAGTCCGACGGACACGATTTGGGGAGTTGGTTTGGCTGAAACTGATGCTCGCATACGCTACCGCAAATCTTGGCGAGGCACGAATTGGCTTGGGGAAATACTGACGAGACTACGTGAGGATGCACAGCAAAAGGAGGAACAGCCATCATGAAACATACAATGAACACCCGGAGCAACCGGGATACTCGATCACATATGGCGCAGGAAACGTTATCTATTTTGGAGAATGGATATTATACGGATACCAAACAGCTGGATCATACGGCTGGACAGAGTACCTTGAACGCCTTTAAATACGGTCTTTCCTAAAGCTGGGGACGTGTTTCAAAAATCATATACAGGGATAAGTTAATGAAAAAGGAGAGTGCTGAATGAGTCCAAATGAGAACGTCACTTGGCATACATCAGACGTTGACAAGCAAGCGCGCCAGCTTCTGAATGGGCATAAAAGCCCGGTACTTTGGTTTACGGGGCTGTCTGGCTCGGGGAAATCAACGGTATCCTCCACACTGGAAAAAGCATTATTTGCACGAGGTATACGCACGTTTATTTTGGATGGGGATAATGTTCGGCATGGTTTAAATCGAAATCTGGGTTTCCTGCCCGCTGACCGCAAAGAAAACATCCGTCGTATTGCTGAAGTAGCGAAGCTGATGTCACATGCGGGAGTGCTGACGATTTGCGCTACGATTTCTCCTTATCGTGAGGATCGTGAAATGGTAAAGGACATTTTACAGCAGGAAGGCTGTTATGAAATCTATATCCAGTGCAGTCTGGAGGAATGCGAGCGGCGTGATCCCAAAGGCATGTACAAGAAGGCAAGAACCGGAGAAATACGCCATTTTACCGGTATTGATGCGCCTTATGAAGCACCATTAGAGCCTGATCTTGTTGTATCTACTGAAAGTCGGGAGATCGTTCAGTCAGTTCAGGATATATTGGATTTTCTCGATAGGGAATCGTTGTTGCTCTAATCTTCGCCAAACCTTTTTCAAATCTTCCTGAAATCTTCATTATCTAAAATGGAATTCATGTTTAAATAGAATAAACCTCTCGATCTTGAAGCCGTCTGAAATTTCCCCCTGGTCTTTTCGGATATTCGGCACCAGAGGCGAGAGGTTTTTTGACTACAGCACATACCCAACCAATTCATTCAAGAGGTGATTTCAATGACGAGTAAACAACCAACCAACCTGACTACCAGCTGGGGCGCTCCTGTCGGTGATAATCAAAATTCCATAACGGCTGGATCACGCGGGCCTACATTGATTCAGGATGTGCATCTGCTGGAAAAGCTCGCGCATTTTAACCGGGAACGTGTGCCGGAGCGTGTGGTTCATGCCAAGGGTGCAGGGGCGCACGGATATTTTGAAGTCACTAATGATTTATCTGCTTATACAAAAGCAAGCTTTTTATCTGAGGTGGGCAAGCGCACACCGATGTTTATCCGTTTTTCTACGGTTGCCGGTGAGCAAGGTTCGTCTGATACGGTACGCGACCCGCGTGGTTTTGCAGTGAAGTTTTATACCGAGGAAGGCAACTACGATCTCGTAGGTAACAACACACCCGTATTTTTCATCCGAGATGCGATCAAATTTCCGGACTTTATTCATACGCAAAAACGTCACCCCCAAACTCATCTGAAAAACCCTAATGCTGTTTGGGATTTCTGGTCCTTATCTCCTGAATCGCTGCATCAAGTAAGTATTCTGATGTCCGATCGCGGCATTCCCGCTACACTCAGACATATGCATGGATTCGGTAGCCACACATTCAAGTGGGTCAATGTCGAAGGGCAGGCGGTATGGGTGAAATATCATTTTAAAACAGAGCAAGGCGTACAGAATCTCGATGTAGATCTGGCTGCCAAAATTGCCGGTGAAAACCCGGATTATCATACCGAAGACCTGTTTAATGCCATTGACAAGGGTGATTTCCCTGCATGGAGGCTTCATGTACAAATTATGCCTGTGGAGGATGCGGACACGTACCGCTTTGATCCATTTGATGTAACGAAAGTATGGTCGCAAAAGGATTACCCGCTGATCGAACTGGGACGCATGGTATTAAATCGCAATCCTGAGAACTATTTTGCAGAAGTAGAGCAGGCAACATTCTCTCCGGGTTCGTTCGTTCCCGGTATTGAAGCATCTCCGGATAAAATGCTGCAAGGACGCCTGTTCGCCTACGGAGACGCACATCGCTACCGTGTAGGCGCAAATCACAATTCATTGCCTATCAACCGACCGCATGCAGAAGTACACAACTATCAACGTGATGGTGCATTGCGTAGTGACGACAATGGTGGCGGATCGGTCTATTATGAGCCAAATAGCCTCGGTGGGCCGAAAGAGTCTCCAGCTCACAAAATCGCTCCTTTTGAAGTATCGGGCGAAGCACAAAGTGTAGCTTACGACCATCATGACCACTACACTCAGCCGGGTGACCTGTACCGCTTGCTCAGTGAAGAAGAGCGTGCACGTCTGGTACAAAACATCGTGGGTGCGATGAAGCCGGTGGAAAGTGATGAAATCAAGCTGCGTCAGATTGGACATTTCTACAAGGCTGATCCTGAGTACGGACGCCGTGTAGCCGAAGGTCTGGGCTTGACCGTTCCTCAAGGCGAGTAGAGGTATTTGCGTACTTTAGCCTCAAGGCTTCTCCATAAAATAAAAGGATGTCTCAACGCCATCATGTAGATGGTTCATGGGACATCCTTTGCTTTTGAGTACGATGAATTGCTATATCCTCTGCAACCGAGGCAAATAGATCACAAGAAACAGTGACCGCCCTAAAGCGAATACGATGAACGACAGCCAAAGCCCATGATTCCCATAGTGGGGAACGCACCAGAACAGCGCGATCAAAAAGAAGACCAGTGAAATTAGCATTGAATTACGTATCGGGTACGTCACTGTCATGCCTGTAAATACACCGTAGAATACCAGCCCCAGTCCGGCGGCTAGTGGAAAGGCGACTAGCCAAGCGTTATATGGATCTGTAAGGCTGATCACCGTAGCGTTATCGGTAAACAGACGGATAAGCGGCTCCTTCAGTGCAAAATACAACCCACCCGTCAGCACGCTAGTTACAATCGTCCAGAACCAGGATAGATGAATAACTCTTTGCAGCATTTTTTGATCCCTTGCACCCCGGGCCTGACCCGTCATAATGCTGCTGGCGTTGGCAAAACCGTCAAAAAAGTAAGCCATAAGGTAGTGGATCTGAAGCAAAATAGCATTCGCCGCAAGCTGATCGGTTCCAAAGCCCGCACTGCGCGATGTAAACAGATTAAACATCGTCAGCAGACAGGCTGTGCGAATCATAAGGTCAAGGTTCGTTGCCATGACGCTTTTCAGCTCCACAGCTCCAAACCATCCCCGCCAATCTCTCTTTCCACTGCGCTTCCATTCCCTCCAGACCGACGAACGAAGCACCAGCACAAAACCAAGCACACATGCGAGGACCTCAGCAATCAGAGTAGCACCAGCCACACCAGCTACATCCCATTGCATGATTTGTGTGAATACAATAGCCAGCACCATATTGATAACATTCATGGAAATTTGCAAAAATAGTGTAGCCTTTACGCGAGACAATCCCATGAGCCAGCCGAGCAGTACATAGTTCACCAGCGTGAGGGGAGCTCCCCAAATACGAATGTTAAAATAAATCGATGCCTGCGCCGCCACATCCTCAGCAGGATGGATAAGCTGGAGGGAGGCTAGCAGGATCGGCTTTTGCAACAGAATGAACAACGCACCGATCAGCAAGGCAATCGCCAGCGGACGCATGAGGGCGGCTATCCCCTGGTCGTTATTTTTAGCCCCGGTAGCCTGTGCGGTGAAAGCAGATGTGCTGACTCGCAGAAAGCCAAACAGCCAATATAAAGTATTGAAAATAAGAGTACCCACTGCCACACCGCCCAAATAGGCAGAATGGCTCAAATGACCGATTACCGCAGTATCCACCGCACCGAGTAGCGGGGTCGTAATCGTTGAGATAATTAAAGGGATGGCTAAAGCAAGATAGGCTCGGTGGGAAGGCAACATGTTGAAAAAACCTCCAATAATGATTGTGTATATGGATGACGGGCAGATTGAAATAATTCGTCCTTGGAAAAATGCTCAAGCACCCCGCCATTTTTCATGACCATAATTCGGTCACTCATGAAATGTACAGCCGCCAGGTCATGGGAAATGAACAGATAAGCCAGTCCCAGCTCATCCTGTAAATCCTTGAGCAGATTTAAAACAGTGGCCTGCGTTGTCACATCCAGACTTGCTGTTGGCTCATCCAGCACGATAAAATCAGGCTCCGTGCTAATGGCACGAGCGATGGTGACGCGCTGCTTTTCCCCGCCGCTCAGCTGATGTGGATACTTATCCAGATAAGCAGCCGGAAGCTTCACCATGTTCAGCAGGTGCTCCGCTATGTCACGACGTCCTGACGGTATACCCGTCACATAGGAAGGGATATAGCCTTTGAGCTGGTCCAGCGGTTCCAGCAGAGATTGCAAAATGGTCAGTCTGGAGTTCAATGCGGTAGCGGGATGCTGAAATACCGCTCCCAGCCTGCTGCGGATACGCTTTAATTCTCTGCGCTTTACTCCCCGGACAGACTGTCCATCCAGCATAAGCTCACCTTGATCAAACGGTTCCAGCGTCAAAATACAGCGTGCAAGTGTGCTTTTCCTGCTGCCGCTTTCCCCAACAACACCCAGACATTCTCTGGGCGAAACCGACAGGGAGACTTCTCGCAGCGCAATTTTGCCTGCCGCGTAGATTTTCGTCAGGCCGGAGACAGTGACGAGCGCTTTGTCCGCCTTGAGCTGCTGTGTATACAGGATTTGATCATCCATGTGATCGGCTCCTTTCGGGTGTGACATGTTCTTCGCTGTGGTGCGGCAACCGGGCGGGAGTACTTGGAGCCAGCGGCGGAATGGCCGCCAGTAAGCTTCGTGTATATGGATGCGCCGGGTGATCCAGCACCGATAGTGTATCGCCTGTCTCGACCAGTGTGCCTGTGCGCATGACCGCGATTCGATCCGCATATTTGCGGACGTGCCGGAGATCGTGAGTAATCCACAATACGGAAATCCCCGTTTCCGTTCGGATACGGTCGATAAGCTGAAGCACCCGGTGAGCCGTCAGCGTATCCAGCGCGGTTGTCGGCTCATCGGCAATGAGCAGCTTTGGTTCCAGCAACAGTGCAGCCGCAATAGCCGCCCGCTGCAATTGTCCGCCGCTGAGTTGAAACGGATAACTGCGGTACACACGCTCTTCAGGAAGCTGTACACGCTCCAGGACCTCTATACAGCGCAGCTTGCGCGCCTTGCGATCCCAGCTTCCATGAGCACGCATCAGCTCGTCCAGCTGGCTGCCAATCCGCAGGAAGGGGGTGAAGGCCCCATGATAATCCTGAAAAATATAAGAGATTTCATTGCCAAGCAAGGAACGTCTTTGTTTGGCGGATAGGGCCAGCAAATTATGGCCCTTCCATGCGATAATTCCTTCCGTTGTAACAGAAGGGGGAAGAAGACCGCCGATAGCCGACGCAGTCATGCTTTTGCCGCTGCCGCTTTCCCCGGCGAGTGCGAACCATTCCCCCGGACGGATGGCAAGCTCCAGCCCATCTACAATCGTTTTTGCTTTTGTCCGAATCGTTAAGCCTTCTATAGATAGCATGTGCTTACTCCTCCGTTCGGGTTTTAACATCATATCGGTCACGCAGCTTGTCTCCAAGCACGTTTGCCAGTAGTACCGTGAGCACAACGGCTACTCCAGGAACCAGCATTAAGTGAGGAGCCATTTGAAAATACGCTCGTCCCTCATTTAACATGGCACCCCATTCCGGTATCGGTGGCTGCGGCCCTAAGCCTAAAAAGGAAAGGGAGGCAATCATCAAAATGATTTTGCCGATATCCAGCGTAGCCAGCACTAGTACATTTCCAATCGTATGGGGCAGAATATGGTGCATGACAATCCGCCAGGAGGGCGTACCTGCCAAAACAGATAACGAGATGTAATCCTTTTGCTTCTCAGCTAGAACGGTACTGCGCACCAACCGTGCATAGCTAACCCACTTGACTGCGGTTACAGCGAAAATAAGATTCATCAAGCCCGGACCAAGCAGTCCGCTTAGTACAATGGCAAAAATATAATCGGGTAAGGTCATGAATCCATCAATCACCCGTTTGAACACACGATCCACCCAGCCCCCTGCGAATCCTGACAGAAGACCAAGCGGAACTCCGACAACCAGCGAAACGCTTAAAATCAACAGGCTGGTTCCGACGGTCGTCCGAAGTCCTCCCATCACCCTCGATAGCACATCTCGGCCCAAATGGTCGGTTCCCAGCCAATGATCAACACTGATGGGCTGGAGCCGACTCCCCATCTGGATACGATACGGATCTTGCGGAGTAAGGTGGGGCAGCACTGTAATTGCTATAAGGAGGAGCATGATGGAGATTGCTACAATCCATCTTTTGGACAATTGCCGCCTGGCGAGCTGCCTGTCTTCCACATCTATGGATTTTATCATGATAAACGTTTCTCCTTCAAAGCAATTTCAGGATTCACCCAACGGTAGGACAGCTCTACCAGAATATTAATACCTACAATAAACACGGCCATAAATAGCGTATAGCCCTGAATAATCGGGTAATCTCTGGCAGCAATCGCATCTACAATCCATTTGCCCAGCCCCGGATAGGCGAACAGCACCTCAATCACAACCGTACCTCCCAAGAGGCTACCTATGCTCTCACTGAATACCGTAATGAGCGGAACCAAACTATGACGGAACATATGTCTGAAAAAGATGCGAACTGGACTGATCCCGCGTGCTTGTGCTGCTTTAATAAAGTCCTGTCCCGAGCTTTCGATCAGACTCGCACGAATCATCCGCACATAGACGGCTGCCATCGCCAGTCCCAGCGTCAGAGAAGGGAGTACCAAATGAAGGAATGTTCCCTCACCCATGGACGGCAAGATGTGGAGCTTAACGGCAAACCATTCGATCAATAAGAGACCCAGCCAGAAGCTGGGAATGGAGGAGCCGATTAAAGAAAAAATGCGACTCGCGCTGTCGATCCAGCAATTACGGTACAACGCTGCCATCGTTCCCAATGGGAGAGCAATCAGCAGCATAATGAACAGAGAACCTCCGGTGAGCAGGAGTGTAAAAGGAAGTTTCTCCATAAATTCGGTGATGACCGGGCGATGAGTCAAATATGATTGTCCAAAATCAAATTGAAGCAACTGTACCAGCCACTTGCCGTATTGCACAGGCAACGGCTGATCCAGACCCAACTGGGTGCGCATATCTGCAATCTGCTGATTGGAGACAGCTACATCATCCACCCGAAGGATGCTCCGGACAGGATCGCCCGGAACAAGCTTGAGCAGAAAGAAGCTGACGAAGGAAAGAATTAAAAAGAACAATGCCAGTTCGAAAAGCTTTTTGGCGATAAGTTTAAGCATACTATTTCACATCCAGATCCTGGGTCAGCAAATAGTATTCACTTTGGCTTGTTACCCAATTATGTACATAATTACGATAAGCTACTACGTTATTCGGATGAACAAGGAAGGATTGCAGGTTTTCCTGGTCAATCAACGTGACGGCTTCGAGCGCCAGTTTGTTGCGTTGCTCCTCATCCACCGTCGTGTTCAGCTTGGTAATCATAGCTTCCAGCTCTGGCAGATGCACGCGTCCATAATTCAGTGCACCCTCCGGCATGTAGGCCGCATTCAAAAAATAGCTTGCATCGCCACGTGGGGCTGTAATGTTGCTGTAGGTTGCCAAATCCCAATCCTGATTAGCCGCAAGATATTCATCAATATTATCGACCTGACGGATATCAATCGTAATGCCAAGCTCTTTGGCGTTAGCCTGAATGAGCTGTGAAATGAGTGGAAGCTCCGCTCTTGACTGATAAGTTAGCAACGTCAAATGAAGTGATGTGCCATCGGGCGTTGTTACTTTGCCGTTTTGCACTGTATATCCAGCTTGTTTGAAGCCTTCGCGTGCAGTACTCAAGTCAAACTTCTTCGTAGCGTATTTCGGTGAGAAAGGGAAATCGAGCAGAAATGGACCCTGAGCAGGAGTCCCCTGACCGGACATGATACCACTAGCAATCTCATCCCGATGGATCAGATGATCGAATGCTTTACGAACAGCCGTCTTTTTCAGATCGTTGTTGTTCATATTGTAAATGAGCTGATGTGTTCGCAAGCTGGGAAAAGAGTCGACCTTAACGGTGGAATCGGCCTTCAGCAGCTCCAGACTTTCAATCGGCGGGCGATACACAATGTCTGCATTCTTGGCTTGAAATGCAAGCTCACGCGCATTTGCATCTTCGTTAAACATGAACTTGGCATGCTTCAATTTCACTTCGCCGTTCCAATATTGGTCATTGCGATCCAAATTCAGTTCACTGCTGGCCCGAAAGCTGGCAACCTTGAACGGACCTGTTCCGGATGGAAGATCAGCAACCGCAGTTGTGTCGATCACAGCTGTGTTCGGATGCACCAGTTCGGATACGAACGCCGGGAAAGGCTTGTCTGTCGTAATGTTCAAAATCAGTCCATCCGCATTCATATCATGGATATGCAGTGCGTTTTTAACCGATGGATTGAGCTTTTGCGCTCTTTCCAGAGATGTCTTGACAGCGGCGGCATCGACGGTTTTACCGCTATGGAAGGTCACACCCGGACGAATATGGAAAGTCCAGTGCTGTCCGTCCTTACTGTTCCACTTCTCTGCAAGCCAAGGCTCCAGCTTGAGGTTCTGATTCACCTTGATCAGAGTTTCACCAACTCCTGCGCGAACGGCTGTGTAATTCACATCGGTATGTGGATCTACAGAAGGGCTTTGCACATTGAATAATAAGGTAATACTTTTATCTTGCGGGTTTGCAGTAGATAAAAAGGGTGAAGCTGCTGGTGATGAAGAGCATGCTGACATCATCATCACAGCTATGAACGCAGGTATAAACAATTTAAAATGCTGAAGTTTAAACAACAGGTTTTCCTCCTTGATATTAATCGTAATATTTACGTTTTACTTCGTGAAGCATATTGTAACCAAATGGGGGAGTTTTGTAAATATGTAATCATATGAATATGAATATAGCTTCATATGAAAAAGGCTGCTTAACCGTGGAAATACGGTCGAGCAGCCTTTTCGCTTTGTAAGATATATCTTTTATTTCAGATACCTGTGAACCTGTCTATTAATGCATAGGAGCTTGAGCAGCCCCTTTTTCAACATGAACTCTGCGAATGAAGAACGCAAGGATTAATCCAATTACACTGACGATCAAGGCAAAGAAGAAAGAATTCTGCGATCCGAACGCCATAGCATTCGCCAATTCTTCTACAGATTTCGGCATGCTGGATTGGCTCAAATAGCTTTCCATGCCCTTGGAGAGAATGCTGACCGCCACGGCTGTACCGATTGCACCAGCAACTTGTTGGAGCGTACTCATAATGGCTGTACCGTCCGGGTACAGATCCATCGGCAACTGATTCAGACCGTTCGTCTGAGCTGGCATCATGATCATGGAAATGCCGATCATCAGGCAGCTATGCAGCACAATAATGAGTACGATAGCTGATGTCGTCGTAAGGCCGGATAGGAAAAACAAGACAGCGGCAACGATCACAAGTCCCGGAATAACGAGCCATTTTGGACCGAATTTATCGAACAGGGAGCCCATGATGGGTGACAACAGACCATTGATAATTCCGCCGGGCAGAAGCACCAATCCTGCAGACAGAGCGGACAAGGCCAGCCCTTTTTGCAAAAAGAGTGGGAGAATTAGCATTGTAGAAAGGATCGTCATCATACACAGGAAGACCATCACAACACCGATAACAAACATCGGATATTTAAAGACGCGCAAATTCAACATAGGCTGCTTCATTTTTAACTGGCGTACTGAGAATAGAATCAAAGATACCAATCCGATGATCAGAGGGAGCAAAACAACCGGGCTAGCCCAGCCTTCGCCGCCTTCTCCGGATTTACTGAAACCGAACACAACACCACCGAAGCCAATGGAAGATAACAGAATAGATGGAATGTCAATTTTCGGCTTTGTAATCTGCGAAACATTTTGCATAAACAAGATACCGCAAATCAGCGAAAGAATCAGAAACGGAAGGGAGATCCAGAAAATCCAGTGCCAGGACAGATTTTGCAGCACCAGACCCGCTATCGTAGGTCCCACCGCAGGAGCAAACATAATAACTAATCCGATGATCCCCATAGCTGCGCCTCTCTTTTCAGCCGGGAAGATGATCAAGATGGTGTTAAACATCAACGGTAATAACAGTGCCGTACCAACGGCTTGAAGAATGCGTGCGATTAATAGCACTGCAAAGGTTGGTGCTAACGCAGCAACGAGACAACCTGCAATAGAGAACAGCAGTGATGTGACGAAAAGCTGTCTTGTCGTAAAGGTTTGAAGCAGCAAACCCGATACAGGTACCAAAATACCGAGTGTCAGCAGAAAGGCCGTGGTCAGCCATTGGGCTGTTGCTGTTGTAATGTGCAAAATCTGCATCAAATCATTCAGCGCAATGTTCAACGCCGTTTCACTGAACATTCCGATAAAGCCGCTAAGCAGCAGGGCAATCATAATAGGCAGCACCTTGAACGTCTTGGGATCAGACGACGGGCTTGCTTGACTCATTGTACTCATGTTGTTTTTGTTCCTCCAATAAATTGATGGGTATTGAATTATAACGATCGGTCTACATATAATAAACGTGAAGCTATTTTTTTGTCAAAAAAAATTTTAAATATTTTATTAATGAAGGATGCTGTATATGGCTGCTAAACCCGAATCATATGAAAATATTGTGCAAACCGCTTCTAAGCTCTTTTTTCATCAGGGCTACCATGCTACCGGACTCAATCAGATTCTTGCGGAGAGTGGCTCACCGAAGGGCTCGCTTTATTATTATTTTCCGCGTGGCAAAGAGGAATTGGCTTTGGAGTGCATCAGAAGAGGGAATGAGTTTATTAAGAACAAGTTGAAAGAAACGCTATCAGGGAAAGAGGACCCTGTGCTCGCCATACAGGATTTCATCCGCAATACAGCTGCGGAAGCAGACCAAACGAACTTTAATGGCTTTATGCCTATGGGATTTTGGGCCGCTGCGGAAACTTCCTGCATCAGCGAATCGTTGCGGCGTGCCTGCGTGAATACGTTTACAGATTGGCAACATATCTATATGGAACGTCTTCAGGTAGCGGGATGGACGGAGGAAAAGGCACATAGTCTGGCAGTACTTATTATTTCCATGCTGGAAGGCGCCTTAATTCTGGCCCTTACTCAGCAGAGCAGCGCACCTATTTATAATGTGGCGGATTACATTCCACAGCTGATCAAATAAAAATGGATATGGAATTGCTTCCTGGCTGACCAGCTTTGAGAGCCGGTTTTCTTGTTCGTGAGAAATCGGCTCTTTTTTATACGCAAATGCCACGATTTAACTCAGATTACCAGCACCAAATGATGAAAAGTATGGTAAAATGGAATGAATTTGATTTTGCAGTAAAGGAAGGGTGAAAGCAAGTGGCAAAGGCGAAGGTGGCCAAACGGCCTACCCGGGATGAATTTGTGCTGGAGGAAATCGGGAATCAGCTTGCAGAAGCGCAGCAAGAGCAATCCGAAGTTGTGTTGACCGTATGGGGGCGTCAGGAGACAACCCGCGGGCAGATCGTTAAAATGGATCCCAGAACGGGCAGAGTACATGTAGAGAGTAATGGTGAAACGGACAAAGTTCCTTTTATGGATATCATGAGTGTGAATTACCCAAGAGATTAAGCAGGGTTTATATACCATTTTACATAATAGGAAGCAATGAAATTGTCTGAAGGATTGTTAACGTGAGCAAAACACGGCCGTTTCGGGGTTATGTAACCTCGAAAAAGCCGTGTTTTTGTGCTATAGAATCCTTATGTCAACGGAGTCTTTTCTTTGACTTTCCTATGTAGCTTTTACCGGAGTAGCACCATTATCGCGCGCTTCGGCTTTCTTCAGCACCTTACGATCAAAAATGAAAGGCCCGAATGGCAGCAGTGAGGCAATCAGGGCCACAAGCCCTTGCAATACCGAAAGCTTTCGCAAAATCAGCATGACCACAATCGCAACTACATAAGTCACGAACAGTATACCATGGATCATACCGACCCATCTTACCATTTGCGGCATCCCGGCTGCGTATTTAAGCGGCATAGCGATACATACGAGCAACAGATATGAAATTGCTTCAATATTACCAATGACGCCAAATGTCTTAAAGGCATTTTTGAACATGAATAAACCTCCCTTGTTACTATTACTTAAAATTTAATATAGCCTATAAAATGATTTTGTTAAACGGTAGAAAGTTACGATATATTGAATATTTACAGCTTTTTCTTCGTTTTTAAGGAAAATGACGGATATTCAAACCCGATGAACGATCTTGTTACCCCAGCGATATGTCTGGATTTTTACATTTACATGAATGAATTTAAGACTTAGACTGGGCCTTCTGCGTGATGAGTTGTTAACAGGTAATCAACGAAGGATTTTTCCTGCATTATGTGAACACCTCTCCTGAAGCCGCAGTATATGCACCTGCGTTTAGGGAAGATGGATATGCTAAAATGTGCAAGCTGTTCGACAAGTATGTGAGCGAAGGGCGGATTGAGCGTGCACACTTCGGCTTCAAAAGAACATGCCGGGAGGCAGGCACTGGAATAAAACATGATATTTTATGACAGAAAAGGGACATTCCTCAGCAGAGTGTTCCTTTTTTGAACATAATATATAGACTGAAACTATGATTCAACACATAAAATAGCATTAGAATTTATAGATCGGATGATATAAAATCAAGTCATAAGGAACGGTCGTACTCAAAAGTACCTCGATGTTCCTAAAAGTGAAAAAAATCACATGTGAGAATGCTTTGATGAAAACTTGAGCATGAAATCTTCAAACTCGCAAGGAGGAAGAACAATGAACCACTATCCTGCTATTTTTGAACCTCTGACCATACGTCGCATGACGTTAAAAAACCGGATTGTTATGCCACCGATGGGCACTAACTTTGCGGCTATGGACGGAAGCTTCGTTCAGGATCATATTGACTATTACGTGCAACGGGCCAAAGGTGGTACCGGCCTGATAACCGTAGAAAATGTTTGTCTGGATTTCCCAATGGGTACGAACGGAACGACCCAGTTGCGTATGGATAATGATCAGTTTATCCCCGGATTGTTTAGACTAACAGAAGCCCTGCACTCTTACGGAGCTTGCGTCTCTGTCCAAATTAACCACGCAGGTGCTTCCGCTTATGCTGGGCGATTGAATGGAGTTCAGCCTGTATCTTCTTCGAATATTCCTTCTAAAAAGGGTGGAGCGATTCCAAGACCTTTGCAAAAAGAAGAAATTTACGCCATTGTACGCAAATACGGAGAGGCAGCGGGAAGAGCGCAACGGGCCGGCTTTGACTGTGTGGAAATACATGCGGGTCATTCCTACTTGCTGAGCCAGTTCCTATCCCCTATGTATAATAAACGTACGGATGAATTTGGTGGCAGTGCAGAAAACCGCACACGGTTTGCCAGATTGGTGATTGATGAAATTCGTTCGGTAGTTGGCCCATTCTTCCCAATCTGCTTACGCTTTAGTGCGGAAGAGTTCACAGAAGGCGGCAACACACTGGAAGATACATTGGAATTGCTGGAGTATTTGAATGATGAGGTAGATATTCTGAATGTGTCTGCTGCTCTGAATGATTCCATCCAGTTTCAGATTGATGGAATGAACCTGCCGGATGGCTGGCGCTCTTATATGGCCAAAGCGGTAAAAGAAAAATTCGGTAAGGTCACCATGACCTCAGGTAATATTCGGAGTCCGCAGGCAGCACAGGATATTTTGTTGAGAGGCGACGCTGATCTTCTGGCTATGGGAAGAGGGTTGATCGCAGAACCGAACTGGGTACTTAAAGTGCAGAATGGCCATGAAGAATTGCTTAGAAAATGTATTTCCTGCAACATCGGCTGTGCCGATCACCGTATTTCCAAGAGCAAACCGATTTGCTGTACGGTAAATCCTGACCTGTTCAGAGAAGCTGAATACCGGAAACAACGAGTTAAAAACGATGTTCAGGTTGTTGTTATTGGTGGTGGTACCGCTGGGATGGAAGCGGCATGTACAGCGGCCGAAGTAGGCTGTAAAGTAACCCTCTTTGAAGAAAATCCGGAGCTGGGTGGCTTGGCTCGTGATATTGCACGATTACCAGACAAAACGCGTATCAATGATTTCCCAGATTATCTGATTCAACGTACCAAACAACTGGCCAATCTGGATATTATCACAGGAACCCAAGCGGATCTGCCGATGATTACGGCTTTAAATCCCGATATTATTGTAAATGCAACAGGTGCCAAACCACTGCTTCCGCCGATTGCGGGATTGCATGATCAACTGGGTAAACCGGGTACCAAAGTATTCTCTATCTTTGATCTTTTGCACAATATGGAGAGCTTCCAAGAGTTTGAAGGCAAACGTATTGCTGTAGTAGGTGGCGGAGCCGTGGGATTGGACGTTGTCGAATATTACGCAGAACGTGGTGCTCAAGAAGTTTCTATTATTGAAATGATGCCGTTACTGGGCAAAGACCTTGATATGATTACCCGTATTTCCATGATGAAAATGGTTGAGGAGCGGGAAGTGAACGTTCATACGGAAACTGCTCTGACAGAAGTGTGCAGCGACCGTTTCAAAGTAAAACACGGAGAACAGGAGCTTGAGATTCCTTTTGATCTCGGTTTCGTATGCTTGGGAATGCGCTCGTTCAGTCCACTTATGGACAGCTTGCTGGAATACGGTAAGGAACATCAAGTGGAAGTCGTGAATATCGGGGACAGTAAACAAGCTCGTCGTATTATTGATGGTACTCGTGAAGGTCGGAATATTCTGCATATCATCCAACGGGTGGATGAATTCAAAAATGAGTTTTCTTATTCTTACTAAGCCATATAAGAGGGGAGAACAGAAGCCCGGAAGCAATTTGCTCCAGTCATAATGCTACAAAGATGTAGGCTCCGACTTTAGCCGGCAGCCTATATCTTTGTATACTAATTAGCTATGGATAACTAATAACGGTAAAGGGATGTAGTCGGCGGTTTGGGACAGCACCTTATATTTGTTCGTTAACCAGGATACTTGACGACAGGCCATTTTACCTTACGCAATTTAGAGGTCACATCGGTACCAACATTTAAATTGCTCTGAATGAGCTCTGTGGGGGTAAGAGCCATCCATTGGTTCAGGGAAACATCAGCGAAGCGATCACTTTTAAACATTTCAAGAAACCATAGCGTGCTCGAGCCTGTATTTTGGATGTAATGACCGAAAGCAAAAGGAACATATCCAACATCTCCGGCTCTGAAATCAAACGTGCGCGCCGCGCCATTTCCGCCAAAAACAGTCATTCGGCCTTGCCCGGTAAGATAGTATTGCCATTCGTCATTATTGGGATGCCAGTGCATTTCACGCATGGCTCCAGGCTCAATCTCAACAAGAGCAGCGGCGATCGTTTGGGATATCGGAAAATTGGAGGAATCGACGATTCGTACGCTTCCACCCGGCGTTTTGATGGGGGGCTGAGCGAGTAATTCATGCTTAAAGGATTGAGGTATCGTACCATAGGGAGAGGAAACCGTTTGGCTTTGGATTGAACCAGGAACGGTATCCTGATAAATGTATACTTGTTCTTGAGGAATGGACGAAAAATCAGCTTCAGGAATGCCGAAATTGGCAGACAGTACATCTTTTGGAGTATGTGCAAACCAATCGGAAATGGATAACGTGTTCAAATCAGAAAAGTTGCCGTCATCAAAAACCAGCAAAAATTCGCAGCCTTCCTCAAGACCTTGTATAGAGTGTGGAATGCCGGGTGGGAAATACCAGAGATCACCAGGACCCACATCAGCAATAAAATTCCGGCCATTTTGGTCGACGGCTGTAATACGGGCACTCCCCAACAGCATATAAGACCATTCCGCCTGCTGGTGCCAATGAAGTTCGCGTACGCCGCCCGGTGTCAAACTCATATTCACTCCGGCAAGAGTTGTAGCAATGGGTAGCTCCCTTGCGGTTACTTCTCTTGACCATCCACCGTGATTCAACTGCATATGGGCATCTGAAAAAGAAAACCTCATGTTCGGAATAAGTCCATTATCTGTTACGGGTGGAACCAGCATGTCGGGATTTTGCAAATCCCTCATCACATCCCGGGGACCCTTATCGATGCCTCCAGCGCCATCACTTCTGATGGGCTGCGGCACTCGGGCATTTTTCAAGCAATCATTATGCATCATTTGATCTTCCTCTCCAAGTTGAGGCTTCATCAATCTTAGAATAAGAGAAAATCCGCATAAAGATTTTATGAACTCTTGGAGGGTTTTATGCTTTCTGAGCCAGATCCGCAAACTGTGCATCAATGAGTTGGACTAAATCCTGCGGACTTAACTCCAGTTGGGTTCCAATTTTCCCGGCGCTCACAACAATAGTTTCCAACTCTACTGCGGGTTGGTCAATAAAAGTAGGATAGAGCTTTTTCATTCCTATGGGAGAGCAGCCACCCCGGATATATCCCGTATGCTTTTGCAGCTCTTTGACCGGAAGCATTTCGATTTTCTTTTCTCCCGCTGATTTGGCAGCCTTTTTGAGATCAAGCTCTTTATGTACAGGAATCACAAAAACAAACAGAAGCTGTTTGCTATGTGCAACCAACGTTTTGAAAACAGCTTCCGGGGATTTTCCGATTTTCTCGGCTACGTTCATACCATCTATTTTTCCATCCTGATGATCATAACTCAGGATTTTGTAGTTTACATTCTGTCCATCCAATATTCGCATCGCGTTTGTTTTGCTCGCACTCATCTTATTTCGTCGTCCTTTCTAAGCCATTGCCGAGGCAATTGTTGCAAATATACCTCGGCAGAATTATTTGGTTCTCATAGCTAGAGTCGTTCCAAGCCATCTACATAGTCCTTTGCTTCCTTTAAGGAGAGGCCTCTAGCTACTCTTAGCTCTTTTATCGCCTGAATCTTTTTGCCTTCTCTAATCAACTGGAGCAGCCTTTCATTGATATTCTCTGAGACATCCGAGTTTAGCACTTGTGGTGGTGCGGTAGCGGTTGTGCCTGACAGCGATGTTCCCGACATTCCAGAACGATTCTCAAGACGCTCTACATCGGATTTCAAGTCATTAAGCCGAGCTTGCAAGCTGTAGACTTTGATCAAAAGTATGACGGAGATGATCAACGCGATCAATGCTATAAATTCCATAGTTTCCACTAATGTTCCCCCTTTATTTTCTGATTTCTGCTCAGAGCTGTCACATTAATAATCGTTTAATTACAAATAGTATAACATGCGGAATTAGTATGATTTCCACAAGAAGGTTGCCCCGTGGCTACAAATTGACTTTTTGCGGACAGAGCGTTATATTACATCTTATTGTAGTGCTTTTAATAAGTATCGAAAAAGGAGAGGATTCAAATACTGCCAGTCCCCAATAATGCAATCCGAGTCAAACAAATTAATGTGGAGTTAATCAAAAATACACTGAAGTCTCTTGAATATGCCACCAAGTCGTCCATAGCGAGCATAACAGGACTCAGTGTGGCTACCTGCGGCAATATTCTGAAAGAGCTTCTTCTAACTGGGGAAGTATTGGAGACAGAGCTGGAGGAATCCAGCGGAGGGCGCCCGGCAAGGCGATATAAATATAACGCCGATTATTCCTATATTCTCTGTTTACATGTGAAAACAGAAGGCGGAGTGCATACTCTCACTTATGCGGTTGCCAATTTGCTGGGCGAAATCATTGTAGAGAAGACCTCGATTGTGCCTCATATTGATTATGAGGTCATAGAGAACCAAATTGGAGAGCTCATTAACATCTATGCCAATGTCAAAGCGGTTGGCATTGGTATTCCTGGGGTTGTACATCAAGGAGTTGTCGGTGTGTGTGATATCGACCTGCTCATAGGAGTTTCTTTGGGGCCGCGGCTTCACAACAAATACGGACTGGAAATAACCATTGAAAATGATATGCATTTAACAGTCTACGGATTTTATAAAATGCAAAATTATGATGAGGACAAAACCTTCGCCATTGTTACTTTTCCCAAGGATAACTTTCCGGGAGCTGGCTTTATTGTCGATGGACACTTGTTAAAAGGAAATACTAAGTTTGCAGGCGAAGTTTCCTTTTTACCCTTTGATATGACAAGAGAAGAACAGCTCAAGCAGATAAAAAGTGCTCAGGGATTCGTTCCACTAGCTATAAAGACGATCACTTCCATTATTGCTGTCATTGATCCTGTATCTATCGCTTTGACCGGAGAATTATCCAAGACTGCTTTATTGAACGATATTTATACGGGCTGTCTTAAGGATATACCCGCAGAGCATATGCCTGAGATTTTTGTGAAAAACGATACGCATGATGAATACATGAACGGGTTGATTTCGGTGACTCTTGAAAGTCTGACGTACAATTTGCAATTGGTAGAAAAAAGAAAATAGAGATCTGACATACATCTATAATTCCGTAGAGGATGATATCTATTATGAAAAAAAATTTATTATGGGAAACGGGAACATGGACCAATGCTCCATTGTCAACTTGTCAAGATGGCGATACCCTCAAGGTGACAGCCAAAGAGGGAAGTGACTACTGGAAAAACACATTATACGGATTTGATCGCAGCAGCGGACATGCTTTGTTGACAAATTGGGAAGATTCTGAGGCCATAGAGGTCACATTTCAGCTTGCATCCTTTAATGAACTCTATGACCAGGCTGGAATTATGCTGTATCAAGGACCTGAGCAATGGATTAAAGCGGGGATTGAAATCAACGACAATATTCCCCAATTGGCTGTCGTGGTAACCAACGGCTATTCAGATTGGTCATTGTCCGCTGTGCCGGATTGGGTCGGTGAGGAAGTGACCTTGCGCGCTTCGCGGATGAACGATGCAGTGATTATCCGTGCCCGGACAGAAGCTCACGGTTGGCGCACAGTGCGTGTGGCACCTTTTCCTTATAAATCTGGAAAACAAGCTGGTCCTTTTTTATGTTCGCCAACTCGTGTCGGCTTTGAGGTTACTTTTACACGCTGGGTAACTACAATGCCGGATGCCGATCTTCATATAGATCCACCGATGTAAAGGAGCATTCTTATGATGAAAAATCAGAGTGAAAAAGAAAAAATGTTGGCGGGTAAGCCCTATAAAGGGATAAGTGAGGAGCTTCTGATTGATCGGCAATACGCTAAGGAAGTATTGTTTGACTTCAATACTCTGCGTCCTAGAGAAATAGAAAAACGTAATGAACTGCTGAAGCAGATATTAGGTAAAACGGGCGAGACCTTTTTTATTGAACCTCCATTTCGTTGTGATTATGGATACAATATTACGTTGGGTGAGAATTTCTACTCCAATTATAATTTTACAGTATTGGACTGTGCTCCAATTACGTTTGGAGATCATGTACTGCTCGGGCCAAATGTCAGCATCTATGCAGTGAACCATCCCACGCATCATGAATTGAGAGTTCAAGAGTATGAATATGCGCTCCCGGTAACCATCGGAAACAATGTATGGATTGGTGGAGGCGCAATTATCAATATGGGAGTAAGTATTGGAGACAATACCATTATAGGTTCTGGGAGTGTGGTAACTAAGGATATACCAGCCAATGTAATAGCCGTTGGAAATCCATGTAGAGTACTGCGTGAAATTACAGATGAGGATAAGAAGCAATTTGCTCATTTGGACTACAACTAGATTTCATAACAACTATCAGCTCACCGAAAGGAGGCTGTCCCGTCCGCCATTTTTGTGGCCTTTGGGATAGCCTTTTCGGGATGATAATTCAGGTCACAGCGAGCATATTGTATATTTTCATGGTTCGCACATCATCTTTGGAAATTTTAAGCTCATGAATTAGCTCGGGAGTTTCTGGTATGGGTGTTCTCGAAAAAAGCATTTTTAAAGCAATCGGCATAAAGGGGCGAAAGGAAACGCCGGACATAAGACCCCACTTCTGCTCAGATTCCAGGAAAGAAGCTAGAATATTGATGGTCAGATTTTCGAGAGGGGTAGCCTGATTTTTGAGCATAAGGGTGGTCAGTGTGTCATAGTGCTCCGTATGCCCCCAATATGTATTTTCGCATTCCTGATAATGTTCAAAATTTTTAACATTCATATATAACATCGTCTTATAACGATTGTCATCCGGCTGCGCCAGCATGTCCACTACACATCTGACCAACTTATTGATTCGTCCATCATAAAAATAAGAATAAAACCGGGTGGAATTCTTGAAAAAAGTGGAGGGAAGTGTGTGAATCAACGTGGAGGGCTGCCTCGGTTCGATATAGAGAAGCTGCTCTACCTGAACGTTTAACGCTTCTGCAATGCTGTACAAGATGACGAGGTCAATGGTAATATCGCCACTCTCATATTTGGATAACGTAGCTTTGCTTTTGTAAATCATGTCTGCCAGTTGTTGAACGGTCAATCCCTTAATTTTGCGGAAGCTTCTGATTTTTTTACCCACTTCCTGATTGATATTATGCATTATTCACTCTCCCAATCATGTTTCCTGAGAATATTGCAAATGATGATTTTGTATACGTTTCGCTATATTCATAAAAATTATACCATTTTACGCGCAATTTAAGTATTCTGACGAAACAAAAATGATGATTTGTTTCATATGAATAGATTTTATTGTGTTTGAATCTATGGAGAGCTGTATGCCATAATGAATCCATTCATGAGAAGCAGGGACGGAAACAGGAAGGGGAACACAAAGCGTGAAGTATGATTTTGATGAGGTTATTGATCGTAGAGGAACCAACGCCATGAACACTGATGGCTTCCGGGAGTATATTTTTAAGGCGGAGGGTGATATGGTCTTTCCTTATAAGGATGATGAATTTATCCGCATGTGGATCGCTGACATGGAGTTTGCCACACCTCCTGAGATTATTGAAGCCATCAAGGAACGGCTGGATAAACGGATTTTTGGCTATAGTCAGGTGTTTGATCCCAACTATTACCTTGCTGTAGTCGGTTGGACGCAGCGGTATTATAACTGGACTTTTTCACAGGAGGAGCTGGTTACTTCACCGGGGATCATTCCTGCTCTCTATGAGCTGGCTGAATACATTTGCAAGTCGGATGAAAAAGTACTGATCCTTACCCCATCCTATGCCTTCTTCAAGGCTGCGGCGGATTATAACGGCTTGGAACTGGTGTGTTCAGAGCTAATGAATCAAGAGGGGCATTATACGATTAATTATGAAGACCTGGAAGCGAAAGCTAGAGATGAAAAGGTGTCTCTATGCATTTTCTGTAATCCGCATAATCCATCTGGCCGTGTATGGACCACGGAAGAGTTACAGAGAGTAGGGAAGATTTGTCTTGAAAATGAGGTCTGGATTATATCGGATGAAATACACTGCGATTTGTTGAGGAACGGGCAAGTCCACACCCCGATGGCTAAACTTTTTCCAGACTCAGATCGGATTATCACGTGTATGGCTCCTAGTAAAACATTTAATATGGCCGGGCTGATGTTTTCGAATGTCATCATTCCCAATGAAACGCTCAGGGGAACCTGGAAAGCACGTCATTACGGCTTTGAAAATCCGCTTAGTATTGTCGCAACACAAGCTGCATACCTGCATGGAGATGAGTGGCTGCGGCAATTAAAAATTTATTTGGACGAGAATTTTATATATACCAAGCAATATTTGAACCGTTACTTGCCCGAAGCTATATTCCATATTCCGGAAGCGACTTATCTGGCATGGGTTGATATCAGCGCCTACGTACCAAATGAAGAGAATTTGCCTCTGTTTTTTGCCAATCATGCCGGAGTGTTATTGGAAGACGGAAAGATGTTTGTTGCCAACGCTGAGGGATACATTCGTCTGAATCTGGCTTGTCCGAGGTCCATGCTGGAAGAGGGCCTAAGAAGAATATGCAAGATGTTAACTGAAAATCCATTAATACTTAATCCCACCTAATTCCTTGTTAATATATAGATATGTATGGATCATTCCCAATTATCGATCCCCATAGAAACGATAAAATCGTATCCATGAAAAAGAGCCGTCCTCAAATCGATCGAGGGCGGCCTTTACACGTCTACATCATAAATAGTTCTTCATTTCCTGTCCAATCCGCTTTCATTGTTAGCCATAACGTCATGCCAAATAAGGCGAATGACCGTGCCTTTCCCCAAAGTCGTGTCAACAGTAATTTGACCACCCATAGCTTCGATCAGCCCTTTGGATACAGCCATACCAAGACCTGTTCCGTTCGGCGTCGCAGAGGTGTTGGTCCCCCGGTAGTAACGCTCAAATAATCGGCTTACTGTATTTTCATCCATTCCTCTCCCGTTATCAGCAAATTCTATTGTGAACCCTTTACCACCTTCGCTGGATATAACCGAGACAGTAAGTGTCGTTTCGGGCGGATTATGAAGCAGAGCATTGGCAGTCAAATTGTTAATGACCCTTTCTAGCCAAGGCGTATATAGCTTAACGAAGATGTCGACAGGAGCAGGCTGGAACAAAATAGCTTCTTTCTTATAAAAAGGGTCAGTGCCCACCTGCTCTAACGTTTCCCGTAGCCAGCTATTCAACTCAATTTCCTCAGATTCTGGGGGACGGGCACCGCTTTTTAAGCGATAACTCATGGCAAGATCGTTAATCAACATATCCATGTGTGCAGATTTTTCCAGCATTGTACCCGAAAATTTACGAACTTCTTCTGCGGTCCAGTCATATTGTGGCTCAGCCAGTAAGTGCGCGTAACCTTTGATGGAAACAAGCGGTGTTTTCAGATCATGGGTGACTCCGGCAATCCACTCTTCTCTGAGACTATCGGTTTGCTGACGTAGTACCTGATCTCTTTGCAGGGTACCTGAGAGCTTATCAATAGAATCCATCACATCCGCAAAAATGAGGTAACGGCGCTTCCATTTGCCTGAACTCATCCGGCTGCGTTGAATGCCACTATGATCAACAGGCTCTTGATATACGGATTTACCGAGTGCATCGAGCCAGGAGAGCATATGAAGTAACGGGACTCCGAAGCGATGCGCCTGCCACAGTGAGAGAAGCAGGAAGGAAAGAAAAATAGCTGAGAACATGGCGACCATGGACTTTAGTATCGTTCTCTCTTCCTCGGGAGGAAGCCAGCTATTGCCTGTAGCAACACCGCCAGCATTCGGAAGACTAATGACCCATGTACGACCCGTTTCTTCCATATATTCGGAGGAGAGATGGAAGCCGTATCTTTCACTGTACATGGTGCGAAGGGAAAGCTCCTGAAGAGTATAGGCTGTCGGTGCAGATGTCGGCCGATTATAGGAAGCAAGCTCCGATCCGGTTGTATCCAGCAATTGTACGTAGCCACCAAGCTGTTTGAGACGGGCAGTGACTTCATGGGGCAATATCAGCTTTTCATCCGAAGACAATGTTCCCTGACTGCTTACTGTTTTTAATAGGGTGCCTATAGGATTAGGCTGACCATATAGCAGCGTGAAAGTTCGACCATCCTTCTCCTGCACCCAAAGAGAAAGCCCATAGGGGAAGGAGCGGGTACCTGTCCAATAAGAGACGAACTCACCGGGCGCATATTTCTTCGGTACATCTTGTGGCGTATTGTAGGACTGATCCACCTGCCCGTTTTCGTCAAGACTTTGCAGCCAGCCGCCGTTTTTCTTGACCTGCTCTAGTAAAAGTGGATCAAAGCGTATGCCGTCCTTGCCTATTTCGGAGGACGCTGCAAGCTGAGCTAATCCAGCAGAGGCAAAATCATTGGAGAGGCGGATATCGACCAAGCGTTGATACGCCCAAAAGAACGTAACAGCAGCAATCAGAAACGCAAAAGCCTCAGCGGTGGCCAACTGTAGCACGAATCGTATCATTAGCTTGCGTTTGATATTCATAACCGTCGGTAACTCCCTATTTTCGCTTGTACGAGCTTATAGCCAAGTCCTCTAACATTTACGATAAAGCATGGATTGGCAGGATCAGGTTCAATTCGTTCTCGGATGCGATGAATATGTACCATGACGGTATTGTCATCGCTTAATGCTTCTTCTCCCCAGACGGCTTCATATAGCTCGCTTTTGCTGAAAATTCGATTGGGATTTTTACATAAGAAAAGCAACAATTGGAAGACTAGCGCAGGACAGGCTACGACTGTTTGCTCAACGCGAAGCTCGCCGGCTGTTTCATCGACCTGAAAATGTCCATAGTCATAAATGGCGTTCATTTTTCTGGAGGGCTGTGCAGATCCAGATTCTTTGACAGCAAGATTGGCAGCTAGGTAACGTCGTAGTTGTGAACGTATGCGTGCAACAACCTCTAACGGATTAAACGGTTTGGTAATGTAATCATCGCCGCCAACAGCGAACCCAGTCAGCTTATCAAAATCAGATTCCCGAGCGGTTAAAAACAAGATGGGAGCATCCGTCGTTTGACGGAGAAACGGACATATTTCGATTCCACTGCGTCCTGGCAACATAACATCTAATATGATCAAATCGTAGATTTTTCCTTCACAGGCAGTAATGGCCGCTTCACCGGTCATTACCGTATCGACATTCGTGTAGCCTTCCTTATGTAGGACGGTCAGCATGAGCTCAAGAATGGATTGCTCGTCGTCGACAAGTAAAATTGCCGCATTGTTCATGCTTTCATTCCTTTCTTTTCTATCCTTATCTCTTCCATCATATCATGATTCCTCAGAGATGAACGAAGCGTTGTCTTAACGGAAGCTTAATTGTGCTCTGTAGATCTGAAAAAGAGTTAAGGCTTAGTTAAAGTGATGTTACACGGGATCTAAGACCGTCTTGTTAGAATGGGGTAGATAAAATAATAATATACACAAAAACGGGGGTGCAGCAGTGAAGAAGGCAACTAGAAAGAACAGAATGGAAATCTTCCACTATGGCAAAATGGTACTGGTGGTAAGTGCGTTTGCTGCTTTTATAACGGCATGCGGAGGTGGAGGAGAAAACTCGGAAGTGGCCAAAGACATACCGAATGAAACAACAAATACAAAGGACCAAACGGTGAAGCCAGAGGAGGTACCGGAAAAACTGCTTGAGGGCAAGTACGCGGAGGTTTATGACCAATTCAGCAATGCGTTTAAACAGCGACTGAGCGAAGCTGATTTTGTAAAAGCGGCTCCTGATTCTCTAAAAGGTGTTGATTCATTTAAGCAGGCGTCAGTCATGAAACTCAATGGCAGCGAACAACGTTCATGGATAAGCGACTCAGGGAAAACAGGGCTGATCACTGTTTTTGATGAGAAGGGAACTATATTGGGGCTTCAGGCCAAGAAACTTTCCCCTTCGCCGGAAACAGACAATCGCCTGACCAAAATCAAATACGATTGGCCATTGAAGGGGGAATGGTTTGTTACCTGGGGTGGAACCAATGCACTCGTGAATTACCACTATGAATATGAAAGCCAGCGATATGCCTATGACCTTATACAGAAAAAAGATGGCTATTCCTATAAAGGTGATCCGCTGAAAAATACAAGCTATTATGCTTTTGGACAACCGATTCTTGCGCCGGCAAGCGGAACCGTGGTCTCGGTCGTAAATAACATTCCTGATAACGAACCTGTCGGCGTGATGAACGAGAAGGTGCCTGCCGGGAATGAAGTTGTGATTGACCATGGCGGGGAATATAGCGTGCTAGCCCATATGAAGAAAGGCTCTGTCAAAGTGAAGGTAGGGGATCAGGTGAAGAGTGGCGATGAAATCGGGCTACTTGGTAATTCAGGCAATTCCAGCGAAGCACATCTTCATTTTCAGGTGTCAGACGGTGCAGATTTATTCAAGTCTCGTTCGATCAACATCAATTGGAAAAACCACATTGCCCCTGTGCAGGGAGAGACAATAACAGCCGAGTAATATCAAAAAAATTCAAATTCTCAGACAAAGGTTGATCTTCGGTTATATGATGATCAACCTTTGTTTTTTATATCCGACAACAAGTTATTGAAAAATATCGTTCTCATTACAAACCAGAATGCGATTTTAAATCCGTTGACAACTTGTATATACATGATATATTCTTGTATATACAAGAATGATGAAAGCGTTATAATGTTTAATTTAGCGAGAAAGGAACGAGTATGATGCAATCGATAAACAAAGCTTTGATTCATCAAGATACGGACTGGTGGCGCAAATCGGTGGTCTATCAGGTTTATCCCAAAAGCTTTAGTGATACAACGGGTAATGGAACAGGTGATATACGAGGATTAACACAAAAGCTGGATTATTTATATGAACTGGGTGTTGATATTATCTGGTTACAGCCGGTTTATGTTTCCCCGCAGCGTGATAACGGGTATGATGTAGCCGATTATTGCAGGATCAACCCCGATTTTGGGACTATGAAGGACTTCGAGGAATTGAGTCAGGAGATCCAAGCGCGTGGAATGCATCTGATGATAGATATTGTAGTAAATCATTCTTCGACAGAACATGTCTGGTTTCAGGAGGCACGACAATCAAGGGATAATGCATACAGGGACTATTACATTTGGCGTGATCCTGCACCCGATGGCGGGCCCCCTAACAACTGGAAGTCTAAATTCGGTGGACCCGCTTGGCAGTATGATCAAACGACAGATCAATATTTTCTAACCCTGTTTGACAAAACTCAGGCAGATCTAAACTGGGAAAATCCGAAAGTACGTCAGGAAGTCGTAAATCTGCTGGAGTTTTGGGCTGAAAAGGGAGTCAGCGGATTCCGACTGGATGTGATTAATTTAATTTCCAAAGATCAGCGATTCTTGAGTGATGATATCAGCATTGCTCCGGGCGACGGACGCAAGTACTATACGGACGGTCCGCGCGTACATGAGTACATTCACGAGTTATATGAAAAAGTATTTCAAAAGTATAATAACGTGACTGTGGGTGAGATGTCCTCAACGTCGCTGGAGCACTGCATCCGTTACTCCAATCCAGAGGAAAAAGAATTGTCCATGACCTTCAATTTTCATCATTTAAAAGTAGATTATCCGAATGGTCAAAAGTGGGAACTGATGCCCTATGATTTTGAAATGCTGAAAAGCCTATTCTCGAAATGGCAAATGGGCATGCAAAAGGGTGGCGGCTGGAGTGCATTGTTCTTTAACAATCATGATCAGCCACGAGCGATCTCCCGTTTTCTGGATGATGGCGTATACCATGCAGAAAGCGCTAAGCTGCTGGCGACCACACTACACGGACTTCAAGGAACGCCCTATATATTCCAAGGCGAAGAGATTGGTATGGCCAATCCGAAGTGGTCAGATATCGAAGAATTTCGAGATGTGGAATCTCTAAATATGTATCGTATTTTGCAAGAGCAGGGTAAGAGTGCTGAAGAAGCATTAGATATGATCCGGGAGCGATCCCGTGATAATTCGAGGACGCCGATGCAATGGGATGACAGTCCAAATGCGGGGTTCACTTCTGGTACTCCTTGGATCAAGGTAGATGAGCGTTATCCACAAATCAATGTGCAGGCCCAGTTAAAGGATCCGAACTCCATCTACCATCATTATCAAAAGCTGATCAGACTGCGCAAGGTGGTGCAAGTCATTACGGATGGGAATTATCAGCGACTGGACGAGACCCATCCTCAGATATATGCCTACCAACGCAGCAATGAAAAGGAGACTCTGATCGTTATCTCTAATTTTAGCGGGCGGGAGGCTGAATTCGATTTACCTGATTCATTTTACTCACAACTACAAGCTCAGGTATTGGCTTCAGCGGAACTGTTAATTGGCAATACCGAGCAAGTGCCGGAATTAAAGCAGTCTATCACATTGTCCCCATATGCTTCCTATATGTGGCTCCTTCGTTAGACGCAGTTTATAGTGTGGCAACAACCAATAGCCCCGGGTTCCTTACTGCCATGGCGACCGGGGCTGCTACTTTATTAAAATTAAGGGAGTGAGTTAAATGCCGATTGAAAGAGCACAGGTGGAACGAATTATAGAAGCCGTTGGCGGCAAAGATAATATTGAGGCTGCTACCCATTGTGTAACCCGTCTGAGGTTCGCCCTCTATGACGACAAGCTGGTCGATAAAGATGCATTGGATCAAAATGATTTGGTCAAAGGCCAATTTTCCTCACAAGGACAGTATCAGGTCGTCATTGGGCCAGGTCTGGTTGATAAGGTGTATGACGAAATGATTGCAATTACAGGCGGCAACCGGGCTTCCAAAGATGATGTTAAAAATGCGGCCAGCAAGAAACAGAATCCGATTCAGCGTGCTATCAAGACACTGGCAGATATTTTTATCCCTATACTGCCCGCCATTGTGACCGCAGGCTTACTGCTTGGAATTAATAATATTTTGACAGGCCAGGGGATTTTCTTCGAGGGAATGTCTCTGGTTCAGGTCTATCCACAATGGACTGATTTTGCTGCAATTATTAATACGATCGCCAGTACCGCCTTTACGTTCCTGCCTGCCTTGATCGGATGGTCGGCAGTTATACGGTTTGGTGGTAGCCCGTTACTCGGGATTGTACTTGGTCTGATTCTGGTTCATCCAGACCTGCTCAGTGCTTACAGTTATGCAGATGCAGTTACGAAGGGAACGGTTCCAGTATGGAATCTGTTCGGCTGGGAAGTGAACAAAATCGGTTATCAAGGCCAGGTTCTGCCGGTTCTCGTATCCGCTTACGTGTTGGCACAAATTGAAAAATTCTTGAACAACAGAATAGCCGATTCATTTAAGCTGTTATTAGTCGCACCGATTACATTATTAATTACGGGATTTCTTGCATTTACGGTTATCGGACCGGTTACTTTTATGATCGGTAATGCGATTACGAGCGGTCTTGTATACGTTTTCGCTCTGGCTCCTGCGCTGGGAGGGCTGATTTATGGAGGTCTTTACGCGCTGCTCGTCATTACGGGAATGCACCATACTTTCTTGGCCGTAGACGTACAATTAATTGGAACACAGGGCGGTACCTTCCTATGGCCGATGCTGGCCCTTTCCAACATCGCTCAGGGTGCTGGTGCACTGGCTATGATGCTGGTATTAAAGGATCAGAAGGGCAAAGGGCTAGCCTTTACCTCATCCGTGTCTGCTTTTCTGGGTGTCACGGAACCGGCGATCTTTGGGGTAAACATCCGTTATAAATATCCATTTGTATTCGGAATGATAGGTTCTGGTATTGCAGGTGTATTGCTAACGGTGAATCATGTCATGGCTTCTTCAATCGGTGTTGGGGGGATTCCAGGTTTCCTGTCTATTTTCCCTATGAACTGGGGCGTGTTCTTCATTGGAATGGCGATCGTGCTAATTCTGCCGTTCAGCTTAACTTTAGCGTATGGAAAATTACTAAATAAGCGTCAGCAAATATCAGATCTGACTAAGGCAGAGTCGCCAAATGCTAACATACCTGCCGAGACAAAAGGCGCTGACCATAAGACTTCCGCGCTCGATGTACTTGAAGTCATGACTCCGGTCCGGGGACGTATTGTGCCTCTGGAACAGGTTCCTGATCCGGCTTTTGCCGAGCGTCAGATGGGACAAGGAATTGCGGTGCAACCAGAGGAGGGTAAAATTTTTGCCCCTTTCAGTGGAAAGGTCATCCATATTATGACGAAGAGCAACCATGCCCTGATTCTGGAGCATACGTCAGGTGTACAGATTCTGGTGCATGTGGGCGTTAACACCGTGTCGCTAAAGGGTGAAGGTTTCACTATGCATGTGAAGACAGATCAAACCGTCGAACAAGGACAATTGCTGATGGAATTCGACCGTGATCTAATCCAGAAATCCGGATACCCGATTATTACACCAGTAATTGTTCCAGATGGTCAGGAAATAATTGAGTCGATTGAAGAACTACCAGGTGAGGCGAACGATTTGCAATATATCTCTATGAAAATTCACTTAAAGCCTTTATCTGTAGGCAAAGAATAAATCACAAACTTAAAAAGAATATAGGTCGCCAAATTGAAGTGAAAGAATGCTACAATAAACGTGGTGATGATAATTGACAACGAATATTTTTCTGCAAATTTATCAGGATTATTTGGAACGAATCCGGGCAGGTGAATTAGCCTCAGGCACGAAGATGCCCTCTGAAAATGAACTGGCCAGGGAATATAATACTTCCCGTGAGACCGTACGTAAGGCACTTCACTTGCTTGCGCAAAATGGGTATATCCATAAAATAAAAGCTAAAGGCTCCTTTGTACTGGATATCGGGCGTATGGATTTTCCAGTTGGCGGATTGGTCAGCTTCAAAGAGATGTCCGAACGAATCGGGCGTAAATCACGTACGGTTGTGCATGAGAATCGCTTGATTCCGGCTTCAGAAGAAATAGCCGGTCATCTTGAGCTCGACAAGCATAGGCATCTTGTCTGGGAAGTGATTCGCGCACGTGAGATTGAAGACGAATCCGTTATTCTGGATAAAGATTATTTTCGATCAGATATTGTGCCTGTGCTTACCAAGGAGATTAGCAGCGGATCCATTTATGAATATCTGGAGAATGAGCTTCATCTTCGAATTAGTTATGCCAAAAAAGTAGTGTCCGTAGAAGATGCAAGCGAAGAAGATCATAAGCTGATGGATCTCAACAACTATATTCACGTGGTAGTAGTGCGCAATTATGTCTATCTGGAAGATACTACCTTGTTCCAGTACACCGAGTCAAGGCATCGGCTGGACAAATTCCAATTTGTCAACTTTGCCAGACGTGCTAACGGGGAAGAGAAAAAATCGGATCTATCCAGAAACCCTGTCTTTTGAAGACGAGGGTTTCTTTTTTGTATAAATTGAACTCGATAAATGCACATTAAAACGAGGAAACCTCCATGAACGGGGAAAAGAATAATATTAAAAAACACTTGACATGAAACGCGTTACAAAACTTAGAATTGAATATAGAAACACTTTATAACACATTAGCATAAGGGGACGAAGTCCTACCCTAGTTAATGAAAAACATAAGTAAAGGCGGAGAGAACAATGAGTACACAGTTTCCAAAAGATTTCCTGTGGGGCGGCGCAGTTGCTGCCAATCAGCTCGAAGGCGCTTATCAAGAAGATGGAAAAGGCTGGTCTATTCAGGATGTAACCCCTCGTGGTGGTTGGGGAGCAATTACGGATGTGCCAACAGAAGATAATATGAAGTTGATTGGTATTGATTTTTATCATCATTATAAAGAAGATATTAAACTTTTTGCAGAAATGGGTTTCAAGGTGTTTCGGACCTCTATCGCATGGTCGCGTATTTTTCCAAAAGGGGACGAGCTGGAGCCTAACGAAAAAGGACTGCAATTTTATGATGATTTGTTTGACGAGCTTCATAAATATGGTATTGAACCACTCGTTACATTATCTCACTATGAAACACCATTACATTTGTCCAGAGAATACGACGGTTGGGTAAACCGCAAGCTTGTTGATTTTTATGAGCGCTATGCTACAACCGTATTTAAACGCTACAAAAATAAAGTAAAATACTGGTTGACATTTAATGAAATCAACTCCATTCTTGAAGCTCCATTCATGAGCGGCGGGATTAGCACACCAAAAGATCAGCTTACTAAGCAAGATCTGTATCAAGCCATTCACCATGAGCTTGTGGCGAGTGCAAGAGCGGTGAAAATCGGTCATCAAATCAACCCTGATTTCAAAATTGGTTGTATGGTGCTAAGCATGCCTACTTATCCGCTGACACCTAATCCAGACGATGTGATCGCTGCGATGGAGTTTGATCACAGAAACATGGCTTTTGCGGATATTCATGCAAGAGGTCAATACCCAGGTTATATGAAACGTTTCTTTAAAGAAAACGGAATCTCTATTCATTTTGAACCGGGTGATGCCGAAGATTTGAAGCATACGGTTGATTTTATCTCGTTCAGCTATTATATGAGCACTTGTGAGACAGCCGACGAAGCTAAAAAAGTCCAAGGTGAAGGTAACATCCTCGGTGGTGTCAGCAATCCGCATCTCGAGGCAAGCGAGTGGGGCTGGCAAATTGATCCCCAAGGCTTGCGTTATGTACTGAACACATTCTATGACCGCTTCCAAAAACCACTATTCATTGTTGAAAATGGTTTGGGCGCCGTTGACGAGCTGATCACCAATGAAAAAGGTGAAAAAACCGTTGAAGATGACTATCGGATTAACTATCTGAATGATCATCTGGTTCAAGTCGGGGAAGCCATTGACGACGGAGTAGAAGTTATGGGTTATACGTCTTGGGGTTGCATCGATGTTGTTAGTGCATCGACAGCTCAGCTTAAAAAACGTTATGGTTATATTTATGTAGACCGTCATGATGATGGAAGCGGCACACTTGAAAGATATCGGAAGAAATCGTTCCATTGGTACAAAGATGTTATTTCGACCAATGGTGCAAGCTTGCGACGGAAATAAAAGGATGCTTGCTTGATCAGACCTGCTATGATCCTCTGATGGTAGACAGTGAAAAAAGTTTCAAGCAGACAACGAAAAAGAATTTTATACAGCGACCGCTTCCTGCTATTGTACAGGGAAGCGGTCGCTTACTTTTGTTTGCATCACAAACAGGCCCTTAGCTGATAATTTTATTACTGACGAGTGATTGTCAGAAGACTATGATACGGTAAGGAGCATATTCAGGAAGGAATGAACCATTATGAAACTTATGTTTGTATCGGATATTCACGGCTCGTTGCACTGGTTACAATTGGCACTGGAAAAATTCAGGGAGGAAAAAGCGGACCGTCTTGTCCTGCTCGGAGACTATATGTACCATGGACCACGTAATCGGCTACCGGAAGGGTATAATCCGGCGGAAGTGGCCGCTGTGCTGAATCAGTACAAGTCTCATATTGCAGTGGCCGTACGCGGAAACTGCGATGCAGAAGTGGATCAGATGCTGCTGGAGTTCCCGATGATGGGCGATTATGCTTTATTGTACCATGAAGGTCGGCGCATCTATGTCACGCACGGACATGGCTTCAGTATCGGTAACTTACCACCATTGGAAACGGGGGATGTGTTCATCCAGGGACATACCCATATTCCGGTAGCGGATGTGGAAAAGGGCGTTTTTGTACTGAACCCTGGTTCGATAGCGTTGCCGAAGGAAAACTATCCTCCATCCTATGGGTTATTGGAGGGAGTGCAATTCACGGTTAAGGATTTTGATGGCGACACGATTAAAACGATCACATTTTCATTGTAATTCATTTTAGCTTGAATGGGATCCGTTCAAAACTTTTTTGATCTGATTGAGACAAAGATCATATTATTGTATGATAGGAACGGAGTCTACATTACGAAAAAGAAAGAGAGTTTCAACACATGCAAATTAAGGATTCACAGTATAAGATGCCGCCTGAATGGGCACCGCATGAACGTACGTATATTTCCTGGCCTGTACAGTCTTCCATGGTCTACCCGGATATGCATGCTGATGTATGCAAGGGCTACGCTGGAATTATACGCGCCATGGCAGAGTTCGAACCAGTTACCGTGGTGGTAAATCCATCTGATTTGGAGAGCGTCCAAGCGCTTGAGCTCGGGGAACGAGTGGAGCTGCTACCGATAGAGCATAGCGATGCGTGGCTGCGCGACAACGGCCCTACTTTTCTAACGAATGAGCAAGGGCAGTTGGCAGGAGTGAACTGGAAGTTCAATGCCTGGGGCGGCAAATACGCCCCGTGGGACCTGGACGATCAGGTAGCGCCGCAAATTTTGGACACGCTTGGATTACCGAGGTTTGATGCACCGCTTGTGATGGAAGGCGGTTCACTGCACATAGACGGCGAAGGCACACTGATTACAACGGAAGAGTGTTTGTTGAATCCGAACCGCAATCCGGAATTAAGTAGGGAAGAAATCGAACAATATGTTTGTGAATATACAGGCGTTGAGAAGATTATTTGGCTGAAACGTGGACTTAGTGGCGACGAAACGGATGGGCATGTGGACAATATTGCTTGCTTTGCTGCTCCCGGCAAGGTCATTATGCAAGTATGCGATGATCCTATGGATGAAAATTACAAAATCACGCAGGAAAATCTGCGCATTCTGGAGCAGGCAACGGATGCAAAAGGCCGCAAGCTGGAAGTGATCCAAATCGGGCAACCGCCGCGCGTGGATTTTGACGACAGTCGGTTGACGCTGAGCTATATCAACTTCTATTTTGTGAACGGCGGCATTATTTTGCCGGTGTTTGGCGGCACTGCTACTGAAAGCGACCGCGCAGCTGAGCAGGTGCTGGCAAATGTATTTCCTGAACGTACCATTCGTACCGTGGACGGCATGGCGGTCATCCGTGAAGGTGGTAACGTACACTGCACTACTCAGCAGATGCCTGCTGTAAATAATTGAACTATATAAACATTCATGAGGAGGACTGACGTGAGAAAAGTAAAAGTGGCAGCAACCCAAATGAGCTGCTCTACCAACATTGATGAAAATATAAGCAAAGCTGAGAAGCTGGTACGTGAAGCGGCTGCGCAAGGCGCGCAGATTATTTTACTTCAGGAATTGTTCGAGACTCCGTACTTCTGCCAGAAGGAAAAGTCCGATTATTTTGCATATGCAACCGAGCTCGAGCATAACAAGGCGGTTAACCATTTTAAGAAGATTGCCAAGGAATTGCAGGTTGTGCTGCCAATCAGCTTTTATGAGAAAAAAAACTACGCCCGCTACAACAGCCTTGCTGTGATTGATGCGGATGGTGAAGTGTTGGGTAAATACCGCAAGAGCCATATCCCGGATGGTCCCGGGTATGAGGAAAAGTTTTATTTTAATCCGGGAGATACCGGTTTTAAAGTATGGAATACACGATATGCCAAAATTGGGATAGGCGTTTGTTGGGATCAGTGGTATCCTGAAGCTGCCCGTTGTATGGCGCTGATGGGTGCAGAAATTTTGTTCTATCCAACAGCCATTGGTTCGGAACCGCAGGATTCTTCCATTGACTCCAAGGATCACTGGCAGACTTGCATGCTCGGGCATGCTGCCTCCAATCTGATTCCAGTCATTGCTTCCAACCGCATTGGAACTGAAACGGATGAGGACTCCAGTATCACATTCTACGGTTCATCCTTTATTGCTGGGCCACAGGGTAACAAAATTGCAGAAGCTGGTCGTACCGATCAGGAAGTGCTTACTGCTGAATTTGATCTGGACGAGCTGGAAGTGGGGCGGATTGAATGGGGCATTTTCCGTGACCGCCGCCCGGAACTATACAAAATGATTGCTACCTATGATGGTGATTTAAAAGTATAACATTTATACGAACATAGACAAGGTTCCCCTTACTGATAAGCCAAGGCATTTCCCTCATTCGGATTCGCTCGGCTTTTCGGGAAGGGGATTTTTTGAATGCTTGAGCGAACAGAATGGGGCACTTTCTGCTATTTTACCAGACGAGGCTAATCCACTGTGAATAGTGCTGATTATCCCGTTATACATGATTATTAAAGTCATCTTAAGTAAAGCATATTTGCTTTTTTATAAAGATAAATGGGAAAATTTATGATTGATCTTGAATATTTAGCATATATATATCTACTTTTGCCCAAACGTACACATGTCCTCGCCCATGTGTACGTTTTTTTTACTTCAGTATTTTGTAAAATGGCTTGAGAAACAATCTTACTTATTTTTAACTAAGCTACAAAGTGATAAAATAAAATGAGTTTGCACTAAAGGAATAAAGAGGTGGACTATGGGCAAAGAATCCAATGAACATGATCAAGATGTAGATTTAAAAATAAACGATAGCGAAAATGATCGACTTAACATATCCAGAGTACCTATTATATTGTGGATTATTTTGATCTATTTCGATGGGATTGTTTTTCAAAATGTATCCAAAACACTCCCACTTCAAACTATATTGTTCTCTTTGGTAATGATGCTGCATGTACTTTTGTACTGGCATGTTCGTAAAATTCTACAATACGGTTCATGGACTTATTTTATAATTCAAGCAGGAATCATCTTTTCAAGCGCTCTTCTTCTACCTGACAGTTTTCCGATTGTACTGGTTGGGTTAATCCCGATTTTAATCGGTCAAAGCATCGGTATTTATTATCAAATCAAAAAGGTTGTAATGATTTTTTTTGGTTTCTACCTTATTTTTTGCCTTGCTCTTGTATGGCGTCACGATGCCGAGAACTCTGTACTGTTTATTGCGTTGCTTATTCTTATTGTTATTGTCGTAGCTGCTTATTCTGTTCTTTTCTACAGACAAGTCAATGCGCGGATTCGTACCCAAAACTTTCTTAATGAACTGGAGCTTGCACATCAAAAAGTGGAAGAGCTTACGTTAGCCAATGAGCGGCAACGCATGGCCCGGGATCTGCATGACACACTGGCTCAAGGTCTTGCTGGCCTGATTATGCAGATGGAAGCCGTAGATGCCCATCTGACAAAAGGCAGCTCGCAGAGAGCCCATGAAATCGTTCAACAGTCCATGTCCCAGGCGCGCAAGGCTTTGGCTGACTCACGACGTGCTATAGACAATCTGCGTTCAAAATCGGCTTCGGAAGTCGACTTTGCTGATGCAGTCCGGGAAGAAGCGCAGCGTTTTACGATGGCTACCGGCATTCGAACAGCAGTGGACATCAAGATTAAATCTTCGGTATCCAGGCTGTTGATTGAGCATGGGCTACACATCATAAGCGAATGTCTTACGAACGTAGCCAAGCATTCGCATGCCAAGAACGTATGGATCAATATTTTGGATAATCAAGGTATGATTTCTATGGGGGTCCGTGACGATGGAAAAGGCTTTAATCCAGATAATATTGCCAAACAAGCAGGACATTATGGATTAATAGGCATTCATGAACGGACGCGTTTGCTGGGCGGAACGATTCATATTAACAGCACAGTTCAGGAAGGCACGTCTATTAAAGTTGAGGCACCTCTTCTAAAGGAGACATAACATGAAATTTAAAATATTAATCGTAGATGATCATTGGGTGGTTAGAGAAGGGCTAAAGCTTGTTCTAGAGACAAATGACAGCTACGAAGTTGTGGGTGAAGCGGAAGAAGGGGCAACAGCACTTACCCTGATTGAGGAACTTCAGCCGGATGTCATCCTAATGGATCTATATATGCCTCAAATGAGTGGGTTGGAAACGATGAAGGCTTTAAAAGAGCGGCAAAATGAAACACCTGTTATTATCCTGACTACCTATAACGAAGATGATTTAATGATTCAGGGACTCTCCTTGGGGGCGAAAGGCTATTTATTAAAAGATACCAGCCGTGAGAATCTATTTCGGACGATTGAATCCGCGTTAAGGGGAGAGACACTTCTTCAGCCGGAAATTACAGCAAGAGTTTTTGCTAAAACAAGTAAGAGAGAGGTCAAAAGCGAGCAGCATGAAGATACTTCAATTCTGACCGAGAAAGAAAGGATTATATTACAGTCCGTTGCACGGGGTCTTAGGAGCAAAGAAATTGCGTTCGACATAGGAATTTCGGAGCGGACCGTGAAAGCACATTTAACGAATATTTACAATAAACTGGGTGTCGATTCCCGATCTGAAGCGGTAGCCGTGTCTTTGGAACGAGGCATTTTGCACCTTTGAAATTGGTAAATAAAAACATATGTCATTTCGAATTTGCCCTATCGTACATAAGGTGCTTGCCCTTATGTACGATTTTTTTGTTTATAAACTGCATTACTGGTCATGTATCAAAGATTTGTTGTCGCGTCTGATTGCGGTATTGCAAAGGCGTTAAAGAAGTGCCCTTTTTGAACTGCTTGCAAAAGTAAGAAGAGTCGGTAAAGCCGACAAGAGATGCGATTTCCCCGACGGAGTGACGTTCTTCTGCCAGAAGCTTCATTGCTTTTTGGACCCTGATGGAGAGCAGCAATTGCAAAGGGCTCAGTCCGTATTTTTTCTTTACGGAGCGGATGATATGAGCCGGATGAAAGGAATGCTGGGCAGCAAGCTGGTTCAAATCGAAAGCTTTCTGATAATGCGAAGAAAAATAATCGAAAATTTCATCCGCCAGTTCCTTTTCTTTTTCGTGTTCACGTAAATCACAAAAAATCGTTAATATTTTCAGAAATAACTGTTGGTATTCGATCTGGGATTTTGTCGATGAATAAAACAGCTTCTCATTATGATATTTGTCAATTTTGACCTGTGAAATGCTGTCCATATAATTCTTGAGAGTTTCATGCAGACTATCGTCAATCCTTCCGTATTGGGGAAGCGAAATATAAAACACATCTTTTTTATAGTATTTCGTTTTGTTCATTTTAGAATCGACATGAGTGATGGGATTATCGGAATAGAAGAAATCTCCCGTTGTATAGAAATGAACCCAGGAGAAGGTCGTATCGGAAGTACAGGCTTTGTAGCCTTTATGCAGGTTGCCAGGTGTCAAAATTAAATATTGGCCGGGCTCGATCGTATATTTGCGCCCATCCTCTTCCAGATAAAGAGCTCCCGAAAAGACGAATATCAGGTCAAAGGTATGCTCAAGAACGCGGCGTTCGTGAAGATCTCCTTTTCGGAACAGCGATACCCCCCCGACGATAAGATGAGGCAAAGGAGGACAACTGAAATGGATGTATAGCAATTCTACCACCTCGAATCAATTTTATTATATAAACCATAGCATAGAAACGTCGAAATGATCAATGAATTCAAAATTCAGGCTGGAAATAAGTGTGATATTCACGAATCAAAAAAAATTAAAATGATAATAATGTTATATTTTTAAAGCTAATAATATTATATTTTTGGTTTATTTTAATGATTTTATTCCCCCTTTCAGGGTGTCATACTTATATCCATAAGTCGGTCCGCTTAAAAAGTTTAGCGCTTTCATTCAGTCGACGGAATGAGCCTGTCATTTCATAATTTACCGGGGGGGAAGAAGGGTGCAAGTCTTAAAAAACTATAAATTTTCGATTATACTGCTGGCTGGTGTTTTAGTGGGCGCGATCGCTGGCACGATTATGGGTGAAAAATCTGCAGTTCTGCAGCCCTTTGCAGATGTTTTTCTGAACATGGTATTTGTGATTATTGTGCCGCTAGTGTTTGTGTCCATAGCCGGTTCTATAGCGAGCATGACCAATTTGAAAAAGCTGGGGAAAATATTGGGCATTTTCTTTTTGGTGGTGGTGGTTACGGGCATCATTACTGCTGTTTTGGCATTGATCACCGGTCTGATCTTTAATCCGGCCCTGAACGCTGAGGTTAGCTTTGGGAAGGCTGTTCAAGATCAGGCGGCTGCTTCGCTGGACATTGTCGGTTTGATAACTGTAAGCGATTTCGTTGAATTGTTGTCCTTAAAGCATATGATGGCCTTGATTGTTTTTGCAATCCTGTTTGGAATTTCCGTAAGCTCCATTGGAGAAGAGGGAGCTCCGGTTTCCAAATTGCTTAGTAGTTTATCCTCTGTGTTGAATAAAATCGTTTCCATTGTTATGTATTACGCTCCTGTAGGCATTGCCTGCTATTTCGCGACACTAATCGGCAAGGTAGGCAATCAAATTGTCTGGTCTGTTGCCCGGGCATCCATTATTTACGTGGTTTTTTGTATATTGTTTTTCATTCTGTTCTCCTTTTTGGCCACTTATTTTGGCGGAGGTAAAACCGGAATCAAGCGTTTTTGGAAAAATATATGGCTGCCGCTTACCACGGCGATGGGAACATGCAGCAGTACGGCTTGTATCCCTGTGAACAGACTGGCCGTGAAGCAAATGGGTATTCCCGATGAAATCGGCGACATTATCGTGCCGCTTGGCGCAAACATGCACAAAAATGGTGTAGTCGCCGTTCAAATGATCAAAATTATTTTCTTGTTCGGGATTTTTAATATGACGATGGGCACGGGAGATATGATCAAGGCCGTTCTGGTAGCTTTGATAAGCGGAATTATTGTAGGTACAATTCCCAGCGGTGGTTTTATTGGGGAACTGTTCATCTGTACCGCCTTCGGCTTTCCGATGGAAGCGGTTCCGATCCTGGTTATTTTGGGAACGATTACAGACCCGTTTTGCACTATGGTAAATGTAACCGGCGATCCGGCCTTTTGCATGGTGATTTCACGGATTATCGAGGGCAAGAACTGGATCAAACAAAAAATAGGCGCTGTAACACAGGCGTAGAGTATAGAAAGGCGGATGGGAGATGGAACTGGGGAAAAACGCCGTCGGTTCGGCAAGCGCGAAAGAATTAACGGAACTGGACGGTAATGCGATTTATTTGGGAAACTTAAATACAGTAGAAGCCGATTTGAAGCTTCCGCTGAAGGGTAAGTATGGTTCTTCCGTTATATGGGAATCTAAAGAGACTCTATTTATAAGTCATACAGGTAAGGTTACCAGACCTACCTTTGGGGTAGGCAATAGGAAAGTTACCCTTGTCGCAACGTTGACATATGAAGGAGAGGTAACCCGCAAGACATTTGAAGCAACAGTTCTCCAAGAAGAATATAAAGCAAAGATCGTTGCAGTAAATCCGTTAACCATGCGCACGAACGTTGGAGAACAACCGGAACTGCCAACCGTCGTCATTGTGAAAAATGATACCGGAAGCTACACGGTAAGCCAGGTTTCCTGGGACCTGGTCAAAGAGGAGGGTTATCGGCAAACGGGAATTTTTTCAATCCACGGTAAAGTGGAAGGAAGCCCTTTGAAAGCCTTGGCCACCATTCAAGTGATGGATGAGGTTGAGGAAACAGCCGCTCACGCCAAGCAGGTGAAGGAATTTAAGGGACACGACGTAAGACTGGAAAAGGAAAGCGAATTTGGAGCGGCTATGGACCGTTTCCTGCAGTATGTGCGGTCAGTGGACGATGACCAGATGCTGTATAATTTCAGAGCGACGGCGGCTGTTGACACCAAAGGCGCGCAGCCAATGACGGGGTGGGACGCTCCGGAATGCAATCTGAAGGGACATACTACTGGACACTATCTTTCTGCGCTGGCGCTTGCTTATAATGCCACGGAGGATTCCGCGCTACTGGGGAAAATTCAATACATGGTTGCAGAATTGGGCAAATGCCAAACAGCCCTGTCTGAACAGGCAGGCTATGGCCGGGGTTTCCTGAGCGCCTATTCGGAAGAACAGTTTAATCTGCTGGAGCAGTACACAACTTATCCGGAAATATGGGCTCCTTACTATACGTTACACAAGATTATGGCCGGTCTGCTAGATTGTTACCAGCTTGCGGGCCAGAGGGAAGCTTTGGAAATTTGCGATAAGCTGGGCCATTGGCTTCACAACCGACTAAGCCGGCTTCCGAGAGAGCAGCTGCATAAAATGTGGTCATTGTATATTGCCGGGGAATTTGGGGGTATGAATGAGGTATTGGCCAAATTATATGCGATCACCAGCCATGAGCATTATTTAATAACGGCGAAATATTTTGACAATGAAAAACTGTTCCTTCCGATGAAGGAGAATGTGGATACTCTCGGAAATATGCATGCCAACCAGCACATCCCGCAAGTGATTGGAGCGCTGAAGCTGTTTGAGGTTGCGGGGGAGAAGGCCTATTTCAAGATCGCAGAGAATTTCTGGACGATGGTGACACAAAGACATATTTATTCCATCGGCGGTGCCGGAGAAACGGAAATGTTCAGAGAGCCGGACGCCATTGCCGGTTTTCTCACCGATAAAACGGCGGAAACTTGTGCTAGCTATAATATGTTGAAGTTGACCAAAGAGCTTTTTCAGTTTAACCCGCGTAAAACATATATGGATTATTATGAGAAGGCACTTTATAACCATATTCTTGCCTCAGAGAATAGCCAAAAAGCGGAGGGCGGCAGCACCTACTTTATGCCCTTAGCGCCCGGATCTATCAAGAAATTCGATACACATGAAAATACCTGCTGCCATGGAACTGGTCTGGAAAATCATTTTAAATATCAGGAAGCCATTTATTTTTATGATGAAGACAGGCTGTATGTGAACTTGTATATTCCATCACAACTGGATTGGAGCGAGCAGGGGCTCAGCCTAATTCAGAAGCGGGATCAGAGCAGCTTGGAGAAGGCCCACTTTTATATCGAGGGCGGTACTGAAACGACCCTAATGTTCAGAATTCCCGATTGGGTATCAGAGCCTGTTCAAGTAAAGATAAACGGAGAGCCTTGCCGCGATCTGGAGTATGAACACGGATATTTAAAGCTGCGCAAAGTATGGAAAGAGGATGAAATCGAGCTGACGCTACCCCGCTCCTTGAGACTGGCGAGCGCTCCCAATGACCACACCTTTATGAGCCTCACTTATGGACCGTACGTGCTGGCTGCAATAAGCGGGGAACAAGATTACATCTCCTGGACATACAGTGAACAAGAATTTCTGGAACAAATCATTCCACAAAAGGATAGTCCTTTGACGTTTGTTTTGGATGGCATCAAGTTTGTTCCCCTGTATCAAATTCAAGATGAACGATATCATGTGTATTTTAAACTTGCCCGCTGATTACCTTTGTTGAAATTTCCTGTGTTGAAGAAAAAACTGCAAAAGGTCGCTTGGTCCTTTTTTAGAAAGGCAAGCGACCTTTTATATCGTTAGCCGAAAAGGACAAAAACTTGTATTTATAACCGATTAGATGTATATCTAAAAAAATGTTGATCACTTAAATTCATTTAAAACCTTACTTGTGGTGAGCAATATCTCGGAAAAATCTAATGATGAACTCGAAGAACGATTTCTCTATATCGGTGTGCAGTTCCCCAGTAGGCCAGGACAGATAGATCGTTCGCATACATCGAGGCTCGCTGATTGGAATCAGCTTGATGCCCTCGGTAACGACGTTCCTCCACAGGATAGAAGGAATAAAGGAGATGCCGAGTCCTGTCTGAATCAACCCCCTTACCGTAGCCGGATCATCACTTTCAAAGACGATGTCCGGTTCAAAAGGGATGTGAGTAAAAAAGCGGTCTGTTGTTTTCCTAAGCGAATTGCCAGGTGTAAGGCTGACAAACTTCTCATGCTCTAGATCTTTCAGAAATACGGTGTCCTGAGAACTCAGAGGGTGGGATGTGGGTACGCCAAGCAAAATTTCCTCCTCCAGGAGGATCGCACGCTCGTTGTCCGTCAACTCTTCGGACGTAATTGCAAAATCATACGCTAGCCCTTTCTTTATCTTTGCAGGGTGCTGGGTCAGGTTGAATCTAATTTGAGGGTAGAGGTCGCGAAACTCTCCGACAAGCTTGGGCAATAGCATAGAGCCGACGGCGACGTACAGCGTGATGATCTCAACCTTTTCGTTTTTCATTTCCTTGACTTCGGTTACACCTTGCTCAAGGGCCGATAGCGACTGGTTCACCCTTTTCAAGAACTTCTTACCGTATTCATTCAGCACAATATGCTTTCCTTCGCGGTCAAATAGCTGCACACCCAATTCCGTCTCCAGGTTTCTAATCATTTTACTTAGGGCAGGCTGTGAGATATAAAGCTCGTTTGCGGCACGTGTGACATGCTCATGCTTCGAGGTCACTTGAAAATACTTAAGCTGCAAGAAATCCATAGTGAAGTAATCTCCTTTATAACCATTAGGTTATCGATCATATGTGAATATATATATTTTACAGGTAATTGCTCACTTCTTACAATTGACAATGTAAAGAAGATGAATCAGCTAAAGGTGGTGAGATTCTGAACATCGTTTTTACATTTCCCGGCCAGGGGTCACAGGTTCCTGGAATGCTCCAAGATGTACCCGAGTATGTGAAAAAGGCAACAAGCATCATCGGAACTGAATTGCGTGACGATGAGGTGGCTATGGGCTCAACCGTCTGGATCCAGACGGCCCTCTTCGTTAAGGAGACGGCAAGAGCCTACCAATTGATCGAGCAAGGAATCCGACCTCAATTCGTGGCAGGGCATTCCATTGGTGCATTTCCTGCGGCGGTCATCGCGGGAGTTCTTTCGTTCGAGGATGCGCTTCGGATCGTGTGGCTCCGTGCCCGGTTGATGGAAGAAGCTTTCCCTGAGGGCTACGGAATGGGTGTGATTATCGGACTTACGAAGGCAGAGGTTCAAAAAGTCGTGGATCTTTCTCATAGCGAGGTGACGCCTGTCTATCTCTCGAATGTGAACGCAGAGCAGCAAATCGTCGTATCCGGTTCATTGGAAGGGATAAATAAAGCTTTTATGCATGTGAAGAAGTTTGGGGCCTCTAAGACAGTGCTTCTGAAGGTTCCGATCCCTTCACACTCCCCGCTGATGTCAGAGGTAGCCAAGAAGCTATTGGAGCAAATACACACTTTTCCTTTGCAGGATGCTCAAATACCATATTTGGTGAATCATACGGGCAGAAAGACGACAGCCAAGGAAAAAATCGCGGAGGACCTTGCCTTAAACGTAGCATATCCCGTTCAGTGGATGGATATGGCGGCTGTCTGTGTAGAATCGGGAGCTGACTGTTTCATCGAGATGCCTCCGGGTCAGACTCTTTCTGTACTCGTCAAGCAGGCCCACAAGGAAACCCGGCAAATAGCTGTGGACGAGATTGGTCTGGAAGCGACCCAGTATCTGATTAGAAAATGGAAGGAGCAAGAAGAATGAATAAGGTGCTGCGTTCATGGTCACAGAAACGTGACAAAAAGCGGGAAAAACTAGAAAAGGTGAACAAATGGCTGAATGGAAAATACGTTGACCCATCCCGGATCGTCGATCTGCTGGAGACATTGATCGAGCCAGGTGCGAAGGTCGTCCTGGAGGGGGATAACCAGAAGCAGGCGTCCTATCTGTCCCAAAAGCTGCTGGAGGTCGATCCAGGCAAGGTGCATGACCTGCATATGATTATGTCCAGCATTTCAAGACCTGAGCATTTGGATATTTTCGAGAGAGGCATTGCCGGGAGGTTGGATTTTTCCTATAGTGGCTCCCAGAGCTTGCGTGTCGCACAAATGATTGATGACGGAACGCTGAAGCTCGGCGACATCCATACGTATTTGGAATTATTCGGTCGTCTCTTCATTGACCTTATTCCAGATGTAGTGCTTGTAGCAGCGGACAAATCGGATCGTGAGGGCAATCTGTATACAGGAAACAACACGGAAGAAACTCCGACGATCATTGAGGCAGCCGCTTTTAAGGATGGTATTGTAATCGTGCAGGTCAACGAAATTGTGGACGTGCTGCCGAGAACGGATATTCCGGCGTCCTGGGTTGACGTGATCGTACAAGCTGACAGACCTTATGCGCTGGAAGCACTCTTTACCCGCGATCCGCAAAACATTACGGAGCTGCAAATCCTGATGGGCATGATGGCGATCAAGGGCATTTATGGAAAGCATCAGGTTCAGTCGCTTAATCATGGTATCGGCTTTAATACTGCAGCGATTGAGCTTTTGCTGCCGACCTATGGAGAGCAGCTCGGTTTGAAAGGGAAAATTGCCAAGCATTGGGCTCTAAATCCACATCCAACCTTGATTCCGGCGATTGAATCCGGCTGGGTCGAAAGCATTCATAGCTTTGGAGGCGAGGTTGGCATGGAGAAATACATTGCCGCTCGTTCGGATGTGTTCTTCGTCGGCAAGGATGGGTCTATGCGTTCCAACCGAGCGATGTGTCAGGTTGCTGGTCAATTCGCAGTGGATATGTTTATCGGATCGACGTTACAAATGGACGGTGAAGGCAATTCGTCTACCGTTACTTCCGGTAGACTGTCCGGTTTTGGAGGAGCGCCAAATATGGGACATGATCCCCGTGGTCGGCGACATGCGACTCCTGCCTGGCTTGACATGATTGAGCGTCCAACGGAACTCTCCAAAGGACGTAAACTGGTCGTGCAGATGATTGAAACCTATGGTGCCAACAAAAAGCCAGTATTCGTCGATTCGCTCGATGCTATCAAGGTGAAGGATGAATCAGGACTCGCCACTACTCCAGTCATGATTTATGGGGATGATGTCACCCACGTCCTCACAGAGGAAGGTATCGCATATCTCTACAAAACAGACAGCATTGAGGAGAGAAAGAAGGCACTCGCGGCGGTTGCAGGCGTAACGCCATTGGGTATGGAAAGTAATGAGAGTGATGTAAGTTTGTTACGTGATAGAGGAATTGTAGCCTACCCTGAGGATCTTGGGATCATGCGTAGACAAGCCAAGCGCTCGTTGCTGGCTGCGCAGACGATTAACGATCTCGTGGATTGGTCAGAGGGGTTATATAATCCTCCTGCTAAATTCCGGAGCTGGTCTTAAAGCTATGCTCGCGACCAAACATACAGCTCTTGCGGTTGCCCTGGCTGCCAAGGCTGTAAAGGCACTGATGGAAGAGGCATTGCTTACGCCCAAGCCTGGGCTTGTGGATGCCAGAGACAATGGCTCTCATAGCGACATGTCAATTGATCTGATGCTTGGATCCGCGAGATCATTGGAGAATACATTTCGGGAAATAGCCAATGTGTCCTACCAACATCCGGTGAACCAGGCATTGCGCGAGAAAATTGCTCAAATCGGGAGAGATGGCGAGAAAGTAATGCTCCGTACAACCAATGGTGTGAATACATATAAGGGGGCCATTTGGGCCCTTGGCCTTCTAGTGAGTGCACGGGCAGTCTTGTCTGGAGAACGGGACCCATTACAAATTATGAGCGTTGCAGGAAAAATCGCATCGTTTAATGACCGGTATCGCCCGGTGCAGCAGACGAATGGACAATCGGTGAAGAAGAGATACGCGGTAATGGGAGCAGAGGAAGAGGCGAGGCTCGGTTTTCCTCACATCCGTGATAATGCCCTACCCACTTTGCTGAATGCCAGAGCTTGTGGCAGGACGGAGGAGGAGGCACGCATCAAAGCATTATTGGCTTTGATGGCAAGTGTGGACGATACCTGCATCCTACATCGCGGTCAGTGGTCGGATTTGATGACGATTAAGCAAATGTCCGGTGCCTTCCTTGCAGCAGACGGATTCAGTACTCAGTCGGGCAGAAAGCTGTTTTACCGATTGTCCGAGTATTGTAAATTTAGACGGCTCTCACCTGGAGGGAGTGCCGATCTGCTAGCCGCCACATTGTTTCTCATCGATTGATACTTTTACTTGGAGGTGTTCCTGAAGGATGGAAAAATTACAGTTTCAATTTCAAACGACGAAGCCCATCCGTAAGCCGGCACATATCGGTGTCGTCGGTTCGGGGGATTTGGAGATTATTGTAGAGCCTGCGGAGGGCCAGAACACCAATGTCAGCATTTTAACAGGAAGTGAAGGGTTTGGACAAGTATGGGAGAATGTGCTGACACGTTTTTTTACCCGGTATCCGATTACTGCCAACATTACGGTTAATGACTTCGGAGCTACTCCGGGGGTAGTAATGCTTAGATTTACGCAAGTGCTGGAGGTGCTTGACTATGCAGAATAGTTTTGTGGAGCTGAATGGACGCGAGAGAGCCAGGGCGTTACTGGACGAGGGGACTTTCCGGGAGTTGCTTGGGCCGTTGGACAAAATACAATCCCCGCACCTTGAGCCGCAAGGCATCGTTCCTCAGAGTGATGACGGAATCATTCTGGCTCTTGGAGAAATACGCAAGCAGAAAGTCTTGATCATTTCGATGGAAGGCGCTTTTCAAGGAGGGGGCATTGGAGAAGTCAGCGGTGCCAAAATTTCCGGAGCGCTCGAACTAGTACTGGAAGCGAATAAGGGTGGGAACAAACTATATCCCATCATGATCTTCGATACAGGGGGCGTTCGGCTACAAGAAGCGAACTATGGGTTGTTGTCGATTTCGGAGATTGCGACACAGATCGTCGGTCTGCGTAAATACGTACCGGTTATCGGACTGATCCCGGGCCGCGTAGGGGCATTCGGGGGAATGTCCATTACTGCTGAGTTGTTCACCACTTTGCTTGCTACGAAGAAGGCGCGTCTTGGACTCAACGGGCCGGAGGTAATCGAACAGGAAGCAGGGGTCATGGAGTTCGATTCCAGCGATAAGGCCTTGATTTGGAACACAATCGGAGCCAACCAGCGCTTCCATACCGGATTGATTGACGAAGTGGTGGAAGATACGACGGATGCAGTTATCGAAGCGATTGATACTGCGCTCAAGGCACCGGCAAAGCCTGCTAAAACAGAGCAAATCGATTTCTATCTGACCCTGTTAAGCAATCTTGATCCTACAGAAGCTTGGACACCTGAGCGCTATCGCGAATTTTACAAGCAGATCCAGCCAGTACAGCAGCCTGTTCCGCTGGCAAGAGAAGGTGCATCTGACGCTTCGGATAGCAGAGGTTACTACTGGTTCTCACGTTTGACAGGCATAAATCACCCCATCAGTGATGTTCCTTCTGTGCTAGCAGCTGATGTGGAGAAGAATGGACAATTGTGTAGATATATTGCGATCGTTCCAGATACCTCTAACCGTTTTCCGCGTGTCAGAAATGGCGAGGTCGGTATGCGCGAAGCTTGGACAGTGGCCCAAATCGTCAGAGATGCTATTCGTCAGGATGAGGATCAAGCCACCAAACGTCCAATCATCGTTGTCATCGATGTACCGAGTCAAGCCTATGGCTATAAGGAAGAATTGATTGGTATTAGTCTTGCTCTCGCAGCAAGCGCAGACGCTTATGCAACCGCTAGATTAGAAGGGCATCCAGTCATCGGTGTGATCGTTGGTAACGCGATTTCTGGAGGATTCCTTGCACATGGATTGCAATCAAATCGCTTGATCGCATTGGATGACAGCAAAGTTAATATTCAAGCTATGTCCAAGGCTTCTGCTGCCCGAATCACCAAGCGGACGATTGCAGAGCTGGATGAAGCTACCAAGAAAGTCCCAGCCATGGCCTATGATGTGCGCAGCTACAGTACACTGGGAGCACTATATTCGCTGCTGAGCGGGATCCAAGCGGACGATCCACAGAACAGTGATGTAGCCATTGTGGAACGGACTATTTCCGAGGCTATCGAGAGTACGAAAGGAGCGCCTCGTGACCTTAGCTTCCGCTTGCAGACCAAGGAAGCTCTGGCAGGTGGACGTACGGCGACTAATAACGTTCGAAAAGCGCTTTGGGAGCAATGGTAATTCGGCCACATGATCTGATTGAAGTGTCTAATTTGGAATATCTCTCCTTGGATGAAGACAAGGAATGGGTAACCGCCTCGTTGAGGCGGACCCCCTTTGTGGTCATTCGCCGAGCTGAACCGTCGGCAGATGGTTGTATTCCCGTCGGAATCCGTGGAACAGAGCGAAATCAACGGGAAGCTGCCTTGCTCGACCCGGAGGGCGTGTGCCAGCTCGTGTCTCCTTATGCGATAGCGGAGCGTCAGATGTGGAACTCTTTATCTGCAACGAGACGGCAACAGCCTGTCCTGCAGGTGATGGATTTATTAGCAGAAATTATGCTGGATTGGCGCTGGGGACCAGTGGGAAGTGCGGGGTTCGAAATAGTGACGCAATACCCCGCTGTGAAGGAAACGAGTGATCTTGATCTTGTTATAGATGGTTCAGAGGTTATTGATTATGCTGCAGCTGAAAGACTTATGCACAAGTTGGAGCATCTGGATGTTCGAATTGATATTCAATTGGAGACAAGAGACGGTGCCTATGTCCTGCGCGAAATTCTTGAGAGACGGGCCAGCTCTGTGGTGCTGCGAACTTCTTCGGGCCCCAAGCTTGTCCGTAATCCTTGGCAATAAGGAGTATAATCAACGGCAAAAGGGAGGAATGCACGACCATTTGGCTTCAGGCAAGTTGTCAAAGGGGAAGTGCGTATTATGGAAAATACTGAAGAGCGGAATATTAATATTAATGAGAGCGATATCTTAAAGGTGTTTGCCGTCAGTGGAGCGATCTTGCAAAGCGTTCTGGGAATGTCTCTGAAGTATGCACACACTAATGATGACCTAGCTTTATTAAGCGTTATTTTCAATATAGTAAAGTATACTGCCCCAGTCTTTATTTTTGCCATCGTATATGGGATGGTGAAAAATAATCAGCATACTAAGGTATCCCATTTTTACAAGGAAAAATTCGGTGAGCTCGTAATTCCTTATTTACTGTGGGCAGCAGCTGGCTTAATTTTCTTCCCGGAAATTCAGGTTAACCAGCACGTTACATCATTCTGGACGCTCATCGAGTCATTTGTGCTCGGTAATGCATCATCACAGTATTGGTACACGGTGATGATGCTGCAATTTCAATTGCTGATGCCAGTCCTTATTTTCATCTGCTACAGATACCTGGCTAAGCCTAAGCGGGTCATTCCGCTACTTATTGTGAGCTTCGTGATCTTCGGAGCGTGGCTATGGATGTACGATACCTTCGTATTCCAAGGAGTATACGCAATTAGTCTGCGTTACCTTGATCGCTTTTTCGTTAGTTATTTTATTTATGCTTTACTAGGTGGAATTGCTTGGGTATATAAGAAACAGTTCGACGGAGTGCTGCGCCGGATTCAGTTCATACTCATTCCGGTAATGCTTCTTATTCTCATTTGGACAAATCACGAATTTTTCGGTTTTGGATTTGAGGATATGTCCTTCGGAAATCTGATTTATTTGAAGCCGTCCATGACCTTGTACAGTCTGGTCGTGATATTCCTGATTTACATGCTGGCAAGGCATCTGATCAGCTTGAATTCCCGTTCACTTCCCTATTACAAATGGTTATCTACTTACGCGTACCGGGCCTTTACAGCGAATGTGTTCATGCTGGTCATCGTGCTGCGTTTGTTTGGTGACTTGATAGGCCAGCTTCCTTTCTTCGTGGGGCTGCTGTTGGTTTATCTGACGACTGTAGCCTGCTCCTTCGGCGTCGTCTATGCCTTTGCGCAGCTAAAGGTGTGGGCTGAGGGGGTATTTCTGAGACAAAAAGGAGCACACAGCAACAATCACTAAGATAAGTGCTTAATGCAAATAATTCACGTAACATCGTGTATATGACGATATAATTTGGGTGTATTTAAGTTATTGGTATATAGACGGCAACCATAAAGGGTATCTCGATGATTGAAGAGATACCTTTTTTGGTGTTCCTCCCATTTCATACTAAATGTGTTCATACGGAATGTGCAATAACGCTCCAGCTTTTCATTCTTCATATGAAAAACAGCTGGTACACGCCCAAATCCTCATATAACGAGACACGCCGCTAGGGTTTGTATTTCTGGGGATTGCATACGGTATCTTTATGAACAACACCGGTTTTGGTGCGGCCTATGCAGTCCTTATGTCCTTACTTATTTTGCCGGATCGATGGAATTTGTTGCAGTGAATCTGCTGCTCGGGGGATTTAAATGTAGTAAAAAGAAAGCCAAGAAACCATTGCCAATCGTATTGATGGGAAAATCCTCAGAGAAGACGATTTTGAGTCGTTTAGACTATTTGTAGCCCATGATTACGGAGAAATCAATAAAGAGAATAAACGTATTTTTAATTTCCATCAATTGAACCGTGAACGAGATACAGCCATTGTTTCCCTCATTTTAGGATCAGGTCTTAGGTTGTCTGAGGTTGCAGGCATTAACATTGAAGATCTGGATATGAATAAAGCTTTAGTGCGTGTTATACGCAAAGGTAATAAAGAACAATATGTGTATTTCAGTAAGCAAGCTTTACTGGATGTAGAAAATTATCTGCAGATCAGAGAATCCAGATATATCCCAGAAAAAAAACGAAAGCTTTCTGTTTATTGCAGTTCCCGTTGGTCGCAAAGGAAAAAATCGACGCTATCATACTTTTCGGATAAGATGGAGAACCGTAAAGCCTTTGTCTGGCCGTTTCTGATGGTAGGCGCCGTCGCCTTCTACGCTTCTTACTGGAGCGGATCATTTCTGGATTTCCTTTATTCTGCTGATCATCGCCGGCGCAGCCATGTATGCCCCTTACGGACCGTTTTTCGCCATTATGCCCCGGAACGTCTCGGGCGGCGCCATACCTCCACCACACTCTAGAGTCAAGCCGCCCAGGCTGTTAATCGCCGGAGCGGCTTGTTGTGTGTTAGGCTTCCCCTCCGAAAGCCGAAACTAAGAATTCTCCACCTGGTCGGTACCCCATCGGAGATTCTGTTTACCACCGCATGTGCATCCAGTTATGAATGGAATATTCTATATCGGAACCAAGTTGGCCAAGGATTACACTACGTAATTATTTTATTACGGGAGAATAACCGCTCTTTTTTTTCACAGTTATAGTCGCACATTCTATTGTGCTATGAGTGGAATATAGGTCAAGAAGAGGAGTCTAAAACCCGCAAAGCATACATGCAGGTACGGATACGGCGCAACAGGTGGGTCTTGGCTACTGTTTTGATAAAACAATTCCGGCAAACACCTTTGATGCTTACCGCTTAACGCATTTTGCAGCCGTTCATGGGAAAGCTTTCGAACTTTCGGAACGAATCTTAGCGGCATATTTTACAGACGGACTCAAATACAAGACCATAAAACCCTTGCCTTACTGGCAGGAGAAGTGTGTTTGGATGAAACAGAATCACTGACTAAATAAACCGGCCGATCTGCTTGTCCTAAAGTCTCTTTCGCCATTTGTCTGTCTTAACATATTTCATCACTGATTCATAACGTCTATCATAAACGCTTTTCTGTGTTCGTGGACATTAGAGAATCCGTTCATTCAGCAGACATAATAAAAATACAGTATTTTGAAACTCACTTTTTCCTCAAAGTTCATTAAAACGTAGTGTAATTATAGTTTTATCAAGAACCGATTAACATTGTCTTTACTTCAATTATAAAGCGAACAGTAAGGAAGGAGATATTGTCTCCTTATTAAAATTTTTAGGCGATAGCCATGAAGACATGAATGTACCTATTTTAGGGCATTTTTTTATTTTCACGGTTTTTTTTGTGTCTAAAGAATGCTCAATGTCAATTTCTTCATTCAAAAATGAAATCAGTATGTAAAAGGAGAGCATAGTAATGTCAAAGGCTAAGATCATACCTTTCCTTTCAAAAGGCCCTGAATCTAAACTTATACCGGATCAAAGGTTATTTCCTTTTTTTTTACACTAATTAAATTCCATTATTATAATCAGAACCTTTTTTTCATTATCGAGAACACGAATTACGCACACCTTCTTATATTTTTTGCAAATCAATTTTCGAATGATTCAGACCTAGTCATATAAGACAGTTGACAGTTTGTCATGCGGTATATGTGACAGGTCCAAGTACGATGTCATCAAAAGTTTGGCGGTTTTATCACTGTTCGATTTAACAATATCGGAGGTAAGGTGAGGGGGGAAAGCAGAACAACATTCTAAAATAATAGGAGCGATTGCGTTATGAAATCATTCACCATTCTAAAAGGAGTAGCACTTACTTTAACAGCTATATTGGCGGGTACACTGGCTTATGGAACTTTCCACGCAGAGGGTCAGACGGCAACTAATCAAGCTATCGATAAAGCTGCCAATACCGACAATATTTTATCGTCGGAGTTCGCAAAAGAACCCAAAAAAGAACTCAATGAGAAAGAAAAGAAAAGAAAGCATCGGGAAGAAGTCAAACGTGTCATGGATCAAGTAGTTACCAACAAAAGAGTTCCAAGTGTCGTGGCAGGCGGGCTACAGGATGGGGAACGCTGGTCCTACGCTACGGGTACAGCCAGTTTCGAAGTACCACGCCCGATGGAGCCGGATTTTTCATTCCGTATTGGAAGCATCACGAAGACATTCACTGCTACTGTTGTATTGCAGTTGGCTCAGGAGAAAAAATTGAACCTAGATGATTCGGTCGAAAAATGGCTGCCGGGGGTCATAAAGGGTAATGGGTATGACGGCAACAAAATTACGATTCGTCAGCTATTGAACCATACAAGCGGGCTCGCGAGCTATACTGATCTTGATTTTCGAGATATTACCTTGCCTCAAAATCCATTCCGTTACTATTCGTCCGACGAGCTTATCAGCATGGGGCTAGCAAAGCCGCCTGTATATGCGTCAGGGAAGGGCTGGAACTATTCGAACATGAATACTATGCTAGCCGGTCAAATTATTCAGAAGGTAACGGGAGATACGTATGCGGAGCAGATCAGGAAACGGTTGATCGAACCTCTCGGGATGACAGGGACATTTGTAATGGAAAATAGTCACGATATTCCGGGTAAGCATGCCACAGGATATAATATGGACAGATCGGGTCATTTGTATGATTTAACAGAAATGAGTCAATCATGGGCAAATGCAGCCGGAGATATAGTCTCAACAACCAAAGATTTGACCACCTTCTTCAGTGCGCTGTTGGGCGGAAAGCTTCTAAATCAAAAGATAATGGACCAGATGCTCACGACAGTAGATTCACCTATAGGTAAAGTCGGACTAGGGATTTATGAAATAAAAACAGCTGACGGGCAATCATTCTGGGGACATGCCGGCGGTACTTTCGGACTTGAATCAAGAGCCTTCGGATCTTTAGGCGGGCAGCATATTTTGGTAACGTGCATCAACTCGGTAGCCCCGGAAGTGGAGCCGGCTCACAATAAAATAATCGATAAGGAGTTTGGCCGTTAAGTTTAAAGCCGACATCGCGCCCTTTATTTGAGGGCGAATGTCGGTTTCTGCTATAATTAACCGTCGTTTTATGCAATCGAGGCACATATGTCCGCATTCAGAAGAAAACGACTTCAAATAGATAAGATGTACTAGGGACATAACGACGGCGTATTTTATATTCGGTCGGTGAGCTCTACTATCAAAATTCTGTAACTTGAATTTTAAAAACCACAAATATAATAACTGAAATATTACATTTGTAATACATGTAGAAATGAGAAGAGAGGAGGACATCGGGTATAACCTGCTGGCAGGGGTTCAAACAGACGATATATTTTTAGGGGAAGAAGGCTAAATCTTGGAAAAATACGTATTAAATACAAATAGAATAGCTTTATTTGCGATGACACTCTTTCTTGTGCTGCTCGTTGGCTGTACAAAACAGGGGGCTTCAACTCCGCCGACTGAAAAGGAGCCGCCAAACTCAAACGCAGCGAATGTGGTTTTTAAACAGCTTGAAATCAAGTTTGACGCGCGGCTGGGCGTATATGTTATTGATACGGGAACAGGGAAAGAGGTTGCCTATCGGGCCGATAAACGTTTTGCCTATGCATCCACTTACAAGGCACTGGCAGCAGGCGCGGTCCTGCAGCAGAAGTCTAACGATGAACTGGGCAAAGTCATTAACTTTGCCAAGGATGATCTGGTCACGTATTCACCGATTACGGAACAGCATGTGGATACCGGGATGAATCTCAAGGAAATCAGTGATGCGGCTATTCGTTATAGCGACAATACGGCAGGAAATTTGCTGCTAAAGGCGCTCGGCGGGCCCGAAGGGTTCGAAAAAGCGATGAGAGACAACGGTGACACTGTGGTTATGGCCAACCGTTATGAGACAGAGTTGAACGAAGCGATTCCTGGGGACCACTGTGATACTAGTACGCCCAACGCCCTTGCCAACAGCTTAAAAGTGCTGACGATTGACGATTCCATGCCTAATGACAAACAAGAACTGCTTATCGGCTGGTTAAAGGAAAATACTACCGGTGACGAACTAATTCGGGCGGCTGTGCCAGAGGGCTGGGTAGTTGGTGACAAGACAGGCGCAGGAAGCTATGGCACACGCAACGACGTTGCCATCGTATGGCCTCCGTACAGGGAGCCGATCATTATTGCCGTAATGTCCAGCCGTGATACCGAAGATGCAGAGTATAACAATGCCCTAATCGCTGAGGCAGCCAAGGCGGCCTTTAAGGCTCTGGAGTAAGCGTAGCAGAGCTGCTGGGTAAGTCGATAGGGCTATTTAAACCAAGCACAAAAGGAAGGTAACAAGTTCTTAACTTTTGTAGAATGACATAAAGTCGCCAACCAAGAAGCCCCTTATAAAACAAGGGGTTTTTGATTTTGGGTAGGAACTTCTTGTCAATTTTTACTTCTAATGAAAGATTAGAAGAGCCGTCAGTCTCTTTGACTAATGTACAAAATACGGGTTTTGTGAATATGTATGTTGGTTGTATTTTGAAACTTGACATACCCGGTACCTGTGTTGTCACAACTTTCAAAATAAAATTATTATTACAAGTAGTATAAATTACTTTTGTTCTCGATTGTACATTGACACAAAGTTCCCTACTTTAGCAGTTTAATCGGAATTTTGAGTAACTTAGTTTTTTTTCTCCAAGCGAATGAGGTGATTTTTTTTTTATCAAACTAAGTAGGAAACTTTGTGTCACTTATTTGACGAGCCCTACATTACTTATCCATATTATTAACCGCATTTCGCATTTCTTCATCTGTTAAATGTGTATAGATCATGGTTGTTTGTATTGAGGAATGTCCTAATTGGTTCTTCAATCTAGGCACATCATTGTTCTCTAAGTGGTAACGAGTTGCAAATGAATGTCTCAGAGAATGCACGGTTAATGCTGGTTTTCCAAAAGCTGAAGCATACTTTTCAATTAGTTTTTCAATGGATCGCTGCGTTAAACGTCGGCTTTTTCCTTTACGACCTATGGGAGCCGCAATAAACAAAAAGCTTTCGTTTTTTTCTGGGATATATCTGGATTCTCTAATCTGCAGATAATTTTCTAAATCTAGTAACGCTTGCTTGCTGAAATATACATATTGCTCTTTATTACCTTTTCGTATAACACGTACCAAAGCTTTATTCATATCCAAATCTTCAATGTTAATGCCTGCAACCTCAGAGAGCCTAAGACCAGATCCTAAAATGAGGGAAACAATAGCTGTATCTCGTTCACGGTTCAATTGATGGAAATTGTAAATGCGTTTATTCTCTTTATTGATTTCTCCGAAATCATGAGCTATAAACTGCCTAAATGACTCAAAATCGTCTTCCCTAAGAATTTTCCCATCAATACGATTGGCAATGGTTTCTTGGCTTTCTTTAACCGCGTTTAAATCCATTTTGGCCATAACATTGCGCTGGATATATGGCTTTAAGTCACTTGTTTCAGCTTTGTTCTGTAAGTAATCAAATAAGGATTTTAGCGAGGACAATTTACGGTTGATGGTTAGCTTGGTATTGCCAAGTTGATACTCTAAAAAAGACAAGAAATTTTCCACTTCACGAATCGTTAGTTTCTCCAAAGCGGCTAATTTAATGTTTTTACGGCTATCTTCAGTAAAGTTTTCTGCAACTAACCAATCAAAAAATATAATATAGTCATGGCAATAGTTCAGAAGCGTTGTGGGAGAAAGTTTTCGCTTCCTGCTATCAATAAATTCCGTAACAAACCACGGAAGATCAGACAATTTTTCATCGATTCGCTTCATGTAATGCATTTTCATTTGTTTATCCATATATGTATAACCTCCGTAAAGTATTATACTTCAGCTATAAATATTCGTCAAAACAGTATTTTACGTAATTATATTTACTCGCGTTCTCTTACCATAGTATAGATAAATATGATTTCTCTTCTGTCGGAGGACAAGAACCTGTACCCATTGCCGAAAAGTATCTCCTTTCCTCCTGTTTTAATGTAACAAAAATATCGTTGATTTGAAATACACACATCAATCAACATGAACTTACTGATTATAGTAAAGGTGTAAAGAAACTCATTTTGGGCTTCGTAATCTAGCCTATACGTGTCCGCAATCCAAAATTGAAGAGTTTAAACGTAGGCTGTCTGCGGTCCGAACCTTCCTTATAATATGCTCACCTTGCTGCGAAGAAGCACAATGCTTGATCCAGTACCCTTATCAATAGTAAAAAAGAGAAAGAAAAACAAAAAAATCCTAAGACTTTCTTTAGGCTCATCAAAACGCTTTGGCTGCCAATATGGCTTGCCGGATTGCTTGCTCCTTTATGCTCTGTGCTTGATCTGGCTGCTCACTGATACCTTCAACAAAAATAGCCTGCACATCGTCACAATACCCAGCAAATTCATGATAGCATTTACATAACTGTGGCTGTACTCGACATCTTTAAACTTCCCGTGGGAGAGAACCGTGCCTGAAGCCTGAATGTGCATCACTTTTTTGCCTTGCTGAGTCCCTGTCAAACCGGACAACCCCCGCAGCCCATTATCGGATCGCTTAATGGTTTTTCCTATAACCGTAACCGCGTCAATGTACGCTTTCAGAACCGACGGGAAAGAATAATTCCATACCGGATTGACAATGACGATTTTATCCGCGGCCATGAATTGATCCACAATCTCGCGTATCCGCACCGCTTTGACCTTCGACTCCTCGCTGAGTTCATCGAAAGAAGGACCGCTTGGCGGTTGCCCCCAGCGTCTTAGAAGATCGGCGTCGATTTGCGGAAGATCCATGCGGTACAGATCCAAATGAATGACTTCATCTCCTATGTTGGTCTCCTGGTTACGTACAATACAATTGCCATGATAAATCCACTCCTTTGTTATGATTTAAATAATTCAGGATTCAATGCTTGAATGTCGCCGGCGAATTCACTCCGCTCTTTGCGACCCGAATCGTCTGCTACAAATTTCATAACGATCGTCTTCAATGCCATCGATAGCTATTTCGTCAGAGATAGCCTTGGGCGTCTTTATGGGCGAAATTCGCTCGAATTTGTAGACCCCTGAATAGACGCAGGCCGCATGACGGTATCCCCGTCTTTGTAATAATTGCTTACTTTGCTTTATACCTATCCCACTCACTACCTAATTGGGAAATACATTTTGGGCAGCTTCCTCGTATCGGATACAAGTACCGATATATGGAAACCCGAACGCTTCCGTCCACTCTGCATCCTCAGCTAAACATTGAATGCTTGGGCGGTGTTTATAAAAACTTCGAGTTAAATTAGACATTGTTCATCTTTTTTTTTGGCTTAAAATCAGCCTGTGCACCTCCTCTCACGAATTCCGGGATTTGTCGTTGTAATGATAACATTTACAACAACTTCAAAAAATGATGTCCCCTCTTCCACTTGATATGCTTTGCAAGCTTGGAAACTAACTCATACACCTAGCCAAGCTCGCTTCCATTGCATTTTAGGTTCGTCTAAAGTTCAGCTCCAGAACGGCTTGAATATTTGCGCCCGACCAAACACTCGGGATTCGGCTGTTCATGGATATGGAAGAGCTTCCTCCTTCATGACTTCCACTGCCCGATAAACATTCAGCAGTCGAGCCCTATAAGCAAAAAAGTGTCCCCTATACTGGCTCGTACGCCCGCCAATCCCGCTTTCTTTAGCTGCACGAGTATTTTCCGAATATTAACCGGATTCGTACCGACGATATCGGTGAACCATTCCGAGGTGCAGTGCACATTCTTGGCGGTAGCTAGCAAGGAATTAATGTGAACCGCCATTGAAAATCTGCTGCTTATTTTCATAATTTAGTCGGTTCCATTGATGGTCTCTAATTCGTTTCGTCTTATTATATAAAAAGTTTATCATATTCCCGCCGTGTTGGGTGTCTCACATCTAGGTTTCTAGCGAATATGCAAGAATTTGGTCTTTCGTTAGACTCTTTCCTTTGTTCCAAATATCACGCATTTCCTGTTCATTTAAAACATGTTGAAGATCAAGAAGCGCTACATTATGCTCCACGGGAAAATTCGGAATGGCTGCACCTCCGAAGCTTTCGCGACATTTCTCAGCAGCACTTAGAAGGATGGTCGCTTCTGGATAAGCCTTCTTTGCCCAAAACGCTATAGCCAGTCCTTCTATTCCACGAGAGAGAATCCATGTCCCTTTGTAGATTTGGCTAATCGTAATACTTTTTTTGAAGCATTCAATGGATTGATCGATCTGCCCAAGTTTCAAGGCAGCATAACCGAGGCTTTCGTACGGACCGGATACTTCCCATTTATCCTGAACCAATTCGAAGAAGTACACACTCTCTTTTAGAAGTATAGATGCGTCATGAAACTCTTTTTGTTCCAGCTTAAGCTTTCCGTAAGCATGCAACGAAGCCGCCAAATTCCACATGTCCTTCGTTTTCCTCGCTATATCAATGCTCTCCTGAACGAGAGGTTCGGCTTCTTCCGAATGTAGCTGGTTGATGTAAAGAAATGCCATGAGACGAAGAGAAGAGGCTAATAGTACAGCATCATTTAGATCACGGGCGAGATCAACGCTGCGTGCAGCTGAGACCATGGCATCTTTAACGTTTCCTTGGACGAATTGAATGACGCCCCGCCCATGCAATGCTTTGGCAAAATCTCCACCAGGCAGTTCTTCATGAACAGTACTTTCCAAAAAACGATTAAGCCAAAACAAGCCCTCCTTTAACCCGCCTTCATGAAGCCAGAACCAGTAAAGGTTCGAAACCATATGAAGCCCAATCGGGTTGGCATGCGCGTTTTCATAAGACCATTGCATGACTGAGCGCAGGTTTGCATATTCCCGTCTCACTTCGTCAAGGCAGGCATGACGCTCGCGAGTCCTGAACTTGGCTTCCGCGCGATTCAAAATTTGGTTGTAATATTGAGCATGACGTTCAAGAAGAACATGTCTGTTACGGTCGTCAGTTTCCTCCCGCATCTTCTCGTCAGCATATTCCTTAATGGTTTCCAGCATGAAATAACGGATGTAGTGGTAGTCATCACTGATTTCGATTGAGACGAGTGACTTGTTGGCCAGTCCAGATAACAGATCAAGCATATCTTCCCGGACAAGTTTATCATCAACGATGGACGATATGGGTTCGCAACTACAGATCTGCTCCACTGCCTCCAACGTAAACCCTCCTGAAAATACACTGAGCCTCCTCAGGAGCAGTCGCTCTTTGCCGGTTAATAGATCGTAGCTCCAATCGATTGTAGATTTCAGCGTTTTTTGACGCGGCACAGCATTTCGTTTTCCCGCAGTCAATAATGTCAGCAGACTCGCCAGACGCTCTTCCATCTGTTCCAGTGTCAACATGCTCATTCTGGAAGCCGCAAGCTCAATGGCTAACGGAATTCCTTCTAATTTTCTGCAAATGACACCGACAAGCTTCAAGTTTGGCAGCGTGAGCTGAAACTCAGGGGCCGCCAAACGCGCACGTTCCAAAAACAGTTGCACGGCTTCAAATTCCTTGATTTCTTCTTCGGAGAGTTCGCCCAGCGAATACTCCTCCCCTGGAAAGGATAACGGGGGGAGCCGATAGACGTATTCCCCAGAGATGTTCAAGGATTCCCGGCTCGTGACCAGGATGCTTAGTGCTGGCGCAGCCATCAGGAGTGATTCGGCTAAAGCCGCGCATGCATCAATGACGTGTTCGCAATTGTCGAAAATAAACATTATTCTCTTGTTGGACACAACATCCAATATGGTTTGGAGATCCGTTCGATTCACTTGATTTTGCAGTCCCATAGTGGATAACAGAAACTGGCCCAAAAAATGATGGTCCTTCACGGCGCCGAATTCAAACATCCAAATACCGTCCGGATACGTTTCTGCAAGCGTTGAAGCGACTCGAACGGCAAGAGACGTTTTTCCTATTCCCCCGGGACCTACGATTGAAACAAGGGAATGAATCTTCAGCCGTTCTTTCAGGTCGGCCATGGGTTGGCTTCTTCCTACAAAGTGAGAAAGAAGCTTTGGTAACGGACTTTTGCTTGCAACTGAAACGGCTTGCGTGGCAACCCGACCTTCCTGCGCGGAACCTTCAAACAAAGCTACGGTTTCAAACCATTTGACATCAAAATCCGGAAACTCCCGTTTTGTTGCAGAACGCGCTTCTGAGAAACGTTTTACTGCAAGCCAAAGCTCCTCAGCCTCTTTCCGCTGAGCCCCCTCCAAGAAGAGCCCTTCCTCCAAAAAGACTTGAATCAAACGTTTGAGGCTGCCAACGCTGGGAAGACGATCTCCGTTCTCCCACTGTTGAACGGTTCGTGGATCGACGCCAACTTGCCTTGCCAAGTCAACTTGCCGCATTCGTTTGGAAAGGCTATGTCTAGCGGGCCTGGAACGAATTTTTTTAATCCAATCATGGGGCCAATCTTTCGAAGATTTTTCGTCTTCCATCTTATCACCTGGCTTCAATAGTTTGAACATCTCTGACACGAACAAACACGAACTCATGTACATTCATGTTCAGGATTTTAACAGATAAAATAAAGCATATCAACAAAAAGAGGAGGTAATCTACATGCCTTTAACACGTATCGTCACGTTGGAAGGACGTTCGAGCGAAGCTAAAGCCCGTATTAAAGAGGTCGTCTCGCAAACGATCGTGGACAAACTGCACGTGCCTGAAAATGATCGTTTTCTGATTATCGAGGAACACAACCAGGAGAACTTCAGCTTTGATCCAAACTGTCTGGACATTGAAAGAAGCGATGGATTTCTCATCGTTCAAATCATCCTGAATGCCGGCAGATCGTCCGAAGTAAAAAAAGAGTTCTATGCGGCATTAGCTGAACAACTGCATCAACAGTGCAACATTAGAACGGAAGATGTTTTCATCAATTTAATTGAAGTCACGAAAGACAACTGGTCTTATGGCAACGGCATCGCCCCATTTATTGTTTAATTCGTAATTCTTCATAAGAGAGAGGGAGTTTTAACTATGTCGACTGTTCTTTATATCACTGCGCATCCCGGTAATCCAGAAGCATCTTACAGCCTTTCCGTTGGGGAGCAATTTGTACAAGCCTATCAAGAAAGCCACCCAGAAGATAAGGTTGTGCACGTAGACCTGTATCAACGAAACATTCCGCATATCGACGCAGATGTGTTGGAGGCATGGGGCAAGCTTCAAACGGGAGCACCGTTTGACCAATTGACTTCTGCGCAGCAAGAAAAAGTAACTCAATTGAATCATTTGCTAGAAGAGTTCATCGCTGCGGACAAGTACGTGTTCGTTACACCAATGTGGAACTTCTCTTACCCTCCGGTATTGAAGGCGTACATTGATTCCTTTTGCGTCAGAGCCAAAACGTTTAAATACACGGAGAACGGCCCCGTTGGACTGCTGCATAATAAAAAAGCATTTCACATTCAAGCTAGCGGCGGCATCTATTCGGAAGGTCCTGTTGCGGAACGTGAGAATGGAAGCCGTCATTTGAAGACCGTTTTGAACTTTGTCGGCGTAACAGACTTCGACAGTCTGTTTGTGGAGGGTCTGTCCACGGCGGGAGACCGCGCTCCCCAAATCAAAGCCGATGCAATCGAAAAAGCCCGCAACGCTGCGAAGAATTTCTAAGAGTATTTTCCGATAGTGATTCAAGCATGCTTCATTACTTTCATGCAAATAAAACTCTCATAGGGTTATGAGAGTTTATTTGCATCTTCCATTGAGGATTTAATGAGCATTAAAAATTGACAACTCATTCGGGATGTCCGAGAGGATGAACAATATGACAAATACACGGGCAGGGGTTACGCTGACTCGCAGAAGACGTGCGACAGTGGCCGTTATTTTGGGCGCCTTGGCGGCGCTCGCTCCCTTTTCCCTGGACATGTATTTGCCCACGCTACCGACATTGGCCAAGGATTTACAGGCTGCACCTTCCATTGCCCAACTCAGCCTGACATCCTGTATGCTGAGGCTTTCGTTCGGGCAATTGGTAGCGGGACCCCTGAGCGATATTCATGGTCGCCGAAGGCCGTTGCTTGCGGGGTTGATCCTATACGTCATCGTATCTGCATGGTGTGCTTTAAGTGGATCGATATGGGCATTTATTGCGCTGCGGTTTGTTCAGGGTCTGGCAGGAAGCTTTGGGATCGTGATTTCCCGAGCGATTACGAGGGACCTCTTTTCAGGGCCGGAATTAACCCGGTTTTTCTCGCTTCTAATGCTGGTGAACGGGGCGGGACCGATCTTTGCACCGATCGCTGGTGGACAGCTTATGCGCATTTCTTCCTGGCAAGGCGTATTCTTTGTGTTAAGTCTGATCGCCGTAGCTTTATTTTTTGCCGTGTTCTATAGCCTGGAAGAAACGTTGCCTGCCGAAGGAAGAGCTAAGGGCGGATTGAAACAAACGCTTTTCACATTCCGTACCCTGAGCAAAGACCGGACGTTCATGGGCTATGCATTATCGCAAGGCTTTGTCCTTGCTGCGATGTTTGCGTATATATCAGGTTCAACGTTTGTGATTCAGGATATATTCGGAGCTTCTCCGCAACTGTTTAGTGTAATATTTGCCCTGAATGGGTTGGGTTTGATTATAGCGGGGCAAATTACGGGTAGACTATCTGGTAAGGTTAGTGAGCATAAGCTATTCGTTAGCGGAATTTCCCTGGCTACGCTTAGTGGTGTGGCATTGTTAGTAGAATTATTATGCGGCGGTGGACTATACGCTGTGCTGGTGCCATTATTTATCGTGGTATCCAGTGTTGGGATCGTAACGACAACGGGATTTTCCCTAGCTATGCAAAAGTACGGCAATGCTGCAGGAAGCGCTTCTGCCCTGCTTGGCTTGATTTCGTTCATATTAGGGGGGCTCGCAGCGCCCTTAACCGGTATTGGTGGAGGGCAATCTGCAATTCCCATGGGACTGGTTATTGCCTTTTCTAATATCGCGGCAATGGTTTGTTACGTCACGTTAATCCGAATACACCCGGCATCGCCAATTCAACCAAAGGGGGAAGAAAAATGAAAGTATCTTATCATGGACATTCGGTTGTAAAAATCGAAACCAATGGCACAACCATTCTTATTGATCCTTTTATTACAGGCAACTCCAACACCGATTTGGAAGCAGCCAACGTGCAGGCTGATGTAATCCTTCTGACCCATGGTCACGGGGATCATGTTGGAGATACTGTGGAAATTGCGAAACGAAATAACGCGCTGGTCATTGCATCGGCCGAGCTAGCGGATATTCTCAGTTGGAAAGGTGTACGAACCCATGCCATGAGCATTGGGGGAGCCTACCAATTCGAATTTGGAAAAGTGAAATTAACCCAAGCTTTTCATAGCTCAAGCCATGTTAATCCGGAGACCAAAACAATCATCTATACGGGAATGCCTACAGGGATTCTGTTCACGGCAGAGAGCAAAACGATTTACCACGCAGGAGACACAGGTTTGTTCTACGATATGAAGGTGATTGGAGAACTCAACAACATCGATTTGGCATTTCTCCCGATCGGAGACAACCATACTATGGGACCAGAGGATGCTGCACTGGCAACTGAATGGCTTCAAGCGAAACAAGTTGTGCCGATCCATTTCAATACGTTCCCTACTATCAAACAAGACCCTCACTACTTCGCTTCGCTTCTAAAGGAAGGGGTAGGGAAAGTGTTGAAACCGGGAGAAAGGCTGGAGTTGATTCCTTGAATTCATTTATAAGGATCAACTTATATAAGTATAAGTCGCTATTTTAATAGCTTTTGCATCCCACCCACTAAACAACTTCATGACTTATGGTCGGTCAAACCGAAAGTTAAGTTATTTCTATTTAGTGGGCGCTCTCCCCTGTTGGATAGCGCCCGCTTTTGATTTTTTGGATTTTCTCTGAACAAATGTAAATTCGTTATTGTTGAGCATACTTTGCCATGAAGTTTATTCATTCAATTATGCATAACGTGAAAATAAGTTTACAGTTTCCAAGGACGATTGTTATGTAAAAGTAAGGCTTCCTTAATGGATGGGCAACATCGCCTTGGAGGAATCAAACGGTATACCGAAGGACAAATTCTGAATTAAACATTCCCTTTATGACGTACGACTACCTGGATAATGATGAAGAAATCAATTTGATTAATACAATAAATACTAAGGCCAAAGGCATAACTTCTTCATTAAGCAAATTTACTGGCTAACCTGATCATACGAAAGAGCCACCCTACACGTGGGTGACTCTTTCGTATTGCTTATTTGAAATCATTAATGAGCAGACGGGGCGGAGACGGATTTCATCAAAGCATTTTGTTTCGCATAAAACGTAAGATTGGTAAGATTGTCCGGATGAGGAACGTATGCCTCTTCCAGTTTCTCGATTTCTTTGTCAGTCAATCGAACGTCCAGTGCCGCTACTGCGTCGGTTAAATGCTGCTCTTTCGTAGCTCCTACGATTGGAGCTGTAACAGCATCTTTTTGCAGCACCCATGCCAAAGCGACCTGAGCACGAGGAATTCCACGCGCTTCCGCTACCTCATTCACCGATTCGATGACTTTTCGATCTGATTCTGCTGTTGCCTGGTATAGAACTTTGCCAAACATATCGTTGTCCGCACGAAAACTTGTTTCATCCCAGTTCCGGGTCAATCTGCCTCTGGCCAACGGACTCCATGGAATCACACCGATTTTTTCCTCTTTGCAAAACGGCAGCTTTTCCCGTTCTTCCTCTCGGTACAATAAGTTCAGATGATTTTGCATACTGACGAACCGGGTCCACCCATGGCGCTCGGCAGTATAAAGCGCTTTTTGAAATTGCCAGGTATACATGTTGGAAGCTCCAATATAACGTGCCTTGCCAGCTTTTACAACGTCATGCAGCGCTTCCATCGTCTCTTCAATGGGCGTATTGTAATCCCAGTTATGGACTTGATAAAGATCAATGTAGTCTGTACCCAGTCGTCTAAGGCTGTGATCAATCTCCGTCATGATGGCCTTTCGGGAGAGACCTACCGCATTTTGTCCTTCTCTCATTCCAGCAAACACTTTGGTTGCGATGACCACTTCATCTCGGTTGGCAAAGTCCTTTAGAGCCCTGCCAACAATTTCTTCGCTGCTGCCTTTCTGATATTCATTTGCCGTATCAAAAAAATTGATACCCAGATCAAGAGCCTTCTTAATCATGGGACGACTTTCTTCTTCATTTAAGGTCCATTGATGTCTTCCACGTTCAGGGTCGCCATAACTCATGCAACCGAGAGCTATTCTGGAGACATCTAGGCCAGTATTGCCTAACTTCACATATTCCATAGTATTTTCTTATCCCTTTCCATTAAAAAATTATTCAGCTTTCGCCTCAAAATCGGTTGAATACGCAGTCTCCTTTTGTCCTTCAAGCGCCGCCAAGCGAGAGCTTAGACTTGTATGAATCGCATCGTATGCATCGCTTCCCAGCGTTAATCGAAGCGGCGCGTTTTCCGCATCGGCTACGTCGATCATCGCTTTAACCATTTTGACAGGGTCGCCGGGGGTATGCCGATCGCTTGGTTGTTCAGCCATCTGTCGCATATAGCCAACTGGTGTCTGGGCGTAATCTTCGATCCCTTCTGCTACAATCAAACTGCTTCCCGAAAAGTTGGTTCGAGCTGACCCGGGCTCGATCAAGGTCGCCTGGATATTAAAGGCAGCAATTTCTTGCGAGAGAGCTTCAATGAACCCTTCTACCGCCCATTTAGACATATTGTACATGCTTAATGCAGGAATTCCCGTTTGACCAGCCATGCTGGACAATTGAAGGATGCGGCCGCCACCTTGCGCGCGAAGGTGAGGCAAGGCTGCGCGCGTCACTTGCAGGGAGCCAAAGATATTCGTTTGAATAAGGTGGTTTAATTGCTCGTTGCTTACTTCTTCAGCTGCCCCAAACAAACCATACCCGGCATTATTGACGATGACATCAATACGACCCAATTCTTTGAAAGCGAGATCGATCACTTGGTTAATCGCTTCCGTATTCGTTACATCCAACGTAGCGATCCAAAGTCGATCTCCATATTGCTCCTTCAAATCATCCAGTGCTTGGGGTTTGCGAAGCGTGGCCGCAACTCGGTCCCCTCTCTCCAGTAGCAGTTCCGTCAGGATTCGTCCAAATCCGCCTGATGTACCTGTAATAAACCATGTTTTCATTTATGATTCCCTCCATATTTTATTTAAATTAGTTTTGTAATGTTATAGTCAGCCCTTTTGCATTCTTCAAGCTTCCGCCGTTTCAAAATCAGTGGAATACGCGACTGATTTTTGTTGCTCCAGTGAAGCTAAGCGCGCAGTCAGACTTTTGTGAATCGCCTTGTATGCATCGCTGCCCAACGTTAACCGGAGAGGAGCGGTTTCTTGGTCAACTGCCTCAATCATGGCTTCAACCATTTTTACCGGATCACCCGGAATGGAATCTCCTCCATATCCGCTAATCAAGCTACGCATATAACCGACGGGAGTACCTTCGTATTCAGGCATAGCATCTGCCGCGACCATCCCTTCGCTCCCAAAGCTTGTCCGTGCACCGCCTGGCTCGACCAACGTCCCTTGGATGTTGAACGGGGCAACTTCTTGCACAAGGGCTTCGAAAAATCCTTCAACCGCCCACTTCGAGGCATGGTACATGCCGACAGCGGGCATCGCGACCTGACCTGCCATGCTCGAGAGTTGCATAATGCGTCCCCCTCCTTGTGCACGCAGATGCGGGATTGCGGCACGTGCCACTTGTAGCGAACCCATAAAGTTTGTATTGAATTGATGCGCAATTTGCTCGTCACTAACTTCCTCTACTGCTCCAAACAAACTGTACCCGGCATTGTTCACAATCACGTCAATGCGTCCCAACGCTTCAAACGCCTGATTTACAACTTCCCGAATCGCGGAAACGTCCGTGACATCCAGAGTAGAAACCCATAGCTGTTCACCGTATTGCTGCTTCAGATCATCCAAAGCATGTTGCTGGCGAACCGTGGCTGCAACTCGATCCCCACGCTGAAGCAGTTTTTCTGTCATAATTCGTCCAAATCCTCTTGAAGTGCCGGTAATAAACCACGTTTTCATGAATAGCTCGCCTCCACACCATATATTGTTTTCCTACAAGAAGTATAATACCATACCCAATTAACTAAATCAACGAGAATAGTTAACTTAGTTTTTATGGTTTCTAGGGTTCAAATCGTGTTATAATATCATTTATATAGATAGGGGGAGAATAAATGATTGACAATCAACGTGACGAAACACGACGAACGATGATTTATCGGCTAATTCGCCGGACTCGCAAGGAAAGCCTGACTTCTATGCGTGCCGAAGACATGGCCAAATGCATGGACGTAAGTAAAGTAACGATGTACAAATACTTCTCTTCCAAGGAAGACATTTTGGCTTCGGTCATTTCTAACTTTAAAGATTATCTTCGCAATGAAGACATTTTTTCTTTTCATCAGGATGACTCCGTGATTGATCGCTACCAAAAAACCTTTGAGCAATCACTAATGATCAATTTTTATTTTCCAGAGCATTTTTTTGAGGATTTTAAAAATAATCATCCGCCACTATATGAAGAGATTGTCGATGCACAGCATTTTCGCTTCATTCAGCTCGAAGAATTGTATCGGCTAGGTTCGGAAAAAGGGATCTTCCACCCGGTGAACGCTGCAATATTCGTCCTGGATGACCAACTCATTTTACGTCGGATTCTTGATCCTTCCTTTCTGATCCGCCATAATCTGCTGCTACAAAGCGCCTTAATGGATTATTACAATATGCAAAAACGAAAACTTCTGAAGGACAAGTACCTGCACAGCTTGGATGACTCTCCTATTGAAGAGACCGTACGTTTCTTTGTTACCAAAAATTCACGCTATTTATAAGGAGAGAAAAAGCCGCCTTTGGGGCGACTTGGCTATACAGATATGAACCGGAAGATTATTGCTAATTGGTTGTTTATGCTCTTGAAGCGGTGGCCCGGCGTGCAATTTCGTCGGAATTGATAGCTTCCCAGGCTGGTGCTTTCTGGCGAGCCGCCTGAATCATGACTTGAGCGACATCTCTGCTATGCACAGCCTTGAACCGGGAAAGCGAACCGATCATGAAGGGACGGAGTAATTGAAAGGCAATAATGCCCGCCTTCTCTCCAAGGCGTCTTTCCTCCCGGTCTCCGAGCATGAACGATGGTCGCAGTAAGACTACTCTCGGCAGACCCAGATGGCGCAAATCCCGTTCCACTTCCCCTTTTACACGATTATAAAAAAGTGTTGATCGCTCAGACGAACCCATGGCAGTTACGATGAGGAATTTGGCAGCACCGTGTTGCTTCGCTGCTTGTCCCAACGCCAAAGGATAGGCATAGTCCACCTGTCGGAACGCTCCCTGGCTGCCAGCCTGTCTAATCGTTGTTCCAAGCGCGCAAAATACGTCAGCATTTTTCAGCAATGTTCCATCCAACTCTTCCTGCAGTCGATCGAAAGAAAGCTGCTTCTGTATTAACTTCGGGTGGGACATTCCCATGTCACGCCGCACAAGCACAACGACGCGCCGATAAGCTGGATGTTTGAGCAGCAGCTTCACAAGCTGCTGTCCGACAAGTCCGGTCGCTCCCGCTACGACGGCTGTAGCTCCTTGTTTTTTTGCCATTGTCCAACCTCCTATTGCTCCAGGCATTCCTTGATTTCTAAACTCTTCCGTTCACCAATTTACGAGATAAAGCTAACAATTCATTCAAGCTTGTATTTGCATGTTGCATGGAAGTGCTTTGCACTTTGACGGTATCCGAAATATGCTCTGTAGCCACATTGTTTTTCTCGGAAACCTCAGACAGCGCATCGACCAATTGAACAATTTTTTCCTTGAATTGCGTGATTTCACCGATATCCCGATTAGCAGATTGAATTTCATTCGTTACAGTTGTAATCTCGGATTCGATGTTTTTGAATTTGTCCTCCAGTTCATCGGACAATTCCTTTTGAATTCCCGCAATGCTGTTTACTTTTTCCATATTATGATCGGCTTGACGAATGCTATCATTGATATTCTTCATCATCATGTCAATTTCTTCCGTAGCTTTTCGGGACGTTCCAGCCAGCTTCCGAACTTCCATAGCAACAACCTCGAAGCCTCTTCCATGCTCACCCGCGCTTGCTGCCTCGATGGATGCATTAAGAGCCAACAAATTGGTTTGATCAGAAACCGATTTAATCACATCAACAATCTTGCTTACTTCTTGCGCACGTTGCTGCAATTCAGTTACAGCGTATTGAAGATTTCGGGTTTCTTCCTTATTATTGGAAAACATGTTATCCAGGACATGAATATGATTCAAGCCCTGAGCATTCAGGTTTAACACCCGGTCTGATTTTTGGTGTATTTGCTCGACAGACTGTTTTAAGGTTTCGATCATTTCTCCAAAATCATATACTTTTTGGGCCATCTCAAAATTGGTAGCCTTTTGGTCCCTGCTGCCCTGAGCCACGGATTCCACCGAATGACCGATCTGGATTTGCGAATCCAGGTTGTCCTTGAACGTTTGGGCAAACTGATTACTGATATCTTCAACTTTTTCCGCAACGACATGATTTGTATTGAAAATATTCTCAAGATTTCCGACAAGTTCTTTCGTTTTTTGTGTCTCATTGTTCAACGCTCTCCGCTGACCATCGAAGTAAAAATAAAACAAGCTGACGCCTACGAGCGAACCAAAAAAGTTAAAACCGTATACCATTAACTCCACGGTCTGTGATACCTGAATTTGAACCCCTATGCTTGCGACTTTAAGCACCACAGAAGCAATAATGACGAGAGATGAGATCGCAATTTTGGCCCCTCTTTGCAACGTGTGAGAGAAAAATATTTGGGCAATCGTGGTAAACATGAACAGGTAGAAGCCCAGCGACCATCCTCCCGTCATGGTGGTGATCATTGCAAAAACAGCAACTTCAAGGCCGCCCAAAAGTATGGCCATATTGGATCTTCCGATGTGGTTCCAATACATGCAGACCGCGAAAATTAAGATCGAAAATAGATTGTATACAGCAGCGATCTTCAAATCCAGATATAAAAGCATAAATTCCATGAAGATATGTGTGGTTAAAAACATTAAAAAGATATATCCACTGATGGTGGAATCCGAATTTCCATAGTCTTTTCTGTTATGGAATAGATCAGAAAGCTTCGTCAAGATCCGAACCTCCCGGTTTTTTCTTTTGCTTTCAATCAACGTTCAATCTTTTGCTGCGTTTCGGTGAATGGCCCTGTAGCCCTCCAGATACGACTGCATGGTGGTCAGGACATCTTGTTTGAAATCGCGTTTGAGTCCTTCCAGCCCTTGTTTTTCAATGATATCTACCACTTCGGGGGGCAGGGTCGCATTTAATTTGCATCCGGTAATGATTGATGCCTCGGCCTGGAACACATCCATTACTTCAGTTTCGGTTAGCGCGTTATGCTCGCAAATGAGCGTGGTCATACGCCTCATCTGGACGTAGAGATTCATTTTCAACATAAGCATGGTTTCCGCGTCCACGTTTTTCTCCAGTACGGTTGTACGCATGGCTTCTAATCGAATGTACAGCGAATTATGCTCGACAAGCTTCGATAGTTCGGTTAACAAGAGATGTTTAAAATCATCGAAATCCCGGATACGGCTTTTTAGAATTATTTCAATGAGCCGGTTCAGTCTTTTCTCATATTCACGGCATAGAAGATTGAAAAACAAGGATTCTTTCGTTTTAAAATATACAAATAAAATGCCTTTGGACATTTTCATTTCCTTCGCTATATCAGACATTTTAATCTGTTCATAGTCTGAAGAATAAAACATTTCCGCTGCCTGGTCCAAAATCGCTTGAGCCTTCAAAGCTTTGGCTTCATCTGTCATAGCACGTTTAGACATCTTCTCCCTCCGTTTCAAATTGACATTTTTACATTGATTAGGAGTCAATGATGTGTGTTTAGCGCTGTGTTAACTCGTTGCGTGTCACAAGGTTCATTTTTGTCCGCGTATTCTTAAGGGAATTTCCTCAGACTCCAATACTTCAACAGCCGGTCCACTTTCGCGTGCTGTGATGATCATGGCTCTTGCCACATCCTCTGTTTTAATCGCTTTAATTCTGGAGAAAGGTCCGATCATTAGTGGGTCGAGAACTCGAAATATATAATTGGTTGCCCGATCTCCAAAACTCTCATCTTCACGATCTCCTATCAAGAGAGAGGGCCGCAAGAAAACGAGGCGCGGCAGCCCGAGAGCCAGCAGATCGCGTTCTGCTTCTCCTTTTACTCGTGTGTAGAACATAAGAGACCGTACAGAAGACCACATGGCAGTCACAACGATATAGCTGGCTGCTCCATGACGAAGCGCTGCTCTGCCCAGTGCTACCGGATAATCATGGTCTACCCGGCGAAACGCTTCTTTGCTCCCGGCCTGCCCCATGGTTGTGCCCAATGTGCAGAAGACATCTGCATCTTTCACTAATGCGCCATCCAATTCTTCCTCCAGTTGATCAAAGGACACCTGTTTCTGCACCAGTTTAGGATGGGATATGCCCATATCCCGACGAACAAGAACGATGACGCGATCATAGGCTGGATGCTCCAGCAGAAGTTTGACAAGTTGCTTTCCCATCATGCCTGTGGCACCAGCCACAATGGCAGTGACTGCCTCTTTTCGGGTTGTCATCTGTGTTCCTCCTTCCTACTACATGCGAGAATTTCCTCTCCAACAAGTAGCAAATTTCATTTTTTGTGATTTAGCTCATACGTTTGAAGTATATTTCTATGGTTTAGCTGAACCGAGTGATGATCCGATCAAAGATACGATCTCCGAACACGGTTTTAATGAACACCATCGGTTTGGCACCGAATCCAATGAGATACCGTGTTTTTGCCCGTTTCACCGTTACGGCTTTGCCAATGCAGCGGGCAATGACGATAGGTTTGGTCAGGTTGCTGCCGCTGTAGGTTTTCACCATATTGTCCGCCGATTTGTTGGCTGTTTGCTCATACGCTCCATGCGCGGAGGCTTTACGGAGATTTTCGGCAGCGATGGTTCCCCAATCGGTAGCAATTCCGCCCGGTTCCACCACGATTACGTCAATACCAAACGGCGCCACTTCCATCCGCAGGCAATCCGAGAATCCTTCCACCGCGAATTTTGTCGCATGATACCATGCTCCAAAGGAAGTCCATACTTTTCCACCCATGGATGACACGTTTACGATTTTGCCGAAGCGATGCTTGCGCATGCTTGGCAGTACCAGTTGAGTCATTCGCGCCAGACCAAATACGTTAACCTCCACTTGGCGGCGAGCCTCCTCCATAGGCACATCCTCAACGGCTCCATAAGAACCGTACCCGGCGTTATTAACCAGAACGTCGATTCGTCCTTCTTTTTTCAAAATGTGATCCACACAATTCACCATCGATTCCTCGTCTGTGACATCCAGAGCGATCGGGCGTATCCCTTGTGTTGCCAGATCCTTCATCATTTCTGTACGGCGAGCTGCCCCATAAACGATAAATCCTTTGTTTTTCAATTCAATAGCTGTCTCTTTCCCAATTCCTGCTGAAGCTCCGGTGACAAGTGCTACTTTTTTATCCATGTTGTGTTCCTCCATTTAATTAGTGATTTTGCGTCTATTAATCAGTTAAAAAATATGAGTATGTGGATTATTTTATTGTCTACAGTAAGAAGCACTGTATTCCTGAACTCCCCAAACAAATTTTTATTAGCTAAACCGAGTGATGATCCGATCAAAAACGCGATCTCCGAACATGGTCTTGATGAATACCATCGGTTTGGCAGCATATCCAATGAGATACCTCGTTTTTGGTCGTTTCACGGTTACGGCTTTGCCAATGCAGCGGGCAATGACTGCGGGTTTGGTCAGATTGCTACCGCTGTAGGTTTTCACCATATTGTCCGCAAATTTGTTGGTCGCTTGCTCATACGCTCCATGTGCGGAAGCTTTGCGGAGATTCTCCGCAGCGATGGTTCCCCAATCAGTAGCGATCCCGCCCGGTTCCACCACGATTACGTCAATACCGAACGGCGCCACTTCCATCCGCAGGCAATCCGAGAATCCTTCCACCGCAAATTTTGTCGCATGATACCATGCTCCGAAGGAAGTCCATACTTTTCCACCCATGGACGTCACGTTTACGATTTTTCCGAAGCGATGCTTGCGCATGCTCGGCAGCACCAGTTGGGTCATCCGCGCCAGGCCGAATAGGTTGACCTCCACTTGGCGACGAGCCTCTTCCACAGGCACGTCCTCAACGGCTCCGTAGGAACCGTACCCGGCGTTATTAACCAGAACGTCGATTCGTCCTTCTTTTTTCAAAATGTGATCCACACAATTCACCATCGATTCCTCGTCTGTGACATCCAGAGCGATTGGGCGTATCCCTTGCGTTGCCAGATCCTTCATCATTTCTGTGCGGCGAGCTGCCCCATAAACGATAAATCCTCTGTTTTTCAATTCAATAGCTGTCTCTTTCCCAATTCCTGCTGAAGCTCCAGTGACAAGTGCTACTTTTTTATCCATGTTGTTGTCCTCCTTTTAATTAATGACCTTGAGTCAATTATAAGTGACCCAGGGTCATTTGTAAATAGAGTAATGGATTATTTATTTTAGGAAGTAACATCTACTCAGACGTTTAGGCAGGTGCCGTTAATTTTAGCGTAATCTTGGCCCTTCATTTCGGATTTGCTTGCTCTCCCTTAAAAGTCCATATAACAAAAAAAGCCGCCAAAAGGCGACTCATGAAAAATGCGTGTGTCAAGAAATGCATCCCGGATCTGCATTTCAGACTATACAATTCGATGACAACTCTTAAATATGCTCGGCACTGAGCCACATCCGTTCCTCTTTTTTATCTTTCGACGCGAAATCCTTCCAAATAGCGCTCCATCGTTATGATTACGTCGGTCCTGAAATCCCGTTTGAATCCGTCCAATCTATTTTCTTCAATGCTGTCGGCTACTTCAGCAGGCATGCTAGATGATAGCTTGCACCCGATTATAATGGAAGCCTGCGCTTGGAAAACATCCATGACTTCGTTTTCTGTCAGCACACCATTCTCGCAGATTAGAGAGTTCATTTTCATCATCTTGAGGTAAAGATTTGTTTTTAGATTAAGCATCAATTCGGTATCCACATTTTTCTCCAGTATTACTGAACGTATAGCCTCTAAGCGAATATATAAAGGTTTATGGTCAACCAGTTCGATCAGCTCGGTCATAATTAGGCGTTTGAAATCATTGAAGTTGTGAATAGGTTGTTCGATTATTAGTTCAGTTAGCCGAATTAGCCTTATCTCGTACTCTCTACACAGTAGATTGAAAAATAAAGCTTCTTTAGTTTTAAAATAAACGAAAAGAATACCCTTTGACATTTGCATTTCTTTAGCGATGTCCGACATTTTAATGTGATTGTATTCGGATTCTTCGAACATGCGAGCGGCCTGATCTAGAATGGCTTGCGCCTTTAACGCCTTCGCTTCATCTGTCATTGCACGTTTTGCCATAAAACTGCCCCCCCCAATTTTATAAATGTATCACCTTATAGAATTGGAGTCAAAACGTTCTATAACACGTTGCTTTATGTATTTCAATTTAATGATCCTCTTAGACAATAATATTGTTACCTCCAATGATTCCAAATTCACGCACATCTACACGGTGATCAAATGAATTACGTCAATTCGGGAGAAGTATAGGGCAAGCCATAAATATCCAGAAGGTATAGTTTTTAAAAGTGGGTTCCCATTGTGAACACCCATCATGCCTCATCCCGTCAAACCATTCGGTGATAATAATCGTTCTCAACATCAGCATGTAAAAAATTTTCTTATTCTGCAGGTTTCCTCACTAATTATTCAGTCATAAATTTTTGTCAGAGTTTTTACGGATTTCTAGGAGGACCGAAATTGCGATTTCAAAATGGCTTATTCAAACTTGAAGTATGAAGGCTCTTCAATGCAGGCTGAGGCCATGTACGTTGTCTCTCCAAGAATACTGGAAGTCAAAGCGGGCTATATTATTGTTATGACAATTTATTTTTCATTCTGACATGACCATTTCTTTGTTTTCTCATCTTGGAATGGAAAGTCGTATTACCATGCGGCATCCCGTACGGGAGTTGTGGAAGCACACACTGTTCCGCAGTTCGAATACGTTTTGAATGAGTTGTTCAACCACCGTGAATCTCAGCCTCCAATCCTTTTTTTAAAATAGGTTCATGAACTGAACTCAGCACGGTGGCAATGATCATCTTTGGAAATATCAATTTGTAACTAAGTAAAACGTAAAACAGGTTTCTTGGATAACTATGCCTTTAGCCTTAACGACCTACTGGGCTGAAACATGAATACTCTTTAAATTCGGTCCTTCTGTGCCGGTCGTCACTAATTTTAATGTATTGATTCCGTTACTCATGGGTATCTGAATTGTTTTTTCTCCCCATATTCCCCAACTCCCAGTTGCATTAAAAGCTGCATCGCTAGTTACCTTCGTTCCGTTCACATACACATCGAGACTCCTTGTACCTCTCTCCAAAGCATATTTGAATTTAACATTTTTTGTGCCTGCTAAGGCACAAAAAATGCTGTTCCACTGAATAGATGCATCGGACATGGCAGTAAAGTCGACATATTGTATGGGGTTATTGTCCAAATAAGTACTTTGTACTACGGAGTTAACCAATGTGGTATCCTTATCCGCTTCATAAGTGGTACCGCCAGCAGCCATCTCAGTGGCATTATTTTTTTGTAAACTGCCAGTAATCTAAATTGAACAAGCTGTCTGTAGCGTTTCCAGTAAATACAAAGAATACGTTGTGAATACCGGTTGCACCGCTTACAGCAGTTTCTAGTTCTCTCCAGGTTCGCTCTCCACCTGTGGAAGGTACGTTAAGCGTTCCTGCCAGCTTGCCTGTTACACTATCAAGATGGACTTCAATTTTACCACCTGTCGCGGAGGCGACATTGGCTTTAAAGGTCTTGGCTCCTATGGAACCGAAGTCAGCGTTACCTACCGCAATCCAGTCTCCATTGTGAATACCGGTTACGTGCTGGTTGTTGAACGGACCGCCTGTTGCTGAAGATTTCTCAGTTAAAATGCCCCGATTCCAACCAATTGTTTCAGCCTCTACTCGTTGATATGGATTGAGGTTGGTCAGTTGAGCTACTCCCAAGTAATTGGCTGCAACCTCTTGAATACTTCCATCTGCACGATGCACAAGCTTGTTGATATGGGTAGAACGGTATCCCTTACCTTCACCGAATAACGCTAAACTAACCGTTTGAGCATGGTAGGCTACATACCATTCCCCGTTAAAATTGAAAATAGCATGATGGTTGTTTCCACCGGCCTTAAAAAAGGATGCTGGATTTTTCAGGAAATGTCCTGCGTACGTAAACGGCCCCATCGGACTTGTGCTGGTCATATACCCAATTTGCCCCCCTGGTATATTGGCAGGGTGCACGCCTCCGAAGTTAATGCAATAGGAATAGTAATAAATTTCGTTATATTTATGAATTCCTGAGTCTTCCAAGATAAATGGAGCATCAATCATAGATGCACTTCCAACAACGCTGGTCATGTCGGCTCCCAGCTTCAACACTCTGGCTGTTTTGGGATTGGCCCGTTGCTCTTGGGTTGGTGTAGAACCACCAGGAATGCCACCGCCAGCGTATAGGTAGCCTGTGCCATCGTCATCCACCAATATGGCTGGGTCGAAAAGCCATACAACATCAGACATGCCTGGTGTTTTAGTAGTAACCAGCGCTTTTCCCAACGGATCTGTCCATGGCCCAATGGGACTATCTGCTGTGAGAACACCGATACCTCCGGTACCATTTGCAAAATATAGGAAGAATTTGTCCTTGCCATTGATCTTTTTAACTGCGGCTGTCGGCGCCCAAGAAGCACCGGCCCATTTCGCAATGCCCTTGCCGCCGTTGGCGTCATTGGCTCCTGCTACTGGAATGGCTCCGTGGTCGGTCCAGTTCACCATATCTGCGGAAGATATGACAAATACACTCTTCAAATTAGCAAATGAATTGTCTTTAATCGTTCCGTCGCTATTGTATTCATAGTTATCACTAGACATATAGATGTAGACTCTTCCGTTATAGGTCAACGCAAAGGGATCTGCTCCTAAATGATGGTCTATCAGTGGGTTGGAATTTCCAATATGCTTGGCAATTGTAGAGTTGGAGGCAGACGCAGGCACCTCAGAAGTGCAACTCCAGACAAGTGCTAAAACGAATAAAAACAAACTACATTTCTTCCACATCGTTTTATCCTCCTTAAACCAATGAAAGTACCCTGCCAAGTAGACATAGTTTCTTCTTCGTGTCTGACTGACAGGGTACAGTTCATTCTTTATAGCTTTTTGCTTATACTAGGCTACTGGGCTGATACAGTGATTTTATCAATATTAGGTCCTTCTGTACCCGTAGTTACTACTTTTAAGGTATTGACTTCACTCTTGAATGGTAGCTGGACTGTAGTTTCACCCCAAGTTCCCCAACTGCCAGTGGCTTCAAAAGGAGCATCGCTCATTACTTTTTCTCCATTCACATACACATCCAGGTATCGTGTATCTTTATCCAGTGCATATCTGAATTTCACATTTTTGGTGCCTGTAAAAGCACAGTTAATGCTGTTCCACTGAATGGATGCATCGGACATGGTGTTAAAGTTAACAAATTGTTTCCGCTTCATATGTAGTGCCTGTACCTGAGTTTGTTCCGAGCGCAAAGGTCTCAACCATGTCGCTTGGAGGATTCCACGGCGTAGCAAACACGATGGCGCCGTTTTCAATTGCCTTTTTTGCCGTTGCGACTTCTCTTTTCCAATTATTTTTATTTTCGTCAATAGGAATTCTTAGTACAGTAAGCCCCAACTGATTGTTGCCATTTCCAAAAGCGGTTTCCCTTTGAGCCGGTGTCAAATCTCCAGCCCAACCGGAATGATTCATGCCTCCAAAACCGCGGATCACTTGTTTCTCTGCTGATAAATTAACCGTCACATCGCTTGCTGCTGATACTTTAGGAGGTGCGGGCACCAGCATTACCGGCAGTACAGTTACACACGCTAATAATGTACATAGCGATTTTTTTACCCCTGAAATCATTCTGCTCATCTCCTCAAATAGTATTTTCCTTCAAAACCCTGCTCTTATCACCTCCTGTCTGATCGAAGCGATAGCTGTACTTCACATAAGCTTGTCTGTACGCTCTTGAAATCGCTTTCTTTTTCTGTATTATATTAAGTATCCGCGTGATAATCTTTGCAGATAAACGATACTATATTGCGCGGATACTTATAATCCAAGATACAACAAAAAAGGATTTGATGCTATGGAGCAGAATACAAACTATATTTTTTCACCTATTGAAGAAGAGCTGATTTGCTATCATAAAACCACAGATACGGATCTTATCAGCCCGGCCTTGCCCTATCACCGGCACGATGCTTACGAAATTTATCTGTTCCTAGGAGGCAACACTTACATGTATCTTGAGCAGTCCTGCTACAAATTGGCGCCTGGCGATTTAATGATCATAAGCCCCAGCGAAATGCATCGGTGTGTCTGTATCGACAATCAATTGTATGAACGAATAGGGCTAAATATAAAGAAGCCAGCCTTGGAGAGGCTTTCAAGTCATCGCTCTAATCTATCGTCCTGTTTCGAATCCCATCCCTTCGGACAGAACAATCTAACCCAGCTCTCCCAGGACCAGATTGTGTTTTATTGCGAGCTCGCGGAGAAATTGATCTCCTGTCTCAGCTCGGAGGAATACGGACAGGATCTTCTAGCGGAATCCTATGCAACCCAACTGCTTGTTTTCATCAACACCCTATATCAGTCTTCCACTTACAGATCGAACAATCTCATTCCGGAGCTGGTCAGCAATACCATGACCTATATCAAGGAGCACTTGGTCGAATCTATATCTTCTGAGCAGTTAGAGCAGGAGTTTCATTACAGCGGCAAATATATAAGCCAGCAATTCAGGAAGCATACTGGACTTACGATACGCTCCTATATTGTCGACCAGCGCATTTCTCTGGCCAAGAGCCACTTGTCTACCGGAAAGACCGTCGCTGAAGCCTGTGAGTTCTCCGGGTTCAGCGACTATGCCAATTTTATAAGAAGCTTCAAAAAAATAGTCGGCATGCCCCCGGGAAAATATAAAGCCAATAAACATGCTTGACAGGAAAGGCATTCCCCCCCCTTTTTGTTCGGGTCTCATGCTCACTAACGGCTCTTGACGTTCGCTTCCCAGTAGTCGCCGACCAGACCTTCTATAACACTTCCGCTGGCCCAAGGCATCAGACAGAACCAGGTGCTTGCCGGAGAACCGTCGCTGTAGGTCTCCGTTACCAGCCCTTCAGAATGACAAAATCTTTCGGACATCCAGCCCGTTTTGCCATGGTCGAATTCCTTATCAAAGCGGTTGTAGGTCTGGCAACCCCAGCCAACCGTATCCAGCATCCGTTGCCGGACATATGAATCTTCTCGCTGCTGTACGAAGTAGTACAACTCATCCACAATATTGCTGGACATTGGATGAATATGCGGATTGGCGACAGAGGTAACGCTTCCTCCGCAGCTGGACCAACCGATCGTGCTTAGCGGAGGTACCTTAACCGGTGAGTTGTAAGCGAATTTAAAGGTGAACTCGTAATCAATTGCATCCCTCATATGATCGAGATACAGATTATCGCCAGTGAAGGCGTGCAGGTATCTGACAGCCTTGATATATGCCAGAATTCCTTCGGAATCTACCGCCTTATCCGCATCAAGCGGAGCTCCATAACATTCCATTCGTTTCACATAAGTTTCATAATAATGCTTCTCGCTACGCTTCAGGCTGTCCAGATGCGTTTTGTCCCCAGTGAGCCAGGTGTAGTATGCCATAGCCGCCATACACCATGTTCCGCTGAAGGAATCATATTCAAGTCCGGCACCAGTTCTCTCGGATAGAATGGTCGGATATTCTTCATCCGAATTTTTGCTTTTCTCCAATACGAGGAGAACCTTCCGCACAAAGACCATCCAATCCTCGTGATGGCAATCTTTGATTCTTTTCTCAAATTCATACGCCTTCATAATATAAAACATAGCCTGGGCGCACAGATAGGCAGAATGCCCCGGAGTACGCATCCCGTCAAACCACCAGCCGCTTATACTCCATTTCCCATCCTGATACGCTTCATAAGGCAGCCCCGAAGCAGGGTTCAAGGAATTCTCAATGATATTCTCGATGCAGGAAAGTGTTTGCTCGCGCATGGGTTCATCCCCAAGCCTCAGAGCAGCCATCAGAACCGGAGTTGCTACAGACAAACCGTCCGTCCAGCTGATTGAGATAATTTTATTATAGCGGTAACCGCCCGTCTCCCCGTCCTCATAGACAAATGTGGAATAACTCCGGTCTTCAGGTAGCCAAGCATATTGATAGATGGCCTTCGACAGATCGGCTACAGCCGTCTGAATATCACTGCCCAGTCTTGGACGCTGATGATAGCGGTAATAGATTTCTTCCAGCGCAGCATTTATGCCTAGCTCAGACTCAGCATCGTACTCATACAAATCCAACGTGAACTCCACAGACTCTGAAGCCGTCAGTTCAAAACAGTTTTCATTAAGGGGAGCCCGTTCCTTGACAAGACGCGATTTTATGAACAAAAGCGGAGCATTCTCATAACCAAGCGTATACCCGATCGTTCCTTTGGCAAGCGAGCAGGTATAGCCGCCATACTGGTAGAATTCACCCTCAAGCTCCGGCTTCCACTGGAATTTAACTCCAGATTTGCTTACAAAGTAAGGACTGGCACAAAGACCAAATATCTTGCCGTTGTCGTATACAAGCGCCGCTGGATGTGACAATCGGTCGCTTCGCACCATCCACCAAGGAGAAGAAGGACTTGAGGGATTGCCTTCTCTCAATCTTGGGAACTCATTCGGAACATTCTGCGGAGCTTCCCCCCGGTTTCGGCCATACATAAAAGCCGGCAGGAAAAAGCGCGGATTAACCTTGGCAAACGGCAGCTCCACATGAATGACTCCCGACCACGTTGTGCTGCTTAGATTCGTTATCCGTACCGATGCCTGAAATGGCTGCTTGGCACTGCCTGTCCCGCCTGTTAACTCTACGGATGCGTTTAGTCCATGCCCATTCAATCGAGTATATTCAGTATCTTCTTGAAATTTGCTTCTTGCAGTTACGATCAGCTCCATAATCATATCCTCCAATCTGATGTATACAAACGCTTGCAATGTTCATCCCAACATGCTAGGATAATGACATTTTAAAGTAGTTCCAGAGAATAATCATTGCAAATTCCGCTATAATTATTGCGCAAATTGACCCGGAGGTTACAGATGAACGATCCTTTTGAGCTTCGATATGATCCCATCAAAAAAGACTTTCTCTATCTGCACAGGATTACTACATATAACATGGGGACCTTCTATCATCGGCATGAAGCATACGAGCTGTACTTGTTTCTGCACGGCAACGTCAACTTTTACATTGAAAACAGCTGTTACCATTTAGAACCAGGTGATTTGCTTGTGATCAATCCAGAAGAAATGCACCGTTCCTTTAGCCTGGATGAATCTGAATATGAGCGAATTACCATTAACCTCCAGAAATCTTATCTGCATCGCCTTTCTACTCCGGCCACCCATTTATCCGGATGCTTCGACTATCGTCCGAAGGGGAAAGGTAATATCGTACACCTAGAGGAATCTCAGCTAAAGCAATTTCTCCAATTCACAGGCGATCTGGAAGAGGCACTCTCATCGGATGCGTATGGAACAGATATTATAGCCAACAGCTCTATCGCTCAATTATTAGTCCTGACCAACACTATTTTTCAAAATGCAAGCTTTATTCCTACCGATATCATGCCGGAACTGGTACGTAAAACTATGGATTATATTGAAGCCCATCTCGGGCAGAACATCACGCTTGAACAACTCGCTGGCATCTTTCATTTGAATAGCACTTATATTAGCCGTCAGTTCAAAAAACACACGGGATTAACACTCCGTTCGTATTTATTGGATCGCCGTGTTTCATTGGCCAAGTCCTATCTCTGTGAAGGTCTTAGTATTACTGAAGCCTGTTATCAATCCGGCTTCAGTGACTATGCCAATTTTATACGCAGCTTTACCAAGATCGCCGGAATATCACCTGGAAAGTTCGCAAAAAAAAACGCAAGCCTCCCAGAGTAGAAGCTTGCGTTATAAAAGATGGGAACGAGAAGAGAGCCCCCATATCCCGAGTAATCCTGAACCTAACGTTCCTTCAGCCTTATATGAGCATCAAGGTACTGGTTTTGCCCCACAACGGATAAAATGCTTCCTGATTCTTTCGCCGCCTCCAGCATCTGGTCGCATTCCTCGAGTGACATGGCCATCGGCTTTTCCAGCAGATCATGCATGCCCGCCCGCAGATAGCAAAGAGTAATCTCCGCGTGGGATTGGGTAGATGTACAGATGGAGACCAGATCCACCTCTCCGCCCAGGAGCAACTGACGGTAGTCCTACATAATCCTGCACTCGAGCTGAAATTGTTGATCCCGAAGGACCTCAGCCTGCTGTTGACTATTGTCTACCAATGCACTACCTTGCAGTGTACTGGTAACAAACACAGAATTATAAATTAAAAGCATCTATGAAGCCTGTACCAATTATCGCTACACGTGTCATGAAGTCTCACGCTCCTGCATCGCATCGTTAGTTGTGGTGTCTAGTTTTTTATAAGTTCTGTAGGGTTCATACCGGTTATTTTTTTGAACAGTGTGCTGAAGTAGGGAATGTTCTTATAACCGACCCGTTCCGCCACTTCATACACCAGCATATTCCGCTCCATGAGCAACTCCCGCGCTTTCTCGATCCTAACCCGGGTCAGGTAGTTATTGAATGTCTCACCAGTAATATTTTTGAAAATAATGGACAAATGGTTCCGCGAAATGAATACCTTATCCGAAAGCTCGGCAAGTGTCAGCCCTTCTGCATAGTGCTCATGAATGTAACTGGTCATGAAATCGACAACTTGTCTATGCTTGCTGCTGCCTTTCCATTGCCTGCTGCTGCAGATCTTGGTGATTTTGTCCATCAGCCACCTTAACAGCTGATCCGGTACGATCAGGCTGCTGATCTCCTTGGCAATCTGGTCATTGGTGAACAGGTCATCCAGTACAAATCCGGATTCATACAAGGAGTAGGTTATAATTCCCCACAGCTCGCTTCCAAGCATTTGTACGTATCCTTGTGAAAGCCCCTCCTGCTTTTTCATTTCCGTTATATAGTCAAGTACAAGCTGATGGGCTTCGGCTTGCTGCGAGGCCTTCATCGCTGTCGCCAGCTTATACGAGAACTGGACCGGAAAGAGGGCGACATTTTCCGGTTCGTTGCTGCTATTCTCCTGGTACATGTACACTTCATGTGCAGAAGCGACCTGCAATGCTCTTTGATCCATTGCGCGGAAAGCTTCCTCCGTTGAGTCGGAGAGCTTCGTCCATGTATCCTTCACTCCCCCGATCCCTATCCGTGTCACCAGCTTAAGATAGCCGCCGATACTATCATTCAGCCTGATTCCTAGCTCCTCCAGCTTATCCTCTAACTGTTCAAGATGCCCTGGGCCCGGATGAATAATCAATAACGCTCTGGTACTGTGCAGCTCTGTGTACTCCATATCCGGGTACAGCTTACGCGCTACTTCACAAGCAATATTGCTGACCGCAAACCGAAACAGGTTCCAGTCGGAGACGGATAGACATCTGGCTCGTTCATCACGGATCAGTTCGATGCCAACCGTGACATGCTTGCGTTCCTGCCAAAAAAGATATGACGGCGGAAGACGTGTACTGTCTTTGTATGCATGATCCAGGGTACCGACAGCTGCGGAGCGAACCCACTCCTTTTCAACAAATGGCTCATACAGAGTCATTTTAAACTCAAGCTCCCACTGCCTGACTCGCTTTTCCTTCTCCTCCTCAAGCTCCTGGATGAGTTCGCTTAAGATCGATTTTAGCGTCGGCAGACTGATCGGCTTGGAGACGTAGTCACTTACCTGAAACCGGAGCGCTTGTCTTGCATGCTCAAAGTCCGAATAACCGCTAAGAATGATGATTTTGCCTTGAAATCCTTCCTTCCTAAGCTGCTCCATCATATCCAGGCCGCTCATTACGGGCATATAGAGATCAGTGATCACAATATCTGGACGAACACTGCGGATCATTTCCAGTCCGTCCTCCCCGTTCGAAGCCTCCCCAACCCATTCAGCTCCCAGCTCATCCCAGGGAATCGCCCGTTTCATCCCCTTCAGGACTTGGCGCTCATCATCAATGATCGAAATTTTCCACATTACCCCTACCTCCTTAAACTCTGTAAGTACCGAAGCACAACAATTTCTGCTCTACAGTAAGGAAGCGCTTACCGCACTGCCGTTTCGTATCTTATCTACAGATTTAAATCTGAATTTTGAGGATCAGTCCTTCCTAGTAGGAGGTTCTGTCAGCAGCGGCAGCACAATTTCCACCCTTGTTCCACCCTCTTCACGTTCTCTAAGCGTAATACCATAGCTATCCTCGAAATACCCGGCAACTCGCTCTCTCACATTGCGAATACCGTAGCCGCCTGTATGACGTTTATGGGGGCTGTGATCGGACTGCTTCAGTCCTGCTCCGTTATCATCAATGAAAATGTGCAGAGCATCCCCGGTTCTCTCCATTACGATAGATACATAGCCGCTGCGTTGCTTGTTGAATCCATGAACGATGGAATTCTCTACGAACGGCTGTAGCGTAAGCTTCGGAATGTATAACTCCTGCAGCTCGGAAGCCACCATAATCCGGTATTCCAGTCCCTCTCCCCAGCGCAGCTGCTGGATTTCGAGATAACACTCTATATGGAGCAGTTCATCTGCTATCGTGATGAAGCTGTTTCCATTGGACAAGCCGATCCGAAACATACAGCCCATCAACTCCAGAATGCGGCTAAGCTCATTTTGTCCGGCCTCTATTGCCATCCAGTTCAACTGATCCAACATATTATAAAGGAAATGGGGATTGATATTGGCCTGGAGCGCCTCAATTTCGGCTTTCCGCTGCTGTTCATAACGGCGCTCGAGCGAGAGATACAGCTCCTCAATTCGTTCGTTCTGCTTGCGGTAGCCAGAGAATAAATAACCGAATTCATTCTCATAATCCACCGGAAGTTCCACATTATCGCCTCCTACGGAGTACATGCGCATCGCAGTTACAAGATTTTTGATCGGCTTTGTAAACTGTTTACTTAAAAAATGGGTCAGTAGCAATACCAGCAGCACTGCAACGATACCGATCAGACCGATCCACTCCGCCAGCTTCAGGCTGCTTGCCGTGATCTGTTTCCAAGATGTGAATTCGATTAGGGTCCAGATGGAATTGTCCATCCTTGAATAGACGAGCAGCGTATCGCGGGATCCATCAGTTGCCGGGATATGGACATAGCCCGATTTATTGCTTTTAAGATCAATCCACTGGGACCAGTCATTCTGGTCCAGCGTATCGCCTATTTTCATTATTAGCTGCCCTCCGCTACCCGCCATGATTCGGTTTGATCCATCGGAATTGCCGGTTAGCAGTTTCCGAATCTCGTTGGCCTTAATATGGACGATAAGAACACCCAGATAGTCATTCTGATAGATTATTTTTCTGGAAAAGCTAAGCACAGGGATCTCGCCTTGCGCACTGATGAATTTATACTCTTTGGACCAGCAAAAATCGCTCTTCACCAGACATCCGGTCCCTTCCTGCTTGTTAAGATCCGTTAGGTTCCGGAACTGGATGTAGCTTTGCCGTTCACTTGGGATAGGATTATCCATATAGAGGTCAATCCCTTGGATCAGCGGAATAGCATAGGTCAAATTCGCGAGTGCGCTTTCTACACCTGCACGCCTGCGATATCTCTCAAATTCATCCTGCCTGTTCAGGAGAAAATTGATCAGCTCGCTGTCGCGGGAGCTGGACAGTGAAATCTGCTCGATCATGACCATCCGGGTCGTAATTTCATTATTCAGCTCATCCAGCAGTTGCTGTTGGTAATGGGAGGTGGTCTGTACGAGCGCCTTGGATGAATTGCTGTAGCTTGTCCATGCAGTAACACCCATAACCGCAATAAGCACTATGGCAAAGCTATGAAAAAACAGACGGTCAATTCTATATTTTTTAAAAGGATTGATCAAACGCTCTACCTTCCTTCGTACTCCCCCTCAGACACAATAAACGGTAAAGCTGCGAAGGGCATTCGACGCTTTACCGTTAACGGATGGATGTTTTTTTACATTTTATCCTTTTATTCCTGTTGTTGCAATCCCTTCAACGAAATACTTCTGAAGGAACATGAAGACGATTGTTGCCGGAATAATAGACACCAGTGACATGGCAAGTAGTTGCCCCCACTCCTGAGCGGACTGAGAGTCATTGATCATCCGAAGTGCCAGGCCGACAGTATACTTGTCTACCGTATTGATATACAGGAGATGACCCAGGAAATCGTCCCAATTCCATAAGAAGCAGAAGATCGTCACCGTAACAATTGCCGGAAAGGCAAGAGGCATAACAACTCTCCAAAAGATACCGAACCAAGAGCACCCATCAATTTTGGCCGATTCGTCAAGTTCTCTTGGAACACCGCGTATAAATTGAATCAGCAGGAAGACGAAGAAACTGCCGCCTGCCCCACCGGCAAGCAGATGAGGGACAATAAACGGGAGATACGTGTTCACCCAGCCCAACTGGTAAAACAGTGCATATTGAGGGATGACCAGCACTTGTCCAGGCATCATTAAGGTCAGCATCAGGATTGAGAACCAGAAATTCTTTAACGGAAAATCCAATCTCGCAAAACCGAAGGCAACCAGTGTGCAAGACAGCAGCGTTGCGACGATTACGGCAAATTCAAGTCCGAAGGTATTGAGATAGAAATCCGTAAACGTATGTCCGGGAATCGAATTCCAGCCTTTGGTGAAGTTGCTCCATTGCGGGGCAGCCGGGAAAATCGACGGCGACCCAAGCTCTGTGCTGTGTTTCAGTGAAGCACCGATCCACCAGAGAACCGGATAAACCATAATGAGGCTGAAGAGAATCATGAACAGATGACGGAACGCCGACTTCCATTTTAGTGTTTTCATTTACGTTTATCCCCTCCAGTGTCTGTTTCATAGAATACCCAATACTTCGAGGTGTAAGAGATCAGAACAGTTGCTGCAATAATTGCGACCAGCATAACCCAGGCCAGTGCCGAAGCATAACCCAGCTCATAACGGCTGAATGCCCGTTCATACAAGTACATCGCATACACATAAGTGGAGTTCATCGGCCCGCCGTTAGTTATCACAAAGGCGGAAGTGAACATTTGGAAGGCGCCAATGACGGCCATGATCAGGTTGAAATAGAGAATCGGTGAAAGCATCGGCAGTGTGATTTTGAAGAATTGAGTGACTTTATTGGCCCCATCCACAGAAGATGCCTCGTACAGATCATTTGGAATTTGCTTCAGGCCTGCCAAAAAAATAACCATGGTGGATCCAAATTGCCAGACCGTCAGCAGAATCAGCGTGCTAAGCGCCGTATCGGGGCTTGTAATCCAGCCCTTCCCTTCAAATCCAAAGACGCCAATCAGTTTGTTAAAAACCCCGTCTACACCAAAAATGTTGCGCCAGAGCAGCGATACCCCGATACTCCCTCCGATAAGTGATGGAAAATAAATCGCCGTTCGGTAGAAGCTTATTCCTTTTACGGCCTTGCTAAGAATTATAGCAACGAAGAGAGCTGCTATAAGCTTCAACGGTACGGAAGCCAGCACATACGTAAATGTTACCTTAGCGGATTGAATGAATTTAGGGTCCGCTGTAAAAATACGCTCATAATTGCGGGTCCCGATCCACTTCATCGGCTGCATCAAAGTGTAGTCGGTAAACGAATAGTACAGTGATAAGAATAACGGATACGCCGTAAGCGCTAGAAACCCGATCAGCCAAGGCGAAATAAACAAATAGCCTGCAAGCGGAGCATTCCATCTGCTTCGAAAGTATGAATTTTTTTTCGTCTTTGCAGCAGAATGGGCTATAGTGGCTGTGGAACGGTTCATCTGTGGTCACCTCTTGTGGTCAATTTTTATATCTTAAGTATATAATCCGCTCACCCCCCACTAAAGGAGAGGAATGCTCGAATTCTTTCAAAATATAACGATAAAAAAAGAAGCGGTATTCACCGCTTCTGCATTGCATTGATCATTAATAGATGGTTCTTCCCCATTGATCGGCAATTCCGCTCTTCCGGAGAAAGTACGTATTGATTCTGTCCCGCCACTCTTTAGCATGCTCAGCCTGTTCCGTAAGACGGTCCGCTACATGCCGGTATGCCTGTTCACCCACCTGTTCCTTCACAAGCTCCCAGGCGGCTGCCAGCTGACTTGCCCGCTCTGCACCTTCAAAATGTGTATCATAAATGTGCTGGATCACGGTTTTACCGGAATGGAGCACATGGGTATACGGGACATGGTGGAAAAAGAGCAGCAGTTCATCCGGACAGCTCTCGAGCGACTCGTACAGTTCCATGTTAATACGGGCATATTGGGAGGTATACCTGGTTCCGGTTGTTGTGGTGCGGTCCACACCAATTCCATAACAGTCTGCAAAGTGATAAGTACCCCACATTGAATATTCATATCCATCCACATTAGGGCCGTAGTGATGATCAGGATTGACCATAAACCCGACGCCTAACGGGGCTGTATACGCCTCATAAATCTCCCAGGAGTTCATAAGGATGTCTAGTATTGTATGAACCAGCAGCTCATTGGTGCCAAAGGTGAGCGTAATCCATTCCACAGCAATTTTCTCGGCAGACATCTCCGGATTCCAGGCCAGACGGCCGTAACCGAACAGATTCGCCTGTGCCAGCAGATGGCCCGTCCAATTGGTGTCATTTCCAATATTAGAGACGGCGGCAAAGCCGCTGTAGACACTGCCGTAAACACTTCCATCCACAATGCGTTTGACAGTAGTTCCTTCTCCTTGGAGATGTGTATCAAAGTTTAGAATCTCTTTCCACTGGGGGACCAGATAGCACACATGGCGTTGCTGTCCGGTATACTCCTGGGCAATCTGAAATTCAATTACTTGATTCGTCTGCGGCATGGCTCCAAGTAACGGCGAGATGGGCTCCCTCACCTGAAAGTCAATCGGTCCGTTCTTCACCTGCAGGATGACATTGTCCATGAAGTGTCCATCCATCGGCTGGAAATGGTCATAGGCCGCCCGCGCCCGGTCTGTGGTGCGATCACGCCAGTCCTGCTTGCAGTTATACACGAAGCAGCGCCAGATTACGATCCCGCCATGCGGCTTCAGCGCTTCGGCCAGCATATTGGCGCCGTCGGCGTGATCTCTTCCGTAGGTGAACGGTCCCGGCCGGTTCTCCGAATCGGCCTTGACCAGAAATCCTCCAAAATCAGGGATTACTGCATATATTTCCGACGCTACGACCCTCCACCATTCACGAACGTCTGAATCTAGCGGATCTGCCGATGAGAGACCGCCGATCTCAATAGTGCTGGCATAATTGACGCTTAGGAACAGCTTGATTGCATAAGCGCGGAAGATTGCTGCCAGCTTCGCCACATCCGGCAGGAATTCAATTAACAACCCGCTCTCCACCCGGTGGACATTCACGTTATTGATTGCAATGGCATTGATTCCGCTGGAGGCCAACAGGTGGGCATAATCCTGGATACGCTGAAGATTACCTGTTACCCGGTTTTCTTCATAGAAAATAGATTCTCCGGCGTATCCCCGCTCCACACTCCCGTCCATATTGTCCCACTGGTTGATCATGCGCAGTTGGTTGACAGGATTCTCTACAATATTTAAATGCCGTACAGAGCCGCCTGTTCCCATGATTCGCAGCAGGTGAAATACTCCATATAATATACCTGCGGATGTGACTGCTCCGATGGTAATATTACCGGTAAGGCTGTCGGTTTGAATTGCATAGCCCTCCGCTTTGACTGCACTGTTTACATGGGCGTTGAATAGTTCATCTATGCCAGTGCCAGTTCCGAAAATTCCTATTACAATACTGGGAGTACTTTCAGCATTACCTGATATGGAAACCTTTGTGCCTGTGATCCCCTCCATGCCTTGAGACAACTCGTTCACTGCAGAACTAATAACAACATCATCCTGCGTAACAACAATATGTTTGTACACCACATATTGATCAACATTTGCCCCCGTTGTGTTCCGGCGGTACTGCTGCCAGGCCAGGTATCCGTCTCCTGGGTGATACAACAAAGCATTACTCATCAAAAAATCCTCCCTATGCCTCAATCTCCACTTGATCTTCTTATATGTTCAAGCGCCAGTATGGTCGTAAATGTTCGGGATAGCCGTCTACAACGAAATCAAATTCAAGGCCCGGAACAAGGCTTGTTCCGGGCTGCGTCCTTGAATTATTTTTCGTAAGATTGTGCTGCTTCTTTCAACTGCTCAAAGGCTTCCTCCGGTGTGACTTTTCCAAAACTAAGCTGATCCCGGACAAGCACCCAGTCTTTGTCAATAAAGTTCGTCCAGCCTTCTGCTCCAGCTGACCAGGTCTGACCATTCTTTTCAGTCGCACGGAGGAGTTCTAATCCAACCTTATCCAGATCGCTCATACTTGCTTCCAGGGAAGTGGAAATTTCCTTGTTAGCCGGCAGACCGCGGAATGATTGCAGAATCTTACCTGCCTCCTGATCATTCACAAACCAATTGATGAATTTTTTAGCTTCTTCAGCATGCTTGGAGTTTTTGGAGACGGACAGGTACATGGATGGTTTCAGCCATCCACCTGCTTCTTTTGCATGCGGCATGGTTACTAGTGCGTAAGCACCTGGTTTAATGCTATCCCAAGTCCCTAGGTTATTGGAGAAGCTATACCGGAACAAAACTTTGCCTGCTGCCATCAAGTCCATTTGTGGATCATTTTCCTTGTCGGATGCGTTTACGTCCGCCGGAGGAACCAATCCTTCCTTACGCAGTTCTTCAAACTTCTTGGTCCATTCCAGATAGGTTGTTTGATCAACGTTGAAGTGACCATCATCAGTGATGACCTGGCCTTTACCTTCGGCGTATTGGTAGGCTGAATACATAAAGTAGTTGCCTGCATAGTCCAAGGTGAAATATTGTCCGCTTGGCAGCTTGGATTTAGATTCCTTTGCCAAGGCGAAGAAATCATCCCAGGACCAGCCATTGGCCGGGTTCGCAATCCCGAGCTTATCCATAGCAGCCTTGTCGTACACCATACCGAACGCTACCGAGCCCAAAGGAACAGCATATTGCTTGCCGTCAAGTTGACCTCCGGCCAGCAATTTCTCATCAAATTTACTTACATCGACCTCAGGTGCCAGCTCAGCTAATTGATTACGGGACATCCAGTCCGGCATCCAGCCTGGATCGAGCTGTATAATATCTGGTGCGTTATTAGCCGCAGCTTGAGTAGATAACTTGTCCAAGTATCCGTCCATACCGGAATACTCCGGCTCAAACGTAATATTCGGATTATTCTTTGTGTACAAGTTCAGCGCAGCGAGGGTTGCCTCATGGCGCGGCTGGGACCCCCACCACATAATACGCAGCTTAACAGGTTCATTGCTTGGTGCAGTCGTTGCCGCGGTATTAGTACCGGCAGGCTCGGTTCCGCCGCCGCATGCCACAATCGTTCCCAGCAAGGCCGTCATGGCCAAGACCGTAAGAGAACGCTTCCATTTTAACATCTTTAACCCTCCTTATTTAATCTGTAATGTCTTGATACACCGTTATAGTAACAATTATAAATGGAAGTTCATATGAGGGTGATGCACGATTTATTTTAAAATCTCACGGAAATGAATAAGGGTATACTTTTTCCGCCTAATGGCTTATAGCAGGAAATACCACATTTGTTGATATATTTTAGCGGCAAGTTCCTCTATAATAAACTGCAAAAATCGCGATGGAATTTCTCTATCCCGATTTATATTAACTCCGACTGATACCCAGATCCTTGGCAACTCCCGCGGCATCCGATCTTCCCCCGCCTGTGCCCAAGCCAAAGCGCCTCACCACAACTTCCATCTTTCTCATCCAGAATATCGAGATTGCTGTAGATTTTACTATGTTGCTTCAGGATATCCCAGATGCTCTTTTTGTGTTGTTTATATCGTTTTTCGTCTATGCTTTGGGGTGAATACGATGTGATATTTACACATTCACTTTGTATGTGATTTATCATTTCGATTAGCCATTAAACTACCTTTCCTTTCGTTACACGTAGTAGCTTGAACCCTCCTATTGTAACGAACGCATCAGGTGTTTTTTTGCTATAAGGACTTGACTACACCACCCGCATAGCAGGTGGTTTTCTATTTCCCACGCTTCGCGTGCTCAACTGACCTTCCTCTATCCTTAATTTGTAGTCAGGTAGGCATCACAGATGTTTTTTACCTGTCCAGATTGTTCAAGGCATTAACCGGATCTTCCCCAACAGCATACAGAGTGGAACACCGAATGAATTAAAAAGCTTGACTCATAGTGTCCAAATATCAACTGGCAATCTCACGAGGAACCCTGGGTTTGGAAAAACCAACTCCGTTCTTTGATCCATATAAGATACCGTGACCTTTCCGTTATTCAAGGAACGAATCCTTGCATTTTGAAGCCTTCCGTCGCTCCACTCTATATCCACTTCGAATCCTCCACGTGCCCGCAGACCTCGGACAGAGCCGTTTGGCCAGACACTTGGCAAAGCAGGAAGCAACCGAATTTCTCCTCCATGGCTTTGAAGTAGCATCTCAGCGATGCCTGCCGTTCCTCCGAAATTACCGTCAATCTGAAACGGGGGATGATCACAAAATAGATTAGGCAACGTTGACGAACGAAGCAGTTCTTGTATATTCTCATAAGCAAGCTCTGATTCCTCCAGTCTTGCCCACATATTCAGAATCCACGCCCGGCTCCAGCCAGTGTGCCCGCCCCCATGCGTAAGTCTTCTTCTAAGTGTAACCCGGGCTGCTTCAGCTAGCGCCGGAGTCGATTCTGGTGTGATTTGTGATCCGGGATGCAGGGCAAACAAATGGGAGATATGCCTGTGCCCCGGCTCGAGTTCTTCATAGTCAATACTCCATTCTTGGATCTGGCCATGTTTTCCCACTGCGAGCTTTGGAATTCGCTTGAGAGCTTTACGCAGCATCGCTCCAAATTCCTGATCCTCCTGAAGGATTATTGTACTCTTGATACAGCGTTCAAAAAGCTCCCTGATGATCTGGCTGTCCATTGAAGCACCATAACATAATGCTCCCGACTCCCCGTTTGGAAGCACGTAACGATTCTCCGGTGATGATGAAGGGCTGATGACCAGGTTTCCGTAAGGATCTTCTATTAAATAATCAAGCAGAAAGAAGGCAGCCTCCTTCATCGTATCGTAAGCCTCCTTTAGAAAAGAGGCGTCCTGTCCAAACTCATAATGATCCCATAAATGCAAGGACAGCCAAGCTGCTCCCATAGTCCAGAATGTCGAGGTGATGCATACATCCTGCGGGGCGGTATCAGCCCAGATATCCGAATTGTGGTGAGCTACGAATCCTCTGCATCTGTACATAATTCTGGCTGTTTCTTTTCCGCGCTCCTGCATTCTGTCTATAAAATCAATTAAAGGGATATGGCATTCTGCGAGATTGCATATTTCAGCAGGCCAATAATTCATCTGCGTATTGATGTTGATCGTATATTTGCTGTCCCAGATGGGAAGCATGTCCTTATTCCAGATTCCTTGAAGGTTGGCCGGCAATGACCCGGGACGACTGCTTGATATCAGCAAATAACGACCAAACTGGAAATAAAGGCTGATAAGTTCGTTGTCCTCTGCTCCATTCTTAATCCGTTCCAGCCGCTGATCTGTCGTAAGAAAGGAAGAAGTGCTTGTGCTGTCTACATTTCCTTGAAGGGATAATTCTACACGGCCGAATAATGCTTGATAATCCTCAATATGTCCTGTACGTAGCTGATCATAAGACTTTCCCGCGGCGCGATCAAGTCTGCATATGCATTCGGCCTCCATCTGTTCTTTGGGAATCCGAAAGTCGGTACAGGCTGACACTAGAATGGTTGCTGCATTTACATCCTTTAAGGAAAGCTGACCGTTTGAATAAGAAATTTGCCCCTCCTCGGTGACAATTCGGATGACACAACAGAAGCGGATCCCTTCCTCTCCACCACTCCTACCGCGGATGATCAGATCTGCTGGACTACGAGTTTCGATTCGGTCTAGATAAGCATGGAGACCCACGGGGTGTTTGAGAACATCTGACCATGGAGTCGGCTCCAGCACGATCCCTCTTCCGAATAAGGCAGAGAAAGACAGAGCCCCATATTCACTGGAGTTCAGACGAACTACTAGCACCTGATCCGGAAAGCTTGAGAAATATTCACGGCAGTAATTGACCTGATTCACACGATAATTTACACTAACTATCCCGTGGTCAAGATCGAGCTGTCGGCGATAATCTTTGATTTCCTCTTCTCCATCACCTATGTTCAAGTATAAGTCGCCCAATGACTCATAGTGGCGCTGCCCGTCAGGAACACCTACCAGTGCTACAGATGCGAGTTCTTCTGCCTGCTTGATTTGTCCTGAAAATAGCAGGCTCCTGATTTCGTCCAAATATTCAAATGAATGAGGATTATTGCGGTCCATGGGACCACCATACCAGAGACTGTCCTCGTTTAACTGGATTCTCTCAATGCTGGTTTTACCAAAAATCATTCCTCCAAGTGTTCCATTTCCGATAGGTATAGCTTCTTCCCATTTTTCGGCGGGTTGATTGAACCAGATCATTTTTTCATTCATTATTTATCCCCCTATAGATATAACTCTCTCATTCTAAGTTAATCCTCATAAATAAATGGATGTATAAAACTAACCTGAACATTCACAATTCTATCAACGACCCACTATTCAATTACTGAATCGCTCCTTTTTGATATAAAGAAAATCATCAAAGTCAGCGTATCCACCGATTCCCTTTACAGTATAGTTGAACAACCCAATCCGATAACCCATGAAATGGTGCAGCGTGTATTTCATCTGCAGCGCGTGTCCTAATGAATCCCAGTCTTCACCGTCAGTTGAATAGTAGAAATAAGCCTCATCCACGCTGTCTTCGAAATTAAAATCAATCTTCAAGTAAATCCGGCTTTCCCCATACGACAAACTCTCAGTTATAATCTCGTTGCCGTCCTCTCCTTTGACTGTCATTACAACGCGGTGTTCGCCTCTCTCGTCCACCTGAACGCCAACAGTGCCAAATTGGGATGCAAAGGCGACAAGTCCTGCATGGTCTCCAGGCTTCATCCCCTTCGTATCGAGCAGCAATGATCCTGAGCAGGCAGGGCCTTCTGTCCGCTGCGTTAGCGTATTACGAGCATATTCGACACTGCTTGCAGGATGCCCCGTCTTCAGCCGCAGCCAGCCTTGACGCTCGATTACGGACCACTTCGAGTTGTCCGGATTATGGTTCCACTGCCAGTTCAACGCTAGTAGATTATCGGAATAATCGAAACCATCACTGATGACGAGCGGCTTCTGCTCAGAAGGGGGTAACGGTGCTTCAAAGGATACGAGCGCTTTGTCGTTCACACCGATGACCGGCCAATTATTCGCCCAGGAAACGGGAAGCACGCAGGGAACACGGCCGACGGCATCGCGGTCCTGAAACAGAACGGCATACCATTCCCCAGTCTCGGAATCCACAATGCCGCCTTGTGCAACGCCATAATTGTGGTAGCCCATGTCATCTTCGATTAGTACGCGGTGATCATAGGGGCCGAGCAGCTCCCGCGAACGGTAGACCAGTTGTCTCCTTCGGCGGAGTCCCATGCTTGGCCAATCAATAAAGAACAAGTAATAATAGCCTTCAAGCCTGTACGCATGGCACCCTTCGCACCGGAGTGCGATTCCTTCAAGTTCTGTTTCGAACAGGGGTTGATGGACACCATCCGGCTTAATTGCCGCCGCATCAGCCGTTAGTTCCGTAATTCGGATATGACCGTTGCCATAGATCACAAACACACGGTCATCGTCGAAGAGAAGGGCCGGATCATGGTGAAGACCTTCAATGACAGAACGTTTCCATGATCCGCGCTCGATGTCCGCTGTCCGGTAGACATAAAACCTGTTCATATCATTGCATGAGAAGCAAATATAAAACATGCCTTTATGAAAACGAAGACTTGCAGCCCATGAGCCTTGGCCGTAGATACCTTTGCCGTCGAGCAAATTATGTGCGTCGTTATCCTCGAGAGTTTCGAAGACATAATTCACGATTTCCCAGTTCATCAGGTTTTTCGATTTCATGATCGGACATCCGGGCATCGAATGCATGCTAGTACTGACCATGTAGTATACGTTTTCTACCCGGATCACACTCACATCCGGAACATCCGCCCAGAGAACTGGATTTGTAATCATTATCATATATACTCTTTCCTCCCTTTAAGTTTCTAATAATTGTTTCTTTTTTGGTGTCAGCTTTTTGTGTGAGACTTACAGACAGGAGAGAAGGAAGCTTCAAAAGCTCCCTTCTTTTCATTTCCTATTTGAAAGAAATTTGCATAACAGCTTACTTTCCGTAAACTCTATAGATGATTACCGATGCTTCCGCCCTAGTAGCTGTTCCGGTTGGATTGATAGATTTTCCATCTCCCTGAATAATCCCTTCATTAACTAGAGCCGCTACACTATCTTTGGCGTAGGCCGTCTACTTTTAAAGCATCCGCATAGTTGCATAGGTCTTCAGCGCTGCCGCTAGAAGCCAATTTGTTCACCGACTTCAGCGCTCTTGCCACGATGACCATCATATCCTGTCTCGAGATTTCTTCCTTCGGATTTGAGTTGTTGCCGTCCATTCCACTGATTATTCTCGACTTCTTGGCAATACTGAGGGCTTCATAGTAGTAGGATCCTTGACTAACATCTGCAAAATTGGAACCGTCTTCCACTCCCAAGCCCAGAGCCCGCACCAGCAGCAACACAAAGTCGGCACTCGTGATGTTTTTCTCCGGGATAAAGGACGTCCCGGAGGTTCCTTTAATGGTTCCCATCGCATACAGCGTGTCAATCGCCTCAGAAGCCCAGCCAGTTCCCTGCCTGGCATACCCGGTCCCCGCCGCAAGTACGGACACATCGTACCGGAGCACCGTTCCAGGCAACGTCGTGATCTCCTCCGATCCTCTGTAGATCTTGTAGCCCGTCACTCCCGTATCATCTGCAGCACCCGTCCATGCTAGAGTGAGGCCAGAAGTTGTTACCTGAGAGGCTTCGAGCTTGCTTTTTATAGATTTGGAATAATTGTGCATATAAATAACTATATTGTTTCTCTGCCATTTCTGGAGAAAGAGAGGAGTTCATTCCAGCCAGGATATCCGATTCGCTAATAGCAACTTTGACACCCAAGGAAGCGAACTTTTCAAGTGAAGCTTCCACATTGGCCGACTTGGTTCGTAGTGGGATTGCATACCGATCCCGGCAATGAGGAGCTTTCCGGAATGAGTCGATGCATACCGGTCATTAAGCTCTTTGACCATGTCGTAGATGGCATCCCGCTTCGCCGGGAAATCTTCATTGAAATCATTGTAATACAGCTTGATATCGCCCCAATCAGGGTAGTTATCCAGCACTTCTCTTGCCGCAAGGAATGCCTGTTCAATGAAGTCAGGTCTTACGGAATAATACCAAGCTGATTTACGCAGAGCATCTTTCCAATCGGTGACCGGATGAGGGGCATCTTGCATTGCCTCATTCACTACATCCCATGATTCCGGGATGCCTCCATAATGCTACATTACGATTTTGATATGCGTTCTCATATTGGGTAGCGCTTCATCACGGCAGAGGTATACCTGATTTTCCGCTTCATCCTCCAGCGCATTTCCTGATACGTCCACCTGTTGGTTGAACCATGCCGGGGTCTGGCTGTGCCACACCAGTACATGTCCATGAATATTCTTTCCCTGACTCTGAGCTTCAGCGATCATGCCGTCCGCAGTTCCAAAGGTAAAGGTACCCTTGTTTTTCTGCAAGGTATCCGGTTTAAGCTGGTTGCCGATGGTCACGCCCTTAAAACGGTAGTTATAGAAGCTATTCTCTCCAGTCCGCATTCAGGAAACCGGTATTCCCCGGTATGTTGGTAATCTGTGAGCGTAGGATTAACCCTTTACACCTCCGACAGTCATCCCCTGAACAAAGTATCTCTGCAGGAACGGATAGATCATCAGAATCGGAACACTGGCAATAATCGTCATCGTCGCCCGCAACGCAGTAGGAGTAACCCTAACAGCATTTTCCGCAGATTGGTAGGCCTCCACCGCCCCTGCAGTCGCAGACGTGTTGGTGGTCTGCAAGATTTTCATTAACTCGTACTGTAGCGTGCTTAATTTGATATTCGAGGAATTATACAAAAACACGTCAAACCAGGAATTCCATTGTCCCACAGCCACAAACAATGATACGGTCGCCATGGCTGGAATGGTCAACGGCATTACGACGCGAATAAAGGTAGTGAATTCTCCGGCACCGTCAATTCGGGCCGATTCCAGGATACCTTCGGGAAGGCCTTCAATAAAGGATCGGATGACGATCATGTTGAACACCCCGATAACACCCGGAGCAATATAAACCCAGAAGGAATCCGTCAAGCCCAAATTACGGATAAGCAGATATCCGGGGATCAGACCTCCGCTGAAATACATCGTAAACACGAAGAACAGGGTAACAAACTTGCGGAGCACAAACTCCTGACGGCTGACAGTGAAAGCCAGCATTGCCGTACAGAAGACGGAAACCGCAGTTCCGATCACGGTGCGGAGAAGTGAAATTAAGGTCGCATGGTAAATATCTGATTCTCCGAAGATATATTTATAATTGTTCAAGGTCCACATCCGGGGCCACAAATAAATGCCGCCTCTCACGGCATCGTTGGCGTCGTTAAGAGAAACGGCGATCATATTAATGAAAGGGTATATAGTGACGATCATCAGACACACCATAAAAATAATATTGCATATATCAAATATCCGATCCCCCAGACTGGAATTGCGTAAGCGGGACGCTTTTCTTGATTGCATGACATAGACCTCCTTTTAGAATAATCTGCTTTCTCCCATTCTCTTTGCGATATGATTAGCTGAGAAAAGGAAGATGAAGCTGACTACGGTTTTAAATATGCCTGCCGCTGTCCCTAAGGAAAAGTTGCCCATTCCCAAACCATACTTCAGCACAAAAATATCCAGGTTCTCTGAATAATCCATATTCATCCCATTGCCCAGCAAATATTGCGGCTCAAATCCGGATTCAAGAATATTGCCCAAATTCATAATCAGCAAGATTATGATAACCGGCTTGAGTCCGGGAAGCGTAATATTAAACATCCGCTGAAAACGGTTTGCTCCGTCGATTTCAGCCGCCTCATATTGGGAAGGGTCAATTGAAGTAATAGCTGCCAAATAAATAATGGTGTTCCAGCCTACGTCTTTCCAAACCTGGGTCACACCGAGAATCCCCCAAAAATAATTTCCTTTACCCATCCACAGCTCCGGTTTATCCAGGAGATGGAGCTTCGTCAGCAGCAGATTAATGATGCCGTCTGGCGATAACACAGTTAGCACAATACTGGACGCTACAACCCAGGAGATAAAGTGCGGCAAATAGCTGACGGTCTGAACCACACGTTTAAAAATAATATTCTTCAGCTCATTCAGCAAAAGTGCCAGCGTGATCGCTGTAACGAATCCCAGCACCAATTGAACCGTACTCATCACCAGTGTGTTTCTCAGCACCCGATAAAAGGTGTTGTCCTCAAACAGAATCCTAAAGTGCTTCAACCCCGCCCATTCCTGCTCCGAGTAGCTTCTGGCCGGCTTATAATTTTGAAAAACCATGGTCCAGCCCCAAAGGGGAAGGTATTTAAACACAAAAGCCCAAATCACGAAAGGAATACACATAAACGCCAGTGTCTTCTGCTGAATAAGGCGTTTGAAGAACAAATTTGTTTTATTTATTCTCGTACAGTTGGCTTGAGGGCCAGAGTTTAGAGAATATATTGGTTTCTCCACTTGTTTTAACTCCCTTCCGGCTCCTTACAGAAAAACCTCGGGGTCGAAACGCCTCTCGACCTCCGACCCCGGGCATCTAACAACCATTTACAAATATTGCATTACCATTTGCCTGCAACGCGGTCTTGTACAGCTTTCGTAATGAAATCTTCATACGTCTTCTTGTTCAGCTTGTTGAACTGGCCCATGTACTCATCCCAATCCTTGTTGAAATTGGTCGGGGTGTCTAAAATCATCGTAGGCAGGTATTTCCGTTGCAGATCGTCCGCTTTGGTTATAAACATCTGTTCAGGCGATCCTTGTTCCAGCGCGATCGACCAAGCGGGAGACCATGGACGTTCATCAGGATTGCTAAAAAGCTCGCTGAAGGTCTTCGCGTCATATGCTGCAAGCAGCTTCTTGTCACCGTCCGTATACCCGAAGGATGCTACCTCAGGCTGATTGCCCGGGCCGTAGGCATTGCCATCCTCCAGAACGGAGTTGTTTCCGTAACGCGGCCAGCTGTAATTGAAATAGTCGAACCCGAATTTTTGACTCTGTTCGGGATCTTCATGCATTTGGCGCTGTTCGTCATTGGCGTAAGTGAAGCGGCCGTTCTCATCAACTGAATAGCTTTGATCCTTAATGCCCCACTGAACCAGGATCTGATTTTCCTCTTTCAGCAGGTTATCGAAGTACTTAATAATACGGACCGGATCTTTGGCTTTAACGGTGATGCCAATCCCGTAGTTGTTGACAAATCCAGGCGGGTCAATATATTGATCCTTAATATCTTTATCGAACACGATCGGCAACGCCACGTACCGTTTATCATCACTGCCGGCTTTCTTCAGATTGTTGGTGGCATCCCCAACCTGCCAGGAATAGCTGAAATAACCGAGTACCCGTCCAGAGGTCAGCTTCGCTAAATACTGGTCTCTGTTCATTGTGAAGGATTCCGAATCGACCAAACCTTCGGCATTTGCCGCATTCAGCTTCCCTATCCACCGCTTCTGATAATCGGAGCCCGCCACCAGCTTGGCCTCATGGGTCTTCATGTCCACCATGGTGCTGCCGTCGTTGGGGTAGCCAGCCAAGTGCATGGCCGGATTCTGGAGGGCAAAGAAGCTGCCCTGCTCACCGGCAAAGGTAGCGAAACCGATGGTATCCTTGCCGTCCACCTGAGGGTGTTTTTCCTTGTACTGCTTGATCAGATCGAAATATTCATCCAGTGTGGTGATTTTAGGGTAATTGAACTCTTTCAATACGGAGCGCTGAATATAGAACCCCGTCTGGAAATTAGGCTCGGAAACGTAGCCGATATTGGCTCCATAAGGGAAAAAGTAGATTTTCCCGTCTTCCTGTCTGAATTTATCAAAGTAGGGTCCGTATACACGCTTAATGTTCGGTCCATACTTTTCAATCAGATCATCAAGCGGAATGAAAGCCCCTGCGTTCATAAGCTTGGCCATTTGGTTGCTGGAGTCGATGATATCAGGATAATCTCCGCTGGCGATCATAACTCCGGCTTTGGTATCGCCATCGCCAACCAGATATTCTATGTTCCAGTCAACGCTGGTTTGTTTCTGCAATTCTTTCCCGATTGTTGTGTCGCTTGCCAGGACTTGTTTTTTTGGTGCGCCAAAGCTGAAATACTTGTAGGTAACAGCCGAGGTATCCTCGCTTCCAGATGCGGAATTCCCCGGAGCTGTTGTACTGTCAGACGAATTGTTGCCATTACTGCAACTTGCCAAAGTCGCTGCTAAGACGACTGCCAATCCAGCAGTTAGAATCTTGCCTTTAAACATTTTGACTCCTTCCCCCTTTTAGATTTCTTAATTTCCTTTCAAACCTGTAAGCTCTTTCAATATAACAAGAAAACGCTTTCTTTATTACCCAACAAACCCTACCTCATACTTTGAAAACCATATCCAGTCAACCTGATTCAGGCTTCTCTTCCAGTAAAGGAAGCGAGATTTCAATATTTGTTCCCTGCCCATTATGGGCGTCCATTGAAAAAGCAAAACATTCCTGATAACAAAGCTTCAGACGGTAGTACGCATTTTTCATACCGACCCGCTCACCAATGTCTTCGTTCTCCTCCAGATACCGGAGTAGTTCATCCAGCTTGTCCGGGGGCATGCCTATCCCGTTATCCTCCAGCCTGAAGTTCAGCCTATCCTCCTGGACATTGGCATAGATCGTGATGATCCCCTTATCCGGAGTAGATTCGATACCATGGATGCTGGCATTCTCCACAAACGGCAGCAGAACCATCTTGGGAATCCGGTGCTCAAGTACTGCAGAGTCCACTACGATGCTGTATTCCAGCTTGTTTCCGAAGCGGTATTGCTGAATCTCCAGAAAGCTTTCAATTAACTCCAGCTCCTCGCGTACCGTAACGTAGTTCTGGCTCCAGGAGATTGGCTTGCGGAACATCTTCGCCATATGCTGAATAATTTTTGCAGTCTCTTTTTCCCCTTTGATGATGCTTCGCATGCGAACGGATTCCAGAGAATTGAACAGAAAGTGGGGGTTGATCTGGCTGTGCAGGGCGTGGAGCTGCGCCTGCTGCTGCTTTAGCTCCAGATCCTTTTTCTGGATGTCGGCAATATAGACTTCATTAATCAGACTGTGAATCGTCTCCGTCATCCGGTTGAACTCGATTGTCAGCTGCCCGATTTCATCTCTCGCCTCTTCATGGGGAATGGTCTGGAAGTTTTGGGCCTTCACCTTTTTCATATGCTTAAGAATTCGCACCAGCCGCACGTGAATGGACCTTGACAAGGCGGCTATGATGATGGAAGGCAGTACAAAATTGATGCACGCGAGCCAAATGACAAAGGACCGTGACTTGCGGACCTCTTCCAGAACGCTTTCCTCGTCCATGACACCCAGCAGTGTCCATCCCTCCAGATAATTGATTCCTGAATACGGGGCTTTGAACGTTAATGCGTTCTTCGGAAGCATAATTTCCTTTAAGGGAGTCGCAGCGATTGTCAGCGCCTCGTCATTTCCGAACCGCACTCTTCCTTGGGGGTCTACTAAATAAACTCGCCCATTGAACGCGCTGCCAAAGAAGGCTTGGTGAATTTTTTCCATGTTAAGGTCAATTTTAACAAGCTGCTCGATTTCGCTGGTGTGGTAGTTATTTAAACTCTGAATCAAACTGAACTTCTGGTCAGAATAGATAAATGTTGGATAGGAAGAAGAGGAAGATTGGGACTGAGTATACCAGCCGGATTGGCGAACCTCATCGGTTAACCGGTCAATATAGCTGGAGCTCAACACAGTGGGGTTATCCGTATACACCTGGTACCAGTGGACTCCCTGCACATTTTGATCAGCAAACGCTCCCCTCAAGTAGGAATTAAAAGTCTCCACGTAATCCATCTCGCTGATAAACTTGCGGGTAATCGTTTTGTTAAAAATAGAATCGGCATACAGGGAGTAAGAAACGCCTACCCCTTGATCAATGGTTACCCGCAGGTCTTTTTTCAGATTGTTCAGTGCCATGTCCGCGTCGCGGATTTTTTGATTTCGTATATTGGCGGTAGTCTCGTTGTAGAACACGACATTGGTAAGCACAATGGGAATCAATACCGACAGAATGTACATCAGCAGCAGCTTGTCGCGCAGCTTCATATAATTCAGGAATTTCTTCATAGGAATGCCCCGTTATTCCTTTTCAATCAGAATGTTCCGGTATTCCGTCGGCGATACCTGTTCCAGCTTTTCGAACTGGGTCACGAAATAATCAGCATTCTGAAAACCAATTCTTCCTGCGATCTCATAAATTCTGAGATCGCTCTGCCGAAGCAGCTTTTTGGCCTCAAGTACCCTAAGCTCCAGCATAATCGTTGAAATAGACGCCGTAGGTTTTGCGGAACAGCCGCCCCAGATATACCGCATTCATATAGAACTCGGCCGCAATGCTCTTAAGGCTGATATTCTCGCGGTAATGGGTATCGATGTATCGCTTGATGGGCTTGATCCTGCCCAGGCAATGCTCTTTGCGGAGCCGCATAATATATTCCTCCGCCTCCTGGATAGCCAGCATGAAATGCTCCTGCAGCATCTGCAGACTACAATGCCCGTGTCCTCGTTCGGCTAACTCCTTTAGCTGCAGGATCCCCTCATCGCTGCCATCCATTTCCTTAATTACGCCAATGATTCCCGTCATGCATCGGGAGAGGGAACCACTTACGGCTTCGGGGGTGAAACGCTGCTCACGGAATAACCGGAACATGCTGTTCACGGTTTGCTGGTAGTCGGTCCTGCTCGCCTCTTCCAGTTGCATGATCAGCTTGCTTGCGAGAACAGGACTCATATCGAATACATACAGAGGCTTATCTTTGATTCGCGAATACATAATAACGCCTTCGTTCTCGGCATATTTGTGCCTGGCCGCTTCGTTAGCCTCCGAATAAGAACGGTGAACATGGACCAGAGTGTCAACGGGGTCCCCTGCATAGAGACTAACCCGAGTATTCAACCGTTCCGAAAGGGCTGCTCGAAGCCGCTCCAAATGATGCGTAAGACCACCATGCCCGCCCTCCCTCCGGTCAAAGCGGAGCAGCATTCCGAATTTCCCCGGCTGCTGCTCAAGCACGGGAATGTCGGCACCTCCCTCTTCGAGGGAATGAAGTGCATCCTGGAATTGCTTCATAGTGGCTTGCTTGTCTCGCGGACCCTTATGAATTTCGGTCAAGGCGTATAAGAAGCCGTCTCCATCTTCCAGCCCTAGTGCTGCCGCAATGGATTCAGCATCCTCCTTCGGGAGATCCTCCTGCACCAGCACCTCTATGATGGTACTGGTTGTGTGAACATCATTAGTCATGGTTGCGATTCTTTTCCTGCCGATGGTATAGGACAGCTTCCGCAGAGTAACAGTCATTTCCTCTTCATCTATGGGCTTCAGAATATAGTCGTGAACCCCATAGCGCAGTGCCTGCTGAGCGTACTTGAAGTTGTCGAAGCCGCTGATAATGATGAATATCAGATCTAACCCAGTATGTTCTTTCACGCTGCGGATCAGATCGAGCCCGTCCAGAATAGGCATTCGGATATCGGTAATCACCAAATCCGGCTCCAGCTGTTTGATCATGTCCAGTGCTTCCACGCCATTGTTTGCCTCTCCCACTATGCTGAATTTGAGTAGCTCCCAATGGATTAATTCCAGCAGCCCTTTACGAACAAATACCTCATCGTCCACCAACAATACTTTGAACATAATTTGATCTCCTTTCATAAAAAAATATTCCGCCGGTGGTTCCCCGCCGGCGGAACTTGATTAGTTCCTCTCATGAAATAAGTTCAGAGTCTAAATTTATATAAATTTCCACTCAAGAAGAATAATCTCTTGCTCACTGAACGCACCCGTAAACACGAAGTAGATATCATGGATACCTTGAGCGCCTGAAACCTCAGTCTCTAACTGCACCTGCAGACCAAGTGCACTAGGGGCAGAGAGTAATAATTGTCCGATAAGCATTCCATCCGGGGAATCCAAGCGGAGTTCCAGCATTACCTCTCCCCCCGCCTGCAACTACTGCAGTAAAGGCCGCCGCTCCTTCACGGCCAAAGTCGGCACCGGAGATCGCAAGCCAGCTGCCGCTCTCCTTAACTGCTAGCACAATATCCGCATCCGGTAAGGCCGTACGTTCCGTGCTCACTCCTGCACTCCACGCTATTGTCGATGCCTTAGTACTGATATACGGATTGAACAACTTGACCTGCCCGACACCTGTATAATCCGTCGTTACATCCTGAATGGTCCCGTTTGCTTCATCAAAGAAGATACGGTTGATATGCGTGGACCGATAGCCATCCGGGACTTCCAAGGCCTGGGATAAGGTCTGGGCATGATAAGCGATATACCAGGCTTCATGAAACTTAAATATCGCATGATGGTTATTGCCGCTGACCCCGAAGAAATGCCCCGGATTCTTGAGCATTGTTCCCCGGTACGTCCAAGGGCCCATTGGTTTATCACTGGTCATATAAGCTATTTCTCCGGACGGCGGCCCCCCTTCCGCGCGGATGCCCTCATAAAAATTCGAGCAATACGTGTAGTAGTAGGTGCCCTTATATTTGTGGATGCCCGCATCCTCGAACATATATGGAGCAGGGATAGTCACAGCTTCGCCCACAACACTGGTCATGCCTTCTCCGAGCTCCATGACCCGCGCGGTATCTGGCCACTCATATCTGCCATCCGGAACTCCGCCTCCAAAATAGATATATGCCTTGCCATCCTCATCTGCCAGCACTGCTGGATCGAAGAGCCATGTCACAGACTCTACACCTGGAGTCGCTCTTGTAATCAGTTCTTTTCCGATGGGATCCTCCCAAAGTCCCGTCGGCTGTCAGCGGACAAAACACCGATCGGCTGTCTTGAGTTTCACCGGACTCGCAGCCGGAGTTAAGCTCTCCGTTTCTGCGCCTCTCTTCACATAATAGCTTTCCGCCGGCCCAAGATAGGACTTAGGCAGTTGACTGTCGTGCGGATACAGCACAATTCTCTCAAGCACCAGTTGAAGGACTTACCGCATAGATTCTCAGAACATTCAAGCCGCGTCTGCAGGGAAGTTCGCCGCGATGAATACGGATGTTGTCCTTTACCGCATTGACCCATTCTGTACAGCTGGTATCCAGAGAACGAAACCGGTCGCTCACCGCGTTCTCCAAGTGGACTTCCCCGTTGTTCATCTGCACGCCCAAATACAGCTTGTGATCCGTATAGGCAGTATTGGAAGGCGCAAGATAGTACTCTGCCCAGTAGAGTCCTTCCTGTTCCGCGACGAACCGGAATTCCAAATAGGGTCTGTCTTCTGCTAGGGTAAAATCATGGAGGGGAGGCAGCACTTTCATCCCCGATACGGTGCGTCCGTATTGTTCAAGCTTCGTAAACGCGAAACCCTCCACATTATGTTTGTAAACAAAATGCTCCGCTTCCATCGCTATATAGCCATCACGCTCAAGGAACGTCAGGGGTTCAAGCCCTGCAATATCCGCCTGCTCTCCCCAGATGTTGAGCTGGACCCTGCTATCTGGTGCTTCAATGTAAACCTCGCCTCTCTCTCTATCCTGGAGCAGGCTGCGGTTAATGGTTATAGTGAGAACATCCTTGCGTGTAACCAGGCCTTCCGTTTTGGAAAAGGAGAGCCACGGGCAATCTGTTGTGATCTTGTATGCGATCGGCATACGACTTCCACAGGCAATGTCAATATTCACTTCATTCACATCCGGACGCAAGAAATCATTGACATCCAGAGGTCTACCTGTCCAATGATACCCTTCGGTAAAGGTGGAGGAATCTGACTTGGAGACAATGATCCGGGGCTTGTTGGCCGGTTCGATCTTGATCATCAGCGGATAGCGGTTACCCTCCTCATTCCAATGGACGAAGCCGACATGCTCGGAAAGCCCCATGCCGTACCATTTGCCATTGTTAATCCAATGTAGCTCATCCATTAACCCTCTGTCTTTCTGAATACATCTGGAAATTTCATCCGCCAGGTCATTCGCCTCTACACGGTTTTGGCGTGCATAAAATTCATTTCGTCCCGCAATAATCTGCATCCGCTGCAGATTCATCGACGCGATTGCTGGAAAATAGACAAGTTCATAATAAGCAGGCAGCGCCCAGTCCGGGCATTTCTCTCTCAGCTCTTCAGCGAGCCTTGTAATATGCTCCGCTTGCTTCAGCAGATTCTCCGCCTCACCATAATGCACAGGGTGATAGATTTCCGAGTTCATAACCTCCGGTTTGCGATTATGATTAATCCGGGTATACCCATCGAGGATCTCCTGTACACTCTTCCTGTCTTCGTCATCAAAAGCACCGCCGAACTGCTGCTCTATCCATTGCTGCATGAACTTCCCAGTCTTGTTCGGCTGTGAGGAACCCCAGGTTTCCATGTCAAAGGCGAGCTCGAAGAAATAAGACATTGGAGATTCCAGAAAACAGATGTCGCCAATATTGACGACCCAGATCTCCCGGATGCCATAATCATAAGCCATCGTCAGCTGCTCCCACACCTTCGGCAGATAATTGGTATTCATCCAGTCGTAGGCGTAAGCCCCTCCATGGAAATCAAAATGATAATACAGCCCGTATCCGCCATTGTGTCCCCGCATCTCTTCAGTCGGAACGCTGCGAAGATTCCCAAAATTATCATCGCTGAGCATGAGGGTTACGCCGTCTAATTCTGGATCGCCCATCAGACCTGGTGTTTCTTCATCTCCATAATAGAAGGCTTCCACTTCCGTGAACAGCACAAGGTCACGCGGCAACTGCGCCAGATCTTCGCATACATTTTTGCGGATCAACTTGTTTTGTTCACGAATCACATCCCGCAGCAGGTTGATGTTATCCGCCAGCGTCGCCGATTCCCCAAGTATCGTTGTATCCTGCTCACCGCGCATGCCAAGGGTAATCACATTTTCGAAGCCGCCGTTACGCTTCAGACCGTCTTCCCAAAATCGTAAAATCCCCTCCTTGTTCGCACGAAAATCCCATGCATTCCCGTACACGGAATCCTTGCCGCGAACAAGCCCATACTCTTCCCCGTTGCGCATGCAGGGTTCATGATGAGAGGTTCCCATCACAATTCCATATTCATCTGCCAACTCCGCATTCAACAGGTCTGGACCATCGCAGTTGAAGTTGGATCTCCACATCGCCGGCCACAGATAATTGGCCTTCAGCCTCAGAAGCAATTCAAACACATGTTCATACATTTCCGCGTTGACTCCGCCAAAATGATGCGTTGCCCATGTACCAAAGGCTGACCACTCGTCATTGATAAATATCCCCCTGTACTTGACGGAAGGCTCCTTGGATACCCAATTGTTCTTTTCCGTCAAAACCACTCTTTCTTGCTTTACTGGCCTTACATCCGACCAGTCCACCAATGGTGAAACGCCAAGACATTCAGATAGATGGAACAAACCATAGATCGTGCCGCGTTTATCACTCCCTGCAATCACAAGCGCGCTGGACACCTCTGGGAAGGGGGCTTCCACAAGTTGAAACAGGAATACCTCCCGCTTCCCTTCTATTGGAGAGAGGTCAATTTGCCCGCTTTTGCTTAGCTTCTCCAGGACAAGACTGCGTCCCACCGTACCATAAATTACGGAGTAATTCCCTAACGCCGCTACATCCGTAGTGACTTCAGGCATATCATCAAATACAAGGCTAACATCCTTCCGAACTTTATCTGCAATTTTAACTACCCCTGTAAGCGCTTCCTCTTCTTTGTAAAAGACAAGCCCGTTTCCCGCTTCCCATCTGCATGAGGTTCCTTTTTCCACATCTAGCAGCATCCCAATCCTCCTGTTTTCCATGATTTTTTTGCGTTTACTGTATTATAGTAAGTATCCGCGAGAGAATCCTTGTAGGTTATCGGTAATATATTGCGTGAATTCTGATATTTTTAGAGCAGCTTTTGGGAATTAACCAGCTGGTTCGAGACTCCAAATGTGTGCAACCAAAAAGGTCTCGTCTGTGAACCCCACTTATGGAAGATGCAAATTTAAGCCAAGACAAGTTTATTCAAAATGATGTCATTTATGGAGTTTACCCGAGCTTACTGGGCTGAAACATTGATACTGTCCACAGTCGGTCCTTCCGTACCTGTAGTAACCAATTTTACAGTATTGGTTCCGGTATTCATGGATACCTGGGTCGTATTTTCGCCTCCGGTCACCAGCTACCGGTTGCTGAAAAGGCAGTATTGTTGAAGACTTTGGTCCCGTTCATATATACATCCAGATTTATTGTCCCTGCATCCAATGCATAGTTTAATTTCACATTTTTAGTCCCTGCAGCAGCACAGTAGACTCTGTTTCACTGAATCCCTGGATTTTTTCAACGTATTTGTTGCTGAGGCGATTAAGAGTATCGCCGACAAAATTTATCTGGTTAACAAAAATGAAGAAAGAAACATATGAAATTCGCCGTACACAAGAACGTAAAATCCAGTTGTACGACACATTTCATTTAATTGCAAGCTAATTCACTACTGTATAATGATAAAGATTAAAAAGTTGCAGTCTTGATAGGAAATTCTTCGAGAGTAATAAGAAAAACTCTATATAATTTCTTCAACGGGGGCTTTAATTGATGATCCCTTCTTAGATTTAAGTGATCGCTTACTAAGATCGGTCTTCAAGAATAGGGCACTTTTCAGAAGTAACGAAAAAAGCCTAATTTCTCAATTTAATGCTGAGAAATTGGGCTTGTAGAGTGACAATAAAGGTATTTAATTTACAAACATTGGCTTGGCTACAGCCGAAGATGGTGTGGGAATACAAGCTGCTCCCGTCGCTTTGCATCGGAACTCCCAGCCAGGCCGCATTTTCTTTCTTGGGAGTCAACATCTCGTCGTAATAATAAATGTTGGGGGCACCCTAATCCGCCGACTTGTATTTTTGCCTGTGCTTTGGCGAAAGTATATCTATTGGTCGTTTTCCCTATAGCGCTGCTTGCTGTCACTTCCAGCGTATTGCAGGTACCGGGCGGATCGCCCGCGCCTATCGTCAGTTTACGGCCGGAGGAAAAAGACCGCCGTTCAGTCTGTAAGTACCACTGTCGGCATCGCTGTATTGAGCGTGATCTCCAGACTATCCCCGTGGAATGCTCCTTCCGGTTTATCGATCGTAACCGTCGGTTTTGTCTCTTGGGGATTTTGCGAAGTAAACTGCCCTTCCTTGATCCATTTCTCGCCACTTACAGCATATCCAGGCATTTGCGATCCGGGCACCTGATTTCCGTTTGAGTTGAATATGATCTTCGCCTGTGTCCAGCCTGGGGCCCTATATACATACCAGCCGTTACCCTCATCCTGCATGGCCACACCCGGCCAAGCTGAGCCTTCCCTGAGCGGAGTCACGGAATCATCGTAGTAGTAGATGTTCGGTGCTCCCCAGCCAGAAGGCTTGTAGAAATGAACGGTTATACCCGAGCTCGGTTCCTCCTTCGTATACCTAAAAGTCTTCTCTGTTTGACCGGACAAATTCGCGGCGACAATCTTCAGAACAAACGTTGATCCGATTGGAGTCCCAGCGCCAATGCTGACCATATCCCCTGATTTGAACGGAATTGCCGGCCCCCCGTTCAAAGTGTAGGTTGCCGAGTTTGCATTGGAATAGTTTATTCTCACGTTAACAGAATCTGTATAGAAAGGGCCTTCTCCGGGATCGACGGATACTGTCGGAGTTTGCTGCGCCACATTATACAGTACGGCGATCTTGCCTCCGTCCAGATGACCAGTAATTCTGCCGTTCGATACCGTAAACGATCCACCGCCGCTGGCCTTGTTCTGGTAAACGCCCTCCTCCAGTCTGGTAGGGGAGTTGATTTGAGCATTGCCTCCAAGATTTACAATCGTCATACCTTTGGTTCCGCGTTCAACCTGCATAATTTGATTCCCTTGAGTCCTAAGGTATTCGTCTTGACCTACCATGGCATTGTGAAACTTGTTAACGGCAACAATGTCCGGGTCCTTCCAAAGCGTATTCCCCGCGTCGCCGAGTCGGTTCGCAAATTTTCCACTTCCTGCAGGTCTGTTGAAGAATAGAGAGGTCGTCTCCGCCCGGGAGGCGATAATTGCCCAGCCCATTTTGATCTGCCAATCGTTCAACCCCGTCGATTCGCTGTTGTCGTTTGCATAAGTGTCATGCGATTCCACCCAGGTAACCAATTTGGAAGGGCTTACATTATTAGCGTTAAAAAATTTGGCCGCATCAACATTGATACCACCGTGATAGCCAACAGCGCTTCTGACACTGTCCCCGTAGCTGGAGGCGCTCAAACTGAGATAATTGGCATAGCCGGCAAAATTGTCAGCTCCGCCTTGAAGCACTTCCCCGTAATTAAACAGTTTGTCTTTATTGTTCAACGAGCCCAGTACCCGGGGCCAGAAGTTGGAGCCCCCCGGATCGTTAGGCAGCTCAATATGCTTAGCGGCGTCGAATCTGAAGCCGTCGGCGCCCAAGGAAATGGCGTCATTCAGGAAGCCGATAATAATATCTTGCAATTCCTGATTAGACGTGTTGAGATCGGGCAGACCAATTCCCCACTGCGTGACTTGCCAACGGTCATTCCAGTTTTCCACGCCTCTGGCCTCATGCCAGAAATAGCGGTTATTCTTGATCACCGGATCAACATTATGCGCCGGCTGATACTGCTGATTTCCACCGCCCGCGTTCCCCGTATGATTGGCGACAACATCAACGATAACACTTATGCCGTATTTGTGCGCTTCCTGACAAAGCTGTCTGAAATCCTCCCTGCTTCCCAATTGAGAGTTGCCGATATTAAAGTTGATAGGCTGGTACAAAATCCACCACTTGCTGCCTTCTGTCAACCCTTCCTTGTTGGCTTGGATTGGTGAAGTTTGCACCGCTTTAAATCCCGCCTGAGCCAGTTCAGGAAGGTTCCTGGTGATGTTGGCAAAAGACCAGTTCCACGCATGAAAAATAAGACCATCCTTCGTCCTTTCCGGAAGTTCGTAGTTTGTGGCAGCTATTAGCTTCGAGTCTGAACCGCCTAACTGCTGAACATCAGCATTCGCCTGTGCTTCGGGAGTAAAACCAATCGTTTGTAACAACAATACGACAAAGAGAACAATACTCCAGGTACGTCTCATAACGGGGCTTGTCTTCCTCCTCATGCTAAACACTCCTTTTTAATTTTATTTTACAACCAACCTCTCTTGAGAGATTAGGAGTAAATAAAAGAAGGCAAAACAATATGTATTCGCTTTCATATAATGCAATCGTTTGCATTTAATGACATGATTTCATTTATTCAACCATTTGTCAACACTTATATTAAAGGTGAATTTCAAACGGAAATCAGTAAAGCTATCTTAGGTTTGAAAAGTGTCCTTAGCAATACATTGACCAGTAAAAGTATGGATGATATAATCACAAAAGGAAAAAATCATTGGTATAGAGCCTGTATAAATGGGCTTTTTTAAGTGTTTTTTTGTAAGCGCGTACAATGATTATTTTCCATAAATACTACGGAGGAGGCGATCAATGAATCCATTTTATCAAAATAAATGCCTTTCTTTTTTTGTTTTAAATGCAACCGATTGCACGATCTATCTCACTAAAATTATCAGGAGGTTGTTAACTTGCTAAGAAAAAAAACGGGGAGTTTTATTTCTTGGTTGATTATTGTATCGCTTTGCTTCAACTTCTTCGGTTTACCCGGTGTAGCTTCGAGCAACAACAATTATAAGGCCACCTACACGAATTCCACAGCGACTGCTCTTCCATCGACCACCGCTTCGATCATGTCTACCGTTACCGCAACATATGCACCTACCACAACACTTCATTCAACTCAAACTGGGTTAACGGTTCACTTTAAGAAACCTTCAAGCTGGAATTCAGCGATTCGAATCCATTACTGGAATCTGAATCCGGCAACTGTTCCAATTAGCGGGGCGTGGCCGGGAATTCTGATGAAGTCGGATGGAAACGACTGGTACAGTTACACCATTGCCGGGGCTATGGGCTCAAGTCTCATCTTTAATGACGGCAGCGGCAAACAGACGGCCGACTTGTCCCGCAGTGTGAAAGAGGGCTGGTATTACACAGATAACACATGGTATGATGCCAACCCGGAAATGCCTAAAATTCCAGTGATTTCTGCCTCTCCTGTACCCAAAACATACGATTCGTCCCAAACGGTGACGCTGTCCAGCACCAACAGTGACGATAAGATTTACTATACGCTAGACGGTTCGACACCTACGACATCCTCGACCTTGTATACCTCTCCAATTCAAGTTGCGTCCTCTTTGACCATTAATGCTTTGGGTGTCAACTCAATTGGTCAAACTGGAAATGCATCCTCTTTCGCTTATGTGATTGACCTGAATGCAGATCTACAAGCTCCCACAATCACAGCGAATTTACCTGCCGGGCATTCCGATTCCTCGGTGACTGTATCCTTCACTATCAAAGATAACAAGGCGGCAACGACCAAGGCATACTATACGGAAGATGGTACGGAACCAACCATAAATTCAAAAGTTTATGTCCTTGGCAATGCTCTGGCCGGATTGACCGGGCCGTCCATCCTTATCTCCAAGACCACGACATTAAAATTTCTCGTTATAGATGGTGCTGGAAATCAAACCAAACAGAGTTTTGTTTATAATATTGGAAATAATAGTGACTTTCGGGAAGACACTATTTACTTCGTGATCACTTCCCGGTTCTATGATGGTGATCCAAGCAACAATGTGCATGCATGGGATGATGCCAAGGCGCGTAATCCGGATTCGGACCCGGCTTGGAGAGGAGACTTTAAGGGGCTGATTCAAAAGCTCGACTATATCAAAGCCCTCGGGTTTAGCGCCATCTGGATTACACCTGTTGTGCAGAATGCCAGCGGTTATGATTATCATGGTTACCATGCAATAAATTTTTCCAAAGTAGACCCTAGATATGAGTCGGCAGGAGCTTCTTATCAGGATTTGATCAATGCGGCCCATGCCAAAGGGCTGAAGGTTATTCAGGACATCGTCGTCAATCATACCGGTAATTTTGGTGAAGAGAATCTGTACCCCATGTTTAAGAAAGATCCGGCTAAACCGGATACTGCTAACAACTTGGTGAAAACAACAGATAAGCTACCGTCAAACTATGATACTTTGACGCCTAATCAGCAATATCAGGCAAGGCTCGATTTAATGAAGAACGAGGGAACGAACAATAACATTTACCATACAGAGAAAAGTCTTTCCTGGGAATCCTATACGGTTCAAACCGGACAGATAGCGGGAGATTGTGTGGACCTGAACACAGAAAATCCTGCAGTTAACAAATATTTAATTGATACCTACAATCACTATATTGACATGGGTGTGGACGCTTTCCGTGTCGATACAGTGAAGCATGTGAGCCGGTATATTTTCAATAAATACTATATTCCTGCCTGGAAGACAAGAGGCGGCTCGGATTTCTATATTTTTGGAGAAGTAGCCACCCGGTACAGAGATGTCTGGAACAGTGGAATTCCAGCGATCTCGACGCCATTCTATACTTGGAAAAGCTCAAAATCGTATCCAGGCGATAAAAAGAATGACTATGCTTCCAATAAAGCGTCAGTTGAACAAGAGTGGGCGGACAATTCTACTACAGCAGGACAGCCAACCTCGAACAATGCTCTCTTAAACGGAAATACCTATCACACGCCTGACTATTCGATGAAATCGGGCATGGATGTGATTGATTTTCCAATGCATTGGGCATTCAAGACCGCACATGAAGCATTCAATATGAGAAGTGGCGACCAATACTATAATGATGCTACGTGGAATGTAACCTATGTCGACTCACATGACTATGCGCCTGACCAGGCTCCAGAAAATCAAAGATTCGCGGGTACACAGGATACTTGGGCTGAGAATCTCGATCTGATGTTCACCTTCCGCGGAATACCCGCTATTTTCTATGGTTCCGAAATTGAATTTCAAAAGGGGGCAGTCATTGATCCGGGTCCAAACGCACCACTAAGCAAAACGGGACGGGCTTATTACGGCGATCATATAGAAGGCAATGTTACGGTACAAGATTACGGCAAATACACAAATGCTACCGGAACACTTGCGGAATCGCTCAACCATCCTCTGGCGAAACATATCAGACAGCTTAATTTACTCAGAAGAGCTGTTCCCGCCTTACAAAAAGGTCAGTATTCCACAGAGAATGTGTCGGGCGATCTGGCGTTTAAGAGAAGATATACCGACGCTGACAAAGGCATTGACAGCTTTGCATTGGTCACGATTTCCGGAAACGCTACGTTTACTGGCATTCCCAACGGAACCTATGTGGATGCGGTGACCGGTGATTCCAAAACTGTTACTGATGGCAAGATTACCCTGACATGCTCCGGCAAAGGAAATGCAAGGGTTTATGTATTGAATGGCAGAGGCGGAATTGGAGAAACGGGAACCTATCTGAAGTAAACGGCAGTATGTTTTAGTTAACTGAAACAACCTCAGTTCGGTATTCCACCGTGCTAAGGTTGTTTCCAATTAAAAAGTATATCCAAGAGAGAGTCAGGATATTGCTCTGGACTAAATTTTTAATAACAAAATGCACCAACGACAGCTTCTATGTGCGTACATTCCTCCGTTAATAGTTAACAATTAATCAAGAAGACATGCCTACTACTTTACAGACTTTTTTTGTACATATACCTATATTATATGGCTTTAGGTCACTTGTTTCAGCTTTGTTCTGTAAGTAATCAAATAAGGATTTTAGTGAGGATAATTTAAGTTAATGGTTAGCTTGGTATTGCCGAGTTGATACTCCAAAAAAGATAAAAAATTCTCCACTTCACGAATGGTTAGTTTCTCTAAGGTAGTTAAATTAATACTTTTCTTCTTTACTTTTTTTAATTGTATTACACCCGCAAAAGAAAAAAATCGTACATTAGGGCAATAACCTAGTGTACGATTGGGTAGTATTCAACCTATCTATCTTTTGTAACAGCTACAAAGACAATGAGCCATCATTATTCGTTTGCATTTCCTTCGTATGCTTCCGTTTCAACTTCAGTTGCGCTACGACCATATACAGAGTCGGAACTACAAACAACGTTAAAATGGTTGAAAAAATCAGTCCAAATATAATGGTCGCTGCCAATGGTTTGAATAGAATTTCTCCCATCGTAGCAATCGGTATCATCCCGACGATCGCAGTTAGCGAAGTAAGCAGGATCGGACGGAAACGGGCAGAGCATGCCATTAAAATCGCTTCTGTTAATTCGGCACCTTCACGCCGCGCGTCTTCAATAAACTCTATCAATACGATACCATTACGCACCACGATACCGGCAAGGGAAATGATACCCATGATACTCATAAAGCCGATTGGCATACCTGTAATAAAGCTTCCAAGCACTCCTCCTGCTGCTGCCAGGTACACAGTCGTCATAATAATGAGCGGTGTGGAAACCGAGTAAAACTGCATGGTGATCAAGAGCAGAATGAGAAAAACAACAATAACAGCTAATTTGCCCAAATCCTTAAATAAATCGGACTGTGTAGATGTTTCTCCATCCATTTCCCAAGTATACCCTGAATCAAAATGTGTACTTGTAAGCTTGCTGCGGATGTCCTGGGTGAGCTCCGTAGCCGTGCGTCCATTTGCATTGGCTGTAATCGTTACCGTCCGTTCCAAATTATAGCGGTGAATTTGCTGAATAGAAAAGTCCGGTTTCATCGTGGCTAGCTGGGATAACGGAATCTGTTCTCCCCCCGCATTAGTGACACTTAGCTGTTGGAATAACACCTCAGGATCTTGGTTAGGCTTATCCATGTACATATTGATATCCAGCAATTCCTTACCCGTATCAAAATCCGTGACCTTCACTCCGTCACCCATTAGCAACAAAGTGCGGGTTAAGTTGGAATAGTTGACCTGATATTTATCCAGGGCCTGCTGGTTGACTTGAAAATTCAAATTATAGCTTTGCATCCCCATATTATCAGTCACATCTACAGCCCCGGGAGTCCCCGCAACAATTTCTTCTACTGTTGATGTCATGTTTTGCAGCTTTCCAAGGTCTTCTCCTTTGATACGGACAGACACTGCACTGCCGACTGGGATACCTAATTGAGGAACACGAATACTTATTGATGCTGCCGGATATTTAGCTTTCAGCGTATTTGTCCAGCTGTCCACTGTTTTTTTGATATCAAAGACGCCCTCTTTACCAACAACAGTAAGTTGTCCGTGTACCGCTCCCACAGAGCCACTACCAGCTACTATATCGCTGTACATTTGAGGTGCTCCTCCACCTGCCGTAGCTGCCAGATGTTCCGTTTCTGGCTGCTTTTTAACCCAGTTTTCAATCTCGGTTATAACCTGATTGGTTGCCTGCAACGACGTTCCTTCTGGCATCGTTACGTTGATTGTGGCATCCGGTTGATCCGATTCAGGAAACAATTGAATGGGAACAATAGCAAGCAGTCCATAAGCTGCCGTACCAATCATAAGACCAATAAGCGCGGTGAAAAGTGGTCGACGAAGTATTCTCGGCATCCAGTTTTTAGCGTATACATTAGAGAGAGACTGAATTTGATTGCCGAGGAGCCCTGGAGGCTTGGTTGTTTTGCTACGTTCTTTATCCTTATGACGGTTATCGTACCATTGACGGAAAATAGGAATGATCGTAAGCGACATAATCATGGAGGCCAGCATCGTTAACGAAATTACGGTTGGGATCGGTTGAATAAAGTCTCCCATATTACCCGGCAGAAATAAAAGCGGGGCAAATGCTGCAACCGTAGCCAGCGTGGCTGTAATGATCGATAAGGATACTTCTTTCGTTCCTTTGATTGCCGCCTCCGTAGCATCTTCCCCAAATTCAGAGCGTCGGCGCTCAATATTGTCATTGACCACGACGGCATCATCAACCAGTATCCCTAGCACGATGATTAATCCGATAACTGAAATTTGGTTCAGCGTGGTACCCGTCATCGGCAAGAAAATAAAACCGATGGCAATAGAAACAGGGATAGCCAAGGCCACGAATGCTGAAGTCAGCAAGTTTAAACCTAATGTACAAATCACAATAACCGATGCAATAGCAATCATCATCTCTTTGGACAAATTGCCAAAGATTTCACTTACACGATCATTCTGAGCGAAGAGTAGTTCAAAATGTACATCCTTAGGTAAGCTACTCGCAAGTTCGTTGATTTTGGCTGTAGCCGCTTTGGATACCGTTGGTACGTCTGTGCCCTTATCTCCACTCAAACTGATTGAGATAGCAGGCTTGGTATTCACATACGTATAACTCTCTGTTTTTTTAAAAACAAGCGAGGCTGTACCGATATCCTTCAAGGATATCGGGAACCCGTCTTCGTTGCTTGTAATCTGAACGTTATTTAAAACATTCGGATCAGTTGAGGCATTTACCGTCAACTGATACGCACGCTGATTGAAATCCAGACTTCCTGTAGGCACTCGATCGTTTTCATTTTTAATGGCTTGAACGACCTGTTCCCAAGAGATGCCGTATTGCTGCATTTTTTGAGTGTTCAGGCTTATTCGTACTTCTTGTTTGGGAATTCCTTGAATATTCACTTTTGAAATACCTGAGACCGTTTTTAGTTGATCTTTCCATTTGTTCATCAATTCATTTAACGAGTATAGATTCTCAACTTTATCAGAAGTGATTGCGTATGACCCGATGAAGGAACCTGCCATGCTATCATTGATAATGGGCTGCATTGCATCGTCCGGAAGCTCGGACTGTGCATCCTGTACTTTTGTACGAAGATCAGCCCACACTTTCGTCGGATCTGCCTCATCCAATGCTTCTATACTTATACTGGATTGGCCTTTAGAAGAAGTGGAAGAAATGTTTTTGACACCCTCCACTTCTTTGATTTTCTGTTCCAATATCTTCGTAATGGTTTGTTCGATTCTTTCAGGTGAGGCCCCCGGATACACAGTTGTAACACTGGCTGACATAGGAATAACGTCAGGCATCTCCTGTTTAGGTAACGATATAAAGTTGTAAATCCCTAGCAAAATGCACATGCCAAAGAAAATAAGTGTAATTTTCTGTTTTTTAACGATGTATTTAATCATTTGGACGACTCCTTCGATTTCCCAAGTACATCACCATTAAATAAGGTTCCTGCACCTTGCGTAACGATTTGGTCGCCTGCCTGTAGTCCAGAGAGAACTTCGAGCTGATTATTAGTCACTTTCCCCAGTTTAATCGGGGTTTTAACGGCCTTTCCATTTACAGATTTAAAGACATAAGGATCATTTCCCGTACTAATTACGGACTCTACGGGCACTAAAAGCGCTTCGTTTTGATTTATGCTTTTAGCTGCACTAATGACTTGACCCGGTTTCCAATTGAGTTCGGGGTTGGGAATGCTAACTTCCACATTGATGCTTCCTGTTTTGGAGTTAGTCGATGGATAGATCTGAGTAACGGTCCCTGTTCTAATTTCATTATAGAGGGATATATTTACTTTTTGATCTTTCTTCCACGATAAAATTTCACTATCCGGTACAGGCAAGAGCACTTTTAAAGAACTAATATTACCGACAGTAAAAGCCTCACTCCCGCTGGAGCCTAACTGTCCATCAGATACCTTTTTCTCAATCACAACACCAGCTATAGGAGATGTTAATGTGGTTTTCTTGAGCGCCAAAGCCGATTGCTCATAAGCGGCCATTGCATCCTTATAGGTAGCCTGTGCCTGTGCCTTACTGGCTAACCCTTGTTGTCTAGTAGCCTCGGCCGATTCCAACCCTGCCCTGGCCTGATCTACGCCAGCCGAAGCTTGCGAACGCTGTTCCTGAGAAGCCCCTGCAAGTAAAAGGGACAATTGCTCTTGTGAGTCACTTAAACTTTTTTGTGCGTTCGTTAATTCCAACTGCGCATTCTCATTTTCTGTTAATGATACAGCTCCTGCCTGAAATAGACTTTGGCTCCTAGCGGCATCTGCCTTTTTCTTGTTATAAGCATTGGTTGCCGCCGTAACTGCATTTTGCGCCTGTACAATTTCCTGCTTTTTGGCCCCATCGTTCAATTCCTGTAATTTGGATTGGGCTGAATTAATTTGGGATTGTGCGGTACGAATGCTTGCCTGTGCTGATTGAACAGAGGCGTCTGCTTGGCTGATACCCGCTTTGGCCTTCTCCATAGTTGTCTTGGCCCGTTCAAGTTCCAGCTGATAAGTGGATGTATCCAACTGTGCGAGAACTGCCCCTTTCTGTACCTGATCCCCCACTTCAACCGTCGTATTTAAAATACGCCCATTGGCTTCAAAGGAAACCGCGGTTTGATTGCTTGCCTGCAATGTTCCCGCCAAATTAAATTCATTAGCCAAAGGCTGCATCTTTACTTTTTGAATTTGTACCGGCTGGCCAGATTTTGCAGTGGTATCCTCAGAAGCGCTTGAGCAACCGGAAACCACCATAGCGAAGGTTATCCCCGTGACTAGCATTTTAATTCGTGTTCTATTCAACCCTTTCATCCTCCTTGACTAACTTCTAAGCAGTTACCAGCAATTTACGAGATTAACTGGACTCTTTCTCTTTTCATGGTACAACAGTTAATCAAAAAAAAAATCGTACATAAGGGCAAGCACCTCATGTACGTTTGGGCAAATTTACAAACAATATTTATTTTTATACACCAATTTTAAAGATGCAGAATGCCTCGTTCCAAAGACACGACTACTGCTTCGGATCGAGAATCGACACCGAGCTTGTTGTAAATGTTCGTTAAATGTGCTTTCACCGTCCGCTCCGAAATCCCCATGTCTAACGCAATCTCTTTGCTCCTAAGCCCCTGTGCAACAGATTGTAATATGTTCCTTTCTTTCTCGGTCAGGATTGGAGTATCTGCATACTGCTCACTCTTGACCTCTTTCTCACTTGTTTTAGCAAAAACTCTTGCTGTAATTTCCGGCTGAAGAAGTGTCTCTCCCCTTAACGCGGATTCAATCGTCCGAAATAGATTCTCACGGCTGGTATCTTTTAATAAATAGCCTTTCGCCCCCAAGGAGAGTCCCTGAATCATTAAATCATCTTCGTTATAGGTAGTCAGGATAATAACAGGTGTTTCATTTTGCCGCTCTTTTAAAGCCTTCATCGTTTCCAACCCACTCATTTGAGGCATATATAGATCCATTAGGATGACATCCGGCTGAAGTTCCTCAATCAGGGTAAGTGCTGTTGCCCCTTCTTCCGCTTCACCCACAACTTCGTAGCTGTCATTTGTCTCTAGAACAAGCTTTAGCCCTTCTCTAACCACCCAATGATCATCTACGATTAATATTTTAAATTTCATGTTATGTCTCCTTTAGAAGAGGTGCCTCAACTTTAATAGACGTGCCTTCCTGAACTGTGCTGTTAATATGAATCGTTCCGCCCAGCAAACGCGTCCGTTCATGAATGCCTATTAATCCATAATGTCCTGCTTGTTTGGCAATATTATCTGGATTAAAGCCTTTTCCATCGTCACGGACCCCCATAGAAATCATACCTTGATTATCCAAAATATTGATCCATACGTTCTTGGCATGCGAATGCTTGGCTACGTTCGTAAGACATTCGCTTATGATGTGTAGCCCATGCTCAATCAACAGCCTGGATACCGAAGATTTAATCTTGATGTCCACTGCTGTTCGAATGCCGGTAGCCATCGTAAAACGCTGCGCTTCTTCCCGGACTGCATCGGAAAAGTCGACTTCCGAAGCCGATTTTGAACGCAGATTGTCTATAGCACGTCGTGAGTCAGCCAAAGCCTTGCGCGCCTGGGACATGGACTGTTGAACGATTTCATGGGCTCTCTGCGAGCTGCCTTTTGTCAGATGGGCATCTACGGCTTCCAACTGCATAATCAGGCCAGCAAGACCTTGAGCCAGTGTATCATGCAGATCCCGGGCCATGCGTTGCCGCTCATTGGCTAACGTAAGTTCTTCTACTTTCTGATGTGCAAGCTCCAGCTCAGTAAGAAAGTTTTGGATACGAATCCGCGCATTGACTTGTTTGTAGAAAAGAATAGAATATGCAGCTACGATTATAACAATAAGAATGAGCAACCCAATAAACAGCACAGAGTGCTCACCATCGCGATACCATATCATAGCTAGACAAAAAAGAAGATAGAAACCAACAAACACCAACACAACTTTTTTTGTTTGATAATATATACCTATGCTTTGACCAATTAATATTGGGATTAATCCAATTAGCATAATTGGGAAACTGACAGGAAGAAGAAAAGCGCTTAAAAAGATAATTCCTGCTTGAATAATAAAATAAATCCATGAACCGTAATATAGAATTTTTCGAACATGCCAGTACAAAAGTACATGCAGGGCTATTGCCAGAGAGAACAATAGACTTCGAATTGGTAATGGTGTAGTTATATTTTGAATAACGATTCCCTCGATATAGATGAAAATGATCCATAATATAATCGGAACTCTGGATATAGTAAGTCGATCACTATCTCTATCGTAGATCTTTAAGTCTTCATCTTGATCATGTTCATTGGATTCTTTGCCCATAGTCCACCTCTAAAATTTAAATGCTTAGAAAAAACATTATATTTATATTTTATCATTTTGTACCTTTTAAAAAATAAGTAAAAAGCCATTTTACAAAATGATGAAGTTTAATAAACGTACACATGTGCGAGGACGTGTGTACGTTTAGGCAAAAAAATAAATTTTAGTATTCTAATATTCAATATCAATTATAAATGTTCCCATTTTTCTCTGTAAAAAAGCAAGTACACCTTACTAACTATTATTTTAATAATCATATAATAAGGGATAGCCAGCAATATTCCTGTAATTCCTGCTAAATCCCCACCAATCAGTACAAGAATAATCACTGTCAAAGGGTGAACATCAAGTTGCTTACCGAATATATAAGGAGAAATAATATTATCTTGTATTTGCTGGGCTAACAAAATAACAACAAGTGACCATATCGCAACCGAGGGTGACTGAATGAAGCCAATAATAATAATAGGGATTGATGAGAGAATAGCACCAACAAAAGGAATGAAATTCATGATTACCGCAACAACGGTTAATAATAGTGCATATGGCAGTCCAATCAAAAGAAATCCTAAGTACATTAACACACCAAGTGCCAAGTTAATAATTACTCTTCCTACGATAAAGCTGCTGAGTGCGCTATCAATATCATCCAAGACCTCGTTTGCAGCGATTAAAAAGCGCTTAGGAACAAAACTAACCAATTTACGGCCAAATTTCCCCCCTTCCTTTAACATATAAAAAAGGATTAATGGGAACATAAACAATGCGATTGTGACATTGGAAACAAGACCAAACAAACCGGTTACATAATCCGTAACTAATAGGAAACCTTTGTTCAAGTATTCAGTAAGGTGTGTTAGCGGATTAACGTCGCCCGGAAAAATGGCAGAAAGTGCCCCATCCTGTTCTAATTCATGAACCTTTTTACCTAATGAACTAAATAAACTGGGTGCATTATCCACGAGGTTGATCATTTGATTCCGTATGGAAGGCCAAATACCTACCACAAAGAGAGCTAAGATGACTGCAATGGCGATATAAATCAGTATGATTGCAAGCGAGCGGTTTAACTTGTGTCTCTCCAGTAAATCTACCAATGGTCGCAAAAGATAATAGAAAAAAAACGAAAGCATTAATGGAATTAATACCACCCGGACTAAGGACGTTATCGGTACAAATAAAAAATCGACGAGCGTGCACAAATATATAATGATGAGAACAAAAATGATACCTATACACCATTTAAAAAACTTGTTTATTTGTGGAGAGTGATTAGGCATTAAAAATATTCCCTCCTACCTTCGCATTTTTAATGAACCATTTTAACTTCTTCAACTGACCACACCCTTTAACATAATAAAAAGAAAATTGCATGATTACACCCTGCTCATTTACTTTGATTCTTCTATTCATTTTAAATGGAATACTGAAATAAAAAATCGTACATAAGGGCATAAATCTTATGTACGATTGGGCAAATTATTTTAAATTGGGTCTGTCAATAATTTTGTGTAAGCTCTTTTAGGCATAGTTTTCCCCGAGGGGAAAGTTGTGATTTTAACGCAAGTGTTGACCGACCCGATCCGGAAAAAAGACGGAAAATTGGAGGAGCATTTGTCCCCAGTTCTGGACACGTCCTGTCCATTTTCGAGTGACATCGACGGTGGCTAGATAAAGCATTTTAAGCAGAGCTTCATCGGTAGGAAAGATACTTTTCCCCTTTGTCACTTTACGAAGCTGCCGGTGGTAACTCTCGATCATATTCGTCGTGTAGATGAGTTTGCGGATCTCGGGCGGGTACTTGAAAAAGGTAGCGAGCTCCTCCCAATTGGTTCGCCAGGAGCGGATAATGAGGGGATATTTCGTACCCCAGACTTCCTCGAAATGGTCGAGTTCAAGCAAAGCCCCTTCTTCGGTTGCTGCCTTATAAATGGGCTTTAAGTCGGCAGTTACTTTCTTAATATCCTTGTACGAAACGTACCGGGTGGAGCTGCGGATCTGGTGAATGATACACTTTTGGATTTCGGTTTGGGGATAGCAGGCCGCAATCGCCTGAGAAAATCCAGACAGGTTATCTACGCAGATAATGAGTATGTCCTGAACCCCGCGATTCTTGAGTTCATTCAGGACACTCAGCCAGAACTTGGAGGATTCATTCTCGCCAATCCACATGCCTAAGACATCCTTATTTCCGTCCAGATCGATGCCAATGACCATGTAGGCTGCCTTGTTAATAATGGCCCCGTCTTGCTTTACTTTGAAGTGAATGGCATCCAGATAAACAACTGCATAAACGCCTTGCAGAGGCCGACTCTGCCATTCTTTAATGAGAGGCACAATCTTATTCGTGACATTGGAAATGAGCGTAGGAGAGACCTCAATACCGTACATCTGTCCCAAATGATCTTGGATTTCCCTCGTGCTGATCCCTTTGGCATACAGGGCAATAATTTGCTCTTCGATGCCGGTTACGTTCGATTGATGCTTCTTGACAACCAGTGGCTCAAACTCACCCAGGCGATCTCGAGGGATGCTGATTTCCTGTTCGCCGTACTCACTGACTACTGTTTTACGACTCTTTCCGTTGCGGCTGTTCGGGGTAAGCTTGGCCTTTACCTCATGCTTTCCATAGCCCAAATGGGTATCCATTTCGGCTTCCAGCATCTCCTGAATCGTCTCTGCAAATAGGTCTTTTAACGCATTCTGTGCATCCTGTGCAGTGACTAAATTGTTCTCTTTAATGAATTCCCGAAGTTGCTGTTTTGACCAGAGTCCCATAGTGTTCTCCCAACCTTTCTCTTACTTCCATTTTAATGGGTTTGAGAGTTTACACAATATATTTTACAGACTCTTTAAATTTTTACAAGGTTCTTGAAAGATCTCTATCTTTAGATGGATGCTTAAGTATTTTTCGCAAATCTTCTCTCAGCTAACACTCCCGAATATACATGATTCCTAATAAATATATTGAATTTTTTCAATGGTTAAGGATTCTCAATATATACTGTTCGTTAGGCACCTCTAACCGTTCAATACAAGAGGTACAACTAAGAACAGATTCAATCGAAACTAAACAAGCTGACTATCAAATCTTTGTTTAGAATCACTTCCGTTGTACCACACACACCTTCAAACTCAAGCAATGCTTGCTTGCCTTTGTATTCCTCACTGACGATAATGGTCTTCTTATAGTAGACAACACCACCAGAAACAAAGCCTTCTCCACTGCCTGATGGATTTTTTGCATCTCTAGGTTTTGCAATACACGCATCATGTGGTAAATTTATGGGTTGCCACGGAACAAAGGCTGTCATTTCTAATGGTATAAAACCGAATTCGTGATATTCCCAACCGATATCAAAAAGTTGTTTGTTCATAACAGTCTCCTTTATCTTGATGCTTTTATTCATTTGATTCACTTCCGGTTACCCTCATTGTACTAAATTGTTAGGTACAGTAACATGAATGATGTTAACGCTTTCATTTGTATAATATGAAACAAACATACCAAGTTCGAAATATTCAATTGTAGTATAAAATGCAGGAATAATTGAGGGTAAAACAAAACGGCCTCAGTCCGATGGAATACAGGACCAAGACCGCCTAATTAATTTTATTATTTTCAAATTTGTAACAGTTCTCTAAATGAGTTCATGCGATAAGTCGCCAGATCATACTGTGCAGCGTCTCCAATCGCAGCTGAATCCATCTTGATGTTAACAGCAGCCTTGATGCCAGCTATGGCGTCTTCAACTACCAGACAATCCTTCTCGGAAACACCAATATATTGAGCAGCATTAATAAACACTTCAGGATCTGGTTTGGAATTAGTAATGTTGCTGCCATCCGACACAGCATCAAAGAAGTCGCCCAAGCCAATTCGTTCCAGAATATACCGTGCATTTTGACTTGACGAGCCGATAGCCAGCTTAAGACCCTGTTCTCTCAATTGAAGTAAAGTCTCTCTCACTTCATCCCTTAAATCAGCAGGAGACATTTCTGTAAGAAGTGTTTTGTAATAAGCATTTTTTTCTTCGGCTATTGCCAGCTTCTCCTCTTCATTCAACTTCCGGGGATGGTTCTCCAGGATTATATTCAGACTTTCCATGCGGTTTACCCCACGAAGACGATTGTTAACTGCTTCGTCAAAATTAATTTCGAGGGAATCGACAACCTTTTTCCAGGCTTGATAATATGACCTACTGAGACTGAAATATTTTTACATAAACTCTTAGAAAGAAAAAAAACGAACTCCTTCCCAGATAGGAATAGTTCGTTCTGATAATACCTAGTTACTCTAATTAGTTTTGAGGACGAAGTTCGGATACGGTTGTACACCCGTATCCGAACTTCGTCGAATCAAGTCATAGCTCAATGAGTTCAGTCTTAAGATAATTTCAAAATTCGAATGAAAACGATAACTAACGTCTAGACAGTCTCATTTCCCCAAATACTTACCAGATCATTGATTTGAAGCGACAAAACCTTTAGCTCTCCACCAATGGCATAGAGCTCTAAATCTCTACTTTCCAAGTCAGGGAAAATCAGATCTGAAATGACTGCTTTCCCATTATTGCCGAATACCTCGACACTTGACCAATCTACATAAATGCTTAACTGTATCCGTCCATCCTCTGGCTTCATAGGAGCCTTGTGTTTTGCTGTGAAATCGGAGTGAAAATCAATAGTACCCGACTTCGTCCGATCAACGAACAACTCCTCATTCGAGACATTGTAGCCGACGATAGTTTCCTGATTGGAAGACTTCCGTACTTTGAATCTGAGTTCCGCTACATTATTAATTTCAAATTCTGCAATAATTTCTGCCTTAGCTACAAAAATATCAGACAATACGTTCATACCTGGCTTAATCGTCAAGTCTTGCAGAGACAAAATTGGTTTTCTTAGCTGACTTAATTCACTAATGGGTGCTTGGATTAAGCGAAGTCCCTCCGGATAAGTCCTAAGCTGTAGCTCCCGGGAAATTGATGTCTTGCCACGCCATTCCTCCGAAGGCAGCGTGGTAGCATAACGCCAATTGTTCATCCAGCCGACCCAAATCTTTCGTCCGTTCTCGTTTGGAATGCCACTCCAGGTCACGGCCGCGTAAAAATCTGATCCATAGTCTACCCATTTGGTAGTATCGAAAGAATCCAAAGTTTCATCTAGAGTAAATACCTTACCGTCAAAGTTACCTATGAAGTACATCATGCCAGAACCACCTGCTGGCGGTTCTGGATCGTTTGGATTCACACCATTTCTATCCCCGACGCTTAGCATCAAAATCCACTTACTGATACTAGAATCCTCATCAACTGAGATTCGAAATACATCAGGACATTCAAATACCCCTCGGTGGATACCCGAAATGTCGGAACCGAATTCGCTTGCAAAGGACCATTCTTTAAGATTTGGAGATGTATAAAATTCTACACGGTCTCTTACAGCAAGAACCATGATCCACATCGACGATTCATCATACCAAAACACCTTCGGATCACGAAAGTCTAGCGTTTCTGCCGGAAATAAAACCGGGTTACCTTCATATTTTGTCCAGGTTCGACCTTTATCTTTGCTGTAAGCAATGCTTTGCACCTGCGACTTGCCGGGCTGAGCCTTGTTGCCCTCATTCGTATAAATGGCAACCAATCCTGATCCTTCTTCGTTGAAAAATCCGCTGGTATTGTTCTTATCCACCACCGCACTTCCCGAGAAGATCGCACCGTCCTCCCCAGGCGGAATTGCCGGTGGGAGTTCATCCCAATGCACTAGATCCTTGCTTACCGCATGCCCCCAATGCATCCTACCAAAATCAGGCTGCGTATCATGGGGCGTATGCTGGTAGAACAGGTGGTACTCTCCTTCAAAGTAAACCATGCCGTTGGGATCGTTCATCCAATTTTTCTCCGGTGAATAATGAAATTGAGGTCTGTATGTCTCTCTATAATAATCGCTTCGTGATCCTTTTCTGCTGCTATTGTCGTCCGTTAGATTCATTCCTTTAATGGTGTCCACTCTCCTCTTGTTAAATGTTTCAGCCTTGATCTTTAAGGTATCTGTCATAGCCTTTTTGTTTAATTTCCAGCCATTTATCTAGCCCCAGTCTGGACAGCTCGGCTTTATATTCGGCCCATTCTTCTTCCACTTTACCCGTCTTGATCCATTCCGCCCGCTTGCGGTTAACGTAAGCAAACAAATCGGTTTCCAATGTGGAGATCTGCTTCTGATCCTCCAGCGAGAAGAAGACTTTCGGGAAATTATGGTCAGCCTTCATATAAGGAACGAGTCTTTCCTTCATGAGCTTAAGCCGTCCCACTGCATCATCAGGCTTGGTCGTAACCGTTCCGTAATACTCGTCAAGAATTGCTAATGGACCACCGATGTTCGTTTTTTGCCGCAGCTCGACAGGGGCCGTTCCCTTAAGCGGAAGATGCTTCAGCATATGACTCGCTTCATCGTATTCAAAAATATTTTGCTGAGTTTTGTCGCCGTAGGTACCCCAGTTATCCTGTACGGACTGAATGGGATCGTACAGCTGGTCAATCCATTTTGCCGTAAGCTCGAGATTTTTGTTGGCGCTGGTAATCACCATTCTCCCCCGGTCAAAGCCGAGATTGTTTGTCCGGGTTACATTGACTTCACCGCTTGGTCCCGCGAGCGGATTCATCAAATCATATTTATCGTTGTCTCCTGAAATATTCGCCTTATCCCATTGGAAGTAGAGGCCATATCTTTCACTCTGGCCTTTGGCCAGATACGTGTTATAATCCTGCTCGAATGATTCCTCGTCGATTAGGTTCAGTTTATACAGCTCATTAAGGTATTTAATCCCCTCTTTATAACCGTCCTGATCGGCGGTGAAGACCACTTTCCCCTCATTGGTGACTACCGTATGATCGCCGTTGTCCCCAAGACCGAATGATCCGAACAGAAAATTCAGGTCCTCATTGCCATTATTGAGTATGAAGGACAGCGGAATTTCATCTGCTTTGCCATTTCCGTTAGGATCGCCATTTTTAAATGCGAGCAGGACGTTTTTTAAATCCTCGGTGGTTTTTGGCATTTTAAGCCCCAGCTTTTTCAGCCACTCCACATTGATCCATGGCATGTCGTTTACAGAATGAATGCTTTCCTTCCCGGCCCCCAGTTCCTCAATCCAAGGAAAAGCATAAATATGCCCATCCTGTGCGGTCATCATGGATCTGTACTCAGGCGCTGCCTTCAATACCTTCTGCAAATTCGGCATATATTTATCAATCAAATCCTCCAGCGGGATAATGGTTCCATCCTTTCCGAGGTTCAACAAATCGTAGTCGGAATAGCCGGCATCCAGTATGGCATCTGGAAGATCCCCGCTGGCAACCGCCAGGTTTCTTTTCTCAATGAAAGAATCAGAGGTGAAGTTGGTAAAGTCGATATGCACACCCGTTTTTTCTTCCAGTCTTTTATAAATCAGCTTTTCATTTGGATCGGAAGGTGCCAGCGGCGAGCTTTGAGTCATAAAATGCAAGCTAACTTTCTCTTTAAGCGGCAGAGTGACGTTGTTTAGCTTGTAATCTTCGGATGCAGCAGAATTATTGTCTGCACCGCCACATCCGGCAAGCAATGAAGCAGAAAGCACCAGCACGGACAAGGTTAGCAATGTTCTTTTCATCTCTATTCCCCCGATATGTTATTTGATCGAACCTACCATGACACCTTTTTCAAAATACTTTTGGAAGAATGGATACATGACAATCAAAGGCAAGCTCGATATGACTATGGCAGAGTACTTAATCATTTCGGACAATTTCTTAAGCTCCGCCTGCGCCAGCGCATCGGCAATCATCCCGGGCTGAACCTGATTCTGTATCAAAATGGAGCGTAGTACCAGTTGCAGCGGAAACAGCTTCGGATCATCGAGATAAATCATGGCGTCGAAATAAGAATTCCATTGTCCGACAAAAGCGTATAAAGCCAGAACAAAAATAATAGGCTTCGACAACGGCAGGACGATTTTAAAGAAAATACTGAGCTCGGAAGCTCCGTCTATGCTCGCCGCCTGGAACAGCTCTTTGGGAAGCCCCTGAAAATAAGTTTTTGCCAGAATAATATTGAATACGCTGATCGAGCCGGGCAGAATGATGGCCCACACTGTATTCAACATACCTAAATCCTTAATCACCAGATAGGTTGGAATCAGGCCGCCGCCGAAAAACATCGTTATCAGGAAAAAGATCATTATCGGCCGTTTCCCGATCAGCCCTTCAATCGCAAGCGGGTAAGCCGCGAGGACGGAAAACAATACCGTTGCGAACGCAAAGGCGGCTGAGTAAAAAATGGCATTAAAAAAACCGCGGATCATGGCATCATTGCTTAGGATTTTGGCATATCCCGTGAGTGTCCAGTCGGATGATGTAATGGCAAACCCTTTGGTAATCAGGGTATTTGGAGTCAAAAAGGACGAAAGCACCACATAAACCAGCGGCAACAGAATAGCGAGAACAAACAAACCAAGCAGTATATAATTGATAATGAGCAGAATCCGGTCCTTCCCGGTGTAATGAATATCCATGAGTACCTCCTTCTTTAATACAGCCCTTCCCCTTCGTTCAGCCTCTTGACGACGGTATTTACAAAAATCAGCAGGACCACATTAATCACAGAATTGAAAAGCCCGATTGCCGTTGAATAAGCATAATCGCCGGATTGCAGCCCCACCTTGTATACATAAGTCGCGATGATTTCCGAGGTTGGCGTGTTTAGAGCCGTCTGCATCAGGTAAGCCTTTTCATAGCCGATGGACATGATACCTCCAGCAGCGAGAATGAATAGGACAGCCATGACAGGCTTGAGCGCTGGCAGATCAATGTGTAAGATTCTCTTCATCAATGAAGCGCCGTCAATGGTTGCAGCGTCATGCAGCTGCGGGTCCACATTGGCTAAGGTAGCCACATAAATGATAGAAGACCAGCCTGCTGTTTGCCATATACCGGACAATATATATACCGTTCGGAAATAGGCGGGATCAGTCATAAAGGAAATCGGCTTGCCGGTGAAGGTTGTTATCATAGCGTTCACTATTCCAGTCGGGGATAGAAAAACAAACAGCATACCGGCAACAACAACAACCGAAATGAAGTTAGGTGCGTATACAATAAGCTGAATATTCTTCTTGAGCTTTGCTCCTCGAATCAGATTTAGCATCAAAGCCAGAATAATGGGTACTGGGAAACCGAGAATAAGACCATAAGCGCTTAATTTAAGCGTATTCATTAAAATGTCATAAAAATTAGGTGATGAAAGGAACCGCTGAAAATGTTCGAATCCAACCCATTCGCTGCCGAGGATGCCTTTTCTTGGACTGAAATCTTTAAACGCAATGATCGAGCCATACATGGGAACATACTTGAAAATGACGGTAAGAATTATGGACGGAACCAGAAACAAATATAATATATAATTTCGAACCATGTAGCTTAACCAATGGTTTCTTTTTTTTGCTTCTGAAGCCTTAACTCCCCTTTTTTGAACGATTGAATTTGCCAATCTTTTCCCCCCCCCTACTGTTCACGGCTTGTTATCAGATACAAATGATAAGCCGTGTTATGTCATCTCCCTGACATAATTCACCAAGATGTTTTTCAAATACTGGCTGGTAATATCCCCACCTTCAACAAACAAGAATTTTACACCTTCCCAAAATGAATAGGTTTACATTTTACATTTGAACACTTTTTACTCTTACAATTTATCAGATGGATATTTAATTAGTCAACATATTTCGGGTGAATAAATTCGTTAAAAAAGCGAATTTCAAGATGATTGTAATATATATAGCACTATCCCATTGAAAATGCACAATATAAATAAACAAATGTAAACTTTTATTGTTTATTTGAATAAGTACATTGTTGAAAACATGAAAATACTATATATTTAGAAATATGAAGAATCTTAATTAAGAGAATAAGGTGGAACAATATGACGAGAAAGTCAAGGGTTACTATACAAGATATCGCTGATGCCTTGGGAATTTCCAGAAACACTGCCTCCAAAGCGCTTAATGGAGTGGAGAGTATTCCCTCCGTTACCAGGGACAAGGTAGTCAAAAAAGCGATGGAGCTTAAATACAAACAATTTTCCTATATGGAAACAGCTTCTGAAAAACAAGGCAATATCGCACTTTTGACCTGCAACCTTCCCAATAGCTCACACTTTGGATCGTCACTTATTAGCGGGCTGGAGAAGGAAATCAGCAACCAGGGCTATACTTTATCCATTTATTTTGTCCGTGAGAATGATATCAATACGATGACCCTACCCGGCAATTTTGAACCTTCGAATGTGGCTGGGATCTTCTGCATCGAAATGTTCAGCAAGGAATACAGCAAGCTGATTACGGATCTTGGCATTCCAACCATTTTTATTGATTGCGCTGCGGATATGATGTATCCAGAATTGAAGGCGGATCTGGTATTAATGGAAAATGAACACAGTACATACTGTGTTACCCGGAAATTAATCGATCATGGCTATGAAAGCTTCGGTTTTGTAGGCGATTACAATCACTGCAAAAGCTTCAACGAACGCTGGACCGGATTTAATAAAGCCTTAACAGAAGCAGGAATCGCCGTAGATCCTGCCTATAGCATTGTAGCGCCCGACCGCAACTTCTTTATGGAGGAGAACTGGATGGAACAGCAGTTTGATGCTCTGAGGGAGTGCCCTTCCGTCTTTATTTGCGCCAATGATTTCATTGCCATCAACGTGATCAAATCGCTGAAGAACAAAGGGATTAAAGTCCCCGAAGATGTCGCTGTCTGCGGGTTCGATGATGCTTCGGAATCCCGGGTTGTCGAGCCCCATCTTACAACCGTGCATATTTACAGTAGTCAGATGGGCATTATTTCAGCCGAAATGTTACTGTCCAGAATCAAAGACAATACCATGCCATACCGAGTGACCCATGTTGCAACGGATATCATATACCGGGACTCGACACCTGTTCTAAACTAAATCTACCAAGAGGTGAATCTAAGTGAAAAATGACGGAACGGTTCTTTGTGTGGGTGAGCTGCTGATTGATTTTTTCTGCGTGGATACATCCATGCTCCTTTTTGATCCAAGTTGGAGCGATTGCAGCCTTGCCGTCGATGGAAGAAGTTATTCGTTTCGTAGAGCAGGATGAATCAAGGATTGAAGCGTAAGAACGGCAAAAGGTGTCCGATGATCCCTAAGGACAGTGGAGTGGACACCTTTTTATGTAGCATAGAATGGTGCTACCGATCAGGGCGTCTCCTTTTACAACCATGATAGAGTTTCAACTCAGAAGCAACTCGGAAAATTCGCTCTAAATCACAGTATGCCTCGCTAATAACTACGGGTTCTCTTCAGTCTAATAAAACCATGATGTAAACAGATTGTTAATCGGTTTATAGATCATTATGACCAGTAGCAATGGGCTCGGCACATTGATCTTGTACAAGGAGCAGATCACCGCACCAATGCCCGTGATCCAGAACAAGCCCCAGACCAGATAGTCTCGGCGCCTGCTCCCTCGTCTCAGCAAAGGCACATCGATGATCACACAAGCCGCCGCTGCAGCCAGAAAAAGCAGTAACACCATTGCGCTCACTCCTTAATATCTTGAAGAAAGGATTTGTCTGTAATGCCAATCCGGTTAATCGTCACGCTGGCTTTGTAATGGACGGGTAGCGATTTTAGGTAATTGTCCCCTTTTTCCCGTTGCAGCCTCGCCCAGGCTTGGGGATTGGCACGATAGATCAACTGTCCAAAGCCCATACTATCCACATTATAGCGCTCATTAATTTGCTCAACTGCCGTTTTCATCCGAAAGATAATTTTTTCTTCCGATTTCCTTTCCAGCTCTTTAATCACGCTCTCTGCCTCCAGATTATCATTGCTCATTACCTCTTCAACATTACACAAGGCCTTTACATCGATGTAAATATGTGGTTCACCATCAATAAACTTGACTTTACGTTTAGTGTCTGTTTGTAGCGCTTCAATGACGATGGGCCGTCCGTCGTCTCCTGCTACAGGCCCTGAGCTTTTGACAACGTTATTGGTGACATAATTGTAGCCGATCGTCTCGTTATCGCTTAACCACCCGATCATCTTATCCTTCCGGAATACGGCTATATTACTGTAACGTAAACTGACTGGAGGCGAGCTATCTTCCAGATTGCTCTTCTTTTCGCCCTCACTGACATTGCCGGACATCTTCACTCCGGTCAACACCGGATTCTTCCCCTCGTACAGCAAATCTTCAATAAATTGGTTCAAAGGAACAGCGACTGTTTTTGCCGATGCCTTATATGATTTGTCCAGGGAATTATACAATTTACTTGCTGGCAATTTCTCTAGCGGGGTAAGGACCTTCAGGACATCTTCGGCAGTGGTGCCTTTGGCGACCATGGCGTAGAAATCATTACGCGGCTCGCGGCTCCGCTTCAGCATATCAAGTACCTTGCCAATCCCGGCCCGGGCAAGCTCCTCTCCGATCACCAGTATACGGATATGCCCATAGTAGCTGGCTCTCGCGCTGTCGAGACTGTACTTGCGCTGGGCTTCATAGATCGTGGGTACCGTGAAGCTAGATACAACCACCGGCACCCCCGCCCCTCCCGCCCCTCCTGCCGTCTGCGAGGCAATTGCTGAAGGAATAACCACCTGCAACGTAACCTTGTAGCCAGATTCAGCCTTATCTAGCCCCATTCCCAGCACAAAGGCCATTTCATTTAACTCCTGTCTTTCCCAGCACCCGCCGAGCAGCATAGGAAGCAAAAGAGCAAGCAGCAGTCGCGAAACAGTTTTACGGTTTTTTGGACTCATCTGCCGACTCCTTTCGCTTGGATGTGCTTTGACGGTCAAGATTTTGAACCATGCTTTCTGCCGGCCTTGTCTTTAAACGCGGCCAGGGAAAGCGGAAGATGGAATCCTTAAGATCATTTGGACGGTATGGCCCGATCGGACTCATATAAGGCCTGCCGAAAGAACGCAGACTCGCCAGATGCAGCACGATTAAAAAGATACCGAAGAGTATTCCGTATAGTCCAATAAAGCCAGCCAATCCGATAAGAACAAAGCGAATGATTCTTGCAGCGATCGACATGCCCGTCTCTGGCATGACAAAACTGGATATGGCCGTAATGGACACAATAATAACCATTGCTGATGAAATAAAGCCCGCCGCAACCGCTGCCTGGCCTATAACAAGTGTTCCAACAATGGATATCGCCTGGCCTATATTTTTGGGAATTCTTACTCCTGCTTCCCGCAGAATCTCATACGTTAATTCCATGAGCATCGCCTCAACAAATGCGGGAAAAGGAACGCTTTCCCTCTGTGCGGCAAGGCTGATAACCAGATTGGTAGGGATCATCTCCTGATGATAAGTCGTAACCGCCACATAAAAAGAAGGGGCAAGCAACGTAATAAAAAAAGAAAGAAAACGGATAAACCGCAGCAAGGTGGCAATATCGGCCCGCTGATAATAATCTTCGGCGGATTGAAAAAAGGTAACAAAAAAGGTAGGCACCAACAGGACAAATGGTGTTCCATCCACAAGAATCGCCACTTTGCCTTCCAGGATTCCCGCTGCGATAGTATCCGGCCGATCGCTGTTATAGATCGTGGGAAACGGAGTAGCAGCCGTATCTTGAATAAACTCCTCGATATATCCGCTCTCCAGAATACTGTCCGTATCTATTTTGGCCAATCTGCGCTTCACTTCCTGCACCAGGTCAGGGTTTGCGATGTTGGTGAGATACATAATGGATACGCTGGTTTGAGTCACCCTACCGATCTGGAAAGTTTCCAGCCACAATTGGCTGTCTTTAATCTTCCTTCGGAGCAATGCCGTGTTCGTCCGCAAATTTTCCGTGAACCCTTCCATTGGCCCACGTACAACTGATTGTGAGCTTGGTTCGCCTACATTACGGTCCTCCCATCCAGGCAGTCCGATCCGCAGGGCGCTGGATGTTCCGTCCACCAGCACCATGATATTACCGGATAGCAGCTCATGAACAAATTGTCCAAGGTCATGCGTGACGGACAGATCCCCCGCAATCAGCATACGTTTTCGCAAAAGCTCCATCTTCTGATTAGCATCAAGATCTCTCATCTGCTCAGGGGTACAGCGTTCCTGAAGTGAAAATAATATGGAGTTATGCAGCACCTGGGTATCCACAAGACCATCAATATAAAGCAAGGCAATATGCGTAGACTCATCCAACTGCAGCTTTTTAGTGATCAAATCGGTGCTTTTCCCGAGCAATTGAACTAACTGCACCACATTGTCCTCTAAGCGATGTGATAGTGTGCCCGTAATTGAATCCTTCATGTCGCAACCTCCGCATTCCGTGAGCAAGCTGCAGATAGTATGACTGAAAAAGTTGATAATTATTCCTTTACACCCCTTTTTTGACCATCAATTAATAATTATGTTATAAAATCACATACTAAAGGAAATGACAAAAGAAAACTTGAAAGGCAGTATGCAGCAGATTTGGAGGAATCTCATGAATCTTGAAAAAGATCGGATTAGTACGGCTCAAATGATGATGCTTGGGCTTTTTTCGCTCATTGGGGAAATGGCACTTGTTTATCCTGCAGCAATAACAACAGGAGCCCACGAGGATGCGTGGATTGCTGGCATAATTAGTATTCCGCTAGGACTTGCAATCGTAAAGCTGATGGTATCTGCATCCAATATTGATCCAACAAAAACGATTATTGAGCTTTCACTACAAGTATTAGGAAAATGGGTTGGTGGAGCTGTAGCGTTGAGCTATTTATTCTTTTACCTGATTGCAGCCTCCACCTATGTCAGAGAAATCGAAGATTTCATGTGCACACAGATTTACGAGGCGACACCCGGCGGGGTCATTCGCTTCATGGCAATTGTTCTGCTGGTGTATGGTTTGCGGCTGGGTCTTGAAACGCTGGGCAGAGCAGCCCAGATTTTCTTCCCTTTCTTTGCGTTTTTTCTGATTTGCCTAATCGTTCTCCTGTTCCCTGATGTCAAGATCGAGCGTATCTATCCTATTTTAAATACACCATTTCCTGACATGCTGCACACCATTATGTTCGGCGTATTTTATCCCTTTGGAGAAATTTGCGTGTTCTTCATGGTGTATCCCTATGTCCGTAAACAAAGCAATACGAACCGCAGTTTATTTTTCTCCCTATTGATCGGGGGCGTTGCACTCAACCTCATTTTGTTTCTCTCCCTGACCGTACTCGGGGCATACTTCTCAGAGCACGAATTTTACGCTGCCTATATTCTTGCCCAGAGAGTCAACATTGCTAATTTTCTGCAGCGGATCGAGGCGTTAATGGCCACCACGTGGATCATTAGCACCTATTTCAAGACAGTGCTGTTCTTCCACGCATTTGTCTTGGGGACAGCCCAGCTACTAAAGCTTAAATCCTACCGGCCATTAATTTTTCCAGTAGCGTTTATGATTTACGGACTGTCGCATCTGATTGCAAAAGATATTATTTTCTACGTCAAGGAGATCCCATCCTACTGGGTAGATTGGGACCTCACATATGCCTTTGCTTTCCCGTTGATCCTGCTCATTGTTTATCATATCAGGAAACGCATCAACCAAAACAATCAGACTACGTAACCCATTCGATACATGCTCCCATCATTCGGGGATTAATCGATTGTGTTTACATTGACGCATTCAAGTGGAAATCCATCAACTTTCAGAACTGAGTCAAAAAAAGAGTTGTCGCCGAGGAACTCTCAGCGACAACTGTTTGGTAGGTATATCCATCACCATGTACAGAATTATCCGTAACTTGCATCTCCCATGCTTTTCTGTGCAACCCCGGTACGATAGGCCGCTTCAATCACGGCATCTCTAACTTTTCTTACCACTTCCTGATTGAATACGCTCGGAATAATATACGTTTCGCTCAGTTCGTCATCTGTAATAACGGAGGCGATTGCTTGTGCGGCTGCAAGCTTCATGGCTTCGTTGATTTCGCTCGCTCTGCAATCCAATGCACCACGGAAAATGCCCGGAAAGCAAAGCACGTTGTTAATCTGATTAGGAATATCGGATCTCCCAGTAGCGAGGATCTTAACGTAAGGTTTGGCCAACTCCGGGTCAATCTCCGGAATCGGGTTCGCCATGGCAAAGACGATGGGGTCCTTCGCCATAGAACGAACGTCATCTACTTTTAGAATGTTGGGAGCCGATACACCAATAAAAACATCCGCATTTTTAATGACTTCGGACAAGTTGCCGGCTTCCTGGTTCAGATTCGTTATCTGAGCAAACTCAGTCCAATAAGGATTGTCATAATGTGCCCCCTGATGAATAGCGCCATTACGGTCCACCCCGATTAAATTCCTCACGCCAGCGGACAGTAACATTTTCGAACAAGCGATACCCGCTGCTCCGATTCCGTTGACAACGACCTTAATCTCCGACATTTGCTTGCCGGTAATTTTGAGTGCATTCAACAGACCCGCTAACAGGGCAACGGCTGTTCCGTGCTGGTCATCGTGAAATACCGGGATATCTAGCTCCTGTTTCAAACGCTCTTCAATTTCGAAGCAACGCGGTGCCGAAATATCCTCCAGATTGATGCCACCGAATGCCGGAGCCATTGCTTTAATGGTTCGGACCATTTCGTCAGGGTCTTTCATGTCCAGGCAAATCGGAAAAGCGTCTACGTCTGCGAATTGCTTGAACAACATAGCCTTGCCTTCCATCACCGGCATAGCCGCCAAGGGTCCGATATCTCCCAGCCCCAGAACGGCCGTTCCATCGGTAACGATCGCAATCGTATTGCTTTTGATCGTCAGCGAGTAGGCTTTACTGGGTTGTTCCGCAATCGCCGTACATATGCCTGCGACACCGGGGGTATACACCCGTGACAAGTCGTCACGGTTCTTCACCGATATCTTAGAGGCAATTTCAATCTTCCCGCCCAAATGTGCAAGGAAAGTCCGGTCTGACACGTGAATTATTTTGACACCATCTAGCTTCTGAAGCGACTCGCTGATCAATTGGCTGTGTGCTTGATCGAATACGTTCACAGCGATATCGTGAATGGTGTTCGTGTGATCGGACGAGATGACATCAATCCCCACAATATCTCCGCCCGTTTTTTCAATTATTGCAGCGATATCGCTGAGGGGGGGGCGTCCTTTTTCTTTTTGAATCCGAAATATCATATAAGTGCTGGCTCCGCTTGATACTGACATTTTTTGGCACTCTCCCTTTGTTTTCGTTGAGCGTTTATTGCACGCCTCTCTTTAATTCTTTTCCAATAATTCTGCTCCTGCGATACCTGGATTGGTCATCTCATATGGGTTAAGAATGATCTCAAGCTCCTCTTCTGTCAAAACGTTATAAAGAAGGCACAGCTCGCGTACCGGACGCCCCGTTAAAATCGCCTCACGCGCAATTCTCGCTACTGTCTCATAGCCTAAGTGCGGGTTGAGCGCCGTTATAACCCCTACACTTTTCTCCACATACTCTTTACAGCGCTCTACGTTTGCTTCGATTTCCTCCAAACAATACACGCGGAATACGTTGAACACCTGATTCATCATGCTGAGCGATTGCAGCAAATTGAACACGAGCACAGGCTCCATCACATTTAGTTCAAGCTGCCCCGCTTCGGAGGCCAGACAAATCGTATGGTCATTGCCGATGACCTGAAACGCCACCTGATTCACTACCTCCGCCATAACCGGATTGACCTTGCCCGGCATAATGGACGAACCAGGTTGGCGTGCCGGCAAGCTCAATTCCCCTAGCCCGGTGCGAGGCCCGGAGGCAAGCAAACGCAGATCATTGGCAATTTTTGACATGTTGATCATGCACACTTTTAAAGCGGCGGACACCTCGGTGTAAGCATCCGTATTTTGCGTCCCGTCCACCAGATGCGTGGCATTGCAAAGCGGCAATTCGCTGAGCTCGGCAAGATATTCAACGACCCGTTTAATGTATCGGGGATCGGCATTTAACCCCGTACCGACGGCTGTTGCACCCATGTTAACTTCGTACAAATGGCCGCGAGTCTGGCTGATCCTCTTGATATCACGTTCCAGCACTCTGCTGTAGGCCTCAAACTCCTGTCCGAGACGGATCGGCACGCCATCTTGCAGATGAGTACGACCCATTTTGATAATCCCGTCGAACTGTACGGCTTTAGTCTGAAATGCTGCGAGCATTTCCTTCATCGTGACGATCAGCTTATCAATCAAAGAAAGTGTTGCAATATGAATCGCCGTGGGAAAAGCATCGTTGGTTGATTGGGCCATATTCACATGTGTGTTGGGGCTCACTTTGAAATAATCCCCCTTGGTTCCCCCCAGCAGCTCGATCGCCCGGTTGGCGATAACCTCATTGGTATTCATGTTGATGGATGTGCCTGCTCCGCCTTGAATAGGATCAACTATAAATTGGTCATGCCATTTACCGTCCATGATCTCTTGTGCTGCCAATACGATCGCATTCCCGATATGTGGATTCAATTGCCCAATCTCTATATTAGCCAACGCTGCCGCCTTTTTAACCGTAGCCATAGCACGAATTAACGATTCATGGATACGATAGCCTGTGATCGGAAAATTTTCTAATGCTCGAGCAGTTTGTATACCGTAGTAGGCTTGAGATGGAACTTCTTTTTCTCCAAGAAAATCTTTTTCTTTACGATATTCATTCATGAGTTTTTATCCCCCTATTTCTAGTTTCAAGTCTCATTTACAACACATGCTCCCGGTAGGCAACGTCTACAACCTTCTTGGCTAAAATATAAGTTGGATCTATTACTTTAATCCCGTCTACTTCACTCAAAACAATGGGAATCTCTGTGCAAGCTGCAACAACAGCCTTCGTTCCTTTGGCAATCATCGTTTGACATGCGTTCACCAATAAACGCTTGCCTTTTTCGATATGTCCCGCTTTTACTGAATAAATACCTTCCATTACGATAGCTTGTGTGATCTCATCAGGCTCCAACACCGTAATACCTTTCTCACGGAGAGCGTTTTGATATAGCAACGTTTTCAATGTACCGTCAGTCGCTAACAATGAGACACGTCTTATGCCAGCCTCGCCTATGAAACTTGCCGTTTCTTTGGGCATATTAACAATCGGAGTCCTAACCGTTTCTTGAATGTTTTGCAGATAATAATGCGCAGTATTGCAAGCGATTACAATCAAATCCGTACCGGCATCCTCCAATCTCTTGGCAGATTGTTTCATAAAGGGGAGTGGATCATTGCCTTTACCCATTATGGCTAATGTACGATCCGGAATCTGAGGATAATTATCAACGATCATATGAATATGATCCTGGTCATTTTGGGCTGGGGTTAGTCGAATAATTTTGTTCATCAAATCGACTGTTGCGAGCGGCCCCATACCTCCCATAATTCCAACGGTCTTTATCATGAAGAATCCCTCCACTTTTTCCTTTTGCACATTAAGAGTATAAATCTTAAGTGGAAACCAGTGTATATCAAGAGAATTTATTCAAATATAGAAATCCTATATATTGGGCAGAAACAATTGGAAAAGAGGATAGGATAATTATTTTAAACGATCTGATTTTCCATGATCAAACTGGCCTTCCCATTTGGAAATGACGACTGTAGCTAAGGCATTACCTACCACATTCACAACGGTTCTCGCCATATCCAGAATACGGTCAATTCCAGCAATCAGCGCAACACCTTCAACAGGAAGGCCTACGGAATTTACGGTAGCTAGCAGAACAACCAGGGAAGCGCCGGAAACACCAGCCATCCCTTTGGAGGTTAACATTAATATCACCACTATGCTGATCTGTGACAAGATCGGTAAATCGATACCATACATTTGTACAATAAATAGAGTAGCTAGCGATTGATACAGTGCAGAGCCGCACAAATTAAACGTATATCCGGTAGGAACGACAAAGGATACAATCGCTTTCGGGCATCCGAATTGTTCCATTTTATGCATCAGTTTCGGTAGAACGGCTTCCGAGCTTGCGGTCGAGAAAGCCAAAATAATTTCATCCTTCAATAATTTTAAAATTTTCACAATGCTGGTGCCGCACATTTTTGCTACTATGCCTGATATGACATACACAAACACAAACATGGACAAATAGAGTACAATTACCAGTTTGCCAAGCGGTATTAAAGAGGAAATACCAAATTTAGCAACGGTAACACCAATCAAAGCAAACACACCGAGAGGGGCCAATTTCATGATCTGATTGGTCATCCAGAACATCGTTTCAGAGACGGCTTCCAAAAAATGAATCACCGGTTTACCCTTTTCACCAATTACAGAAATACCGACCCCAAACAGTACAGAGAAGAAAATGATGGCTAGCAAATCACCGTTACCCATAGCTTGAACGATGTTTGTCGGAACGATATTAACAAACGTGTCAGCCATACTGTGACTAGCGTTTTCTGCGGTATTTACATATTGGTGTATATCAGTTTTGGTCAGATGCGACATATCAATGCCTAATCCTGGTTTGAAAATATTTCCTGCGAACAAACCTAAAATTATTGCTATAGTAGTTATAATTTCAAAATACAGAATCGTTTTAAAGCCTATCTTCCCCAATTTTTTCATATCTCCAGAGCCGGCTATGCCTACTACCAGAGAGGAAATGACAATAGGCAAAACAATCATTTTAATAAGACGGATAAATACATCACCAATCGGCGTCAAAATCGCCGTTACTAGAGGATTTCCGTAGAAAATGGCACCCACTGCAATGCCTAGAGCCAGTCCGATGAATATTTGCCATGCTAGTCCTAATTTTTTCATCTTTAATCTTCATCCCCTATTCTTAGATTGCGGTCAGAAAAGTGTAATCGCTTACATTTATTTGGACCTGCAGTTATTTTAAATTATAGGGTGCCATGTAGAAAATTAAATGTATTTTATTTCTATATAGGATAAATCTATATAGAAATAAAATAATAAACAGTCGTTGTATTCCCATCGGTTGAAAACCACTGAACTAGTTACAGTCAACTATTTTTTCAGAAAATACTCTATATATGGAGGTTTATGGTTTCCTTTTGTGTAGATAATATCAATTTTTACATCGAATCTCCCGGATGAGACTAATGGCACACGGAATAACTGCCCGCTTTCCAGTTCTTTCTTCACACAATGCTCCGGTAAAAAGCTAATTCCCATCCCATTTACCACTAAATTTTTTGCAGCCTCCATACTGTCCACTTCAAGAACCACATTGGGCTTTAGATCTTTGGATTCAAACAAGCCGTAAATCATAAGCCAGTCTACTGATCCATAATCAAAAAATATGAGCGGTTCTTCACTGACTTCTTCAATTGTTACCTGACTATTGAGCAATAGGGGATGGTTGATAGGGACAAACAATCCGATTGGATCATGACGAAATATCTCAGATTCAATTTGGGGATGTGTAACTGTTCGAACCATTCCAAAATCTACCTCGTTGTTAAGAACCTTGTCTAATATATCATTAGAATGTCCGGTTAGAATATTGACGTTCACATTGGGGAATTTAGTTTTAAAAGCAGGAAGAATTTCAGGGATAATGAAATTCGCGATAGAGGTAGCACATCCAATTTTCAATTTATCAACCGTAAGTATCGGTTGGTGCAACATTAATTTGGCTTCCTGATAAGATTGTAAAATGTTTTGTGCATATGGTAAAAACGACTTTCCCTTTTCATTTATTGAGATTTGCTTCCCAGAACGATGAAATAATTCCGCATTAAGCTCACGTTCCAGGGAGTGAATACGGGCAGTTACAGAAGGCTGGGTAAGATAAAGTGCCTCAGCTGCTTTAACAAAACTCCCTAAATGAACAGCATAGACGAATGCCTCAATATTTTCTATATTCAAAACGACAACCACCCTTCTTCTCATTTAATCTTTTTTTAGAGACTTTCCACATTCATACTCCTATGCTAATATAGCATATCCCTCTCTGTCTTTCTCGATTAATTATTTTCATTTTCCTACCAAAAAATTATCAACTATAGCCGAGCAAAGAACAATACAAAAAGCCGCCATTATGGCGACTTCTTAGACGTGTATGTTATTTTTATTTTTTAGAGCTATCTTTTCCCTATAGTGGACTTACTTTTCCCAAAGCCGTTGCTCGATCTGTTCATTAATTTTGTTGCGTAAATGCAACAGATAATCCGCAGACCGTGGATAACAGGAAAAAGTCAGTTCTTGCTGCAGATCCTCCTCAATCAGCGACAGCACGAATTCCCTGTTGCTCAGGCTCTCCAAATACTGCAGTGCACGCAAATCCGTCAGTGCATCCTGCAGCACCACAAGCCTTAAAGATTCGAGCGCAGTACCATCCTCAGAGGGATATACCAGAAAACTGTCTCCAGAAGGAAAAGTATCGAGGGCAGCCGTATCCACATACGGGTTCAGCTTTTTCAGAGAATACTGGGAATTATAGAAATTGAATCCCCAATGCAAAAATCCCTTGATCCGGTATTTGTACATTTGAACGCCCAAAATACGGTTGCGTGAGGAGGGCATGGCCAAAAATCGATTACTGACATGCAGGTTTTGACCGCAGCAGTAATATACCCATAAATTGGAGGCACCTTCATCAATAAAGTTGTGGATCGTATCGCTTCCTGCCACCGGCTGGTCAATAATCCCCCGACGATAAAATTCCACATCGCTGATAGCATCTATAATTGGAAAGCCTTCAAGATAAGGAGCAACGAAGTGTTTGGCCTCCAGATAGGTGTACAGGTTGCCAGCCACCGGCTCATCCGAGATATGAAACAATGAACGTTCAGCAATGCCTAGCTGGTGCAGTCGCTCCGTAAGCGCCGGCAAAAACGCCGCCAGAAAGCTGCGGAACTCTGGATCATTTGCTGGTGTACGCCAGCCGAAGCGCTGCTCGGGAACACCACCAACCCCAACGATGATCTTAGGAGCGTATTTTGCTCCCCATTGACTGAACAAATGCGCCATTTCAAAATGGGTAATGCCCACCGCTTGGGATATCTGCACCCATTTGTCCAGCTTATCAAAGCCAAGTCGGTAGCCGTTCACATCATATGAAACGTCCACAAGCTGTATCGTGGTACGTTCATTGCCTATAAACGTATCCAATGGAGGCGTAAATAGCGGGGTCAGCAGCACATTGATCCCCCGTTTGGCCGCCGTTTGAATAAAGTTGCCGAGAATGCGCCAGTGTTCTTCGCCAAACACCTCAACACCGTAGTAATCTGCCAGACAATCCCCATGAAACCACTCGGTATGGAGCAACTGCTGCTCCGGTAGTACCCCCTCCATAATATGGATGGTCATCCGTTGACGGTTTACTACTGTACCGCCCGTAGCTGTAAACTGAATTATAACCGGATATTTCCCCGCCTTTGCAGCCTTTGGAACCGTCACCTCAATCCACAGACTCCTCCACTGATACGGAATGAACTGAAGCATTCCGTCAAAAGGCTCAAGCACATCGGGGAACAGCCCAGCTTCGGTCGTCAAATAATGATCATCCGCTTCAGCATAGGCTGGGTACATGGACGGAACGCATTTGACTTGGCGCACGTTCACTAGATCACTGATTGGCGACAGTACCTCCACCTTGACCAGCGGATTTTTGGGCAATTGAACCGTCGCTTCCATCTGGCTCATATGATACGGGCGCGTATAACGGTAAGCCAACTGGTAGGATATCGATTCATTTTTCAGCAAACTCAGCTCGTGCACTTCGGCCAGTTCCAGTGGCTTGTTAACCGGAAAAACCTTTTCGAGCGAACTGATTTGACGTACATCAAAATACTGTGGATTAAACGAAACAGTCATAAATTCTCTCCTCCATGCACCGGTTGGTAACTATCCTTTGATGCCGCTTAATGCGATTCCTTGAATAAATTGCCTCTGTAGTATCTGATAAAGCAGGAACGGCGGCAAAAAAGTCAGCAGTGAGCCAGCCATGACCAATCCATAGTTGGTTGTGTAATTGCCCTTTAGAATAGACAGCGCAAGTGGCAGTGTCCGCATCCCCTGATCAGTAGTAATGACAAGTGGCCAAATAAAGTCATTCCATGTTGTAATAAACGTAAAAATCGTCAACGCTACAATGGCGGGCCGCAGCAACGGCAATACAATACTGAAAAATTTACGTATTTCGCCAGAGCCATCAATGTCCGCAGCCGCAAGCAGTTCATCCGGCACCTCTGTCATAAACTGCCGCAGTAAGAACACGCCGAAAGCGTTAATAACGGGCAAAACAAGCCCAATATACGTATTGAGCATATTCAGCTCCCTGATCAACATAAACTGTGGAATCAGCGTAGCCTGACTAGGCACCATCAACGTCACAACGTATAGGAAAAACAGCGTCCGCTTGCCAGCAAACTGCTTTTTGGCAAACCCGTAAGCGGCCATTGCCGAGATAATCGCATTGAGTGCACACGCCAGGCCAGAAGCGATTATACTGTTTTCCAAGTAACGAAAAAATGAAAATGAATGAGGACGCGCCGGTAATTTTCCAATCCAAGATCCGCGGGCTTCCATTGCAAAGAAAGCGTGCTGGATTGGGTGAGTGATAAATAGGCCATATATAGAAACGGCAGCAGCGCGAGCGCACTGAGGACAGCCAGGACAACTGTCATGAAAATTCGAGTGTATCCAAAATAGAATTCTCGCGTATTTTGGCTCATAACTGTGCCTCCTTGTCCCGACCAAACAACAGACGCTGCAGCATCGTAATAACCATGATAAGGCATAAAAAGAGCACCGAGATCGCACTTGCATAACCCATACTGAGATCCTTGAAGGCTGATCGGTAAATCGTCAGCACCAGCGTCACCGTTGATCTTCCGGGTCCCCCACCAGTCATCGTATAAACCAGATCAAACACCTGAAATGCCCAGATCGTCCCAAGTGTTACAACCAGAACCGTGATGGGCCGGAGCAGTGGTACCGTAATGTGCCAAAATCGGTACCACGCGCTCGCTCCGTCTACACTTGCGGCTTCATACAAGCTGGCCGGAATATTCAGTATGCCTGCATAGTATAGGACCAGAAAATATCCGATATTTTTCCACACGGTGATCAAAGCGACACTTACAAGCGCCGTTTGCGTCGTTCCCAGCCAGTTCACCTTGGGAATGCCCAAACCGACCAGCAGCGTATTGACCTTCCCTCCGTCTGTCATTAACAAAATGGACCAAACTGTGCCGATCAGAATTGTTGAGGAAATGACCGGGACAAACAACGATCCTTTAACAAATCTGCTAAAACGCCCCTGAAATTTCGCATGTAAAACTTCGGCGATAATCAACGCCAGCACCGTCTGCAGCGGAACAACAAGCAAGGTGAATAACAGCGTATTTTTCACGGAGGCCGCTACAAAGAGATCCGATAATAGATAACTGTAATTTCTTAAACCAATCCATTCCGGTTGCTGAATCATATTGTACTTTGTGAAGCTGAGCAGTACCGTCAACACAATCGGAATGATAGAGAACACTAGTATAAGCAAAAAACTGGGTAATACGAACAGCCGCCCTGTCCAAGCATCTATCGTTTTGTGTTTCATTTCTTCCCCTCGCTTAGCACAGATCGACCATTTTATCTGTTATAAATACTTTTAGCATACTGGGCGGTATCCTTCTGCACTTCTTCCGGAGTAAGCTGCCCCAAAATCATCAGCTGTAGATTTTTGTATAATGCGTCATATATTTTGCTTGAGCCGTCAACCGGCGTTAACGTGTGAAATAATTGCGAATCCTTGGTATACAGCTTCTCAAATTTGGCATTATCATAGTACTTTTCATTTTTGGAAATAGGAGGAGCACTATAGATCACCTGATGATATGCTTCCATCACCTCGGGACTCGTCTAAAACTTGATCAGTTCTGATGCAAGTTCCTTATTTTTGGCTGTGCGCAGCATGACCAGTGAGTCGGCCGCCGCGAAGGTCCCGCCCTGCTTTTCTGTTAACGATGTTGTATAATCCCAGTTTATTCCTGCTTTATCGAGATCCGCGCTTAAGCTCGTTCCCATAATAGCCATTGCCGCCTTGCCTTCAGGCAATAATGATTTGAGATCCTGTGTCGTGAGTGAGGTGGCCGCAGGCACCGAATTGACCCTGGACAGTCCTGAAGCGCTAAAAGCCATAAAATTTCTTAATGATTTGAAGCATACCTACAAGATCATTCCGGAGGTAGAAGTGGACTTTTACTACCTGGTTATTCGCAGCACGGCACAACAAAAACAGCTCCTACATCGCCTGTAGGAGCTGTTTTTGTTGTTACTAAAGTATTTTAACAATATCAACCAAGCTGACCCTTACTCTTGTCGCTAGTTCACTCCATCGAATTGATTTTTGCAACAACTTTACCTGTTATTTTTCCTTCTTTTAGTTTAACTAAATACTCAGGAACATAGTACACAATCCGTTGGAGCATCTTTTGTTGGGTCTATGTTGGATAAAGAAGCTATTTTAGCGGGGAAATACGCCTCAAAATCGTATCTTTTTGTAAAAACAAACCATAGAGATAACACACATTTTTCAAATTTCATAAAACCAATGGGATTATACGCGGTTGCATATCATCATGGAAGCTATGAAAAGATCGACAGAACCTATGAGAGACTCATTCAGTATATTGGAAAGGAAAATTTTCTTATATTGGAATTTGCTTATGATGAATATCTTATCGATGAAGTTGGTGCAAAAGATGAGAGTGACTATGTTACTCAGATTACGGTGGTCTCATCGCTTTCCCTCTCTTTCGTTTCTTCTCTATAATTTTCCATTTAATGGCCATTATACCATATTACACTTACTTACCTGGCGGCCGTAGTCTTAATACACAGATACGGCCGACCAGCGGCACCAAGTTACAGATCCTATCCCACAAGCAGAGGTAAATAGATGTATACTATGAAAGACGTTGCTAAACTACTTGATTTGACTGAACATACTACTCTCTTTTTATATGGATAAGGAATTAGTTCCCAATTTACAGCGTGATATAAATAATAATCGTATTTTTAGCACATTCCGCTGCTTTGTCATAGTATTTGCCCCCTATTAGGATGAGTATCTTGCTCCACTATACGTAGGAATTTCCGCTTACCTTTACTTCTGTTTCCCATTATACTTATATCATGCAAGCTCAAGAATAATAGCCGGAACGATTTCGTTATGTTGTCCTCTCACACACTGAAGAGAATAACATTTACGGTAGACAAACATGATGGAAGGACCACCTATGTTAAGATATATGATTGCGAATTTCGCCTTGTTAACGGCGTTCCTTTTTCTCTTCAACCATTTATTCCGGCGCTACTTGATGGAAGACCATCGTACCTTGCGATTTAAGCTGCTGACAGGGATCACGCACGGCTGCTGTGCTCTTCTTCTTCTGTTGTTCAGTTATCAAATAAACGAGACATCCTTTATCGATTTCCGCCATATCGTTGTCATCAGTTCCGCTTATTTTGGGGGGCTGCCCGCTTCTTTAGTGACTGCCTTATTCTTTGTGTTGGGCCGGGTTACATTAGTGGGGACCTTTACACCTTCACCTGCCAGCATGACGCCATTATTATCGATTACATTAGCTGCCGCCGGCAGTGGGATCATTATGCAGGTTGTTAAATGTTATAAGCACCGCTGGTTGCTCTCGGTATTACTGAGTATGACGCTCATTACGGTCGTGTCGCTCATGAGGGGCATTACAAAGGATACCTATTCCTATTTAGCGCTTGTAGGTTTGGGCGGGCTTTTCGCAGCATCGTTAATTGCTTTCTTTTCTACAACGAATCAACTAACTAAACAATTGGAGCAGAGCGAGCGAAAATACCGTTCCCTACATGCACTTCAAGAAGCGATTTTTCAATCCGCAGTAGGTACGGCTATCATAGCCATCGATTGGCAGGGACAGATCACGCATGCCAATAAGGGTACAGAAAAAATGCTTGGCTACCGGGCCGACGAGTTGATTGGCAAGGAATCTCCTCTGATCTTTCATGACCCGAATGAAGTCGAGGCTTATGGGAAAGAACTATCCGAAAAAACAGGTAAACCCATCCATGGATTAGATGTGTTTTTTTACAGCGCGGCAGAATATGCATCCGAAGGACGAGAATGGTCATATATTCGGAAGGATGGTGCCCGAATAACGGTATTGCTGACATTGTCACCGCTTTTATTGGACGGGAAAACAGCTGGAGTCATTGGGCTTGCCAAGGATATTTCTGAAAGAAAGAAAATGGAAGAGCAATTGAAGCAGCTTTCCCTGTTGGATGGACTAACCAAAATTGCAAACCGCCGTTTTTTTGATGAAATGCTCAAGCAGGAATGGCAAAATGCAGCACAAAATAACAAAGGGTTGTCTCTCATTTTCCTTGATATTGATCATTTTAAAGCTTACAACGATCTATACGGGCACCAGGCCGGGGATGATTGCTTGCGCAAAGTAACGGCCATCGCCAAAAAGACCATTAATCATCCAGCGGCTACAATTGCCCGTTACGGAGGGGAAGAATTTACAATTATCCTGCCGGATACGAGTGCCAAACGAGCGGCGCAACTTGCCGAAAGTCTGAGATTAGCCATAGAAAATACCGCAATCCATCATAACGGAGCGCGCATGAAAAGTGTGGTCACGGTTAGTATTGGTGTCGCAACCTGCTATCCTGATAGCAACAATGTTCCAGAGGAACTGATCGCAAAAGCAGACGAAGCGCTTTACTACGCCAAGGGTCATGGACGCAATCGCATTATTAATTACAAAGAGCTGCCAAAGAAGGCTGGGACACTTGGGCATGATCGGTACTCCTGATACTGCACGCTCAACCGTATAGATAACACCTTGGGATTATATATCACCAAGGAAAGAAGACTTTTTCCGAATGAGCCCCCTGAAGAGTTAACACATCTGGATCTCGAATCCGGTATCATCGGATACTTCGTAACCTTACAATTACAGAACTAGCAGCTAAAGCAGGCATATCAGTGGTAGCACTCAGCAGAATCGAGAGAAGTATTAACCCCCCGCAAAGATTCAAACGCTTCAAACCCTATCCGAGTTTCTGGGCCCGCCTGTTTCGTACCTTGGGTGCTATGATGAAATGCAAGAAAACACTTTGGGAGCGAAAATAAAAAAAGCCAGGCGTTATCATGGCCTGACCAAACGAGAATTAAGTGCGAGAATGAAAGTTGATGCAAAGACAATTCATAACTGGGGGCTTGGAAAGACCAGCCCTTCTACTAAGTATCTAGATAGGGTTCAAAGTTTCATAGAAATCCTTAAGGAGTATGATACAGTGTGATTACTAGTCTTACTATTAGAAATGAGGTGTGAAATGAAACAACAAATAAGCCAAGAGCAATTTGAGCATTTGTCGGAGGAATAGCAACAAATAGTCTTGCCTTGTGCTATAACAATGGATAAATTTTCCTCACTTATTTGGCTAGGGCCTGTCTTCAAACTCATGCGAGCCACACCATAATGGATGCTAAGGTCAAAAAAGCCTTGAATGAACAGGCTAATTTATCATAGCGGGTCGCAAGGCGACGATAATGTCTCACCTTGTAAAAAAAGCTTTCAATTAAGTGACGTTCTTTGTATACATCCTGGTCATAGGGAACGCTTGCTCGACGATTTCGCTTCACAGGAATCACGGGGATAGCCTGCTGCTCCGCCAGTAAGGTTCGGATGGCATTCGTGTCGTAGGCACATCCACCATGGCATAAATTTTTGACGGTTAATCCTCCTTGTGAACGTCCGATGGCCTGTTGGTGCTACCCCTTTTTGCGCCCGCTCCATGTTGATGGACGCGGACAATGGTGGAATCGACCATGACTTGCTCCCAATCCGATTCGATGGCGACATGCTTCAGGATTTCAACCCAAATGTTTTCTTTTTGTAGCTGCCAGAAAAAGCTGTAGGCGGAAGAACAAGGACCTTAACAGCTTGGTGCTCCCGTTCGGGCAACCCAAAACACGGCATTGAGCATCTGGCGTCGAACGCCCTCCTTGTTTTTTTTCGGGCGGGCGGCAACAGGGGTTCAAGTATATTCCATTCTTCATCCGTTAACTCGTATCTACGTCTCATGCTCCTTATTTCACTAAATTTCTTTAAATTGTACAGTTTGCATACAGTCCATAGTAACAGAAAAAAAGTCGCTAAAATAGCGACTTTCAATGAGCTGTAATTTTGTATTTCTCGTTGTTTACAGCATTTAAAGTTCCTGACCATTGGT